>CAWEPY010000001.1:0-35717 GCA_963811075.1 uncultured delta proteobacterium
GGCAGTCCCAACCGGTTTCGAACCGGTGTCTCCGCCGTGAGAGGGCGGTGTCCTAGGCCTCTAGACGATGGGACCATCAATCTCTTCTTTGTACAAATTGTTAGCCGTTCTTGTCAAGGACTTTGCCGCAAAATCCATCACAATGGCAAATTGAACAAACGTATTGCGTTATTGGTAGTTAGCAGGGCCAGATCACTCAATTCAGCTCCCCTCACCTCCGCTACTTTCCGAGCAGTATGAATAATGAAAGAAGGTTCATTGTCCTTGCCACGGAAAGGCTCGGGAGACAAAAAAGGGCAATCGGTTTCCAAAAGAATCCGGTCTTCCGGAATATGACTCACGATAGATCTGAGTTGATTGTTTCTTCTTGTATGTGACAGTTCCGGGTATTGATAAATGGAAACCTAGGTCAAGGGCGCGTTGGGCGTCTGATTCATCTCCGGAGAAACAGTGGATTACACCTCCTGCAGGATATGGTCCTTTTTTCTCCAGAAGGCCAAGCCCTTCGGCATAAGCGTCCCTGAGGTGAATCACCACTGGTTTGTTTTTTTTCTTGGCCAGTTCGAGCTGATCCTCGAACACTCCACGTTGAACATCATGAGGTGAATGGTTCCTGAAAAAATCTAGACCAATTTCACCGTAAGCTACCACTTTAGGATCATCGGCAAGTTGTTCCATCAGGCTAAGATCATCATCCCCTACTCCCTTAGCATTATGAGGGTGAATTCCAATAGAGGCGAAAACCATAGGATTGTCCCTGGCGATTTTGAGCGCCGCCCTAGCGTCATCGTAATCTATACCAACCGTAATTATGCCAACTACTCCTATCGCCAAGGCCCTGGCTATTACTTCCGGAATCTTATCTGAAAGGGGTTCCAACTCAATATGCGCATGCGAATCGATCAGTCTGACAGTAGATCCGACATTCCACTTGGGATCATTATTGGCGATTGATATCATTGAAGCGCTTTCCTGCACGCGATTTAAATCGTGAAACGAGCAACTTGCTCTGAGCCCATATTACAGTATCACTTGATACGATACAATTCGATCAGACCATCGCATAGGTCAGTTTCTTTTAAAACAAGAGATGGTATCGAATGGGCTCCATAATCTAACGCTTCTAATAATTTTGTCGGGTCAACTTGGCTCAGAAAACACAGTCATGGACAATTTTTGGCTTCCTGAATAGCAGTTGAAAGAAAAGGTAAAAAGTCTTTTATGCCCCATGCGGGGGTGGGTTTGGCAAGGAGTCCCATAAAACGGTTAATCTTACAGGCGCTGATGGCCGCAGTCTGAATATCTTCTCCGGCGGCGATCAGGGCTGACACAATGCCGGTAAGGCTGTCACCGGTTCCTCCAATCGGTTCCATGTTTTCGATCGAGGGTTCGGAAATTTCGGCGGCGATTCCATCTCTGGAAGCGACATAGTCCACTTTGCCCTTCACTAAAAGATACCTTGCGGCGTTCTCGTTTTGATAAGCCATGCTTATCAATTCTGGGATACGCAGGCTCTCATTAAGCAGGAAACCCCGAGTGTAGAATGGATGCGGAGCGGAATCATCGGCAAGAAAAGCCATCTCTCCTACATCAGGCGTAAAAAGATCGAACTCCTGGGCCATCCCACCCATTTTGGCCACATACATGAAACCAGCGTCAGCGATCATTATGGGTCTTGTCGCCAAGTCCTGAATCCTTATCATAATTCGACCCAACCATTGAACATCGGGCATAAGATAGTGAAAAACGATGAATTTCTGTTCTCTGTTTGAAACGGTGTCACACAGTCGGCTGTAAACTCTCTCGCTGCCGTCGCCTTTCCCAATGTCACCAGCTAGCAAAGCTTGCGGAGGATCAATACCAAACAGACGCGCCATCTCACACGCAAATGCTATAAGCGCAGGTGTGCCACGATTTACAGGAAACTCGTAATGGCCGATTTTTATGTGTCCGTCCCTGAGTATACATGTTCCTTCAACCACAGGAACACCCTCGGAAGGAACTGTGCCCACTATTAACAACGACATGCTCGTTTCAATTCCTCGTAAGCCAGATGCAGCGCATAGCCGCAGAGTGTCTGCCCAATAGAGATTGGCGGTGGACAATCTCCAAGGGTTTTGCCCACGAGCTGATCAGCAAGATACGGAACGTCAGGACAACCTCCGCCCGAGATATTAACTATCGTGGCGTCCGCCTTTCGGATCGTTATCTTCATGTTGGCGGCTCTAACCATTAGAAATTCGCCATAATCCTTTGTCTGAAAGAGGCTGACTGGTTCCAGGAGCACATCTTTTATAGGAATGATATTTAATGGCTCAATTCGGTGTTCTGCCAGAATGTGCGCCACCTTCAACGCCACGTTTAAATCAAACTCTATTGCAAGATCACAACCAGTGCGAACAGAAGGTGGCGGCCCTTTTACAGAAATATCCAGGTTTTCCTTTTTGAGCGCTCTCTCGGCCTTGATAACATCACTCGTGTTCGTGAACAGGAGCAGACCGCGATCGGAACCTCCATTATCATTGGATCCAAGTGCCCTGAGTTGTTTGGCTACTTTGTCGAGAAAGCGCGGTTTTTTTATCATGCTTTTCTGATATGAATTTTGTATTGATCTGTTTCCTCCAACACGTTATCGACCATCCAACCCTGACTGGTCGCTGCCCTACAAACATTCTCCTTGCTTACGTCATTGTCCACAATGACTTCGATCTCATTGGAGTCAGTTTTTTTTAATTTTGAAATAGTAAGTAAAACCGGTTGCGGGCATGATAGGCCTCGTGCGTCCACAGTATCCTTCATTTCCATATACCCCTCCGTCATGATTTTATTCTATCGATATGAGTGAAACCTATCAATAGGCATCCAATCAATCCTATGGCAACGGCATAAGCTCCGTATGGCCCGATACCGGCCGGTGAGCTTGCGAGTCCGAAGTTGTGGGAAACAGCCGCTCCGACAATCATACCGAGCACAAACACTCCGGCGTCTCCGTCCCCTTCCCCTGACATGAAGATCTGCCTGCCCGGGCAACCTCCGGCGAGCGCAAAAGCAAATCCAGCGACCACCATACCTGCGAAATTCCAGAAACTCTGGGTATGTGCGACTGGTTGCCCCACAAAACCAGGATGAAACTGACCTACAATCAGGTTAACGACAAAGGCCGCCACTAATAGCGCCACAAACCCCGAGAAAAGGTGTACATGCCTAAAAAGAATGAGATCCCTGAGCGCTCCCATGGTACAGAATCTGCTTCTCTGCGCCAGGATTCCAACAACAGCTCCTATGACCAAGGAAATAAGCAAAGAGGCATGCTGGGAACCAGGGCCTTTAACGCTGTAAAAGAGTATTCCACTTTTAGGATTTCCCTCAACCTGAGGGAAAACCAATCTGAGGACCAGAAAACCCAGCAGTACAATGGGAATAATTATTCCCGCTCCTATGCGCTGCTTATCTGATCTCCCAAGTGTGTATCCTGCTCTGAAAAACAGGGTCCCGATTCCTACTCCGACTGCAAGACCGGCGACTCCAAACAGTGCGTTACCATCTCCCCCGGCCAGCCTTAGGATTGCTCTCCAGGGACACCCAAGAAAAACAAGCGCCCCGATCATGGCAATCACCCCGAGCATAAACCTTGCCAACGGAGTAGACCCTCCGCGCGGTTTAAATTCCCGAAAGAGAAGAGCTGAAATAAATGCGCCGAGACCAAAACCAATTATCTCCGGTCTCAAGTATTGAACTACATCGGCCCTATGCAGCCCAATCGCTCCTGCGATGTCGCGTTCGAAACAGGCTACGCAAATTCCCATGTTACCGGGATTTCCAAATTTCTGGAGAAGCGCCGCAAGGATTCCTATCGCAATTCCTACGATGACTATGCCACGGGACGACGCTAGAAAGTTGTCTCGTTTGAGCATTCTTGTCTCCTTGTACGACTTCTAACCATTTGTGACAGACATGGCTGAAAACCTTGGTATAAGTTATCATTGGGTCCTGAATCAGATTTCCGGATCCCACTCTATCATCTATATTACCAATGGCTATCATAGGTTATTACGATATGTCAACAAAATTGCCATTCACAATTTTTTGTGGATTTCGTCCCGTTGTTGTTTCAAAATGCATGTCGAGGAATTCAGTCATGAGACCAAGGAAATTTCGTCTTTTTCAGATCGAACCAACCACGCGGTGTAACCTTCAATGTGTAATGTGCCCGTGGAAGGATTCCCATCATCACGGGCGTGACATTGATCTCGATTTATACAGGACCTTATCCAGAGATTTTCGACATGTGGAAGAAGTCGATCTGACCGGATCGGGAGAACCCCTTATGCATGCGAATCTTGATCAAATCGTTAGAATAACTAAGGACGAAGGCTGTCGAGTGGGCTTTAGCACCAATGGTCTGCTGTGCTACGCTTCCAGAATCGAACAGCTTTTAGCCGCTGGCCTTGACTGGGTTGCTTTTTCTGTTGACGCAGCCACTGCACAGACCTATGAAAAAATAAGGATTGGATCTTCGTTTGATAAGGTAATCGACAACCTGGAACACATCCGAAAGGCTAGAGAAAAAAGAACTAACCGTAGACCGACTTTGATGATTTTTTTTGTAATGATGAAAGAAAATTATTTTGAACTTCCGGAGATGGTGGATTTAGCTGTAGGGGTCGGCGCCGATTTTCTGGTAGCAAAAAATCTCGACGTTATTGTAAGCTCGGCCAACGACAACAGTCGCGTATTTGGACTAACCGGCGGAGATGAGTTAGCGAATGACGTTTTACTCGCAATACAGAAAGCAAAACAAAAGGCTGCAAAATCTGGCCTCAATTTTAGAGTTTATGAGTTAACATCCAAGGAAAACGCCATGTGCGAACAAAATCCGTTAAAAACCCTGTTCGTGACCGTTGATGGTTTTGTTTCGCCGTGTATCAGTTTGGCCTACATGAATCATCGATATTTCGATGGCAGAAAAATTGAAACACCAGTATGTCGTTTTGGCAATCTAAGTAGTCATTCTCTTGAGAAGATACTGGATTCGACTGACTATGTTGAATTTCGCAGATTGTTCGAACGTCGAATAAAGACTGATTCTTTTGGATCCATTCAGTCTCTGTTGCTCGGATCAACGGGGCTTTCTGGACTTAGAGGTTTACCGGAACCGCCGATTGGTTGCAGGACATGCTATTATCTTTATGGGATTTGATGACTGGCTCAAGTGTTGTTACGATTATAGGTTTTCCCGGCTAGTTAGGTAACAACTTCACTTCGTCGGGTTTTTCGAGGACAGGTTTCTGTATTTCAATTTTATCATGGATTAAGAGGAGGTCACGAAATGTCTGAGAAGCAATCGCAGTGGTCGGCGCTAATCAGATCCGAAGACTGGCTGGCAGTGTGGTTGGGGTTTTTGATCATTATTCTGGTCATTGCAGGCCTGACAATCAAGACACCCAGATTCAAGTGGACAACGGAGGGCGAATTTAAAACCCTTATAACTGAGGCCATCCCCAATTTGGATGTAATCGCCAAGACCGCAGGGGAAAAAGGGGAATCGGCTTTTCAAGCTCAAGCCGTAGCTCTCAAAACCGCCATGGAAAAAGGAGACAGAAAAGGCGTTGGCGACGCTGCCAAGAAGTTTCAAGCAGACGCTAAAGGAATCAAAGACGCTTCCTTGAAGAAAAAGGCCTCACAATTTGGAAAGGAAATAGGTGATGGCGCATCCAACCTCACGGAGAAGGTATTTGAGTCCGAGAACCTTTCAAAATCCTTGTACATCGGCGTTGGGATACTTATACTTAGCGCGATCGCCTTGGCGTTTATGTCGGTCAACATCGCTCGGTTCGCTATTGGTTTCCCGGTAGTGTTCATCCTGGCGTGGCTATCTCTGTTCATAGCCGGCAACTCTACGGTTAATTATTATGGACTCGAATATGTCCTTTGGTGTCTGGCCTTGGGACTGTTCATAAGTAACGTGATTGGTGTTCCAAATTGGTTGCTTCCGGCTGTTAGAACAGAGTTCTACATTAAAACCGGCCTTGTAATACTGGGAGCCAACATACTTTTTGGAGAGATCCTTGAGGCAGGCGCACTTGGCATGATCCAAGGCGTTATGGTCGTTGCGGTCATCTGGTACGCATGCTACTGGATCTGCATGAAATTAAAAATAGATGAGGAATTTGCCGCAATCCTCTCAAGCGCTGTTTCCATTTGCGGGGTATCAGCGGCAATCGCAACATCAGGCGCCATAAAGGGCGACCCCAAGAAACTTAGCTACACGACATCCCTGGTGCTTATCTGCGCTGTACCCATGCTGGTACTGCAGCCTATGATTTCGAAGTGGTTTGGGATACCTGACGAAGTGGCCGGCGCCTGGCTAGGCGGGACACTAGACACAAGTGGTTCAGTGGTGGCGGCCGGAGCTCTCATAAGCGACACCGCAATGAAAGTGGGAGTCATTGTAAAGATGTCCCAAAACGTTCTCATTGGAGTCGCCGCCTTCATACTTGCAGTTGTCTGGACTTTCAAGACAGCCGAAAAGAACCCGGGCGCTCAAAAACCTGGACTGATAGAAATCTGGGTAAGATTCCCGAAGTTCGTTTTAGGGTTTATGGCGGCCTCAATTCTCTTTTCGTTCATTCTGAGCCCCCAAACGGTTGGCACAGCCAAGAGTTCCCTTGGTGGGATTCGTACAATTTGGTTTGCGCTGGCTTTTACATCGATTGGGCTGGAAACAAATTTCCGTGAAATATCCACTATGGGAGGCGGAAGACCTGCAGCGGCTTTCTTGATGGCTCAAGGGCTTAATATCATTTGGACATTGATTCTAGCCTACCTAATTTTTGGTGGTTATCTCTTCCCGGTGCCTAAATTCTAGAAAGGCCAATAGAAGGGACAACATTAAGTCCTAAATATATGGCCCTCTTGCGAATCCTTTTCCTGCAAGGGGGCCATACTAATGTGATCTCTAATTTTTCTTGTCATAGAAAAACTGCTCGGGATGTATAGGCCCAGGATTAGGATAAATCCAACTCTGAAAATCGGACTGAGGGATATTTTTCATGTTTGGGGCCACCACGTAGTAATCCGGTGGCTGGTATACCATTCCGATCACGTAAAGGTTTTCCTCATTGATAGCCAGGATCTTATTGAAAAGCTCAATTTTCTTCTGGTCGTCGGGCGTGTGAACTATCTTGTCAAAAGTTTCCATCATCGTCTTGATTTCAGCAGGGGGTTCCTCGCCGCTTTTTCCTCTACTCTGATACCACTGCGCATATAATGGGGCGTAGAGGCTTTCCTGGCTGTAAGGAAGATACCATCTGGGTTCAAGGAGACACTCAAGACCCCCATCCCCGGGCCAAAGCGCTATATCGTGTGCGAGGGACTGAGTTCTCTGTCGGAACAGTTCCCTGGTTTCCGATTTTACCGCGGTATCGATCTTAATTTTTTTGAAGTCTGATCCTAATATCTCCGCAGCATCAACCCAAGCCTGAATGGATGCCATAACATCAAGAGACAACTGCAATCTCTGACCGTCGTGCCTACATCTCCATCCATCCGGGCCAACCTTGAGTCCGATTTCATCCAGCATCTTATTGGCCAGATCGAGATCATAGCTCAAATGAGCATTCTCATAGGATTCGCTATAAAATGGGGATTCCTTTAAGGGAGCCGCTTGACGAGGCTTGCCCTTGCCTCTGAACAGAATGTTGTTGATTTCCGATCTTCGGATGGCATGAGAAAGAGCGATCCTGAATCTTTTATCGCCTAAAATTTTCTTCATCTCAGCATCCTGGTGATTCAGATTCGGAGCCAGAAGCAATCCCACAGAGGCGGTCGAGATCTTCGGGACAAGCCTGAAGTTCCCCGAACCAAGTTGGGCGAGCAGGAGAATGGAATTAGACATGCCACCCAAGTGGTTGGCCTGCATGTCAATCTCTCCCGCCACGGCTTTCAACAAAACCATGTTTGCCTCATTAACGAATTCGGTTGATACTAAGTCGATATACGGAAGCTGGTTACCTTTCTGATCAACCTTCCAGTAATAAGGATTTCTTTCCATGACAAACCTCTTGCCTGGGGCTGGGTCTTTTGTAATCCAGGCTAGTATGGAAGGAATCTCAGTATTGACAAACAGCGCATTACGGATGTTAATCAGCTCTCCAAACAATTTGTTCCAGGAGGAGGAGTTTTTCTCTTTTAACAGGGCTTCTATCTCTTCCGGCTTGGCGTATTTTTTGTGAAAATTCATCAGATAATGTTTGGGTCTTGTAACAAGAGCCATTCCGTTGGGACAGGCCAGATTTTCCAGAAAGAGTCCATACGGATTCTTGTACTCGAACTTTATTGTGAAATCGTCTATCTTCGTCACCGTCGGTTCATCGCCACCAGGCGCAAGCCAACTTGGGGCCGATGGAGCCACCTCCTTGTCCAGCAGCGTGTCATTTACAGCGAAGACGACATCATCCGCAGTGAAAGGAGCTCCATCCGACCATTTTACACCCGGTATTAACTTGAGAATATAAACTCTGCCCTCGTTCTGGATATCCCAACTTACGCATAGATTTGGTTGGATTTTGAATTCCGGGCTCCATCGGACCAAGGGATCATAGACTATTTTTCGGGTTTCATTGAGGTCAGAGACGCCGGTATACGCTCTTCTCCATGTGCCCCCGTAACGGCCGGTAGTATCAACAGGCTTTACTACCGCTGGATTTTGCGGAAGTCTCTTGTCCACACTCGGCAGAGTGCCCTTTTTCACCAATTCTGCGAGAGCAGGAGATTCCTGGAATGACCATGCTGAGGACAGATAAATTTCGTCAGCCCCTGGACAGAACTGAACAAACAACAAAAACGCCAAGCCAAGTTTAAATAATCTGGCCAAAGTCTTTCCTCCCTCATCGTCGGATAGAAGATTCTATTTTTTAGTGGACGCACAAAATATGTTCTGTTTAGCCGGGCCCCAAACCTCTACAAAAACCACCGGACTAGGCATTTCATGAAAAGTTGGCGGAATTGACCAAGTTGTTAAATCGTAAATTCTCGTCAAATCCTAAATTATTTTACCAACTAACTATTGTTGACACATTACATGTGTAAGGCCACTCCGTCAATAATCAACGACAAATTTGTTCACCGTGAGAATTTGTTAATCTCGAAAAGATTTTTTTAGCCTCTCATTCCCGGCGAAATCTTGACACTGTGTCCAAGAATCTCGCTTCAATCCTACGTGATTGAGGTCAGGGCTGACCTGATGACTGCCTCGAGTTTCTCCTCCTGAAGCTACTAGAAAGGGATTAATAAAAAAACAACTGAATGGCGTAAAGGAGGGTTGCGGTGATAATAATCGCCGTAACTACATGAGGAGAGACCTCGGCCAGATGTTCCGATAAGCTGGAATTCTTTGCACGACTGAGCCTGAATTGAATCACAATCGTTCCTAAGGCGCCTACAAGGACAAAAACTTGTTGAACAAAAAACGTCCAGGACGGGGAAACAGTTATCACCATGCGCTCAAATATACTGAAATGAAATGTCTGCCAGAGTACGATCGGAAAGTAAACGCCAAGGTTGATAAGGTAATAAAGGTGAAAGGCCATGAATCCTGTCAATACAAGCGGTAGCAACGTCAAGCCATAACGGGCGAAATTTTCCTTGGTGGTTTCGCCGGAAACCTGAGAGGAAGCCACTGCGGCGAGGAAGACCAGACCATTAACGCCAAGAATGACTACGGCGAAAAATACAGTGAAAACAAATAGGTCAGGAGAGTTAGGGAATAAGTGGCAAAATTGATCATAAAGTGAACCTGGTTCCATCAGTTCACTCAAAAGGCCTCCCAACATACTTATGACCAGAAATGAAGTAACTATTCCAACCTGGCGCATTTCCCAGATCTCTCGCCCGGGTATTCTCAGATTGAGATTGATGGCGCTGTGCGGGCAATTTTTTACACAATTTCCGCAAAGCTTGCAAAAACGATTACTCCGCAGGGAAGGAGCCATTTGCCCGAAGGGACATCCTTCGCTCTTCGCTGTGCCTACAAAGCATTCATTCGAGGAACACTGGCTTGCGCATACGTTTCTATCCGCCCTGAGTTCAAAAGGGGAAACCTTGGCCAGCACACCCATCATTCCGCCGAGCGGACAGAGGTATCTGCACCATGATTGACGCTCGAAGATGACGGAAAAAATGACTGCGAACAGCATAATTGTGAGCAATAAGAGACCGGTATTGAACGGGGAACTCCTAAGGTCCGTGGCAATTTCCAGCCATATTATGAACATTGCTGATATGGCGATTATCCAATCACTCTTTTGTTTGAGAAATGAAGGAAAGGGGATATCAAACGATATCAACTTCTTTGCCAAATGCCCTATGGCCCCCATCGGGCAAAGTGAACACCAGAACCGGGCCCATATAAAAGCTCCAAAGATCATGGTGGGCCAACCGATGGCCCAACTAAACAGGGATCCAACGTTTGCCGACGGATTGACCGGCCCCAGAAAAAGCAGCACAAGAAGTATAAAAAAGAAAGGGGCGGCGGCGCTCTGGAATATTACCGGAAAGAGTGGACTCTTGACGGCTCCCCGGATAGCGGGATAACGGAGGAGATTGATTTTCCCGTCAGCTTCAATTCGTCTGAGGTCAAAATATATGTCCTGTGGCCTGAGAATACCATCTGAGGACAGAAGCACGGCTCTCTTGAGTGTCGTAGCTAGTTCCCGGTCGTTGCCCGGCCAGGAGTAGCTTACCAGTGTCTTTATGGCCTCCTTGGGCAGTTTGTTGATTTCTTTATCAAGTTCCTGCGCATACTTGTTGACATAATGCTGAATCAGCGTAGGAATTTCTTTTCGTCGCTTGCGTAGTGGTGGAACGTGAATAGAGTGCTGAAGCATCCAATGCAGCAGAGGATGTTTTTCAGCGGATATCTCTGAAACATCCAGGTTGGTCGTGCCAATTATACGAGTGTCACAACTCTGATAACCAAACGACCCGACTTTTTTGAATTTTCCCTTCTTCAGAGAAAAAAGCAGTCTGTTCTGCATCAGGAAGGTGAGGCGTTCCATCCCTCTGACTAGTAGGGTCCCTTCTTCAGTAAGCTCAAGATATCCAGGGGTTTCAACCCTTGTCTGCCCTTCCCTCCTTGATTCTGAGCCGAAAAATAGCCTCATCTGCTGCTCGGTCTCGTCCGAGCTTTCTTCCGGAATTTCGCAGAAATTCTCAGAACCACCCGTTTCAGTTAATGGTCTTATAAGATCCAGAAAAAGGAAAACACGTTTGTGATGTGATGAAGACTTGTAAAGGGCGTGAGCCAGAAATTCCGTTCCAACACCAGTTTCGCCCGTTATTAGAACCGGCCACGGAGAATTAGCCAGGTCTTCTAGTTGACGACCAACTCTACGCCGAACTGTTTCGCCTACAAAATAGTCAGGAAAAAGATGTTCCTCTCTGCTGATTAGATTTTGCAGCGCCCTTTTCTTGCGAGTGTTCCGGTAGACATTCTGGTCAAGTCTGACAACTTTGCGGGCCATATTTTTCATGACATCTATCATGAAATCCGGATTCGAACGCAAAACGGTTTCAAAATGCTCCGCTGGGATTTCCAGTACACTGGAATCTTCTTCAGCAATGACTTCCGAGTTTGATGGATTTGGCCGACCAGTGAGATAGCTTATTTCGCCGATCAGATCTCCCGGCGAGAGATTGTCCACAGATATTTCAGGGCCGTCCTGGTCTTGAACGACTACCTTTGCCTTGCCAGACGCGAGGAATCTTATTTTGTCACCGGTGTCTCCAGGCGCAACAATCCTGCCACCCTTCTCAATTTCTATCAAAGAACCCTTGTCCATGAGGGCGTTCCTGATTACATCGGAACATCCCAAGAAAGGGTCGTTGAGATTAGATGATATGAAATTGCCTGTTGACTTTTCCAGCATGGCCCGATTTTTTAGTCTATGCCGTTACGTTACGATTGCTCACGGCATGAAAATTGGCTTGACGTTTTGACTTTCTTTCCATTGGGCAATTTCTCAACTGCCTTTTATGGAAGCTTCAATCCTAATCCTGTATTTCTCAATCTTGGCCAGCAGCGTCGGCCTTGACAACCCCAGCAGTTTGGCGGCCTGAGATCGATTTCCTCCTGTCAGCAAAAGGGCCTGAGTCATGAGAATCTTCGAAAACTGATCTACCATGTCCACAAACAGATTATCCCCACCCGCGGCTAGAGAAGCCTTAATCCATTCCTCAATCGAATCCCGAGGCAGATCAGGCGGCACAACCAAGGCTTCAGTTTCAATTTTTATCGCCTGCGATATTTCTTCGGAACATATCGGAGCGCCTCTACTAAAAATAAGCCCTTTTTGAACAGCATTTCCGAGTTCCCTCACATTGCCGGGCCAGGAATAGGATTCCATGACCTCCTTGGCCTTGTCTGTCAACCCAGGGCTGTCAATCCCCATTTCGTCGGAAAACCGTCTCAGGAAATACTCGGCAAGTATAGAAATGTCACCCACACGCTCGCGAACCGGCGGAAGATTGAGCGTCACCACCTTGAGACGATAGTAAAGATCTTCACGAAACCTGCCATCAAGCAGGGCGGCTTCCAGATCTCGGTTTGTGGCGGCTATCACTCGAACATCCACGGGAATTGGCGAACGCCCACCCAGTCGTTCTATGCTTCTCTCCTGAAGTAGACGCAATATTTTGGCCTGAATGCTAAATGGCATGTCGCCTATCTCGTCCAGGAAAACAGTTCCTCCGTTGGCCTGTTCAATCTTCCCAATACGTCGGTTTACCGCTCCAGTGAATGCTCCCTTTTCATATCCGAACAGTTCACTCTCAAGTAAAGTTTCTGGGATGGCAACGCAGTTTATCACCAGGAAAGGCCTGTTGGCCCTTGCGCTGTGCTGATAGATAGCCCTTGCCACCAACTCCTTGCCAGTGCCCGACTCACCACGGATAAGTATTGTGGCCGCAGTGGAAGCAACTCTTCCAATCTGCTTATAAACCTCCTGCATCGACTTGCTGCGTCCAAAAATGACTTCGGTGGCCCCCCCTTCCGGAGCCGGTTCAATTTCAACTCTCGAACGCATGAATTTTGAAGCTGAAAGGGCTTTGTCAATGTTTGAGAGCATTTCAGGGATGTCAAAGGGCTTAAGCAAATAGTCAAACGCTCCCAGCTTGGTTGCCTCTATCGCCGTGTCTGTAGTCCCGTAGGCGGTCATAATTATGACAGGCAGTTTGGCGTCGACCTCGTGCATGGCCTTGAAGGCCTCGAGTCCTCCCATTCCCGGCAACCTGACATCCATGACAACGATCTCCGGACGGTCATTCTTGACAATTTCGAGTCCGCTCTCTCCAGTGGCCGCCATTAGCACTTTATGGCCCTCGGCGGTGAGTATCTTTTCAAAACTAAGACGCAACTGGGCGTCATCATCTACAATCAGTATTTTTCCCACACCACATCTCCAGATGCTGGGAGCTTGATTCTAAATATAGCCCCTTTTCCCTCCAGCGACTCAAGCTCAACCCATCCACCGTGTTCTTCAATTATACGCTGGACAATACTCAGTCCCAAGCCTGTGCCTTCTTCCTTAGTGCTAAAAAAAGGCTGAAAAAGTTTTTCCTGAATAGAATCAGGTATTCCAGGACCATCGTCCATCATCTCGATCACCAAAACAGAGCCTTCCTGTTCAAAGACCTCTTTCCTCTCTCGAATGGTTATATGCCCGCCGCTGACCATGGCTTCACATGCGTTTACAATCAGATTCACGAACACTTCCTTCAACTGATCTGGATCAGCCTGAATCTCGGGAAGCCTGACGTCTCGGATTAGCTCAACCTTGACGTCATAAGATTCAAGCCTGTGTTTAAGAAGCTGAACAGCCATGTCTACAGAGTCTGACGGACTAATTTTATGCATCTTAAGTTTTGGAGGCCGGGAAAACTCCAGAAAATTTCCTACGATCGTGTCAATGTGACTGATTTCTTCGGAAATTACTTCCAGGTCCTCCTTCTGGCTTGCGGTGAGATCCAATGTCCTTTCCATGGAAAACAGCCGCATTTTAACAGACGTCAGTGGGTTACGAACACTGTGAGCGACACCTGCGGCCAGTTTTCCCACAAGCGCCCATTTTTCGGCCTGTTCGAGATGCTCCTGGCTCAATTCAAGCTTTGATCTGGTCTGATCCACATCCTGTAGGAGATTCTCAAAACGTCGGCTCAGCGCCTTTACTTCGTTTCCTTCAATCCCGAGGCTCTTCCTCTCGTCATAAAATGTGGCGAGTCTCCTTATTGGACCCAACACCTGATTTAAAAGGATGTAGGCCAACACTATCCCCAGAAGCAGCACCATTACAAGCCCGCTGATCGCCAGTGCGTTTATGAGTCCGGCGCGATCCCTCAACGATTCCTGGACATCGTTTACCCGCTCTACATAAGTTGTCTTGTACTTCCTACATGATTCAATTATCTTGAAAAACTGATTTCTGGCGTTTTTGTGTTGTTCATATCCTTCCTGGACTTTTCCTTCCTTGTAGAGATTAACCACATCATCCCTGGACATGCTGTAACGAATATACTGAGATTCAATCTCATTGAGTATATCTCTTTCCTTTGGGATTTCAGCGAGTTGTCTCGCTCGTTTCAGCCATGTTTCGAAAGACGTGTCATGTTTCTGGAGTTCATCAAGCCACGCAGGGTCCCTGTCCTGGAAATAGTAGGTAACATAACCCTTCTGCATGACGAGGGCGTTCTCGAGCTCCTGGGACGCCTGAATCGCCAAGAGATCGGTCTCCAGAAACTTGTTCATGTACCTGTCCATGACGTACATGTGAGATATGGATATGATGGCGCCGGCGGCGGTAATTGATAAAAGGGCTCCAAGAATAAGAAGTATACGCGTTTTCAGACTGACACGATGAAACATCGATTAACTTTTCCTAAATCTTTCACAGAGCTATTCTGTCGATGATGGATGAAGGCGTATGAATCCAAAGGGACTCCAGCAATTCGACATACATTTAACAGGATTTGCTTCTAAAAGAAAATAGCCCGGTTAGATTCAGTCTCGTGATCATTGTATGAAAGTCTCATGGACTTTCTAGGATTCTTCCCCTGGCTAGCGAAAAGTAGATCCCAATGACGCATATCATTCCGAAAATGATGAACGATCTATTGAGACACTCGAGAAACTGAGGAATTATCTTAGGGGAAAAATCAACTGGACCAATGTACAGCGCAAACATGACCGAGGCGAGGCCCATGCTTAGCATTTGCCCCATGAGTCTCATGGAGCTTACCACGCCGGAGGCTAATCCGTAGCTGGATCTGTCAACTGAAGACATGATGGCGTTCATATTTGGTGAGGAAAACAGCGCGAAACCCAACCCCAAAACGGCAAGATTGGCTGTTATCATTGATGTCTCGGTGTTCGCGTTCAGAAATGACATAAGGAAGAGCCCTACGGCGGTAATCAGCATACCCAGCGACGCGACCCGCTGAGGTTCAATTCTGTCGGAAGCCCTACCGGCCAATGGGGATAATATGGCCATGGCGATAGGTTGAACCATCAAAACAAGGCCGGCCTCCTTAGGGCTAAATCCCTTTACGTACTGAAGATACAGACTTAACAGAAACGATACAGCAAAGGTTGCGCTGTAATTTATCAATGCGGCCAGACCAGAAAAGGCGAACGGCCTGTTATTTAGGAACATGTCCATGCTTATCACTGGATACGGCGTCTTAAGTTCACATTTGACAAATAGGATAAAGAAACCAATTCCACCGACTATGGACAGCGCCCCGATGACAGAGGGTAGCTTGGACAAACCCAACATGACGCCGATGATTGCAATGCCGTAGAGGATAGATCCCAGCACGTCGAATTTTTCAGCTTCCGTTTTCTTGCGTTTCCATCTGAGCTTCCACAGTGAAACACAAGTACATAAGACGCCAAGCGGAACGGTTGACGCAAATACGCCCCTCCATGAAAATTGTTCCGTCAATATCCCGCCAATAAACGGCCCAACAGCCATTCCAATATACACCGCCGCCACGTTGATCCCTATGGCCCTGCCTCTTTCTCCGGGAGGAAAAACCGTGGCGAGCATGGCCATACCTGTCCCGAATATCATTGCCGATCCCATCCCCTGAAGCACCCGGAAAGTCAGTAACATCCATATATTGTATGAGACGGCGGAGAGACAGGCGGCGATGGTAAATATTATCGATCCGCACACAAATACGTTCTTCCTGCCAACTATGTCCGCCAGCCTTCCAAAAGGCGCAAGAAACATACATGTGGATAGGAGATAAGAGGTAGGAATCCAGCTAAGAAGAATGGTGTCGATCTGAAAATTAGACTCAATTGCGGGAAGGGCCACATTGATTGAAGAGGCCATAAAGGGCGTCATAAAAGCGGCGATTGTGGCGACCAGAAAAACGGCTTTTTTGGTTGACTCATCTATTACAGCATCGTTGTTCATACCTGTAAAGATAACCTAACAACTGTTGACAGCTAGAAAGAGGTAGAAACGGATCCGCCGACAATCCAGACGCCGCTTTCGAAAATCGCGTTGGAGTTACCTGATTCCTCTTTTGTGGTCCCTACCGTTACACCACCTGCGGTCTTTCCGTTAGTCTTTCCGTAAACACCGCTATATTTCGAAAACGCCCCAACCTGGACCCAGGACATCACGGGAAATGACAATCCTGCCCAGCCCTCAAGAAAATAACCGGACATGAATTCCGTGCTGTCCAGGGACAAATGCTTGCCACGACCAAACACCTCTTTATACTTGAGCTCACCGGGAAGAGTTGGAAGGCCGATCAAGCCGATGTTCAGATCACCGCCAAATTTCAGCGTCCGGGAATAACCTATTCCGAAAAACGGGATATCAAGATTTATGGTAAGATCTGCCTGATTAGACGGCAGAGAATCAACATTACCATTCGAACTCCCGGGGTTACTGAACTTCGTCATGAATGAATCATACCGGAAGCCCAGGATCCCGAAAAATGATGATGTAAATTTATATGTTACAACCGCTTGAAAATTAATCATCTGGGTGCTTGTTCCCCAGTCCCTCGATCCTTTAAATGTATACGATTCGAACTGGCCCCGTGGATAGGTTTCCTGGGACTGGTCGTTTCCAAGGAAAAGATAACCTCCGCTTATCTCAAAGCCTAACGGAGTTGGGGTCCTGACCGGGATCGCCCACTCCGCCCAAATACCCTGCAATTTGTACGATTGGGTTAGCCATGGGGTTTCCTCGCCAACCTTAACAAGCTTCAGAGTAGTGGGCCCGGAAGGAAACATGTAACCTACACTCATCCTGGGCACAGGTGAAAACAATGGGCAGGCGTCTGGTCCACAGAAAACTCCCTGAGCCTGTATCGGCCATGGGGAAGCCAATATCAGGATAATGGACACTATAGTGTAAAATGAGGTCTTGAGGTTCATCTCAGAGCCTACAAAACATTCAAGCTATTAGACAGGAAAAGCTATACCTTCGAATATGGGTGTATAGTGTCCATATTACCATGAATTGACAATATTTGGTATCAATTTATTTAATTTAATCTGGATACCATATTGTTTATACAGGAAGAATAATTGATGTTGCAGTGAGGAGCGGTTTTAGCCGCAGATTCGATATTTCCAGGTTGGCGCTAAATTTTGGACCAAGAAAGTACGCTGAAGATTCTTTGCTGTTCGATTGAGCTATGGCTTACAGAAAAGTCTGGATTATTCAAAGTAAGGAATTAATACATGTAAGGAGGATTCCTAGGTTTTCCGATGTTATCCCATGTGAGTCCCAGCCGATCTCTGAAGAATGGGCCTAGACGATCAAAAAGTCGTCTCCAGTGGCTTTGACCTTGAGCCAAGCCTTCGAAGATGTCCACAAGGTGTTCCTGGATATTTACCAATTCCTCTTTGGGCAGAAACGAAATGGCCCCTAAGTTCATAGCCCTGTTGACACTATCCGCATTTATGGAATGAGCTGTAAGCATGGCGGCGGGAAGTCTTTTGTCCCTACATATCTCAAGTAAATCAAATCCTCTCACACCCATGATGTCCAGTAACGCCAAATCGAAGGAGGCGCTTGACAGCAGTTCTTCAGCCTGTTCATAACTCTCGGAGGTTGTAATTTCACATGCTTCAAGCTGCTCCTGAACCATATCAAGCACATCAGGTTCGTCATCGACAGCAAGAATTCGTTTACCCACTAATATTTCACTGTTTTTCATTTAATTTTCCCATTGATTATTGAAGCGCTTAACCCACACTGTTTTTCATGTTGAACCCTGATCGCAAACTTTCACGATGGGCTCTCTCCATTTCGATCATCACCTCACCAAATTCCAAAGCGTGTCTTCTCATGGCCTCCGCTGCTTCATCAGGCTTTCCGGCAATTACCGCCTCGACTATGGGACGGTGCATTCCCGCTGGATGCATGGATAACGTGTTTGGGTTTACGGCTTCAATAACTTTTTTTGTAACTCTCATAAGAGATTTCACAAGGGCTTCCAGAAAGCGATTTCCGCAGATTTCCGCAAGAACAAAATGCGCCATGGTTTTTGTTTCAATGTCATCTGCAAGGGAGTTTACCGGCGATTCCTCTTTCTCCAGTATTTCCAGCAGCTTTTCCGTGGATTCAGGAGTGATCCTCATGGCCGCCAAACGGGCAACCTCAGGTTCAATCAGGACCCTGACGTGGAACATTTCGGGGATCGAAATTTTTTCGGCCAGGAAAAGGTCTATGAAGGCGCTTGAAAGATTCTCGAAGGAAAGCTCGATCACATAAGTTCCACCAGTCGCTCCCTGCCGCGTTGAGACGAAACCCGAGTTCTCCAACGCACGAAGGGCCTCGCGTATTGCCACCCTACTGACCTGGAATTGCTCCATGAGTTCACGTTCAGCTGGGAGTTTATCCCCGGCATTGAAATCCCCGAGCAGGATACATTGCTTTATCTGCTCCGTGACTTCCTCAGAAACCCTAGTCTGTCTAATCGGCTTAAATTTCTTCATTTTCACCTTTTTGCGCAGTTTACTTAAAAGCGATTTTTTTTCAAAGAGAAAAATTGACTATTATATAATTATTTCTTGACGCCATTTATTCACAGGGTTAAATATTAGACAATTAGTCCTTTGAAAAATCTTCTATCGCGTTACCCCTTTTAGGATCCTGCAATGAATGTCGCCAATAACCTGGATAAGTCCGCAATCCTATTCTCGGACCGCCCCGCAATCAGTGAAAACGACTCGGAAATTAACTATCGCGATTTCAATCGACGGGCCAATCGTGTGGCCACCGGCTTAATCAAATTGGGCGTTAAACCTGGCGATCTGGTCGGTCTCTGCGCCCCCAATTCCGCTGACTGGCTGGCATTCTATTTCGGCGTTCTCAAATCCGGCGCTGTGGCCGTAACATTGTCCAGTGCGCTTCAGAGCGATGAACTGGAACTTTTGCTCACCCACGCAAAACCGCGTTTGATCCTCACGGCCGATGACAAATTGCAACAGATTGAAAGAATTAGACAGACGGCCGGAATCGAAAAGATAATTTCCCCGAATGGAGATCTCTCCTTGTCGAGACTACTCGAACTTGGGTGTGACAATTTCAGGTCAATAGATAGAGACAGGAACGACACGGCCGCGGTTCTATATACCGGCGGAACGACCGGCACACCTAAGGGCGTAATGCTTACCCACGAGAACATCAATGTTAGTAGTCATAATGTTGCCTATTCAGAGCATTCTTCGGAGACGGATCGAGTTTTATGCTGCTTGCCCCTTAATCATGTGTTCGGGCAAATACACATCATGAACGCCACCATTTTTAGTTGTGGGTGTATTGAGCTCCTACCTTCTTACGACATGGAACTGGTAATCAACCGGATGGCCTCAGGTAAGGTGACAAAATTCTACGCAGTGCCGACCATTTACTCTCGCCTGCTCTCGATTTCGGATTTAAAAGAAAAACTGGGAGTTGTCCGTTATTGTTTTTCTGCGGCTGCAAGCATGGCTGCGGAAATAGTTCGCCAATGGAAAGATCTGACAAATCTTACAATATACGAAGGCTATGGGATGACAGAATCGGCGTCCGCCGTCACTTACAATCATTATTATGAACATGTGATAGGCTCCGTAGGAACTGAGGTCCCAGGCGTCGAGATTCAAATAGCAGATGAGCAGGGCGCTTTTCTACCAACAGGCCAGGAGGGCGAGATCCTCGTTCGCGGCCGAAACATTATGAAAGGGTACCTCAACAATCCCGAAGACACACAACGGGCTTTTCACGATAAAGAATGGTTTCGATCAGGAGACATCGGAGTCATGGATGACCGTGGTTACCTGTTTATAGTGGATCGTCTGAAAGACATGATTATCACGGGAGGCGAAAACGTTTATCCGAGAGAAGTGGAAGAGGTTTTGTTTACCTGTCCTGATGTTCAGGAATGCTCAGTCGTGGGACTCCCGGATCGGGAATGGGGTGAAAGGGTAACAGCGTTTGTAACACCCCACACTGGAAAAGACATTACCCCGGAAGATCTCAAAGCCTACCTGAAAAAGCGTCTCGCATCTTTCAAGGTCCCCAAGCAGTACGTAATAGTTAAAGAACTGCCCAAGAACGCCACTGGCAAGATCTTGAAAAGGGAGATTATAAAACAGTTTTCAGATGAAAAGAATAAGTGAGTTTTGAACAACTCACCAGGCCGTAATCAAATTAAGGGAGAATGTTATGAAAAGGATTGTCACTGTTTGCGTCAGTTTTCTTGTGATTGTAATTTTCCTTTCCGGTCCATCCACTGTTCGCTCGGAAGAAAAAGTGATCAAACTTAAATACTCAAATTTTTTCCCACCATCGCATAAGAACAGCATACTTTCCGAACAATGGGGCAAGGAAATTGAAAAACGGACCAACGGAAGGGTGAAGGTAACCTATTTCCCCGGGAACACTCTGACTCCGCCTACACAGACTTACGACAGTGTGGTAAAGGGAATAGCCGACGTAGGTCAAAGCCTTATGGGATACGCGCCGGGCCGGTTCCCATTGACGGAAGTCCTCGCACTGCCGCTAGGATATTCAACGGGAATACAGGCGACTAATCTCACCAACGAGTTTTACAATAAGTTCAAACCCAAAGAGTTTGATGATTCACAGGTAATGTATTTTCATGGACATGGACCCGGCTTATTCCACACCAAAAAAGTGATTTCCTCTATTGACGATATAAAGGGGTTGCGAATCAAGGCAAACGCCGAAAATGCCGCTATTGTGACTGCGGTAGGCGGAGCCCCAGTAAGTCTACCGATTACGGAGACCTATGACGGCCTGCAAAAGGGCTTGATTGAGGGTGTCTTGTTGCCGATTGAGCCTATAAAGGGGTGGAAGTTTTTCGAGATGATCAAGACCACCATAGAAAATTACGCCATGTCCTATACGGCGCCAATTTTCGTAGTAATGAACAAGGACAAATGGAATTCTCTTCCGAAAGACGTTCAGGAAATTATCACGCAGGTCAACCAGGAGTGGATCGAAAAACAGGGAAAGCAGTGGACTGAATTAGACGCTGAATCAAGAGAATTTTGCATTCAAAAAGGCATTAAAATGGCTAAGGCGTCTCCCGAACAAGAGGCGCAAACGACCGAGAAAATGAAACCCATCCTGGTCGAATACGTCAATTCGATGAAAACTAAGGGACTGCCTGGAGATGAAGCCCTTCAATTCTGTGTAGATTACATCAAGACTCATCCTTAATGGAGCATCAAAGAGCCTGCCGGACGCTAATTGTGTTCGGCGGCTCTCCCCAGTCTCACCAAGGAATACATCATGAACAAATTCATGGCATTGATTCTGAAGGCTGATTTTGGTCTGTTCACTATTTCCGGAGTCGCTCTGGTAATCATGATGGCCGTAACCCTAGTTGATGTGCTTATGAGGTCTTTAGGTCAACCGATTGTCGGAAGCGTGGAACTGATATCCTTTTTCGGCGCTCTCGCCATAGGATTCGCAATACCTTACACATCATGGACCAAGGGACATATCCTTGTGGATTTTGTTCTTGAGAAACTTTCATCCAGGTCAAGAATGATAATTATGTCCACAACCAGGATGATTGGGATCGCTCTATTTTTGTTGGCCGGATACAATTTCATCCTGTTCGGACTGGATATGATCAAATCAAATCAGGTGAGTGGGGCCTTCAAATTGCCGTTGTACCCGATAGCTTTCGGTTTGGCGGTAAGTTGTTTCTTGCAAACGGCAACCCTTTGTTGTGACTTCTGTAAAGTAATTCAGGGAGATCACCATGAGTGAAATAGCGACAGGTATCCTGGCCTTGTTCGTTTTGATTTTCCTGTTCCTCACAGGTCTCGAGTTGGCGTTCGCAATGGCGGCGCTTGGGTTTGTCGGATTTGCTTATCTTGTTTCCTTCAGCGCAGCGTCAAATCTGCTTGTAAAAGATTTTTTCGACACCTTTTCATCCTATGGATTCACTGTCATACCTCTTTTTGTTTTGATGGGACAGGTAGCTTCAAATTCCAATATAGCAAAACGACTGTACATGGCTACTCACAAATTTGTGGGGCATATTCCAGGTGGTATAGCCATGACTACTGTAGTGGGGGCCACATTATTCAAGGCAATGTGTGGGTCGACGCTGGCGACTGCGGCCACGTTCGCCGGAATCGCCATCCCGGAAATGGACCGTTATGGATACGACAAGAAGTTGTCTACTGGGGTTGTCGCATCAGTGGGAACATTAGGAATGCTTATCCCCCCCAGTATTGTTCTCATAATCTATTCTATGATCGTTGAAGAATCCATTGGCAAGATGTTCCTGGCAGGCATCATCCCTGGTCTTCTCATTTCAACCTTTTTCATGTTCGTGATTTACGGATGGGTCACTCTAAAACCCGAGATTGCTCCCAGGGCGGAAAGAGTGGGCTGGGGCGAGAGAGTCAAGGCTTTACCTGAGTTCATGTGGGTGGCGATCATATTTATTGTTGTTATTGGGGGGATTATGTGGGGCTGGTTCTCGCCTACCGAGGCCGGAAGTATGGGGACTTTTGCCGTTTTGGCTCTTGCGGCTGCGAGACGGGAGCTAACGTTGAGGGGGTTTCTCAAATCTATTGATGAATCATTGCGAACGGCGTGTATGGTTCTTATGCTTATTGCCGGTTCTACGGTCCTCGGCCATTTCTTGGCGGTAACCGAAATACCTTTTGTTACGGCTGATTGGATCACAAGTCTTCCCTTTCATCCTTCCTTTATTATGGTAATTATTATAGCCGTCTACCTTATAGGCGGTTCGTTTATAGATGATCTTGCGTTTATGATTCTTGCCACTCCCATCTTCTTTCCGGCGGTCGTAAAACTTGGCTACGATCCAATGTGGTTTGGAATCATGATTGCCATAACCGTGATGATCGGTGTCATTATTCCGCCTGTGGCTATTTGTGTGTTTGTGGTAAAAAGTATCACAGGAGTTCCTATGGGCATTATATACAGAGGCTGTTTGCCTTTCCTGCTGAGCTTGCTAGGATGCGCCATTCTGTTATTCCTTTTTCCACAAATCGTTGTTTTTCTTCC
Organism: uncultured delta proteobacterium; assembly: GCA_963811075.1. Taxonomy (GTDB): domain Bacteria; phylum Desulfobacterota; class Desulfomonilia; order Desulfomonilales; family Desulfomonilaceae; genus CAJBEZ01. The sequence goes on from CAWEPY010000001.1 coordinate 23,589, forward strand.
GAATCTGTTGATGGGAAATTGACACAAAGACTGATACGTTAATCCTGACTTCCAATATGATCCTGCGCACCCAGTACGAGTAGGCGATCATTCTGGCGAATCAAACCACCGAATTTTGAGAGGACCAAATGGAGAACCTGGAACGTTACGGTTTCAATGAAGAAGAAAAAATGCTGAGGCGGACGGTACAAAGATTAGCCAAGGAGAAGGTTGCCCCAGGGGCTTCAAAGAGAGATATTGATGGGGAATTCGCATACGAGATGGTGGAACTGATGAAGGAAAACGGCTTATTGGGAATTGACTTTCCTTCTGAATACGGAGGCATGGAAGCAGGGCTCATTTCGCTGTGCATTGTAATAGAAGAGTTTGCCAAAGTGGACGCCGCCACCGCAATGATTCCCTCCACTCAGGAATTGGGGGGCCTACCCATTATACTTGCAGGAAATCATGAGCAGAAGGTAAAATATCTCGAGCCTCTCTCGACAGGAGAAAAGTTAGCGGCGTTTGCCCTAACGGAAGCAAGAGGTGGGTCCGATGTGGCGGCATTGAAGACAAGGGCGGTGCGCAAAGGTGACAAATACATATTGAATGGCTCGAAAATGTTTATTACCAATGGTGGCGTTGCTGATATTCTGACTGTTTACGCCATCACCAACCCGGAGGCAAAGTCCCATAAAGCCGCAAGTGTTTTTATTATCGAAAAAGAATGTCCCGGGTTTTCTGTAGGTAAAAAGGAAAACAAGATGGGAATCCGATCTTCCGACACTCGAGAACTTGTTTTTGATAACGTCGAAATTCCCGCTGAAAACAGATTGGGAGAAGAAGGAGACGGTTTCCACATCATGATGAAGACCCTGGATTTCACGAGACCGGCTGTCGCCGCTCAGGCCATTGGCATAGCTGAGGGAGCGTTCGAATACGCCACTCAATACGCAAAAGCAAGGGAGTCCTTTGGGAAGCCTATTATCAAACATCAAGCGATAGCGGTTAAACTGGCGGACATGGCGATGAAAATAGCCGCCGGCAGACAGCTCCTTTATAAGACTTGCGATCTGTTACAGGCTCACGCGAAAAAAGATCTCTCTAGACTTAGTCCCGAGATAATAAGATATTCTTCAATGTCAAAAGCGTTCTGTTCGGATGTCGCGATGTGGACAACAACAGAGGCCGTGCAAATACTCGGGGGATATGGATACATGACTGAATATCCGGTGGAGCGATTTATGCGGGACGCAAAAATAACCCAAATCTACGAGGGCGCAAACGAAATTCAGAGATTATTAATTACTTCGACTCTTTAATCACACGCTCCAACCGGAAACTTTTTGGAGGCTACAATTATGAAACATCATATCAATTTCAAATTAAACGGGGATGAATATTCGCTGGCCGTTGATCCATGGCGCACACTGAATGAAGTCATCCGCGAAGATCTCAACCTTACGGGGACCAAGCTGGGTTGTGGAACCGGCGACTGTGGGGCATGCACAGTCCTCCTGGACGGCAGGTCCGTCAGTTCCTGCCTTACACTGGCGGTTTCGGTGAATGGCAAGAGCGTCATGACGGTTGAAGGTCTTGCCCCCTCCGGCGAAGAGCTTCACCCTATTCAGGAGGCGCTCATTCAGACAGGCGGAATCCAGTGCGGTTTTTGCACCGCAGGTATGGAAATGTCGGCGTTGAATCTTCTAAATCAGACACTTTCACCTAGCGAGACGGAAATTAAGTCCGCCTTATCGGGTAATCTTTGTAGATGCACTGGGTACAATCAGATAGTGGAAGCCATATCTTTGGCTGCGGACAAGATGAGGGATAATGCCGCTGAGAAGGAAGAACAATGAGATTGCCAAAGTTTGAATTTTTTGAGCCGGAGACCCTTGAGGAGGCATTGCGCCTGCTTGCGGAATGGCGAGAAAGGGCCTGCGTTCTGGCGGGAGGAACGGACGTCCTGGTTAAAATGCGAAACGGTCGATTAAAACCTGGCGCAGTTATCGCGTTGGAAAGAATTTCCAGTTTGAATGGAATAGGTTTCGACTTAAGCAAGGGTCTCACGATTGGCGCTGGAGCCAAACTTTCTGATGTGGCTTCCCACCCCGATATATTGCGGTATTATCCCGCAATTGCCCGAGCCGCTCGGGTGATGGCTAACGTTCAGGTCCGTAACATGGGAACGATTGGCGGGAATCTTTGCAACGCGGCTCCCTCCGCTGAGAACGCCCCACCACTTATGGCGCTCGGGGCTGTGATAACGGCTGCAAGTTTGAAAGAAGAGAGACGCATAGCCCTGGACGATTTCTTCAGGGGGCCGGGACTCACCGCAATGAATCCTGAAGAGATAATGACCTCTATCTTCGTCCCCACGCCTCCCGCAAAGTCGGGCGCATCCTATCAAAGGATATCCGCTCGATGTGGAGTAGATATAGCGGCAGTCTCCGTTGGGGCCATGATAATCATTGAAGACACTGTCTGTAGAGAAGTCCGCATCGCTCTGGGCGCAGTAGCGCCTGTTCCCATGAGAGCCTTGAGCGCTGAGGCTTTTCTAAAGGAAAAGGTTTGGAGTCAGGAATTTCTAAGAGAGGCGGCTCGCATCTCGGCAGATGAATCCAGACCTATCTCCGATGTGAGGGCAAGCTTGGAATTCAGGAAACAGATGGTGGCTGTACTGACGCAGAGGGCTGTAGAAGAGGCTTACGGTCGCGCGATAAAGCGTTAACTCCGACACAAAGGAATGAGAATGGAATCAAGATTTAAAATTGTGGGACAGGACGTGCCTAGAACGGACGCCGAGGTTAAAGCCAGAGGAAAGGCCCTTTATACTGACGACATGAAACTGCCGGGAATGCTTCATGGGCAAATCTTACGGAGTCCCCTGGCTCACGCTCGAATCAAGCATATAGACACCAGCAAGGCTTTGGGACTTCCGGGCGTCAAAGCCGTCATCACGGGAGAGGATACCCCAAAAATCAAATATGGAAACTGGAGGCTTTTCCCAGATACTCAGGACGAATACCCTCTGGCGGTTGACAAGGTAAGATTTATCGGGGACGAGGTCGCGGCCGTCGCGGCAATTGACAGGGACACTGCGGAAGAAGCGTTGGAACTCATCGAAGTCGAATACGAAGAATTGCCGGCTGTGTTCGATGTTGATTCGTCTATTAAACCCGGCGCTCCCGTAATTCACGATTACTGCCCGACCAATATTAGCGTGAATCGAAAAATCAAATACGGTGACGTTGAAAAAGGATTTGCAGAATCTGATTACGTCAGAGAAGACGTTTTCAACACACACTCGGTCAGTCATGCCTACCTTGAGCCGTGTTCCGCCCTCGCCCAGGTTGATCTGGATGGTAGGATCACGCTTTGGACGTCAACGCAAGTCCCGTACATTGTTCAGTGCTTGCTCGCTTCCACTCTGAACATGAGAGAAAACGACATCAGGGTCATCAAACCTTTCGTCGGGGGCGGGTTTGGCGGAAAGATGGAGCTGCGAGCATGGGAATTTTGCGCGGCGTTTTTGGCCAGACAGACCGGTTGTCCCGTAAAATTTACACTTACCAGAGAAGAAGAGTTCATCACCGGTAGACGTCGGCATCCTATGAAGATTTACTCAAAGGTAGGATTCAGGAAGGATGGAACACTGGTCGCCAAAGACCTGAAAATCCAGCTCGACGGTGGAGCCTACAATGCAATGGGGCCCACGGCCACCTTTCTGTGCGGCAATTTTGGCGCCATGCTTTACCGCTATCCAAACTACAGGTTTCATGGAGAACATATATATACCAACAAACCCCCGGCAAGCGCCATGAGAGGTTTTGGCGCTCCACAATCACTATACGCCACAGAAATTCAGATGAATATGGCGGCGGAAGAGTTAGGAATAGACCCCATAGATTTGAGGCTAAAGAACGCTCAGGTTAGCGGAGACGAAATTCCGGATGTGGCCACAATCTCAAGTTCCGGGTTCATCGATTGTATCAAGGCCGTGGCTGAAATGAGCGACTGGAAGGAAAAACGTAAAAGCCTTCCAGCGGGGAGAGGTATTGGAATAGGCTGTTACAGTTTCATATCAGGCGGCGTCTTTAACTGGTTCAACACTCAATATCCGTTTTCCGCCGCCGAAGTTCGTGTGTTCTCTGACGGCACAGCGCATCTTCTTACAATGGCTTCAGATATAGGACAGGGGTCTGATACCGTCCTGAAACAGATCCTGGCTGAAGAACTGGGCCTGAAGATGGGGGACATACGTATGACATCCGCGGACACATCTATGACTCCGCAGGCTGACCTGGGATCATGGGGCAGCAGGGTGACCCTTATGGCGGGCAATGCAGTGATAGACGCCGCCAAAAAGATAAAAGAACCGCTATTTGGAGCTGTGTCCGCTCGTTTCAATCTAAACGTCATTCACGATATTGAATGCGTAAACGGCCGCGTGCAATCAAAATCCAGGCCGGATTATGGTCTGACCTTTGGAGAGGCCGTAGCCATGGTTCAAAAGGCGAACAGAGGAGAGCCTTTAGTGGCGCGTGGTTCATACACCCCTCGGGGGAAAGGCCTGGTGACTCCGGCTTTCGGTTTTGGGGCCCAAGTGGCGGAAGTGGACGTGGACAAGGAGACCGGCCTCGTAGAAGTCAAACACATGTGGACTGCTCATGATTGCGGAACGGTTATAAACCCGAGGAGTGTCGAGGGACAGCTTGCTGGGTCCATTCAAATGGGACTTGGATATGCCCTTTCCGAACAATTTGTAATGGATGGCGGTAAAACTCTGAACACAAATTTTGTCGATTACAAAATGCCGACAGCGTCAGACATGCCTCCCAGTGAACTGTTCCATGTTGAAACCTATGAACCGGAGGGTCCCATGGGCGCAAAAGAGGCTGGAGAGGGCCTGGCGTCTCCCACGGCCCCTGCTATATCTGATGCGGTTTACCATGCAACCGGATATCGTTGCATGGACTTGCCGATAACCCCTGAAAAGATCTTGCGGAACATCAAGAAAAACAAATAGCGACTTAAAAAAAGCATCCAGAGTATGGCCCACCCGAAATCACTTCTTGAACCGCTGAGAACAGAGAAAGCCCGCAACAAATAATCTTGCGGGCTTTCTCCCAAAAGGGGCAGAGGTCGACGACTCAATCACTACACACGGTACAAAACCTTGCGTGTGCTCTGAAACCATGCATTTTAATTACAACTAAAATAGAGCGATTTGTTTTAAGTAGCGACTCAGTCCCAGAGGCGCAGGAGCTTGAAGCTTGTTTCTCTATCAACTCTGACGCGCGCAAGTGACCCATCAGTTTTCACATCCCAAAAACTAAGTCCATCGCCTGTCTCATGCATAACAAAGGTCTTGGGCTCCAGACCTGTGACTCGACATTCAATGTCGGTCAACTTTCGAATGCCGGGAAATCCTACTTCTGGTCTGCCAACTCTCATAATGTTAGCTCCTCTCGGAGATATCATGTTTTCCATCTACACTAACAATATACCATAATGATTAGTATCGCTTCAATTAGAAAAATTTAAAAACCGTCCGATTTTTAGAAAAAGATTGTCTACGAAATTATGAAAACACAGCGACCGCGGACTATTTAGATTTTACCTTTTGTGATATTTTTACCATCTTATGGAAGAGGAGGCTTTGACATGTCTGTTATAGGGGATTTTCTCAGGTCTATCGCTGGTATTTCAGAGACAAAGGTCTTGGATCCGGAACATTGGCAATTAGATGCGAATGTGGTCACGATAAAAATTGATCGGGTCCCGGCATTGCAGCGACACGGAGGGGCGGTTTGTCTCAAAGGTAACGGACTGAAAGACCCCGTTCTGGTGGTTTGCGACAACGAAGGAGTTTACCGCAGCTTTTCAAATAAATGTACACACTTCGGACGGAAATTGGATCCTGTTGTGGGGAAACCTGTCCTACGCTGTTGCAGTGTAAATCACTCCACGTTCGATTATCTGGGCAATAACCTTTCGGGACCCGCAAAGAAACCGATAAGGGTCTATCTAACTGAGTTGAAGGACGGTGAGTTGGTGATCGTCACCTGATTTCCACACAACCCGAAAAGAAACCAGAAGAAAGACCACTCACAACCGATTCTTCAAAACCTTGAGTGAACTCAAGCAGAGACTGTTCAGAAGATTCAACCAATTTCAGGGAAATCCTGCGTCGTTGAGAAGCGTGCTTGAATCTTTCGCTTAGGACCCAGTCCCCCACCTGTGATCTCATCGAATCCTTCGATCCCTGTCGGGCATTTCGTAAGCATCGTCATCCGCCCTCGTCCTCCTCGTTTCTTAGATGACCCGCAACCTATGACATTGAAATGGGCCATAGCAACTTATAATGGCGCCTATCTCCACAACCTTCAGGTTCACCGGCAAGACGTATTTTGTTAAACAATTACAAAATAAATTTCTAAAATGACCGAAACCAAGTTACCAATATAGTAATAAAACTCACGTAAGATAGTGTACTATATTGTGGACTTGCCAGAATACTGTGACTCTAATAAGATGCCTAATCTGTAGCCAATCCTGGAGCGGTAATCAACCGTAAAAAGAAAATAGGAGTTTGCAATGTCAGCTCAATCCGCCGCATCAGCGGCAAATGCTTCGGAAGCCCTTTTCGGCGATCTAAAGAATAACTGGGTGTGGCTCTTTTGTCTTGGAGTCTTTTTTGTCATCTTGGGTGTCGTCGGTCTGGGAAGACTTTTTACTCTTTCGATGGCCGGCACACTATTCTTCGGAATACTTATCATCATCGGAGGCGTGGCGCAGTTGATCGAAGCGCTTAAATGCAGGGGATGGAAAGGAGTTGCTTACCACGTTCTGATTGCGGCGCTGTATGTGGTCGGAGGCGTCTTTGTCATTCAGGACCCCTTTGCGGCTAAGATGCTTCTGACCTGGATTTTAGGGGTGGTGCTCGTATTCGTGGGCATCGTCCGCGGCGCCATGGCCATCCAGATGCGGGCTACGGGAGGCTGGTTTGTTCCAATGCTTGGAGCCATCATCTCAATCCTTTTGGGAGGAATGATTCTAGCCCAGTGGCCACTGTCCGGTCTCTTCGTCATCGGCCTGTTCATCGCCGTAGAACTTATAACAAACGGATGGTCTTACATCTTCATTGCGCTCGCCGCCAGGAAAGCAAGCAAGATGGTTGCGGCATAGAAATTTTTTCGGGGAAGACCTTCTTGCGGGAAGGTTTTTCCTGTGGCGCTCTTTTGAGATGGCGCTTGTCCAGTTCTGACTTTAACTTCCGCTGCGCTCTGTTTAAATTAAATTTGCGGATGTTGCCAGGTGGCGCCGCGGGTTGAGCCACAATTTGTAAACATCTTTCAGTACATCATACCGCCAACGTAAACTCCAGCTCCCACAAAAAGATCAGTGTTCGGGACTCGGTAGATATATGTGATTTTCTTGGACGGCCACTTTTGCCCGGGTCTGGGCCACATGTACTCTACCCATCCGTGGCCGACCGTCTTGGCCAGATTTACAAAACTGACAAACAGCGCCTTGTCCGTGGGATCAGTTAAAAGCAGACAGTGGGGAAGTTTTGTCAATTCCGGCTGCATGGGGTGAGCCAACATTTTGCCTTCGAGGTTCATCAAAAAAACATAACTGTCTTTCCATACGAAAGGGCCTTTGGGATCATTGATCTGCTTGATGGCCTCATCCAGCCCTTTAGCCGTGATCAGGGCCGCCGCCTCATGAGATTTAACGACGCACTCCTCTTTTGTCGCTGCTTGCTGAGCGCCAACGACCGCCGCAAAACACAGAATTACCGTTATGATAGCTGCTATGTAAAATTTTGTCATCTTGTCCTCCTTCAGTCATCAACCTGATTCAAGATCTCTCCGAAATCCTCAATCTTGAACACTTATGATCATCACTTTATCCAGGGTTTTCCTACCGGGAGTATGTCTCTACCAAATACCTGCAAGAAAATGACATGAGCCATCATATACCATGCGGAAAGGGCGCATAGCATTAGTTCGTATCCGGCGATCTTGGTCATCTCCGGAAAGCCGAAATGCGCCAAGTCCAAAAGTATAAAACCTATCAGAAGAAGCGTGAATGTCGTGGCCATGGCCGAATGAATTCGCATCGACGGTATCCACATGATAAACGTGTAGAGCGTCCAGCCGACAAGAAACCAACCAACGTCAGTGGTGCCTGAATGATAAATATTGAAGAAATTCAGCATGAAGATTATGCCGAGAGCAATCCAGAAAGACCCGTAGGCCACGAATGCACTGTACCCGAAATTGTTGCCGCATTTGAATTCCTGGAAACCAGCTACCATTTGAGCCAGCCCACCAAAAATAAACGCGAGCGCCACAACCGGGCCAACCCCACACCAGCCAACATTGTGAAACTGGAGAACCATCGTGGTGAGTCCAAATCCGGCCAGACCTACTACTCCAGGATTGCCGGTGGGTGTTTCAGAGTTAGACATAAGAAACCTCCTCGGAGTAAACGGATGTCAATGAAGTATTGAATTTTCCTAAAATATTATCACTCTGTAAATCGTAAGTATATATTATTTACACAGAAGCGTTCAGGCACAATTGTCATCGGGTCCGGCTCAATTTGAGGCTATTATTCTCCGGCGCCGTATGACTGAAGAATGTCGACAACTTCCGCGTGGCCTTTAGATCTGGCTATTGCCAGAGAAGTCTTTCCGAACTTTTCCCTGGCGTTGATTTCCGCTCCATTTTGAGCAAGCAGTTTGACAATACCCGTTTTACCTTCATGAGAGGCGATCATTAGCGCCGTACCCCCTGACTTGTCCTGCGCGTTGACATCTGCTCCATTTTCTACGAGCAAGCGGACTACCGGCTCAAATCCTTCAACCGTGGCATGCATTAACGGTGTGAATCCGGCATTGTCAACGGCGTTAGGGTTTGCTTTGTTTGCAAGGAGCGCTTTAACAGCCTCAATTTTTCCGACACGACTTGCCCGCGTCAATTCTGTGAACCCGTTGGGGTCCTTTTCATCCAATTTGGCTCCATACTGAACAAGGAGAGCAATGGCATCGGAGTTGCCTTCGTCGGCGGCCTTGGAGATTGGATTTAGGCCGGATTGGTCTCTAATATTAGGGTCCGCCTTTGCCGCAAGTAGAATTTCGATAATATCCAAACGCCCCTGAGACACTGCGTCCATTAAGGCCGTTACACCCTTATCGCAGTAGTCATTTACATCAGCCCCGTGTTCCAGGAGCAATCTGGTCATTTCCTTGTCGCCCTTGCTGGCTGCCACCATGAGAGCGGTCGTGCCGTTTTCGGCTCGTATATTGACATCGCATCCTTGCTGGAGAAGACGCTTGGTCTCTTGATGGTTTCCTTCCATGACGGCCTTAATGACAACCCGGTCCTTGTTCATGTAATTTGACAAGACTACGCTGCCCGCTAACGCCGTGAACCCGAGTATAGCCAGCATCAACATTCTTTTTGACATGTGACGACCCCGATAGATCAATCTTCAATGCGCGAAGTTTGCAACTTCGTGAAACAACAAGCAATCAAACAAAAGGATCGGTGAAGAAGAGAGCGAACAAAATGGATTTAAAACCTACCTTACCATATGATATCAAAAGACCTGGAAAAAACCACCAAGTAACTCAGGTTAGAATTTTCCAACATGGTGATTACAACGGGCTGAGAAGGGAAAGCGGAATGGTCATCCAGGGTACGGCGCCATGTTGACTCCGCTTCCTGGTTAATTTTGCCGGAATAGGATTTCATAACATAGGCCAGAACCCCTCTTCATCACTCAATTGAAAGTTGGACCGTATGAATCAAGTGGACACAGTATTGAAACCAGCCTGGCATACCCTGTCAGCCGAAGAAACAGCTCGGAGATTTGGCGCCGATCTCGACACGGGCCTTAGTAATAAAGAGGCTGCCCGCCGCCTTGAGGAATCTGGTTACAATGAGCTTCAGGAAGCCCCTCGTCCTCCCTTCTGGCGTCTATTGTTAGGGCAATTTGAGAATTTCGTGGTCATGATGCTGATAGTCGCAAGTCTCGTCTCGTCATTTTTGGGAGATTACCTCGAGGCTTCGGTCATAATGGCAATAGTAATACTCAATGCAATCATTGGAGTCATCCAGGAATCGAAGGCAGAGGAGGCTCTAGCTGCGCTTAAAAAAATGGCGGCTCCCAACTCTAACGTGGTCCGTGATGGCGCAAGGGTTATCATACCCAGTCGGGAACTGGCGCCTGGCGATGTTGTGATCATGGAGGCCGGCAATTATGTCCCTGCGGATGTACGGCTTGTCGAAACAGTTAACCTGCGGATAGAAGAGGCGGCGTTAACCGGCGAATCTGCGCCTGTAAACAAACGAGCCGATGACATTCTGGAAGAAGATATCCCCCTTGGAGACCGACTAAATTCGGCCTTCATGGGGACTCTTATTTCGTATGGTCGTGGCAGCGGAATAGTAGTGGCTACAGGAATGCAAACACAGATTGGGATGATCGCCGAGATGCTTAGTACGCTTGAAGCTGAGCCTACACCTTTGCAGCAAAGACTTGATCAACTCGGCAAACAGCTTGGATACGCCTGCATGGTGATCTGTGGGCTGGTGTTCAGCGTCGCTGTTTTGAATCAGACCAACCTCGGGCTGATCACCGGCCCGGACGGTGGATTTCTCGTCTATCTTAACAAATACTCTAATGTCCTTTCAGAGCTTTTTATAATTGCTGTGAGCCTCGCCATCGCGGCTGTGCCGGAAGGCCTCCCAGCGGTAGTCACAATCACTCTCGCCTTGGGAATGAGAGAGATGGTCAGAAGGCATGCGCTCATGAGGAGGTTGGCCGCAGTTGAAACACTGGGGTCGGTTAGCGTCATCTGCTCCGACAAAACCGGCACGCTCACCCAAAATCAAATGACTGCGGTCCGTTTATGGACTGATGATCATCTGTTTGAAATCACAGGAGAAGGATATGACCCAAAGGGAGAATTCCGTCTGGAGGGTCGGAGGATAGACGTAACACAGTATCCGGGGGCCGTGTCCACCTTGTTGTCGGGGACCCTTGCCAACGACGCATATCTGGAGATTGCCGACAAGAAGGATGCGGCATCCTTTCGGATGGTTGGAGACCCGACTGAGGGCGCCATTGTGGTGGCGGCGGTTAAGGCTGGAGCTAACAAGGCTGAGCTCGAGAGACTCTATCCAAGAATACTTGAAATCCCTTTCGACTCTGAGAGAAAATGTATGTCCACGATACACGGTGTGACCAATGTTGATGACGCTCCTTGCGCCCTACTGCCCTTCCTCAGTGACACTGTCCAGGATCAAAACATATACATCACAGCCTGTAAGGGCGCCCCAGACGTAATTATGGGATTGTGCTCGCATTACCAGCGGATAACGGGAGAGACCGAGGCTCTGAGCGATGATTTTCGGGAACAGATTGTGAACGCCAACAAATAATGGCTCGACCAGGCGCTTCGCGTTATTGCTGTTTCGTACCGTGTTTCAGATTCCGCCCCTAACGTGAGTGTTCCTGCCGAGGTTGAAAGGGAACTGGTGTTTCTGGGCCTTGTCGGCATCATAGACCCGGCGCGACCCGAGGCGCTTCCAGCCATTGCCACAGCGCGCCGAGCCGGAATACGAACTATCATGATTACTGGCGACTACCCAGATACGGCGGCGGCAATAGGAATAGACATCGGTCTTGTAAAAAAAGACGACCATGTCCTTAATGGCCAAGCGCTTGATCGTCTCGACAAACCAGGGCTTATCGAGGCCCTAGGCGCAACAAACATTTTTGCTCGAGTCAACCCTGAGCACAAAGTGCGCATTGTAGAGGGGCTCAAAACAACGCGGCGAGGTAGTCGCCATGACTGGGGACGGTGTGAACGACGCTCCGGCGCTTAAGCGTGCTGACATTGGGATCGCTATGGGTATCACCGGTTCGGACGTTGCCAAGGAAACGGCGGATATGGTACTGACGGATGACAACTATGTTAGCATTGTGGCTGCTGTGGAACAGGGTCGTATCATCTACGCCAACATCAGGAGGTTTGTTTTTTTCCTTCTTTCATCAAATGTGGCTGAGATAATCATCATATTCCTGCCTACTCTGTTTGGTTTTCCCTGCCCTCTAACCGCAATTCAACTT
>CAWEPY010000002.1:0-35317 GCA_963811075.1 uncultured delta proteobacterium
TTTCATGAGGAGCCGTGGGGACATGGTGTATTGTTTTTCTGACAATATAGATCCCGAATAAACTATCGCAATAAACGAGTGATCGAACTTGAAATAGCTCCAATACAGGATACTATTACATTTGATAACTTAGACATTAACCCTGCGCTATCATGACAAATGTATTAATTATCCGACACTATTTTGTTGTAGGACTTGTATGTTACATCGATAATGGTACATAATCCAGACACTAATCATCAGTCTTTTTCATGAAAACCTTAAATTAAAAACACACGGCTGGAGTTCAAGCGATGCAAAGAAAACGTTCCCAGGCAAATCCCAATATTCGGGCCAGTCGGGTTGGTAGGAGCGCATCGAGCAAAAATAGGCGCAAGAGCACGCCCAGTCCTAAATGTATTTCCGAAACTCTGGCCGAAAACAGATCAAAACTTATTCACGTTGTGAATATGCTTTTCGACGGGATTCTTATTATCCTGGACGGTGTGATTATCGAGACAAACCAGGGGTTTTTGTCCATGACCGGGTACGAGGCTGAGGAAATTATCGGACGCAAAATGAGTGACATCGAGGGCTGGAAGCAACTGGATTTGACACTGGCTGAAGTCGTTTCAGAAGAAAGCGTGTCATTCGAATCAGTAGTTCCCAGAAAACACAGCCTGCCTGTATCCGCTACTGTAAGAGCAGTCCGAGCATTTCACGGGACTTCTTCATTTTTGTTCGCCGTTATAGCGGGAATGACGGAAAATGAACCCGCTTCGGCAGAACTGCTCAGATCCGCTGAGCGATATCGTTCCCTTTTCGAATCAGTCCAGGATCTCGTTTTCATAAAGGACAAAGACTTAAAGTTTTCAGATGTTAATCCAGCTATGGGAAATACTTTCGGGCTTCCGCCCTCTGAGATTGTCGGAAGCGCCGCAGAGCAAATTTACGGACATGATGTTGGAACCCGGATTCGTGAATGGGATATGCGGGTCCTGTCCGGCGAGACGATCGAGGATGAACACGCGGTTGTAGTAAAAGGCGAGAGGCTAATATTTAATGATATTCGCGTGCCAATCAGAAACAGCTCCGGGAATATAGTAGGTGTGTGCGGAATTTCTCGAAACGTTACGGAACTAAGCCCACCTGGGCCAAAGTCAGCCATTTGTTCAAGCGGTTACCGTTCCAAGGCCATGAAGGACACGATGGAATTGGCAAGTCAGGCTGCAGCTAAGGACAGCATCGTCATGTTACAGGGAGAAAGCGGTTCAGGAAAAGACCATCTGGCAAAATGGATTCACGATCATTCAAAAAGATCCGGGAGCCGTTTCCTGACAATAAACTGCGCCACAGTCCCTCACGAGTTAGCTGAATCGGAACTTTTTGGTCACGAATCAGGGGCCTATACCGGTGCCGTAAGTCGAAAAAGGGGATTGTTGGAACTTACCGAAGGCGGAACTTTGTTGCTTAATGAGATTGGAGAACTCTCCCTCTCACTCCAGTCTAAACTACTCGTCTTTCTGGATTCAAAATCGTTTCATAGGCTTGGAGGGGAGAAAAATGTGCGAGTTGACGCACGAATCATAGTCGCCACGCACAGAGATCTGGAGGAGGAAGTCGCTGCTGGCCGCTTCTCGAAAGCGCTATTTTATCGTCTCAACGTATTCCCGATATTTGTGCCGCCTCTACGTAATCGCATCGAAGATATCCCCATTCTGACTCGCGAACTAATCACCAAGGTTTCCAAAGAGATGAATTTGTCACAAATACCTAAACTGGATCCGAAGTCTCTTGGAGAACTAGGCCTTTACAATTGGCCCGGAAATGTTCGTGAACTTAGAAACGTGCTCGAGAAAGGACTTATACTTTGGCATAGCGGCCGGTTGAAGCTCAATGTTCCATCGATGGATCAAAAAACCGAGGATTGGTCTGTGCGAGTTGGTTTCAACCCTGGTAAAAAACTTAGCGAAATCACCAAAGATGTAGCAAGATCAATTTGTATCGAAGCCATCCGACGCAACGGCGGCAACCGGAGCGCAGCGGCCAGGTCACTCGGAATGTCTCGTGATTCGTTGTATAGACATCTTCGAAGCGATGGTTAACCTTGCGAACACAAACACAGAAATTAAACGTCTCTGATATGCCACCAGGAACTTTTTCAATAATTGAAGTAATTATTTTGAGCGCCAGTTATATGTCAGAAATATAAGACAGTCCCCTCGGTTTCTGAACGGATCGCAATTTCTTGTCGCCCCACCATTCCCAACAACATATCAATATGTCACATTTTTTTGTCTTCTTTCTCTGCCTGCTCCGACTTGGCGCCCATTTTGCTAATCTTCTACTTTTTCTACCCTAGGCGTTTTTATCACAAAAATTAATTGGCGCGATTTTGAATCTTTGCTCAAAGAAGTTTCATGCTCTTGAGAGGATGCCGAATTCTACCTTCACATAGAAACAGTTTATACTTAAAAAGTGAGCATTTTTTAGGAGTCCAAATTATGGCTTCACGCATCTTAGTGGTGGACCAGGAAGAAAACTTTTTGCATGCCTTGTCCAATAGGCTGGAGAGCGCTGGATTCCCGGTCGAAACGCTGACGGACGCGAGTGAAGCTTTACCTCTTATCGAAGGGGCCGACGTGGATGTCCTTATTCTCGGAGACCCTGATGACGGAGCCAACTTCCTGGGGTTGTTGGGAGAAATAAAGAGACTAAGGCCTAACGTCGCCATAATCATTCTGACGCCTCACATCTCTTCCGACTATGCGATAAAAGCTATGAAACTAGGTATTTATGATTGTCTTCCCAAGCCTACAAATATCGGGGAGTTGATCAATCGTATTAACGAGGCTGTATCTGGAAAACCTTTGTGAATTGAGTTTGGACAAGGCGCACGATTCACGCTCGATTTATAATCGAATTTCTTCAGGAGGCGACTCTAATGGAAAATATCCGAGTCAAAGACCTTATGATTCCGGTGGACGAATATCTGACCATTCCGGACACAGCCACGCTTCATGAAGTGGTGACGAAACTCGATGAGGCTCTGCGTGATTATGAAGCAGGAAAATGTCCTCACAGGGCAATGTTGGTATGTGGGAAATCCGGCCAGGTGATTGGGAAAATGGCAGAAATTGACGTGATTAGTAGCCTTGAACCGAAGTACAACGAGATGGGTGACTTGAAAAGGGTTTCCGGTTTTGGATTAAGTCCGGAATTTCTGAAATCAATGATGGAGAAATTCGAATTATGGAAGACGCCTTTGGACGATCTTTGCAGGAAGGCCGCTGATCTGAATGTCGGGGCCAAGGTAGCCAAGCCGATGGAAGGAGAGATAATCGACATTGACGCCACACTAAACGAGGCTATTCATCAGATAATCCTCGGACATCACGAATCGTTGCTGGTGACCAAAAGGGGAGAGATTGTGGGAATTTTACGTCTATCGGACGTTTTTGATGAAATCGTAAAGCGTATAAAGCTTTGTAAGGTTTAATAATTACAATAAGGGCAGATATTTAAGGAGGATTCCTTTTATGAGCGCCGAAGCTGCAACCCTATCCAGTGGAACGAGGATTAACTGGACCCGACTCATTGCTCTTTTTACAGGCTTGGGTCTGTTCATTATAATCTACTATTCACCTCAGTGGCCAGACGCTATTGATCCGGCGGGCAAGGCCTTTCCGCTATCCGTTCAAGGGAAGGGCGCCATAGCCGTCTTTATGCTTGCCGGAATATGGTGGGTTTTTGAAGTCGTCCCTATCGGTGTGACCAGCCTTGTGATAGGCATAACCCAGGCCCTCTTCATGATTCGTCCGGCAAAAGAAGCTTTTAACGATTTCATGGATCCATCGGTCCTATTCATATTTAGCTGTCTCGTAATAGGCCTGGTTTTTACGAAGACCGGACTTACGAGACGTCTGGCCTATAAGATGCTTGGCGCAATCGGCGAAAAGACTACCACTATTTATCTCGGCATATTCCTGCTGATTACACTGTTGACCCTCATGATGGCCCACACGGCGGTGGCGGCGACCATGTATCCTCTGCTGCTCGCTGTTATGAGCCTCTATGGAGAGGGAGATAAGCCAACCAGATTCGGTAAGGGCCTGTTCATGGGTATGGCTTACGTGTGCGGAGCCGGTAGCATCATTACTTTGTTGGGCGCAGCACGGTCCATTGTGGCGCTCGGGTTCTTCAAGCAGATGACCGGGGTGGACACGCCTTTTTTTACGCTGACCTACTATATGGCGCCCATAGGGTTCCTGATGGTGTTCCTGCTTTGGGTCTTCTTTGTAATCTTTTTTAAACCCGAAAAGTCGCACATCGTAGGATTGAAAGAACGGGTAAAGGAATTGAGCGCCAACATGGGATCAATAACCCGGAAGGAGATTCTAAGTATCGTTATAATTTTCACCGCTATCGTTTTCATGTCTCTCCAGGTAACCATTCCAGCCCTGAGGAAAATAGACAAGACAGCGATAATTCTTACGGCTACAGTGCTATTCTTCTTGTTTAACATCCTGGATATCGAAGACCTCGAATTGATCCCATGGAATATAGTGCTTCTTTTTTCAGGCGCTATGAGTATCGGTTTCTGTTTGTGGCAGACAGGAGCCGCAGAATGGATGGCCGTAAACTGGCTCGCCATGTTTCAAGAACGCCCACTGGCTCGTGTTCGTCGTAGGTGTGGCCTTCTTCGTCATGCTCCTGACCAATTTCATAATGAATGTGGCCGCAATCGCTATCGCAATGCCTGTGGCCCTCGTCATATCGAAATACCTCGGCGTGGATCCCATGGTGGTAATGTACGCCTGCCTGGTGACAGCAGGTATGCCTTTCCTGCTATTGGTGGGGGCTGCGCCAAACGCCATTGCTTACGACTCGAAACAGTTTACGAGCGGCGAATTCTTCATGTACGGTTGTATTGCCAGCGTCATCCTGATGGCGGTGATCACCCTGGCCTGTTACGTAATTTGGCCTTTAATGGGTATGCCGACACTGCTCAAAGCCATGTGACATGAAGTACGGCTCCATTTCACTGGAGCTTATGGTCTTATGAGAGAGGAAGTGACAATGAAACGTCAGTTTAGTCTTGGATTCCTAATAATATGCTCGCTTATGATGATCACCGGAGCATCTTCAGCCGCTGACAAAACAGAGGTGGCCAAGGACACCCTGGTCATCCAGGGCAAGATACTCGATTCTGCAGGAAACGCTCTCAGCGACGCGAATATCCTGCCGTATCTTAATGGAAAACCATTTCTGGCTGGGCGGTCACGGTGGTGAAGCCGACAAGGGGTTGACTACGGCGCAAAATGGTCTTTTCCGGATCGAAGTTCCCTACGACAGAGGACAAAATCAAGTCCGGCAAATGGGAACTAAAAGTCAATCGGCCCAGTTTCAAGCCATCGCAAATGACAAGCCTTAAAGTCCTTGACGAAGGTGTTTCAGAGGATGGCGTTCACAGGTGGGTGGCCAACTCTGTGGTGCAGCTCAAGCGGATGCAGGAACATGGCTTTCTGGATAGCTCTCGTCGTTTTTGTTCTGGTTTATGTTCTAATTGCGTTCGAAATCCTTCACAGGACCCTAGCCGCTTTTCTCGGGGCCACCCTGCTTCTGCTGATAACTCATACATTAGGTCACTTTGATGAGGCTTATCATATTCTGACATGGGAACAGGCCTTGCATTCCGTCGACTGGAATGTTGTGTTCCTGCTGATGGGCATGATGATCATAGTGGGAGTGCTAAAAGAATCGGGGGTTTTTCAGTGGCTTGCTTATAAGTCGTTTCACGTGGCCAGAGGAAACATTTTTCTCCTGTCCGTCGTCCTTGTCATAGTTACGGCCGTGTGCAGCGCTTTTCTGGATAATGTAACCACCATGTTGCTACTGACTCCTGTGACTCTGGAAATTGCACTGATGTTAAAAGTTTCCCCTTTTGTATTTCTGATGCCGGAGATAGTGGCTTCAAACTTCGGCGGCACAGCAACTCTCATCGGTGACCCGCCCAATATCATGATCGGATCGTATGCGGGCTTGACGTTCAACGATTTTGTCATGAATCTCGCTCCGGTGGTAGTTGTTGTCCTTGTCGCCCAGATCATTTACAACAAATTTGTTTATGGCGGCGATTATCACAGAGCAAAGGTGGAAGACGTTCCCAAGATGATTTCTTTTCTGAAGGAAAAGTACAAGATCACCAACGGCAAATTGCTTTACCTAGGCGGGGCTAGTGCTCCTTGGGGTCATCGCCCTATTCGTCTTGCACGGCATGTTCCACATGGAAGTGTCTGTTGCGGCTCTTTTTGGAGCTGCTTTGATAGTACTGCTATGCAAGGTGGACATTGTTGAAATGCTGGAGAAAGAGATCGAATGGCCATCTCTGGTCTTTTTCATGATGCTTTTCATAGTTGTTGGAGCTGCGGAACATACCGGAATTCTTCAGGTTCTGGCCGACTCGATAAAGGACATCTGTCAGGGTAGGCTATGGGTAGCAATCATTGTCATATTGTGGGTATCAGGCATAGCCTCAGCCATAGTGGACAATATCCCCTATACCGCAACCATGCTGCCAATCATAGCGTTTCTGAACCAGTCCATACCGGGGGCTGAATCGGGTGTGCTTTGGTGGGCGCTTGCTCTAGGCGCGTGTTTTGGAGGCAATGGCACAATAATTGGGGCTTCGGCCAATGTTGTCACAACGGGAATAGCGGAGAAGGCAGGTTACAAAATAACATTCGGGCAATTCGTGAAAGAGGCGGCTCCCATAACCGTCGTGAGTCTCATAATATCAACGGTTTTTCTACTATTGGCATACTGACGAGATATGGGGGATATTTCGCTGGCGCGTTCGGGATCAGGCCGTTAAATTGAGATGACCAGAAACTTAGGGAGAATATACGATGATTGCGAAAGTCCTGTTGGTTGACGATGAGTCGCCTTTCGTAGAGGCGTTGTCCAAACGACTCACTATGCGGGAACTACAGGTATCGATAGCCTTGAGTGGACCCGAAGCTCTCGAGAAGTTGGAGCATGATTCAAACACAGATGTGGTTGTGCTGGACGTAAAGATGCCGGGAATGGATGGCATAGAGACACTGAAGGCCATCAAGGCCCGATATCCACTCATAGAAGTGATCATGCTAACCGGGCACGCCACAGTCGAATCAGCCATAGACGGCATGAAGGTGGGCGCTCTGGATTATCTGATGAAGCCATGCGATATGGACATTCTTATGGCAAAAGTTCGTGAGGCAAAGGACAAGAAAGCAGCCCAGGAGGCCAAGATCGCCGAGGCTCGAGCTATGAACATATATCATCGCCGAGGCGACTGAACGGTGGGCGTTTCTTCAGGCAAACCAAAGGATATCGTCTGAATTTGTTGAAAATGAATAAGCAAGGATGGCTTTGTAATTTTAAGATTTAATGTGAGGTGAAACATGCCGCACTCTGTACCCGTATCTCAACTTATGATCAGCCCCAACGAATGGCCGTTGCTGTCGGTCGACGCCGACGTTGAGTCCGCCATAAAAATCCTCAGAATAAATACGGAAGACTCGAAACTACTCCAGGGACACTCGACACCTCTGGCGCTTGACAGTGAATACAAGCTCCTGGGATTTGTGCATCTTATCGATCTATTGCGGGCAATCAAACCACTGTGCCAGGTCTCGGACGCCCCCTGCGAGATCGAGAAGGCCACCATGCCTCTCGGGGAACTTGTGGTTCCCTTTCGTGGGCAGGTCGAAGCCAATGATTCAATTATGACGGCGCTGGACATAATGATGGAACACAGGATTTCCCTAATTCCAGTATTGAAAGAAAAGAAACTGGTCGGGATAATAAAACTGTCCGACATATTCAATAAAGTAGCCTCGCTTCTTTTTGACAAAGACATAATCGACCAACAGGAGATGCTCATGAGACGGTTCCATTTATAAAAGGCGGTGTGCGCCAGGCTGTCAAATAGCGCATACCCTGCCCAGCGTCGCTGTAGCAGACTGAATACACACTAATATCGGCGTTGGACTTCGACCACCATTAGCCAATGATATCAGGGAGTCTAAACATGTTCGGAAAAATCCTCGAAGAGACCGTGGTTTACTTAAATTCCTCATTTCACTTTTCTGCCCAGGAAAAATCCTCTCAAACTTCGCTGGGCTTCAGAGTGCAGGTTTCGAAAGTCTTGAGGCCTGTTACAGCTCGGACTGCATTTCCTTCCAGCTCTATCCTCTCTGGGTCACCAAACATACGGGCCAGCATAATGCTCAAATATTCTCGCAGATTTCTGGTCAGCAGAAAATTCTGACGTACCAGTTCCCTTGCCTTGTGACCCATTACGGCGGCCATGTCTGGGTGACGCAAGAGATATCGAGTTCGCAAAGCAGCCCCTTCCGGAGTCTTAACCAGAAAACCCGAGTGGTGGTTCACGACCTGAAGACGAATTCCTCCTGTATCGCCGCCTATTACAGGTTTTCCTTTCCACATGGCCTCGGTCACGGTCAGGCCGAATCCTTCTTTAAGAGACTTTTGAAGCACTATGTCGGCGCCTCGCTGAAGGGCATTGATCGTTGCGTGGGCGTCCGGAGGTAGCTGAAGCACGTGAATGTCTTTATCGGTGCCCGCCTCGCTACGAACTTCGGCCAGTACCGCTTCGGCTTCAGGGTCATCGGTGGCCCCACCGCCGGCGAGGACCAACTGAAGCGCCGGAACGAACGGCTTGACCAATCGATATGCTCTAACCACGCCAAGAGGATCTTTGAAGCGATCAAAACGAGAGACCTGGAGCATTATTGGTCTGTCGGGATCCAGACCGAACTCAAGTTTGGCGCCAAGGACTTGCTCTTCGGTCAGATCCATGTTTTTTTCGCTGAGAGGATCGATGCTGGGCGGCATCAGATACTGGGTGTGAGGCAAGGGCTGTGAAAAATCCGCGAGGGAAAAAATACTCGCGTCGTATTCCATGACGAAGTTACGCAAGTACTTCCACAACGGACGATAAGGATGGCTCAAGTCGATATGGCATCGCCAGATCCACTTGCCTTTTCGATTCGGGCATAACCTTAAGAGGGGCAGTGGCTGCGGGTCGTGTATAAAAACTATGTCTGCCTCCTCAAGGATCGAACGGAGCCCTTCCGAGTTTTGGGCGCCGGTTTCCTCGTAAACCTTGAAAGACGCATCCCCCAATGGGGCGGGTATGCCTTGTAATGCGTTGTGGAAGCTCTTTGTAATCTGAAAAAACCGCTCCTCGCCTCGAATAACTTCCCACCGAACATCGAGGCCCAGATCTCTCTGAAGGGGAACCAGCTTGTTTAGGATTTCCGCTACGCCTCCACCCACATAAGTGGAGTTCACGTGCACTACTTTGATTCCCCTTAATGGTCTTGCAAGCTGACGGAGTCTATCGATCACGTCTTCTCCGGTAACCGCAGTATAATCTTGAATAGATATCATCCGGACACTCCCTGAAAACAATGTGCAAACAAATTTGTCAGTTGCGTCCGCAGTTCCACGAGGGGCACAAAATAGGGATCTACAGACGCCAGTTGTGAGCAAAGTTCCTCATAACGATCACCGCAAGGCCTCAACCACAAGCGGAAGTCGTCCATCATTTCAGGGGTACGGCGTCTCGCGTCAATAAAATGATAGAATAGGCTTCCCTCAGACATTTTGGAAACAGCCTCCACCAATCGCTCCGGCGCTCCAATTGTTTCTCCGGTATCGAACACTAGTATTTGAGAGCCGACAAAATGAAACTGCATGTCAAGCGCTGCCCAGGTAATCATTTCGGTTTCATCCAACCTCTGTTCAATAACTTCGAGCAGCTCTTGGCGTAAGAATTCCAGATCTGCAAAAGCAGCCGGGTCGATAATGGATAATCGTTCAGCAAGAATACTGTCTTGAAGGGCATAGCAAACCCATTCCGCAAAATCGTTGTTGTATTCAGGCTCATCGAACCTGTGCCTCAAAAGCCCACCCCAAAAATGATTATATATGCTCCCGAGAGGGATATTCTGTAAATGATCCCTCATTTCTTTTAGGTTTCTGGCTTTCTTCCCGATTGCTATGTTCAGCAGAGCGCAATCTTTTACTATAAAGGGTTCAGCGTTAGCATTTGTGGACATCTTCACCTCTGTAACCTCAGACTATTATTGCCATATGGATCCGGATTGACTCTCGGCGGTCGACCGCCACGCCAGGGAATATCGTCGTACGGGCTCCACTCAGGCGGTTTGAGCATACCGCTCCTTTCCTTCGCCCATGAGTAACGCCACAGGAAAACTGTGTAATACGTCTCCGACAGGCAGGGCGCTACCAGCGGAAATTACCTCGTTAGTGATAACGTTCCGCCATTCTAACGGCGCCAAGTTAGGCATTATCACCTCAGTATCCTGCCATACTTGTCTTCCAAGAGGAAAATCTCCCTCTTGAACCAGATGGCTGAGAAGCCTCGGCGCAATGACAATGGCCCATTGCTTGTCATACCTCCGGGCAAACGCTATGACATGACTACTGAATCTTCCTGCTGATTCGAGGGGAATATAAGCGCCCTCCCGGAAGATCTCTCGTGGCTTCTTCTCGCTTTGAGCGCACGATAAATGAGAAAGAGCTTAATCTTTCCATCTTCTCTCGTGCAAATGAGATCTTGGATCAGTCGGCCAATATGTGAATCTTCCTGTTCTCGGATGCTTGCGAGCATTGAGCGTCTTTTTTCAAAATCTACAGGCCTGCGATTGTCAGGGTCCACTAAGCTTAAATCCCAAAGCTCAGTCCCTTGATAGAAATCGGGCACTCCGGGTGATGTAATCTTAATAAGCGTCTGCGAGAGGGAGTTGAGCATACCGAAATGAGCGACTCTCCTGGTGAAGGGGATCAGTTCTTTCAGAAATGTGTTGCCCCCTGAACGGGCCAAAATTTTTTCAGCAAATGAAACATAGGCGTCTTCATACTCGATGTCTGGCTTTAGCCATGCAGTATGGACCTTTGCCTCTCTGACAGCTTTGACAATATATTCCTTTATTCTTTCAATGAAATCGGAGTATTCGGCGCCTGAGAATGGAAATGCTCCAATAAGCGTTTGGTATAAAAAATACTCGTCGTTTCTATCCGGAACGGCTAGGCCGCGGACACGTTTCTTTTTGCCCCTGTTTATCTTGATCCAAGTTCGGATCTTTCTCAGCCAGTCGTCCGGCATCTCGGACAACACGTTGATTCTGGAGCGAACGTCTTCGCCTCTCTTGGTATCGTGTGTCGAGGTGGTGTTTAAGGAATCCGGCCACAAGTCCTTCTTCTTCGTGTTGAAGGTGTGAAATTCTTCAAGCGAACATCCAAAGTGATCCGGCCGTCCACCAACCTCATTGAGTGACACGAGCCGGTTGTACACGTAGAGTGTCGTGTCTTCAACTCCTTTCGCCATGATCGGCCCGGTAAATTGCTGAAACCTCATAACAAAGAGGAGCCAGCCTCTCTTCTCTTCATCAGAGACATAATCGGGAAAGTCCAGGAGAAGGAATCTTCTTAAAAACGTAAGTCCATGTAATAGGGCAGGAAAGTTGGCTATCGCCCGGTCCACTGCATCCAAAATGTATTTCCTGTCGTTGTCCGACACCACAATATCGCTGATGTAGGTCCTGTAGACGGGAAACGCTGCAAGGACTTCGGTCAAAGCTCTTTGCAGCGCATTGAGGGTTATGTCGCTTCCATGACGGTCCCGGCTGGAGATCTCTTTGAGGAGTTGGGCAAGGTTGTGGACGTCGCTTGCCATATCTTCCTGGATTATCAGTCGCTTGTTGTGAGTCACTACATCTGTCGTACAAGTTCTTTGAGCCCGTTACGCTGGAATAGATTCTACTGAACGCTCGCACGTTCTCTTTTTGACAAAACAATTCGTTGACATAATTTGTAAAATCATAGCCGGTCGTTCCCTGTACCGGCCAGAAAGGTGGTAGGTCTTCCTCGAGATTGAGTATTTTTTCAACGACGATATAGGTTGTCGGCGCCTTCTTTCTCAATTCTTGAAGATAGGTTGTCGGATCGTATAGACCATCGACATGGTCAATTCTTAAACCGGTTACGATTCGTCTTTTAATCAGATCGAAAATCAAACCGTGCGTGTGGCTGAAAACGCTCTCGTCTTCCATTCTGAGTGAAATGAGATCATTTATACAAAAAAAGCGGCGATAATTTATTTCTTCCGCTGCCACTTTCCAAAATGAAAGCCTGAAGAGCTGTTGGGATAAGAAGGTCGTCAAGGGAGTTGAAGCTCTCGGGCTTACCCTTTTCACCATTGAATTCGGTTATGTTTTCGTCGATCAATGTTCTTATTGCGGTGTTGGTGTTGTAGAGTTCCCACAGAGTGCGGTGAATCAGTTTTATCTGGTTGGAGCGCTCTTCCGGGTCATCGCTCGAAGAAAGCGTCTTCAAGACGTAGAGGATACCCAAGACTTTGATAAAGTCGGGGGCGTCTTCGACAAGTTTTCTTTTCAAACGGGCCAAGTTTTTAAAAAGATAGGGATAAGATTCGATTCGCAAGGGGAACGCCAAGTCGTAGTACGCAACCTTAAACCCATCAGGACCGTATTTGAGCGCAATCTCCCCATCTTCGAGACACTCTCCATAGAACTTGCCAAGAAATGGAGCGAGGAGTCTCTTGTTGGTACCGGCAGGCGGATGACCCCAATCCACGTCGAAGAAGTTGAAATACTGCGAATTGTGACCATTCACGAAGATATCCATCAGGATTCCATTTTCCGAATTCATCGCCATATGATTCGGGACAATGTCTTGAATCCAACCCATGTTGTGCTTTTGCAGTTCAGCGGAGAGCGACTCCAGGTCGGAGAGTCCGCCCAAGTCAGGATTCAAGTGATTGGAATCAACCACATCATAGCCGCTAAGGCTGCCTCTTGCGGCTTTAAAGATTGGAGAAGCGTACAGGTCTGATATACCCAGTTCCGACAGATAGGGAACGACCGAACTCGCTGACTGAAAACCGAAGGAAGGACTGAACTGAATCCGATACGTCGCTTTTGGACTATTCATGAAGAGACTCCCCGGTCTTGTGGTTCATCGCAGGTCTGCAATTTCTGCGGTCTCAGGTGTACCAGAATCCAAAAGTTCCGTGCCAGGACAATGCACTTGCGTATCCATTTTTGAGCGTCTTTGTCGCCCATGCCGGCATTCTTCTTGAAGTCCGGCCAATTTGTGTGAAGGAAATTGTAACAAATGTTTTGGGTCTTCCAGAGATTAACAGCGAACGGCAATGTCCGGACTAGTTTTGCAGCCTTATTCAACCTTTCCATGCGCGAAAGGTCGTCAGGTTGTTCGAGAAGTTGTTCGGCAAGACGCTCAATGGCGCGTGCCAGTAACAATCCGAGAGCTGTCGCATCCAGAGTTGCGCCGGCCAAACGAGCTTCTTCCAAAAGAGGTCGAACGACTTCTGGCTCAAGCCCCTCCCCTTGAATCGCCCAACGAAGCTTGGCGTTCAAGCATAACTCCGCCGCCAAAGCTAGGCCCTTGGGCAGTGGCATGCCGGACCCTTTCAGAAAACGAATCAAGGGCGCATGGTGCTCGTAGATCGAGCTATATGAAGCTTCAGCCTCTCTTAAAGTTGGCTCCATGATTATGTTCAGGATTTTTCTCCGCTCATCGGCAAACAACGAAGACAGAGAATACGTAGACGTCCCGAAGTGCTTACCCAACAAAAGTATGGTCTTCGGGAAGTCTGCGACGGCGAAAGCCTGCGAAATCTCATTCACAAGCGCTTCATATTTTTTCGCTCCCTGATATTCACCAGTGCCGCAGGCGATGTTGTGGTCACCAAGGTGTAAAACGCCAAAGCATAATGTTGTGGATATGCGTGTAACATTTGAAGTGACTTTTGCGCGTCCTATTACAAACTTTGCGCTTCCTACCTGGAAATTGCGGTAATCCTCCATAACGGCAGAGTACGAATAGATTGAGCTTCGTTCGCCGTTTTCCTGGAACAACGAGCTTATGGCATAGTGGGCGCCCACATTTTTCGAGTCGAGCATAGCAGGCCTGACGAATTTCTCATAAATTGCGCGGCCGTCACCGTGTTCAGGTATGTTGCTCTTGGCAAGTTCAAGACGTTCGAGAAATTCAGGTTCGAATGAGCCGCTAAAAAGCTGGTCGGCCAACTGAAGAACTCTGCCGGCATACTGTATGATCTGAACCGTCTCCATCCCGGAAAGCTCGTCAAAAAACCAACCACAACTTGTATACATAAGCATTGCGTGGCGTTGGAGTTCCATGAGCTTCAGGACGGTGATTTCGTCATCGGAGTTGAATGGCCTCGTCGCGTGACGGCTCAGAAACTCACTGACTCGGTCGGGTGATCGATCCACGATAATGTCGATGTAGTCGTCTCGCGCCGCCCACGGATCGATCAGAAACCGTCCGGCCAATCGCTCATAAGCTGGATTCACAGCATCTCGGAGCCAGTCCAGCGCCGCACGTAGGGGGGCTCGCCAAGCCTGGTTCCAACCAGCGTTGCCTCCGCTGTTACATCCGCAATCCGACCGCCAACGTTCTATTCCGTGAATGCAGCTCCACGAGCTATTCTCAAAGATCTCTACTTCGTGCGTCGGTGGTTGATTCTCCAAGGTACTGGCCGTAATTCGTCAGTTTGGCAAACCCATTGGATTCAATGTAGTGGAGCGCATAAGCGAGCGCCATGTCACCGCCGCGATGGTGATGCCCATAGGTTTCGCCATCCGTTGCGATGTGGACAAGACGAGGAGACGAATGGTCTTCGGGGAACTCGTACAACAGTCTTTTGGCGAACTCCTCTCCACTGTTGAGCAATTCTTCAAATGCCAGGGCCTGTGAAATGGGACCGTCGTAAAAGAACAGATTCATGACGCGGCCTGACGGTAGTGATACTTGGTAAGCCATGGTATGATCAATTCTTTCATGACTCACATCTTGCCATTCATCGCCGCCAATGGGCCGAACCCGATGTGCCTGACCGGGGGAAAGTATGGTAAATCTGATTTCCTGTTGCGCCATTATGTCCAGGGTTTCAAGATCTACAGCCGTCTCTGGGAGCCACAGCCCTTCGGGCTTGCGTCCAAAGCGGTATTCAAAATCCTTTATTCCCCATATAATCTGGGTTTTCTTGTCACGGCTATTGGCCAGCGGTAGTATCATGTGATTGTAAGCTTGGGCCAAAGCAGATCCGTGGCCTGAGAATTTTTCCATGCTCTGCCTGTCTGCCTCCAGAATTGCCGCATACGCCTCGGTGGCGAACTTTTCCATCCAGAGCAATAGAGTTGGACCAAAGTTGAAGCTAATGCTGGAATAATTGTTCACCATTCGGATGACTCTTCCCTCGGAGTCCAGGAGTCGCGACACCGCGTTTGCGGCGTAACATTCAGCCGAAATCCGCTCGTTCCAATCGTGGTATGGAAACGCTGAGTCTTGAATCTCAATTGCCTCCAGCCAAGGGCTTTCCCTGGGAGGTTGATAAAAGTGCCCATGAATACATATGAATCGGTCCATGATCTAAGCTTTCTGTTTGAAATTAGCGATCAGTGAGACGTCCGGATCACTGTTCTTCAGGATCGTCCTCGTCGCAGGTTTTCACCCAACATCTGAGAACTTCGGCCACGCTCCACGCCTGTGCGATGCAACCTCTGGGAGTATGCGGTTCTTCAGCGTTGAAGATCTCGCTGATAAAACCGATCCCCGCATCCTCCAATTCCTTAATGAACCCGAGCAAAAACCGCCGCGCAGCCGCTTTGTCCTCCGGATGCAATTTCAGCCATGCGTCAATGTATGGGCCGATGAGCCACGCCCAGACAGTACCTTGATGATAGGCCGCATCCCGAGAGCGAATGTCACCGCTGTAGGTCGGCTTGTAGTCCGGGTGATCCCGAGACAGCGTTCTGAGTCCAAGAGGAGTGAGCAGTCGTTCCGAGACCACATTCATGACGCTATCCCACCGTGAAGGCTCAAGAACAGGATGAGACAGGGAAATTGAGAGGACTTGGTTGGGACGGCACGCCGGATCATCGCCATCACGTCCGTCTACCACGTCATACAGGTAACCACCCTCCGAATACCAGAAGCGCTCGTTGAACGAAGCGTAAGTCCGAGCGGCATGGTCCGCGAGGAAAGCCGCAGCCTGACTTCCTTGTTCTTCGGTAACCCACGTTTCCAGCAGTTTCAGCGCATTGTACCACAGAGCGTTGATTTCCACCGCTTTGCCCGCTCTCGGCGTAACAACCCAATCGTCAACCTTCGCGTCCATCCACGTTAGCTGATATCCCTCTTGCTCCTTGAGAAAGAAGGCCGTCGGCGGGATCCACTTTGATATTGAAGCGGGTCCCTCGAATGTGGCGCCCCACTATGTCCAGAAGCTTAGGAATCAATAGCCGAAGTATGGCTCGGTCTTTCGTAATCTCCACGTATCGCCCGATAGCGTGAAAAAACCAGAGCGTCGCATCCGCAGTGTGGTACAAGCCCTGCTTCTCTCCCTCAGGGAACATATTGGGAATGAGACCATCCCGGATGTAATGAGCAAAGGTGCGAATAATGGAACCCGCCTCGATATAGCGCCCCGTAGTCAACGTGAGTCCTTCGAGACTGATCATGGTGTCACGGCCCCAGTCTGTAAACCAGTGATAACCCGCTATCACGCTATGGAGGTCGTACCCGGTAGCTTGTGCGCGAGCAGCGTCCTCCTTGCGCCCCGCTGGTTTAATCACGAATTGGTCTGCGGCCAGGACAAGTTCCGCTGCTGTCCCCGTGCGTGAAGCCGGATGCGCCAAACTAAAGAGATGTTCACGGCGCTGTTTCTCCGCCAGGAAAGCCTCTTCAGGCTTCAGCGCAAGCATGGTCTCCCAACTGTGGCTCGACGCGACCAGCGCTACATCCTGACTCTTTTGCAGATCAAGGCGGAAGTGGCCCGGACTCCAAAGATTGCCCTTGCTATAGTAACCTCGCAGTTCTTCCATCCAGAAATCGATTGGTTGAATCGTTCTGTCGTCCACAATGAATGCTGGACCCAGACCATAAAGCGCAATGCGGAGTTGCCGCACAGGGCCACCTGAGGAAATCTCATAACGATTGCGGCCAATAATGGTAATTGAGTAATCTGCGTCAATGGGAGCATCCGGAAGCGCCTCGTGCATGCGGAAGTTTACAGCCGGCCATAATTCCAGCCTTACCGGACCATCGCCGGACACCATGCGGTATATGATGTGTACGCTATTCTGCAAATGAGGGAGTAATACTCTCTTTTCGAGAACCAAATTACCTATTGTGTACAGCCAAACAGGCAGACCGAATTCCAACCGAAATTCCGACAGGACCAGTGGCCCGAGAAACTGCGGCGGACTGCCTGCTTTGATTTCACCACCGAGTCGCACTTTTGTTCCATCTGGAAGAACAACTTGCTCCGCGAGATCACTTAACATCACTATTCGTCCCAAGGGAGCCGGAAGGGCAGAAATCAGGAGCCCGTGATAGCGCCGTGTATGGACACCGGACACAGTCCCTGAAGCATAGCCACCCAGTCCGTTTGCCACAAGCCATTCGCGTGTAAGCAACCCTTCGGTTTCAACAGCGTCTTGCGTACGACAAGGAATGCTGCGCACCAGATCTGTCATGACCAGCTTTCTCCGATTTTCCTGGGTCCCAAGACCACTGCGGCGTGACCTCGGAGCCTCCAATTGTCAGGAGTGTCTACGGGTGGGGTCCCGGAGCCCCCGTAATTTGGATTCTCGCTTGACCAAATGATTTTCCAACGCATGGATTCCGGTGGAGCCAGTAGGGGTTCAGGAGCGGGATCAAGGTGCAAGTCCAGGCCAAAATTCACCAACACCAATCTATCATCTCCATTTTCTCCGAAAAAGCGTAACACGAAAGCATCCCGTCCCAAGACCGCTCCGTCCAGTCCGCGATGTCGCTGGGCACTAAACACGGGGTCTTCGCGTCTAAGTTTTATCAAGTCGCGATGAAGAGCGTAAATTCCCGCGTGGCGCTGCCGTTCGGACGTATCAAGTTTTGCTTGTCTGAACAGGGCCGGGTCCGAGGGATCGGGAAGGACATGTTTCCATGTCAGGGGCGTCAAGACAGTAAAATTGGTGAAGGAATTCGATCCTCCCCTGATGTACTTTCCCTGCCAGTCCCTTTTCATGGTCCGCAAAATATTGAAAAGAGCTGGATGCGGCGAACTCCTGGCCCTGGAATAGCATCGGGGTGCCTGGACCCAACAGCATGAGAGCGGTCATTGCCCTATAGCGCCCTGGACTGGTGAGCTTGTGGCATCGTAGACCCCCCTGCGCTATTGGCTATCTGGTCGTGATTCTGCATAAACGTGACGAACGCAGACGGCTTTAGATCAAGTGAAGGGGTACCGCGCCGATTCTTTTGGTGTTTGTAGCGCTGGCCCTGAAACAGGTAACCCCACTTGGCGGCGGAAATGAATTCCTGTGGACTTCCAAGGTAATCCGAATAATACGCCTGATTATGACCAGTAAGAGCCACCATGGCGCTGTGGTGGAAATCATCGTTCCACAGAGCGTCCATACCGTACCCGCCCTGATCTACGGGCCGAACCAGCTTCACGTCCTGCGGTTCATTTTCCGCCACCATAATAACGAAACGATTGCCCGCCGCTTGTCGCACACGCCGTGTTATGACAGCGATAATATGTTCCGGTGATTGATCATAGATGGTTTGAGTGGCATCCAGTCGCAAACCATCGAGGTGGAATTCTTCGATCCAGTAGCAGGCATTGGAAATATAGAAATCTCTCACGGGCCCGGCGGCGTGTCCGTCAAAATTGATCGCCTTTCCCCAATCCGTCTCATAACGATCGGTAAAATAGTCATCCGAGAATTTCGAAAGATAATTACCGTCCGGGCCCAGGTGGTTGTACACAACGTCAAGTATCACACCCATTCCTAAGGAATGAGCTTGGTCCACGAATCGGCGAAAATCGTCAGGCCGTCCGTAAAGACGCGTTGGAGCAAAAAGATTCACGCCGTCGTATCCCCATCCAAAATTGCCGGGGAATTCGGCCACAGGCATCAACTCGAGTACCGTTATACCGAGGGCGGCCAGTTCGGGTAGCTCTCGGGTGGCGCTCTCCCATGTGCCTTCCTGGGTAAAGGTTCCGACGTGCATCTCATACAGGACCTGGCCCTCTATCGAAACACCCGGCCATGCCTGGTCCGTCCAGGTGAACAGCCCCGGATCAACTATCTCTGAGGGACCTTTCGGTCCTTGAGGTTGGAAACGCGACGCTGGATCGGGGTAAACCTCCGCCCGCCCGTCTAAACGATACCAATACAACGTCCCATTTTTCACTGCGGCCACAGGCCCGGAGAAATACCCGTTCGCGTCTCGAACCAGATCAAAATTTCCCTGCGAATCAGAGGAATTCGACGACTCATCTTCGACCACAACCTGTACTTTTTGACAAAGAGGGGCCCATACCCGAAAATGAACCGCCTCTTCCGTCGTATCAATTTCGGCTCCCACGGGGAGCCGTCTGTTCAATTTAGTTACCAATTGGCAATACCTTTCCGGGCGCGTCCGCTTACTCTCTGAACAGCTTTGTACAATGGTAGCCGAAAGGCGTCAGCGTCACAATTTTGCCTGGAACTCGTCAAGTTGTTTTTCCAACTCGTCGAGTTCAAGCCCGTACCTCACTTGCAACTTTCCAAGCAGTTGATCTCGCTTTCCTGCAACGACATCCAAGTCGTCATCTGTGAGTTTGCCCCACTTCTCCCTGATGTTACCTTTGACTTGCGTCCAATTCCCTTCAATCTGATCCCAATTCATAAGAAAATCCTCCTTTGGTTCCGATGTCCCCAGGGTCTCTGGGGTTAATGGTAAGTTTTGTTGAATTGAAGCCCGTTGCTGAACCCGCCTTACAATTCAACCCGAAAAGTGTGCTGCGAACCGGCCATCTGGTGGGATTAAGCCTCCTGATACCGGTTCACCTTCAAACATTTAATATTCAGAAGAATCTCGATTGCGCCGCTGCCGGCGCATGGAATCGATTAACTCCCCAGCTCAATTGTTCATTTCTTTTGATGGCCGTGCTCCTCCTGCTGTCGTTGTTGCGGAGGCGCCTGATGTTGTTGGACTTGAGGCGCTTGCTGTTGCTGCTGGGGCTGCTCTCGGTGTTGCTGTACTTGAGGGGCCCTCTGTTGTTGCTGTTGTTGCTGTTGACGGCGTCCTTGATCGGCCTGTTCTTGTTGACGCTGATGTTGCTGCTGTTGAACCTGCTCTTGCCTCTCTTGTTTCTGTTGCTGCTGTCTATGCGACTGTTCAGCCTGTTCCTGTTGTTGCTTGTGTTGTTGTTGCTGAACCTGCTCTCGCTGCTCTTGTTTCTGTTGCTGCTGTTGGCGGCGTCCTTGATCGGCCTGTTCCTGTTGACGCTGATGTTGCTGCTGTTGAACCTGCTCTTGCCTCTCTTGTTTCTGTTGTTGCTGTCTATGCGACTGCTCAGCCTGTTCCTGTTGTTGCTTGTGTTGTTGTTGCTGAACCTGCTCTCGCTGCTCTTGTTTCTGTTGCTGCTGACGTTGAGTTTGCTGAGCCTGTTCCTGCTCGTGACGCTTCAGGTCGCCTTCCATCTGATGCTGGCGGCGCGCTTGATCAGCCTGTTCCTGTTTTTGTTGCTGTTGCTGGGCCTCACCGTGTTGTTTCTGCAACTGTTCAGTCTGCTGTTTTTCGAGTTTCTGGCTTTCAAGCTGTTTTTGACGATCAAGCTGTTGCTCATGGGCTTGTTCGGTCTGCTTCTGACGATCAAGCTGTTGTCGTTCAGCCGGTTTTTGGAGGTCTTGCTGTTGTCCACGTAAAGCTTCAGGTTGCTTTCTTTGTTCCGGTTGTTGACGCAGCAATTCGGCCTGCTTATTTCGGTGGTCTTCCAAAGCTTTTTCCAGAGTCGTTCGTTTTTGCTTGTCTTGTTCGATGGATAGCTGGGTTTCAAGGTTCCGCCGCTGACCAAGCAAATTCAGTCCAACGGCCGGACTGGCCGAGGGTGTTTTTCCCAGATCCTTGAGTTGTCCGAGAAGCTCATCGCGTTTTCGGGCATCCCCCTGTTTTGCCGCCTGTGTCGTTATGGAGTCGATCTTTTCCCTAGTGGATTCGGCCTGTTGTCTCTGTTCAACCGATTGCTGGAGTTGGCCGACCCTTGCTTCCAGATCATTCCGCTTTTCTGGGTTGGGGAACTTCGCAACTTCCTGCTTCAATGAAGTCAGTTTATCCGGACTAATAAGCTGCGCCGTACGGGGGGCTTCAGTTTTTGTCAGTCGGCCCAACTGCTTCTGAAGGTTTTGAACTTTCTTGGTATCCTGTTCTTTTGCGAGCCTATCGACAAGCTGTTTGACTTGAGGCTGTTTTACGGCTATGGGGAGTTTCCCTTGAGCCACGTCTTTGTTGATTTTGTTGAGTTCGTCCCTGAGAGCCAGACGCTTTTGCGGGTCGCGCTCATGGGCAACCCTGGAACGCATATCGGTCAATTCCTTCCCGGCCAGTCCCGCCAATTGGTTCTGAACGTTCACGTCGGTCTTTATTCTGTCGCGGAAATTTTGGACCGTCTTAAGATTCTTGGGAGAATTGAAGGAATTTGAGACAGATTGGAACAAGTTTGACCCCTGGGGTAGTCTTTGGCTAAACTTGCCCTGTTCCCGCTTCAGACCCGACACTGTCGTTTCGAGACGGTTAAGGCGCCTCGAAGTCCACTGCTCTTGAATATTGACGTCGGCAAGGCTCCGTTGTGCGTCCCACAACATATCCCTGTTACCGGAGACTTGAGCCAGGTAAACCATGTCACGGAACTGTTGTTGCTGAAGTCGCAAATCCTCTAGATAATATTGATCGCCGTAAATCATCTGGTCCAGAATAATCTGCCTGGAATAATTCCCGATAATCTCAGGATCGTATCTCCAGCCGGAGAACACTTCCATAGGTATGATCCAACGTCCCACACCGGGCAGGACTACCACAACGCCCACTCCCCGGTCAGGCTGCTGAACGAGGATGTCGTTGTACGGATACACATCACGGGATCCCCAGTCTTCGAATTCATAATCCGAGTATTGAGGACCTGAAGAGACTCTTGGTTTGGCTTCAAGCGGCTGCGGAGTGGACGCCGGGCAGTTGTCCAGATTTGCGACTATGGTCCCGGGAATTGTTGTTCCGTCCACCTGCCTGCGAAGATCCTCCGAAGAAGAAGCCAGGGCCTCGAGTTTTGGCTTCCCCTGCTCCACGTAAAGGGTCTGGCAAGAAGCAAGGACTGTCTCCGTCGGCGGACTCAACGTCAAATTCTTCACCCGGACATTACCGGAAAGGACAGTTATAACGGCTGTCGTTGGTACGTAAACCTCTACGATGAAATCTACCGGCTCATCACTATTAACAGGCTCAATGGAAGCCGCCGGGGTTACAACCATGTACGGAGCGCCTGCGCCTCCGCCACTCTTCTGGGTCACCCGAAGGAGACCCTCTGTCATTTCAATGGTATCGACCGGGCCGTCCTTGGTTTCTCTTGAAGCAAGGAAGATGGATGAAGACCCGCCGAGCGAGTTTAGCAATCCCGTTTCCCACTTGAGGAACAGTTTACTGTTTTCATTCGTGCTTACCGTGTTCCAGGCCTCGACCATCTTCCCGACGGCCAGTTTTGCGGGCTCCTGATCTGGCCCCACAGTCATTGTGGCTTCTCCCTGAACGGCCTGAACCGCTGCGCGCAATGCCTTCGCAGCTTTGGCGTCGGACGAGGCCGGGCCTGCCACTATGACACACATAGCAACAATGAAAATTGCTAGTTTCATGCCCGAGATCCTCGGGATTTTCAGCTTCATGGCTCTTGCTCCTTCGTAATCCTTTTGATTATAAATACCGACATCACTTAGCCTCTATCTGGAACGAAGAGGCATGCCTTGCCATCATCTTGGTTCAAGACTAAATTCTGCGCTGTTATCTGCCGATCAGACCTAGTACGCCTACTATGACCAAATAAATCCCGATGATCCATGTCACGAAACGAGGCGCTACGAGTATCAAAATGCCGGCTATCAACGCAACCACCGGTTGAAGTTGCAAATTTATGTTCATGTCTTGCTCCATGGGACAATCGTTTCTAAGAAACTGTATTTATTATGATTCATGTTTGAGGACTCCCTCTCTAACGGCGTCCCAGGGCCCTGGACCAGTTTTTCCAGCCTTGCCACCCTGATTGCCGCCGATAGAGCATAATCTTGACTAGCCCCAGCACGAACAGAAGTATCACGGCCCCGACCGTAGCGCTGATCAACGTTCCAATCAGTCCGTGAAAGGACAACCTAAAAAAGCCGAATAGTAAGCCCCCGATGAAGGCCCCTATTACTCCTACAACAAGATTGACAACTAGACCGGCGCCTCTCCCCCTCATAATTTGTTCGGCCAGAAAGCCGGCTACAAGTCCTATTATCAAGAACCCTATCAATGGCTCAATTGGCATACTGAGTCTCATATTTTCCTCCTGCGACATTACCGTATTCTACTCGACGAGCAGACCCGGGAAAGTATCGAGATGAAGTTTTATCCCAGCCTACTTTTGTCCCCCGAAGAATTCTCGCATTTTCCCATACCACTCGTTGTCCGATAAGTTAGGCCATTTCTTGCTTTCAAAGTTAGGGGCCGCTTCTAACTGACTCTTATCGATATCGACGATGATCGTGTCCGCTTGAGTGCCTGTCTTCACTGCTTTCCAAGGAATCGGGATCAATCGGTCACCGGTCCCAAGCAAACCGCCGGGGGCCAAAACTATATATTCGAGACAGGCATCCTTGCTCAGCACTATGTCTTCGATCTTTCCGAGATCCTCTCCTTTCTGACTTATCACCTTTTTCCCGAGTACCTTGCTGACTCTGTCAGCATGCTCAATGACGTTTTTTTCGCTTGCTTGACTATGTCCCAGGGCCGTCACGGGTTTTTCATCCGTTTGAGCCTGAACGCTGGGAATTTTGCCAACCTCTGGTTCAGCGGCGAGGGATTGGGTTACAAAAAAGCCACAGATGGCCAGAAAAAGCGCTATAAAGTATTTCGATCTATTCATAGGGTTAACTCCTTATCTCTTCACGGGTAAATTCAACAGGCGTCAGAGCGATGAAGCCACAGTCCCATTAGTACCAGCCAAACAAAGAACGGAAGCTCCATGGTTGAGTCCGCTCACATGCCCATAATCGCTGAAACGAACAGTCTACCGCTCCAGCACGATTAAAACACCAGCGGCGATAGCGAGCAGAGCCAATAAAACACTGACGACCGGATTACCGACAGACAGCGCCTGCAGCAGACCCGTCACAATCAGCCAGATGCCAAGTAAAAGGAATCCCAATCTTTTTGTTACGTTCAGATTCATGTTGCTCACCTCCTTGTGAGAGAACCGAGATTCTTAATAACGCAGGAGCGGCATTGCAATATCACTCAGCGCCACCTTTCCGCATTTAAGTCCAGGGCCGCTAAAGGCCCCTTCGGCCTTGAAGGAGATTAATCACTATCACCACTAGAGCGATGATCAAAAGAATGTGAATGACTCCGCCCATGGTGTACGAGGTGACTAAACCCAGTAGCCAAAGGATCAACAAGATTATCACTATGGTCCAAAGCATGGTTGTTCCTCCTTGTCGCATGCGGCGTTAATTCGCCGGGTTTTTCCTGTTTCTCGGGTTTTAGATACGCCCCATCAACAGAAGCACGATCACGATGATCAGCACCACACCCAGGATGCCGCTGGGGCCGCGGCCCCAACTACGACTATATCCCCAGGTCGGTAAAGCTCCTACAAGCATGAGGATTAGGATAACTATTAAGATAGTTCCCATCGATTTTCTCCTTCCAGCCAAGAATTATGGTCAGAAACATGACCAGCATTGGAAACGCTTTTTATGAACCTAGCCGTCTCACTTTAAATCTAATTCGCTGGAGTGCGCCCTAATCCGCCGGCGCCGGAATCTGTTATGCGAAATTAAGCAGAGTCAATCGGCCAAATTAAAATTGTTTCGGCTAATTCTTTGCGTCAGCGCCTGGACACCAGAGACGGCTGCAGTTGCTGAACATGATCCACAAATCCAAAAAGCGCTTCAAATTATCGATTGGTGATGCTTTTAACCCTTGCTCTATGTTATGCATGTCACGTGCCAATCATGGTTGACGAATGAGGTTTTTAATAAAAACTGTGTTGTCAATTAGTTAGCTACATTGATGGGGGTTGGTTGAAATACGAAGGGTTGAACAGAAGAGGAACGAGTGTCCTACAAACGGGCCATAGAATTACTATCTATGTGTTATCAAGAGGTTATAAATTTGCATGGTGTCTTAACATTGGTCCACAAAATTACTGTCACTGTATTATCAAGAGGTTGGAGATTCCCTAGTGTCCTATAGTAGGGCGCCAGGGTTCGTCTTTGGGCTAGTTTTCACTATACAGGCGGGGGCCTCTTCCCATTTATCGCCCTGCCGTTAGGACCGGTTGAATTAATGGCAAAAAATCGGCGTAATTTTGAGCAATTGACTCATGCCTTGGACGGCAGGCCATTCACCGCACCTCCGTGCATGTTGACCTCAGCGGCTTCTGTGGTCTCCAGAACCCTCCGGGCTTTCTCCACCTCTTCTGTGGTTCCGTGACAGACCAAAACGAACTTGTCGGCTTTTATCTGGGTTTCATACTTGATAACACTGTCTCTTGGGACGCCTATACTGAATAACCCAGCGCCTAGGGCGCTTACGCCGCCTACAACTACAGCCCCTTCCAACGCTCCCACGATCCAACTCACCAGCGGACCAGCTACGGCAATGGGACCTATTCCGGGAACGAAAAAGAAGGCGGCTCCAAACAGCAAGCCCCAGAGCCCACCCCAAAAACCACCTATCTTCCCCCAGGCCTTCATACGGTCCCCGGTGTTATAATATCCTACCACATGCTCATCAGAGTGATAGTCTTTACCCACTACAGAAAGCTTCTTCATGTCAAGCCCTGCTTTCTGGAGTTCCCTGACAGCAGCCTCCGCCGCAGTGTGTGTATCGTACACGCCTGCGACCGCTTTGTTTCCGGCGATATTCATAACTTTTTCCTTCGTGTTGTGATTCAGTTTTGCTTGTGGGTCAAGTCCTTCCTTTCCCGCCAAATCCAAGCAGTTCTGTCTGAAATTAGCCAGGGACGGTAATTCCTAAGCACTTTTTCTGTTTCGTGGTCATTTAAGGGCGCCTGGGCTTCTTCAATTATTATCAGGCTTCCCCCTTCGCTTTGATCCCTTTTTGCACTCCCTGGGTGTTGGCGAAAGACAATGTTCATGGAATTGGATTGAGAAAATCCTTTATTAACTGAAAACTTGGAGGAACTTTCTATTGCTAAACTTCTTAGCCGTTCTTTCAATTCGGTCGTCAATCGTGAACTCGCAGACTCTATTAAACGCATATATTCGGCAAACAGATTTGCAGAATAGAGCTGTTTATAACCAGGGCTCTGAATAAGCTCCCGGTACACCTTGACAAATCTTTCATGTTCAGGGGTTCCGACGAGACAAGCGAAGACTCGATTAATTAGCTCGCTATTGAATTGCGTAGAATCAGTCAATGATTGTCGTGACAAAGAAGCTGACAATGCTGTTCGTTTCTCCACCTCATAGCACCTTTCTATGTCACGCCCCATCGATTCCAGGTCCTGTATCTGGTTGATTATCTGAAAAGCCCTGTCATCGAATGGTATTGACAGGTCCTGTGATCGAACAGCGCCCGGCGTGATGGTAATTATCGCAATTAACAATAGCGAGCCCAAGAGTTTGGTTTTTTTCTTCATTTTGTTGTTACCTAGGCCCCGTTATCTAGTGAATTCAGCCCAAGGCCCAAAGGAGACGAGATTTTCAAAATGTTTGGTGGTAACGTGGTCGGAGCCAAGCAGGGCGTCACAGCAATGAAACGCTTGTACCCGCCAGTGCTGCAGAGCGGCTGGTTCAAAATCCGAGTCTAGCACATACCAGCCCGCTGTTATCAAGTTATCGATTCGCTGATCAGCAGACATAGGCGTCTCTTTCTATCGAGAAGATTCGGCTGAGTAACCTTCGTAAGCACGCCAACTCCCAAGTTATTCCTTTGAAGATGATCACAGTTACTGCGCTTGGTCTGGACAGCCAAAAAAACGTTTCAGATTATGGTAAAGGAGATAGTTTAACCCTTACGAAATTTTAAGCATTTTCTGTGCCAACTGAGCGGAGGAATGTCAACTTCTTTAAAACCCTTGGTTAATTATGTATTTAGATATAGTGACAGAATTTAGTGTGTATTACTAAGCGTTGGCGCCAAAAACGAGAGAAGAGAAATCTGCCCTAACAACGGACCAAGAAATTCCTGATGTGAGTTTTATCAAGGGGTTACAAAGTCGCGTGGTGTCTTAATATCGGTCAATCGGGTTCGTCTTTGGTCCGATCTTCGGGCCCAATACCAAAACACTTCATGCGCCGATAAAGAGAGTCACGGGCCATACCAAGAGTTCGGGCGGCGTATCGTCTATTGCCTTCGCAGCGACGAAGGGCCTCCAAACAAAGGGATTTGATTACCTCGTCGGTCACATCGTGAAGCGTGCGATAGTGTATTGGAAAGTTGGAGACGTGAGACCAGTCATGAGTAGCTGCTTCAACAGAAAGAGGCTTCAATTTCAAGCCCCGCCCATCGGAGAAGTTCCTCATTCTGCATCTCCAGTTCGATCTGATGGACCTGGAGTTCATGGATGATCGCTTCAGAGGTTTTATCTCTCAATTCCCGCGACCCATCCTGAGAATTGCCGAGTTGATCCTCAGCGGCATCCCTCAAAGCCTTGCGGCTATTAACATTCTCGTCCATCCCGCTATTGTCTCCCCTGTCTCATGTCACTCCTTCGGGAGTGTAAAATAGAAAGTCGACCCTTTTCCAACCTTCGAGTCCACCCATATGCGTCCCCGATAACGTTCCACTATTTTCCTGCATGTCGAGAGACCTATGCCAGTTCCCATGGGACCAGACAAGTCCTTTACCCTTTCAAACATCTTGAAGATACGGTTTAAATACGGGGGCGCGATTCCAATACCATTATCGCTGACCGAGAATTGATACTGAGACTCTTTGGATATACAACCGACGTGAACTTTCGGATGCTCTGTCTCGCTATATTTGATAGCGTTGCCGATAAGATTCTGAAAGATTAAAACTAATTGAGAGGCATCGATCTTAAGTGTTGGAAGAGTATCGTTTGTTACGACTGCTCCACTCTTCTTGATTGACAACCCCAGATTTGAAATGGCGTCTGCTAGGCAAGTGTTGCAATCTGTCATCTCATAGGAAATCGGGGTCAGTGTTAGTCGTGAGTATGCGAGCAAGCCCTGGAGCATCGAGTCCATTCGTAGAGCCAAATTCAGGGCCTTGGCGATACACGTTCGCTCCACATCCTCAAGAGGGTTCTTAGAAAGCCTTTCCAGGATCTTGAGGTATGCAGCGACTGCCACCAGAGGCTCCCGCAGGTCGTGAGCCGCAACATAAGCAAACTGCTCCAGGTCCTTGTTGCTGCGTTCAAGTTCCTCCGTCCTTTGTTTAACCACTTCTTCTATCCCCTTACGCTTGGTGATGTCCCGATTGCTGACTCGGCGGCCGAAACACCGGCCATCCTCGCCATAAACAGCCTGACAACTGTGCCCAATCCAACGCGTTTCTCCTGTAGGGGATACTATGCGAAACTCGACTGTGTAGGGCGGGTCCGAATCTATAGAGTCAAAGTGATTACCAACAAGCAACTGGTCTTCGTGGTGTATGATATCTTTGAGCAGGCCGGGATTATTGATAAATTCGTCAGAACGGTATCCCGTAATTCTCTCGCAAGACGGCGAGACATAGATCAAGCTACCATGAGGGTCGACCCAGTATTCCCAGGCATAGGTAAAATCAGCGACAGTCCGGAACATCTCTTCGCTCTGCTTAATCGCTTCTTCCAACCGTCTGCGTTCAGAGATGTCAATGAGCGCAATTCTGATTACGTATGAGCCTTTAACCGGGGATTCGATTCGGATACCGTCGAGACGGGCATAAAATGACGAACCATCTTCGCGTTTGAGCCTTAGGTCACAAGTCTGCTTTTCTTCATGGCCAAGCACGCTAATAATATGCTGATCCCATTGGTCGAGGCTCTCGGGCGCGACAAAGTGTCCAAAACCTCGCCCAATCAATTTTGAACCGGGCATTCCGAGGAGGGCGGCCATGGCCAAGTTGACCTCTATAATGATCCCCTTTGGGGTAAGGGTGAAATATCCTACAGGAGCGAAATCATAAAGGTCTTGATACTTATTCCTGGATGCTTCTAGTTCGAATTGAACTCTTTTAAGTTCTTCATTCTGCGCCTCCAGTTCGCTCTGATGGACCTGCAGTTCGTGAATGATCTCTTCAAGAGATTTCTCTTTGAGTTCTTGTGTCGCATCCGGAGAATTGCCGAGTCTTTTTTCGGCCGCGTCCCTCGGTGCGCTATGGCTCTTACCATTCTTGCCCAGTGCGATTTTGTCCACCATAAGCTTACATCCTCAGAAAAGTTTTGCCTCAAATAGTTTTTCGTTTGCCTGTATGTCAAAAGACATACTGCATATACGGCTTGCGTAGATCGAGAGCGAAGTAACTTCGTGAAATGTTCACTTATCTTTTGCAATCATGTCAGGGTTTTGCTGCAGGGGCTTTAGTATCCGGGGCCTTAGTATCCATTGCGGATTTCATTGCTTTGTCAGCTTCTTCTTTCGTTTTCATAGGGCCACTCACTATGGTTGCCCCTCCTTCTGGTTTGTGGTCAACCACGTTGAGAATTCCCGATTGGCTCTTGATCACAAAATACTCTGCGGCCAGAGTCGGGC
This sequence comes from uncultured delta proteobacterium, assembly GCA_963811075.1. Classification (GTDB taxonomy): domain Bacteria; phylum Desulfobacterota; class Desulfomonilia; order Desulfomonilales; family Desulfomonilaceae; genus CAJBEZ01. Next base: position 29,865 of record CAWEPY010000002.1, read on the forward strand.
TAGCCGCAAGAACAGTGGCGGTCACGAGTAAAAGAGCGAGTAATAACGATTTCATATCAAGGTCCTCCATTGGATTCCGGGTTAGTGAAACTCACTTCGCTCTCGATCTACGCAAGCTTTTCGGCATTGTAATCTGGACTTGTGATCTCTATTGACTCTTGAGCCATTCTCATAAATTCAAAAGCTCTATCGTCGTGTTCTGAGTCTTCTACCCCCTGGATCAGGATTGCTTTGAATAGAGATTATTGTGAGCAATCATTTGCATTGATGGCAATTGATGTCGCTGCGGGCGCCCACTGTAACACCAGCGCAGGAGCAGCAGTTGCAACACCTAGTCTACAGATCCAAAAAGCCGTTCAAATCATCGATTGTTGATTTCTATAACCCTTGCCATGATGTTTGCACTTTACGTGCCAAAGATGACCAACGACCGAAGGTTTCCATAATTGGAATGTTGTTAATTAGTTAGCCATAGCAGTAAAATATGGGAGCGAGAGGCGAACGGTCGGCAAGAAGGATGCTTGTGTCCTAATAACAGGCCAATAAATTTCTGGTTGCTTTATTATCAAGGTGTTATAGATTTACTTAGTGTCTTAATGTCGGTCATTAATATCAATTTTATGTCTTATTTTTCTTGTATCCTTCCAATGCCTATCTGTAGCTTTTAAATCGCGCGGTGGTTCGAGAGAATGGAAGACTACGAGGTAGCTTAACGGTCTCTCACTGAGATTTTATCAAATTAAAACATTATATGTTTATATGTTAAAACTAAATATATATATTAATTATAACTATATAACATTTTTTATTAATTATATGAACATTCTAAAAGTTTCAATGTCACTACTAAGTGGTAAGAGAACATCCTGACAGAGAAAGAAGGTATTGCAGATGAAACGGATCAAAAAGGTTAAAATCCTAGCCGACGCACTTCTAGAAACGAATGTTGATGTTGACGCCTTCAGGAGTTGGGAAAAGAGTTCTTTAGTCGCGCTTGTTGCTCTGTTGGGGCCTTTACATTACTACACCGAGAATTTTGGGAGATTCACGAGGGAAAAGAATCGTCGGGGTCTGCTGGCTGGAACGGGGATTCTGACAGCGGTCGAAGAGCAATTTGCATAGAGGCGGAGTCTATTTGTGAAACGATTCGGTTTCATGACGGAGCCGGAACCTAGCAATTGCATCAACTTTGCCCCAACGGAACCCACCGAATCAAGCGATTGAGTAAAGTTATGAAAGAGAAAATGATAGCTGATGCGGAATTGTTTTTACGAAGATATTGATTCAATACTGATTTCGTAGCGCCCGCTCTGAAAAACAATATTGCGGGAATCCTGATCTGCGAGGAAGGAAATGTTGGAAAAAGTCACTACAATAATCGATCCAGATTTATGCGCTGGCTGTGGACTGTGTATCCGGGTGTGCCCTGCCGGGACTCTTTCAATGGTCAACGGAAAGGCTCAAGTTACGGGCGACCACTCGTTAAACTGCGGACACTGTCAGGCTGTTTGCCCAGTGGGGGCAGTGACCGTGAGCGCAATTGACGCTGCTATGTCGCGTCTGGTTAACTTCCAGTTCGATGAGAAGTGGCTTCGCTATGGAGATTTCGACACTGCGCAGTTGGTAAGACTAATGGCGTCCAGACGATCGTGCCGTAATTTCCTCGACAGATCTGTCGACCGGTCGATCTTGGAAGATCTAGTGAAAATAGGATGCACAGCGCCATCAGGCACGAATTGCCAACTATGGACTTTTACCATATTGCCAACTAGGGAAGCAGTCATGGCGTTCGGCAAAGAAATTAGACGCTTCTATCTGAAATTGAACGGTATGGCGAAAAACCTTTTGTTACGAAAATGCCTGAAGTTCATTGGGAAACCTGAGCTAGACACTTACTATCGTGAATATTACGAGAGCGTGAGAGAGGGGCTACAGGAATTTGATCACTCGGGCGTTGACCGACTCTTTCACGGCGCTACCGCAATTATTGTGGTGGCATGTAAGGCGCAGGCTACTTTACCGAAAGAAGACGCTTTACTTGCGTCTCAGAACATACTCCTCGCGGCTCACAGCATGGGGCTGGGAAGCTGCCTGATCGGAATGGCCGTAGAGCCCATGAAAAGGGACACCAAGATCCAGAATTCGATCGGCGTCCCGCATCACGAGAAGGTTTATTCGGTGATAGCGCTGGGTTACACAGATGAAAACTACCAACGGCAGGCTGGCAGAAAGAAGGCTGTTGTGAGATATTTTCAACTATAGTCACTGATTGGTAGGCGTCTCGATTTCCCACGGTGGCGAGAAACCTCATTAAATATAGGTCATAGCTCATTTAGTAAGCCCAATCTATTCTATACCCTTGAGCCTGCCATTTTTATTTGACTTTACTCAACATGATTAAGTAATTTAAAAATAGCGCAAGGTTTGCCTCGTTCACGACCACACTGGCTTCAGTTTTGTGAATTGGGTATACCTGCAAGTCCAAAGTTTCTATATGCCTGAGACTTTTTATTTAAGTTTTGATTAATTCGAGGGGAGTGACATGGTTGGAAACAGGTTTTTAATTTATTTGATACCAGCATTCCTTGTATCAATTCTTTTAATTGCGCCAAACATGGTTCCGGCCGATTATATCAAGTCGTTGCCGGACGAAGTCGTCAGCGTTGAATCGAAAAACGGCTACGAGGATTCTGAAAAAGCTGCGAGTGACTACAGGCCTATTACCGCCTGGCTCTCGTCGGTCCTCAACTGGCTGCCGACTGAGAATCATGAAAGCGGAACAGCCGCGTTCAAAGACGAGGACCTGAACAAAAATAGCGATGAGAATTTCACGAGCCCAAAAAAGCCGGAACTTTCTGTTGACGCTGGAAACACAGTCTCTTTGAAAGACATATCCCCACTATATAAGTCGCCCCAAATTAACGGCGCGGGATTTGGGCGAGCACGGGCGCCCCGATAGGCGAAAATGGACGGCCGCTCGTATACAAGACACTTTATCGTCCCAGCGTCAAATTTCCAAATACTATGGTTTATATGGCCGTTTTTGACATGAACCGGCTCAAACCCCGACTATTTATTGGTCGAACTGAACCGGGCATTCACAAAATCTCAGATACGCAATCACAGGAATCTCTCTCAAAAATCGTGGCCATTACCAATGCAATGTGGATGCAACGACACTCGAGAGGAGCAGGAGCAATATTCAGAGGTAGAGCTATCTATCCAATGGTTCCAGGAATGGCTACTCTTGTCGTATACCAGGATGACTCGGTTGATGTGCTTGAATGGAGCGATGACATTCCGTTGTCAATAGTTAAAGACGCTCGCCAATTGAGCCATTTGATTTTAAAAAACGGGAATGTCGTTGACAAGGTAGTAACAAACGGAAAGATTAACGATTCTGAAATAGGCCTCGGCTCATTGATCGACAGTGACGGTACCAGTACGATGGACAGAGATTGTTGGTATCTGGCAAATAGGACGGCTTTTGGCATCCGGGATGATGGCAACCTTGTGTTTGCCATGGGGCATCATGTAAGCACCAAAGACCTTGCCAAAGCCTTGGCCCTCGCAGAGTGCAAACGGGCTATTCACGGGGATGCAAATATTCATAACGTTGTTTGCAATTTTTATTTCCGGGATGAAGAGAATAAAATTGTTAAACATGAAAAACTCTCTCCAGAGCAACTTGACTACACTTTGAAACGATATGATAAAGGATACACTAAAGATTTCTTTACCTTTTACGAAAAATAGGATTTCGTTGCTCAGGTAAGGGTGTTAAGTAATGTCCAAAAAATCGGGTGCGGTTCAGGTTCAGGGCAGCAGCTTTTTTAACCACCGCCCCTTTATCCTGTCCATCTATTTTTTATTTCCTGCCTTCTGAGAAAGACTCCAAGAATCAGTCACCATAAAAACCAGGAGTGAGGTAACACTGCCATTTATATCCATTCCAGACACAGGTTGTGTTTCCATTTTGATATGTTTGATACGACCTCCCGCCTTCATAGTAACCAGGAGCATATCCCCCGCCTTCATAGTAACCACGGTGACCTCCATCATGATAACCACGGTGGCCTCCGCCACGGCCATGCCCACCTCGACCGGCGTCTGCGGAAACCAACATTAAGGCGAAGACTGATACAAAAATAATTAAAAGATATGATATTTTTCTCATTACTGCCTCTCTTTTGAAAACTTGAAGATAGTTGAACCCTTGCCGTAGCTTACGCACATTACGTGCCAACTATGCCACACATGGCCATCTTCTTGAAAAACCTTGGCTAATTAACCGATTAGGTTTAGTGACGGAACTTTGTGTGATTTACGAAGCGTTTACAACAGAAGCGAGACGAGAGAAATGTGCCCTAAAAACGGACCATCAAATTGCTGCTGTGTGTTTTATCAAGCGGTTAAGGGCTCGGCTAGTGTCTTAATGTCGTTCGTTAATATCAATTTGTCGTCTGATTTTCGCTCTCAATTGTGGTCCGCTTTGCTCACAATGGCCCCTTTCGAACAAAGTATATTGATGAAATTTCCGGATGCCTCGTATTTCATTTTGACAGGTGTCTATTCAGAGTTTCAATAACTTTTACAGCCGCTGGAGAGAGGTGTCCCTTTTTGTGGGAAAATATATCAATAATTGAAACATGTGAACCATAATAAGCCTCATTGGCCTCCCAATCAGCCTCCAAGACCCCTCCCTGTATTGTCAAGCCTGCAAAAAGACCTGAGGCTCGAGAATATGATAAAATCCCCGCGGATAATGAAATGTCGGTTTCTGCGGACGCTTCTCGGCCAACAGGACCTGCTGCCACCGAAGCGTCTACCCCGATTGTAAACTTGTCTTTAAACAAATTTTTTACATTAACGTCACTCATCACCAACAGAACCAATTCGGTCGATTGGACACCTATTTGCCAACCGAAACTTCCACCATAAAGAGTGACAAACGCAGGAGGGCCCCATTTCCGGTCCGATGGGTCACGCCGTAAGGCCACACCTGTTCCATACTGCCCACCTATCCCCATACCCGCTTTGATAACTGACGGAAATATAATTATGGCTTTGCTACGATTGAGTAAATCATGAGGGATCCCCCCATCGGGAGCCTGGAGCATCTCAGTTATGACTTGCTTTGCATCATTCAATCTATTTTCAAGCTCTAAATTTTCGGCACGGGATATCCCCTGGCTGATATTTCCCACCATTAATAATAGAAACAGGATTTGCAGGACCGTTTTTTTCTTCATCTAATCCTCCTTAGCAAGAAACGGTTTTAATGTTTACACGGTTCGAAAGAATTTTGCAGCGGGACGCAGTGCGAACGGTTTTCGTAACCATTCACTCGAACAACTAGCCCGGAAATATGGCCCAGCAAAAGGAGAGCGATCACGATGATCATTACCAGCCCCGATCCGTCACTTGGGCAATATCCCCATTCCAGCCTATGT
>CAWEPY010000003.1:0-510529 GCA_963811075.1 uncultured delta proteobacterium
CTGCGTGAGACTGGTTTGCCAGTCCGTGTGTCTTCGGATCGGTGAGATACCAGACCTGAATGTCTATAGTATTAAGAAGAATCTCCTGTTCCTCTATTTTCCTCTTAAGTTCCTCGTAGCCAGCCTAAGTTTCCGTTACATCGACGTTAGTTCCACGCATTCTCAGCGGTTTACCGTCTTTGTCATGTTCCACAACCTTGCCCCGGGATTGAATCCAAATGAATTGGCCGGCCTTGTTCCGAACCCTATATTCAACATCGAAAGAGGGAAGCCGACCCGAGAGATGCTTATTCAAAGCTTCCGACACTTTCTCCCACTCGTCCGGGTGGACATGCCTTTTCCATGTACGAACACTGGGTTTCAGTTCATTAGGCTCATAGCCCAACATGCCTGTGTGAGTTTCCTCCCAGATAGCCCTGCCGGTTTTCAAATCCCATTCCCAAACCATAACACCAGCGGCTTCTAAAGCCAGTCGCAATCGGATTTCACTCTCAAAGGTATGTTGCCCGCCTTCTCTGGAAGAATGTTGATTAGCCTTCGCTTCAGCAAGTTTACGCCGCATCTCATTCAATTCATCGATAAGCTGGTCTTTGGTTTTATCTTGGTCTTGCATGGAAGGTTCCTCTTTACGGGAAGCTAGGTATTCGAGGGGTTGGAGGGTTTGAGCGTAATATTACCTATCTTTGCTTATCCAGTAAGATTAAGTGCTTGTCAATCTAATTATCCCAAATTGACGGAATTCATATGCCGTGAAATCAACTTCAAAAGAGGCTGCAAATAACAATAGCAGACCCACTCTTGCCAGTGAGACAATCAACTGCATTGGATATGGTTTTCATCCCTTCGGTTATCATATTCCGGAAAATAGTCACGAGATGCGGGCAACGTTCGCCATTGACAGCGGAGTATAAATAATATTCTTCCAAGAAAACTTGATTGCAATGCTGTCAACACCGTTAGTTATGCGGAGGAGTTCCCAAACTATGCCAGTCCAAACAACATGGAACAACAGGATGTCTGTCCCAAATAATCAGAGAAAAACAGCCAATTTAATTTGGGATTCAACAACAGGTAGCAGCATGAAGAGTACGCTTATCACTTAACAGTCACGTTCAACGGTAAAGGAAGATGGGACCACCGCTAATTGACTACTAAAATTATTGTTTAGCAATGTTTTATATAACGCATGTTTTATATAACGATGTTCGCATGTTTTGCTTCATTTTTTGTGAACTGGGTTTACAATCATGAATATGCGCAAGATACAAAATGGGAATGCCATGGCCGTAGCTCTTGGTTTTGTTTCCCGTTATGGTCAAGCTTTCAGAAGCATCAAGAAACTGATGAGATCAGATACGGCCGAATTGATGAGACAAAAGGACGATAAATATAAGGATGAAATGATAGACATCTGGTACTCCGAAGACACTTGGGCCAGGTTGGAAAAGATCAAGATAAGAGGGTAGCGTTTAAAAATACGGGGGAAGATGATATGACGTTGAAGAGAGGGGAGTTTCTTGTACTGAGATTGGAGGCGGCTGACGGATTTGAACCGCCGAATAACGGTTTTGCAGACCGTCGCCTTACCACTTGGCTAACCGCCTCCTTCTTAAACGATCATTACTACCATCAAACTCTCCGATTCGTCAACAAATGGACGGAAAAAAATGGAGAACGTTTGGGATTCAAGACAACATCAATCAAAATATTTAAAAACCCTGCGGTGAAAGCGTTTAGTTGATTGACTCCTATCAAGACAACGTAATCGGATGGCAGTCTGCGTTTTTCGGCCCCGATAAAAAACTCGGATGATTGATGTTTCTTAAGAGCGCCGCCCATTTCACCTTGTTTAGTTTAGAGCCGTCTATGCACCTAGCCACAGTCCATTTTCCTCGACCATTAATGAGAATCTATAACAGAGGCCAGGGCGGGTCTCAAAGCCTATTTCGATTTTTGACAGATTATGAACGTCGTCATCAAGGGCTTGACCAAGGACCCCATATGAGGTTTACTGGGATTCCCTGCCCAAACAGAGGGCGGCAGCATGAACAAGCAGCTTGCACTAAAAAATCACGTTCAACTGTCCCAATCCTTCAGACCATTGCTCTTTAACCCAATTCCGTGTCCAAAGAAAACGGGGCCGCCCCAATAACTTATATAAATTTCCTCGATAAATAAATTATGTAAAAAGCCCACCAGTAAACATTTAAGCCGGTATTTATTAGAAATAGTAAGTTTATTTAAAATTAGGCGGGCAGTAAAAGTAGGACTTTATCGGCATATAGTGAAAAACAGAATATTTTTACCTTATAAATTCCCATGCTGTTTTCTGTGTTTCAATTACAGGACCTAAAAAATTTAGGCACTATAAATATACCGGTGAAAACAATTAAGTAGAGGCTCATATAGTTTTAAACGTATGCACGGCTATTCTCATTCACCAGGACTCTCTAACTCGCTCAAGAGACCACGATACTGCCTCCGCCACGACCTTGGTGGCGATAGCACCGCTCATCATTCCTAACGAATGCGCAAAGATTAGCCATCGAGTTCCTTCCAAAATTTTCTGGATTTGTGCGCCGACATCCAAGGGTTTGTATTTCTGTATCTTGCGAATTTAAAGGGGCATGAAAATCAACCTTCCTCATGCCGCCCCCATTAATTTCAAATCATTTTCGTAAATATCCATATTTTTTCTAACCCCAATCAACCACATCTACAGTTTAGCATATTTTTATTGTTCTCTATTACTCTGCACCTTTCAAAAAAATGGACATCCCTATCAGATAACTACCCCACGAAAGATGCACAAACGTAATTGTCGTTGATGCTCAATTATAATTGTCGCCGTATTATTCCTGTTAAATCTTCATTTCAAATTCCAGCCTTCTCTTCCCAATATATTCACTCACCAAAAAGTACTCATTCAGCCAGGCCCAATCGTAACTAAATAACTTACTCAAAAATTCGATAACATTCTCTAATATTTTGGACTGCAATCATCTATATTTTCACTATCTTCAATTTTATTGGAAAATCGCAGTACCCCAAAAATGAATAAAAATTTATCGGCGACATACAATTATCTGATAGTCCTTGTTCTTGTGGCATATCCGGATAAGTGGAATGACTCCATTGCACTCTTTACGGAATCGTGAATTTCTAAAATCCGATGAAGTCTAGTTAGACGTAAAATCTCAAGACATTTTGGATTAGGTCGAGCGATTCTCATTTCTCCATTACTACTCAATAGGGTCTTCAACGATGAGACAAGACCACCACAACCAGAACTATCTAAAAATAGAGTCTTTTCCATATCTATAACCAGTTTTATAGCAGATTCCTGACATATATTCTTGACCACGTCCTTCAGATGTGGTCCAGCAAGACTATCCAACCTTTCTTCCGTGATTAAAATGGTGATGCCGTCTCTTTTTTCGACCTTCATTGATTTAGATACTCCTTTTACGAAGTTCCATAATTGACCACTTGGGGTCACCATTTTACCAAAAATTAAATAATCGTAAATATCATTTACAATTAAATAGTTGAAACTTATAGATACTATCTAATAGAAATCTTTTTTATAATAATGTTTAACAAATGTTGACAACATATTAATAATATGATTTTTACCTACCAGACTTTTAACCACCAAATCCTTCAATTGGTCCGCTATACAGCGGACCATTATTTTTTTACGTAGTATCATTTACTGAACCACAGGTTTTTGTAGACAAATGGTTCTAAAAACCAATTATAAATTATTTTCTTCAGTCTCCTACCCCCTCAATCATTTGGGTAAAAATAGGAAAATGGAACAAGAATAATCCCGTCATCATTATCTTTGTACAACCATTCACCGTTATCACACCAGTCATCATCATCTGATTTGAAAATATGTTTTCTATGGAAATGGCATTCTTTTCTTGTTGGTCGAAAGAAAATACAATTCTTACATAAAACATCGTCAACATCAGTTACAAAGTCAAAAGGTAATAACGCCAAACAAATTTGACGGAAATCAATCCAGTTACCTTTAAAGAACCACTCACCTTCTCCACATCTGTTGTCTCGTTCAGTAGGAATAGCGGGTAATTCCTTACAACATTGACCGTCATCAAAAGAAATGCAGGTCTTACATTTGACATCAGTAAAAATTTCAACTGATTTAAGTTGTTTCACAACTTTTTAACTCCGTCTTCATTCAACCTTACTTTCTATCAATTTTGGGTATAAAAATTCCAAGGAACCTCTACTGGTCCCGATAATTTTATCTTCATACAACCATTTCCCATCATCACACCAATCATCTGGACCTGATTTATGAACATTCTGGCGATAAAAATGACATTCTTCCTTTCTTGAATTATAAAATATACATTCTCTACATCTTAAATCTTCAATATCTTTTACTAATCTATCTGGTAATAAAGAAATACTGATTCCATAAAGGTTTTGATCTTTATGTAGCCACTCGCCCTCATGACATTTATCATCTGGTCCAACTGGAATGGCTGGTAAAGAGTGATAACAACGATCCTGATTAAAAGAAAAGCAGTTTTCACATTTGACATCAGAGAAAACTTCTATTGTTTTTACCTTTCTCAAATTTATTGAACTACTTCTTGCCTTATCCTTGTCAGTAGCTAATTTTTGGTACAAGGCAGATAATGAACCGGCGGTAGAATCATCTTTAAGCCACGTCCCATGGTTACACCAACACTGTGGATCCGATTTATAAATATTTTCTCTATAATAATGGCATTCTTTCCTTGAAGAATCATAGAAAACACAATTTGTACAGACTAAGTCTTCAACAGTGGTTACAAAGATTACCGGCTGTAATTCCATAGAAATATGGCGGTAATTGATTATTTCTCCTTTAAATAGCCAAGAGCCTTTACCACATCTATTATCTGCCTCAGTAGGAATAGCTGGTAGAGACTTGCAACACCTAGAGTGGTTGTAGGAAACACAATTTTGACATGTGACATCAGCGAAAATTTCTACTGATTTAAGTTGTTTCATAATTTTCAAACTCCTTTTTGGTTTCTTTTCCAGTTTGGTTAGCGATCCATATCGCATTGACAGTGATTCATTACCTTGAAGAGCCATTTAACCAAAATAAAATGATTTACCGCCTATACTTGAAAATGGAATATTCGGAATACCTGGTTGAGCTGTTGACCTAAACTTTATAGTCCCATCTTCTTTAAACCAGATAGATTCTTTCCGGTTAATGGCTAAACAAGCAGCTCTTCCCCATTCCTTGGCTACGCCAGACGCAAACTCAATAGCTCCGTCAGCATCTTTGATATGGTCTGGGATTTTTACCAGTTTATAAACGGCGGGAATCAGTTTTAAAATCAATTCCATTGGGACCGGTCTGATTCACCCATTTCTCCCAGTCCTGATAATCTTTGTTAACTGCATCTCTTACTTCTTGTAGGTTAATTTCCAGTACTCGGATAAGGCTGTGAATCAGTTCATTAGACCCAATCCCTTCTCTTTCAAAATTAACAATTTTGTTAGCCCATTTTTGTGGATTTAGGTCACAAAGTTTGGCCAGTTCCCCGAAGTTGATTCCTTTGAGTTGTCTTTTATGACCAAGTAAGATTTCTTAAATATTTATTCATCTGAATCCCCTGGTAAAAATCCAAGATTCAACAGAAATTAGCTGATTACCGCTTGTTTATTCCCTAAAAACAAAAAAACCATCCAGCATCAAAGCTGAGATGGTTTACCTCTCATCAACTTTTAGCTGGATTTATTAATCGCCCGCAATCCGTTACAAATCGGCGATGATGAAATATTACGACATTAGGCGACGAAAATGAAACAAAATTGTCTTTCTTATAGATAAATTTTTGCCAAAAATTTGAGACAGGCCGACATCGAACACAATGACTTACCCTTGGGCATAGACTCGATCTACCGACCACGATAAAGAATTACCTGCCAACAACTATGAGATACCTCGAATGCCCTTTTTGAAAATAGGAAGTCTCAGGTCCCGAAGTATAGGGCTTCTATGGGACGAGTGGGCTCAGTCAACAGAGGTAACTAACAGCGAGACTTACCGCAGTTCCAGCATTCAGTAAATTGCTGTTCCACCTCCTCATTGCAATTAGCACAAATCCAAGTTCCTTGTGCGTCCACCGGTTCCTTGTCTGTGTTTTCTATTATCTCCAAAGCACGTTCAACATCAGGGTCTGCCACCCATAATTCAAGACAACATCCCATTCCACCTATCCCAACGCTGAGATATTGATTCTTAATGGTGGATTTGATGCCATTGAGTTTTCAGAACGTTGTGCAGGTTCTCAACAATTGGAAGCACATCGTCTCTGTAGATTCTTTTCACAACTCGGTCTCCAATACTGTTTAGGGTCTAAGGAGAATCCTTCAATAGGAACAATACAGCGTCAGCAAGGCAACTAAAACCGAACCGACGTGATATGACCTGATTTCAAAAAGTTGTTATTCCTCAGTGTCTTCCTCAAAAGACATCTTCGGTCGTCCAAAATAATTCCATAATGCTGAATCCAGGATATGAGACAGTTGTTGTCCCTGCTGCTGACGCTCTTTTACGAGTTCAAAAAGCAGAATCAATAGTAGTGGCCATTTTTTCTCGTTGACCTTCCTTCTTCTTGTGGAAAATTCTCGGTCTGGGCGCATCTTCCAGTGAAGGAGATAAACTCTGTTTTTTCTGTTCTGACAGAATTGATGCTTTAAGAGCTTCTAGAGCTTCGTTTAATTCTTTAGCGGTAATGGGTCTATCTCCATCAAAAAGTTTCCCAGATCTAATCTCAGAAGGTTTTTTAGTCATTGTCTCACCTCTAATCTGTTTTAGCAGTCTTTTCTGAGATTATTTCATCCAGCATCTCTTGTAAATGTTTCTTTTCGTTAGGAACCTGTTTCCTGAGTTCTTTGGCTAGCTTCTTAAACTCCTGGCTGTTTCCGTGACTGAATGTTTCTTCTGTTTTTTCTTTATCATTTGTAACCTCCAGCCAAGCAAGAGCAGAGCACTGATTACTATGCGGACTTTTTAAGGATTCTGTGGATGGAAGTTACTGCGAATGGTTCATTATTTCTATTGAATATCCTTCCCTAGTTAATTTCTTAGCTATGCTACGAAGACTGTGACCTTGAGAGTGAAAGTCATAAATCTTCCTGATAACTTTCTGTTCATCGAGGATTATCGACGACTCTTCCATCTACGAACATGTGACCATATGGAGCGTTAAGAGAAATTCTCTCTCCTAGTTGACGTTTCCTGTCCATTGCAAATTTGGTTCTTTCAGCTATCTTCTTACGTTCCAATTGGGCGAAGCCAGCCTTCAAAGTTAGCATAAATTCATCATCAGCATTATCTGAATTGACAGAACCATTTTCAGTGACCAAGTGGAGTTTTACATTTTTCTTTGTCAACGTTTCCACAAGGTTCAAAGCGTCTATTGTCCGTCTGGACAATCTATCAAGTTTCAGAGTGACTACGTGTTGAATTTTATTCTTGTTTACCAAAGATAGAATACGTTGAAGTCCGGGTCTGTCAGTAGACTTGCCACTAATGCCAGCGTCAATAACTGTATCAGCAAGCTCATAATTCTGAGATGACACGTATTCCAGGCATCTATTTACCTGGGCATCTAAACTAATACCATGTTGAGCTTGGTCTTCCGTTGATACTCTAGCGTAGATGACTGCTCTGTCCATAACTGATGACCTTTCAATAATATGTTCTGTCATATCAGATAACCCGGATTTATATGAATGTCAAGAGTAAAAGCAGAAACAACAGAAAGGACTGTAAACAAAGGGAGGGGTTTGTTTACACAAATGGGCTAATAACTTATTGTAATCAATGGTTATATGTTTGATTAAGGATAATTATCTGTCTGAACAGCTTAATGAAAATTCAATTTGACTTGATTATCTGTTGTTGTTATTTTCAAAATAATTGGGACAACTCTATGAGTTGAGCCCGTGGCCCTAGCAAACAGACTGCTAGGGCTTTTCTTTTTGATGGTAATTTCGTTATTTAGACAGGTAAGCAGAGCTATAAGCTGGTGGCCAGTTTTCAATTGTAGATTGCTGAAATACTATTTCTTTCTAGTCCATACTCCAACGCCAATCACTATATCGAAGGCACTAACATGACGATAAACAACTTCTATAGTGTCCTTGTCGATTATCTTGCCTTCAATAAAACCATCTTCATCTGCATAATATATGGTCTTGTTGTCCAGACCAATCCCAGCAACGAATTTCTCAGTGGCCCTTTGAGACTTGAAGGTGCCATGCATTATCCTTCCCTGTTGCTGGGTTATGACCGCTTCGGCGTTAAGAGTACTGAAAGCTTCTTTATGATGTGTCTTCGGGCCTGGTTCCTTTCCTTTTAGTAACACCCCGCCTTCACTCTTAACCACCCATGTTCCAACAAGGTTTGGGATGTCCGAGTCAGCCATACAGACTGACACACAGAATAGAGTGGCTATCAACATGGATGTGACACAAATCAATTTCTTCATTTTAATCATCCTTTCCTAACAATATTTCCTCAATTTTAGCTGTTGAGTGCGGTACAAGGCTCCTGTGGTATAGCATGAAATTTTACTCAGAAGAAGGACGTGTGATTGAGAACGCTGTTTGCAGAATACTCAGTCCCTAGGAATAAAAAATAGATACTGAAAAAGACAACACGATATCTCATTTAATTTTAAAATACTAAGCATCATACATATACTGTTATGTTTAATTAACCTAATTTATTTCTTAAAAACACTTGACAACATATCAATAAAATGATTTTAACCTGCCAGACTTTTAACCACCCAATCCTTCAATTGGTCCGCTATACAGCGGACCATTATTTTTTGTGGAGTATCATTTACTGAACTGCAGTTTTTTGTAGACGAATGGTTCTAAAAACTAATTATAAATTATTGTCTTCAGTTTCCTACCCCCTCAATCATTTGGGTAAAAATAGGAAAATGGAACAAGAATAATCTCATCATCATTGTCTCTGTATAACCACAACCCATTATCACACCAGTCATCAGCAGCTGATTTGAAAACGTTTTTTCTATGAAAATGGCATTCCTTTCTTGTTGGTCGATAAAAAACACAATTTTTACATAAAACATCATCAATATCTGTTACAAAGTCAAAAGGTAATAACTCCACACAAATTTGACGGAAATCAATCCTGTTACCCTTAAAGAACCATTCTCCTTCACCGCATCTGTTGTCTGGTTCAGCAGGGATTGTAGGTAATTCCTTACAACATTGACCATCATCAAAAGAAATGCAGGTCTTACATTTGACATCAGAGAAGAATTCAATTGATTTAAGCTGTTTCACAATTCTTAAACTCCTCTAAATGTTGGATAATTCTGTTGGCTATAGACTAACACCAAAATAAAATGCCTTACCTCCTACACTCATATACGGAGTGGCTACTATTCCTGTCTTATCTGTTCTATCAAACTTCAAACTACCATCTCTCTTAAACCATATAGATTCTCTACGATTCAGTATCAAACAAGCCTCAAACTCATATTCCTTTGCCATTGAGGCGGCATATTTTAATGCTTTTTCTTGATCATCAATCTCATCTGGGATTTTAGCACCGAGGTAAATTCCAACATTAGGTTTTAACACTAATTCCATTGGGACCGGCTCATCAAGCCATTTGTTCCAATCATCAAGGTCTTTTTTGTTGGCCTGTCGAACAGTATCTGGGTCTATTTTCAGGACCTCAATTAATTTTCTTATCATTTCATCGGGACCTATCCCCTCCCTCTCAAAGGTACATATTTTGTTAGCCCATTTTTTGGGGTTCAACCCACAGAGTTCGGCAAATTCTCTAAAGTTAAGTCGTTTAGTCTGCCTCCGATGACCAATCAGGTTTCTCAAATGCCTATTCACAAGGACCTCCTGGTAAGGATCCAAGAAGAGTTACAGGTTAAGTCTCTAAAAACAAAAAAACCGTCCAGCTTGAAGCTGAGACGGTTTATTTACGGTCTCTAAACTCTTTAGCTGGATTTATGAATCGCCCGCAATCCGTTACAAATCGGCGATGATGAAATATTAAGACTTTATCATTGAAAAATCAACCAGAGAAAATTTTGTCTTTCTTATAGATAAAATTTTGCCAAAAATTTGAGATGACCTACCTGGACCATTCCTCAGAATGATTTACAGGTGGCATTCAACTCACTAAGTCTTCTCACCAAGGTTAAGAATTATCCGTCGACGATAAGACCCGTCCATATTGAAAATAGGAAGTCTCAGTTCATCACAGGACTTACCGTCTATATCTGACTCATGCCTGCCGAAGAAACATCGTTGGGGCATCTAAAATTTACAGAATAATTTCTCTTTCTTCTGTTTTGACCTTAAAGGTCGCTTAAAGCTATCCAGACGTCTCTCACCTCTTGTTGCCCTTTGACCCACGTCCTCCGCCATAAAGTCGCCCGGATTTGATTTTAGAAGGCTTTTTGGTCATTTGTCGATTCCCTTCAGTTTTGGTAGGTCTTGTCATCTATCATTTAATCCAACATTTCAGTCTGCTAATAGATATTCAACGCCTACTGAGTCAGATTAACAACTCTTCAGGTTTAACATGCTAGAGTTTTAGTTTATTGATCTGTTCGAAAGATCGTCCTACCGGTCTTGAAACGACTAGGAATGTGAAGAATTCCACGTCCTGTGCCACCAAGGCAGTTTAAAGTATACTTTTGTGGAGACGACTTCCTCTACTTTTCATACTTTTCTCAATCCTAAACTCAGAAATCATGTCCATCTTTCACGAAGATCCTAAATTAATCCCTCTCTCATAAAAAGATTTCAGTGCCTTCTTCTTAGACAAGGTTTCTTTTCTGTAAATGATAAATTTCTATGGCTACTTTTAAATTGTAGTCTTAGTATATTATCTTAGAAAGGATCGTGATGTCTGAGTCTTCGCAAGATCTGGTATTAACTTCCGCTCTGCAATTAGCTACTCTTGGAATGCGTATATTCCCCGTCCACAGAATAGTTAATGGAATCTGTTCCTGTGGTGGAAGAACCAACTGTAAGCCAGGGAAGCATCCTAGAATAAAAAAGTTCTTCCAACGGGCTACCACCGATGAAGATAAACTGAGAAGTTGGTTCCTTAAAGAGTTTCCTCAATCAAACATTGGAGTGGTAACCGGTAAATCGTCTGGGGTCTGGGTACCTAGATATCGATCCGAAACATGGAGGATATGATTCTCTTAAAAATCTGCAGGATCATTACGGTGGGCTACCCAAAACTTATATAGTTAGAACTGGTGGTTTCTGGAGAACATTATTATTTCAAGTCTCCTGGTGACCAAAGAATACCTTGTAGTGTAGGAATGCTGGGTCCTGGAATAGATGTTAGAGGTGATGGTGGTTACGCTATTGGTCCTGGTTCAAATCACATTAGTGGAAACTGCTATACTTGGATCTGTGGTCCAGAAGATGTTGAGATTGCTCCAGCTCCGGAATGGCTGTTAAAGCTTATCAAGAATATATCTAGAAAAAAGTCAGTTAGAAAATTAATAGACCTTTCTGATTTTGATGACACTTTCCAAAACATAATAGAGGGAACCCGTAACATCACTCTTTTTGAGAAGTTTGCCTGTCATCTAAGAGATAAGGCTATCTCAAGAGAAAAAGTCGAAATCGTTTGTCTGGCTGTAAATGAATATAGTTGTCGACATCCTATAGAAACGAGTGAGGTCGTTGCAGCCGTCAAGGCAGCATTCACATATCCTAGACGTCCTAGTCGAATTCGACGCATTTCAGAGGGGAGTGAAAGAGTTCTAGACATGTTAACACAATGGTCGAAAGATGAAGAAACAGGATCTGTTGAATGTACTGTCCAAGAAATAGCATCTGTAGTAGGTTTAACTCCGGAAGGCACCAGAAAGTGCCTAAGACAGCTAGAGGAATTTGGTCACCTTAGTACCCAGGAATTTAAGGGGAAACCGAGTAGATATACTGTCCTGTTTTCAAATTGAGATCCAAAATCATCCATGTGAACCTACCCCCCAACAACCCCCTAACGGTGTACAGGAGGAGAGAGAAAAATTTTTAAGAATAAAGAATAAGAACAAGAACCATCACAACAACATGTTGACATCATTGTGAATATGTGACATCTTTCATAGACATTCCTATCACTTGAAGGACTAGTCTCTAAGACTACAAAAACATCTTCAACAGCCATCCCCACAACAGGAACTAACACTCCACAGAACTCTCAGTCAGATTCGTACCTAAGTAACAAACTAAGTGTACTAATAAAAAATAAGAGAAAGTTTCTAAGTCCAGCCTCATCTGGTTCAATGGGATCTATGGGAACAGTCTACGAGCCCAATGTACTTCGTATACAAGAGACATCTCAAACTTGTTCCTGTTTAAACTTCAACGACATATCTCACAAACTGTTTTCACTTATTTAAATCATAACAGACGTTTCTGTCTGTCTTAACATACCCTAATTTACCCTTCCCTTGGTCTCACAAGAAGATCACATCTGAATTATCACTCTAAAACATCTTATCAAGTAACCAGCTCTGTTAGGAACCCGAAAAGTGTCGTGCCCGAATTGTTTTTCTTATGAGGTCCTTGGAAGTTAAGTCGGCACTGTGATTCAAATTCAAGTCCAGGACTATATAGATGCCGGATACCATCGGGTGGATTTCCTAAAGAAAATATCAAGTCCCGAGGACTGACGTTGACTTGACATTCATCTATCTCAGAACACTATTTTTGCGGTAGATGGATCACAGGAGCTAGTTTTTGCACTACAAAAACTGGTTTAGATGGTGAATTCAGGTCCATCCGGATCTGGAAACTTCGTGATGAGACCATTTCTCAGAACGAGAAATCCCCAGTCAATATCACCATCGACCGGGGACTCAGAATTAGGAAAAGGAAGTCTAAAACTGCCTACACTATAGACCAGGAACAAGAATTTGTCAATGTTACATTGTTTTACATCTACGTGATTTAATTTTAAGAATTGGAGTTGTCATGAGAAGAGGACCATATTCTCTCGATCTCAAAAAACAAATTAAAGTCCGGTTAGACGATATTACTTTTGAAAAGATTACCAAGGTGTCAGAGGAGCAAGAAACGTACAATATCGTCAATTTTGAGAGACTTAATAGTCACCAGGCTTACTGAAGCGAGTTAGCTGCTGTAAGACTTGGAAAATCTTGAGAATTCGTCTTGATCCAGAGAAGAGCAATTCTCAGGACCTTTTAGATGCGGTGATTACGGATTAAACCGTCCATTCTGTAGATTAACTACTATCGTGGTACCGATTTTATGTGGGTCATCTAACCCTTGAGCCTTCTGAGCCCTCAAGGGTTCAGAAGAAATACACAAAGAGAATACTGTATCCACAAAATGACTTGATATTTTACTTGTATTCGACTACTGTATTCCTAGATACAATTATGGAGGTCCAATGGGAACGAGAGTAGGAGGATATATAAGAGTTAGTGGTGAGACCCAGCTATTAAATGGAACCAGTATGGACGTTCAAAGGGAAAGAATAGAAAAATATTGCGACTTCATGAACCTTGACCTGGTGGAGATATATTCTGATCCAGCTACACTATCAGCAATACCTTTTAGAGAAAGACCATCTGGTTCAAAACTTATGGAAGCTGTTCGAAATACTGAAATCCAGGGAATAGTTGTAGCGTCATTAGATAGACTCGTTAGGCACGTTATTGATTGTCTGCAGACTGTGGACATACTTGATGCCGCTAATGCTTCCCTCCACATAATTGATATCGGTGGAGTCTCAATTGATTCGAGGTCTCCAGCAGGCAGGTTTATGTTAACAATGTTTTCTGCGGCTTCTGAACTTGAAAAGGCGAACATACGAGCCAGAGTTGCCAGTGGACGTGAAAAAAGAATCAGAGAACATCAGAAAATTGGGACCACACCTTTCGGGTATAAGCTGGCTGAAGACAACAAGACACTCATCCCCAATGGGCGAGAATTTGAGGCGTTAGAATTAATTAGGAAACTTAGACCGCAAGGCGTATCGTTACCGAAGATAGCACGGCAACTTAATGAGAGTGGCTATGTCACCCAACATGGTAAGATGTGGAGCCCCGGGCATGTTGATTCAATACTGAGGCGAACTTCGATATGACTAGAGACGAAATACTAGATCAGATCATCGAGTGGTGGTTATCAAGATCCAATATTGACAAGGATAACCTCAGATTCCATAGAGATAAAACCAGGGTCACCACTATAAGGATATCTCAACAGATGTTTACAGATGCCTCGTCACTCGCAAAGGCCAACAACATAACTCTAAACAGGCTTATTGAGCGTCTTCTGTTCGAGGAGCTAGGAAGACCTAGCGTCTATCTCAAGGCATCTACATTACGAGATAAACAGGAGTCATTAGAGTTGGAAGAAGAGGACAAATCATGAAAATAATAATAGTATTATCGCTGCTCCTGATGCCTCTTCTAGCCCTGGCAGACGGCATATATAGGGACAAAGATGGAAAACATGCAGGATCGTGGCGTGGGAATGATTCACATAGAGAGTATTTTGGCCCGGATGGTAGCTATCGAGGTACAGCGGAGCGTAACGGACCTGGGTGGACTTTTCTAGATAAAAAAGGTGGATACGCCGGGTCATCAAGTGGACCAAGTGACAGGAATCCTTTTAGTGGCAATGAAGATTGACTTATTAACATCATATGAGCCTCTTGCAAAACTGCCCAAAGAAAGAGGTGTTTGTATCGAGCCTTCGCAGGCAAGAGGTCAAAGTAACCACTCCTTCAGATTTAGTGATTATCACTCATGTTTTCTCTGTTCTTAATCGCACCTCTCATAATCTAAAACCATAAAAGAATGACAAGAGTGACTAAGTTCTACTTCCATTCTCAGCCACCTACCGCATAATTATACATCCAAAAAATAGTTAGAAGGGCTACAGCGGCAGTTTCATCTCTAATTCCACTACATAATTTTGATTGAAGTGGTGTTACAACAGGTTTAATCTCCTATAAATAGTACGGCTACTCAATAAATAGAGTCCATATTTTCTTTCGAATCTCCGGGGTAAGAATTAGTTTCTTAACGTCTTCAGGATTTTTCCCAATTGTCTCGGGTTTACTTTTGAGGTATCAAGAAGCCTAATCAGGCATGAATTCACGTAACTCTAAGGAGCCACGAAATGTTGGACGTTGATTCGATAGATAGGCAAATCTTTTTAGACCTAGAAGAACTCGGGAAACGTTGGCATATCAACAGTAAAACCGTGACCTATATCTTAGAAAAATACAACCTTGAGATTCATATTGCTGACGTAGATATAAGATTTAAGGAGTGGGACAATGATCAGATAAAAATTTACAGGTTTGGGGACGACACAACTATCTACCTCAGACGGAGCGTAATAAAAGACTTTGAACAAGCGAACGAAGATCTTTTCAAAAAGATTAAGGAACAATCCAGCATAGAACCCCGACCTGAATTCTTGTTGGACGATGAATGGCGTTCATACCGGAAGAAAACGAGAGAAGCTAGAAAGAAGGGGAACTATACGGACGAACAGGCTCATTACTGGCGCTCGAGAGCTGTGTTCCGTTATCTTAACCCTGCAGTGTTAAACGAGGAACAAGTAACGAAGCTGGATTTTATTCAGAAGCGTTTACAAGAGATTTATCCAGACATAATTCAATTTGGGTGCGAACAAGTGTCTTATGATTCTTGTGACGTTGAACAGTGGATCGTCGACCCGTGTCCCCTACCTGACGCTAATGACAAGAAACCAAAGCCATGGGAGGACTCAATATCTGACAAGTCACAAGAAACACAAATGAAACGCAAGTCGAGACTTAGAGAATGTGTGCAAGCTATAGCCCTCATCATGTTCTCTCGAAACACAGGATTAACTGACGAGGCATTCATTCAAACGTTTAGCCAAGACAACGTTCAGAAAATTCTTGATATTGCTAGAGTTGACGACTCTTCTGTTCGCGAGTCAGAATGGGAACCAAGTGAAAAACTCGTTAGGGATTGGGTTAAAGATCTCATGAGGTGGATTCATCCTGTTTCGAAAAAGGTAACCGTGCCGTAAGATCATAAATATGAACAAAATTTCTCTTGCTTGATGTAGATCCATTTGAAGGGTATATGTCATGGCGCTATTAAACGGTCACATTTCTCCACGCGAATCAGTATCAGACCATCAAAATGAACCATCCCGTCAGATAATCTATGACAAAGTTGCTCCTGATATTTTTTGAAGAGGGATCACGTCTTAGAAATTAGTCTGACGATAACTACAACGCGTACGCGCTTAGAAATAATTTCTAAAATCCGCCATTGAAGCCATATCTGGCTTGTTGAATCCTATCGGACTTGCTGCAAAACCTTCCCAGAAACGATTCAATTCCAAAAAATGTCAGAAATTGATGTCTTGTGGTTAGCACCTTAGGTGGACCTACGTAGAAAAGTTCTACAACTCCAAATACCACCAAATCTAATGTTCCGTCCTATCACATTACTTGCTACGTAGACCTACATAGAACCAGTATTGTTATTTTATATCAATGGTTTATAATGTTCACATGTAAAGCAAGTTACCTAATGACATCGAAAGGGAATATAAAAGTTGAAACTTACAAATTCCGAAATTGAAAAAATGGAACTGTTAAAAGATTCTAGCGAAACAGCTGTTCACAAATCTCTCGATATGATCCAACCATCGGACTCATTAGTTGAAAAAGATATGGCTGCGTCAGTAAAATCTCAATCGTCTCAAATTCTAACAACAACACCTCTGGATTCTAGCAATCCCAGTCGCGAGGATGCCAGTCCTTCCACCCATATAAATATTCAAAACAACATCATAATTGTAGCTCCAAGGGCTAATTCTCTCAGTTCATTCGTAGACGACTTCGCTGTGACGACTTCACCAGTGATAGCTCGACCGAGGAGAGAGGTTCTATATAGCCTAGAGTTAGGTAAACCAAAAACTAAAGCCTATTTCCGCGTCCATCCCGACGATGCTTATTCGATGGAAGTCATGATTTTGAAATACAACGAAGGACTATATCTCGTCTCAAAGTCGATTCAAGAGAAATTGGCTCCTGAATTGATCAAGATGAAGCTCTTTCTCTATGTGACGCAAGACGGGATTCTTGGTATTTGGCCTATCAAGGTGCCTGGATCAGGGAACTCCAAAGAGTGGATTGACCCTTACAATAGATCAGCTTTGAGGGTCGCGAAGATTGGTATGGGAGCTTGGATTAGTATTAGATCCAACCATCAAACAAAACAGTACGACGTCTTTCAAGCTGCATGGGACATTGAGCCAGAGTTCCCGTCAAATGATTTCAGTCAAATTTTGATGTTAGCTTTTGAAAATAGGATTCTGGAGAGCATGGACGATCCTGTAGTCAAACAAGTTCTAGGTGAACTCTATTACGAGAGGACTTAGTCGGTTTTTAGTCTAGGAGAAGAATAGAACGATGAGCAATAATCTTTGTTACCCCAGCCCTCAAGGTGGATGTAACCTCGTCCTTGGAAGTGGTGGTACCCCTATCTTGAAGGCTACCCCGTGCAATCTATTTTTCTTCTTCTTTTATTATTTTTTCTTTTGTTTTCTATTTTCCAGTTAATCAATAAACCTTATGTGCAGATTGGTTAACTTCTTATGAAGATTGGATCAGTAAAGACTAAGCAGATGGTGAAAAGATGAACAAAGAATTTCGACTTGATGACTTTCTTCCGATGAAGAAACTCGTTCAGTCGTCAAATAACACGAAAGTTAAGCCACAGAGTGATTTAAAGCTTGATAGACAATTTATAAAAGGTCCAATCCCTGTGAATTGGATATGCTCTGCATCTAAAGCTCCTGGTCGTGTACTACAAGTAGCGTTGGCACTGTGGCATCTTTCATGTCTGACAAAGTCTACGAAGGTCAAGATGCAAAGGAAATGGCGAGAAGTCTTTGGATTCTCTGAGAAAGCTTACAGTCATGCCCTGAGAATCTTGGAATCCAAAGGGCTGGTGAATGTTGAGAGGTTATCAGGACAAACTCCTGTTGTAACCATCTTCATTCGAGATCGTAGCGAATGACAAAAAAATATTTGAATCACAGAGATCGTTTTATCTCTATCAGGTGAGTTTAATAAATGGATCAGCTGAAGATTAAAGATTACTCAGAAGAGATTTAAAACGTACTGTGGAGAAAGGAGTGGAATAACAAAAATTAACCATAAAAAAAGTAAATCCAACACTTAGCTTGCACGCACGAGTTGGATTTTAGGACAACCCCATATCGGGTGGGGTAATTGCATGATTGAAGTATAAAGACTTTTAGCTTTTAATTCAAGCTAATTTCTATTATCAATCAGCAATTCCCCACCTACCAAAATCGAAAACTAGAGATCCTAAAACCATCTAGATGCACATGGCATCACATGGTCGAGAGGTGTCCCTTTATCCTAGGCTTTTGGACTCCAAAAGCTGAAAAGGAGAAGCTTATGTGTCCAATTTATTTATATAACCTAATGTATTTCGATATCAACTCCCTCGACAGGAATATTTCAAATTACTTTGGAGGTAATGAAAAATGAGCACAAATATTTCTTACGCAGACGACACTTTAAATTTACTCACAGGATGCTCCAAAGTTTCTGAAGGCTGCGCCCACTGTTACGCTCAGGTCACCTGCCACCGGATGAAAGGGAACCCGAATCCAAAAACTGCTTTTAAGTTTAGGAATGGGTTTTCCGTTGTAACCGAGCATCCACAGTATCTTGATGATTCTAAGCTCCACGGAAAGCCTAAGAAAATATTTCTCAATTCTCTCTCAGATACATTTCATGCGGATGTTTCACAGAGTTTTCTCGAAAAAATGTTTGAAATGATTTCGGAGCATCCCCAGCATATCTTCCTGGTTCTCACTAAAAGACCAGAAAACTTTTCCAGAATTCAGGTCTATCCTGGAAATGTCTGGCTGGGGGTGACAGTAGAGTCAGATAAGTATCTGTATCGATTAGACATTCTCAAGAAGCAGTCGGTGTCGGTTAAGTATGTAAGCTTTGAACCGCTTCTCGGCCCCATACCTGGGGATGCAATTCAAGGGCTTGATTGGGTCATCGTCGGAGGTGAAAGCGGTCCCAGAGCGAGAGCAATGGATATCTGTCATGCTAGGGATATCCGTGAAGCCTGTAAATTTTATAATGTACCGTTGTGGTTCAAGCAGGTTGGAGGAAAAGACAAGGACAAAGGTGGGCATTTCCTTGATGGAGAAGTAATTTATCAATTCCCAGCCCCGTAAATGACGATCCCCGAGTCGACCAATGACTCGGGGATTCTCCAAGTAACCATAAATCCTCGGTTACATCAGACCTGTCTTTTGCCAGGGAACGACGTAATACCGGATTTAATCAGGGCCTAAAAAGCATTCCGCTAGAAATGCGTTGCCTTACAGCTGAGGATAAGGAGTTGAAATTATGATTAAAAACAATTTTAGAGAAGGGGAGTTAAGGACCGGTGATGATTTTTCGAATTCCTTGCTGACATGTCCCGTTCAAACGTGCTTCTGGATCGGCAAATGGTCGACAAAAACCAAAACCAAAACCAAAACCAAATTCGAGAGGAACTTAACTCATAAACAGCCTAGTAAACCCATTCTGGATAGTAAGAAAACAATCCCAAGAAATTTCAAAAGGAGATTTCTAAATTAGGAGGTACATATGCATCCAGTAGTATCAAAAGTGATTAAAAACCTGTTCCAGAGAAAGCCCGACATCCTTCAGGCCATTAAAGAAAATATGAAGAAAAAAGGATTTTCAAAGGCTCATCCGATAATCTTGGGTAGGGGGCCTTGGACTGAGAACCCTGTTATTATTGATGGTTACACTCGTTATGAGGTGGCTGAAGAGCTCGAAATAGAATGTGAGTATGACGTTATATATTTCGACACTGAGGACAAGGCAATAGAGCACGCCATCTATCTTCAAAGAGCTCGGAGAAACATGACCGATGCAGAGTTAGTATCATGTATTCAGGTCCTGGACACTAGGAAGACCCCTGGCAGGCCGGCTAATAAATTAGCGTCATGTGACGCTAATTTAGTGTCATCTGTTTCAATTCCATCTCAGGCTGAGTCAGTCACCTTGCCTGAGAGTGAAGAGTCTCAGAGAGACCCTGACTCAACGGAAGATACAGGGTCAAAGTCGTCGCCGGTTAATCAGAACAAGGGTAAATCAGCCAAAGAAACTGCCGACTTACTAGGCATCTCAACTAGCAAAGTTGAGAGAACTCGGGTTGTTCTGGCTGAGGACGCTCCAGATGAGATAAAAAAAGATGTTCTGTCTGGGAAGAAGTCAATTAATAGAGCCTCCAAGGAGGTCAAAGAGTTAAGAAAGGCCAAAACAAAGTTTAGCAAGAGGGCCACTAAAGAATGTTCAGATGTTTCAAGTAGTGAGCCATCAGACGACGCCATTTCAACGACTCCTGAACCTGAACCAGACAAAATACTGCAGTTTAAAAGCCCTTCAAACGGTTTCGATGAAAGGGTGGAGAAGATACTTGCCAGGATTGAGGCTCTGCCAACTCCTGAACAGGAGCAGATTCTTGGAAATATAGAAGAATTATTAACTGATATTGAAGATAAATGGCTCTCACGGGAGTCAGGGCTGGAATGTTAATCTCCATTAATAGGTATAACCGCTTCTCAGTTATGGACTGAGAAGCTTCAGTAATAGTTACTAAGAGTTTCATCTAAAGAAAGAGTTCTGGTTCGTCAGATGCGTCTATCAACAAAAACTATTAGCAACTCAGGAGTTTATACTAGTTCTGACTGTGTGTCTTTGCTGATGACTCCAGAACAAGTTGCAGCCATGTTTTCTGTTGATAGACGCACTGTCCTGAAATGGGCTAGAGAAGGAAAATTAGATAGTATCAGACCATCGAAAAAAACTGTCAGGTTCTCACGTGAAGCTGTATATTCCTTTGCAAGGGCAGTCTATCATGGAATAGAATCAGGAATATCTCAGAACCGAAAGAGAGAATGTGTCCCTGATTTACCCAGAATAAAAGGAAAAGGAGGTAGTCGAGCTTCAAGGGAATCATCGTGGCGTAGCCTTCGTGAGGAGGTTACAAAATGTCAGTGAGAATTAGAGGCAAGTGTTACTACGTATCATTTCGCTGGAAGAAGAAACCGGATGGATTCAGCTACATCAGCTACTACCATGACCGAAGCTTTAAAGATTGAGAAAGCAGTAAGAACTGCTTTTAATATCTATCGCTTTGACCATCTTGATGCAGCCTCATTAGAAGTTGCATTGAAACTGTTCAAGAATAAAGGTTGGAAGCTACCTCCTGGTCTTCAATCCCCTGAACCTGAAGAAGAACTGACTTTGCTTCGTGCTATCAAAGATTACATAAGGTCTAACGATAAAAATTGTACAGAAAGAAAGCTTTTTGCTATTGACCGGCTGGTCGAGTATTTCGGGGAGCATGTTCCTCTTGAGAGAATTAATGTATCCGAAGTTAAGAAGTACCGACGTCATAGACAGGGTCAGGGTGTGAGTAATGCAACCATCAATATTGAAATATCAGCATTGAGTGGTATTTTTAGGGAACAGTTAGAGATGGATGTTATTGACTCCAATCCTTGTTCAGTAATTCGACGCTTACCACAGAATCAAAGGGATTCATACCTTTCGTGGGATGATTTTAATAGGATGATGGAAGTAGCTGACTGGCTGCATCAGATTATCCTTATGCTTTATTATACAGGGATGCGTCCATCGGAAGTTTTTGAGCTTGATTGGTCTGAGATAGATTTTGGTCGCAGGATGATTATCTTACCGGCGTGTCGTACTAAAGAAGGTAAGAATGAAAATCAGGAAATCATCCACGAGAAACGAGTGCCTATGCGTAAAGAAGTCTTTGAACTTCTCTCCTCTCTTAAACACCCTGACAGAAAATTAATGAGGGCTACCGGTAGGGTTTTTACTCATAAGGGGAGATTAATAACACGAGGTACCAAGAGAAAGTGTTGGAGTCGCATGTGCAGGCTTACAGGGCTGGAAGGATTTCAACTCAGAGATTTCAGGCACACGTTCAAGACGAATCTGACGTACTCTGATGTTCAAGAAACTGTGGTTGATGCGATAGTCGGACATGCAACGCATTTAGAGGTGAGCAAACTCTACATCCATTGTTCTGATACCAAGCTTTTAGAGGCAGTAAACAAAATGACTCTGGACCATGGCCCCACAGCCATAAGCCAATCGGGTCGAAAGAAAAGCGACGCCAAAATGACGCCAAATACTGTTTCAAAAACAATAGGTCATGCTGGCACATGACCTAACTTATTGATTTTATTGGTCGGGACGACTGGATTTGAACCAGCGACCCCTGCGTCCCGAACGCAGTGCTCTACCAGGCTGAGCCACGTCCCGACAATCAGGAAGATTACACTTTTAGCATATTGGTGTCCACTCTTTTAATCATTTTCTTCATTCCAGTTACCTTTTTGCTGCAAACACCAACTGGCGCAAAGCAGACCAATATCGTCATTGCTGTGAGGCTAAAGTCTGTTTTTTTTCGACCTATCATGAGCCATGTAAATAATCCGATGAGTCGCAAATAGGGATTATATATCTTCCTGGAGGGTAAGCATAAACAGATCCATGAAATCTTCGGCTTCTTCTCGGATAAAAAGGGAACCTGAAGCCGCTAGAATAAAATTGAGTTTGTTCAGAAAAGAATAGACTATCAAGACTAGGGGAGTGCTGGTCAGGTGTTTATAACCTGTTCCGTATACTTCTGTTATATGTGTGTTCCCAATAGAAGTAGGGTAAGAATCGAGCGTAGGTTTCCCATTCTTCATCTCCGGCCATACTACTCCCAGGAGTGTTATTGCCATCGAGCACTGATGTTTCTGGGTTAAATGATGAATTATCTTGCGCCTGGCTTTGAATGGAAAGAGACTGGCGCAGGAAATCATCCCGGCGATGTTCTTATAATGTTTCAAGTCTAACTGTTTACGAAATTGCCTAATTCGGTCGGTTGACAGGGAACGAAGAAGTTTTTTAGTGTCCTTTCTCTCCTTGGAATTGGACTCAAAAAAAAGTGCGCTCACATTGTTTAAGTGGTTCAGGCTTACGTATCTGCCTCTTATATTCATAGTCACGGCCGTGGTAACCTTATTGGTTTCTACGTTTCTAAGCGTGTTCCACCTTTCTATGGCTAGATTGCTGGACGCAACCAGGATATCTATTAAAGTTCCGCCCCTTTTTTTTACAGACATGTTTAAGTGTGCTGTTCCTTCCGCAGATAGCACCCTCTTAATGTGATACTGTTTTTTGTCTCTCGGCATCCCCGTGCCGGCAGGTAAAGTAGGTCTCAGAAAACATGGGCTTGATGGCCAAGCGAGCACTGTGGATGACATCGTCCCATTTTTGACTCCTGACCTTGACAATTCTTTTCCTGGAAGTGGACAGACCATGAGTCATCCGGCCTGGGAAATCATCCTTGACGCCTGTCATTAACTCCCTATACCGCAAGAAGCACTGTCTGCCGAATTCGGAGGCTGTAGCAGCGTCGAAGGCTGCGTGATGAGCGATTGCGACTGCAATATAATGATCCTGAGAGGCCCTCAACAAGTGAATCTCACTAGGCGGTTCCTCGAATAGATCCCAGTCCCTATCCAGTCTTGGAGCCAGATGGTTTATTGCTGCGTCAAAAATAGAGTTGGATGCTTCGTTATCCTTCAAATCCGATATGCTAACAGGAAACTCTACGTTCGGACGGGGATCCCAGTATAGGTAATGCCTGCCATATTTCGTTGTGTCCTTTAGGCAACAACGAAGTTGCGGAAATCCTGTCAGAGCCGCGATCACGGACTGTTGAAATAAGCTCTCATCAAATGGGCCTTTGATTTCAAAGGCGGTCAGCAGGATGTTCTTGGTATTATCGAAACTGGCCAGAGCAATCATCTCGGAATTCGGGTCCAGGAACCTGGATGTTTCCAACATTTTGAGCTCTTTCATGCGCCTCCAAATGGATCCTCGACTAGAACATTTCCAAGCAGGTCTACGAAGCGCTCGGTCTCGGCTCGGGTGAAATGGCTTGCTGACGCCATGATTTGAAGGTTGAGCCTTTTGCGAAAAGTATATGCCCCGAGAATCAAGGGGCAGCGATATCCAAGTTTGTAGGGGATCGCATGAAATTCGGTCAGGTTCAAACCTCCAGCTTGCTTCAGAAATGAGTCTCCGGTACGACGCCCTCCCTTCGTTTCCGGCCACATCATTCCGAATGGCGCAATCAAAATAGGGATAAGGGGCATTTGGCATACGAAATGGACTATTCGCTGTCTAGCTGCAAGTGGGAGGGCCCTAACCGCATCAGCCAGACTGCATCCAGCCAACCAGGCCCTGACGTCAGCTAGTCGGTCCAACTCCTCCTGTCGCCGTTCTGAAACCAACCTGGAAAAGAATTCCGAATTCGTCCGGGCGCCAGGACGTAATTTCACAATGAAGGACGACGTGTTCGAAGCAACTTCGGCTTCTCCGAACCTGCCTCTCATTTGAACTGTCACACAAATCACTATGGCGCCAAGCTTGCTTATATTAAGAGAGGCGTTCCATCTATCAACCGCCGAAGCCATGCCGCCTATGAGCGCATCTATGAACGGACTTCCGAGTCTGGAAACGTTTTTTGCGACACGATCCGTCTGTTCAGGTGTAAGGACCGATTTAGCATAGTGTACTTCCACTTCCTGCGGTGTCCCGCTTCCCTTTGGGAGAGTAGGTTTTGTGATATAGGGGCTGAGGGACTTTTTGACAAAGAAAACAGCATCGCTCCGCCTTGTCCTTTTCAGTTGAACCATACGATTTTTAACGTTTGACACATGGTCGTAATCATGGGCCCATTCCGGCTCTCTTCCTGTCACGATATTATGGTAGTGCGCCAGGAGTTCTCGATAGAACGCCGCAAGTGTCCATCCGTCTGCAGCGGCATGGTGTACAAGGGTTAGCAGACTACTGCGTCCGTTAGGAAGACGAATCAGGTGAAACTCAGTAGGCGCAGTTCGTAATAGGTCCCAATCCTTCTCCACGCTTTGATCGAGGTTATGGAGCAACGAATGCTGAAAACCAAGTGAGGAATCAGTCGTCTCCATATTTGACAGCCTAAATTCACGTTGGAAATCCGGGTCCTGGAACCACGCCAAGCGCCGTTCGCCGTTGATCCTGGATTCTTTCACACAACTCGAGAATTCCGGAAAACTCGGCAATGCGTTCCTTAATGCTAAATTCATGGCGTCGATATCAACTGTTCCCTCGACATCAAATCCAAATATCATAATGTTTTTTGCTTCAGGATAGTTGGAGAGGACCATCAACTCCGACATGCCATCAAGCGCTTTGGACCGTTCTCCAAGCATCATTTCCTCAAAATTGGGCGCCGCATCTGGGTTGTTGATCCGAGCGCAGACTCCAACAATGAAATAGAAATTCTATTGTAAAAAAGGACACAAGTCAGTTTCAAAGCGCAATTCCGGTGATGATCTCTGATTTCAGGCGTGAACCGCTGCGCCTCCTTACGAATAGAAAGTAGCCGGGACATTTCCTCGATATAGGTGTTTTCTTCGATTGTAGAGCAGACTACAATATTGAGCTACTCAAAAAACAGAACACCACAACTTTTTCTGGAAATGTCTGAAACAGTGCACAAAATGTTGTCAGCCCTGGTTGGAGAGAATTGGGCTAATTCAGATGGCCTCGACCCGGCATCGCACGAACCGATGTAGAGGTGTCGCCGCTATCGGGTCCCTGTTCGTGTTTTTTGTGAGTCGGTTAACATTCGCGCCATATTTCCTACCCTGATAGACAAGACCAAACCCATGTGGAATAACCACGTGACCAACCTGACAATGTTCGTCAATTTCGAGTTCGACGTCTTCAGAACCTGCTTCCGTGGTTACTCTAACCCATTGTTCATCGGTCAGTCCCAGGTTCACTGCGTCGTCCGGATGCATCAGGATCGAACAGGGTCTTATTTTGCCTGCGTTCCAATCCGGTGAGCGCATAATCGTGTTTGCATTGTAGTCCATGTGTCTTCCCGCCGAAAGAATCAACGGAAATCTTCGGGTCTGGCGCCAAAGTCGCCTCTTCAGATTCTGGATTCAGCTCTTTTAAACGCTCGGAAAGTTCAGGGATCAAAACATTGATTCGTCCGTCTTGCGTCTTTAATTCCTTGAGATTGTTAGATATGTCGTTCTGGCCTATCCATAAGCCTTCCGGATGATCCAGAATTTGCCTGAATATGGCTTCTCCCATTTCCGGTCCAGATGGAAAACCTATTCTGGCCGCGTTTTCACGAAATGATTTGGGAACTGTCTGGAGCAAGCCCCATAAAACCGCAAGGTTTGCCGAGCCTAACGAAGATCCCAGGGTCTTGCCAACGATGAATGGAAGAACATTCTTGGCTCTTGGTTCATCCTGAATGTAAGAAAGAAGCCGCATGCCAAAAGTCATGCGATCTTTCATTGCCGCTTCATACAGGGATTGAGGAATTTTCGGTATTATTCCTAGCCTGTCAGCAAGCCCGATGAGGATCTCGCTCTCCTCCCATTGATCGCCTTCAGGCTCTACAACGGGTCTACGCATCTGAAAAAAGATATTCGGATAGGTCCATGAGAAAAATGTTGCGTCCCATTTTTCGTAAGCCGACCGAGCGGGAAGCACGTAATGGGAGACTGCCGCTGTTTCACTCATTGCGACATCTATGGTCACAAGAAGATCCAACTCTTTGAAAGCATTCTCATAGGCCGTAGTATCAGCATAGGAACGCAGAGGATTGGCGCCACTGACAACGACAGCCCTCAATCTGTCGGGATTCTTGTCCAGGATTTCTTCCGGCATAACGTTCGGAGGAAATGTCCCCATTATTGCAGGAAAGCCGGTTGTAATTGTTCGCCATGTCTTTGGGTCCCTCTCGTCGGAGTGTGACCCAATCGGCATTAGATGACCGGGGATAAAATTTCCTCCTGAAGTTCCCAATCGTCCGCAGATCGTCATGAGAATCAGTTCCAGGTAAGAGGACAAGGTGCTATGACGTCCCATAAGGATTCCCAGATCAGAGTGATAGGACCATTTACGGGTGGTCATCAAATAGAGCAACTCTCTGAACTGACTATAATCTATTCCACAGACACTCACTGCGGATTTGTGGTCGAATCCTTCAAACAATGGGCGCACGGACTCAAATCCAGCGGCGTGTTCATCTATGTAGGCTTCCTGCGCCAACCCATCTTCAAGGATGACCGCTATTATGGCCTTCAAAAAGAGAGCGTCTGTTCCAGGCCGTATCGAAAGGTGAATATCAGCCTTTTGAGCAGTCTCCGATTGCCTGGGATCAACCACCACAAGTAGTTTGTCGGGGTCGTCACTGATTCGCTTCAGATGTCTCCTCGCCTGTGGCATTTGATGACTCAACCAACCATTCCACCCCCAGGCTACCAGCATGTCAGTGTTTTCAATGTCGGGTATGGTTCCTAAATACTGTCGTCCCAATCCTCGTCCGTTCACCCAGAAATATCCGGTAAGTTCCTGAGCCAGAGGGCTGTAGTGATAAAAAGAACCTAGCGACCGTAGCAACCTCACGCCCAGGGCGGCCTCAAAATGACATCCCTGCCCTCCACCGCCCATATAGGCCAACGATCTGGGGCCATGATCGCCAACCACTTGTTTGAGTTTTGCGGCTATCTCATCCAGGGCCTCACTCCAGGGAATTTCCAGGAAGTCGGTTCCTACACGCTTGAGAGGCTTCTTGAGCCTATCGGAGTGATGCTGGTAGTGGGCTATTTTCAAGCCTTTTCTGCAGCAGTAACCTTCACTTCGCTGATTGTCCCTGTCTGGTCTGACTTTTAATATCCGGTTTTCTTCCACGAGAACTTCCAAACCGCAATTCTGAGCGCAACAGACGCATGCTGTTTTTTTCCAAGTCGCCATGTTTCTTCTCCCTTATTTAGTTAGTATACTAAATAGTAGTTTTACAAAAGATTGCCTCGTTTGCTTCTTTAAAAGCCCTGGGTCATAACAATGATTCCAATAATCTTCGAACAATTCTTCGCCATCAAATTTTTCAAGGCAAAAAGACTACGTAAACATACTTATGTCTTTCTTGCGATTCTATATGGCCTTGAGGAATTCCTTGACCCATAACACAGACAAGTATTAATGGCGCCTAGGCTATAAGTCGCCATTATTGTTTTGTACTCTAACTAGTTTCTCTCTCCGTGTCAAACTGATTCTGTGGCTTCGATGTTATTCAAACTTGACGTGATCAATGGGAAGAGCGCATAAAATATTTGCGCCAAACTCCTCGAAGCTAATATAGTATTCCAGACAAGGATCAACTGAATCAGGGGTTTTGGTTTATATCGTTAAATTTCTTGCAGATCTGACCTATAAGCAAGGGTAATGGTGATCTTTAAAATATAGGTGGCGCCAATGTGGAAAGTTACGTTAGCTGATGTCTTGCATAAGCTTGAGATTGTCTCCTGGAGAATAGCCTCGGCCGCACTTGTGCTTTTTATCGGCATAATTATAGCCAGGTGGTTGGCCAAAATCGCCAGCGGACAACTTAGGAAGAGAAACCTGGACCCTACCATTGTCCACTTCGCCGACAACGCCACTCAGGTAGTTCTCTACGGAGTTGTGATTATCGACACCCTACACCGACTCGGAGTGGAGAACAGTTCTCTCATAGCTATTGTAGGGGCGGCCGGCTTTGGTATCGGCCTCGCTTTGAAGAATCAACTGGCCAATGTCTCCGCTGGGCTTCTGATGGTCATTTTTCAGCCCTTCAAAGTGGGACATTATATTCTAATTGGCAAAACTGAGGGAACAGTTGAAAAAATTGAATTGATGAGCACACAAATCCGCACTCCGGACAATGTCATTTCCATTATTCCGAACTCAAAGCTTATGTCAGGACAAATTCTAAATTACTCCATCAAGGACTCCAGGAGGCTGATAATATTTGTTTCAGTAAGTTACGAAGCCGACCTGAAGAAAGTTAGGGAAGTATTACAGGAGATCATTGACGAGGATGAAAGAATTTTGAAGGATCGGAAACCAGTTATTGCGGTTAGATCATTGGGAGAAACAAGCGTCAGGATCATGCTGAGATTGTGGGTAAAATCACCGGACCACTGGAAAGTACAGGTCGATACGACTGAAAAAATTAAACTGCGATTCGATGAAGCGGGTATTCCTTTTCCTGCCAGCCAGCCAGTAATCAAACAGACGCCTGGTTAGTTGAGCGACCTCAAAATCGTCCGAGACTTTTCTTAAAACTGACTTTATCTGGTTTCCAGGTTTTCTTCCCTCAGTGTGGTTTTTGGGAACAGTGATTGAGATACGGAGCCCAATCCTCCAAATCTCAACCGATTGAAGTTGCAGGCGTCTACGCATCTGACCACAATTCACACAGAGAAGATCACGAGATTCCATATATGGCTTAAGGCCCATTGGGCAAACTTCTGAACAGGAATTTTCCTTGCAACACGGGGCAGATGAAATCTTTCCAACAAATTCAACCCTTAAAGTCAACGGACTCCGAATTGCAGAGAGCAACGATCCGGTTGGACAAAATAAGCGACACCAGAATCGCGGCAGAATCGTGAGTTGCAATCCAAACAAGATCGCCAGAAACATTATTTCTATGGAAAATGAACGCTCCTTTACAAATATCATCGCTTCCGTACTCAATATCCCTGGAGCGCTAAAATAGTTCAGTAAAGGTATACCTAGAAGTCCTCCCATTGCCGTTCCAACAATCAGGAAAGAAAAACGGACAAAGTTGGCTCGAAATGAACTGCCGGTTTTTTTCACAGATTCTTTTTGGTCAAAAAAGATTTTCCTTAAGATAAACCGTCTGATCGAATCGATCCTGTCGGCGATAAACAGATAAGGGCAGAGCCATCCACACCATACTCTACCCAAGAGAAGGGCAACCAGGAAGGGGAATAGGGCCGCGGACAACAAAGGGACTGTAAGCTGGCCCGAAGCAAACATCGCCTGGAGTATCACAACGGGATCGGCAACTCCCAGGCCCCCGAAACTAAGGGCATAATACGTGCCTGTTAAAAAATAGATCTCATAGATATTGAGTACCGGAATAATGAACATCAACAAAAAGAAAGATATTTGAATAAACAGTCTGGGGGGTGCGTATTTCAATCCCATTCCCCCCTTTTCTCCGGAGACTCGTACGGAAAGTCAAATTTTGGAGCTTTCTCAGAACCTTCTATCTTGAATTTTTGTTCTAGCAGTTTTTCCCCTTTTAGCGCATTTGAATTGTCAATTTTTTGTTGGGAGGCGGCGCCTTCATAGGACTGTCGAGCTTTTCGGAAATAGAAACCCGCCTCATCGGGCCTGCCCAT
Organism: uncultured delta proteobacterium; assembly: GCA_963811075.1. Classification (GTDB taxonomy): domain Bacteria; phylum Desulfobacterota; class Desulfomonilia; order Desulfomonilales; family Desulfomonilaceae; genus CAJBEZ01. Next base: position 30,481 of record CAWEPY010000003.1, read on the forward strand.
ACCCGTTGGCGTCACGTTTATCGCACGCTTCGGGGTAGTGGGACAGCGTTCCACGCAAATCCCGCAGCCTACACAATCTTCCGTAACTACTGGAAACAGATTGTCTTTTAATACGATTGCCTTGTCCTGCAATGGGCATACGTAATAACATGTATTGCAGAGCGCCCCAATCTTTGATGAGCTGGATTCCGGCAGAACATCGTGTTCTATGAACAGGTGGCTATAGCATGTCTCCTTATCAATTTTTGCCCTACCCATCCGAGCTTTTTCGGGAACTGTCAAATTCTTGTCCAATGCGCCAGTGGGACACAGGCGACAGCAGGCCATACAGAGGTAGCAAGCTTTCTTTTCCGGGAAAACGTAGGGGGTCCCCATGGCGAGCCCGATTCCTTCACGTTTTATCGAACCGTACGGACAAACCTCAAGACAGCGGTTACATCGGATACAAAGGGCCATGAACTTGGTTTCCTGAACCGCCCCCGGTGGCCTCAAACGATTGACCGCAAAATTCCTGTTCAGAGGATTTTCCGAATTGATGAACCAATTTTTGAGGGTCGAAAAAAGATTATCCGATGGCAACCTGCTGAACTCTTTCTAAATACTCTTGACGGTAAAAATGAATGAGAATTCCAATGCGTTAAGATAATCCTCCCTTAATTTTCTCGATCTCGTCTTCAAAATTGACGTATATGTGACCAATGTCAACAATTTCCGGGATGGAATCTCTTATTGTCCGGCATAGGCTTTCCAATTCCTCCTGATCGCCACACTCGAAGTTCACTATCAAGTCCGTCCCGCTGTTTGACTTTCCGTGGAACGTTACTTGTGGAAAGGCCTCAAGTTTTCTTTCAACCGACTTGTCTGTTCCAGACCTGACCATTATGGCGCTGCCGGTTATAATCATCCTTTAGTTCTCTTGGTCTCGATCATTTCTTCAACATTACCTGTGATCATCTCGAAAGAGCAGCAATTTATACTTTTTCCGGAAACGGTGCGTTTGGATCAGATATGATGTACATGTCGGAAACATCTTTGGGCTCCCCCAATTTTTCAATCTTGACTGCGCATATCTTGAACTCAGGTTGTTTTGAACCTTCGTCAAAAGCGTCTATAGTAACCCTGTTGATCATTCGATCCCATTCCTGGTCAAACCAGGGGACGAACAATATCCCTGGCAGCGAATTCTTTACAACTCGGGCGGGCAGAATATTGAATCCACGTCTACTCGCTATTTTGACCATATCTCCTTCTTTGATACCGTATTCCTTGGCGTCGGATGGGTGGATTTCCAAATAGGCGTTCGGTTTTGACCTGGCGATTTCAGCTACCCTCATGGTCATTGTTCCAGTATGCCACTGTTCAATGACTCGCCCCGTGGTCAGGAAGAATGGGTAGTCTTTGTCGGGAGGTTCTTCAGCTCCCTTGTACGGCCTCAGGAAAACATTAGCTTTTCCTTCATGCTTTTTGTCTCCATAGAAATAGATCAAAGCGCTGGAGGGCACTTTAACAATTTCAGGCATGTTCATTATTGGATCATAACCTCTGACGTACCTGCGGGCCGTCCCTGGACTCTTTTCATCCGGGCAAGGCCACTGGAGTCCAGCTTCCAATTGTTTCAGGCGGTCGTAAGTCATCCCGTATAGACTGTGTTCAGTAAGTTTGACACACTCCCTGTAGTCATCCCATGCCATCTGGTAGGCGATTTGAGGGTCATCGCCATTCCAGGGTATGAGTCTTTCCATTCCCATCCTCTTGGCAATTTGAGCGGCTATCCAGACATCAGATTTTGCTTCTCCAGGAGGATCTACACATTTTTGAGTTAGCTGGCTTCTTCTCTCAGAGCAGCCGTATACCCCACCTTTTTCGTAGATGAAGGCGGCTGGAAGTATGACATCCGCAAGTTGTGTAGTTCGTGTTGGGAATATGTCAAGAACAACCAGGAACCCTTCTTTCATACCCTTAAAATATTTTGGCGCATTTGGTAGAGATTGCGCCGGGTTGGTAGTAGAAGTCAGCATTGCTTTAAGCGGTTTGGTTTGGTCATTTTCCGCGCCCAGCTTCGCGAACATCTCCATGGTGTGAAACCCGGGTTTGGGATCAATTGTCCCTGGCGGTAACTTCCAGGATTTCTCAACATCGGCTCTCGCCGCGGCATCGGTTATGGACCTGGTCCCAGGAAGCAACTGACACAAAGATCCTGTTTCTCTGACGCCACCGCACGCATTAGGCTGGCCGGTAATTGAGAATGAATCAGCTCCCTCTTTGCATATATTGCCTGAAATCAAATGCAGATTGTGTATCAGGTTATTCGCCCAAACCCCTCGCGTCCTCTGGTTGAGCCCCATGGTCCAAAGACTCATACTCGGACCGTGCGACCCAAATAGCCGTGCGGCTTCCTTTATATTCCCCGCTGGGCATCTTGTAATTTTCTCAACCGCCTCCGGTGTAAACTGTTCCAAAAAGTCCACGTATGCCTTGAAATCGACATCTTGCGCACCGGTTGAAAATCTACATAAATTATTTATGTACCAGGCGTCAGTCCAGTTATTCTTTATGAGTTCCCTGGCCATGCAATGAAACACCGCCAAATCTGTGCCAGGATCCGCTGGTAACCATACATCGGCTATACGCGCTGTTGGGGTCAATCTGGGTTCGCAGACCATTATGTTGACATTGTCGGGATTCTGCAATTTGTGTCTGGCAACCCTGCGAAAGAGAATAGGATGGCACTCCGCCATATTGGATCCCACAATAAAAATGGTTCTTGCTTTTTCAATGTCAGCGTAAGATCCCGCTGGTTCGTCCGTTCCAAAAGTTGTTATGTACCCCCCCACGGCGGACGCCATGCAAAGCCTTGGATTCCCCTCCACCATGTTGGACCGGAATCCTCCTTTCCACAGCTTGTTGAAGGTATAGCTCTCCTCTGTCATACATTGTCCTGATCCATAGAAGGCTACGGAATCTTTTCCAAATTTCTCCTGTAACTCTTTGAACTTGTTTGCGACTTTGTTGAGAGCGTCATCCCATGACACTTTGTGAAATTTGTCATCTGCGCCCCGCATCATCGGGAATTTTAGCCTGTCCGGATGATACATGCTAATGTAGCCCTTAAAACCTTTAACGCAAAGGAAACCGAAATTTGTCACAGCTTGAGGGTTTCCCCTGATTCCAGCCAGTTGTCCATTTCTAACTCCGGCGTATATACCGCAACCTGTGCCACAGAATCTGCAGGTTCCTTTGATCCACTTGTCCACCACGATCTCTTCATTTGCCGCCGACGTTGTCGGGAGAGATATATTCAGGGCGGCTGCCGCAAAACCCGCCGCCGACATCTTAATCATTTCTCGTCTTGTCAAATCCATTTTTCGTCCTCCGAAAAGGCTTGGAATCTGAGTTAATCAGAAACCTGGCACGTTGAACCTTTTTTCTCTCCCTGGCGAGAACTTTTCGTAGAGATTGATCTTGTGCACGGTGTACCAATGGCTCTTGTGACAAAATGAGCAGTTGGTGACCAATGCGTCAGAGGGCATATTGTTCACCTGTTGAGAGTGGCATCCTATACATACTGTTTTGTCCGGTCGCGCTCTATAATTGAGAGCGTCTCCATGGCAGATTCCGCACTTCACATTGTTAATGCCATGCTTTGACCCTAACCATTGCTTGTATACGTTGGGCGTTTCCCGTTGATGACAGTCCTGACAATTCTGCTTTCCAAATTGAACCCGGTGGGCGTCAGGCCTTTCCCCAGGAGCTAGAGGAGGAGCCAAAAACTCTCTCCAGTTGGGATCCAGTGGGGCCGATGGGGAGACAACATTTGACTCTGGTTGGACTGGCCCAGATGCAAAGGCAAAGCTTACGACTCCCAATCCCAAAATTGTCATCAACAGAAACAGGACGGCTTTTCTCATTTTCCGCTCCTCTATTGGGTTATTCCCCTAACCAGGAACTTGGCGTATTTCATGAGTGTCTACACGGTCATTTTTTTCTAAGGGCCCTCGTCAATTCAGGCACTGCCGGAGACCCAATCGCTATTAACGTTTCTTGAGCTCTCTGAGCCAGTACAACATCAGCCCCTATCAGATATTCGATCAGGGAATCAACAGGTATAGCTCCCATCTGAGCTAAAGCGGAGGAAGCGGGTTTCCAGCTTCTTTCATCTTTGGAACATAATTCGGATAACAGGTCCGTTAGCGCTGGCTTACCTATCCCGGCGAGTGTCTGTGTCGCCATTTCGACCTCTACACCGCCCCCTTTTCGCACCAAGCTTATCAGTGGGTTGACGGCTTCAGGTCCAGTCTTTTCGAGAGCTAGAGAAGCTCCCTCTCTAATATTTCTATTGGGATCCCCCAGTAATTTCACGAGTTGAGGAATCGCCGATGACGCTTGTGGTCCCAAACCAGCTAACGCAAAAGTCGCTGACGCCCGTACCAGCATATCTTTGTCCTGTATGGCCTTGATGAGTGAGGGGATCGCAGGAACTCCTTCAGCGCCGAGTTCCGATATAGTTTCGATAGCAGTCAGACGAACGACTTCGTTCGGACTGTCCAAGCTCTTTATGAGCTCTGGAAGTAACTCCTTGGCCGAAAGACCTGATTGTTTAAGTTTCTTGATAGATTCCACAGAAGGCGACGCTTCCGATGAAAACGCAACGCTTTTCTCTCCGCTGGCTTTTCCTGGATCCAGAGCCATAAGAAACAGTAGCGCCGTCCCTGTGCAAATGACGATTGTTTGAAGAACATTTAGTGAGCGTTTCATTTGGATTTCCATAGCTATGCGCTTTCACAACCCGGCTGAAGCCACTTCACGCGTGACGTTGGAAGATCTTGTAAACTCTCCCAACTCAATTGGAATTATAATTTTGAGCAGGAATGTTAAAACTAGAGCCCCGATCGACCATATACCCAATGCCACTAAAATTTCGATTATGGAGGGAGAGTACTCCCATACTTCGCCAAGTGGCGCGGGGATAAACCCGGGGATTATCAATCCCATTCCTTTTTCGATCCAGATGCCCGTGATAATCAGTATGCAACCTATATTTAGAGTTATGAAACGCTTTCTTGTATATGGTACCAGGAAGATTACGAATGCTGTGACGTTGAAGGCAAATGCCGTCCAAATCCATGGGACCAGTCTTCCTTTTCCCTGCAACCCTACGTAAAGGTATTCCATGGGAGACAGGTGGTGCGTATCGGAATAAAGTTCCTTGAAGAATTCAGCGCCAAGCAGAAACAGGTTAATGGCCATTGCAACGGCAATCATCTCGGCAATCTTGAAAAGGGCCTCGTTCTTGACATGAAATCCTGTGTAACGCCGGACCAACTGAAACAGTAATATGATAAGAGCGGGGCCTGAACAGAAGGCGGACGCTAGAAACCTGGGAGCAAGGATGGAGGCGTTCCAAAAAGGCCTTGCGGCGAGGCCATTGTATATAAACGCAGTAGTTGTATGAATGCTGACCGCCCAGGGAATGGAAAGTAAAATGAAGGGAAGGATAAATTTCATATTAGCCGGTTTGTTGTCATAGGCCTTGTAGATGATATACCCTGGAATGAAAATATTCAGAAAAAGATAGCCATTTAGAACCACGATATCCCACCCTAGCAATGAACTGGGAAGATTGAGAATTCCAAGCCCCGGAAGCAGATGCCAGACCCTGTCTGGACGCCCCAAATCAGCGGTAACAAACATCAGGCACATCAAAAGAGCGCTTACCGCCAATGCCTCTCCAATTATTACTATCTCTTTTATGGGACCAAAATCATATAAATAGGCTGGAATTATGAGCAGCACAGCGGCCGCGGCGACCCCTACCAAGAAGGTGAAATTGCCGATGTAGAATCCCCATGACACGTAACTTGTCATGCCTGTTACGATGAGTCCCGACTGAAGCTGCCGGACGTAGGCCGTTATCCCAACAGCGATCATTACGAGCAGAAACACAACCCACACATAATAAAGTGGCGATCCTTTGATTATCCTCTGCGCGGCCCCTACGAGAAATTGACGCATGACGCCCTCTCAAATCTTAAATCGAGAAGAAATAATAGAACTTGGGCTGTGTATTCAGTTCCGATTTGAGCCGGAATACTCTTTTCGTCTGTATGATTCTGCTTATTTCGCTATTTGGGTCCAATAGATTTCCAAATTTACGAGCTCCTACGGGACAGACCTCCACGCAGGCGGGGTATCGTCCTTTTCTAACCCTTTGAATACAGAATGTGCATTTCTCAACCACATTTCTCATTCTGGGCCGGTTTCCCAGGTAGTGTGTATTCACATTCACCTTATCCGAAGGAATGACCGGGTCGGCAAAATTGAACCATCTGCCCATATAAGGACAGGCGGCCATACAATAACGGCATCCGATGCACCAGTTGTAGTCGACGACAACTATTCCGTCAGGCTCTGTCCACGTGGCTTGAACAGGACAAACTTTTGTGCAGGGAGGATTTTCGCAGTGCTGGCATTGAACCGGCAAATAATAGTAGCCTTTTTCGGGAACTTCTTCGGGATCATAGTAGATAGTCGAATGCTCCAGGTCCATGTCACCATCTTTAAACCTTAGAACTCGAATATACTGAATTTGGGGGTCGCGTGATTGGTTGTTCTCTTCAACGCATGCGTAAACACACTTCCGACAGCCTATGCATCTTTGAATGTCAAGCGCATACCCAAAAAAGGTACCGTCAATAGGGCCATCGGCGTCGACAACAAAGTCTTTCCCATATTTCTCTTTGTATTCAGATCTTAACCTTTCAGCCGTTTGCTCAATCTCTCCTTTGGTCATTCTACGAAAATTATTCTGAAAAAACTCTTGCCACGAACACGACCCCAGCGCCATTGCAGCCAACACCCCCGCCGTCCCCTGCATAAATCCCCGGCGATTGATCAATTCTTTTCCTTCTAAACCATCCAGAGAACGCTCAGAATCAGGGGAAACCTTGAGTTCATTGATTGGATCTGGGGCTTTGATTTTTTCTTCGCTCATGGCCGGTTCACCATCATTTCTTTTTCGCAGACTCTTTAGGCGTCCAGGGTTTGTCCGGTGGAGGCATTGGAGCCAGGGGTTTGAAACGGGGCGAGTGAGGATCATGGCAAGTCACACATAGATAATAATTTTTAGCGCCATTCCAGAACCCGGTTCTCTTCCCATGAATCCCATACTTCCAATCACGATATTTTGTTCCATGGCACTTTCCACAAAGCAAGTAGGAATGTTCAAAGTCTATCGCCTTGCCATCACTCAATGGCAGCAATAAGTTGCGGTTGTCGGGACTGTGGCAATCCAGGCACCATAATCTAACTCCACCGTGATTAAGTTTGATGTTTGTGTGCACCAGCAGATCTTCCCTCCGTTTAAAATTGACAGGAAAATCCTTCTCCGGCCCGTGGCATGCCCTACACGGCGATATTGTCTTAGACAGGGGCTTTAGCGGTACTGGGAATTCCTGTTCAGAGGAATCCTGAATTTTCCCTGTAGGCTCATCTGAGTCAAGCTGCGATTGGGCCTCACAAATCCTGGTCTCATGGAGTTGAATTCCCAGAAACGAGACTGCTATGGTCAACACTGCCAGGCATATCGCTATCTTATTTGTCATGACTTTCGCCTTGAAAAAGTGGCCTACTGTTTCATCGACTATTTTGCTTCTTTTCCGCCGTATCTCTGCTGATAAAACTGTTCAAGTTTTTGAAGATCTTCCTTGCTCATCCCTTCTTTGTACCATTTATGCATTGGATTCTTTAAAACATACTCATTTAGGATGGGAGCCGCTGCTTCCTTGCTACCCATAATTTTTTCAACTTCCGGAATGAAATTTAGATAGAAATGTTTGGCAACCTCATAAAGCCCATGCCACCAGGTGTAATCGGGTCCCATCATGGCTGCGCCATGTCTGGCTCTTCTTCCTTCGTGATGCCACAATTCATAATAAGTCCAGTCGATCTTGTCGTCAAAATCAGCTTTAGAAATTTTGCCCAGTTCCATAAGTTTATTACGAACATTTGTGGCGGGGATGGCAAATTTATTGTTGTAAAGATCCACGAGATCATCAAACTGTGTATAGAATGCATTTACCATTAGGTCGCCGTGACACTGTCGGCAAACATCCTGCATGCGTTCGCGTTTGACTTTCCATTCGGTAAGCTTCTTAGAAACCGGGGGTCTCAAAGTCCAGGAAATTCTTACTCCTACGTCATGTGTGGCTTGTTGGTTGGGAGTAGCGCTCATATGGCATGTTGCGCAAGTTGCGGCATCCTGATAATCGACGCCAACAACCCATTCATCGCGATCCATATTCAGTTTGTCCCTGAAAGCCTGGTAGAGAATACCGTGTTTCGATTCTTCATAAACTTCTTTCTGGGGATGATCAGGACCTAAGTGACATTTACCGCAAGCATCAGGACGCCTCGCCTGTTCCTTTGAAAACCGATGACGGGTGTGGCATGCGGCGCAACTGCCTTTGCTTCCATCGGGGTTGATTCTGCCTATGCCTGTGTTTGGCCAAGTTGACGGATCCAATTTACCGTCCGCAAGAATTTTCACATTTGAACCATGGCATTGGCGACATCCATTTGCTACCGCCGCAGGTCCACCAACAACTGATCCAAGGTAATTGTCGAGGGAATTCAGAATGTCAGCAGCCTTGGCATGGTGCGACCCCTGCTGTTGTTCAAATTGATCCTTGTGGCAGCGGGAACAGTCCTTAGGACTTACTATGGTCGCTATCCAGAAACCACGGTGATCAAAACCATCAGGATCTCCCGGCTTCTGGTCAACCTTTTTTTCAGCCTTATGGCAGTCGTAACAGTTTACTCCTTTTTGCCCCATCCTTCCGAGCCTCCACATCTTGTAAAGTCCCGGAGTTTTTAACTCGTGGCACTTAATACAGACTTGGCCTTCTGGAGCTCCATAGAGTTTTGGATCAACCTTCACGGCCCCATGAGTCACGTTGCATAACATAAAGACCGAAATTGCGACCAGGATGAGGTCTCTTCTCATGATTTAGACTCCCTGTCTCGGTAATCTTTGCGGCGAAAATTTTTTTTGACTGATAGAACCTTGCGGGAAAGCCCCTGTTGGTAATGCTCAAGACCTTCCCGCCTCTAATGAAAGCCTGACTTCTTCTCTATTTTGATTATGACCAAGATTTAGGTAAAGGTGCTGTAAAAGTATGTAAAGAATATGTAAATTTACTAGTATTTCTTTTTCGTCGAGGCCATTGCCTTAAATTTTCCTTTTATTGAACAGTTGAAATACTTGTGTCAGGAACGTAACATCTGTTTAATGTTAGCCTGTTTCATATAATTTCGCTGGGTGTTGTAAGGTGAGGAATCGCTTCTGGTCTTTCCCATGGTTAAATGTGTCGTTGAAGTTTCTGGTGGTTACTTCAGCCGCAATCGGGGTTGTTTTCACCTGTTTGTTTTTCTGGCTCTGGGGAAATCAGGAAGACCAGATAATGGAGCAGGTACGCAAGCAGGCTACCATTCTTTATAATCAGATTGCGGTTACCAGACAATGGGTGGCTGAACATGAAGCGCTTTTACGTAAAAAACGCGATGGGGCGTCCTCAAACCCGTTTTTACATAATGCCGACGTAAAGCTGCCTGATGGAACTGTATTCACTAAGCTCACCCCCTCCATAGTAACAACTGAACTGTCAGACCGCGCATCCCGAAACGGACTTTATTACTTCAAACTGACAAACGTTAACTGCCTGAATCCAAAGAATGCGCCCGATGAACTGGAAAGACAGGCTATTGACACTTTCAAGAAGTCCGATGAAAAAGAAATATTCCGGGTCGAATATTCCGGTTCCAAGCCCATTCTGAGGTACATCGCCCCTGTTTATGTCACGGAAGATTGTTTGAGTTGTCATTCGGGCCAAGGCTACAACCCTGGAGAAATTGGTGGTTGTTTATCTATTTTCATTCCTATGGATGAGGCCAGAAAAGCTGTACAAAAAAGCGGCGCTGTTCTTTTCGCCGGCACACTGGGATTTGGGGCCATCCTGATCGGGCTGCTGTTTGTTTCAACCAGATCTCTACTGTTCAGCAGGATAAAGGAGATTAGATCTTCCATAGACAGGATTCATCTGGACAAGGATGGTCTGAGTCTGACGAAAAAGGGCGACGAGCTCAAAGAAATTTCTGACTTCTGTTATCTGATAGACGAAAGACTGAAAGAAGAACACGGCCAGTTGGAAAAAAGGATACGGGAGGCTACAAAGGATTTCTACCAGACCAAGGAAAATCTGGAGAAGGCCAACAGGGAACTCGAGAATTTAAACATAGCAAAATCCGACTTTTTTTCGGACATTTCTCATGAATTCAGGACTCCCCTGACAAATATCAAGGGAGCTGTCGATATACTGGAGAGGATCTCCAGCAACGATCCAAAATATTTGAACATAATTAAACGAAATTCCGATCACCTGATAAGACTGGTGGTCGACCTTCTTGATTATTCACGTATTGAAGCCGGTCATCTTGAACTCAAACTGGAGAATACATCCTTAAGGCAATTGGTAGAAGATTCCGTCATCGCAGTTGAGGCTGAAGCCCAGAAGAAATTAGTCAAATTTTCAGTTAAGGTAGACGAACTGATTCTCAATGTTGACAGGGATAGGATTTATCAGGTGCTCACAAATCTTTTTTCCAATGCGACCAGATATTCTCCAGTCGATGGCTCAATTCTGGTTCAGGCAGGATCTCTGGATGAATCTCTGGCGGTAATTTCAGTACATGATGAAGGGCCTGGAATAGAGGAAAAATATAGAGAAGCAATCTTTCGGAAGTTCTATCAAGCGCCTATTCCCAAGGAATCTGGAGTAAGAAGGGGTTCATCAGGAATTGGATTGGCTATATGCAGGGCTTTGATTGAAGCTCACCATGGAAGAATCTGGGTTGAAAGCAGAATCGGATCAGGCAGCAAATTCTTTTTCACTGTTCCTCGAAAATTGGAAAACCATGCAAAACCAAATTCTAATAGTTGACGACGACCCCGATATTCAGGTCATTCTGAAAGACAACCTCGAGATTGATGGTTATTTAGTCCTGGTAGCTTCATCGGGACATGAGACATTGCAACTGCTGGAAAAATCGGGGCGAGTTGAATTAATAATTCTTGATCTTTCTCTCCCTGATGTCGATGGAATTAAGGTCTGCGAGACTATCAGAAAGTTTTCTGACGTCCCGATCATCATGTTGACAGCCAGAGACGGAATTGCTGATAAGGTTCTTGGCCTCGAGCGAGGCGCAGATGATTACCTGGTGAAGCCTTTTGACTATCTTGAGCTTTCCGCTAGAATTAAGGCGTGTCTCAGGCGACATTCGTCACAGAAAATACCTTCCGGTGAAATAATTTACTTTGCAGACATAGAGATTGATACGGAGAAAAGAACAGTTCTCAAGAAAGGGGTGAATGTCAACCTTACTGTCAAGGAGTTTAGGTTGCTTCTCTTTTTCGTCGGGAATATCGGGAAAGCCCTTACAAGAGAAGAATTTCGTGAGGCGTTGTGGAAAACAAGTGATCTCTACACAGGCAGCCGCACCATAGACGTACATGTCCAGCATTTGAGGGCTAAAGTCGAGGACAACCCGTCAGAACCCAAATTGATTTTGACTGTTCAGGGAATCGGTTACATGCTTGCCGCTCAAATAAAGCGCCCGTCCAACATGCCGGATACTCCAAAAGGCGCTCGGCCTCTTTAGATGACAGAACCTCTTATCAAGAAACTTGCCAGGCTGGACCTCCATGTTAGAGATTCCGGTTTTGAAAATTACCTCCAGGACGAGTCTCGTTTCCAAGGCTATGCAACCGCTTTGATAGTGGCCCACTCGGAATCTGACATTGTTAAGACACTGATATTGTGCAATCAGATTAGGACACCTCTTACCGTGGTGTCCGGTAAGACTTCCCTCACTGGGGCTCCTGTTCCACTTGGAGGTCTAATACTCGATGTAAAGAATCTCGATCGTGTAAACCCCGAAAACCCCTGTAGAGTTGGGCCTGGGATTATCCTGGCTGAATACAAGCGGCATGTGGATTCTCTTGGACTCTTTTATCCTCCTGACCCTACCTCGGAAGATTCTTGCACACTGGGAGGAAACGTAGCCTGTAACGCCTCGGGGCCTCTGAGTTACCTTTATGGCCCAACGCGTGATTATATTGAGCGCTTGAGAATAGTTCTTCCAACAGGACATGCGCTGGATCTTGAGCGAAACAGAATCAGGGGAAAGAACGGTTTCTTTAAAATTCCGAGAACTCTGCTCGAACCCAGTCTGTCAGAAGACTTATTGATCCCAGTCCCAACATGGAAAACGTTACCCTGGAAATATCTTAAGAATTCGGCGGGATTTTATTCAGACAGTTTCATGGACTTACTGGACTTATTCATAGGATCTGAGGGGATTTTAGGTGTTTTTTCTGAGATCACCGCAAGGCTTCTGAAAAGAAGAAGACCCTTTTTCTCTATCATTATTTATCTCCCCGATCGAGAAAGCACCGTTCAACTTGTGGGACTGTTGAATTCATTAAGAGATTTGAATTCAAAATTCTCAGGGGATTTCTTTAATGAAGATTCAATGGATTCAAACGGGGCTGATCTTAGTTTCAGTGAATTGGATTGCTCCGAATTCGATTTGGTTATACCGTCATGTATGGAGTGGTTTGGGAAATCTACAGCCGTTCTGGCGCCTGAGTCACACAGAAATTATCTGTCAAAATTCTATGGAGCGCTTTTTGTAGAACAGGAATACGATGACAGGGAACAAATGCTGGAGAGCGCTACGCAGTGGGCTGGGCTAGTAGAAAATTTCAATCTGCGCAAGGTCAATGTGGCAAACCCAATTGCGACCCAGGTTGCGCTTGACAGTCAACAGTCGAGGTCTCTACGAAATCTTCGACAATCCATCCCGGAAAAACTCAATGAGAACATACATCCGGGATTTTCAAAAATAGGGTCGGACTTTTCCGTCCCGCCTCGAAAACTTGGACAACTGCTCGAAATGTATGATTGTGAACTTCCCAGGAATTCATCTTATGTTTTTGGACACATTGGGAATAATCACTTGCACGCGAACATTCTTCCACAAAATAGAGAGGAACTGGAAACGGGGCGCCGGATCATGTCGAAGATGTTGGATCGTATCATCTCGATGGGTGGGAGCATATCGGGAGAGCATGGCATTGGTAAAATCAAGACCAGATATTTTGAAAGGACTGTCGATGAGAATACATTGAAACAAATGATCGGGATTAAGATGACCCTGGATCCAAACAATATTTTGAACAGGCACACGTTGCTCTCTTAGTTTAATCGGCAGGTCAATTGAATCTATTCTCTGACCGGAACGTAAAAATTGAAAGAACTGGAGGACTTATATGAGTCAAGGTCTACTGATCGTAAACACGGGGAACGGCAAGGGAAAGACAACCGCCGCTCTAGGGCAGGCTTTCAGGGCCGTTGGTCATGGATTCAGAGTTTGCTTCCTTCAGTTCCTAAAAGGATCCTGGAAGTATGGCGAATTGGAGGCTGCCAAAAGATTCGAGGACCTGATGGAAATACGTGCTCTCGGCAGAGGGTTTACGTGGAAATCTGAAGACCTGAACGAGGATATTCAATCGGCCAGGGATGCGTGGGATTTAGCGAAACAGGTGATAGCTTCAGGAAAATTCAAAATGGTTGTGCTCGATGAACTGACATATCTCATAACTTATGGGATGGTTCCGGAAGAAGATATCCTCAACACTCTTCGGAACAGGCCTCCCGAGTTACACGTAGTTGTTACAGGCCGGGACGCTTCCCAGGGACTCATTGAACTCGCTGACATGGTAACCGAGATGAATGAAATTAAACATCCGTTCCGCAACGGGATAAAAGCCCAAAGGGGAATAGAGTTTTAGTGTCCCGATCTCAAATGAAGACACATGGATTAAGGATCCGGAGTAATAAACGGAGGTATGGGTAAGTTTTCGGTGATAGCTCATATCGCTGCGAGAGAAACCGGACATGTTTTGTAGAGTTTTACAGCGGCGGCTAAAACATTAATAGCTGATCCATGCCCCACAAAAAAGTAGCCCGTTCTAAAACGGGCCAAAGGAAGGATTAGGTTTGGTTTGTCGCTAGGGTGGAATCAATCATTTTATTGATATGTTGTCAAGTTTTTTTAATCTATTTTAGATAAAAATTTAATGTATTAACACGATGATTGCAATAACATATTGTTTTTATTAGGTTGAAAAAGTTGGTTATGTATTTGTCTGAAATTAGGCTGGCGCGCAGAATTCTCCAAGGCGACTAAATACACTGCCGCCTTGGATTTGGAAATGCGCAAATTTAGAAATGATTTTCCGGGTTATTTTGAGGATCGTGCACATGCGGATGCGCAATAAGGCGCTTCTTCTGGATCATTCACATCACATACAGGGCATGAGCAGACTTCCGGACTATCAACAGGTTTCTTAAAAGTTTCTCCCTTTTGTTTCTCCTGGTAATCCTCAATAGCCCTGTGTAACGCGTCAGCGCCCAAATTCGAACAGTGATGCTTCTTCTTGGGCAATCCTTCGAGCGCTTCAATCACCGACTCATTGGTTATCAGCATAGCCTCAGCCAGAGTTTTACCCTTAGCTAGTTCACTCACCATGCTTGAAACAGCTATTGCTGCCCCACAACCGAAGGTCTTGAATTTTACGTCTTCCAGAATATTATCCTTCACTTTGATATGGAATTCCATAATGTCGCCGCACGCGGGATTGCCTACACTTCCCACACCGTCGGCGTCGGGAATTTCTCCAACGTTTCTTGGATTGGTAAAATGGTCCATAACTGTTTCATTGTACATTTTCACACCCCTGAATTCTTCCACGAAGCAAATTTTTAGCTTACGGCTTTCAGCCTTCCTGTTTTCTTGTATAATGGAGACATGTCTCTCAGCCTCTGGACAATAGGAGGCAAAATTCTAATCACGTCATCCACATCCTCATTAGTATTGTCAATTCCCAGCGTGAAAAGCAGGGAACCCTGAGCGGTGCCAGCGTCAATTCCCATTGCCAGCATAACATGAGATACCTTCAGAGACCTTGATATACAGGCCGACCCGCTTGCGATTTTCACTCCCTCCATATCGAGAAAGAGCAACATGGACTCGCCTTCGACGTATCTTACAGTGAGGCTGGCGTTACCCGGCAATCTTTCTGTCGGATGACCAACCAAGCCCACTTCTTCAATTGTTAATGGAATTTCCTTCATCAGTCGATCGCGCAACGGCCTAACATGGTTCGATCGATTCTGTATTTCCCTAATCGCCATTTCAGCGGCTTTTCCCATACCTATTATACCGATGACATTCTCGGTGCCTGCCCTGTATCCGCCTTCCTGAATCCCGCCATCCAGCAGAGGCGATATTCTGGCGCCCTTACGAACATAGAGCGCCCCAACCCCATGAGGCCCATAGAATGGATTGGAAGCCAAAGACATCATATCAACATTGAGATTTTGGACGTCCACCGGGATTGCGCCTACTGTAGCAACTGCATCTGTGTGAAACGGTATGTTGAATTCTTTTGCGATCTTTCCAATTTCCCCAATTGGCTCTATGGTCCCTATTTCGTTGTTGGCGTGCATAACAGAGATCAAGGCGGTAGCAGGCGTAATCGCCTTCCGAACATCGTCCGGGTCAATGAATCCATATTTATCCACCGGCAATCGCGTCACTTCCACGCCGATTTTTTCAAGGGCTTTTATCGCGTGCATTATCGAAAAGTGTTCGATTGAGGATGTTATAAGGTGAGCGCCTTTGGCTCGGTTGGCGAACAGGCCTCCCTTGAGGGCCCAATTATTTGATTCTGTGCCCCCTGATGTGAAGTATATCTCTTGCGGTTTCGCGTTTATTAATTCGGCAACCTTTTCACGAGCTTCATCAATAGCCTCGGTGACTTCCTCACCCATGCTGTGCATGCTGGAGGGGTTACCGTACTTTTCTTTAAGAAACGGTATCATGGCGTCAGCCACTTCTGGAAGTATCGGAGAAGCGGCAACATGATCCATATTTATGATTTTCATAGCAACCCCCTTGTCCTTTATCCCTGAAGCCTTTATAAACTATAATCTTTTTAAGTTACCTAACTCGACAGTTGATGTCAACAATCATTAATGTCTAACTAAAAATGGTTCCATTGCCCCACATGCTAATACTTTTAAACAGCTTTTGTGATCGATGACCTCTGAGTCGCAATATCCATCAAAGATCATCAGGTACTGTTTCATTTATTATAGATGCAAATTATTGGAATTAGATGCCGGGAAGAATTTGCGAATATGGTAAACGTGAAGGAAAATAGCGAGCGTCAGTCATGATTGCAGCCGCATGGACATGCTACGGACGAATCAAAATGAGTTTCCCCGACCGACCACCATTTGCGTCCAATTTCTTTTTTTGAACTTTCGAGGATAAAGCCCTCATCCAAACGGTCACTCCATCCAAAAGTCCTATCGAGAATCACTTCTCCGGGGTCGGTTTCCAGTCTTTCTTCCAGAAGATTTGGGGGCTTGTCTTTAATGAAAACCCTTTCGTCCATGAAAAGGCTTGCTACCTCTAGGTTCTTGATCACTCCATTTTCAACCAATTTTGTTTTCCCGTCAAAAGAGACAATATATTCCAAACCGTTTCTGGAAATGACTTGCAGGTTTCGCAGTTTTTGTTTCGAATAAAAAGCGTGGAGAGTATTTAGAAGGTCAAATAGGGGCAGACTAATTTCCCAGGAGGGGACCCTTCTCATAACATCGGAGAGCGGTTTACACGCGAAATTCAGGGGGTCAGCCGAAATGGACTCGTTACGGATAACACTTAAATCAAGAGCGTTCATTGAAAACAGGTTCCAGGAAGCGCTTTCCGGACAAATCCACTCGATCCTGGAGACTAGAAACAGGTTTTTATCCAGTTCCTGCAGACGGTCGAAAGACGGAGTGTTTGATCCATCAAAAACAGGGCTGTTCAAAACCTTTTTTTCATACTCAGAAAACCCGAGATAGAGATCTGTATTTCTAAAGGGAAAAGCTCTCACTGAAAAGGCGGAATATATTAACTTCTCATCAAGACCATTTTCGTAATGGGCTTGGTCACATTCCAACTGAAAAACACAAGGAACTCCCTTAAGCCAGAAGTAACATGAAGGATTGTCCTGCCAGACCTGACTGACCCCCTGTAGTCCGATGAGGTTTTTGAGGTCCGGGAACCACGAAGCGGTTATAAGCAGACTGTCCAGACGCTCTCGAATTATTGCGTTAACGTTTATCGAAATAACCGCCTTTCTTTTTAATAAGCTCTCTTACGATATCTATCTTTTCCCTACCCTCCACCGATATGCCCTCCATACGAGCTGTTTCAATAAGAATATCGTCTGGATAATTGAGGGTCAACGCGTAACTTGATTCATAGGATTCGAAGAATTCATCGAGGCTATTGTCCGTGTCGACTTCCTGCATGCCCGATTGAAACGCGGCAATCGGCTTAATGACAGTTTCCTTGAAAAGATCTCTGAAAAAACTTCTCTTACCTGGGTCGTGCATGACTTTTACAACTCCATGGGTCTTTATCAGAACTTTGATCTTTTTAACGGCCACCCACCAAAAAATTGCGCGTGAACAATTATGACACTCAAGAACAACATCGTCCAAACCAGCGGGGTATCATCCGGTTGAGCTACCCCAGGCACTTTTCCAAGGAGCATGACACTTAAACTGGAATAATAAAACGCATAAAAAAGTCCGCCACCTAGAAACGCGATTACAGTCCTGATCAATGCGCTCGAACCAAGGACTGACAAATTCGGGAAATTGTTGAAATAGGTTTTCAGTATGAAAGCGGCAAGGACGATGAAACCGCTTATTTCTCCCGCGTGCAAATAACGAAAATACGGAGCGTCCGTATACTGTCCTCCCTCGAAGGGTTCCATCCAAAAAATGTTCATTATCTTCAGGAGTACTATCATGCTGATAATCCCCAGAATTAGGCATCCAACCAGGGTAACCAAACCTCTGATGAAATTCCCCTGGCCTCTTTTCCCGAGCCACATCCATGGATACCCTTCCCACAACAGGTCGGATATAATGACCCATTTGAGGCTACAAAGCGCCAACCCCAAACTCAAAAAAGCGCTCCCGGTTCCCGCAAACTCAGCCCACCATGGAGATACCCCAGCCTTGTCCTGTGGGGGATAGAACAACTGGCAAACGTGTGGATGAAATAGCAGAGCGTAAGTCAGCACGGTTAAGACTGAGATAGAACAGAATTTTGACCACGCCCTTACCCCTTTACTCGTGTCCAACCAAGGCCAGGATCCAAATCCTAAATCCCAAACAAGTGTCCACCAGATAAAAGCCGTCACAATGTAGATAATGGCTGTTGAAGCATTCTCCCTTGCTACGAAAGGTTCTGCGCCTGTACCGCCGGACGCGACAATTGAGGCGGGGCTGAAATACGCGACACCGAATCTCCCTATAAAATTCCAGAAAATTCCGTATACGATGATCAGCATGAAAATAATGGAAAGAGCCGTCAGCAGCAGACCTAGACCCAACCCGCCTGATGAACTCATTTTTTCTTCTCGAAATGGGCTCAATTCAAAGATGTTGGATATTAGAAGTATTGAACCGAGCCAGACGACAACCAACGAAAAACCAAGCATTGGCGTATAAAATTTCAGTATCCCATTCGCGTCCATGAAAACGTGCCAAAGGGCCAATACTATAACGAAAATAATTATAAAACTGATGAACCCCTTTACAAAACTCTGTTGAGTTTCGCTAACGGACTGTGCGCTCATAGAGGCAACCTCCCTGACAACTACTAACAGGTTTGAGATCCCTGATTAGTGACATTATCAGGTTGACGCGCCAAGTGTGGGAACCGGTCACGTCAACCCGTTAAATGAAAATTCATCCGTGTCTGTTGTCCTAGAAAACTATTGAGTCGCCATTGGTCAGGAAAACATTGTTTCCCTTGTTGACAGTTGAATACCTGGTATAGGTTTTGAATTTGTCTGTGCCTTTAACTATGGGAATCCCCGCGGCATCCGCCTTTTCTGCAAAAATCCATCCTGTGCAGTGGTTACACCCCATTTTTGCAATTTGGAATGACTTCACTCCCTTGATTAGGTCATCAAATTTGGGGTCCCAAGTCTCAAAGAGCGACACATGTAGCCCGCCATAACAACCGTAAGGCTTGTATCCTTCGAAGTTGCTTCGAGCAAATGAGAACAGCGACAAAATACCAGGATGACAGCATCCAGTCACCGTGACAATACCTTTGTCCTTGACGTTGAAATACAGGACGTTCTCACCTCTAACCCTCAAAAGAATCGGCACATCAAACATCCTCAGAGCAACGCCGGGCATCAGTTTGTGGACCCCTGAGCCCTCTTCGCCTTCAGGTCCGCAGAGAATAAGCTTGCCGGTATGAGGCACGTCGTTTTTGCATAAAAGAACTTCCTCACCGGATTTGTCCTTGGCTGTGAGGCGCCCCTTTTCTTTGAGCAAGGCCATGTCTTCCGGATAAAATGTCTTGGGTGCGTACATGGTGATATCCGGCTTGTGCTTTAAAGTCGATTCTATCCCCCAGTAATGATCCAGATGCCAGTGAGAAAGAACCATGAATTCTATTTCTCCGCTCTTCAGCATGGACGCCACATTGCTTTTATCCTGAAAAATGTAATCCATCCATTCATTGCTCCAGCCGGAGTCGAGCAATATTTTCCGTTCTTTGCCGTCAAGCTCGGTAACTGTTATCAGGGCAGCGTATCCGCCTGCGTTCTTAGGATCCCAGGGTATCGCGTACTGGCTTGTCATCGCACCCCCATAATCCATCATGTTCTTTTTCAGGATGTCGTTGTCAAACCAGCTCGTCTCTGTTAGCACGTCTACCTTGACGTTTTTTACTTCCCCGATGCTTACTTTTCCAGCGGCATGGGCCTCTTTTGAAAGTAAACCCGAAGGGCTAGCAACCGATGCAACCATTCCTGCGGCTGCAAGAGACTTTAAGAAATTCCTTCGCTCCATGGCAGAATCTCCTTTCTGGGGCAATATGAGATTGGGTCGGCCTGAAAAAGACCCAACTTCCAGCTAAACGGGCCTTATAAGCCAACACATTGTTTCAATATATTAATGCTCTCACCGAGCGTTGCCAAAAATTTTCAAGCCAATAAATTGAGGGTAATTTTTGAAACAGACCGCCTGTGTTAAATTGAAACACAGCTCTTAATAAAAATCAAGATATTTACTCAAATGGAACCGTAGAATCTTTATGCTGTCGGCGCGAACTTTTTTCGCTTCCAACAACAATTACCTGTTTACATGTTTCGATTCAGAAACGTTGATTGACATATCATTTTGAGAATTAGAACAAGCCGATTTTGTTGTTAGTTTCTTATATTCCAGACTGAGTTTTATAAGCGATTTATGAAGCCTTTTCCTCTGGATCAGGTAAGTTGTCACATATCCCAGAACTCCGGAGAATACCCCTAACAACAGCGCCGCAGCGAGCCACCGACTTACTATCCTTTCTCCGAGAAGAAAGAAAGTAAGCATCTCCTCCCAAAAGTGGTTACTCTCAATCACCGGGTTCATAGCTGATCTAAAATTTTCAAAACTCAGCGAGGCTGAATCCCCAATCAAAAATGATCCCAATACATAATAGCCATAATAAAGAGGGATTGCGTTAAACGGATTCACAACGAAGGTAAAGCCAAATGCCACTATTATATTAAACTTGAAAAGCAGCCGCAGAACCCCAAGAAACAGCATGTGACTGCCCAAAGGGGCGCTGAATCCTACTATCAAGCCGAGAGACACTCCTAACGCGTCGTAGTGGGGGGAATTGATGGATCCCACTAGGGGATGGATCACGTAATCGTAGATTTTGTTTCTGAGATCCCAATATATCTTATTAAGACGCGTGCTGATGTTGGAATCCTTGTTGTCCATAAACCTATTCGAAACGCATGGCCGTTACCGAATCCATACGGCTTGCCTTGACAGAAGGGTACAACCCAGATGCGATCCCCAGAAAACCTGTAAACAGTATCCCACTCATGATACTTGCGGTTAACATAACTGTAGAAACCTGGACCCCTAGTGGCCCTTTGAGTATGGTAACCGAAAGTATACCAGCCACGACTCCCAAAAAACCGGCCACCAGACTTATCAGCACAGCCTCCAAAAGAAACTGAACAAGTATCAGCCCTTCTTTGGCGCCAAGAGCCTTTCTGAGCCCTATTTCACGCGTGCGATCCTGCACCGCTGCAAGCATTACCGACATAATGCCTAAACCACCTAGAAGAACTGTTACGCCAAGAGCCGCATAAACAAACAATTTTACCAGATAAACCGTGGACCTAACTTTTTCAATTCTCTTAGGATAGTAGGTTATATCTATGCCTTGTTCATAGCCAGGGTGATTCGCGCTTAAAATTGCCAAAGCCTTCTCTCTTACAGGTTCAACATCATTCCAATTATATACACGAATATATATTTCCCGAATCTTTTCAAGCCCCGAAAATAACTTTTGAGCTGTACTTAGCGGGATCACTATGTACCTTTCAAGGTCGTTCTGCTGAATACCTCCGAGCAAACCAATGACATCAAACTTAAGACTCCCCACTCCAAGCGACTGGCCTAGTGGACTCTCCAGTCCAAAAACCTGTTTGACAACTTTTTCACCAAGCACGCAGACATTTTTTCTACCAAACACATCAGTAGCCCCTATTAGTCTCCCTTTCTTCAATTGTGCGCTTTGAGTCGACCAGAATTCATGATCAACACCGATCAACCCCGGAGACCATTCATTGTCCCGGAAAAAGGCTTCTACGGAGGGGATTGAAACAACCGGAGCCACCGCCATTGTTTCAGGAATGTGTCTGAGTTGTTTAACGTCACTCATGCTGTATTCCCCCGGATGATAATTGTCGTCGTTTCTCCAAACCGCTTTCATGACCGTGGCCTCACCCAAGAGTTCCAGATGTTCCCCCATCTTCTTTTCGACGGAATCCCCCATTGTCTGGACTATTATAAATCCCGCCGTGCCAAGGGCTATGCCAATCATCACCGCTTTGTATCGTCGGCGATTTCGCAGAACCGATCGCCAGCATGTAGTTAAAAGGTCGTCTATCTTCAACAGGGCGTCTCCTGATTCTTATTATCCCCTTAGTCTTAATTTGTTTAACATAACTTATAATGGGAAAATGGTTCAACCTTTCTGGGATTAAGGTTACGAAACGATCAACAAAATGCTAGATTGGCGTTTCAATATTTTCCTTGGGTACTTGCAACAGTCCAGGGTTCGGGAACTTTATGCCAGGCTCAAATCAACCTAGCGTTTCCACTGGTCATGACAGCATTCTAAGCCGTCTAGCCTATTTACTTTCCGCTCAGGCCGTGGAAGGGGTTTTAAGCTCGGTTTTCTTCTTGTATCTTGCATGGCTCAACGCTTCCAACTATGGACAGGTCATGTTTGCAATGGCAGGGGGAGCTGTCGTCAACACGATCATACAATTTGGCCTCTATTATCCTCTCGTATCAAAGCTCGCCGCAGTTGAGGAATCTGAATCCAGAAGACTGTTGATAACCGTTCAAATAATTAAACTGGTCCTTTTTCTGCTTTGCATGGTTGGGATTCTGATCTTTGCATGGAGACAGGAGCTTTCTGCTGAACTGAGTTCAGTCCTGACTATAATCTGCCTGGGCTTTTCCGTTGAAGCTCTGGCGGAAACATTTTTTGCGGAGCTTAGAGTCGAAGGTAGGCAGAATCTTGAGGCCAGGATAAAGATAACCGCATCCATTGGTTCCTTTGTTTATGGATTTGTTTCCGCTGGAATCGGTTTGGGCCCCGTATATGTAAGCCTATTCAAGTTAATTTCCGGAATAACCCGACTCTTGCTCGGATACAGAATCTATCTAAAAGGACATTCGAGAACATCAATCCTTCCCGCAACATGGAACAGCGTCAATTATATGTTCAAGGCGTCCCTGGTTTTTGCGCTAATAGAAATTCTTGGAGTAATTTACAATAAGACCAATATTTTCTTTCTTCAGAAAGTAACTGGATTGGACGGGGTGGCCTATTACAGCGCCGCATGGAATATTGTGGACGCCATATCCATATTAGCCTCGGACCAATTTCTTGGATGGGTAATTTTCCCATTGCTGGCGACACTTTGGTGGAAAGATAGAAAGCTGGCCGGCGAACTAGTCAGGAGAAATGCGCAGTGGTTAATGGCTCTTGCCCTGCCAGTGGTGTTCGTTCTTTATACTGAGAGTTCCCTCATTATAAGCCTGATTTATCCGTCTCAATATAGCGACGCCATCTGGATGCAAAAATATCTGGTCTGGACGATTCCCCTTTCCTTTCAGAATAATCTTTTTTCTTATGTGATGATGGTCTCTGGCGCCGTGAAAGTGCTGTTATTGTTTCAGGTTATCGGAACTATTGTAAATTTTATTCTCAATTTTACTCTGGTACCGATGATGAAACTTCAAGGCGGATGCCTGGCAATAATTTTTACCAAATTGTTGGTAGCCTGTTTGACGTTTTTCTACTGCCGAGTTTCTCTGGGATTTGTGCGTTTCATCGATTTCTTTTTTCCTTTTTGTCTGGGTATTGTTTCCGCATCCATTTTTGTTCTTCTCAAGCCTGTTTTAACCCTGCACCCCTCCGTAGCTTTAACGGTGGTAATGTATTTCGCTTTATTGTTTGGAATTGGACCAAAGTTTATAGGACGCTTCCCAAGAAGAATAAACTAGCTGATAATAACTAAAACTTCTTTATTAGGATTACTCCGCTCAGGAGAAGAACCACTCCCAGAATTCTCCACATGTTTACAGGGTGCTCTTCATAACCGACCAAGCCATAGTGGTCAAGAATTACCGAAACTATCATCTGGCCAGCCACTATGAGGCCTAGTGTAGCTGTAGCTCCCAACTTTGGCGCAAGCACAATCGACACAAAGACCAGAATTGCTCCCAATAATCCCCCAGTCCACATCCACCAAGGCAAATCAACAAAAATTCGGATCGAAGGCCAAGGGACTCCGGTCAAAAGGACATAGGCGGTTAATCCAGCAGCTCCGACCATAAATGATATCAATGCGGCAAGAGACGGATCACCTGCCACTGAGCCGAGTTGTGAATTGATTCCGGCTTGAGTCGGAGCACATGCTCCAGCTATCAAGGCCAGGATCACATAATAAACCTCCATGTATGTCGCCTCTCATGCTAGGCTGTTCGACTTGCCCCTCAACTTGGAACATGCGTCCTGAGTCAGAAACCGCGATTCATATTTGCACCGTAATAAATGACGACGTGGGCGGCAAGTTTCAATAAATTGATTTTCCTCATATTCTGGATTAAAAACCAGAAAACGGAACCTATATTATAGGATCCGTTCCAAAATCAGTCCCCTAACAAGCATTTATTCATTCATGACGCTACCCAGGATAATACAGCGCGTTATTTCACAGCTAAGCTGCCACGACATCATCTTCTATTGGCCATCTTCCCTGGTTTAGCCAACGAACCAGTGATGCGTCTATAGCATCCTCAAAGACATCACAACGAGACGCTATCTCTCTAAAGGAAAGACCCTGGTTCAGCATCGTATGGACATTTTCCGGCGTCAGTCTCACTCGTGATCCATCCATTTTAAGCATAAGCCACTCCTTCAATCCATTATGTACCAATTAGTAAACTAACAATTGATCAGGTTCCCTATTTTACACAATTCTGTCAAAAATATACTAATTATTGTTTCAAAATCGCCAGAGGCCTGTCAGTTATTTCCTGGGAAGGGATAAAGGCGTCTCTGATTTCCGGAAAAACTATTCTCAAAGCTTCATCCATGTGATCAACAAGTATTATTTCCATGCCCTTGCGGATTTTTTTCGGGACTTCACACAGATCTCTATCGTTTTCGCGAGGAATTATGACACGTGAAAGCAAAGCTCTCCTGGCCGCCAGCAGCTTCTCTTTGAGTCCACCTATCGGCAAAATTCTTCCGCGTAGTGTTATTTCCCCTGTCATTGCCAGGTCGTTGGGGAATGGCTGCTTGGTTAGAGCCGACAATATGGCTGTGGTTATGGTAATTCCGGCTGAAGGTCCATCTTTTGGAGTCGCCCCTTCCGGAACATGTATATGAATGTCAATTTTGTCGTAGAAGTCCGGTTTTAATCCCAGGCTTAACGCTCGAGACCTGACATAACTCATAGCTGCCTGAGCCGATTCCTGCATCACCTCGCCCAATTTTCCGGTTACCGTCAATTTACCTGATCCGGGCATGAGCGCCACTTCTACCGTAAGTAACTCTCCACCAACTTCTGTCCAGGCAAGTCCGTTAGCTATGCCGGTTTTCAGGTATTCTTCCTTTTCTCCATATCTAAATTTCGGAACACCGAGAAAACCACCAAGGTCTCTGAAACCGATCTCGATTCCATCGGTTATTGAACCATCAACGACTTTTCGCGCCAATTTTCGGCATATCTTGGCTATTTGCCTTTCCAGTTCCCTTACGCCAGCCTCGCGAGTGTACCGTCTTGCTACACGTATTAAAGCCTTACGTTCAAAAGTAACGCGAGATAAGGCAAGGCCGTTGGATTCAATTTGCTTGGGTACCAGAAATCGTTCAGCGATTCTGAGTTTCTCAAATTCAGTGTAGCCAGGTAGACGAATTATCTCCATCCTGTCCTGTAGAGGAGCAGGAATGCCATGGAGAGTATTAGCCGTAGTTATGAACATGACTTTGGAAAGGTCATAATCAATATCCAGATAATGGTCGTTGAACGCATGGTTCTGTTCGGGATCCAGCACTTCCAGCAAGGCGGCCGACGGATCTCCTCGGAAGTCAGTGCTCATCTTGTCAACCTCATCCAGTAACATTACCGGATTAACGGTCTGACACTTTTTCATACTCTGGATAATTTTCCCTGGAAGCGCTCCTATGTAGGTCCTTCTGTGACCCCTGATCTCGGCTTCATCTCTAACTCCTCCCAATGATATTCGCACAAATTCCCTACCCGTGGCGCGGGCTACAGATCGCGCAAGAGAAGTTTTGCCCACACCCGGAGGGCCAACCAGACACAGAATCGGACCTTTAATATTGGGCGCCAGTTTTTGGACAGCCAAATATTCGATTATCCTCTCCTTGACTTCCTTTAAACCGTAATGATCTTCATCCAGAATCTTCTGGGCTTCCTCAAAAAGAAGTTCGGTTTTGGAAGTTTCAGACCAGGGAAGCAAGAGGAACCAATCTATGTAGTTTCGTACGACTGTGGCCTCAGCGGACATCGGAGCCATCATTTTAAGTTTGCGGATTTCTTTTCTAACCCTGGATTCGGCCTCCGTCGAAAGTTTCTTTTGCTCTAACTGTCCTTCAATTTCGGCAATTTCTGTCTTGAATTCATCCTGTTCGCCCATTTCCCTTTGAATAGCGCGCATTTGCTCATTCAGGTAATATTCCTTCTGAGTTTTTTCCATCTGTTTCTTAACGCGCTCTCGGATCTTTTTTTCGATTTCCGAGATCTCAATTTCACTCTGCATTAATTCGAGTAGACGTTCTATTCTCTGACGAACCGATAATTTTTCAAGGAGCGCCTGCTTATCTTCCAGCCTCAGGCTGATCTGACCGGCTACTGTATCGGCGAGACGACCTGGATCACTTATGGATTTTATAGCGTTTAGAAAATCCTGTGGCGCTTTGTTGTCGGCAGCGACATAGCTTTCCGCAACATTACGTAATCCTCTGACAAGGGCCTGCAGTTCTACCTCACGACCTGAACTCTCGTCCTCCAAAGGAATGACCTCAACACTGAAGTAAGGCGCATCGTCTACAAAACGCTTAATCTCTGCCCGATAGCGACCCTCTACAAATATTTTGACAGTGTTGTCAGGCAATTTGAGCAGTTGAATTATCTGACCGACGATCCCCACGTAAAATATGTCTGAAGCTTCCGGGTTAGTTTGTTGAGCGTTTCTTTGAGACGCGAGAAAAATAAGTTTGTCAGTTTTGAGGGCGTTCTCGACCGCCTTTATGGATCGGTCCCGTCCGACAAACAGGGGAGCGACCATATAAGGGAAAATCACAATGTCTCTAAGTGGCAATAGCGGTAGCACTAACCGGGGAGACTCTTGCGCCTCCTCTTTCTTTCCAAAAAACATTATACCAATTACCTGCGCCTAAGAATCTATTAGATTTGAGGTGAATTACGTCAGTCAAAATTGTTTTTTACGAAGCTGATGTCGTTTTTTCCGCCTCTTTTTCAAAAACCAGGATACAGGGAGATCCTTTCTTGATGACATCGTCGTTGACGATAACTTCCTGAAGATTCTTGTATTCTGGAAGCTCGTACATAATGTCCAGCATGGAAGCTTCGAGTATAGAACGCAACCCGCGCGCTCCTGTTTTTCTGTGTAATGCGTGAAATGCGACGGACCGAAGAGCTTCATCGGTAAATCGTAGTTTCACCTGCTCAAAACCAAACAGCTTTTTGTACTGCCTTACGAGCGCATTTTTGGGTTCAAGCAAAATACGGACCAAGGCGTCTTCATCCAATTCATGCAAAGTAGCGGCCACGGGCAATCTGCCCACAAATTCAGGAATCAACCCATATCGTATCAGATCCTCTGGTTGAACCTGCTCAAGTAAGTTTGCTTCATCATCATTGGTTGACACTCCGATTTGAGCGTTGAACCCCATGGACTTCATGTTAAGTCGCTGCTGGATCACTTTGTCCAGCCCGACAAACGCCCCTCCGCATATAAAAAGGATGTTGGTTGTGTCGACCTGTAGAAATTCCTGCTGAGGGTGTTTTCTTCCACCTTTTGGAGGAACATTGGCCATGGTTCCCTCAACAATTTTTAGCAACGCCTGCTGGACTCCTTCACCGGAAACATCTCTGGTGATACTTGGATTTTCAGTCTTTCGAGAGATCTTGTCTATCTCATCAATGTATACTATCCCTCTGCAGGCCCTAGATATGTCGTAATCGGCGTTCTGAAGGAGGCTAAGAATTATGTTTTCAACATCCTCTCCCACATAACCGGCCTCGGTGAGTGTAGTCGCGTCAGCTATCGCAAAAGGAACGTTCAGAATACGGGCGAGCGTCTGAGCCAGGAGAGTTTTTCCCGAACCGGTTGGACCTATTAGGAGAATGTTGCTCTTTTGTAGCTCTACTCCATCTAGGTCAGGCTTTGAATCAATTCTCTTGTAATGGTTATGGACTGCTACGGAAAGAATTCTCTTCGCTTTTTCCTGTCCTATGACATATTCATCCAATGAAGACTTGAGTTCAGATGGAGTAGGAACTCTAGATTTACCACGACCTATTTCCTCTTTCTCATATTCTTCCGCGATGATCTCATTGCATAACTCTATACACTCGTCGCAAATATACACCGTTGGTCCAGCAATTAGTTTTCTCACCTCATCCTGACTCTTTCCACAAAAAGAACAATAAAGAGAAGAGAAATTGCCTTTTCTAGCAACCATGTAAATCCTCCTTCAGTTTGCCCCTGTGCAGTCAGCCTGAAAATGTTCCGAAGCTGACATAAGGGCCTCCCATGTTTTCCGAAATCAGTTCAAATCGATTTCTAGATGATGTTCTATAAGTTTAACGTTCTCTTTAGCCAACAGTTAAGAATAACAACTGAACTATTTTCTAAACTTTGTTTCCCGGTAGCTCTCGATGAGTCAATACATTGTCGACTATGCCGTAAGTCA
The DNA here is from genome assembly GCA_963811075.1 of uncultured delta proteobacterium. Classification (GTDB taxonomy): domain Bacteria; phylum Desulfobacterota; class Desulfomonilia; order Desulfomonilales; family Desulfomonilaceae; genus CAJBEZ01. The sequence goes on from CAWEPY010000003.1 coordinate 59,242, forward strand.
CCGCTTCTTCACCGCTCATGAAATAGTCTCTTTCAGTATCCGTTTCAATTCTTTCCATAGGTTGGCCTGTATGTTCAACAAGAATCCGGTTCAGCTCGCCACGCATCCTCAGAATTTCTCTGGCATGAATTTCGATATCAGTGGCCTGGCCCTGAAAACCACCCATTGGCTGGTGGATCAGTATTCGTGCATGCGGAAGTGCGTGTCGTTTCCCTTTTGCGCCTGCAGCCAAGAGCAAAGCGGCCATTGAAGCCGCCTGACCGATGCAAATTGTTTGGACCTCCGGTTTGATATATTTCATGGTGTCATAAATAGCCAAACCGGATGTAACCACTCCTCCAGGAGAGTTGATATAAAAATTGATGTCTTTCTCGGGATCTTCGCTTTCCAAAAACAAGAACTGAGCGATAATTAAATTCGCAACAAGATCATCAACGGCTGTCCCCAGAAAAACGATCCTCTCTTTTAAAAGGCGGGAATATATGTCATAGGATCTTTCACCGCGGCTAGTATGTTCTACAACAATTGGAACCAACATTATTCATTACTCTCTTCTGAATTATTGAGCCGTATCGGCATTTTTGTCCGAGTATGGGACCTCAGTGATTGCGCCTTGTTCTTCTATAAATGAATAAATTTTATCTTCCGTCAGTGAATCTGCGAAATCTTGCATTCTCTGGTTTTCTTCCAGCTGGTCTTTCAAAAAGTCGGAGGTCCATCCCAGTAACTTGGCGCGTTTTTCAATTTCGGTATCAATGTCTTCGGTAGAAGCTTGAATCTCTTCTTTTTCACCAATAGCTTTTATAATTAAAGCCGCCTTCACCTGATCCAAGGCTTTAGGTTTTATGGAATCCCGCTGAGCTTTGTCCGGTAGCGGGAATCTTTTCATGTCTACTCCCTGCCGTGCAAGATTCTGCCTAGCCCCCATCACAATATCATCAATTCTCGCTTCAACAAGAGACTCAGGAGCTTCGAGCGGATTGGCTTCGATTATTTTTTCCACGATCTGTTTTCTCAGATCTTCCTTTATGTCCATGTCGTAACCCTGACGCAGATCTTCTTTGATTTGTTTTCTTAGGTCATCTAGAGTTTCGTAGGGTCCCGCTTCTTTGGCCAATTCATCACTCAACTCAGGAATTATTCTCTCTTTGGCTTCTTTTATGGTAATTGAAAATGTCGCAGATTTTCCGGCCAGTTCTTTTCGAGGGAAATCTTCAGAGAGCGAGTGTAATATTGTGTTCAGTTCTCCTATCTTCAGTCCTATCAACTTGGAGTCGAAATCAGGCAAATAAAAGTCTCTTCCCATTTCCAGGTGATAATCTTTAACTGTTAACGATGTGATTACCTCTCCGTCGTGCACCGCCTCAATATCCACCACAAGGTGATCTCCATTTTGAACTGCTCTGAATTCATCAACAGGAACCATTCTTGCGAGGCGCTGACGCAACATCTCCAGGCGTTCTTCAATGTCCGATTCTTTAATCTCTCGGATCATTTTGTTCAGAGCAAGGCCCTTGTAGTCTTTGACCTCCAGTTCGGGAGTGGCCTCTATCTCAACGGTGTATTTAAAAGGCTTTCCAGGTTCTAAAGGCTCCTGATCCATGTTGATCACAGAGATAGGCTTAATTTTTTTCTCATCGAGCCCCAATTCAAAAGTCTCTTCTATGATTTTCTTTGCCGTATCGCCATAAACCTGTTCTTTAAACAGATTTTTTATAATCTCCATCGGGACCTTGCCCCTTCTGAAGCCTTTAATTTGTGCGTTTTTTCTGAGATCCTTGTATTGAGCTTCCAATGTCTCCGTCACTCTGTCTTGTGGTACTTCAAAAGTCACTTTTTTTCTTACAGAGCTTAAATCTTCAATGTGAATGTTTGTCATGAATCCTCTTTCACAATAATATTGTACATTCCGGTGGGGTCACAAGATCTGAAATCCAATCCTGATGGAATGGGCACTGTCGTCTCACTTTTTTATTATACTTCTCTCCCTCATAAAAGGGAAGTTAATGAAACCGCTATTAAAGCTTTGTAGTCATTTTTCTTGAACGTGTTCCTCGATTCTGTTACGCATTTGTGTCACATCTTAGGTTATGAAATACCATTTGGAGTTAATCTATTTTGACGACTGATCAGGTACCGGACAAAACTTTAGTTAGCGTGGTAGCGCCCATTTATAATGAAGAAAGTAATGTAACAAATTTAGTTTATCGAATCAGCGAAGTTTTTAAACAAATATCCGTTGATTGGGAACTCGTATTCGCCTTGGATCCTTGCACAGATCACACCGAAGAAAAAATATTGAAGCTAATTGAAGAGGGGTTTCCGATAAGACTCGTTAAATTTTCCCGTCGTTTCGGAAAACCGGTTTCGCTAATCGCTGGGCTACGGCATTGCTTGGGGGACGCCAGCATTGTGATTGACTCAGATCTCCAGGATCCCCCAGAACTCATATCAACCATGATCGAGAAATGGCGTGAAGGAAATCTGGTGGTCATACCCCAAAGGGTTTCCCGTCGAGGAGAAAAATTCATTTACCTTAAATCGGCCGAGCTTTTTTACTGGATCCTTGAAAAGTTCTCAGAAGTCAAGGTTCCACGAAACACTGGCGATTTCAGGTTACTCGACAAAAGGGTTGTTAAAGAAATATGCCGCATAAATGAAAGGCATGGTTTCTTGCGTGGCCTGACCTCTCTCGTAGGTTTCAAGACGTCAATCATACCCTTTGACAGGGATTCAAGATTATCCGGCAAGACACAGATATCCATCCTTGGAGCTTGTGGAATAGCTCTCGACGGCATAGTTCCGTTTTCAAAGGCGCCCATAAGGTTTGTTCTGATTCTAGGCCTGGGAATCCTGTTTGTCGCAATCTCCGCCCTTGTCTTATGGACAATAGGCGGTTTTTCGAGGGGTTTTGGCGACAATTGGTGTCTTCATGTCTTTTTCATAATAACCTGGATTCTTTTTGGGGTAACTATGTCCTCTTTGGGAGTTGTAGGGGAATATGTTCTTCGATGCTACGAGGATTTAAGACAAAGACCCTTATACATAGTCGACACCATTGTAGAAGCCGAGGGGCTTTCCAGAAAACTGTCCTGACGTTAAATCCAGCCTGTTCAGCGACAAACGGCTGAAAATAGAAACTTCACCTATTAGTCGCTGATATTTTCTAAGTCTTGGATTATGAGGTTTGAGAATGAAAGTCTTCGTTACCGGGGGGGCAGGCTTCATCGGTAGCCACATCGTGGATGAGCTGATTTTTAGGAATCATGAAGTAGTGGTTTACGATAATCTTTCCACTGGCTATGAATGCCACATGACTTCTGTTTTGTCATCGGGTCGGGTCAGGCTGGTAGTTGGAGACATTCTGGACTATGGGAATCTGTCGAGAGCCATGGAGGGATCTGACCTGGTGTTTCATCTGGCCGCCAACGCCGATGTAAGGGGCGGAAAATCCAATACAAATGTAGATCTCCAGCAAAACATTATCGGCACTCATAATGTCCTGGAGTGTCTTAGACTCCATGGAATCGGTGAGATAGTTTTTACGAGCTCGGCCACAGTTTACGGCGAACCGGAAATCTTCCCCACCCCGGAAACATACGCTCCGCTTCAAACATCCCTATACGGCGCCTCAAAATTAGCCGCAGAAAGCATCATTCAGGCGTACTGCGAGTATTTTGGAATTCGTTCATACATGTTCAGGTTCGTTTCCTGGATTGGCGAACGATATTCTCACGGGGTAGTCTTTGATTTTATTAATAAGCTTCGCCAAAAACCTTGTGAATTGGAGATCCTTGGAGATGGAAACCAGAGGAAATCGTACCTCCACGTCGAAGATGGGGTACGCGGAATTTTTCTGGCCCTTGAGAATATTCAGGAGTCAAAAAACGTGATCAATCTTGGTCATGAAGACTTTATGAATGTGAAAAGACTAGCATCAATAGTCATTGAGGAGATGGGGTTGAAAGATGTCAGATTTCGTTATACGGGTGGACAAAGAGGGTGGCAGGGAGACAGCCCCTTTGTGCATCTTGACATCACCAAGATCCGTTCAGCAGGGTTTAGGCCTCTAGTCCCGATTGAGGACGGCATTCGTCGCACAGTAAGATACCTGTTAGCCAACGAATGGTTGCTTGGTTCCCGCCTTACCGGGTCCACAGGTCTTTGATGTTTGATTGGAAAAATCCGCATTGAAAATACTGGATACATACATAATCCGTGAATTTCTAAAAATATTCGTTATATGTTTAGTTGTGTTTGTGTTTGTTTTCCTACTAATTGAACTTACCGATAAGATTAAATATTATTTTCAGTATAACCCTCCCGGAGTCCTGATGCTCAAGTATTTTATTGTAAAAATACCAGGGTATCTTTTCTTTACACTACCGATGGCGATACTTTTGGGGGGAATGCTTTCACTGCTTATGATGGCCAAGCACTCAGAATTGATAGCAATGCAGGCGGGGGGCATAGATGCCATAAGCATAGCGAGGCCGGTCTTGATTGTCGGATTAGTTGGTTCAGCGATTATGTTTTTGTCTAACGAAACCATAATCCCGTGGTCCAACAGATACAGTGAGTACATTCAGAACGTTGAGATATCTGGCAAGAAAGAAACTACTTTTATCCGTCCAGATCAGATCTGGCTGAAAGCTTCAGATTCAATAACCCATATTCACAAGTACGACCGCCCCAACCATGCTCTTGAAAAAGTCACGATAGTGCGATGGGACAGTGAATTCAACTTTCTCGAAAGAATTTTTGCCGATAAAGCCATATGGCGTGAAGATAATTGGACATTTTATGGAGTAAATCGAACTGTTAAGAAAACTGACGGCAAATTTTCTGTTGACACGCTTCCGTCGATGAAAGGACCGTTGAAGAAATCTCCGGATGATCTTGAACAGGGAGAAACTCCAACAAAGGAAATGAACTTGACTCAGTTGGGAAATCTCATTAACCAACTGGTTTCAGAAGGCCGAAACCCCACTCGCTACATTGTGGACTGGCATGACAAGATCGCTTTTCCGCTGGTTTGCCTAATCATGGGGGCGTTAAGCGTTCCATTCGCTGTAAAAGTGGGGCCCAGGGGGGGTGGAGTCGCTATCGGCCTGGCGGGTTCCTTAATCATAGCATTTGGTTACTGGATTCTTCATACAATGTTCATTGCTTTGGGACACGGAGGCTATATTCCTCCCTTGGTGGCCGCATGGGCGGCCAACACTCTTTTTGGTCTCGCTGCGACCATACTGTTGCTAAACTCCTGCACGTGAGTCTTGCAGAAAAAATGAGATTGCAGGCTGAGTTCTGTTTGTGCTTTCTCTGAACACGGAGGCGTCATAACTATGTTACCCATTGGAGAAGCCCAGAAAAAAGTTCTGGAAGAAATCCCTGTTCTGGGACAGGAAAGAATACACATTCTGGAAGCGCTGGGAAGAGTTCTGGCGCAAGATGTGGCGGCCGTACGTAACGTTCCGGCTGCGGACAATTCTGCTATGGACGGCTATTGCATTAGGCACGAAGATATTGCCGGGGCTAGCTCTGCAAAACCCGCTCGGGTTGAGCTTGTGGGGGAATCACCAGCAGGAAAACCTTTCACTGGGACCCTTAAAAGAGGCCAGGCGGTAAGAATTATGACCGGCGGTATCATCCCCGAAGGCGCCGATACTGTGATAATGCTTGAAGACACTGAACGAGAGGGAAACTTGGTTGTCTGTTTGAACGATCCAGGATCCAATGCGCACATAAGAATCAAAAGTGAAGATGTTGTGGCCGGTGAGGTAGTCCTCAAACAGGGCGATGTAATAAGACCCCCGGAAGTCGGGATGTTGGCCACCTTGGGGCATGCATATGTTTACGTGCGTCAAAGACCTGTTGTGGCCATCTTGTCGACAGGCGACGAGCTTGTAGATCTTGATGAGCCGTTTTCCATGGGAAAAGTCGTTTGTTCAAATACTTACAGTCTTGCGGCTCAAGCCCTGGATTGTGGCGCAACACCGCTCTCTCTCGGCATAGCCTCAGATAATATTGAGGATCTCAGGTCAAAATTGAAAGATGGCTTAAGGGCAGATGTCATCCTAACGTCCGGTGGAGTCTCAGTAGGTAAATACGATCTCGTCAAAGACACTCTCGCTGAAGTCGGCATGAAAATAAAATTCTGGAAAGTCGCCATGAAGCCAGGGAAACCATTAGTTTTCGGCACGATAGGAGTCAAACCGGTCTTCGGTCTACCTGGCAATCCAACTTCGGCGATGATTTCTTTTGAGCAGTTTGTAAGACCGGCGTTACTTAAAATGATGGGGCGCGTCAATCTCTTCAGGCCACTGATAGAAGCGGTTCTGGCTCATGACGTCAAAGTTTCATCGGGCAGGCTTCATCTGGTGCGATGTAGTCTGTTCGAAAAAGATGGGATTAAAATGGCCATGTCAACGGGAACTCAAAGCTCCGGGGCCCTGCGCTCAATGGTTCTTGCTGACGGTTTAATGATACTGCCATCGGAAGAATCACCCTTCAAGGCGGGTGATAGGGTTAAGGTACAGTTTCTACACAGGGAAACACCCTTGAGTCCTGAATCGCATTACTGAAACCATGTCGTTAGCAAGTTGTGTCAGGCTCCAGTTAATAAACGGACTCTGGTCATTAGAACGGGGTTCTTCTCAGTATGCTCTGTTCACGGGCAGGCCCAACTGAAATCAAAGTAACAGGGACCCCTGACACGTGTTCTATCATTTCAACGTAGTCGCGAGCGCTCTTAGGAAGGTCGTCAAACGATCTGCAATCCGACAGTGGTTCTTCCCAGCCTTTTACGTCCCTGTAACGAGGCTTGACACGACCGAATTCTGTAATATCAGAAGGAATATGATCTAGCGGCTTACCATCCAATTCGTACCCGATCGCTACCGATAGAGGAGAAATTCCTGTCAAAACATCCATTTTAGTCAGGGCTATTCCAGTTAGACCATTGAGACGGACACTATGATTCAGAACTACTGTGTCCAACCATCCGCAACGTCTTGGCCTTCCTGTTGTGGCTCCGTATTCACCACCTTTTTCCCTGAGTTCTTCTCCAAGACCATCCGCCAGTTCAGTAGGAAAAGCTCCCTCACCCACCCTGGTCGTATAAGCCTTCACTACTCCCCAGCACTTTTCAATCACGTTAGGACCAACCCCTGAACCTGCGCACGCATTGCCTGCAACCACGTTTGAAGAAGTCACAAACGGGTACGTTCCATGATCGATATCGAGCAGCGTGCCCTGAGCCCCTTCAAACAAAACGTGACTGCCTCCTCTGACAAAATTCTGCAAGACAATCGTCGTGTCCGTTATATGCGGCGCAAGTTGTTCGGCATAACCGAGATACTCCTGAACAACTTCTTCCGGATTAAGTTTAGGCCTTTTGAACCTTCTTTCAATGAGAAAATTCTTTTCGTCCATCGCATTGTAAATGCGATCTCGAAGTGATGATGGTCTTAACAGATCACCCATCCTTATTCCCATTCTTGAAGCTTTGTCTTCATAAGCTGGACCAATTCCGCGACCCGTCGTTCCTATTTTAGCCTTACCAAGCAAATCCTCCCTGCCTTGATCTATTATCTTGTGATAAGGCATAATGACTTGGGCTCTATCGGAAACGATCAGTTGAGAATCTTTCTGGAAATGTCCCCTCTCTTTCAGCGCGGCCTTCTCTGAAATAAGCACTGACGGATCTACAACCAGGCCATTGGCTATGACATTAGTGATATTCGGGTATAGGATCCCCGACGGTATCAAGTGAACAATTATCTGTTCACCTGCTACTTTTAATGTGTGGCCAGCGTTGTTACCACCCTGAAAACGGACAACCACATCAGCCCTGCTGGTTAGCAGATCTACAATCTTGCCTTTACCTTCATCACCCCATTGGGCCCCTACAATTACGAGAGTGCTCAAAAGTCTTGCCTTTCTTGTTGATTCTCATCATCAGCCCAAAACGATTCTATCAAATTTCATTGAACCAAGATTCAAGCGTCCGAATCGGGCAAATCATCTATGATTATTTGATGAACGCTTAGAATTCCTTCAATATTTCTTATTGCTTCCAGAGTCGAGTCATCAGCTGGAGAATCAAGGTTAATTATGGATAATGCTGTTCCTCCTGCGCAGTCTCTCGAAAGATTCATCTGCGCTACGTTTACTTGCCGTCTGGCCAGAATTCCTGAAACTCCAGCGATCATCCCTGGAATGTCCATGTTCTTGACCATCAGCATCGGACCGGCTGGAACCGCTTCGGTTACAAATTCATTAATTCCTATAATACGTGGCTCTTCTCCAAATCTTCGAATCAACACTCCTTCAACCCTGATCAACGGCTTTTCATCAGAAAAAACTTCGACAGTAATTGAAGGTCGGCCCTCGATCAATTCTTTTGACATAGTTTCGTGGACCTTTATTCCGCATTCTTCAGCGACAAAATTAGCGTTTACCACGTTGACGTCAGAGCCTTTGAAAACCTGGAGAAAACCCAGAAGGACTGAAGTTGTCAGAGGAGTTAGGTCCCAATTCAGAATTTCACCACGATATACAACTTCTATCCTAGCGACGTCTCCGACGAATAGTCCAGCTACGAACATACCTAGTCTTCTCGCCATATCGGCGTAAGGGGCTATTCTTGTCCTGATGGCTTGATCCGCTACCGGAACATTTACAGTATTACCCAAGGTCCCTTTTTCAAAAAAGTCCCTCACAGATTCAGCTATAGACTTTGCTACATTTGCATGAGCCTCTTCGGTGGCCATACTCAGGTCCGGAGTACAAATAACCTTTGGATGGTCAAAGAGTTCACTGTCTTTAACATGAACTTCAGAATGAACGTCAAGGGCAGCTCCAGCCACTGTGCCCGAATTCAAAGATGAAACCAGGGCGTTTTCGTGAATCAAGCCCCTTCGTCCAGTATTTACAATGATCACACCTTTCTTCATCGAGGCAAAAGCGTTTGCGTTAAGAATATGCCTCGTGTCTGGATTAAGAGGAACATGTAATGAAATTATATCTGATTTTGCGAACAATTCGTTTAAAGTGACAGCTCTGAATCCTTGCTGTCTTATTTTGTCCTGCGTAACTAGTCCATCATAAACTAGAACGTTCATTCGAAGACCCTTGGACGCGTAACGGGCCACGATAGCTCCAACCCTGCCAAATCCTACTACACCTAGGATTTTTCCGGCCACCTCGCTGCCTTGAAATCTCTTTTTCTCCCACTTTCCTTTTTTCATAGATTCTACAGCGGCGGGTATGTGCCTGCAAATAGATGTAAGTAGCGCTATGGTATTCTCGCCTGATGAAACTACGTGACTGGATGGCGCGTTCATGACTATCACGCCACGTCGAGTGGCCCCCTGTAAATCTATGTTATCAAGATCCGCTCCCGCTTTAGCTATCACTCTCAGCCTTGGCGCAAGCTCGAATATGTCCCCACGAAGCTCTGTGGATTCTCCAACAACAATACCATCATAAGATGCTATACAGCCGTTCAGGGCATCTTTACCCATGCCGGGTTTAATATCCAACTCAAGAACTGGGCTCGCCACGAGAATACTAAGTCCATCTTCGTGGATTTCGTCTGCAATCAGAATTCTGAAAGTCATTAAGGACTATCCGTTAACTCTTGCAAATTCTTTCATAAAATCTATCAAGGCCTTGACTGATTCAGGTTCAATCGCGTTGTAAAGTGAAGCTCTGCAACCACCCACAGACCTGTGTCCTTTCAAACCGCCTAGTGAATTTCTTGTCGCCTCAGATGTGAACTTCTTTTCCAACTCCTCTGATCCGAGGCGAAATGTTATATTCATTAATGATCTACTGTCCTTATCGGCTGTTCCGATGTAAAAGTTACTTTTATCCAGGTAATCATAAAGCATTTCGGCTTTCTTGCGGTTTCTGATTTCCATGGCTTCCAGTCCGCCGATAGTCTCTTCTATCCACTTTAGCACCAAACTGACCATATATATGGAAATGCATGGCGGAGTGTTGTACAGGGAGTTCTTTTCCGCGTGAGTTGTATAACGAAGCATTGTTGGTATATTTTTGGGACAGCGTGCGAGCATATCCTCCCGAATGATTACAAGGGTTACTCCCGCTGGTCCTAAGTTTTTCTGGGCTCCAGCGTAAATAAGACCGAATGGAGATGGATCGAATGGACGACTGAAAATGTCTGAAGACATGTCTGATACCAGTGGAGAAGTCCTGGCTTGAGGAACTGAGTTCCACTGGGTGCCTTTTATGGTATTGTTTGATGTATAATGAACATATGCGGCGCCTTCAGAAATCGTGTATTCTTTTGGTATGTAGCAAAAGTTCCGATCCTCACTGGAGGCTATGACCTTGTAAGGTTTATCGAGGATTTGAATCTCCTTGATGGCCTTGGTAGACCAGGTTCCTGTATTGATATAGTCAGCGGACGAGCCAGGGAGAATTAGATTCATGGGAATCATGCTGAACTGGAGACTGGCGCCCCCTTGCAGGAACAAAACCTTGAAATCGGAATTCAGGTTAAGCAATCTTCTAATACGGTCAATAGATTGGTTTATTACATTTTCAAAAAATGGTGAGCGATGGCTGATTTCTGCAATGGACATCCCTGAGCCGGCAAAATCCTCCATAGCTTCCCTGGCTTGTTCGAGAACGGTCAACGGAAGCGCTGCGGGCCCCGGGTTGAAGTTGTGAATGCGAACGGCCATGATTTAAGCCTCCTGCGGTATGGAAAGGTCGGAACACAATACACAAGTTAATTAATATACTTTAAATGTTGTCGGTTTTTCAACAAATATCAGCGTTTTTCAAGAATTCCAATTCAATGAATCGAATTGAATATCGTTTGTTTTTATGTAATTCTTAAGTCGATTTCGACTTTCCTGTGTTGGTGGAGGACTCTTGGCATGCCTAACATTGATGAGTTGGTGAGAAAATATGGAGGCGAATTGAGCAGCGTGCTTCCTCTCCTGCTGCTGTTTGCTTTTTGGTGGATTTTCAGCATGCTCGGATCAAAATTGAAGAAAACTGGAGAAAAGTCGGAAGAACCTGATTCTCCGGGTTTACAAGATCGAATCCTGCAAATGATGTCGGGCGCTCAAGACGAAAATGGAAATACCAGACTCCAGGAACCGGGCAGCGCATCTTACGATGCGACAAGCGCCGAAGAACAGCGCGGTTACTACCAGGGACCTATAGATCCGGCGGGTGAACTCAAACCCAAACCGATTGATCCAAGATGGTGGGGAGCATGAAACCGCGGATTACTCATCTAAATTTCTTCGACTTTTGGGGGCTTGGCAAGACGACCTGTGTTGTCGTTCTTGCCCTGCTTCTTTCAAATCTATTTTTGATAGACCTCGCTGAGACAGCGGAGCTTATGGCTCCTAAAATTTCAGGAGGAGACACTTTGAAAAAGAAAGAACCGGCCGCCGAGGATATTCAGGCCGGTCAACTTTCGTGGGAAATGCCAGGGAGACTTTCTATCTATGATCTTCAGTTTGGACCAGCTATTGCTCAAAACCAGGGTTGGAAATTTCTTGGTAACAGCAGGACCTTTAATGCAGGGCTTTTTGGGGACAGGTTAATATTGATGGTGCGATTTTATTATAAGGCTTCGACCTCGGACACACCTTTGAAATTTGTCATCAAGTTACCAGATTCAAGACAATACGAGGAAACCGTCAGACTCTCAAACAATCAAGGGCAGTTTGCATACCACTTCACAATTCACAGGCCTGAAGATTTCCTGGGGAGTGGAATGATCTATGTTTATTATGGCTTCAGCATAGTGGATGTCCTTGATTTCACCATCATGCCCGGGGCCTGACACAATTCAGGCTACATGACCAAAATACTCAAAACTAGACTCGACATCCTGCTGATGGAGAGGCGACTGACGTCTTCGAGAGAAAAAGCCAGAGCCCTCATAATGGAAGGTAAAGTCCTTGTCGATGGGGTAATTATTGATAAACCCGGTAAAGAAATATTGAATACGGCGGAACTGGGGCTAAAAGAGCCCCTTAAGTATGTGAGCAGAGGGGGCTTCAAACTGTCCGCCGCCATTGATAAGTTCGACATCGACCCTACGGGGCTTACCGTTCTGGATGCGGGGGCGTCAACGGGAGGATTCACGGACTGCCTTCTGCAAAGCGGCGCAAAAAGAATCGTGGCCGTTGACGTTGGCTATGGGCAGTTCGATTGGAAACTTCGCAATGACCCAAGAGTTCGACTGCTTGAGAGGACTAATTTTAGATACTTGGATATATCGGCCTTGAATGAATCTGTAGACGCCGCGGTCGCAGACCTGTCTTTCATTTCCCTGAGACTAGTGTTCTTCAAATTCGCGGAAATCCTCTCAAAGGGCAACTGGTTTGTTCCACTTGTGAAGCCACAGTTTGAAGTCGGGAGAAAAGATGTCGGAAAGCACGGTGTGGTAAGGAATCCTGACGCTGTCACAGCGGCTTTGCATACCGTAAAGAGAGCGGCTACCGACACTGGCTTTATGGTAGTCAATGAATTCGAATCACCGATTCTTGGCCCCAAAGGCAATCATGAGTTTTTGATTCACCTCGTAAGAGTATAGAACATTTTTTGAGGCTCATTTTAAAAATTGCGTCGATTTTAAGTGCTTTTAAATTGAAAACACTTGCCCAGTCGGTTAGAATTTTAAATTCTTAGTAAAAACCATCCCGATAATCGTTAAACTGAAAGGTTTGATTATGGCTTCCCCTGATGTTGAAACTCAGATCCGACACATTATGCGTGGGGTCGAAGAGATAATTCACGAAGAAGAATTACGGCGAATGATCGTGAAAAGCGCCCAAACCGACACCCCTATTCGCGTCAAACTGGGCGTAGATCCGACCGCCTCCGACATTCACTTGGGACACATGGTTACCATCAGGAAATTGAAACATTTTCAGGACATGGGGCACACGGCAATTTTTCTGATAGGCGATTTTACCGCTCGTATCGGGGACCCTACAGAAAGGTCCGAAGCCAGGGTGCGATTGACTAAGGAACAGGTGTGGGAACACGCAAAGGATTACAAAGAACAGGTATTCAAGATCCTTGACGAACAAAGGACCGAAGTTCGGAACAATGGCGAATGGTTTGACAGCATGTCGTTTGCTGACTGCCTTGACTTGGCCTATCGGTCTACCGTCGCTCGTATGCTGGAAAGAAATGATTTTGAAAGAAGATTCAAAGACGGTTCTCCAATAAGCATCACGGAATTTTTGTACCCTCTCATGCAGGGATATGACTCAGTGGCTCTAAAGTGCCATGTGGAATTAGGTGGAACAGATCAAAAATTCAATTTGTTGGCGGGTCGCGACCTGCAGCTCCAATTTGGCCAGGATCCTCAGGTGGTCATGATGACCCCCTTGATAGAAGGTTTGGACGGCTCCAAAAAGATGAGTAAAACGGAACGTAATTATATTGCCGTCGACGATACGCCTGAAGACATGTTCGGAAAAACCATGTCGATCCAGGATGATCTGATCGTAAAATACTTTACTCTGCTCACGGATGTGGACCTGGATGAAGTCAATAGATTTGGACGGGCTCTGGAAGAAGTGGAGACACATCAGGAATTGTCGGATCCTTTCCATCCGATGCAGATCAAGAAAGCGCTGGCTAGAAGCATAGTCTCAGAATATCATGATTGGGAATCGGCCAAGCGAGGGGAAGAGCATTTCGAAAAGGTCGTCCAGCGCAGGGAGCTTCCCAGCGAGATTCCTCTGCTTGACCTGATAGACCGAAAACATCAGGCATATGAACTCGTAGCTACTCTAGGCGCCATATCTAAAGCCGAAGCTAGGAGACTCATAACCCAAGGTGGCGTAAAAATAGCGGGCTTGAAAATTGAAGATCCTGCTAAAGAAATAGATCTTGAAGATCAAGAGTTGATTATCCAGATAGGAAAAAGAAAATTCTTCCGAGTTAAAGTCGCTGGATGAAAAGGCGCCGAACTAATTTAGCCAGAACAGACCGACTCGATTTGTTCCTATATCAACCTTCGGGGTGACATACGAACAAACCAATCGACGAATTTTGGCGTGATGTTTCTGGAGTTGTGAAGTGTTACAGTCTGTGGACGTCAAAAACCACTTCTAGCCCATTTCAATGCGGCCACAAACTTTGAATATGAAATTCGTTCCGAGATGGAACAGAACAAGAGAGGAACTATGCATAGTTCAATCGCCACAATATGTACCATGGCCATTTTCGGTTTGTTTCTGGCCGCTAGCCCAGCTAGAGCAAAAGAAGGCGTAGCCGTAGTCGTCGTGGATGTTCAGGGGGATTTTACCACTGCTCGGAACGGTTCGCTGGCCGTTCCCAATACTGATCAGTCCTATCTGGAAAATGTATCCAAAGTTACGGAGCAATTGAAAAAGAGCGGGCTGCCGGTCTACGCTACCCAAGATTGGCATCCTGCCAATCATATGTCTTTCGCATCTAATCATAACGGCAAGAAATCATTTGATACCATGAAGCTGGCCGATGGCAGAATTCAGGTCCTATGGCCCACACATTGCCTGCAGGAGACCGATGGAGCTAAAATCCTTTTGAATCAGGCTCTCATCACCAAGGCGGTTAGGAAAGGTATGGATCCGAAGTTTGATTCATACTCGGGGTTTATGGACGACGGAGGCGCTAAAACCGAATTGGATAAAGCGCTAAAGGTTGCCAACATCAAGACCCTGATTGTGTACGGCGTTGCGACGGATTATTGTGTAAAGGCCACGGTGCTCGATGGACTCAAGGAAGGGTATAATGTTTATGTTGTCAATGATTTATGTCGTGGCGTAGATGCAGAAGCCTCGAAGGCAGCTTTAGAGGAAATGAAACAAAAAGGGGCTACAATCTGGGCTTCCCTAGATATGGAAAAAATCAAGGACCTTTAATTTACAGTGTTTGATTTAAATTAGATCGAAAATGTTTCGGATTTTTTGCTTTAATTCTCTTTTACAAAGAATGGCAAAACCTTTTAAAATAAAGTTTTTGCCTTGAGATATCCAGTAAATAAGCCTCCTTGCTTATCTAGAACGAAGCCATGAGGTATAGACGTGAAAGATGTCCCTTTTCGTGAGACTTGTGCAAAAGGCTCCTGATTAGTGATTATTGCATATTAAACTGTGATCTTTTTTAGCAACCACGCCATATTCTTGCCGAGGTTCTTCATTGTGGCTATTCCTTCTTCGTCTTTTTCAACTTCCCCCTTGTTTCGGCCAAAGCCTACATTCCAGTAGGTCGATCCTGGAACAATCATTTCGTTGATGAAGAAGAAGTGGTTTATTGTATCGAAGCAGTGAACGGAGCCGGCCCGTCTTGCCGCAACCACGGCCGCTCCGACTTTTAATCTCAACATGTTGTCATTCGCTCTGGCGACCATTCCGGATCTATCAATAAGACCTTTCATTTCTGCTGACACATCGGTGAAATATGTAGGAGAGCCGAGAATTATACCGTCAGCTTCTCTCATTCCGGCAATGACTTCATTTACGTAGTCTGTGTCTACAGAGCACTTTTTGTCCTTGTTTTGCATGCACTTATAACAGGCGATGCATCCCCTGACCTTTTTTCCGGCTAATTCTATCAGTTCAGTTTGAATTCCTTCCGTTTCTAACTCCGCAAGGACATGTTTGATAAGCGCTGTAGTGTTCCCCTCTTTTCGAGCGCTTCCATTAATTGCGAGTACTTTCATAATAATCTCCGTGTTTGGTGATGTTGTAGGCTTTGTCAGGATTACTTTGGAGCTACCAGTCTCCAAAAGTATTTTCCCAATTTCAGTTAAAGGCATCGTTACAGATTTCTGTCAAGCCATTATATTGTTCTATCCAGGGTTAACTCGCGTTCTCCTGAAGACAAAGTAAATTTTAACAAAATCACAATGACCTGGCCCATGTAGAAGCAACAGACGCTCATTCCCCTTTAGATAGACCGACATTGATATCAAGCGCGCTTAATTTGGCAAGTTTCATAGTTGGATAAGAAACAGCCAGAAACATAGTCTCTTACCTACAACAGTTAGTCGTAAAAGTTAGAAACGGGGACAACAACTTGTTCCAAGATAAACCTAAGAAACCCTTTGGTTCTTATAGATTAATCCGAAAGTAGCCCTACAAATTAAAAACTTTTCCAGTAATTGAGGCATTTGTTGTGTTTTTTGTTTATTGAGTTCGTATAAAAAACTGATCTTTTTTACAAAAAATGCTTGCAATTTACTAAACACTGTTATAGTTAGACTTTGGAAACCGAGAACACAATTGATCTCGGGGGGTTTATACAGGTAATAGCTTGTGTTTAATGGTGGTCTTCCTCAAGACTTCCGAGTTGAGCCAGCTAAACACCAAGGAAGGAATTTCCGTGAAAATCTTAGAAGTCCGGCCTTTACCTGCAATAGAGATCGAGCTGACAATGTGTTTTCGGTTTTGTGATTTTCGAGGATATTTCACGGATTCCTTCCATTGTCGGTTGTGATTAGGGCTTTTTGAAACATTTACCGCATTAAAATTGGTGTTTTCGGGGGGATAAGCAGTCGGCTTGTTTCCGTGCCTTCGGACTATAAAATTGTCCTAATAGGAACGGGCAAAGTCGACTGCTTTTTTTGGTGTCAAAAATCGATTCTGACCTCTATTGTAAAATTGCGATTTCGCTGTTCCCCTCGGTATCGCCGGCAGGAATCAATAACCAGAATCCAAGCAACTTATTCTCTGGAAGAGGCTGAAACAGTATGTGCCCGCAATGTTGAGGTGTTGTCAAGTGACCATTCGAATGATATAATTGGATGGATTATATCAACCAGAACGAAGCAAGAAACGACGTGAAATATCTCATTGGATTACTCTTTACAGTCACTTTTTTCGTTAATGGCTGCTCCTCCCTACTGGACGCCCGCTACGTTACCCAGGATGGTAAGGAAAGCCCGTTCAAGCCCAACGTGACTACCCACGAGCCGATTCAGGCCCCCTCTTTGCGTGACTAAGCTCCCTATTTCATAATAATAAGTTGTCTGTGGTGGAATTTAATTGGCCCGGCATAATTTGACACGGGCAGGGTAAATAAAGCCACTGCCCGTTACATTTCAAATATTTTACGCAGCCACAAGGTTTGATGAGCTGTAGTCACATTTAAGCTTCTGTAAGGCTGCTCGCTCAATCTGTCTCGCCCTCTCGCGAGTCACACCGAAATGCTTTCCAAGCTCTTTCAGAGTTTCAGGCTCTTCAGACAGAATCCTCTTCTGAACTATGTACTTTTCACGAGGATTTAGCTTTTCCACAGCGACGCCAACCCAGCCTCTCAGGATTTCAGTCTCCTGGCGCTCAAGTAACTCTCTCTCCTGGTCGGCTGTATTATCTCTCAAGGTGTCGGCAAATGAGTCCCTTGAACTGTCACCTAGTAATTCATCCAGAGATAAGTCTCTTGACTTCAACCTCGCCGCCATATCAATTACTTCATCTGCAGTCACATTAATCCTATCAGCGAGTCTTGACACATCATCCTCATGAGTTTCAACATCAGTGGCCTCAGGGAGGTCGCCAATGCGGTAAAAAAGTTTTCTCTGAGCCTGAGTAGTGCCCATCTTTACCATGGACCACGAACGTATTATGTGATTCTGGATGTAGGCCTTGATCCACCACACAGCGTATGAAATCAACCGATAGCCCTTGTCGGGGTCGAACTTTTCAACGGCCTTCATCAAGCCTATGTTACCCTCCTGAACCAGGTCCATAATCTTAACGCCGTAATTCCGATATCCAAGAGCAACTTTTATAACGAATCTCAAGTTAGAGGTTATCAAGCTGCTAACAGCTTCATCGTCACCCTGATCGCGATATCTAAGAGCCAGTCGATTTTCTTCCTCACGGTTCAGCACTGGGTAGCGTTCTATTTCCGCCAGGTAAGTTTTAAGTTCTTCTGATTCAGTCCAGTAATTCATCTTTATCTCCCCTGCAATAATCGGCCACAATTATATGGACGCACATCCTTGCAAAAGGTTTCAAATTGATAACTATTACTGGTTGAAAATTTGATATTTATTTTTCTTAGGAAGGCTGGTCCTCACTGGCGTTTTGGGCCGCTGTCGCCTCTTCCTCTCCTGATTCATCATCCTGGCGGTCCTCGAATTCCTTGATTCCTATGGCTAGGTCTTCAAGTTTTTGATTGACCGTGTAGTTCACGGTACCCTCAGGATATTCGCCGTCCTCATTCTTGCCGCCGGCGGGTACGCCTGTGAGCAGTTCTATCCCCTGGTCAACGTGTTCTACCTGCCAGATGTGAAATTTCCCTTCTCTGACCGCGTCGACCACCTCAGAATACAGAGCGAGGTCACCAACGTTGCTTTTTGGAATTATGACACCCTGCTTGCCGGTCAATCCCATTGCCTTGCAAACCCTAAAAAAGCCTTCAATTTTCTGGTTCACTCCACCAATTGCCTGGACCTCTCCGTTCTGGTTCACGCTACCTGTAACAGCTATACCCTGATCAATGGGTAAACTCGACAGGGAGCTGAGCAGCGCGTAAAGCTCTGTTGAGGACGCCGAATCCCCGTCTACTCCCGAATATGACTGCTCAAAAGTGATACTGGCCGTCAGGTTGAGCGGCTTGTCCTGGGCGAAACGGTGCCTCAGAAACCCTGTGAGTATGAGCACCCCCTTGTCATAAACCGAACCTGAAAGCTCAGCCTCTTTTTCGATGCTGACAATCCCGGATTTTCCCATGCTGGTCTTGACAGTGATACGCGATGGCTTGCCAAAAGAGATTTCCGGCAGCGAATATACGCTCAATCCGTTGATCTGTCCGACTTTTTCCCCTTCGGTATCAATCATGATGATCCCGTCTTCTATATATTCCTGTATTTTGTCTTCATACATGTTCACACGTTCAATCCTGTCGGCGTTAGCTGTTTCCACATGCTGGAAACTGATGGTGTCTGAGCCGGCTTCTCTCGCCACAAGGTCCGCTTCCCTCAAAACATCGCCTATTCGTTCCAACTGGGCGGTAATTTTCTTTTTTCTACCGGCCCATCGAACAGCGAGGCGCGCCAAATTTTCAACCCCGCCGGCGTCGCAAGGCAGAAGATTTTCTTCAGAACTGATCCTTGCAATGAATCCGATGATCTTTTTCATGTTCTGGTCAGTATTGTTCATGCTCGTATCGAAATCGGCCTTGACCTTGAAAATTTTCCGAAAATCCTCGTCATACCAGTGCAGCAGGTCATAGACCTCTGCGTCGCCAATCATTATTACCTTAAGTTGGATCGGGATCGTTTCGGGCTTAAGCGCGCTGTTGAACAGCCACCCAAAGGGTTCCGCCTGGATTTCCGTCACCTGGTTTCTCAGGTTACGTTTCAATGTCGGCCAGCTGGCAGGTTCCATAACCAGGTCTCTTGAGTTAAGCACCAGATAGCCGCCATTAGCCTTGAGCAGACTCCCGCCCTTAATGTGGCGATAGTCCGAATACCAAACGCCGTTCTGGTCTATTATTCTTTCAATTGTCCCGAACAGGTTCCTATATATTGGCGTCGTCTCTATGACGACCGGTGGTTTTGTGGTCTCGGAGTTGTCAACAAACAGGTTCACTTCATAATACTTGAACTGGGTGGGATCAGGGGGCATCAGCATTGGCGGCCCAGCGCCTTCGCTACCAGTTGGGGGCGTCATTATCCTTGGACGGAACCTGTCCAGATGGACGACTATGTCGGTCTCGACTTCGTCGAAGTAAGCCTTGACAGCCTCGGAAACGAAATTTTCACGAACCTGCGCCATAGATTCCTTGAGTAAAGGTTCGATCCATTCCTTGCTGAGTTTTTCGAGGTCTTCCTGGATTGTTTTGTCGATGTTTCTCGCTTCCTTAAAGATTTTTTCCATTTCTGAAGAAAGGGCTTTGTATGTGTTTTTTATCTTTTCGAGTTCTTCAGCCGAAAACTTGCCTTCCTCCACAAGGGTTTCCAGTTGTTCTACCTTCATGGGGTTTCCAACGATTACTGGGGCCAGATCAGGTTTGGTAAAAGGCCCTACCTGCACCTGAACCATCATGAAGTTCTGAGACGTTACCTTATTTTCGAAATTTTTGAACAACGCCTTTTGCGCGCCCATGTGGCGGTTAACTATTTCGTTTCTCGCTGTCTGGTATTCTTCACTTTCAAAGATTGCTGGAATCTTGTTTTTCAGAGAATTGATCAGGTCGTTGACCTGCTCACGGAAGGCTGTTCCCTTTCCTGCGGGAAGAACTATGAGCCTCGGGTGGTCCGGGTCCTTGAAATTGTTCACATAACACATGTCATTGGGCACAGAACCGCCAACATTGAATTCATCGAGAAGTTTCTTAACCGTTGCTGTACGGCCGGTCCCGTTGGTGCCTGAAACAAAAATGTTATAGCCATGGCTCTTCATTGCGAGACCACGCTTTATCGCCTTGACGGCCCTGTCCTGTCCAACTATTTCCACCACCGCTTCAATTCCGGCTGTAGTTCCGAAGATCAAGCCTTCGGCTGGGCCTGTCCAAGTCAGGTCCTGCGGGCTAAGTCGGAGTTCTTGTTTGAGGTCACTCATTGTCTTACGTCCTATATAAGTAATGTGTTACATTCCCTGAAAACAATGTAACGTTATGTGCGGTCCTTATAGGACATGGACCGGCCAAGCCGCCATGCCCCAAGCCTGAGTCACATCGAGCCAAAAAGCTTCATGTCGACAAGTTCGACTATAGTGTGCCCTATTATCAGGTGCGTTTCCTGGATTCTTGGTGTCGCTGCCCCGTAAACACTAAGATATTGGTCACAGTGCTCTTTCATTTCACTGTCCGGGGCGCCGCCTATTCCAATGGTGGTAACGCCGAGTTCACGAGCCACCCTTAGTCCCCTGTTAACGTTTTCAGATCTGCCCGACGTGCTGATACCAATTGCAGCGTCGCCCCTGCGACCGAGCGCCATTAGCTGCTTTGCGAAGATGTCGCTAAAGTCGTAGTCATTCCCGATGGCGGTCAGTATTGACGTGTCGGTCGTCAAAGCCAACGCGGGAAGGGGCCTTCGCTCAATCCTGTAGCGATTTACAAATTCCGCCGCTATGTGCTGCGCGTCGGCTGCTGAGCCCCCATTGCCGAAAAGCATGACCTTATCGCCCCGGCGAATTACATCAACCAAAAGGAGAGTAATATCCATAAGGGTTTCGACGCCACCAGCCAGGAATGAATCCCTGACACGCGCGCTCTCTTCAAAAATAGCCTTAATATCATCTTTCAACTTTTCACGCCTTCCCACCAAATAAGTTCAGGCAATCCGCCTTGTGAAAGGCGAATCCAGCTACGACACGCTTCTTCCCTCCGCCAAGAAGCTGGAACGGAACATCTCGTAGCGATTCGTGTTTTAACTCTTAACACGTTCTGATAGCATCTTTCATTTATCATATAATTGCGCGTCATTGCATCAATAATTCCCCATCCTGATGACGCGGGTCAGTTTTATGGTGATTCGCGTTTGAGCGAGTAACCAGCAAATACCGGCCTGGGTTAGTTACTTCAAGGCGAGCCGACTCAGATCCGTCAAATCTTTCTTCAGGGGGACTTTTAGGCCGTAATGTTGTTCTTAGCGCGAGTGAATGGTTTCAAGGACTTTTTTTGCTCTATCTTTTGATCTGTTTTTATTTTATATCTGAAAAATTATGGTACCGGCATGACATTTCAGAAAAATGATATAATCGACTACTACGATGACGCAAGACTCTCCTGCGCCCTAGTGCTTGAGGTTAATGATCGCCGCCTGCACGTGCTTAACGATCAGGGTAAGGAAGCTAATATATCCTCAAGTCGGGCGCTTATCGGAGGCATGCAACCGGATTTCCCTTCCACCTCGTCAAGAGACGATCAGATCCGAAAGCTGAAGGAGATGTCCGCCAGACGAGATGAAATAAAAATAACAATAAATCTTAAGGAGTTGTGGGAAATAGTCGGGCCTGAAACCAATTCCATCAGCTTAACAGACCTAAGCGAACTGCTTTTCGGCGCTCAGGATGGGTTGGAATGCCGTTCGGCCCTTGTCCGAGCGATCGTCGAGAACCGTTTGTACTTCAAGATAAAGCCCGAGGGAATCGAAGCAGTACCCCCTGAAAAGGTTGAGCAGGAGGAACTCCGCAGGAAAAAAGAACTGGAAAGAGACCTTTTCCTGTCAAGATGCGCAGATTTTCTGTCAATTCTAAAAACCGGAGGAGAGCTTTTATTGCCCGACGCGCCTCCGGGGTTGCTGGAAATGCTTGAAGAAGCCGCATTGATGGGAAACGACTGGCTTACTCAGAAAAAGGTTCGGGACATATTTTCACGCGCTGGCATGATCCCTTCGTGGGACCCGTTCAAGGTGCTGGTAAAACTGGGAACTTGGTCTGAAGACGAAAATATTCGTCTGAAAGCTGAGCAGATTCCTACGGATTTCTCAGCCAGAGCAGAGGAGCTGGCCAAAACGGCGGCAAATAGGGCGCTGGAAAATGGCGCCCCAAGAGAGACCTTCGATGAAAACGTTATAACTATAGATTCCGAAAGCACTCATGACATTGATGACGCCATATCAATTGGGTTCGCCGGCGATAAAATCATCATAGGGGTACATATCACTGAAGCGGCCTTCTTCGTGGAACACGACTCGGAGCTGGACAGAGAGATCCGGGAAAGGGCTGTGACAATCTACATGCCCGACATCGTCCTGCCCATGATGCCTCCATTACTGTCCGAGAGGGCGGCGAGCCTGGTGAAGGACGAATTTCGTCCGTGTATAAGCGCCATCGGGGTCTTTGATTCATCTATGAACATGACTGGCTATCGACTGGCCCGTTCAATGATAAAAGTCAGAGAAAGACTTTCATATGAAGAAGCCGACCAAAGAATCATCAATGGCAATTCTTCAGAAGCCCGGATGTTTGAGGTAGCACGCACCTTGCGCGAGAAGAGGCTGGCCGCAGGCGCTATTATCTTCAAGGACCCTGAACTGATGGTCAAAGTCGACAGCGATGGTTCAATCGATGTGGTTGTAAGAGAACGTGAATCATGTTCCCAGATTCTGGTATCCGAGTTAATGATTCTGGCCAATTACCTCTTTGCAAAAACTCTCATGGATAAGGAAATTCCATGCGTTTACCGCAGCCAACCGCCGCCACTGGAAAAGATTCAACTTGGTCATCGTCATGATCCAGTCTTGTCCTACAGGTGTAAGAAAGCGCTGGCACGGGGTAGTCTCAGCCTTTATCCGGAGCCACATTCCACTCTTGGGCTTAGTATCTACACTACTGCAACATCCCCGCTTAGAAGATACACCGACCTTCTCACCCAGCGACAGCTCGTAGCCTCTCTAGATAGCAGGGTCCGACCAATTGACGCTGATACCCTGGACAGGCTGCTGTCGGACATATCTCACCGCCTGGAGAAATCCTCTCTGGTTGAAAGAGAGCGTCAACGTTATTATCTCTTAAAGTACATGGAACAGAGAAAGAACGATGAATTCGAAGTCATCGTTCTGCACAGGTTCCCAAGATTTTACCTTGTCCAGCTAGAGGCGCTTGGAATCAACACGGTCTTGCATACTCCACCCGGCGTGTCGCTTAATCCGTATGACCGAGCAGTCGCCAAAGTGGAAAATGTCAATCCGCGCGGAGACAGGTTGACTTTCTCGCTCTTGCGTGTTCTGCCAATCATCTGAGAGCGGTATTTTCTCGATAAATCTTTAGGTGTTTGACTTGGTGAATCACATCAATCAGATCGGTAGCAGCCTCGCGTTATTCGAGGAAAAACTTCTTGAGGCTAGACATCTGTCGCCAAAGAAGGATCTCCCTTCCAATGGTCTGATCACTGCCGCCGTTCTGGTTCCAATATTTGAAAAAGATGGGAACTTGCACGTGCTGCTTACAAAAAGATCAGACATGGTTGAACATCATAGGGGAGAAATCTCTTTTCCTGGCGGTAAAGTGGACTTGACAGACCCTGATCTCAAACATTGCGCTCTCAGGGAGACATCTGAAGAAGTAGGCATATCGCCTGACGAAGTCAGGCTAATTACCGAGCTTGACGATTTCTACACCGTTGCTACGAAATTTCATGTCGTACCCTTTGTTGGAGTGGTTCCCTACCCTTACAATTATCGTGTCAGTATTCGCGAGATAGCAGGCCTTGTCACTCCTCCTCTGGATATTTTCTTTGATCCTTCGAGGCGGCGTGAAGACGTATGGATGCTCAGGGGCGAGCCCGTAACCGTGGTGTCCTATCTCTGGAATGGGCACAACATCTGGGGAGCTACAGCAAGGATAATGAAACATCTCGTAGAACTGGTCGAATCATAAGGAGAAAGTAAATGCGCCCCTCTAGTGATTATCCGGATGATTTTAGAAAATGTGTGGAGTTCCATGGGCATATGTGCCCTGGTCTTGCCATTGGTTATTCCGCTGTGAAGGCCGCTGAGAGTCTTATGAAGACTACAGCTTCAGAAGACGAGGAACTTGTATGCCTGGTCGAAAACAATTCATGCGCTGTCGACGCTGTTCAGGTCCTCCTGGGATGCACTTTCGGCAAAGGCAACCTCATATTTCGGGACTGGGGCAAGCAGGTCTTTACATTTTATGAAAGGCATTCCGGCAGAGCCGTTCGGGCTTCCCTCAGGCAGTCAAGCCCCAACCGCGAAGCGCAGCATGAATTGAGAAAAAAAATCGATTCAGGAACAGCCACGGAAGAGGATAAGAAACGGTTCACCAAATTGAGGGAAGATTACACGAAAAGCCTAGTTTCGGAACCCGAATCTTATTTCGAGGTCAAAGAAATAAAAATAGACGCTCCTCCCCTTGCCCAGATAGTCGATACGGCTCCATGCGCAATTTGTGGAGAACAGACCATGGTCTCCAGAATGGTCGACAGGAAGGGTTCCATGATCTGTAAGGATTGCGCTAAATGAAAATAGCAGACAATTTTTTCATCTACCTTTGGAACAATCCCAGGGAAAACAACTGCAACAGTTATGTGATTGACGGAAAAGTTCCCCTCCTGGTTGATCCAGGACTTGAACAGCGCGTGGACAACCTTTTCGAACGCATGCTTCAGGACGGATTTGACCCGGCTCGCATACAGGTCGTCATTGGAACTCATTGTCACCCCGACCATTTTACAGGTTCCAGGAAATTCGTTGACACTGCAGCCAATGTCGCCATTTCTCGGGAGGAAGAAAAGTTCATGATCGAAGAGGGATCCAGATGGTACGAAGGCCAAGGGCAAAAAGCTCCGGATTTCCCAGTGGACTTTTATCTTAAGGAGGGGGACCTGAATCTCGGCAAGCACGAATTTGAGGTAATGTTGGCCCCCGGTCACAGCCCGGGAAGCGTCTGCATTTATTGGGAAAGATATAAGACTCTTATATGCGGTGATGTATTATTCCGGGAAAGTGTAGGACGGGTTGACCTACCTGGAGGAAATGGCGGGCAGCTGAAGCAAAGCATCGAAAGACTGTCGAAACTCAAGATCGACTTAGTCCTTCCGGGACATGGCCCGGCGATTCAGGGCAGCGCAAATGTTCAGGCCAATTTTGAAATGATAAAAAGAAACTATTTCAGGATGATCTAATGCGCGCTACGATTTTTACCCAGCGTTTCAAATACCTTAGAGACTCAGCTACTCGTATTGTGACCTTTGATTCGAGCGTTTGGGCATAGGAATGGGTAAAAAAGGCGCCAATAAATTACCCGGGTGTTCAAAAATTCGGCAGCCCATGCAAGATTTTTGTACATGACAAAGATTAGTGATTTCATATAGATGTTGATTCTGACTTTTTGTTGTTCAAAAATTTGAACAAAAGGGTAAAAATGATCTTATTTCTAAGACATCAAGCACGCGAACGAATAAACATGTAAGATTTTAATATAACTTATGATATGGTTTATTTCTAATTCATTGCCATCTTTGGCACAGCATTTGCTTCTTACAAGGACAAGAAAATAATCTTTTCCTCCTACGCCAACTGCAGTGTCAGTTGGTATTTTTTTTGGTCAATGTAATTATTCGACTGATGCACGGAATCATACACCGCCCAATAGGTTTCGGGGTTATTACGTTCCTGACGATATCAATCGTTGTGGTGGGGTTGAATTGGGCCGAAGAAGGCCATGCCCCAGTGAAAGTGTTGGCCTTGCCCTTCAGTTTGTTGACCAACGCTGAGGATGCTGACTTCAAATCATTCGCTGATCACGCCACGACAGCGATCAGAGGCCACTCTTGATTCCATGGGACAATCCGTAAATGTCATCCCGGAAGATGCGTACGTTGGTTTTATTGAAAGAATCTGGGCCTCTGAAGGATGACCAGGAAGCAATTCGAATTGGTCTTACGCTGGAGACCAAGATGGTTGTTTTCGGTTTTCTGTCGCGTGAAGACAATTATTACCGAATGCGGGGAGTAATGTGGGATCTGGCAGCGAATAGACCTACCGTAGCCACTGATGTGAGGGTTGAGAACATTCACGCGTTGCCGGGAGCGCTAAACGTATTCGCAGCCGCAATAACCAAGCGCCTGACCGGCGCTCCGAAGCTGGAATTTTATAAGTCGGAAGGCATGGCGACTCCGTCTACTCCCCCAGGCCACAAGCCTTCTCTAGTGAGCGTACCGGGCAGGTCCTCCCAAGCTTCAGCCCCCTGGAGGAGCCCTGACATGTCGGTCGGGATTTGTTCCATTACTATTGGAGACCTCGACGGTGATGGAAAACAGGAGACCGTTTTTCTTGATGAAAACGGTATTACGATAAGCAGATTTGAGGGTGGTGGGTTACGGCCCCTGACCAGGTATTCACAGGCGCCGGCAATTTACGTAAGCGCGGAAGCGGTGGATCTCGATGGGGATGGAGTTTGTGAGCTGATTCTCTGTTATCGAACGCTTTCCGGATTCGAATCAGCCATCATCCAGTATAAAGATAGAAACCTCACTGTCGCGGAGAAAATCACTGATGTCGTCCTCAAAGTTATTTCAGAGCCTGTGGATGGCAAGGAGGAGCAGCGTTTACTGGTGGGACAAAGAATTGACGGTCCTGGCGTCTTCAACGGCAAAATGCGCCGATACAGATTCGAGGGCGGAAAGCTTGAGGAGATCGGAGAGATCGATCTTCCGCCAGGAACTTTTTTGCTCAGTTACGCATCAGGCTACTTCAAACCTGAGAACCAATTCTTGCGGATAATCTTGAACCAGGACCAGAGACTTATGGCTTTTGACAGCCAAAATAGGCTGATGGCCACAATGCCTGACCGGATTTTTGGTTTACAGAGGCGAGTCAGGCTCCACAAGCAAGGGCAACCTCCCTTTGACGTTTCAATGCCTGGCAGGATCCTCATAACTCATGGACAGTTCGCTGGGCAAAACGATGTTCTGGTCGTAAAACAGTCTGAGTCGGGGTCTACCATAGAAGCGCTGGGATGGGAAGGCATGGGGTTTCTTGAGAAGTGGCGTACTGTTAACAGTCCAGGGGTTATCTCGGACTACCTGGTGGGCGATTTCAAGAACGACAAGACCAATTCTCTGGTGCTTGCGTTGGTCAACCCGATGTTTTTCCAAAGTATCACGGGTTACCGCACCGTTATTTTCGCATATGATCTGGGTATGTAGAGTGAGCTGAAATCCCCCGTTCATATTTTAATTGTTCAAAGGGCGCATAGTTTCCTTCTTCAGTTTCCCCCAAAATTTGAATCACTTCCAATAATCGTCTTTTTCTTCCGGGTTGGTCAGCGCAGTGTATTCATCCAAAAGGTCGGGATCTTTCAAGATCTCTCTCATTATCTGAAAGGGAAATGGAATTATTCTCGACCGAGAAGCAGTATGGGGAATTTGTGAGCTAGAACGCGTCAGGGGCGCTTCCACTAGGGAGCGCCCCTGACTTTTCAATTAACCTTCAACAGAATGTTGAGAAATCGTTATACGATGAACGGAACCAGCAGCAGGGCCACCATGTTGACGACCTTGATGACGGGGTTGAGGGCGGGACCGGCGGTATCCTTGTACGGGTCACCAACCGTGTCACCGGTAACTGCGGCCTTGTGAGCTTCGCCACCCTTACCGCCAAAGTGTCCATCTTCGATGTACTTTTTGGCGTTATCCCATGTAGCCCCACCTGTTGTCATCGCGATGGCGAGGAACAGACCCACAACGATGCTACCGATTAGCATGCCACCGAGGGCTTCCTTGCCTAGTGTAAACGCTACAACCAAAGGTATCACAACCGGTAGAAGGGATGGAATAACCATCTCTTTCTGCGCTGCGGCCGTGACGATGTCGACACACTTGCCGTATTCGGCTTTGACACCGGGAAGACCTTCTCTGAGGCCCTTGATTTCGCGAAATTGTCTGCGTACTTCTTCAACGATTGATCCGGCGGCCTTACCAACTGCGAGCATACAAAGAGCCGCAAAGAAATAAGGAATGATGCCGCCGATTAGCAGACCAACGAGTATTTTCGGGTCTGACAGGTCAAAGGCAACCGCCTTTCCGGACAATCCTTCGATGGCGCGAGTGTACTCGGCGAAAAGAACCAAGGCGGCCAAGGCGGCCGAACCGATCGCGTATCCTTTGGTGACGGCCTTGGTGGTGTTACCGACAGCGTCAAGCGGGTCAGTTCGGTTACGAACTTCTTCCGACAATTCGGCCATCTCAGCGATACCACCGGCGTTGTCAGTGATCGGGCCATATGAATCGATTGCTACAACTATACCGGTCATGGAAAGCATGGAGACAACGACGACCGCAATTCCGTACAGTCCGGTTCCAGTGCTACCTGAAAAGCCACCGCCGATAGCGTATCCAACCATGATCGAAGCCGCCAGAACTAGTACCGGGAGCACCGTGGATATCATACTAATGGCGAGACCTGCGATAATGTTGGTGCCGTGGCCGGTTGTAGAAGCCTGGGCGACATATTTGACAGGGCCATACATACCGGTGAAGTATTCAGTGATGACAACGATCAGGCCCGTCAGGATTAGACCGATCACAGCCAGGAAGAATATACTCATCGGCTGGATTATGTGGGCCGTGGCCAGAGGCTTGCCCAACGGTAGATACCCCGCGACAAAGTAGAAGGCTACAGCGGCAAGAATACCGGCAACAGCCATGCCTTTGTAAAGGGCGCCCATGATGTAGACGTCTTTTTCGTTCTGGGTCCTGTTGATCTTAACGAAGAAGGTGCCGATAATGGAGGCGATAATGGCAACACCACCGATTAGAAGCGGCATGTAGAAGGCGGGAGTCCCCATGCCGTAAATCGTGCTGCCAAGCAACATTGCCGCGACGATGGTAACGGTGTAGGTTTCATAAAGGTCAGCGGCCATACCAGCGCAGTCACCCACATTATCACCAACGTTGTCAGCGATGACGCCCGCGTTACGAGGATCGTCTTCAGGAAGATCGGCTTCGACTTTACCAATAAGGTCGGCGCCAACGTCCGCCGCTTTGGTGTAGATGCCTCCACCAACACGAGCGAACACGCTCATGAGCGAACTACCAAAACCAAGGCCAACGAGAGAGATGAAGATGTGGTGTGCGTCAGGATTGTGTCCCCTGGCGACCATGTAAAAACCAGCGACACCAAGAAGGGCCAGACCTGTAACGACGATACCGGTCACGGACCCACCTTTGAACGCGACATCCATTGCGTCCGCAAGGCTCCTGCCCGCAGCGGCGGCCACGCGCACGTTCGCGTTGACGGAAACTTTCATCCCGAGGAAACCAGCGAGACCTGAACCAATCAAACCGACTAAGAAGCCGATTGCCGGCATCATGCCAAGGGCAACCCAGAGAATGACGAACAATATGGCCGCAATTATGGCCACGACTTTGTACTGACGAGTTAGGTACGCCATGGCGCCTTCAGCCACATAGCCGGAGATTTCCCTCATACGCTCATTGCCAGCGTCCTGCTTGAAAACCCAACCTGCTGTTATTAGGCTATAGGCAACACCCGCGCCCCCGCACAGAAGGGCTACATAAACAACCCAGTCCATCCACCTACCTCCTTAGAATGATTAGCGAACACTTTATAATGGAAAATACTACTGTATTGTTGAAGATTATATAGATTTAAGTTTATGTCAAGGACAAAGAGTATTAACGGTGTCGCCCACCATAGCGTATGAAATCTTGTGAGCGCTGCCTACGATTACCGCAAGAGCTGGCCCGTGTGAATTCCTACGCCGCGGCGAAGCGAATCCTCGCCGGATTCGCCTTTTTTTGGTTGAGTTCCCTAGGGCGCGCTCTCATTTCAAGAGCCGCCATAATCGTGTGATCAGTATGAACATCATCTCTCTAATATAATTGGATTAAGCGTTATTTTCCCACGGGGACGAGGAGCATTGGAGTTATACCCGCTGGTATTTTTATGGCCGATGAAACAGCGTTTTCCTCAAACGCCCCCACCGTTCCTATACGAAGACCTAAAGCTTCCGCCTGAAGATACAGGTTCTGATTTGAAGCGCCTGATTCCATAAATGTGTATTGGATTCCCCGAGGACCGTACTTGGCTGTTGACTTGCTAAACACTCCCGCTATGACAATTGTAGCAGGGGCCGAGGCCATCCATAATTGAGAGAGAGCGGCCTGCGCAAGAGTCATTCTGACGTCCTCCGCAGAGATCCTCAAAAGTGAGTTACTTAAGGAGTTGTAATGAAAAACCCCGGCCGGCAGTCCTTTAACCGATTTGTCGCCGGTAAGAAGAAATATCTCGAGAGGATAAATACCCCCAGCTGAAGGCAAAGTCTTGATGGTGGCGCCGCTTATAGCGTCCACCGGTAAAGCGCCGTTAGCCGCCCAGAGTAATTGAGACACCTGTTCCAGAGTTAAAGGATCATTGGCAAAATGACGGACCGATTTCTTCTTCGTCATTGCGGCTTCAACCGAAATCTTTCCTGTGAAGCTAGGTTTGGGGAGTTTGAAGTCATTTTCGGCGTTCGCCAGTGACATCTCGGACACAAGAAGCGCCAAACAAAAAGTTAAACATCTTAGAAGGTTCATTAATTTGTCTCTCAATCATTGATGTGGAAATAACAATTATCTTATTCATTCTGGAAACACAACTGTGTTAGATTTGGATTTTAGACAAAATTTCGATCTGGAAGAGGAATCCTAAATGCAAAAGACACTGTCGATAATCAAACCTGACGGCGTATCCAATAAACTGATAGGTGAAGTGATATGCGTTTTCGAATCAGCGGGTTTCCGAATCGCGGCGATGAAAATGAAATGGCTCAGCAAGGCGGAAGCGGAGGGTTTTTATTATGTTCACAAAGAACGGCCTTTTTTCCCGGAGCTGGTTGATTTCATGACATCGGGACCATTGGTAATCCTGGTTCTCGAAGGCGATGATGTCATAAAAAGGAACCGCGAGATAATGGGCGCAACTGACCCGGCCGAGGCCAAAGCCGGAACAATTCGAGCCCGTTGGGCGGGCAGCAAGCAAAACAACATAGTTCACGGCTCTGATTCTGAAGAGAGCGCCAGATTTGAAATCAGCCATTTCTTCAGTGGAATAGAGATATTTTGACGCAAGATCTCAGTTCCACGACAGATAGCCGGCCTGACCTAGCGGACATGACACTGGAGGAACTCCAGTCTTTTTTCAGGACCGTCGGACACGAGCCGTACAGGGCGGGGCAAGTCATGAGATGGATACAACAGGCGCTCTCGGTATCCTTCGGCAGCATGACAAATCTTTCAGTGAAGTTAAGAGAAACACTTTCTTCAATAGCCAGGATAGGAAGATTGGAAGCGCTTGGAAAGATAACATCTGAAGATGGCGTAACAAAGTTTCTTTTTGGTCTCATTGATGGTTCAAAGATAGAGTCTGTTTACATTCCGACTGATGATCACGACACTTTGTGTGTTTCGACCCAGGTTGGTTGCGCAATGGGTTGCAGGATATGCAGAACAGCGAAGATGGGGTTTGTTAGAAACCTTACGGCCAGTGAAATAGTAGGGCAGTTGCTGGAAGTCCGGAGACAGGTTTCAGGTTCCGCAATCACCAATGTCGTTTTCATGGGTATGGGAGAACCACTGGCGAACTTTGAAAACACTGTCCGAGCAATAAATATATTGACTGATCCGAATGGAGCAAAAATTTCATGGCGAAGGATTACCGTTTCAACATGCGGTATAGCTCCACGAATAGTTGAGCTGGGAAATAGGGTCAGGGCCAAACTTGCCGTAAGTCTCAACGCGGTCACTGATGCAACCAGGAGTGCGATAATGCCCGTAAATTCCACTTATCCCATAGACATTCTGATGGCGGCGCTCAAAGAATATCCCTTACCAAAACGCGACCGCATCACGATAGAATATGTCCTCATACGAGGTCTGAATGATTCAGCCGCTGACGCAAAAAGGCTTGTTAAACTCCTGAACCCCATTCGAGCCAAGGTGAATCTCATACCTTTCAATGACGAAATGTCCACTGAATTCGAAACCCCAACTCCAGAAAGGACGGCGGCCTTTCAAGACATCCTCATGTCAAAGTCGCTGATGGCTATAATACGAAAATCACGAGGCCGGGACATTCTTGCGGCATGCGGTCAACTGGCGTCGGATCAAAGGAGAGATTGTTGAATGAACATGTTGAGCGCCTGATAGAGGCTCTTTCAGACCCTACAATCTATCCACACCATCCTGATTCGGTTCGAGTCATTCAGACTCATATTTCAATAGTTTTTCTGGCGGGTAGTTTTGTCTACAAGCTCAAGAAACCGCTTTCGCTTGGTTTTCTCGATTTTACCACGCTTGAAAAAAGAGAATTCTACTGCCGACAGGAGGTTCAACTCAATTCACGTTTTTCGAGAGACATCTATCTTGGGGTAGTTCCTGTAAATGAATCACCGGAATACGGAATAAACCTGAACGGGTACGGCCCTGTAATTGAATATGCGGTTTTAATGCGATTCGTGCCCGACGAAAAAATACTTAAGAACGCCCTGGCCAAAAATACCGTGGAACAAACAACCATTGACAGGGTGGCCGACAACATCCTCGAGTATCATTCTAAGGCTTCGGGTGGTCCACGGGTTTCAATCTTCGGGGCCCCGGAAGTAATCATGCAGAACGTTTTGGAAAACTTCATTCAGACAGAGCCTTTCATCGGTAAAACGATCCCGGTGGAAACATTTGAGTTTATAAAAAGAGAATCGTTGGGTTACTTGAAACGGAACAGGGAATTCCTGGAGGAACGCGTCAAGCAGGGCCATATACGGGATTGCCACGGCGACCTTCATTTGGACCACGTGGTTCTTTTTGATCCGATAATGTTGATGGATTGTATTGAGTTTAATGACAGGTTCAGGTATTCGGATTGTCTTGCAGACCTTGCATTTCTGCTGATGGATTTGGACTTTTCGGGCTACCCCGCTTTTTCGGACAGAGTATTAGCCAGATATATGAGGGACTGTCAGGACCACAAGTCAAACGAACTTTTAAGATTTTATCAATCTTATCGAGCCTACGTCAGGGGCAAGGTTCAGAGTTTCACTTTGAATGAACTGGAGATTGACGAAAAGACAAGGCTCAGATCGGCTTCCATCGCGAAGGATTATTTTGCTCTGGCGCGGATCTATTTTGCTCCACGACCTGAACCGGCGCTTGTGATAACCTGTGGGCTGATGGGATCCGGGAAGAGTTTTCTATCTTCGAGGCTTGGAACAAGACTCGGGATAGATACCATCAGGTCCGATGTGGTAAGAAAAGAATCACTTGGTCTTGAGCGGTCTGAACATATGCTTGACAATTATGGGGCTGGAATCTATACGCGAGAATCGTCCGATAGGACGTATGGGGCCATGCTCGATGAAGCGAAAACGAGGCTTGGGGAAGGCCGTCACGTCATACTGGACGCTTCCTTTGCGAAAAAAAGGCTGAGGCTGGAAGCCTTGAATTTGGCGAAGAGTCTTGACGCGCGTTTCATAATGGTTCATTGCGAAGCTTCGGATGATATTATTCATGAACGGCTGGCCGCAGAGGATGAAAGACGTCGAAGAACCTTCGGACGGTAGATGGGAACTCTACCATAGCCAAAAAACCGACTTTGAGAAGGTAAACCCGGGAGAGGAAAGTGGCTACGTTCGTTTCACTCCGGATATCGACATCAACACGTTTTTGACTTCGACAGCAAGAGAGATAGCTTTTGGTTTTCCAAATTCAGCTTGTCGGGAATTTGATGATTAGTGTCGATTCCTTTTCGCTTATGTATTCACATGCCTGAAAATCATATTACGTCATTGGGGTCTTTAAGAATGTCCCGGGTTCTCGCTCGATCTTCATTAGCAGTGCTGGCTTTATTGGTGACCGGCTTCACCTCCTGCGTACCGCAAAAAACAGAGACACCGGGGAAATTGCAAAAAACAGTCGAACTGCATTATCAACTTGGAATAAATTATCTAAATGAGGGCAAAACTCCACAGGCCCTCAAGGAACTCCTTGCCGCGCAGACCCTCGCCCCCGGGAACGCTGATGTCGAACATGCGCTGGGATTGGCCTATCAGCGCAAGGGAATGTATAACGAAGCCATAGAGCAATATAAAAAAGCTCTAACTAAAGAACCGAAATTTACAGAGGCCAAAAACAACCTCGGAACGGCATTCCTTGCCAAAGGCGAACCTGACGAGGCCATTCCAATATTCGAGGAATGTTTGGGGGACCCAAACTATTCCACTCCAGAAAAGGCGGCCTACAATCTCGGTGTGGCGTACAACCAGAAAAAGGACGTTGACAAGGCCATTCTTAACTATGAAAGAGCGGCGCTCCTTAAAAAGGACAATATCAACGCTCTGTTCAATCTGGGGTTTTGTCATGAAGAAAAAAAGGACCTAGCTAAGGCTCTGGAAAATTATAAAAAGGCGGTTGAAATTGACCCTTCATTCAAGGAAGCCCTTTATAGAATGGGGTTGATCTATCAGGAACGAAAGGAATATTCGCCCGCTTATGACATGTTTCGAAAGGTCGTGGAGATTGATCCCGAGTATATGGCCGCACACCTGAAACTGGCCGATCTGATGTTGATCGAAGGTTCTAAAACCGAGGGGATCAAAAAACTGGAATTCGTAATTAAAAGTGATCCGGAAGGACAAATCGGTCAGGAGGCGAAGCGTCTTCTAGAACAGACAGGGAACACGAAATCCGGCGGCAGGTAAAAATCAGGTCGGTCCGGCTTCACTCAACCAACTGGTCTCAGTTGAATATTCCGGAGCGGATAAAGATCACAAACCAAGGAGTGGAACATGCCCAAGATTCTAAGAGCATTGATAAGTGTAACAGATAAAAATGGAGTTGGGGAATTCGCTATGGAACTCCAGAAATTCGGAGTAGAGATCCTTTCTACAGGAGGGACGGCAAAGACTATCGCCGGATTGGGAGTAAAAATCAAAGAAGTTTCAGAATTTACCGGATTTCCGGAAATGCTTGACGGGCGGGTAAAAACATTGCATCCGAAAGTACACGGGGGCATCCTAGGAATTCGTTCCAACCCTGAACATCTGAAGGCCATGAATAAGCATGGTATTGAACCCATTGACATGGTCGTGGTTAACCTTTACGCCTTCGAGAAAACGATTGCCGACCCTCAGTGCGACCTTGCCAATGCAATAGAAAACATCGATATTGGTGGGCCAACCCTATTGAGAGCGGCGGCGAAAAATTACCCTTTTGTAACCGTAGTGACTGATCCAAATGATTATCAAACCGTTATCGCAGAGATGAAGAAAACTGGGGGATCAGTATCGGAAGCTACGAATTTCAAACTGGCAAAGAAGGTTTTCAGGCTCACCAATCAATATGATGGAGCTATAGCCGGCTATCTCGAATCAACAAGTTCCTTGTGATTGTTAATCAATTAGTCGTCAGGTGGTATTAACATGGACGATATTCAGGTTGGAATCCTTATGGGAAGTGATTCAGACCTCCCAAAAATGAAAAAAGCGGCTGAAATATTAAGTGAATTCGGTGTCCCGTATTATATGACAGTAGCTTCAGCCCACAGAACGCCGGAGAGAGTGAGTGAAATCGCCAAGCGCGCGGAAAAAGAAGGCTGGAAGGTACTTATTGCAGGGGCTGGAATGGCTGCGCATCTAGCGGGATTCCTTGCGGCCCATACTGTTACGCCAATCATCGGGGTCCCTATGGATTCTTCTCCTCTTGGAGGAATCGACTCCTTGCTATCAACGGTTCAGATGCCGGGTGGAATCCCCGTAGCATGTATGGGGTTAGGATCCAGTGGCGCAAAAAACGCCGGCCTGTTCGCTGTTGAAATACTGGCGTGTTTTGATGCGGATTTGCGACAAAAGCTTATCGAATACAGGCTGGAGCAAAAGAGGTTAATTGAGGAAAAAGCCTCGGCCATGGATGGACAATAACCGGATATATCCAAACAACTTTCAACTGACTTCGCAGATCGGTTCAACGCGGTCTTTTAAGCCGGCGCAGGATGTTTGAAAGATCCTGCGCCGGTAAGTATTTTTTTTAATCGTCAAAATTTCCTTTGGGTCCCTTGTCAGTGTCTATGGTAGCGCCTTTTTCACGGATCTTCCCAACACTCCAATCAGCAGGGTTCTCAATTCTCGTGGCTTTGGGGCCAAGGTCATAGGAATTTGCCTTCAAGATTTCTTCGATGGCAAGCCCTGCCGTATCCTGACCATTGAAGACGTCGGAGATAAGAAGGTAAACAAAGTCTTCCACACCTTTGATCATTCTTTCCCTATCCATGGCAGATAGACCAAGAAGCCGGTTTTCAAAGGGCAGGTTCAATTTTTTGTAATCTCCGCCCTTCCAGCCTTTTTCATTGGCTGTTGCGACCATCTGGTCCCACATGGCGTTGGATGGGCCGGCTTCAGGAATCTTGATGAAATTACCGGCGCCATCCTGAATAGCGTTTCCGTATTCATTGACTTTCAATCCCCAAGACACCATTTGAAGGGCGGTGGCTACGTTAGCCTTCGTGGTGCGGGTTTTCTCGACTATTGAGCGAAGACGATCAAAACTGTTGCCCGAAGTTCCATGCTGCGCCCCAGAAACATGATATGGCTCCAACGCTTTATGGATGTTGGCCGTCAGGTCCACTTGAATGCCGGCGTCTGAAGCTTCCAGACCATGGGTTGTTCCATTGTTGAGAGCAATCCAATCTGGGAAAAGGTCATTGGCGTTGAGTCCTTTTATCAGAAACAGCGCTTCTTCAACCGTGGACAATCCTGTTTTCCCCTTGATTTCACCGACTTCAGTTTCATAACCCGCCCAGCGGGGCAGGAACTTTGAGAGTTCTAGGTTTGCCAGCAAGTTGTCGGCATCCGGTAAGTGAGAAGCGTCAATCGCTATCGAGGTCATTCCAGCGTCAAACAGGCTGGGGATTTCGGTCTTGGCGACAACCAGGTCTTTCTCGCTCTTGATACCATAGTGGTCGGCGTGTATCGCCACAGGAACTGTTATTCCAAGCTCATTGCATATTGAATCCACAAGTCTGGCCATGTTCCACAGGCTCACCGCGCAGTAAGCGTTTGAACCTCCCTCTGATTTGGCGATCTCTATGATTATTGCGGCGTTAGCTCTTTGCGCTGCCCTTAGCGCGCCATAGGCGACAAAGGAATTCCGTCACGCTGGCTGCTATCGCCATAGCCTTTCCCTTTTTTATCATCGCCCGGTCTATGACTTTTCCACTTACGATTAAGGCTTTCGAATTGGGGAACAGTTTTACCACATTAGGTGGGCGGCCCACATTTAAAGCTTTTTCATAATCCGCAGAGGAAACTCCGTGAGATGACATGACACCCTCCATTATGTTTTATTTGTACCTGGTGATCGTATCTTTTTCGTTCCGGCGCTATGTTAAGGCTTAAGACTAATTACGACGCGTCCGGTTCGTTAAAATCATTATAATGTTAAATGCGAGGGGGAACCAACGGATTTTTGGTTTTTTCAACCGTATGACAGATTTTTAATAATGTTTGGACCTCGAAGATCTCTGAGCCTCTGTCACTTTACCAACATTACGGTCCCACTGGAGTTCCGCTGGAGGATAACCAGCCGCGCTTATAATTTTCAGATCATATTCGGTTGAATTCTTGCGCTGCGGAGCGTCTGAAAGGTCTAATCTGACCGCTCCAAAATGAAGGGGCTTGAAAGCGCTTGCGTCCCCTAAAGTGTAGGTCTTTCCAGCAAACTCGAGATCCAGCGATTTTATCCACCATAGTGTCCCGTTATGAAGTTCGACTTTAAGATATGGGCTACCATTGTCTTCCCTGAATCTTAAATATCCTGTCGCAAAAACTCTATGAAGGTCTTCCTTTGCCAAAGCCTCGTATGGTTGGGCCACCAGGGAATCACGTAACAGAAACCCGACAACCAGCATGGCAGAAATAAAAACTCCTGCGATTACTATCGCCACGATATAAATTTCGTTGCGTTTCAGAGCTTTAAGCAGGCTTCGGTTCATTCAAGATCTTCCTGTGACCTAAAGACTGTACTTATTTTACCTGTTTCGGAATCATATTTGTGAATTATTTTGGCGCCCTTGTAATAGGCTGTTCCATTAAACGCTTTTTTTTCAAAGCCTTTTGTCGAAATATTCAACTCAACTCCGGCTGGAGCGACAACTTGAGTCTTGGTTCCATTTGGCGCAGTGAGAATCGCGTTGGGACCGTTTCCCGAAATTTTTGCATCGAAGTACCGGTGTTCGTGAGCAAAGAAATCTTCTTGCGCTTTGGCCGCCATCATTAGGGTTTTGGCCGCCAGTTCACTCATCCGTCTTTCCCTATAAGAATCAATCTCCAGAAAGTAAATTACCGCCAGTACAGCTATGATTAGAATGACTGTAGTCATCTCCAGGAGTGTGAAGCCTGTCTTGCTTCTCAAAAGTTTCATATCCTTCTCCTGCTCCGTTTTAGCCTGATTCCACTGTAGCTGCTGTAACCAAGTCTCTGGATTCTCAGGCTTAAGGGCAGGTTATTCCACCATTCACAGTATGTCAAGATTATTAAATACATACAATCACAATGTTATCTGTCCATGATAAACCTTATCAGCGGTTCCAGTCATAAATACCGAAGTTTCTAAGGATTCCCATGTAATATCTAGTGTGCCGCCCAGAAGTTCTATCGAGACTTGGTGATCAGTAAGCCCTTTCAGAATGGTTGTTACGACCGCCGCACAGGCCCCGGTTCCGCAGGCTAAAGTTTCACCACTTCCTCTTTCCCATACTCTCATAAGAACGCGTCCCCTATTGAGAACTTTCACAAATTCAACATTAGTTTTTGCCGGAAACATCACGTGGTTTTCTATAGCTGAACCAAATCTTCTTGGGGCTTGGTCCAGATCATTTTTATCGTACACAATTACACAGTGGGGATTGCCCATTGAAACGAACGAACAAAACAAAGTTTCTCCATCGGCGATTAGAGGATAGTCTAATATTGGGGGTTTACTATTGATTGCTGATACGGGAATACTGTTTGGATCAAAGATCGGCTTGCCCATATCGACGCGTACTTTGGAAATTCGTCCGGATTCATCAACCAGCAAATCCAGACCTTTGACACCAGCCCTGGTTTCAATCCTGAGGCTGGTCTTTCCTGTAAGGCCATTGTCATAAACGTATTTTCCGAGACATCGAATTCCATTCCCGCACATTTCCGCAATAGATCCATCCGAGTTCACATAATCCATAAAAAAGTCCGCAATTTCAGAAGGCCTTACCACAATCAAGCCGTCAGCGCCAACGCCGATGCGGCGATCACAAAGATACGCCGCCTGCGCGGGGGAAATGGCCAGGGTATTTCCTAAATCATGTAAAACAATAAAATCGTTTTTGGTTCCGTGCATTTTTTGAAATTCCAGTTTCATTCATACCCCTGTGCCCACATTGGCGCTCCGCACATCAGTTAGAGATAAATCTCCGCAAAACGTGTATATAGTTACATCATGAAATATCTGAGCACAATCCTGCTTATAATTCTAACGTGGCTTGTAGTAGACGAATTCATACTGAAACGCAATGAGTTAGGCAGAAAATATTCAATAATCGACCGATGGAAGGATCTTGGCGCGAGGATTCACTCTGTCATAGGCATTCTGGCCCTGGTGATTCTGATAATTTATACTCTTAGGCTGGTAGTTTATGTTTTTTTCTAGATAACGCGCGCAGAAAATTGACATTCCCTGCGCGCAATCATTAGCGTCGAGTCAGATTCAAACGCTCAACAAATTGTAAATCTACATCATTTCAATCGCGCAGGCCATTGATACACCGCCACCTCCACAAAGAGTGGCCAGTCCGAGACTCTTGTTACGTTTTTTCATCCCATGAATCAGCGTGACTATGAGCCTCGAGCCAGTGCTCCCTACCGGATGTCCCAAGCCTATTCCGGAACCGTTCACGTTTGTTATCTCACGATTGAGATTTAGTTCTTTCTCGCATCCAAGGTACTGAGCCGCAAAAGCCTCATTCAACTCAATCAATTCAAAGTCCCCCTGTTTCAGGCCGGACTTCTTCAGGAGGTTATTAACCGCCGGCACCGGGCTTAAACCCATTATGGTCGGATCGCAGGCTCCCATGCCAACGGCTTTAATGCGAGCAAGAGGCTTTAACCCCAAGGTTTTAGCCTTTTCGAGAGACATGATTACCAGAGCGGAGGCCCCATCATTAATTCCGCTTGCGTTGCCGGCTGTAACAGTTCCAGTCTTGGGAATGAACGCCGGAGACAGTTTGGCAAGCGCTTCCATGGTTAGGCCCGGTCTGAAATGTTCATCTTTTTCAAAGATCTTTGGCTCTCCCTTTCTCTGGGGAACGGAAAGAGGAACTATTTCTTCGGCAAAGGAGCCGTCCTTCGTAGCCCTTTCTACATTGTTGTGGCTCCGCAAAGCTATTTCATCCTGTTCCTGCCTGGATATTCCTAGTTTAAGCGCGACAAATTCAGCGGTATGTCCCATAATGTATGGTTTGCCCCTGAAAAATTCTACCGGCCCATCCTTAGGATAGGGAAGTATGTGCGATCCACAGTGCAGCCCGGTAGTCATGGCGTCTGTAAGAGCGTCATTGCCCATTCGAACACCCCACCTGGCTTTTTCAAGAGTGTATGGAACGCCTGACATGTGTTCCACACCACCTGCCAGAATAATGTCGGCTTCGCCCGCCTTTATCATCGCAGCGCCCGATAGCACGGCTTCCATGCCGGATATGCACACCCTGTTGATAGTGACAGCGGGCACGCTGTTCGGAATCCCTGCGATCAAAGCCCCTATACGCGTTACGTTCATAGCGTCGGTCGGGTTGAGACAACAACCGAACCTTACATCTTCGATCATATCGGGAGTAATTCCAGCTCGCTCCATGGCGGCTTTCATGGGGACGGCCATGATGCTGGACGCGTGCATGTCGCGCAATGTTCCGCCAAAAGTTCCAATGGCGGTTCTACAACCAGAAACTATAACTACTTCTTTCATGAAAAATCTCCTGATTAAATCGTCATTTTATCCTATAAACAAAACCGTAAATTGATTCACGTGTCAAACAACTTTTCAAAATTATTGAGATGGTATCTGATGGCGAACAACTGATTCGCGGCGCCGCAGGAATGTCAAACACCGGCATATTTAATAGCTGGACGATAAACACACAATAAAAAATAGACGCGCGTATTTAGACCTGATAGCGCGACAGGAAGGACGGATTGGCTCCCGAACATTTCTGCCGGGAGGTTCAAGATGATGAAGTTATTTGATTATGGCAGCGTCATCTATCGTCATCTTTTTCTCGAAATCCTCCCAGAAATCGTTTTCAGACTTTCTCCAATCAGATCCAAATTTCTTGTTAAATAATGAACCTACCTGGTCTAGCGCCTTTTTCCATGCCGATGAATAATTGAGTTTTAAAACATCCTCAAGGAATGGAACAAGGGATCCAAGTTTTTCCTTGGGTAAATAAGCGCGCGCTCCAAGTTCGATCGATTTCTTGAGAGCATCGGGAGTAAAAGCGTGGGCTGTTAACATGACCGTCGGGAATCCCGCATTGGTCGCTATCTGAAGCAAATCAAACCCTCTAACCCCCATGATGTCAAGTATGACAAGATCATACGTGTATGAAACCAAATATTGCTGCGCTCTTTCAAATGATATCGCCCGATGCAATGTAACATTCGCTGACTCGGAAAGTTCCTCTTCAATAATGTCGAGGACGTCTTCTTCGTCATCAACGGCTAGAATCAGTTTGTCTTGAAGAATTTCAGAACCGGCCATTTTGGTAGTCCCCTTTTTTCTGGGATGTTATTTTTTCTCAATCCCTGAGTTTAATAAGCTATACATTAGATTCCGCTGGAATTTACCATAGTATTCATCGTTGACAAAAGCTCATGTTTTAGGCGCCAAACTCAGAGGTGATCCTAGCGACTCTCTGAGAGATAACCCAACTTTCTAAATGTTATGCTTACTCATAGACAGCTTTTCAGTCAACTTTTTTGCGAGATGTTCCACCTGAAATTAGAAGTCAATTTCTCGTATAACACTTTAAAGTGCTTTTTCAAAACGTTTTCCCGCTCTTTATGCTCACAAGGTTTGTTATTTGGATTCAGAGATCATCGTGTTATCTTTTGTGTCGCCAGTATATGATTTGTAAACAGACAGATTGAAATGGCTCTGGTATTTGTGAAATAATTAATTGTTTAATCCGGTAAGAGGGTATTTCATGACTCTGAGGAAGTATGTCGTTGTTCCCCCGATGGAAGGGGATCTAGAAAACCTTCGTGAATTAGCCAACAATTTTTGGTTCTCATGGAATTTGGATGCGGTCGAACTTTTTGATCATCTGGATGAAGGCCTTTGGAGAGAAGGAGGTCACAATCCCTTGTGGTCACTCATCCGTCTTTCAAGGCAACGCCTGAACCAGATCCGCGAGGACTCAGGTTATCTGGCTCACGCGGAAAGAGTTTGCAGCAGATTCCAAGCTTACATGAGAAACCCCAGCCGGTACGCTTACCGATTACAGCAAGCTGTAGACTTTGTTACGGCGTATTTTTCTCTTGAGTTTGGAATTACCGAATCTTTGCCCATCTATTCCGGTGGGCTTGGCCTACTCGCAGGGGACCATCTGAAATCAGCGAGTGATCTGAATTTACCTTTGGTAGCCGTA
The DNA here is from genome assembly GCA_963811075.1 of uncultured delta proteobacterium. Taxonomy (GTDB): domain Bacteria; phylum Desulfobacterota; class Desulfomonilia; order Desulfomonilales; family Desulfomonilaceae; genus CAJBEZ01. The sequence goes on from CAWEPY010000003.1 coordinate 102,386, forward strand.
GGACTAATGTACCAGGAAGGCTATTTTAAACAGCGACTCTCTCTGGATGGTTGGCAGGAACAGATTTATCCAAAAACCCAGTTTGATAGCTTGCCTCTCGAACAACAAACAGACTCATCCGGCGGAGTTTTGATTGTCCGAGTTGACCTTGCGGGAGAACCTCTTAACTTTAGAATTCTCAAGGTCAACGTGGGCCGTGTGCCGTTGTACCTCCTGGACACGAACATACCTGAGAATCCACCGCATCTCAGAGAAGTGACTGCACAGCTTTATGGTGGTGACAATGAGATGAGAATCAGGCAGGAGATCCTGCTTGGTGTAGGAGGCCTTCGCGCATTGCAGGCGCTGGGGATTAAACCGTCAGTTTTTCATCTTAATGAGGGGCACGCAGCTTTCACTCTACTGGAAAGGATACGATATTTCGTTCAGGAAGAAGGTTTAACTTTTGACGAAGCCCGTCAAATAGTCATCAGTCAGAGCATCTTAACAGTTCATACTCCCGTTCCGGCCGGTAATGATGTCTTTGAACGTGGTCTAATGGAGAAGTATTTTCGATCTCCGGTAGAAAAAGCGGGTATGGATTTTGATGAATTTCTGGCCATGGGAAGGCGGAACCCGAGGGACCGAAGCGAGGGTTTCTGGATGCCCGTCCTTGGGCTAAGGTTGAGCGCCAGGGCTAATGGAGTGAGCCGACTGCATGGGCGCGTAGCTCGAGAGATGTGGCAAGTGGTCTGGCCAAAACTGGAACAGGAAGAAGTGCCGATTGGACATATTACCAATGGAGTTCACATACCATCATATATATCGAGAGATCTTTTGAGATTGTATGACAGGTATTTGGGGCCAGGCTGGACCGAGGATCCGGATAATGAGAAAATTTGGCGCAGGGTCGATGAAATTCCTGACACGGAGATTTGGAGAACTCACGAAAGGTGCCGAAGCCGACTGATATACTTCGCTCGTCGCCGATTTATCACTCAGTTAAAGAATCGGGGGGCGTCTCCCCTGGAAATTGAGGAAGCATACAACCTTTTAAACACTGACGCCCTCACCATTTGTTTTGCCAGACGTTTTGCGACATATAAACGCGCCACGCTGATTTTTAGCGACCTTGAAAGATTGGCTAATATACTTTGTAAGACAGACAAGCCTGTTCAACTTATATTTGCCGGTAAGGCTCATCCAGCGGACAACGGTGGAAAGAAATTGATCCAGAGCGTTGTGCAAACCATCAAATCCGAGCCATTCAGAGGGAAAGTTATCTTCATTGAGGATTACGACATAAATGTTGCGAGATATATGGTACAGGGAGCGGATGTTTGGCTCAACAATCCTCGCAGACCATTGGAAGCGTGTGGGACATCCGGAATGAAAGCGGCCGCTAATGGAGCGTTAACACTGAGCGTACTGGATGGATGGTGGGACGAGGGTTACGATGGCGAAAATGGATGGGCCATTGGCTCCGGTGAAGAATATGATAATCCGGATTACCAGGACGAGATAGAAGGCAAAGAACTTTACGATTTGCTGGAGCAAAATGTAGTCCCCCTTTTTTACGAAAGAGCTACGGATGATGTGCCTCGTGATTGGATTGCTGTAATGAAAAGGTCATTAAGCACAATTTGTCCGATTTTCAATTCCCATCGCATGGTCAGTGATTACGTTGAGTCTTCTTATGTCCCTTGCGCTATGGACTTTAAGGCTTTGTCAGAGGACAATTATTCCCGGTTGAAGGACCTGGTGCAATGGAAGAAGAATATTGAGCGAAATTGGGCGAAAATTGAAATCATGGATGTCACGGTATCCAATGATTCAGAATACTTAAAAGGGAAAAATGTTGACGTCCAGGTTCGGATCAGTTCGGCCGGACACGGCCCGGATGAATTAAAAGTGGAGCTTCTGCATGGGCCAATTGATCTTTGGGATAAATTCAAGACGAGAAATGTCAAGAGGCTTGATCCTGCCGCTGACAGTTCCCATGAAAACGGAGATCTGATATTCAAGGGGGAAATTCCTCTCACTCAAACAGGCTTGTATGGATATGGGGTAAGGGTCACACCCAAGTTTCCAGCATTGCCCTCATTAGAGTGGCATGATTCAATAATTCGAGGATGAGCCCCTCATTGGTTACCAGTAAAAGAGGAATTGGCGCCGTTATTCTTGTAATGGCGCTGTCCACAAGTGTTTTCCTTGTTGGAAACTATGACATCTTTTCCAATCATTACCTTATAAATGATGACGTCCGGCAGCAGTTGTTCTGGATGGAGCGTTGGCAAGATCCGGAACTATTTCAAAATGATTTCCTGGCAAACTATTCCGAAGCTTATGTTCCAGTTGGCGTCAGAGCGATTTACCGGTTCGCTTCCTTGTGGTTTGAACCGTTACTGTTCTCAAAAGTCCTCGCAGCCATACTTTTTGTAGTTACCGCCGCGTTGTGGTTTGTTTGGGGTCGGTTGTTCGGAGACAATCTGACGGCCTTCATCGTGGTCCTTGTCTATTTTCTTTTCACAGGATTTCAGGGGCAGATGGCTGGCGGATTGTCCCGGGGTTTTGTTTTCCCTTTGTTAATCGCATACCTTTATTTCATTTCCAGGGAAGACATCTTCAAGGGAGGCGTGGTTGTTCTTGTTCAATCCTTCTTTAATCCCTACGTCTTTCTCATGTGTCTTCTCACTCAGGCGCTGGTTGTTTCTTTAAAAATTGCTCCCAGAGTCTTTCCAAAAACATTTGCAACCGCAGAACCAATTTCAGACCTCGGAAAGTTCATAAGGCGGCTTCTTGTCTTAAATATCCCGGTAATTATCGGGGTCGTTTTCACGGTCTTCAACATTTTATGGTATCAGTCCAACCTGGGTCATTTGATAAGTTGTTCGGAAATGGTTGGGAAAAGTGAGTACACCGAATTTGGTAGATACCAGCTATATCCTACGCCATCATTTTTTTATGAATTGATAAGGCCGTGGGTATTCAATCTGTCTTTTCCTTATTGGGGACCAATAGCGGGCTGGATAATGGCTCTTGCGACAATTGGGATTTTTGTTTACGCAGGTCTCAATTATCAACCGGTTGTTAAATGGAAAGGATTGAGAGGGCTTTTTTTAATAATTCCGGTTTCATTGTTTCTGTATGTTGTCGCAAGGCTGTTCCTTGTTAAGTTATTCGTTCCGAGAAGATACCTTTTTTACACTTTAAACATAATCTATTGCATTGGCTTTGCGGTAGCCATCCGGATCATTCTTGAAAAGATCGAATTGAGTCGAACGAAAATGTGCTTGATTCTTGTGGCATTACTGGTGTTCGCGTCGTTCAAGGGAAGACACATCGAACTCTTCGATTATTCACATGATCAAAGCCTTTATAAGTTCCTGCAAACAACCCCCAAGAACACGTTAATCGCTGGATGGCCGGAACTCATGGATAATGTTATGACGTTTGGAAACAGGCGGGCTTTCGTAACTTATGAGCTTTCTCATACATGGGTTGAGCCGTACTGGAGCGAAGTAAAAAAACGGACTTTTGATTTATTCAGGGCCTATTATTCTTCAAGTCCCGAAGAAATAAAGGCTTTCTGCAAATCACGGGGAATAGAATATTTGATAATCCGAGAAGAGGATTTCAACCCACAAAGTTTGAGTAAGCCAAACCTATATTTTGAGCCTTTTAACGGATTTATATGGTATTTGATTAACTCTAATTCGACTCAGAATTTTGCGGTTCTGGACAGAGACATTTTCCCACCTGTTTTTGATAGCAACGGGGTCAGGGTAATTCATATTCAATAAGAAATCTTTATTTGATCAAATGTTGAGGATTGGTGTTTTTTGGGATTTAAAATCTTGACTTTCTTTTACCAAAGAATGTAATTATGACTATATGCATATACTAATGGAAACTTGGTTATCTATAAGTATTGGATAGATTTGATTATCTACTCTATTTCGTTAGTCGAGAACCACAATCTATTTCCTACCAGGATGGTCAATTCTTGAAACATGTCCGTGTTGGCGGCATATGACTTTCATTTGAGAGGCATTTTCAAATTTCAACGGAGGTTTAGATGAACAAGAGACTATGGTTATTTCTAGGTATTGCAGTCGCTGTAGCATTTGTCGCAAACGCCGTCCTTTCGGAGCCGGTATTTGCGGGGAAGCTCGAGGACGCAATAGCCAAGACACCTAAGGGAACAGGGGTTGGAATGATTGACCCCCAAGCCCCCCCAGGCTTTATGGGTATACCTGGGGCGCCACATTCATTTCTGTTATGGTACATTCTCTGGGGAGTCTGGGTCGGCTGGATTTTTTCATCGGTTGGGGCTTTCGGCGGGATAATGGCTGGCGTCGGTCACATCACGGTGTTTGGACTCGCTGACTACGGTAAAACCTTCAAAGACACTAATCCTACGTTAAACAAATTACTTACGGATTCCATAAGAGTTTGTAATCAATATTTGGTGGGCCTTTCAGCCCTTATATCCTCAATTACCTATTGGCGCATGGGACGACTTGTCATGCCTTTGGCCCTGTGCCTTGCCGGCGGTGGAGTCCTCGGAGCCTATCTGATTCCTGTTCTAACGGCGGGAAAAGTTAATCTCAGTAGTTATATAGGTTATTTTGGCATAGTCGTTTTTGCTGTGGCGGGTGTTTTGTTTTATGAAACCACACCTGCAGGACAAGCTAGCCGAAAAAGCGCGAAAGCAGCGGCCAAAGCGTTTGAAGACGCGAACATTCACAAAAAGGCGGGCGGAGCGACGACAGGCAAGGAAGGTGTGAAGGTCAAAAGTTGGGGATTTTCTAAGATAGTCTTTACATTTTATGGGGTGGAATTCTCCTTTAACCCTATATGGCCGATTTTGGGCGGTTTTGTGATAGCCGCTATTTCGGCTTTTATTGGAGTAGGTGGCGGGTTCCTATATGTTCCATTCTTGACATCAGTGGTCGGACTTCCCATGTTCATCGTCGCCGGCACATCAGCTCTTGCTGTTCTCGTGAGCATGATTACCTCCATTTTCACCTATATGTTTGTAAAAAGTGTCCCCATTGACTTCACTCTAATTGGTTCCGAGTTGATCGGGATATTTATTGGTTCTTTATTGGGACCGGTCACTTCTAAATACATCCCTGAGGTGTGGTTGAAAAGATTGTTCGTGGTCCTGGCTTTATATGTGGGGATCGGTTACACCACCAAGGGTTTCCTGGGATATTCGGTGCTCCCGGGCATGTAAATACTCTAGTATTCAATCTTTCATTCATGATCGGGGTTCGGAATTTGTGCGGAACCCCGATCACATTTCGGATAACCTAAGCGTCTTATGAGTGAACATGAATCAACTGTTCCTGTCTGTAGACTCTTTTTTTATTTGGTTTTACAGATTATCCGGCTATGCGCCGCTCGATTTTTTCGTAGGAACGTTCTTCTTAGCTTTAGTTGCGGTAGTTATTGGGGAGTTTAGCATATCGTTCGCGTTCCTTTTAACCAGGAAGAGTATCCAGCACGTGCAGGATCAGATGGTAAATTACCAGAATCTGTCAATTGACGCCCTCGCCTTAGGAGACAAGGAATCGTACAAGGCGGCCAACAAACTTGCCAACGACGCGTTCGGCAAGACCTTTTTCATGCAAATCGGACTGTCGTCGGCCCGCGTCTGGCCGGCATTTTTGGTGGTCGCATGGATGAACACGAGGTTTTATGAGGTTGATTTTGAAGTTCCATTCATTGGAGTAACAATCGGGTTTATTCCTATTTTTATTTTACTCTATGTGGCGGCTTACTTTGCATTCAAGCCTATAAGAAATAGAATTTCTTATTTCAAAAAAGTGAATAAAATATTAGATAGTTATAAAGAAAAAACACGGAACATGAAAAGTCTGGCTGATCTTGCTCAAAAAAAGAAAAAGCTGTAATTAAGTAGAGGCTAAAAACCGTATCTTTCAAACTGGGGCTTCGGCCTGTGGTACGGCAATGAACGAATACACTATCTGATTGAAGATCGATCAACACTTGCAAGATATTTCAAGGGGAAGACAAATGTCTGAAACGTCAAAGAAGGTTGTTTATAGCGTGTGCAGCATGTGCACAGTGCGCTGTCCCATCGAAATTGAGGTGGAGAACGGAGCGGTGAAGCACATTTGGGGCAACCCGCATGTGCTTGGTGGTCGTTTCTTGTGCCCTCGCGGCGCTGCGGGCAAAGTTTTCGAGAACGACTCCGAAAGAATCCAGGGGCCTATGATACGATCCGGTGAGCGAGGATCCGGAGAGTGGAGAAAAGCCACCTGGGATGAAGCCCTAGACTATGTGGCGGAAAGACTCAAAAAGGTCATAGAAACTTATGGCCCAGAAAGCGTTATCCTGGGTGATCGAGGTGGGGCGTTTACAGACCTTCAGAAAGCCTTTATCAAGGCATTGGGATCACCCAACTATTTCAATCATCACGGATCCTGCTCCAACAGCGTTCACAATGCCCATAACGGCATGACCGGCCAACGGCGGAATACCGTTTCGTACGATTGGAAAAACTGCAAATATGCTGTTCTATATGGGAGAAACATTTTAGAATCCATTGGCACCAAAGAAGCTAAGGATTTTATAGACGCTCTTGAAAACGGTATGAAGTTTACGTTCTTTGACATAAGGTGGAATTATACCGCGGCCAAGGCAGACAGATTTCATATAATAAAACCAGGGTCAGACTATGCAGTGAATCTTGCCATAATTCACACGCTAATCAGTGAGAAGCTGTACGACGCTGAGTTTGTAAATCGCTGGGTAGTGGGGTTTGATGAGCTTGCTAAATTTATCTCGCCGTATACTCCTGAATGGGCGGAGAAAGAAAGCGGAGTGCCGGCTCGCGAGATAGTCGCCATGGCGCACGAGATGGCGGAAGCTAAACCAGCGGTTATACTTTACGCGGGTTGGATGACAGCGTGGACTGAGAATGATTATTATTTTCGTAGATCGATATACATGATTTACGCCCTTCTTGGTGGTTATGAAGCAAAGGGCGGCATGTTGTTCAACAAAAACGAGGTTGACGCAGGCTATAAGCCACTGAAAAAATTTGTGGATCTCGTGCCCAAAGTCGACAAAAAGAGATTCGATGGAGTTGGATGGAAATACAAACATTTGTCGGCCGACTATGGACTCGCCCAGATGGTTCCTTATGCCGTGTTGAACGAAGATCCTTACCCTGTTAAAGCATTTATAAACTACAGGTTTGACCCACTATCGGCCTTCCCTGATCCTGAAAAGTTTAAAGAAGGGCTCAGAAAACTCGATCTGTTAGTGACGATAGATGTTAACTATAGCCACACAGGATGGGTATCCGATGTAATTCTGCCGGAGGCTACTTATCTTGAAAGAACTGATTCCGTGATCGTCAAGTCTGGACCAAAACCTTCCCTATGGATGAGAAGAAAGGCTGTTGAACCAAAATTTGACGCAAAACCAAAATGGTGGATACTGAAACAGCTTGCCGACCGCCTCGGTATCGGCCAATATTTCCCTTACAATTCTGTAGAAGACATTATAGCATTTCAATTACAGGACATGGGACTTAAACTCGAAGACTTTAATAGTAAAGGTACCGTTTCTCTTGCTAAAGACCAAATTATGTGGGATCGAAAGGATGGGTTGAAATTCAAGACGCCTTCCAAGAAAATCGAATTTGTAAGTAGCATGCTTGAAGAAAATGGAATCCCATCTTTCCCTCCCTACGAAAGTCCTAAGGAACCCCCGGACGGATTCTTCAGGTTGACCACAGGAAAAACCGCTGTTCATACTCAGGGCACTACTCTGAACAATCCCTATTTAAACGAAATTCAACCTGAAAATTCTTTATGGATCAACACGGCGGAAGCCGACAAAATGGAGATTAAATCAGGCGATACAGTTGAAATATCCGCTGATGGAGTGGCCCAGACCATAAAGGCGTATGTGACTGATTTTATTCACCCGACAGCGGTATACACATTGCACGGATATGGAAGGGAGATCCCTCTCCAATCAAGGGCTTTCAAGAAGGGCATGCGTGACAACACCCTTATGAAAGGTCTCCTAACAGTAGCAGTAGGAGGGAATTGTCCCATAACAGACTGCTTCGTTAAAATTCGTAAGCTTTCGTGATCCAACATTGTGAGGAGTTCAAGCAATGAGCGAGTACTATATATATCAGGACCAAAAAAGATGCATCGGTTGCCGGGCATGCGAGGTACATTGCAAAACAAAGAATGATGTCCCCGTGGGAGCAAGCTTTTGTAAGATCATTCCGGTGGGACCAAAAGTTCAGGATGGTATACCCAGGATCAAATTCATATTTATGCCGTGTTTTCATTGTGAGACCCCGTGGTGCGTTTCGGCTTGTCCTACCGGGGCAATGCAAAGAAGAGCGGAGGACGGCATTGTATCAGTCGATAAATCACTTTGCATAGGGTGCAAGGCCTGCATTACCGCATGTCCATGGGGGTCGCCTCAGTGGAACAAAGAAACTGGAAGGGTTTTCAAGTGCGATTACTGCAAAGACCGTATCGACGAAGGACTTGAACCGGCCTGTGTAACTGGTTGCACCACTGCGGCTCTTAAATGGGTTTCTCCTTCCGAATCTTCTTCTTTGAAACGGGAAAAATTTGCAAAAAAAATTACACAGGGAGCTCCAACTTCTTAAACGAACCAAACTTTGATGTCGGAGTTTAACATGGGCAAGAACCTTTTATTTCCTCCTGGACCTGGAGCGGATCCATTACACATTGTATATGAAGAGGACGGATTGAAACATGAATCATCCGCTCCGTGCCAGTTAAACTGTCCTGCGGGAATTGATATTCCTTCCTATATTGCGCTTATCGGTAGGGGGGAATATGACAAGGCAATAGACATTATTAGAAAAGATAATCCTTTTCCATGGGTGTGTGGGCTGGTTTGTACCAACCCTTGTGAGCATTGGTGCCAACGCCGCTATTTGGACAAAGCCCTATGTATTAAAGACTTGAAGGGATTGGCAGCCCGTATGGTTATGGAAAAGGGAAAAGGTTATACGCTCCCGGAACCCAAGGCTAAATACTCGGAGAAGGTGGCGATCATCGGTTCTGGCCCTGCGGGTTTGACCGCTGCCTATTTCTTGGCGTGGGAGGGTTATCCTGTTACCATTTTTGAAGCAATGTCTGAACCCGGTGGCCTTATGATTGCTGGTATCTGCGAATTCCGGCTTCCCCGGGATTTTGTCCGAAGAGAGATCCAAGCGATCAAAGATATGGGGGTCGAAATTGTTGTTAATACTCCTATAGGTGACAATGTTTCCCTCGATGACCTCAGAAACCAGGGATACAAAGCTTTTTTCCTTGGTGTTGGAGCCTGGGACGGTTTGAAACTAGGAATTGAGGGTGAAAATGATTACCCGCAAGTCATTAGTGCTTTGGAATTTCTCAAGGACGTCTCCTTCGGGAAGAAAATGAAGCCCGCCAATGCAGTGGCAATAGTAGGTGGTGGAAACGCCGCTATAGATGCGGCACGGACTTGCGTACGTCTTGGATCCCAGTCTGTAAGTATTGTTTACAGACGCACTAGGTCTGAAATGCCGGCCCATTTCGAAGAAATCATTCAAATGGCTGAAGAGGGGATCCATGTTCATCAGTTAACTATACCTTCTAGGATATTAGGGAGCTATGGCAAAATTGATTTTCTGGAATGCCTCATGGCCACACTTGGCGAACCGGATGAATCCGGTCGTAGACGCCCCACTCCGATAGATGGTTCAGAATACAAGATGCCAGTTGGGGCTATAATAGCCGCCATCGGACAAAAACCGGCCATCAAACGATACCCCTGCTTCGGTTCCCTGGATCTGACAAGGAGAGAGACTATCAGGATTCGTTCTCATAACCAGCAAACCAATATCCCAGATGTGTTTGCGGGAGGTGACGCAGTAACTGGACCGGCTACGGTAGTAGAGGCTATTGGAGGAGGCAAGAGAGCGGCTTTTGCTATGCACGCATTTCTCAGAGACCAAAAGATGCCGGAGAAGGTTTCCATTCGACCAAGGGCCATGATTGCGCCTATTGTTCTTGATTACCACCAAAAATCGTTTGTTCAAAGACAAGAAATTCCGCTTATTGATCTTGACAGACGCATGCATTCTTTTGATCGCGTTGAACTGGGGCTGGATGAAATAGCGGCGCGGGAAGAAGCGAAGCGTTGTATGCGATGCGATATCTGTGAGCGCTGTGGAAAATGCGTTGAAGTTTGTCGTGATCGCTTGGGCGTTTCTGCGATCCGATTTTTTCACGCAGGCGAGAGTTCACTAATCTTAAAGGACTACGTGCATGGTTTGCCAAAATGTATTGGATGCGGTTCTTGTGTAAATATATGCCCCACAGGGGCTTTGCAACTCGAAGACCGGGATGGGGAACGCATACTAATGATGAGCGGAACAGTGATTAACAGGATAAAGCTGGAAACGTGTGAAGGATGTGGCGCTCAGTATGTCACAAAGGTCATGGTGCGCCATGTTGAAAAGCTAATAGAAGCTCCTGAAGAAGCATTTGAACAGAAATTATGCCAGGATTGTAAACGGATAGCCCAAGCATCCAACATGGTTGGGGAAACTCCAGATTTTTCAGTTCAGAGGATTCAGTAAGTATCAGAAGATCAACTATTGAAAAAACCTACCCTAGATCCGGACATCAAGGCTTTTTCCGCTAATTCGCAGTTACCCGGATAACCTAAAGGGCATATCCCCAAAGTAGAGCCAAGCTTGGCCTTTAGTGGCCTTTGAGCTTGGCTTTACATTTTCTATTGGGAAAAAATATTGAAGGCTGAGACAATAAGACGATTATCAAATCAATACCACTGGTTTTTGAAATTTTGCGCCAAATTCCCGCAAGATTTATTCATCTATGGGGTATTAATTTCTAGGATGCTGAGGCTAAACCTAAACTGTCGCAAGACGCCGCTCTGAATCTGAGCATTGTTGGGAAGCGGATTTTGGATATGGGAGAACATGGCCAATGCGTAGCAACTGTTTAAATCTGGAACTGAACAATGTCCATAAAAAGAAATAAAAAAAGACTTGTATACATCATTTTTTTTATCAGCGTGATCCTTCTGGCTGCTGGGATCTATGTGTACAAAGGCAATTTGTCGGGTAAACCGCGAGTCAATTACAAAACATCAAAAGTCCTCAAACGTGACCTTGGAGCTACAGTTCAGGCTACAGGAATTGTGAAGCCCATGGTGGGGGCGGACGTCAAGGTAGGAGCGCGAACGCCGGGAAAAGTAGTGGAATTGCCTATCAATGTTGGTGATAAGGTCGACCAAGGGCAAGTAATTGCGAGAATTGAGCAGGAAGACTTGATTGCCAAGGTCAAGTTGCAAGAGGCGATTCTCGCCGAAGCAAGAGCTGAGGAAAGTCGCTTGAGCAAAGATTATGACCGCGACAAACAACTTCAGGCCGGTCACTCGATTTCCGATCAGAAGTTCGACCTGACTGAAGGGCTTTACGAAATGGCCAAAGCCAGGATTTTAAAGGCGCAGGCTGAACTTGATTTCTCAAAAGCCCAGCTTTCGTACGCAACGATTACCGCTCCGATCAAGGGAACCGTGGCATCAGTAAACACTATACAGGGGGAGACAGTTACAACCGGACTCAATGCCCCCACTTTTATAAGGATCATTGACCTTGATCGGCTTGAAGTGCTGGCATATGTGGACGAAAACGATATTGGCAAGGTGCGGCTTAATCAAGGCGCTATCTTCACGGTGGCCGCTCATCCAGCGACTGAATTCAACGGCAAGGTTACATCCATTTATCCGTCCGCCACCATCCAGGATAACGTTGTTTACTACATTACATCGATAAGCGTGGATAATAGTGAACGCAAATTGATGCCGGACATGACAGCCAACGTCTTGATATTCCTGGACCAAAGAAAAGGTGTTGTTACCGTGCCTAACAAAGCCGTGCACCGTGAGGGGCAAAGAAAATTCGTGACGGTGCTGGAGAAGGGATCTCCGGAAAGACGATACGTCGATGTTGGATGGAAAGACCAGTCCTACACCGAAATACTAGACGGCCTACGAGAAGGGGACTTGGTGATTATTGGAGACTTGCCCGCCAAGTAACCCGAATGGAGGTCAGAATATGATAGAGGTGAGCCATATCTCGAAGACTTTTCAAAAGGACACCGTGGAAGTCCAAGTTCTCCGGGACATTTCCTTGACCATTCAGGAAGGGGAGTTCGTTTCGATCATGGCCCCATCAGGAATGGGAAAGAGTACTCTGTTAAACATACTTGGGTGTCTGGATAAATCCACAGAAGGAACTTACGTTCTTGACGGCGTGCCGGTTCACGATATGGACGACGATGAACTTTCCAGAATCAGGAACGAGAAAATCGGGTTTGTTTTTCAGTCCTTTCACCTTCTTCCCAGAATGACCGCATGGGAAAATGTAACATTGCCACTCGTGTACAGCGACACTAACTCAAACATGAAGGCACGAGCCGTTCAAGTCCTTGAGTCGATGGGTCTAGCGGATCGCGTGGATCACTTGCCACGCGAGTTGTCCGGTGGCCAGCAACAACGAGTGGCAATAGCTCGAGCCCTAATCAACAACCCCCGCATAATCCTTGCTGACGAGCCCACAGGAAATCTCGATTCAAGCTCCGGAGAGGAAGTGGTTAGGATATTCCGTCAACTCCACGCCGGCGGTGTCACACTCGTTGTTGTAACTCACGATATGGATGTAGCCCTGCAAGCCGACAGGATAATTCAGATGAAAGACGGCAAAATTGCTAGCGATGTAGCCAGGGCTCGACAGTTGGAGGAGGTTGCGACATGAGACTATTACGCATGAGCAAACAGGCCATTAGGGCTATGGCGGAAAACAAGACTCGGACTTTCCTAATGATGCTGGGGGTGATAATAGGCGTTGCGACTTTAACCGTAATCACATCGGCCGTACTCGGCGCACGAGCTGAGGTCATGGGCAAAGTTGAAAAATGGGGGATAGATCAGATCAGTGTCATGGCAGGGGCAGGCAGGAAACCTGGTGTTCCGCAAACGATTCCTACAACCTTGAGGATAGAAGACGCCCAGGCAATGTTATCGGAAATTGAAAACATCAAGGATGTCAGCCCACAGATCAACCGCAGGGATTTTCCGGTGAAGCACGGTGGTAATAGTACCTACGGGGTGCTTATAGCAGCCAATCCGAATTGGAGTTCTGTCTGGAACACGAAGCCCGAAACGGGTCGGTTCCTTTCTGAAGAAGACACCGGTAGACTCGCCCGAGTGGCGGTAATAGGCAAAACCGTTCAAAAAGATTTGTTTGAAGATGAAGACCCCGTAGGAAAACAAATCCTGGTCGGAAACAATCCCTTCGAGGTCATTGGAGTCCTTGAGGCGAGAGGAACGTCGCCCACCGGGCTCGATTTGGACACGCGCGTCGTAATTCCCCTCTCAACCGGCCAAAAAAGGGTGTTTAACCAGGATTACCTGTTCATGATAAAAACTGTTTTGCACGATTCATCCACGATGGACCAAACAGTTGACGATGTTCGAGCGCTTCTTCGAGAACGACATAATCTTCAAACCGGCGTTGAGGACGACTTCACGATTGTTACACCGACTCAGGTTATGGCTATCGCTTCTAAGCTTTCAACCATTTTCAGCGTTTTCCTTATACTGATTACGGGAATATCCCTAACAGTTGGAGGAATAGTAATCGCAAATATCATGTTCATAGCCGTTAATGAGAGAAGAGAAGAGATTGGAATTCGAAGAGCGGTCGGCGCCAGGAAAGGAGATATTCTCGTCCAGTTTCTGATGGAAGCTGTCAGTGTAGCCACTACAGGGGGGGTTATAGGAATCATTGCGGGTTTCCTTGGGCTTAAGGCATTGGCAGGCTTTATCAAGTTGCCAACCGCACTGATGTGGGAATCGATCGTTCTCGCGTTATTCAGCGCAATCATCGTTGGACTCTTAGCCGGAATTCAACCGGCCAAAAAAGCTGCAAGCCTTAACCCGATTGAAGCCCTCAGGTAAGATCGAATGCGTCCCAGGCTGTTTCGTGGATTCCGGATTGCCATAAAGTCCCTCATGGGTCATCCTTTGAGGGTAGCGCTGGCAGTGTTGTCGATCTCAATTGGTGTGGCCTCGGTCATTGTTATGGTTGGAATCGGGAGAGGAGCGGAAGAGGAGGTCCGTAGAAAGATTGAAGGCATGGGCGTTAATCTGATAGTTGTCAGCGCCGGGCCATCCAGAGCAGTCAAAGGGAACGTGGGACAATTCGGAATTATGACTACATTGACGATCAAGGACGCCATGGCGATTGCAGAAGAATGCCCATCAGTGAAACGAGTGGCCCCTGTATATTCAAAGAAACTGTCGATCAAATTCGAGAATATGAGCTACAGCGCCAAGGTTGTCGGTACCTTGCCTTCAATCCAGGAAATTCGAAACATTGGCGTCCAGTCAGGCAAGTTCTTCGACGAAGACGAAAACAAACTCATGGCGCCCGTCGCCGTCCTGGGTCCTACGGTAGCCAACGCTCTTTTTCCCGGTCGTGACCCGGTTGGTGAATCAATCAGAATCGGAAAAGTCCTCATAAAAGTGATAGGCATAACCACTCCAAAAGGCGCTGTTTCCGGAGAAGATGAGGATGACCAGATTCTCGTTCCTTTACGAACGGTAATGAACAAGATAATGAATGTCACTTATTTGAGCAATATTTTTGTCGAGGCTGGCGAATTTGGCCTCATCCACGAGACCCAAGCGGAAATCCGGGCACTCCTTAGAGAACGCCATCGCTTGCGAGAAGGCAAGGATAATGATTTCACGATTCAGAATCAGGCTGATGTGATTGAGGCTCAAAGTTCCGTTGTAAAAACATTCAGTCTTTTGGTCGGAAGTATTGCGGTCATATCTTTGATAATCGGCGGCGTCGGTATATTGGGAGTCATGCTTCTTTCCATAAAGGAGCGAGTGAGCGAGATTGGAATCCGTCGTGCGGTAGGAGCGAGACGTAGAGATATTCTCGTTCAGTTCCTGGTTGAATCAGCGTTCCTCGGTGTGGTCGGAGGCATTGTAGGTCTTTTTCTAGGTGTGGGAGGATCGGTCGGAGTCAAGTATTTCTCGGGCATGCCCGTGATCCTGGATCCTGATTACGCTGCTCTATCACTTGTTTTTTCTATTGCTACGGGGCTCATCTTCGGGATTTACCCGTCTTGGAAAGCTGCCCGGCTCGACCCCATCCAAGCTTTGAACACCAAAGCCTGAGTTTTTTCTCAGACACATTGATCGTGAGCCTAAGAAGCGTCAAACAGCGCAGCGTAAAGGGTTCTCTCGGCACATTCCGATCAGCCCGTCATTGCAAAGGGAAAATCGACGTTAATCGTTGTCAAGAATGGTGGGGCAATGATAAGGAATAGAAAGTCCGTATTCAGGCGCCAGAGTCCAACAAACGCCGGAGCATTCTCCGGGTTTATTCCCTAGTGGACATAGCGCCCACCAAGCGAAATATTCATCAAAGCGCCGTGGAATGACACAAATGAATACTAAGGCCAAAGATCCTGAGGGAAGTGAAAACAGAGGCGTTTCAGGTTGTGACCTTAAATCTATCCTGTCAAAAATTAAGTTACCTCTCGAGATCCGGATTCATGGCCGTGGCGGTCAGGGCGGGGTAACTTGCGCCAAGCTTTGCGCATTGGTTTATTCACGTTTGGGCCTTTTCGCCCAGACTTTTGGAGATTACGGAATGGAACGGGCGGGCGCGCCTATTCGCGCCTACACGCGAATTGACGGTAATCCCATCAAAAACCGCAACAAGATATATACGCCTGGCCATTTGCTAATCCTTGATCCTTCATTATTGGAGTCAGGAGCTTTGGTGGGGGCTCCACACGGATCTATGGTTCTGCTCAACACTCCTGACAGTCTATCTTCGTTCCACGGCTTCTGTGTAGAGTTTCGTTTTGCGATTGTTAACGCTACTCAGATCGCCCGTAAACATGGAATTGGCGCCAGCTCAGTGGTCATAGTGAATACCGCCTTTGTAGGCGCATACGCCCGTGTCGTCGGCCTACCTATAGAGCTGGTCAGAGAAACGTATTCGTCACTCGGTTTACTCAACGATTTCGCCGCAGCCCAGGAAGCTTATGACGCTGTTAACATAAGAGAAGCGATCACCCCAGTCCGCTTTCCTGACGAGGCGCCTGACTCAGTCACTGGATCACCTGTGGAAGTCATACCTCTAACGGAACTTACTCAGGACATGCCTACACCATTGAAAACAGGTTCGTGGAGAACGCAGGCTCCAAAGTATGTAACTCTTACACCCCCGTGCAACTACGCCTGTCCAGCCGGAAATGATGTTGTAGGATTTATTCAGAAATTTCATAACTTCGGATTGGAGGCTTCCTCAGAAATTCTGCTTGCCACTCAGCCTTTGCCTTCGGTCTGTGGAAGAGTTTGCCCCGCTCCATGCATGGAATCGTGCAACCGAGCTCTATATGACGGAGCTGTCAACATAAGAGGTTTGGAACGATGGATTGGGGATCATGCGTCCAATTACACCATCCCGGTAAAAGCGTCCGCTAACCCTAAAACAGTCGCTATTATCGGAGGTGGGCCAGCGGGAATTTCCGCCGCTTATTTCCTGGCAAGGGCCGGACATAAAGTCGATATCCTAGATAATCAGGCTAAACTCGGTGGAGTATTGCGCAACGGTATCCCAGCGTATCGCCTCCCTGAGGACGTTTTGGATAGGGATTTGGAGCGTTTGGAGGCGTTAGGCGTCAGTCACAGGCCTCATGAGTTGATTACGCCACTTCGATTAAAGCAAATCGCTCTCGAATACCACGCAGTGATTGTTGCTACAGGCCAGGCTGAATCAATAATTCCAAGGCTCGCTGGAGTCGATCTGCCTGGAGTTGAGCAGGGACTCGCATTTCTCAATCGGGTTAAATCGAAAGGTCGGGAAAACATCCGGGGAACGGTCGCAGTTATAGGTGGCGGAAACACGGCGTTGGACTGCGCGGGAACGGCTATCCGTTGTGGCGCGGATAAGGTTGTCATCGTGTACCGCCGGGGCCAGACGGAGATGCCGGCCATAAAAGAAGAGATAAGAGATATTTTAGTTGAGGGAGTTGAACTGGTTCTCTGTCGTCAACCAGTCATAATTATTGGCGACAAGGCTGTCACAGGGTTGGAAGTAGCGGAAGTGGAGCTTGGAGATCCTGATGAGAGCGGGCGTAAGCGTCCACTGGTCACTAACAACCTGAGTGTGATTTCTTGCGATCACGTGTTGATTGCTGTTGGCCAAACAGCGAACCGTGGAATCCTGCCCTCCGATTGGGTGGTCAGAACAGAGCGAGTTTATGCCGGCGAAGAACCAACTAATGTCTGGCTGGCAGGTGATTTCTCAGCCGCAGAGGGAACAGTCGCTCATGCGATAGGCAGTGGAAGAAAAATCGCCATGGATGTAATGAATTGCCTTTCTGATTCTACTGAATCATGTGTCGGCAATTCCTCATCAATCCCAGAATTGGTTTCCGCCGACAAGATAAATTTATCCTGTTTTCCCCGCAGGGAAATCCTGGAAGACATACATCTCGATGTTTCTACAAGGACCCATAGTTTTGAGGAAGTTAACCTGGGTATCTTGAGTGGAGAAGAATCTCAGCGTTGCCTCTCATGCGGGAATTGCGCCCACTGTGACGCTTGTCTCATATATTGTCCCGAAGGAATCATCACTCGCTCGGGACAGGATTATTTGATTAACCTCGATTATTGTAAAGGTTGCGGAATCTGCGTCTACGAATGTCCACGGCATGCCATGGAAATGAGCCTCAAGTCATAAAGGAGAACATCTTGAAGGACATGCAGATGATTACGGGTAATCACGCCGCTGCGACCGCTGCTGTGCTTGCAGGTCGGGCTAACCGTTCAGGACGTGGTTTCTGTAGTGGAGTGTATCCGATTACCCCATCGACCGAGTGCATGGAATTCCTGTGTCTGCAAGAAATAGAAAAAGGCCATGTAGTCAAGGTAGAAAGCGAACATAGCGCCATGGCGGTATGCATCGGGGCATCGGTCAGCGGTGCACGATCATTTACCACCACCGCCGGAAATGGTTTGATATATATGGCTGAAAACGTCATGGTTGCCGCTTTCTTGCGTCTTCCTGTGGTAATGGTTGTTGGCAACCGAGCGGTAGGCCCTCCCTGGAATATTTGGACGGATCACAGCGACTCGCTCGCTCTCCGGGATTCAGGGTGGATACAGATTTACTGCGGGAACAATCAGGAGGTTTTTGACGCTGTTTTGATAGCTTTCCGCATTGCTGAGGACCATCGGGTTCTTATGCCTGTCATGGTCTGTCAGGAAGGTTTTGTTCTTTCACACACAATGGCGCTCACTGAAATAGCGGATCAGACCCAGGTTGATCAATTCCTACCCCAACTGAGGCTTCCACATCGTCTGGCCCAAACACCCCGAGTAGTGGGAAGTTTTACTAGTTCCCGGATGGTTGAAGCCCATCGCGAGCAGCATCACAATGCGATGCGGATGGCATGGGATGTGTACAGGGAAGCACAGTTGGATTTTGAGAAAATCTTTGGCCGCCGGCCACCTGATCCTGTGGAAACATATCGGACAGAAGACGCGGAATTGGCGGTGGTCTCCATGGGAACCATCGCTGAAACAGTTAACAGAGTGGTTGATAATCTTCGGGATCGCGGCCTTAAAATTGGTTCTGTCAGGGTCACCATGTTCAGGCCATTTCCATTCGCCGCACTGAAAAAGGCTTTTACCGGAATATCACGAATTGCGGTGATTGATCGTGATATTAGTCTGGGTTTCGGTGGCGTGTTGTGGGGGGAAGTTCGCTCTATCGCAGAACCGGGGGTAATGGTTCAAAACTACGTCACCGGACTGGGAGGTGGTGATGTTCGACCGGAGCATGTTGAACAAATGGTAAAAGACGCTCTGGAACGAAAAACCACCGGCCCGTCAATTTTTATTGGAGTAGGCGAATGAACAGACCAGAATCTTATCAGGACAGTCATCTCCTTAGGCCTGGAAACACGAACTGCGGTGGATGTGGGATGTCCATAGCTTTTCAAATGTTCAGGCGATCTATCGGAGACATTCCGGTTCAATTGGTGATACCAGCGTGTTGCGCTGCTGTTGCGGCTGGGGGCTTTCCTTTTAGCGCCTATGGGGCGCCTGTCCTGTTGTCAACATTTGCCTCAGCGGCCTCCACAGCCACAGGAATGGCTCAAGTAGCCAGATTGAATAGCGAAGATATCCGAGTGGTTTGCTGGGCAGGGGATGGAGGAACGTATGATATAGGCATGGCATCCCTATCCGGAGCCGCAGAGCGTAACGAGGATATCCTATTTGTGTGTTACGACAACGAGATTTACGGAAACACTGGCGGTCAGAGATCTTCAGCCACTCCGGCCGGCGCAGGCGCTACAAACATCTTAAAAGGCAAAATCGAGCCAAAGAAAGATATCATGAGCATTATTGCCGCTCACGGAATACCTTACGCCGCTACTGTTTCACTAGCCGATCCAGATGACGCCAAGAGAAAATTCCAAAGGTCGATAAAAGAAAAGGGGTTTCGTTTCCTTCTGATTCTTTCGCCGTGTCCAACGGGGTGGAAATCCGATCCCTCAATGACAATTGAGCTAGTCCGTCTGGCCGTGAGATCAGGTTTGTTCCCAGTCCTGGAAGTGGAAAACGGTAGCCGTTGGACAATTAATGTAGAACCAGATTTTTCCAAAGATGATCTAGCTAACTATCTATCGTTGCAGAGGCGCTTCAAAAAATCGGAAATAAAACCGGACGAAATGGCCGCCGAGATAGACATTAAATGGAAAACTTTGAGGATGCTGGCAGGATGTAACACAGGCGTTTGATATTATTCCGGATCATCATAGCTAAAATCCGAATGGTTTGTTACGGCTACATAAAGTACCCTATAACGTATCTCAGGCCAACACCGGTGATCACGATCGCCAGAGCTGGCCTGATGATAGCGGCGGGCACGTATTTCTGAACAGAAGCCCCTAGATACATCCCCACAAAGCCCCCTATTCCAAAAAGAAACCCCAATAACCAGTCGGGCCTAACCGGTTCGCCGGCTTGGGCAAAAAGCGGCCCTATAAATTCGAAGAAAAACACTCCACCTATTGAGGTAACACAGGTTCCCATGAGAGCGGCTCCGGCGATGGAATGAATCGGAAGATGAAAAAAAGCGACAATAAAAGGCGCTATTATGGCTCCTCCACCAATGCCGTACACCCCACCAATAAGGCCTACAACTAGAGACATTATGAAAAGACCTGTCGTGTGGAAACTGAATCGCTCACCAAAGAACTCGTATTCTGTCCTTGTAAGAGACCAACTAATGGTTTGGACCGAGGGTCCGGTTGAATCCTGGCCTTCAGCATTTTTTCCGGTGGCTTGCCGCATTTTTGTTTCAGCCTTAGTGGCAGCGGTTGTCCCGCCTCTCTGGGCGATCACCTGGTAGAGCATGCGACCACCTATGTATAAAAGCACGCAACCAACAAACAGTTTGAAAGGTCGGGGATCGGGTAGGTAAATTATCCTTACGATTCCCCCAAGGAATAGTCCTGGAAACGTCCCTACAATAATGTTCCACGCTAGAGGCCAATTCATGCGCCCTTCGCGGAAGTACTTATAAACAGCGCTTGGAATACCGACTACGTTGAAAACAAGGTTTGTAGGCGTAACAGCGGGGCTTGTAAAGCCCAACACGCTGACCTGAAAGGGCAATATTAAAAAAGCCCCAGATATCCCACCCATTGAAGTGAAAAAAGAAATTACAAAACCCACTAGAGGCGGGATCCAAATTGCGGTTTCAACTCCTGATACAGGGAAAATCATTTTTGGCCTCCGGTTTTGGGGGCATTTGGAATGGAGCGAAATTAACGGTAATGAAACACGTTTTTTATTAAACTCGTGTCACTATAATAAAAACGATTACAGGGTATTGTCAAGCATTTTTACGAATTTTATTTTATTGATTGCCAACATGCTGATTGCTCTTGTTGGCTGAAAATTATTAGATCTGGTAGTATTCTCAAATTATAATATGAATTATTTATGGCCAGGACGCCGAGGAAAGTAATTCATGCCTAAAGACCCGGATAACGGCTATAAACCGTCAGATGAAACCAACAAGCGAGACGCTTCCAGCCTGTTGAACCCTGCTCGTATTTACGCAGTCCCGACAGAAACCAGGTATCTGGACCCAACTCAGTTGGTCACACTGGAACAGGAATTTCGCTCATGGGCAGCGGCTCCATCGCGAGCGGACTTACGAGCGTCCAGGAAACGTATTCTGTTAGTGTTCCTTCTGATTCGTTATACCGGCGCCAGGCTTAATGAAGTCTTGGGCCTTGATCTCCACAAACACATTGACGCTGAAAAATTCGTAGTGAGTTTTGGTGACATTAGAGTGGATAATTCGCCTGAGCGCGAGGTTCAAATCTCGTCGGGATTGATTTGTGAGATCCAAGCCGCTGTGGATGATCTTAATTTTACCCGTGAAGTCGGCTCTCTGTTGAAAGTCGACGCCGGGCATGTACGACGTAAGTTTTATGAACGGGCTGTGGCTTGTGGTTTTGCAAAGGACCTTGGGGCGCCTAACGCCATTCGCAGGGCTCGGGCGGTTGAATTAATGCGAGACAACATGCCGTTGCCTGTGGTGCAAAGGATCCTGGGGCATTCCACACCTAACCTTACGGCATCCTTGGTTAGCTTTTCGGATGAAGACATCCATCAGGTTGCGAGACATTTCGTTGAAAGGGAAAGTGGGCGAAAAACAAGCGCCAGAAATACATTTTTTGGCAAAATCAGCTTAGTGCGAAGAGGAGATATCCAGTCCCAAGTTGAACTGGTTACCGTAGCTGGAAACGTGGTGACCACCGTCATAACCAACAATAGTCTAAATAGAATGGGTCTCAAGATTGGTTCGTTGATTACGGCCGAGGTCAAAGCTCCCTGGGTCATATTAGAAAAAGCTATCAATGAGCCGTCTTGCTCTGCGGAGAACATATTTCAGGGCGCAGTGTCGCAAATTGTTCGAGGTAAACTCACCACTGAATTTGTTGTTCGGCTCCAGGACGGAACAGAGGTGTGTTCGCTGGTAACAGATAAAAGCCGTCGTAAACTCGATGTCAAACAAGGGGATGATGTCTGGGCAATGTTCAATAGTTTTGCCGTAATCTTGCATGTGCCATGACCCTTCGCTAAAAAAGTGATAAACTTATTTGTTCGTTACAAATCATATAGATTTCGTTTTCTGTATGATGCGGATATCCTAATATTTATTGGGGAAATGCGTGTTTAAGGTGGGCCTAATGAGAAACAAGTTTTCTTCAGGAATATAAATCAGGATGGACTGACCCGTGACAAGGCTAAGTCCGGTGGCAGCGTTACGATGAAGAACGATTGCTATGTTTTTTGATCTATTCCCACATGTTGCAATGACTGTCCATGACGCTCCCGTTTCAAAAATCTCCATGACGGTTCCCTCTATAACGTTGGGAGTGTTCGACGTGAACTCCCCCGGCGTGGGAACCAAGACATCTTCAGACCTTATCCCTATCATGAAGTCGTCATTCTTTTTAACCGCCAATTTGCGCCAATGAGTTGAAAGGGTTAGAGTAACGCCTAGTTCTTCACACCGCACAAACAAGGAATCGTCGTTAATCCGGTCAACCCTCCCGTGGAAAAGATTGCCAACCCCAAGAAACCTGGCGACATCTTCATTATGAGGGTATCTGTAGACTTCTCTTTTTTCCCCCTGCTGACGAAGCTTGCCATCTATAATAACGCTTATGGTATCACCAAGAAAGAAAGCCTCTTCCAGATCATGGGTCACCATCAATATGGCAAGGTCGTATCTCTTTTGTAAGTCTTTAAGAAGATACCACAATTCTGTTTTGAGGCTTTCGTGAAGGGCTGACAGAGGCTCATCCAGCACCAGGTACTTGCCACCCGAAACTATGGCTCTAGCAAGTGCGGTTCTCTGGCGCTCTCCCCCGCTCAAATTTGCTATCTGCCTATCTAAGAGACGCCGGATGCTTAAGGAGTCTATCAGTTCCCGAACAATACCCGCTTCTGTGTCCTGATATATGCCTCTAATTCTTATGGGATAGAGGATATTTTCGCGCACGGTCATGTGTGGGAATAGGGCCAAGTCCTGCGGCACGTAGCAAAGTTCACGTTTTTCTATGGGAAGGCCCGTGATGTCCCTTTGTTCCAAAATTACTTTTCCCTCTATTGGGTTGCGCAACCCAATGACGGATTCCAGTAGGAGCGTCTTTCCACCGCCGGTGGGTCCAAGTATCACGTGACATGATGACGGAAGAACTTTCAAGGAGACATTGCTGAGACGAAAACTTCCCGCCTGGACTGAGAGGTTGGCGACCTCAAGCATACGAGGCGCCTCTGGAGAGCAAACGGACTATATAGAGAATGCTCAGCCCGATTGACACAAGTATCAGGATTAGGATTACCGATCCTTCTATCTCTGCGCTGGAGAGTCTCATAAATATTGCAATTGGAAGAGTCTCGGTTTTCATTGCCATAGACCCGGCGATGGTAATTGTCGCTCCGAACTCACCCAGCGCCTTTGCCCAAGATAGGATCAAGGCGGCGTATATACCTCGTTTGCTCAACGGAAGAGTTACAGTGGTAAAGGCTTTAAACGGGGATGCGCCTAGTGTCCTGGCAACGGCCTCATACTCGTTCGGTATCTCGTCCATGGCTGCTTTTATCAAGTCTTGTGGTAACACCACACACGGTAAAAAATTGCGCCAGAATTATGCCGTAAAAGGTGAAGACGAATTGAGCTCCGTGGTCCTGTATCCACAACCCGAGCGGATTATTAAAGAATATCAGCAACATTGCGCCCAAGGCCGCTGGTGAAACTATCATGGGAAGTTCAAGAATCGTATCAACGGCCCTTTTCCCCGGAAAGTCATATCTGGACAAGGCAAATGCAGATGGAATAGCAATCAAAACGGATAGTAAGGTGCTGATAGTGGCGGTGATAATACTCAAGCGTATGGAAAAAAGCGTTCTTTCCGAGAGTAGGGTTTGCCATAATGTCTCGCCTCGAAAGAAATAAAACAACGAAACAATTAGCAGCGCATATATAGCAAACGTGCCGATTGAAAAAGCGATTGAAATCTTCTTAAAGGTCATCTTTTGACCCAGTCTTTGGGGACTTCATACACTCCACCCACTGGTTTCTTCTCACCGATCCAGGCTGTCGCGTCATCAGGGTTCATGAAGTAATGGTATTTTCTGAAAATGCTCTTTCCCTCATCAGACAGAAGGAAATCAATGAATTGCTGCGCAAGAGGTCTGTTCGAAGTGAATTTCGAAATGGCGATGGGGATGTATCCGATACGAATAATTTGAGACTTATCAAGAGGAATAGTCTCGATGCGTTCTGGGTCCCAGTAATGAAAAACTCGCCAGCCTATAACGGCGTCTACTGCTTTCAAAGAGATTGCAGTAGCAGTCTTTTCACAACTCTCTGTGTAATTTATGAGGTTCTTTTTGAAGGCCTCTTTTTCTTCAGGCGAAAGAAATGATTCTATTATTTCTACGGCGTAAAGCCCTACACAAACTCCTTCAGGATTGGCTATGGCGACCTTCAGACCGGGGCGGGTAAGATCTTTGAGGGTTTTGATATTCTTTGGATTTCCTTGAGGAACGTTGATTGCCGGCACAAGATAAACAACTATTTTCTCGGTTTCAGGGAAAACCACTTCTTTCTTCTTCGCCAGCTCCATGTAATCCGAAGAACCTGGGAAATAGATGTCACCTTTCTTTCCCAACAGCATTTGCGAAAGCACGAACCCCGATCCGCCGAAGATCAAATCAACCTTGACGCCCGTTTTGGCTTCAAATGCTTTTGCCGCGTCCTCTGTAGGCGGTTTGCTCGCCGCTCCAGCGAATACCATCAATCTGTCTTCCGCTAGACATTTCTGAAAATATCCTGAAATCCAAATGCCCAACAAAAGGTTTACTAAAGTGAAAATGAAGACTAGTCGTCTCGTCATTACGTGATCTCCCTTTCTCTTTGTAGTTTTAGCGGGCCACCCAAAAGTCCGCCTAGATATGGAACTCAGCCGGGTTGCGAAGTCCTTTACCACGAGCATTAGACTGGTCCTGATTAGTCATGGTGTGATTAATAACATAAGTCATCTAGAATCACAACCAAATACACCAAAGCGTCTCTTTAGAAACTACTTGCGTGAGAAAGACCTTAAGATCGTGCTCAACTAAATGAGATTGACTTTTGCGTCTTCACTTAGTAATTTTTGTTACAATTAATGCATAGGGGATGGAGTCCCCCATCAAACCGCCAAATAGGCTGATGACTCCTACCGGGAGACAATTCGCGGTGGGCTCTCAGCTATGTAAGTGACCCACCTTATGGTGGGTTTTGTTTTTCCCCTATTTGTCTAATGTCTCCGGGCTTATAAAAACACTACGTTCCAGGTGTTTTGGATAAGGCGCCTCATCGCAGAGGAGTGATTGGAATGAACTTCGCGTCCCAGGATCTTGATATGGCAGAAATGAATTTATGTTCCCCGGATACTGACTCTGTTTACCGATTTGGCGATCTTCTGGATACAGCAGTTCGAGAACTTGCAGACCTGGGCCGTCACTTTTCTTCCGATGAGGGAAAAATCCAACTCCTAAAGGAACGGCTTGATGAAGGGCGGTTTCACCTAGCTATTCTGGGCCAGTTTAAACGGGGCAAGAGCTCTCTACTCAACGCATTCCTCGGAGAGGCTATATTGCCGACCTCTGTAGTGCCGCTCACTGCTATACCGACCTTTGTTGAATATGGCCAGGAGCGTAAGATAACTATACGTTATCATGACAATAGACCCCCGGAAGAGTATTCGAACAAGTCCCTCGACGAAATCAACAAAATCCTTGAGGCTTTTGTCACCGAAGAGGGTAATCCCGAAAATCATCTTGGAGTGCTTCAGGTCGAAATCCTGCATCCAGCTCCAATCTTGAAACATGGTGTTGTGCTCATTGACACTCCTGGAATTGGATCTACCTTTACTCATAACACCCAAGCCACCTTGAATTTCCTTCCTCAGTGCGACGCTGCCCTGTTTGTGGTGTCCGCGGATCCACCATTAACAGAAGTGGAGTCACAGTTTCTTCAGAATGTTTTCCCAAAAGTTTCTCAGCTTTTTTTCATATTTAACAAAATAGATTATTTGAACGATCGGGAAAAGGAAGCGGCAGTTGGCTTTTTCAAGAAGGTTCTAAAACAAAAAATCCCCTCTGCCGAGGAGTATCCGATTTTTTGTGTTTCCGCTCGTATGGGGTTGGACTCTAAGATGTCCAATGACCCTAGTTTGTGGAGCCAGAGCGGGATAGATAAAGTTGAGAACCATCTTGTTTGTTTCCTGTTGTCTGAAAAAACCAGAACATTACTTGACGCATTAGCCAAGAAGTCCGTCGACATAATCGCAGCCGCAATTATGAAGCTTCAACTACAAATCACTTCACTGAAGATGCCTATCGAGGATCTCGAAAAAAGACTCGACCTTTTTGAAAAAGAACTTAAAAACGCCGAACGCCTGAAAGTGTCGGCACAGGATATGTTGATCGGGGACAGGAAGAGAACGCTTGCTCTATTGGAAGAACACGCTGAAACTCTTCGAAAAGCTTCTGAAGATCATTTGACCAAAGCCATAGATAGGTCTTTTTCCGAGATGTCCAACGGGACTGTAGACGAGCAGAAAATCCTTGACGTTTTGGGTGAGGAGGTAACCTCTTTCTTCGGGGAATCAGCGGGGACAGAGTCATCTCTTTTTGCTAGACTCGTAGCTGAGACACTTAGCCCGCATCAAGAGCGAGCTGACGACCTCATCACGCTGATACGCAAAGCGGCGGCGGACCTTTTCGAAATTCCTTTTCATGCTCCTGATAGTTCGGAAGCGTTTGAGACAAAACGCAGACCCTATTGGGTTCAACGAAAACGCGTCCCGTCGCTGCCCGTTGTTGTGCCAGAAGAGGTCATAGACAGGCTTCTTCCTGCAAAGGCCAGAAAAACCAGATTAAAGAAGCGATTAGTGAGACAGGTTGACGCATTGACGCGGCAGAATGTGGAAAACTTAAGGTGGGCCACGCTCCAAAATCTCAATGACGCTTTCCAACGTTTTGCCACTACATTAGACCAACGTTTCGAGGAAACAATTAACGCTACCCATGGCGCAATTCGAGCCGCGTATCTCAAAAGAAAAGAACATACCGAATCAATTGATGAGAATTTGCAGAAACTAACCCTGGCGGCAGGTAACCTTGATAAAATCAGTTCCCAAATTGCGGTTTTGAATTCAAAATAATCGCTTTTTTATGGAAACGATAAATTGCCGGATCAAGTCCGACCAGTTTCATTGAGATCAAGAAACTTCGGAGCAATCATTTTTTTAGAAGCGTTGGCCTTTCATTGGGTCAGGATTGATGAAATGCAATATTGGAGGATTTGATGGAGAATACATGGTTTGTGGCGATGATTTGGATCGGCCTGGCGTTATTAGCTAGCGTGATTTCCATGCGCACCGCTATTTCCGTGGCGCTTGTAGAAATATGTGTCGGCGTAATAGGGGGTAATTATCTTGGACTAGACCCCAGGACTGAGTGGATAACCTTTTTGGCCGGATTTGGAGCAATTCTTCTGACCTTCCTCGCAGGCGCGGAGATCGAACCGGAAGTAATTCGTAAATACGGAAAGGAGAGTCTTTGCATTGGATTGTTGAGTTTTCTTTTGCCGTTTCTAGGCGCAATGGCATACGCATATTATATAGCTGAGTGGTCACTGGACGCCGCGCGGATTTGCGGGATTGCCCTTTCAACAACCTCCGTCGCCGTAGTCTACGCTGTAATGGTGGAGACCGGTCTCAACCAGACGGATTTGGGGAAAATCATTTTGGCGGCTTGTTTTGTTACAGACCTGGGGACAGTTCTTGCCTTGGGTATCATTTTCGCTAATTATAACATGTGGTTGATTTTATTTGGAGTAGTTACTGCTGTTGTGTTGTTAGTGGTTCCGTCTGTAGCAAGGTGGTTCTTCAGTACCTTCAAAGGCCATGTCAGTGAACCTGAGATTAAGTTCCTGTTCCTAATTCTGTTCGGACTGGGCTGGTTGGCCACGCGAGCGAACAGTGAGGCGGTACTGCCTGCTTACCTACTCGGGATTGTGGTTGCCGGTTTATTCAAGGAATATAAAGGCATGGTTAGGCAGTTACGAACGGTCACCTTTGCACTGCTGACACCCTTTTATTTCCTGAAGGCAGGGACTATTGTATCGATTCCAGCCATCATATCCGGTTTTTCGCTGATATTAATACTCTTGGCGGTGAAAGTCGCCGCCAAATTCATAGGGGTCTACCCTCTAGCGATCCTATTTAAATTCTCTCACAGAATCAGCATGTACACGACCTTGTTGATGAGCACCGGTCTCACTTTTGGCTCTATTTCAGCTCTGTTCGGATATTCCCGCGGTATTATAACCCAGGATCAGTACACGATATTGGTTACAGTAGTGATAGGTAGCGCAGTTGTGCCAACGCTCATAGCGCAATGGTTCTTTCAGCCACACAAGAGGGATTTACAGGGCGAATGGCAAAAATAACCAGACTTTAAGAATGAGGAGGCTCGAAAATGTTCAAGAAGATTCTCGTTGCATTCGACGGATCGGAAGGCTCCCGAAAGGCCTTAAAAAAGGCAATTGAATTGGCGCAATGCTCCGGAGCGGAACTTCACACTATTTCTGTGGAAGTGGATCTGCCCCATTACGTAGCAACCATTGGAGAATTCGAAGAAGTGAAAATCCAGAAAGACGCGTATTTTGAAAAGCTCAACAGAGAAGCCGAAGAATTGGCGAAAGCTTCCGGCATAAAGCTGACTCCACATGTGGTGGCCGGTCACGCTGTTGACGCTATTACGGCATTCTGTGAGGAAGACGGTTTTGACGTTATTGTAGTAGGTTTCACCGGGCACAGCAGAATCTTCGAACGTATCTGGGGCGGAACATCACGGAATATAGCGCGTTTCGCCCCATGTACAGTCATTATTGTCAAATAAAAAGACTCTTCTATGTCGCAAATACCGTGAATGCCGTTCCTAATGTTTGAGCGTCAATGATGTCTGCAGACAACGAGTAGGCAATAGTAACTCGGTCAAACAATGGGGCCCGCAATTTGTGCAAACAAATATGTTTAATGTTTTGGATTCACTGACGGAGACGTGAGCTTCATGAAAAATCACTTCAATAACTTCAAAGAAGCTTTCAATTTTACAAAACCGTCAGCGACGAAGTTCGTGGTCTTGATCGGCCTAGTGAGTTTGTTCTCAGATATGACATACGAGGGGGCTCGAAGTGTCACTGGACCATTCTTAGCCGTTTTAGGCGCAAGCGGTACAGTAGTCGGCATTGTCGCAGGATTTGGTGAATTCGTTGGATACACTTTACGCCTTGCTTCAGGATATTGGGCCGACAAGGCACAAAGGTATTGGACCATAGTATTCCTCGGCTATGCAATGAATTTGCTCGCGGTTCCTCTTTTGGCGCTTGCCGGTCATTGGGAAATTGCCGCCATCCTCATGGTAATCGAAAGAATGGGAAAGGCGATCAGGACACCTGCGCGCGACGTTATGCTGGCCTGCGCTTCAGATCGAATTGGACGTGGATGGGGATTTGGATTACACGAGGCGTTGGACCAGATTGGCGCTATCCTAGGGCCGCTGGTGGTTGCGGCGGTCTTCAGTTTTAGGGGAACCTATCAGGCCGGATTCGCTTTTCTGCTGATTCCGGCGTTGATAGCGCTGACCATTTTGTTCAAAGCCTCTCGGATTTATCCCAAGCCTCAGGACATGGGCTCAGTCACTATCCAGATTGAAACAAAGGGATTTCCAAAAGCATTCTGGATATACATTATTGCCATTGGCTTCATTGCTGCAGGTTACGCGGATTTTCCGCTCGTGGCCTTTCACTTTAAGAAAGTAGCGTCGGTCCCTGAAGAATGGATCCCCATTTTCTACGCCGTTGCAATGGGGGTTGACGCCATAGCGGCCCTGCTTTTCGGCCGCCTTTTCGATAGGCTTGGGTTTTCGGTCCTAATAGTGTCAGTTATCCTATCGGCGCTCTTTGCTCCTCTTGTTTTCCTCGGTGGATTTTATTGGGCCCTCGTTGGAATGACTCTATGGGGTGTGGGCATGGGAGCTCAGGAATCAATAATTAGAGCGGCTATTGCTGGTCTCGTCCCTACAAAAAAGTTGGGATTTGCGTACGGGTTGTTTAATATGTGTTTTGGATTATTCTGGTTTTTGGGAAGCGTTTTGATGGGGGCGCTTTATGATACGTCAGTGACTATGCTCATCGTCTTCTCAGTTACGATTCAGGTCATTTCCATACCCTTGATCGTTCTGGCTAACAAGAGCTTAACAAGCCATGGAATCCAAGAGTAAAGACATTGCTCATTTCACTCCAAATCAGCCGGGAAACTGCAAGGCTGATTATAATTTGAGGTAAAACGCATGTCGAATGACCATTCTTTATCGTTTAAGAAAGAAATAATTACAGCGAAGTTTATTGATCCTTCGGGCGAAGATGCTCAGAAACGAATTGAAGTCCGTATAAACCCTATTTCGGGTCGAACATGCCGAATCGCCTTCGGAAGGCGTGCTGAAAAAGAACCGGGAACAGACAGCCTGCCGTTGCCGCCTCCGAATTCTGGAGATACTGCCGTTTGTCCTTTTTGCAAGCCGGATGTCATGTCGAAAACACCCAAGGTTCTTGCTGACATTTTTCCTGGTGGGCGTCTTTGTTACAATAATTCAATTTTGTTTCCAAATCTCTTTCCTTACGGCAGCTATTCTGCCGTAAGCATCTTTGATAACCAGCACTTCGTAGAAATCGGCAGATCGTCCTTATCTTCGTATAATGACTGTTTCATTAACTGTCGGAATTATCTTCGCTATGTAATTGAGTACGATCGCGAAGCCGTTTACATGGCAATTACTCAGAATCATCTTCCTTCCGCCGGTGGTTCTTTGATTCATCCACACCTTCAAGTCAATGCGGACAGAATTGCTCCCAATCATCATCGGTTTTTACGGAAAAAGGCAGAGGAATATTTTCATCAAACCGGTTCTCATCTTTTTTCAGATTATCTGTTGCATGAAAAACACGAAGGTAGCCGTTATGTCGGAAAAACCGGTTCATGGGAATGGATGACAGCGTTTGCTCCCGAAGGCTTTCTTGAAATCTGGGGAATTTTGCCTAAAATCACCTCCATGTATCAGATAACGGATTCGGACTGGACACCATCTTGCTCAGGGTGTCATTAACGCTCAGAAATTTTACCGAAGCCTCTGCAGAAACGGATATAATTTAGGTGTGCTGTTTGTTGAGGACGGAAACTCTTATCTTGAAATGCGGGTGGTGATTCTTGCCCGATCGAATTATGCGCCATGGGTTAGAAGTGACCACACTAGCTTCGAAATCATGCTCGGAGATATGACAACGTTCACGTCGCCTGAAGACACTGCAAAAAGAGCCAGAATATTCTGGACATAATCTCACACAATGTTTTGCCCAGTGATCCTTGCCTCAGTTGTGATTCAATAAACATCCATTCCCTTTATTGTTATGGCCAGCGGGAGCAAAAAAACCAAGATTCCGCCATGACTTCCTCGATCGGCGCTTGATTGCTTCAAGATCTGTTCCCTCCGATCTTTTCCACTGAATCTGGATTTCATAGTTACAATTAGTCATTATGGGTTATTTTAATTTATTGTTGTTGACATAAGTGGCAATATCTCGATACTTTGTTCTTTAAAATTACCTAATAGAGTTAGCTGAACCAGATGACCATGGAATTACTATCCACCAAGGATGTTGCTAAGTTTTTGGGAATCAATGAGAAAAATGTCTATAGTCTCATAGCGGAGAAGGGTTTGCCTGCAACCAAGGTCACTGGCAAATGGTTATTTCCTCTCAATCTTGTACAGCAATGGGTAGAAAGTCAGACTATAAATTACCCTAAATTACCATCATCGCAAAAAACTATTGATAATGTCATAGTCCTGGCGGGAAGTAATGACATACTACTTGAAAAGGCTTTGTCACTATTTAACAAGCGTTATCCTGACTATCTAGTCGTCTTTGCGAACGAGGGAAGCCTTGGTGGATTAAAGAGTTTGCGTAGAGGACTGTGTCACATAGCTTCCAGCCATCTAATTCAAAAAGATGAAGAAGATTATAATTTTGGTTTTATCGAAAAGGAATTTGTAGAGATTCCGGCAATTGTCAACTTTTGCCAACGTGAACAGGGGTTGATCCTGTCAAAAGGCAATCCCAAAAATATACGAGGCTTTTCGGATCTTGGCCAAGGCGGCGTCAGGGTGGTTAATCGACCTCTTGGTACTGGAACAAGACTTCTTTTTGACAATGAGTTGCGCAAAGTTGGGCTTTCCGGCGAGAAAATCGAAGGATATGGCGCTGAATGTGATCGACATATGGATGTGGGGCTTGAGATTCTCGCTGGTCGGGCAGATGCGGGGCTCGGCATAGCGGCAGTTGCCGGATTGCTTGAATTGGACTTCTTGCCGGTTCGATGGGAACGGTTCGATCTTCTAATTTCAAAAGCTGTGTTTTTCGATCAGCCTGTCCAGTTATTGTTGGATCTTCTTCATGATGACCAGTTTCTGGAACTGGCGACCACGTTGAGGGGTTATGATTTGAAACAATGTGGGAGAATAGTATTCCCTAAAGTCAAAAAGCAAGATGTTTTAAATCGGGCTTAGAATGTTGGAGGTATTTACTCGTGAAAAGACTTCTTGGATTGCTAACTGTAGGTATTCTAGTTTCCTCTTTCGCCTCATATGGATTGGCGGAAACCCGCCTCAGGATGAGCACAACTACCAGCACCGAAAACTCTGGTCTGTTAAAAGTTCTGCTGCCCCCCTTTGAAAAGGCGAATAACGTAAAGGTAGACGTCATTTCGGTAGGAACAGGAAAAGCCTTGAAGCTAGGCGAAAATGGAGACGTTGACGTCGTGTTTGTCCATTCGAGACCCGCTGAAGACAAGTTTGTGTCGGAAGGATTCGGCGTTGACCGCAAAGATGTCATGTATAATGATTACGTGATCCTGGGGCCAAAGAATGATCCAGCCGGAATCAAAGGGGTCAAATCAGCCATTGAAGCTTTCAAAAAAATATCTGAAACGAAGTCCATGTTCGTATCAAGAGGAGATGACTCGGGCACCGACAAGAAAGAACGGTCCATCTGGAAAGCGGCAGGAATAACTCCTAAAGCTCCTTGGTATATAGAAGCGGGCAGTGGTATGGGGGCTGTATTACAGATGGCGAACGAAAAAAACGCCTACACATTGTCGGACAGGGGCACATACATTTCTTATGAAAAGAAGATTGATCTCGTCATACTGGGGGAAGGTGAAAAGACCCTGTTCAACCCTTATGGCATAATTGCAGTAAATCCTAAGAAACACCCAAATGCGCAATATGAATTGGCTAAGAAATTCATAGATTATGTGACTGGGCCTGAAGGTCAGAAAATAATTCAGGATTATAAGCTTGAAGGAAAGCAGCTCTTTTTCCCGGACGCCAAGAAATAATTGGATTGCCGAGAGAATTGGGGCATCTTATTTATCTGCCATACGAAGAATATTGAAAAGGCAATTTTTTGCCCGATACCAAAGAACAAGGAAAGCAAATTCCTTGTTCTTTGTTTATGTGTTGGTTCGAAAGGAATTGGGGAATGCATTTTCTCTCAGAATCGATCTACAAGGCATTCCTTCTTGTTCTTGATCTGGATCCAGAGGTTTATCAAATTGTCTGGACCTCCATATACATATCATTTTGGTCTACGACCTTTTCAGCTTCCGTAGGTATTCCTCTTGGAGCTCTAGTCGCGCTAAAGAATTTCAGGGGCAAGCCTGCGCTTCTGCTCCTGCTTAATACTTCTATGGCTCTTCCCACGGTCGTCATAGGACTTTTTTGTTACGCCATCCTGAGCAGGATGGGCCCTCTTGGGGACTTGGGGTTACTGTTTACTCCTACTGGAATCGCACTAGGCCTTTTTGTGTTGGCCACGCCCATATCCGCGAACCTCACGGTTGCGGCAATCCAGAATTTGGATAGCCGTCTTGCGCTTACCTGCAAGATGTTGGGAGCCTCGCCTCTTCAGGAATTTTGGTTGACGATGAAGGAAGCCCGTTTTGCAGTTATGGCAGCTATAGTGATTGCTTTTGGTCGTGTTGTTTCAGAGGTCGGAATCGCCATGATGCTGGGTGGAAACATTCGAGGCTTCACAAGAACCATGACCACAGCCATAGCGCTGGAAACTTCAAAGGGGGAATTTGAATTAGGATTGGCTCTGGGTTTTGTGCTGATGTTGGTCGCGCTTGTCATTAATGGGATGATCTTTTTTGTCCAGAGGGGAAGGCTATGACACCTTTGGCCTATTCCATAAAGGACCTCATGTTTTCTTATAGCGCCAGGCTCGATCTTTTTGTTGACACCTTAGATATCTGCGCTGGAGATGTTGTTGCTCTGGTAGGTCCTAACGGTTCAGGTAAAACGACTTTTCTACATCTGCTGGCCTTTATTCTAAGCCCACAGCAAGGCTACATTTCTTTGTTGGGACATGATTTTCAAAATTCAGAAGCGATAGCTTTTCGCAGGAGGATCGGGCTGCTTCCTCAAAACCCTTATCTTTTCAAGTGCTCAGTGCTGGAGAATGTGATGGTCGGTCTGAGATTTAGAAAATTTCCCAGACGTTTGATAGAGAAAATTGCGAAAGAAGCCTTGCGTCGCGTCGGAATGGAGGGTTTTGAAAACCGATGGTCTGGGTCACTTTCGGGCGGCGAAGCCCAAAGGGTGGCTCTGGCCAGGACTCTTGCGTTAAACCCCGAGGTTCTCCTGTTTGATGAACCGGCAAATCATCTGGATACAGAAAGTGTTAGAAGAACAGAGCAACTCATACTGGACCTTAACCGCTGTGAAAAAAAAACAGTGATTTTCGCCACTCATGATCTGACGCTTGCCGAGGAATTGGCGGATACTGTAATACACATATTCGAGGGACACGTCATCCCAGTCGCTCCATTCAACCTTTTTAGGGGGCAGATTCTGGAAGATGGCGCTATTTTCGATTCCGGCGCTATCAGGTTCCATATTTCCAACGCTGTCCAAAATGGATCATCTATACTAATAGATCCTCGAAAAATTTCATTTTCCAATGAAGAATTTCAAGGTCTGACAAATGTATTTAAGGGAAAGATAATTTCACTAAGTCTCTCGAAAAATCGCATTAAGCTTGGGGTTCTAGCGGAAGAGTCCTTTGAGTTGCATCGCGAATTCCGCCAGGACTGTGAGAACCTGAGAATTGGTAGTGAAATATGGCTGCATGTCACTCCCGAATCGATCACAATAATCTGAGCCTTTCAAATCAAACAAATTTATTACTATCATCTTTTTCTTTAGCAAAAGTAAGTTTAATCCGTTAGAATGTTTCATTCGGAGATTTCGTTTTTACCCATAGACATATTGCAATGTTATGCCTAGGGGATCGGATCCTCCAAGGCACTTTTAGGCCTCACACTCTCGATTGAACAACGTGTTGAACTCGAGAATGTTTTCGATATCGATATAATCTTAACGAATTTGGTTGGAGGGCTAGAACATGGCTAATGGCGAGCAGGAATCAAAACAAACAGCGCCAGCGGATCAACCCGGACAACTCCCAAGGATTATGTCCCGGCAAATGGCCATTTATTATAGCAACTGCGCCATGGTGGCAACCACGCCCAAGGACATCTCGTTGATTTTTGGAAGATATGTTCCCGCCAACAATCAACAGGGGGAACAAACAATGGCGGAACTTTACGAACGTCACATTTACATGACTGTAGAGCAGGCTGAAGAACTAAAGAATACCCTGACCCGAACTTTGGAAGTTATAAAATCGAGGGAAACCAAATAGTAAGTCCGGCGATCTAGCATATTACCAATCCTCGCTTTAAGTCCATGGGGCATTTTGCGAAGCTGTCTGTTAAATGAGTCACATGGAATGTGAGTTTCAGAATTTTTCTTTTAACACATATTTTTCAACCATGTGAACCGGATAATAGGATTCTTTTGCTTTTCTCAGCCCCTCAAGCCCTAAATCCTGCTCACGATTGATGTATTTCACATCAGACCAGGAATCAGACGCAAACATCTGATTTATGGCCGTATAAAGCCCCGGAATTTCAGGATTTGCTTTTTCTACATGAATTACCGCCGTCTCTGGGTTGAGTGTTTCACCAAAAGAGAACGCCTCAACCTTTCCGTCTATTAGGACCACCCCTCCTTTAAATTTCAGAAGTCTGTAATTTTTTAGAGCTTCGTAGATGGCCTGATCTTCCAGGAAAAGATCCTGATTGTCGGCGCATTCTTTAAATTCACACCAGTCTTCCTGTAGTTGAAGGACTTCATCAATTAAGACATCATCCATGCTGCGAAATTCAAAATTCAAGGTCTTTTTGAATCTGTTAAGATGATTCTTTTTTCGGTGATACCTGTTTCCTTTCAGTCTTATGAGATCTTCAGACAAGTACACATAATCAAAGTTGTTTTTGTCACTCTCAATTTCAAACTGGGAGGTGTCAATAAAGTTTTCAACCATTCTTCTTTCAACTCGAGATATTCTTGGCTGCTCTTGAAATTCCTTCAGCATTTCTATCAATATGTTAAGGGCTTTCCGTTTATCCCCCCTCCCTATTGGAAACAAGCCGTAATGGGGCTCTCCTGGTGGATTCATAATAATTAAGAGGCAATCTTCCAACATTGTCCAACTCGGATTAAACTTTTTTCGCCACATGAACATATTGGTAAACGTATATTCTGACGCCTGAGGAGGATCACCAGCAAAAAAGGCTTGAAAGGTTGACTTGTCCTCAATTTCCAATGGCTTGAGAGCCTTCATCAATTACTCCTCAGTCAAATACGAAAGTTTCAAGAACAGCCAAGAATTGAAAAAAAGTAATTCTCGGACTATTATAGAATTGTATAAGTATCTACGGAATGTCCCTACTAGGAGCTTCGGAATGAACGAACACGACATTAGGCAATTCATCAAAAAAACATGTCCGGACAACAAAATTTCCTGCGAAAACGTCTTTAGAATCTCTGAAGAACTAGGTATATCGAAAAAAGAAATCGGACAGATTCTGAACGAACTTGATATCAAGATTCATTCATGCCAGATTGGCTGTTTTAAATAGCTAGGACCTTATTTCTTGTCATCATTAAGATGGAAAATATAAATTATCTCGTCTTGGCGAACCATACCAAGTTTACGTTTTGCAACCTTTTCGACTGTTTTTGGGTCAGAGCGGAGCTTTGAGATTTTTTGTTCGAGTTGCTGGATTTCTTTTTCTATTCCTTCATTTTCCTGTTTTAGCTGGCTTATCCTAACCTGAATCGAGTTCTTTTGAATGTTTCCTTGCTCCTGAAGGTACATAATGGTCACAAGAATAACCCCCACGATTAACCCGATCTTCAGGTAGAGCATTGGTCTCAAGTCCATGGCACAATATAGTCCTTGATATTAAACCACTTATTATTATAAGTTAAGACATATTTACCTTAATTGAGCTAACCATACCTTATACATCACTTAATATCAACATTTAATTTTTTTAGAAGCCTCTGAACCTCATCGACGATGTCTAGGGGAAATAATCCCAGTAGCGCGTTTATCCCACCCTGCGGGGCTATCCAACGTTGGGCCGCCTCCGAGTATAGGAATTTCTCTCTAGTCCCTTCAAACTGTAGTACCCCTGTGGGTCCTATGAACACGATCATGTCCGCGGTCTTGATATCAGTGGCTTGGTTCGTCATCTCAATTACCGTTAACTTGTGCTGGTTTTTCAGGCTCTGGATTAACGATCTCAATCTTTTTCGGGAAATCCAATCCAACATCGAAAACGCTTCGTCTAAGATCAATATTCTCGCTTTCATCGCCAACACGCCGGCCAGCGCGAGTTTTTGCCTTTCACCTCCTGATAGGGTATATGTGAGTCTGTTTTCATATCCGTTAAGCCCAACTGCGGCAACAACTTCCTTGAGCCGGTTTTGCATTTCTGTCTGAGGTGTCCGGATGTTTTCCATACCGAAACAAATGTCGTTAACCACCGTCATTCCAACTATGGATGTGGAATAATCTCCACTAATATAACCGATGCGTACACCTTCAATTTCCTGGGGCAGTTTAATGCCGATAAAACCAGATTGAGGTTTCAGGAGCCCCTTGATCAATTTGCCCAAGGTGGTTTTTCCGCAGCCGTCAGGACCGGATATAACAGTCCAGGTTGAATCATGGATCGCCAAATTGAGTCTGGAAAAAACCTGCTGTCCAGGCCCATACTGAAACGACACATCGTTTAGTTGAATCATTGGTTCAAAATCATTCTATTTAAAGACATACGCGACCAACCCAAATAGAAAAGCCGAGAATGGCTCTCGGCTTGAATCATGTAATTTATTAAAAGCCTAAAGTTTATCAAGCTTTCATTATTTGGCCTTGATCTTGTCGAGGAGTTTTTCTTTCAGGCCCTTTGCTTTTGCAGTAATGCCACTTTTTGAAGAAGACTCACTCAAATCCTTAGGTTTTCTATCGACCAATTCGATGAACGACATGGAAGCCCCATCTCCCGGCCGAAAACCTTTCTTTATGATTCTCGTATAGCCACCGTTACGATCAGCGAATCTGGGAGCTATTTCATTGAACAAAGTCTGAGTTACGTCTTTGGACCGGATAACGCTGAGGGCCTGCCGACGAGCATGTAGATCGCCACGCTTTCCCAGTGTAATCATTTCATCGGCAAGAGTGCGTAGGGCCTTAGCGCGTGCGTCTGTCGTCACTATGGATTCATGTTCAAGTAGAGAGGTCACCATGTTTCGGAGCATCGCAACGCGGTGGGAAGTTCTCATGCCTAGTTTATAACGAGCTTTTCGATGTCTCATAGAAATTGTCTCCAAATCAATCGCTTATGGCGTTTTCTCTTTCTTTTCTCATGTTATCGAGTTCTTCCCTTGACGGAAAGGAGGGCACAATAAGGCCAAGCTGGAGCCCCATATCTGACAAAATTTCTTTTATTTCATTGAGCGACTTACGTCCGAAGTTCTTTGTCTTGAGCATTTCCTGCTCCGTTTTTTGGACAAGCTCTCCAATATAACGAATGTCAGCGTTCTTGAGACAATTTGCTGATCTAACGCTTAGCTCCAATTCGGCGACACTTCGGTGCAGATGTTCGTTTACCTGGGGCTCTGGCTGGACCTTGTCTTCCCTGATGACCGGCTCTTCAATGTCCGGGTTCAACAGAAAAACCTTAAACTGATCCCGAAGGATAGAAGCCGCTTTGTGCAGCGCTTCTTTAGGCGTCACCGCTCCATTTGTCCAGATTTCCATTGTTAATTTGTCGTAGTCGGTCCTTTGCCCCACACGCGTATCAGTAACTTTATAACTTACCTTTCTGATTGGAGAAAACACTGCGTCCAGCGCCAGAGTGCCAATTTCGTCCTCACTCTCTTCCGCAGGAGCATATCCTTTGCCCCACTCCACCGTCAGTTCCATGGAAAGACGCCCTTCCTTAGACAATGTGGCCAGGACGAGATCAGGATTTATTATCTCAACTGCGTGTGTAGTCTGAATATCTCCAGCAAGGACTTCGCGCTCCCCGACGGCTTCCAGTTTGATCTTTTCAGGACCGGCGGTAAACATCTTTATGTGAACCTGCTTAAGATTAAGCAATAAATCGGTTACATCTTCTTTAACACCTGGAATAGTCGAAAATTCGTGCAGTACGTTTTCTATTTTGGTTTTGGTGATCGATGCTCCGGGCAGGGAGGACAACAAAACTCTTCTTAACGAGTTACCCAGAGTTATGCCGAATCCTCTTTCCAGAGGCCCTATAACATACTTGCCGTACTGACTTGTATCATCCCCATCGACCTCTAATCGGGCAGGATCAAGATTAGTCCAGGGACGGATCATCAGGGTTTGCCCTGTATCACTCATGGCTTTCCTCTCGTAGGCGGATCCTATCGTAAGTCCAAAACAATATTTAATTCCCGCAAACTATTATTTTGAATAAAATTCAACGATTAGTTGTTCTCTGATCGTTGGAGGTAATTCCTCGCGTGTAGGAATACCTTTGATTGTTCCTTTAAAATTCTCAGGCTCAACTTCCAGCCATTGAGGAACCGGTCTGCGCCCTACTGCCGACATGGAATCTTCAATACCCTTCAGTTTTTTACTCTTTTCTTTGACTTCGATTACCATTCCCGGCTTTGTCAGGAAAGAAGCAATATCCACTTTTTTCCCATTGACGAGGAAATGACCATGATTTATTAACTGACGAGCTTCAGACCTTGAAGAAGCAAATCCCATTCGATAGACAATGTTGTCCAACCGAGATTCAAGCAGAAGAAGCAAATTTTCTCCTGTGACGCCTCGACGCTGCTCTGCCAAGTGAGCATAATTTCGAAACTGTTTTTCGAGTAATCCATAGATACGTCGAACTTTTTGTTTTTCTCGGAGCTGAACCCCATAATCTGTATACTTAGAACGCCCCTGCCCGTGCTGCCCGGGAGGATAATTACGTCTCTCAACAGAACATTTGTCTGAGTAACACCTGTCTCCTTTGAGAAACAACTTGGTTGTTTCACGACGACAGAATCTACAAACTGAATCTCGATAACGCGCCAAGCTAAGACTCCTTTACCTGAGGACGAAGATCCTTATAATCCACACTAAACCCGTCTTCTCTTCGGAGGCCTGCAGCCGTTGTGTGGTATGGGTGTAACATCTTTGATCAAACTAATCTGGAAACCTGCCGCCTGAAGGGACCTTAGGGCCGCTTCCCTTCCCGCTCCCGGACCATTTATAAGAACCTCCACGATTCGCATACCGTTTTCCATGGCTTTGCGGGCCGCGTCTTCAGCCGCCAACTGGGCAGCAAAAGGGGTAGATTTCCTAGAT
This sequence comes from uncultured delta proteobacterium, assembly GCA_963811075.1. GTDB lineage: Bacteria > Desulfobacterota > Desulfomonilia > Desulfomonilales > Desulfomonilaceae > CAJBEZ01. Next base: position 143,505 of record CAWEPY010000003.1, read on the forward strand.
CCTTTAAATCCCTGTGTTCCGGCGGAAGACCATGCAATTACGTTACCTTCCGGATCAGTAATCGTGACAATGGTATTATTGAAGGTCGACTGGATATGAGCCACTCCCCGGGGGACATTTCGACGTTCTTTTTTCTTCTTGACTATACGCCTTCTCGGCATTGAACTCTCCGTTACGACAACATGATGACAAATAAGATCGATGTTTCTTGTGGCCGTTCTACTTGAATTGATTCAAGTCCCGGCCATATGAAACCTTCTTGAGGGCTATTTCAGGAAAATAAGCCCTACTTCTTTTTTCCAATCTGCATTTTGCGCGGACCTTTTCTGGTTCTCGCATTAGTATGTGTCCTCTGTCCCCTGACAGGTAGTCCACGCCGATGACGGAGTCCACGGTAACAACCAAGATCCATGAGCCTCTTGATGTTCATACTGATATCTCGACGCAGATCACCTTCAACTTTGTATGAGCGATCAATGGCCTCACGAATCTTCGCGACATCGACCTCGGTCAATTTATCGGAGCTCATACCTCGATCAATGCCGGATTCTTCTAAGATCTTCAAAGCTGTAGCTCGACCAATTCCATAAATATAGGTCAGAGCAATTTCCATACGTTTGTTTTTGGGAAGGTCGATCCCTGCAATGCGCGCCACAATATTCCTCCAGGCGTTAAAACCTTTCTATTATAGAGCTTATCCCTGTCTCTGCTTGTGTTTCGGATTTTCGCAGATTACTCTCACAATTCCTCTACGTTTGATTATTTTACACTTGTCACAAATTCGCTTTACTGATGCCCTCACTTTCATGAGCGCCTCCTTTTCCTCTGCCGGTTCAAGGCAACTCAGTTGATGGCCTTTTCAATCCGGCTGAAAATCTCTTCAATGGGGCCAACGCCTTGAACTTTTCTTAACAGGCCTTTAGCCGCATAGTATTCAATCAAAGGTGATGTCTGGTTATTATATACGCCCAGTCTTTCCCTGATTGTCGTCTCGTTGTCGTCGTCTCTCTGATAAAGCTCAGAGCCGCATACATCACATATTCCATCCTTTTTAGAAGCATTGAACATAACATGAAACATAGCTCCACAGGCAGAGTTGCGGCAGGTTCTTCTTCCAGAGAGTCTTTTGACCAATTCCTCGTCAGGGACGTCGACCAGAACTGCATGGGAAATAGATTTCCCCTGAGTTTCCAGAATTCCGTCAAGGGCTTTAGCTTGAGCCAATGTTCTGGGAAATCCATCCAGCATATAACCTTTGTCCAGGTCAGGCTTGGAGAGCCTTTCCTCAACAACCCCAATAACGACATCATCCGGCACAAGTTCACCCTTATCCATATAAGTTTTGGCCTTCCTACCCATTGGTGTGCCTTCTTTTAGAGCCGCTCTAAAAATGTCGCCCGTAGAAATTTGCGGAATGGAAAGTTTTTCTACCAGCATCTTCGCCTGCGTGCCTTTGCCGGAACCGGGTCCTCCCAAAAGTATAATCCTCATATTTCCCTCCTTGACCTGCAACGTTACCTAGCGTCTTCCCTTAATTCGTCCAGTACGAATGAAACCTTCGTAATGCCTCTGAATCAAATGTGTTTCGATCTGAGAAAGAGTGTCCAACGCCACACCAACCACTATGAGTAAGGATGTGCCACCAAAATAGAAGGGAGCGTTGAAACGACTGATTAAAAGAGAGGGCAGTACGCATACTACAGAGATGTAAATAGCTCCACCTAAAGTAATTCTCGTGAGGACCTTGTCAATATACTGAGCCGTCCTCTTTCCGGGCCTTATCCCGGGAATATATCCACCATATTTTTTCATGTTGTCGGCCACGTCGACCGGGTTGAATGTAACCGCCGTATAAAAATAACAAAAGAAGACTATCAAAGCCACGTAAACAAGTTCATAAACGACAGTTCCAGGGCGAAGCCAGCTAGTTATCGATGTTACGATGGGAACGTCTAAAAATTGCGCCACAGTCGCTGGAAAAATTATCAGTGAAGAAGCAAAAATTGGAGGTATAACGCCCGCCGTATTCACCTTCAGAGGAAGGTGCGTGCTCTGTCCTCCGTAGATACGCCGACCAACAACCCTTTTGGCGTATTGAACAGGAATACGTCGCTGCCCTCTTTCTACAAATACAATAACAGCTATGACTGTGATCATGATTGCTATCAACAATAGCAATATCAGGAATCCGAGATCACCGGTTTGAACCAGTTGAATAGTGCTCCCGAGGGCCGAAGGCATTCTGGCTACGATTCCAGCAAAGATGATGAGTGAGATTCCGTTACCAATTCCTCGTTCGGTGATTTGTTCACCAATCCACATTATGAAAGCCGTTCCGGCTGTCAGCGTAACCATAGACAGAAGGACAAAAGGAAGTCTAGGCATGTAAACGAGATTGTCGCTTCCGGCGAGTCCTATACTTATGCCCATGCTCTGTATAAGCGACAGCACGACCGTTCCATAGCGGGTGTATTGAGTAATTTTCTTTCGGCCGGCTTCACCTTCCTTAGACAGCCGTTCAAGGTGCGGAACGACCACGGTCAGAAGCTGCAAAATAATTGATGCGCTAATATACGGCATGATACCCAGAGAGAAAACAGAGAAGTTTTCAAGCGCGCCACCGGTAAACATGTCGATCACGCCAAACAGCGTCTGGCTGTACCGTCCAAAGAATTCCTGCAAGGCTGCCGTGTTAATTCCCGGAGTCGGAACATGGACACCCAATCGATACACAAGAAGCATGAGGAGCGTAAAGAGAACTCTGCGCTTCAACTCGGGAATCTTGGCTATATTGGCAATGGAACCTATCAAAACAGGTCTCCTACAAAATACAGTGTCACGTCGATTCTAAAGAGATGATAACGGACGAAAGCCCTCTTCATGCTACTACTCAACGGTGCCACCAGCGGCCTGAATCTTTGTTCGCGCTTTTTCGCTCACCGCATCGAGTCTTATAGTATAGGCCGTCGACACTTCGCCATCCGACAGAAGCTTCACCGGGCCAGGCCGTTTTACAATATTTCTTTCTCGCAACAAATCGCTGGTCACCGTTTCCGACGGATTGAGTTTGACAATGGTTTCCAGAGAAATAATGTTGTATTCCGTTCTAAAAATATTTGTAAAACCCTTCTTTGGCAAACGCCTCTGTAATGGCATCTGTCCGCCTTCAAAGCCTCGGCCAACCTTACCACCGGAGCGCGACTTCTGGCCTTTGTGACCTTTGCCACAAGTCTTACCCAGACCGGAAGACTCTCCTCGTCCCAAGCGTTTGCACTTCCCTGCTCTTACTGGTCGTTCCAAATGTGATAAATCCATAAGCAGCTCCGTTCTAGGCCCTTCTTGACTATTGATCGGTCTCTTCGAGTTGAATAAGGTGAGCCACTTTGTTGGCCATGCCCCGGATTGCAGGAGTGTCTTCCAGAATTTTAAATGAATTTATCCTGGTCAATCCCAATCCTCGAATCGTTTCTCTTTGCCTCTTTGTCGCCTTAATCTTGCTCTTCTTGAGGGTCACTTTAAGCATTGCTCAAGTTCTCCTCTCCATGATCATTTTCGTCATCTGGCTGACCCTTGCCAAGCCTCTTAGCTATCTGAAGAGGAGTTCGGAGGCCTTTCAGACCTTCGAAGGTCGCCTTGACAACATTGTGGGGATTGTTGGTTCCAATACACTTGGTCAATATATCACGAATTCCAACAGCCTCCATAACGGCCCTCACAGCGCCTCCGGCAATCACACCGGTGCCGGAACCTGCGGGTTTAAGAAAGACTTTGGCCGCTCCATATTTCCCTGTGATTTCATGAGGCACTGTGCCGTTCACTATTGGCACGTCTATCAAATACGTTTTGGCTCGCTCAACACCTTTGCGAATAGCCTCGGGAACTTCATTCGCTTTGCCCAAGCCGAACCCTACGCGGCCCTGACCATCGCCAACGACGACAACAGCGCTAAAAGAAAATCTTCTTCCGCCTTTTACGACTTTGGCGACGCGACTTAAATGAACCACTCGGTCCTTAAGTTCGCCTTCGGTAGACATTTCTGATCTACTCAGCAACGGGCGATTCCTCCTTCAACCAAGATTAGAACTCTAGTCCAGCTTCTCGGGCGCCATCTGCGAGCGCCTTAACCTTGCCATGATAAAGGTACGCTCCACGATCGAAGACTACCTTACCTATGTTTAACTGCAACGCTCTTGAAGCGATCCGTTTTCCAACCTCTCTAGCAAGATCCCTATTGAAAGGTTGTCCAGCTTGTCGCCTGAAACCTTTGTCCAGAGTGGAAGCCTGAACCAAAGTTACTCCGGCTTCATCATCCACTATTTGGGCAAAAATGTTTCGATTTGACCGGAAGACGGTCAAACGGCGTCTTTCAGAATTGCCCGCAATCCGATACCGGACGCGTCGAGTTCTCTTTTTTCTAGCCTCATTTTTTTCCGAATTTCTGCTCATTTCGGATCCTTTTCAACTCTGTGAATACCTTTGGGAAATTACTTGGAGCCGGCTTTCCCGACTTTACGACGGATTTCTTCACCCAAATATCGAATCCCTTTTCCACGGTAGGGTTCCGGTTTTCGTATCCGTCTTATTTTTGCAGCCATCTCTCCAACTTGTTGTTTGTCAATACCTCGTACATGTACGATTGTATTTTTCTCAACTTCTACGTTCAATCCCTCGGGGATGGGAACCAATACGGGATTGGAATAACCGACATTAAGTGTGAGATTTTGTTTATCTGCTTCAGCTTTGTATCCAACTCCAACAATTTCAAGCGATTTCGTAAACCCGGCTGTCACTCCGGTTACCATGTTGTTTATCAGGCTGCGAAACAATCCGTGCATGGCCCTAGATTTTCGGTCTCCTCCAAGAGCTTTTACTTGAATCACGGATTCCTCGACTTCCAAACCAACAAGGTTTAAAAGGTCCAGCTTCAAAAATCCCTTGGGTCCTTCGACACTAACAATCGAATTATCAAAACCGACCTTGACTTCAGTTGGAATTGGTATTGGGGCCTTGCCTATTCTAGACATTACTTACGCTCCTATTGAACAAACGGGCTACCAAACGCTGCAGAGCACTTCGCCGCCAATTCCCCTGCGTTGCGCTTCCTTGTCGCTCATAACTCCCTGAGAAGTGGTCAAGATAAGCATTCCAACTCCTCCATGACTTTTCAGGTTGTGGTCCTTTCCTACATATACCCTTCTACCCGGCGTCGACGTTCTGGCCAAACCTTCTATGGTACACTGGGTTTCGTCATCAAACCTCAGAGTCAATTTCAGTACGCCCTGTTTATTTTTGGCTGATCGAATGACCTTGTATTTCTTTATATAGCCTTCCTCTTTCAAAATCTGGACAACTCCGATTTTAAGGTTGGACGCAGGGATGGTCACTTGATCCTTTCTCGCTTGTCGGGCGTTCCGGATTCGTGTCAGCATATCGGCAATTGGATCGGTCATGCACATGTGAATAGTCTCCCTACCAACTCGATTTAATCATACCAGGTACGGTTCCCCTGAGGGCCTGTTCCCGTAGGCATATACGACAGAGCTGAAACTTGCGATAATATGCTCTTGGTCGACCACAAATCTGACAACGGTTATATTCTCTCACCGCAAATTTCTGAGGCCTACCGGCCTTTACTATCATAGAAGTCTTTGCCACGTTTCCTCCTTGCAAGGAGACTTTTTCTATTTCCTAAAAGGCATTCCGAGATGTTCCAGAAGTTTTCTGGCTTCCTCGTCGTTTTTAGCCGAGGTGACCATGGTTATGTTCATGCCTCGAATTTTTTCAATTTTGTCGTAATTAATTTCAGGAAAAATTATCTGTTCTTTTATGCCCATTGAGAAATTGCCACGACCGTCGAATCCTTTGGGATTGATGCCCCTGAAGTCTCGAACTCTCGGAAGAGCAACGTTTATCAACTTATCCAGGAAATGAAACATCTTATCCCTTCTAAGAGTTACTTTGCACCCAATAGTCATGCCTTCACGAAGCTTAAATGTCGCTATGGACTTTCTGGCTTTTCTCATTACAGGCCGTTGTCCGGATATTGCCATCAGCTCCTGCTGGGCGCTCTCAAGCACCTTCGCATTTTGGATCGCCTCTCCCAATCCCATATTGATAACTATCTTTTTAAGGGAGGGGACTTGCATGGCGTTTTTATATTTGAACTGATCCCTCAATGCAGCAACTACCGTGTTGAAATAATACTCTTTAAGTCGGGACGCCATCAGAAAATTCCTTCTAGTTTTCAAACTGTTCCAGGCATTTTTTACAGAACCGAGCTGATTTGCCCTCAACAGAACGAATGCCTATTCGAGTAGGTTTGGAGCATTTGGGACATACCAACATAAGCTTGCAAAGCTTTATGGGGGCCTCTTTTTCTATCCTTCCGCCCTGCTGACCAGCCTTGCCGCCAGCTTTTGTATGTCTTATTACCATGTTGATTCTCTCGACAAGAGCCGAGCCTTTTTCATTAAAGACTTTAAGAACCTTGCCCTCACGACCGGCGTTTTTCCCGGAAAGAACCTTTACTCGATCATCTTTCTTGATCTTTGTCATGTTTAAAGAACCTCCGGAGCAAGAGAAACAATCTTCATGAATTTCTTGGCCCTGAGTTCTCGGGCAACTGGACCAAAAATGCGAGTTCCGATGGGTTCAAGTTGGTTGTTAATTAAGACAGCGGAGTTGTCATCGAATCTAATGTAAGAACCATCAGCTCTTCTAACTGCCCTTTTGGTCCTAACCACTACCGCCTTATGAACCTCTCCCTTCTTCACCTTTGAATTAGGTATGGCCTGTTTGACGGATACGATGACTACGTCTCCCACACTGGCGTATTTTCGCCGGGTGCCACCGAGAATTTTCACGCAGAACAGTTCCTTCGCGCCGGAATTGTCAGCGACATCCATTCGAGTTTGCTGCTGAATCATGCAGATCCTCCTGGTAGCGCCGCTTCCTTGACGATCTTCTGTACCCGCCAGTTCTTGTGGCGACTCAGCGGACGCGTCTCCACGATCATGACTTCGTCCCCGATACGGCAACGATTGTCTTCGTCGTGCGCCATAAATCGCTTCCGGCGTCTTACGAATTTCTTGTAAACTGGGTGAAGCACAGTGCGACTAACTTCTACAACCACAGTTTTATCCATCTTGTCGCTGATCACGACGCCAGTGCGAATCTTGCGCTGTTGCCGTTCACTAGAGGAGCTAGTCATTTAGACCCCCTCTTTTCTCGAATTATAGTTTTAACCCTGGCTATTTCTTTCCGAGCAATGCCAAGTCGAGCGTTTTTTTCCAGTTGACCGGTGGCCTTCTTGAATCGGAGTTTGAACTCCTCTTCCCGAAACTCTTTCTCCTTAACGGTCAATTCTTCAACAGAAAGATCCCGCAACTCTCGGGGCTTCATGTCAACTCCTCACGAATCACAAAACGAGTTTTTAACGGTAGTTTCCTGGCTGCAAGTCGGAAAGCTTCTTTGGCTATTTCTACCGGAACGCCTTCCATTTCATACATTATAACACCCGGTTTAACAACCGCTACCCATTCTTCCGGAGCGCCCTTGCCTTTACCCATTCGGGTTTCAGCTGGCTTCTTCGTTATGGGTTTGTGCGGAAAAACTCTGATCCAGATCTTCCCGCCTCTCTTTACATGGCGCGTCATGGCGATACGCCCTGCTTCAATCTGTCTTGCGGTAACCCATGATGGTTCTGTCGCCATTAACCCGAACTCTCCAAAGGAAACCGTAGTTCCCCTAAGCGGCAGACCCTTCATTCGACCCTTCATTCTTTTTCTGTATTTGACTTTCTTGGGCGCAAGCATTTTATCTTTCTCCAACAGAGCTTTTAATCATCTCGCCCTTAAAGATCCAGACCTTGACTCCGATCACACCGTAAGTTGTGGTGGCTTTGGCGAATCCATAATCTATATCAGCCCTCAATGTGTGTAGTGGCACTCTTCCTTCACGATACCATTCCCGTCGAGCCATTTCGGCCCCGCCCAAGCGTCCCGCTGTTGCTATTCGTATTCCCTTGGCGCCGGACTTCAATGCGCTGGAAACGGATTTTTTCATAGCTCGCCTAAAAGCTATGCGTCTTTCTAGCTGCTGAGCGACGTTTTCCGCCACTAGCTGAGCGTCAACCTCGGGTTTCCGGATTTCCTTGACATCAACAATTACGTCCTTCTTGGTGAATTTGAGTATCTCTCGTCGCAGTTTTTCAATTTCGACTCCCTTAGGACCGATGACTACTCCTGGCCGGGCGGTATGTATTATCATCCGGATTTTACCGGCGGCTCTCTCTATTTCCATCTTGGCGACACTTGCCTGAGACAATTTTTTCTTGACGAATTCCCTGAGTTTGATGTCTTCAATAAGAAAAGGCCCGTAATCTTTTTGCGAAAACCATCTTGAATCCCAGGTCTTGGTCACGCCCAATCGGAAACCGTGAGGATGAACTTTCTGTCCCAAAATAACCCTCCTGAGGGTGATCTGTGATACCGCGTCCTTTTTGATATAGCCCTCTTAAAGTAAAGTCCGCGGGGAGTTCGTTAAACAACCATTACTTCTCTTGCAGGGCAATAGATATATGGCTCGTGCGTTTCCTTATCCGAGTAGCTCTACCCATCGCCCTCGGCATCCACCTCTTGGCCGTGGGTCCCTCGTCAACCATTATACTGCTAATATAAAGGTTATCCTCATTTACTCCACTAGATTTAGAGGCATTATCAAGGGCGGATTGTATTGCCTTACGTATAAGCACCGCCGCTTTTTTAGGCGTAAATTGAAGTGTGCTGATCGCTACGCCTACGGGCATACCTCTAACAAGATCCGCAACCAATCTGGCCTTTTGAGCTGATATCCGAGCGTGCGAAAGTCTCGACACCCATTCCATCACTTTCTTCCTTTCTTGGCTTTTCTGTCACCAGCATGACCGTGAAAGGTGCGGGTAGGAGAAAATTCGCCAAGCTTGTGCCCTACCATATTTTCTGTAACGAACACGGGGATGAATTTTCTGCCGTTATGTACGGCAAATGTGAGCCCCACCATATCGGGAATAATTGTCGACCTTCGGGACCAGGTTTGAATGACCTTTCGTGATGAAGTGTCCCTCGCCTGGACAACCTTATCCAGAACATGTTGATCCACAAATGGTCCTTTACTGACTGAACGAGGCATGAGAATCACTTCCTCCGTTTAACAATAAATTTGTCCGATGGTTTCTTGCCGTTACGAGTCTTGTACCCCTTGGTCGGCACTCCCCATGGAGTCACCGGGTGGCGGCCTCCTGAAGTCTTCCCCTCACCACCGCCGTGAGGATGGTCCACTGGATTCATTACAACTCCACGGACTTTCGGGCGTTTACCTAGGTGACGAGAGCGACCCGCCTTGCCAAGACATATCTTTTCGTGATCCAGATTCCCGACTTGACCAACCGTTGCCCGGCATCGATCCAAGACCATGCGTACCTCGCCGGACGGAAGCTTGACCTGCACGTATCCCTTCTCTTTCGCCATCAGTTGTCCATAGGTGCCAGCAGCCCTGATTATCTGACCACCCTTTCCAATTTTCATCTCCACGTTATGAACCATGGTCCCGAGCGGAATATTCTTCAGGGGCAAGCAATTCCCGGGCTTGATATCCGCCCGGTCTGCGGCGACGACTGGGTCGCCAACTTGCAAACCGTTAGGCCACAGGATGTAGGCTTTGCCTCCGTCTACGTAATTAATCAAAGCTATTCTGGCGCTTCGGTTTGGATCGTACTCCACACTGGCGACTACTCCGGGGACATCGATCTTGCTTCTTTTGAAGTCCAGAATGCGGAATAGTTTCTTATGCCCGCCACCTTTCCTGCGTACGGTGATTCGACCATTATTGTTTCGTCCACTACCTCTGACCGTGCCGCTTACGAGAGCTTTCAAAGGTTCGTCTGTGGTAATCTCGTCGAAGGATTGACTGGTCTTCCACCTTATTCCAGGAGACGTTGGTTTGTATTTCTTAATTGCCATGAACTAAATCCTTACGAATTTATCTTGAATCTTTTTACAGTCACGCTGGTTACTCGCGGCTCGAGAACCCTTTTATACACCCTCAAAAAAATCGACTCTATCTCCTTGCTTGAGAGTAACTATAGCTTTTTTCCAGTCCTTCCTACGTCCTACGAAGCGACCAAGTCTTTTTGGCTTGCCCTTTTGATTTTGAGTCTGAACAGACAGTACGGTCACCTTGAAGAGCTTTTCTACAGCCTTTTTAATTTCCGGTTTGTTCGAGTGGCGGTCCACTTCAAAAATGACCTGATTGTTGTCCTCTTTTAGAGTGGAGCCCTTCTCTGTGATCACAGGCCGACGGATGATTTTATATTCTTCAAACATTAGCTCAGCCTCTCAGATATTTTCGGAAGAGCGTCCTTCAAGATGGTCAGACGTTCAAACCGGAGCAGGTCATAGACATTTATGCCTTCACTCGGCAACACCAGAGTTTTGAAAAGATTTCGGGAGGCTCTGGTCAGGTCGGGATTCTTTTCGGGTATCAGAAACAAGGTCTTTTGATCCTGAACCCCCAAATTCTTCATCATTTCCGCGAATAATTTCGTCTTAGGAGCTTCAATATCTATTTTGTCCAGAACTGTTAGTTTGTCCTCTCGCAGCTTCGTGGTCAGAACCATCCTGATTGCTGACTTACGGACCTTCTTCGGCAATGAAAACTCGTATGATCTAGGATGAGGGCCGAAAACTGTTCCTCCACCAGTCCATATGGGTGACCTACTGGTTCCCGCTCGAGCTCTTCCTGTCCCTTTCTGTCTCCAGGGCTTTTTTCCACCACCTCGGATTTGGCCGCGAGTCTTGGTGGAAGCGCATCCCGAACGACGTTTGGCGAGCTGCCAAACTACGACTTGCTGAACGAGACTGTCTCGAACCTCGGTGTTGAATATTTGGTCCTCAAGCTCTATTGAGTCGACCTTTTCTCCGTTCTGGTTAATAACGTCCACTAGAGCCATTATCGTTTCCTTATAAGCACAATCGATCCACGAAACCCGGGAATGGGCCCTTTTAACAATATAAGATTCTCTTCAGGCCTGACTTCGACAACCTGAACTGTCGGAGCAGTTACACTTTTGCCGCCAAGTCGACCGGGCATCTTTCTTCCCTTGAAAATACGAGACGGCCACGCGCATTGCCCAACAGATCCAGGAATACGGTGCGAACGAGACCCATGACTTTCCGGGCCGCCTCCAAAATTCCATCTCTTTATAACCCCTGCGAAGCCTTTTCCTTTGCCTACGCCGATCACCTTGACGATTTCTCCAGGGACGAATATATCTACTTTGATTTCCTGTCCAATTTCGAGCTCTTCAGCGTTTTCAGCCGGGAATTCCCTGAGATGTTGGCAAGCGGCAACGCCGGCTTTTTTAAAATGTCCCAAGGCGGGCTTCGTCAGACGACTCTCTTTGGCGATTCCATATCCAAGCTGAATGCGCGAATTGGGCTTTTTCTGAATTACCTTGCAAGGACCCGCCTGAACCACTGACACTCCTAAAGAGTGTCCGGATTCGTCGAACGTCTGAAACATACCAAGTTTTTTACCAATCAAGCCTTTAACCATTAGAAGCTCCTGGGCCAAATTGTTTTGGCCGAAATCACGCCTTTATCTCAACATCCACTCCTGGGGACAAATCTAGCTTCATAAGCGCGTCCAGGGTCTGTTGGGTCGGTTCCAGAATATCGATCAACCTTTTGTGAACCCTGATTTCGAACTGTTCACGAGATTTTTTGTCAACATGAGGCGAGCGCAGCACACAATATTTGTGGATTCGAGTGGGAAGAGGTATCGGACCAGCAACTTTGGCTCCTGTCCTCCACGCGGTATCAACAATTTCCGCCGCTGATTGATCCAGCAGCTTATGATCGTAGGCTTTCAGCCGGATCCTTATTTTAAGCGCTTGCATATCCATGGACATCCCTCTTTTATCTGACCCAAAGTTACTCAATAACCTCGGAGACAACGCCGGCTCCAACGGTTCGGCCACCTTCTCTGATGGCGAACCTGAGCTCTTTCTCCATGGCTATAGGGGTTATAAGATGCGCTTCCAGGGATACGTTATCCCCGGGCATCACCATCTCCACTCCCTCAGGTAAGGTTATTATTCCCGTCACGTCCGTTGTCCTGAAGTAAAACTGAGGTCGGTAACCATTGAAAAATGGCGTGTGACGACCCCCTTCATCCTTGCCTAGTATATACGTCTCAGCCTTGAACTTCGTATGTGGCGTTATCGAACCAGGGTGGGCAACTACCTGTCCTCTCTCAACATCCTCTCGCTTGATCCCTCTTAATAGTAACCCTACATTGTCTCCTGCCTGGCCTGAATCCAATACCTTGCGGAACATCTCCACTCCAGTGCAGACCGTCTTGCGAGTATCCTTGATCCCTACTATCTCCACTTCCTCGCCTACCTTGACCTGACCTCGCTCCACTCGACCTGTAACCACCGTGCCTCGACCAGATATGCTGAACACATCCTCTATAGGCATCAAAAACGGCTTGTCTACGTCCCGCTGTGGTACCGGTATATACGTGTCTATCGCTGTCATCAAATCAAGGATGCACTGGCAGTCAGGATGCTTAGGGTCTCCAGCTTCCAACGCCTTAAGCGCGCTACCCCTAACTATCGGTATATCGTCACCCGGAAAATCATATGAACTCAATAACTCCCGTAACTCCAACTCAACCAGCTCTATCAACTCCGGATCATCTACCATGTCCACTTTATTCAAAAATACCACTACGTAAGGAACGCCTACCTGACGAGCCAACAATATGTGCTCTCGCGTCTGGGGCATCGGTCCATCATTCGCTCCTACCACCAATATGGCCCCATCCATCTGCGCCGCGCCTGTTATCATGTTCTTGATGTAGTCAGCGTGCCCTGGACAATCCACATGCGCATAATGACGGTTCTCTGTCTGATATTCCACATGCGCCGTCGCTATTGTTATACCACGCTCCTTCTCCTCTGGCGCCTTGTCGATTTCCTCGAACGGCACATACGAGGCGAATCCCTTCTTAGCCAACGTCCGAGTTATCGCCGCCGTCAACGTCGTCTTGCCGTGATCTATGTGACCTATCGTCCCTACGTTCACGTGTGGCTTCGTTCTCTCAAACTTCGCCTTGCCCATGGGCTCCTCCAGATTGTTTAAATTGCGCGATGATCTTTTCCGTAACGGATTGTGGCGCAGGTTCATAGTGTGAAAATCTCATAGTGAATGTCGCTCTACCTTGGGTCAGGCTCCTTAAATCCGTAGCATAACCGAACATCCTGGCCAGCGGCACTCGGACCCCTACTGTCTGGACACCAAGACGACTTTCCATTCCTAGAATTTTACCGCGTCTCGCGGTCAGATCTCCAAGCACATCGCCCAGAAATTCCCCTGGTGTTACCGCTTCAACATCCATGATGGGCTCGAGCAGGTTAGATTCGCCTTTGCGGCAGGCTTCCTTGAAGGCCATGTACCCGGCCATTTTAAAAGCCATTTCAGATGAATCCACTTCATGAAATTTTCCGTCGCAAAGTGTAACAGCCACGTCCACTACAGGGTAAGCCGCTACCACTCCTGATTCCATAGCCCATTTAATTCCATCTTCAACAGGTCTTATATATTCCTTGGGGATTGCCCCACCAGTAATCTTGTCAATGAACTGAAATCCCACTCCCCTTGCTAAAGGTTTAATTTCGATGACGACTTCGGCGAATTGTCCTTTACCGCCTGTCTGTTTCACGTGCCTGTAATTGATTCTGACATCTCGCGTTAAAGTCTCTCGGAACGCAACCTCGGGTTCTCCAACTACGGCTTCAACCTGGAATTCCCTTAGAAGCCTGTCTACAATTATTTCAAGGTGTAGCTCTCCCATCCCGGAGAGAATGGTCTGGCCTGTTTCCTTATCTAATTTTACCCGAAGGGACGGATCTTCCCTCAGTAATCGACTCAACGCCCTGGAAAGTTTATCAACACCATCACGAGACTTGGGGGCCAAGGAAACTGATATCACCGGTTCTGGAAATTCCATTGACTCGAGCAGAAGGGGATGGTCTTCGTCCGTGAGAGAATCTCCTGTCTTCGTGTTTTTCATACCCACCAGAGCAACAATTTCCCCAGCGTAAGCCTCTTTTATTTCTTCACGCTGGTTTGCGTGCATTCTGAGGCACCGACCTATTCGCTCTTTTTTTGAGGTATTCGCATTCACGACCGACAACCCGGCTGAAATCTTGCCCGAATAAATTCTGATGAAAGTCAGGGTGCCGGTGTAAGGATCATTCATAACCTTAAAGGCGAGCGCTGACAGTGGTCCGTCCACTTCCCTTACAACAGTTTTGCCATTTGAGTCTTTTCCTTCAACCGGTGGTATATCCATTGGAGATGGAAGAAAACCGACCACGGCGTCTAGAAGGGGCTGAATGCCTTTGTTCTTGAAAGCTGATCCGAGAAAAACAGGGGTAATTTTTAAGTCTAGCGTACCCTGCCTGATGGTCTTGACCAGCCTCTCCGGAGAGAACTCCGTTTCTCCCTCGAGATATTTTTCCAGCATAGCATCGTCAAGCTCACACACGGCTTCCAGCAGTTCGGATCGGGCGACTAGGGCTTCTTCGATCATGGCGTCGGGAACTTCATTTATGGTGTAGGAAACTCCCATTGAGCCTTCATCAAAGGTTATTGCTTTCATGTTGATAAGGTCGATCACACCGGAGAAGCCGTCTTCCTTGCCAATCGGCAATTGAAGAGCTAATGGAGTGGCTCCTAATCGACTCTTCATCATTTCCATGACCCTTACGTGGTCTCCTCCCAAGCGATCCATTTTGTTGATAAAGGCAATCCTTGGGATTCCATAATGGTCGGCCTGCTTCCAGACTGTTTCCGACTGGGGTTCAACACCACCTACAGCGCAGAAGACCGCGACAGCGCCGTCTAGCACTCTAAGAGATCTTTCTACTTCAATGGTGAAATCAACATGACCGGGAGTGTCAATTATATTGATTTTGTGGTTTTGCCACTGGCAGGTAGTTGCCGCGGAGGTTATTGTGATTCCTCTTTCCTGCTCCTGCTCCATCCAATCCATGACCGCTTTACCGTCATGCACCTCTCCGATCTTATGAGAAACCCCAGTATAATAGAGAATTCTCTCAGTCGTAGTAGTTTTACCCGCATCGATATGCGCCATAATTCCAATGTTACGGGTATGTTGAATGGATTCCAGGTTCATCATAATCTCGACTCTGTCTTTACCATTTGTAATGTGCGAAAGCCTTATTGGCTTCAGCCATTTTGTGGGTGTCTTCCTTCTTTTTTACAGAACTGCCCTTATTGCCGGCAGCGTCCAGGAACTCTCCGGCAAGCTTCTCCATCATACTCTTTTCGCCTCTATTTCTAGCGTACTGAATGAGCCATCTTATGGCAAGCGCCTGTCTTCGTTCCGGACGAATCTCTACTGGCACCTGATAGGTGCTTCCACCTACGCGCCTTGATCTGACTTCCAGGACCGGTTTGACGTTTTCAACGGCTCTTTCGAAGTATTTAAGAGGATCCTCGTTAGTCTTCCTGGCGATTATGTCGAACGCGCCGTATAAAATGGCTTCCGCTACAGATTTCTTGCCTTCCCACATCACACCATGCACAAACTTGGACACTAGTTTACTGTGAAATTTTGGGTCCGGCAAAACGTCTCTTTTTGGAACTTTCCCTTTTCTAGGCATTCGAATTAACTCCCAAATACGCTACGCGGTCACGATAGTCCGCGGTAATATCTAGAACGAACTGATGCGGGTAAATCCCGGAATAACTAAGTTTAGAAGACATAGCGACGGAAATTCGCTTTTACTGTTAACGTCTTTGCTCTAAACTTGCTTCGCCCGCCATCGGCGGATCATCCGGACCCGGCTAAACAATCCTCCAACAATTAATGGGGGGTTGTTTGATGAATATGAGCCGAACGTTTAACGACCGATTCGACGCTCTTCAGTGAGGGTTATTTAGGTCTCTTTGTTCCGTACTTCGATCTGCTCTGTTTTCGGTCCGTAACTCCGTAGGCGTCCTGCGCCCCTCTAATTATATGATACCGGACCCCGGGCAAATCCTTTACGCGACCACCTCTGATGAGCACAACCGAGTGCTCCTGAAGATTGTGACCAATGCCTGGAATATACGACGTGACTTCGTAGCCGTTTGTAAGACGAACTCTTGCAACCTTACGCAAGGCGGAATTCGGTTTTTTGGGTGTAGTTGTGTACACCCTTACACAGACACCACGGCGTTGCGGGCAGTTGGTCAGAGCTGGGGCCGATGTTTTTCTTCTAGGCCTCGTTCTTCCTTTTCTGACCAGCTGGTTAATCGTTGGCATTCGCCATTACCTCCAAACATGTATCATAGTATTATGAGCAAAACCTAATGGCTTTGTCAAGCTCTTTTCGAAATCAGACGCCGGGCATTCATCCCAGCATCTGATTTATTCTCTCAAATCAGCTTTAATCCTCATCGAATACTTGAAAAATCCCAGGTTCGTTTCCGGAACATGGGATTATTGGACCACATAATAACGGCGCTTGATTTTTGTAACCGATCAGGCGGATTCTCTAATAGCCTCAGGTGACCGAGGAGGGTCGTTTTGCTCGGAACCACCACCGGAATCCGTATTCTCAACATGACGTAGCCTGAGATTCTTGTATTGATTCAGGCCTGTTCCAGCCGGTATCAGTCGGCCCATGATTACATTCTCTTTAAGCCCTCTCAAATAGTCAATCTTGCCCGACAGTGAAGCCTCGGTAAGAACCTTGGTCGTTTCTTGAAAACTTGCCGCGCTTATAAACGAATCCGTTGACAACGACGCTTTGGTTATACCCAGGAGTAAAGGTTCCGCCACAGCTGGAACGCCGCCTTCCTGCATCACTCTGTCGTTTTCCCTTTGAAATAGAGCTTTGTCGATTTGCTCTCCAGCAAGAAAATCGGTGTCGCCGACTTCCTTGACTTTAACGCGCCTGAGCATTTGACGGACGATTACCTCAATATGTTTGTCGTTGATCTTGACGCCTTGAAGTCGGTAAACTTCCTGCACCTGATCGACCAGATATTTCGCCAGATCTTTCTCACCTTTGATGCCGAGCAAGTCGTGTGGATTGGTGGATCCTTCCATCAAAGCGTCTCCTGCGTCTACCCAATCCCCTGCATGCACCGAGATGTGCTTGCCTTTGGGTATTAAATATTCTCTTGGTTCTCCCACGTCCGGTCTCACCACCACTTTTCTTTTTCCTTTGGTATCCTTGCCAAATTCTATTTGGCCTTCGATTTCAGAGATAATGGCGAATTCTTTTGGCTTTCTGGCTTCAAAAAGCTCTGCAACTCTAGGCAACCCGCCTGTAATGTCTTTTGTTTTGGTGGTTTCTCGGGGAATTTTGGCAATGACGTCTCCCGCGTGAACTTGTTCCCCTTCTTTCACCATTATGTTCGCGCTGACAGGAAGCAGGTAACGCGCCTCAGAATCTCCAACTTTTATTGTTCGGCCACGCTCATCTTTGATCGATACTCGAGGACGTATTTCTGAATCTCTGTCTTTGTATTCTACTATGACTTTTCTCGAAAGACCTGTGACTTCGTCAACCTGTTCACTCATGGTCACGCCTTCGATTATGTCTCCGAATTTAATAACTCCCGAGACTTCAGTGATTATGGGAATGGTGTAGGGGTCCCATTCAGCGAGGAGAGTTTCCCGGTTGACGTGCTCTCCATCTTTTACTCTCAGTTTGGCGCCGTAAATAACCTTGTTGCCCTCTCTCTTCTGGTTTTTCTCATCTACAATGGCTAAAGAACCGTTCCTATTCATGGCGACTAGTTCTCCGTCACGATTAACAACGGTCTTCAAATCAATGAACTGAACTTTCCCTTCATTTCTTGAGAAGACCTGAGAAGAACTCGACCCAAGCCATTCTAAAAGAACCTGCCCTTCTGATTCGATTTTATCGCCATCCTGAACTTTTACGTTCATATAATCCATAATTGTATACCGTTCATACAAACGATAGATGTACTTTCCCTTTTCTTTGCTTAACAGCTTCAATATCCCACCACGTTTTTCAGCTTCAGACATTCGGGGCCGATTGGTGGTATTGTCAAATATGAACGTTAGTGGCAGTACATCGGAATTTGTTCGGACAATAAATCCATTTCCATCTGGAAGTTCAAATTTCTTTTTCGTCCCTTCTTCATCTTGGAGCGTGAAAGATTTTTTGTCAGAGGAAATGATTATTCTACCACCCATTATTTCAGCTTCGTTGGGGAAATGATTTTTACCTTTGTAAAGAAAAGAATTTTCCCTCAAGGTTTGGACATCACCAACAAGCCATTCGTCGACTTCATCCTTGTCAATCGAGAAATCTTCGTAGACAATTAAAGCTTTGGGTTTTTCTTTTTCTTTCTCAATTAATACAGAACCCTTTTTTCTAGCTGAAATGATGTTCCTTTTTAGAGATGCGGTGCCTCCTATATGGAATGTTCTCATGGTCAACTGTGTCCCCGGCTCACCAATAGACTGCGCCGCTATTATTCCTACGGCCTCACCTATGTTGACCATTTTCCCATGAGCTAGGTCACGCCCATAACAAAGGCCACAAACACCTCTCTTCGCCTGACATGTCAAGACCGATCTTATTCGAACTCTATCAATGCCGGCGTCCTGAATTTTGTCACGATGTTCTTCCTTAATTTCTTCGTTTGCCTTAACTATTATTTCTCCCGAATATGGATGCTCTATGTCTTCCAAGGCAACTCTTCCCAGAATTCTATCCGCGACGTGTTCGATGATTTCACCACCTTCTTCCAAAGATGACATTTCTATTCCATCGAGCGTGCCGCAGTCCTTTTCATTAATTATTGCGTCCTGGGCTACATCGACAAGTCTTCGGGTAAGATAACCTGAATTAGCTGTCTTGAGTGCCGTATCGGCGAGACCCTTACGAGCGCCATGTGTTGAAATGAAGTACTGCAGAACAGTTAGACCTTCTCTAAAGTTGGCTTCAATCGGAGTCTCTATGATTTCTCCAGTGGGTTTGGCCATCAACCCACGCATTCCTGCAAGCTGCCTGATTTGTTGAGTGCTGCCTCGAGCTCCTGAGTCGGCCATCATGTATATCGGATTAAAACTCTCAACTTTCTTTTCAGTACCATCAGCCAACTTCAGAGAGCTAAAACGCAGCCCGTTCATCATTCGTTCAGAAATGTCTTCATTAGCTCGGGCCCAGATATCTATAACTTTGTTGTATCTCTCACCGTCCGTGATGAGACCTTCTTTGTACTGGTCTTGTATTTCCAGAACCTCTCTTCGAGCTTTTTCTATTATTTCTTTCTTGGAATCAGGAATCTTCATGTCATCGACACAGATCGAAATCCCTGCCTTCGTGGCATAATGGTAGCCCATGTCCTTGAGTCGATCCGCCAGAATTACAGTCTTTTTATCGCCGCATTTTCGGTATGCTTCGTCAATTAGGTTCGCCAATTCCTTCTTTTTCATTACTTTGTTTATCGATGAAAATGAAATTTCTTCTGGAACAATCTCCCTTAGAAGAATCCTTCCAACAGTAGTCGGGATCATCTCCCCATTTTCACGGATTAGGATTCGGTCATGAATTCCAAGTTTTCCGGAATCATGAGCCACGCGAACTTCATCAGGTCCAAAGAATTTCTTTGGCTCTCGCTCCCCTTCAGTGTCTATTGCCTCTCGAGTCAGGTAATATAGTCCGAGAACTATGTCCTGAGTGGGAACAATAATTGGCTTCCCGTGAGCAGGAGAAAGTATGTTGTTGGTGCTCATCATGAGAACTCGAGCTTCAACTTGCGCTTCAATGGATAGCGGAATATGTACGGCCATTTGGTCACCGTCGAAATCTGCGTTAAAGGCCGTGCAAACTAACGGATGCAGTTGTATGGCTTTACCCTCAACCAGAATTGGCTCAAATGCCTGTATGCCCAGTCTGTGAAGCGTTGGAGCTCGGTTTAACAACACAGGGTATTCTTTCACAACATCTTCCAAAATGTCCCAAACCTCAGGTGTTTCTTTTTCTACAAGCTTTTTGGCGCTCTTTATGGTTGTGACGAATCCCCGTTCTTCAAGTTTGTTATAAATGAATGGTTTGAACAACTCCAGAGCCATCCGTTTCGGCAACCCACATTGATGCAATCGTAAATCCGGGCCAACTACGATTACTGATCTACCTGAGTAATCTACACGTTTGCCCAGGAGGTTCTGCCTGAAACGACCTTGTTTTCCTTTGAGCATGTCTGAAAGTGATTTTAGGGGCCTTTTATTGGGCCCTGTGATAAGTCTCCCCCTTCTTCCATTATCGAAAAGAACGTCGACGGCTTCCTGGAGCATTCTTTTTTCATTTCTCAGAATGATTTCCGGCGCATTAAGTTCTTTTAACCTCTTGAGTCGGTTGTTCCTGTTGATTACTCTTCGATAAAGATCATTAAGGTCAGAAGTTGCGAAACGGCCACCGTCAAGTGGGACAAGGGGTCTCAAATCAGGAGGTATGACGGGAACAGTGGTAAGAATCATCCATGCGGGATTTTGCCATTGGCGAAATTTTCCCAGGCGTTCAGGATGAACTATCCTGGAACGTCCCAATCTATCGATGATGTTTTTGATCTCCACAAACGCGAGTTGCTTGCGAACCTCCCAGTCCTCAGTCTCTCTCCATTTGACCAAAATTTCCTGAGCCGATTGTATGAGTTCACCTACAAATCTGCCTTTTTCACTATCCGGATCAAATGATTCCAAAACGATTGAGAGTTCACTAATCAGGGCCTCTGGATCGATCCCCTTTAACGACTCCAGAACTCTAAGTCTTTTGGCAAGTTTCTTTCTTTTTGCTTCTGAGGACGAATCCCTCATTTCCTCCCGAAGCCTCACGCTTTCGGTGATCAAATCCAGCCTTTCAAGCATGAGTCTCACTGCTTCTCCGCCCATTAAGGCTTCGAAATTGCCGATATCTTTCCCAAACTCTTCTCTTGACTGGTGATATCGCTCTTCATTAATAAGTTCCCCAGGCCGCAGACCAGTGTTCCCAGGTGAAATCACCAGATAGGACTCAAAATATAATACCCGTTCGACTTCTTTCAGTGTAAGGTCCAGAAGCGTTCCAATTCGGCTTGGGAGACTCTTTAGAAACCAAATGTGCGCAACGGGAGTAGCTAACTCTATGTGGCCCATTCTTTCCCTGCGAACCTTGGATTGTATTACTTCAACGCCGCACTTTTCACAGATCGTGCCTCTATGTTTCATCCTCTTGTACTTGCCGCAGTTACACTCAAAATCTTTGACTGGACCAAATATTTTTGCACAAAAGAGCCCATCTCTTTCCGGTTTGAAAGTTCTATAATTTATTGTTTCAGGCTTTTTGACTTCGCCGTGGCTCCATTCACGAATTTTTTCTGGAGACGCGAGTGATATCTTCACAGCGCAAAAATTTAACGGATCTTTGGGCTTTTCAAAAAAGCTATAATAAACGTCTTCCATTTTTCCCTCCAATTTTTTGGGGAAATGGCCTCATGGGCCTCGAGGGATTTAGGCGATAGATTACGCGTTATCGCCCATCAAGTGTTTATATTAACCACACTAAAGTGATTTTCTTAACATTACTTCCTCAATGGTTGGTTACCATGCTCTTCCCGTCTGTCGGAGACCCAGACCATTCAAACACATTTAGGCCGCGGCCCCGGGGTCACTCTCCAGAAGCTCCACGTCAAGTCCTAGTGACTTGATCTCCTTTACCAATACATTGAAGGATTCCGGCAAACCCGGTTCAAGAACGTTTGTACCCTTGACGATACTTTCGTACATTCTTGTTCGTCCAGTTACATCGTCTGATTTCACTGTCAAGAACTCTTGGAGGGAATAAGCCGCTCCGTAAGATTCCATGGCCCAGACTTCCATTTCACCCAATCTTTGACCACCAAATTGGGCCTTTCCGCCTAAAGGCTGCTGAGTGACTAGTGAATATGGCCCTATTGCCCTAGCGTGGATTTTGTCATCGACTAGATGATGAAGTTTCATCATGTAGATGATCCCAACCGTTACCACTGTGTCAAAAGGTTCCCCTGTTCTCCCGTCATAAAGTTGGGTTTGACCACCACGAGGCAATCCTGCGTTTTCAAGAAGGTCCTTGATTTCATATTCACGCGCCCCGTCAAAAACCGGAGTGGCGATTGGAACTCCCGGAAATAGAGAAACCGCAAATTTTCTCAGTGTTTCTTCGTCCATCTCTTCTATTATTTGTCGAATCTTCTCTCGTCTTTCATGCTCTCTGACTTCAAATATTTCTAAAAGCCTTTCGCGAATTTTCTGCGACGAGTAATTCTCTTTGATAAGTCTGTCGAGAGATTCACCTAATCCTCTAGCGGCCCAACCGAGGTGCGTCTCGAGAACCTGTCCGACATTCATTCGGGATGGAACACCAAGAGGGTTTAATACGATCTCCACCGGAGTTCCGTCAGCAAAATACGGCATATCCTCTTCAGGAAGAATTCTGGAGAGGACGCCCTTGTTTCCGTGGCGACCAGCCATTTTATCGCCAACCGACAGTTTGCGTTTTATAGCTATGTATACCTTGACGAGTTTGATTACCCCCGGAGGAAGCTCATCGCCTTTTTTCAGGCGGCTAATCTTTTCTTCAAAATGCATCCTCCAGAAATGTTTTTGATCACTGAAACGTTCAATAATTTTTACGACCTCATCTTCAACCGTGGCGTCAGAACTTTTCAACGATACATTGCGAAGAAGTTCTAAGGGAACAGTGTCAATCACTTGGTCTGTAATAGTGTCATTTTTCTTTAAATACTGGGCGCCGGTTTGAGCGTCAACCAGAGCGGCGGCGACTTCTTTTCCAAGAAGCATACCTCGGATTCTCTCGCGCGCTCCTTCTTCAACTATCCTGAGTTCGTCATCTCTATCTTTGTTCAACTTCTTGATTTCATCAGTCTCTATGGAAATGCTGCGGCTGTCCTTGTCGGTTCCTTTTCGAGAGAAAATCCTGGCGTCAATCACTATTCCCTCAACTCCGGGAGGCACCCTTAGGGAAGTGTCTCGGACGTCGCCGGCCTTTTCACCGAAGATTGCCCTCAATAGCTTCTCTTCAGGACTTAACTGGTTTTCACCTTTGGGAGTAATTTTCCCCACCAATATGTCGCCTGGTTTGACCTCGGCGCCAACACTGATTATTCCAGCCTCATCGAGATATTTAAGACCTTCATCCCCTACGTTAGGTATATCTCTGGTAATTTCTTCTTTACCCAGCTTGGTGTCGCGGGCCATCACTTCAAATTCTTCGATGTGTATTGATGTAAATATATCTTCCTTTACGATTTTTTCGCTGACCAGTATCGAGTCTTCATAATTATACCCGCCCCATGCCATGAAGGCTACGAGCACATTCCTGCCAAGCGCAAGTTCACCCTTATCAGTGGCCGGACCATCGGCTATTACCTGACCGCTAGTGACTCGGTCCCCTTTTTTAACTATTGGACGCTGATTTATACAGGTGTTCTGGTTGGAGCGCTGGTATTTCACCAAATTGTAAATGTCCACACCCGGGTCAAGATCACCTTCCTCAAATTCAGTGGCTTTAATAACGATTCTCGTCGCGTCCACGGAATCTACTACTCCATCCCTTCTTGCAAGCGCGGTTACTCCGGAGTCTACGGCTACAACCTGTTCCATGCCGGTTCCGACTATTGGGGCCTGTGTAGTCAACAGTGGCACAGCCTGACGTTGCATGTTTGATCCCATTAGGGCCCGGTTTGCGTCGTCGTTTTCCAGAAACGGAATTAATGACGCGGCGACAGACACCAACTGGTTGGGTGAGACATCCATATACGTCGCTTCTGTGCTTCCAGCCATGGCGAATTCGCCATCTTTTTGCCTCACAGAAACCAGATCATCTATCAACCTACCATTTTCATCTATGGCCGCGTCTGCCTGGACCTTTACGTGCTCTTCCTCATCCAGAGCTGTCAGAAACTTGATTTCTCGACTGACAACTCTGTCTTGAACTGGCCTATAGGGAGTCTCTATAAAGCCAAATTCATTTACTCTGGCATAGGTTGATAAAGAAACTATCAGTCCGATATTCGGTCCTTCCGGAGTTTCAATAGGGCAAATGCGCCCATAATGAGTGGGGTGAACATCCCTCACCTCAAAGCCCGCCCGTTCTCGGGTCAGTCCTCCTGGTCCCAAAGCGGACAGTCTTCTTTTGTGAGTGATTTCACTCAAGGGATTTGTCTGATCCATAAACTGTGAAAGTTGGGATGATCCAAAGAATTCTTTCACAACAGCCGTCACCGGTTTGGCATTGATGAGATCATGAGGCATCAGAGTCTCTACGTCTTGAAGACTCATCCTCTCTTTTATGGCTCGTTCCATTCGTACTAGACCTATCCGGTACTGGTTTTCCAGCAATTCTCCCACAGATCTTACTCGACGATTTCCCATGTTGTCGATGTCATCTATCTCGTGACCCGGTTTACCTTCTCTTAATTCCAATAGGTATTTAACCGCTAACATTATGTCTTCGGGTTTGAGTGTTCGTAAAGAAAGAGGCGCGTCATGCTCGGAAATCTTCAATTTACGGTTCAATTTCAATCGACCAACTCTGGACAAATCGTAATACTCGATTTTGAAGAACAAGTTGTTGAAGAAGGTCTTGGCGATCTCCACTGTGGCTGGATTTGAAGGCCTCAGTCTACGATAAATTTCTATTTCTGCGTTAAGAGTTTCATTCGATGTGTTATCATCTGAGATTTGCTTCCGGTAGTCTTCTATTACTTTGTTGGGACGATCGTCAATTTTGTCTTCCAGCAGAGTATCTCTCAACGAAGACGACGCTATTCTTTCTTCTATAAACAGGGCTTCGAATTGGTGTATATTCCTTGAACGAAAATCCTCAATAAAATTTTCCACCTCGTCAGGCGTGATTTCCTTATTACAGACGGCGACAACCTCTCCGGTGGATTCATCTATAATGTCATGCGCAATAACTTTGCCCGCCAACTCACGAGGTTCCATAACAAGGGGCGCTACTTTCCTGTCAGCCAGGCGTTTGAGAGCGGCTCTAGAAATTTTTTTGTTTTTCTTGACCAGAACCTCGCCGGATCCTTCTACAAAGATATCTGTCGGAGCGTGAGTACCGACCAAGAACTTCAGATCAACTTTTCTCCTTAAACCATCTGGAGTAATCATGATGATCTGCTTGTTATAAAAATAGTTCAAAATTGTTTCACTTGAGAAGCCAAGGGCTTTCAGTAAAACCGTGACCGGGAGCTTCCTGCGTCGGTCGATCCTCACATAGAGACGGTCTTTAAGATCAAATTCAAAGTCAATCCATGATCCTCTAAGAGGAATTATACGTGCAGAGTATAGCAACTTGCCGCTAGCATGTGTTTTGCCCTTGTCGTGATCAAAAAAGATTCCTGGCGAGCGATGAAGCTGAGATACTATTACTCGTTCGGTCCCATTGATTATGAAGGTTCCATACTTCGTCATTACAGGAATCTCGCCAAAATATACTTCCTGTTCTTTGACGTCCCGAATTGTTCGGGAACTGGTATCAGGATCAACGTCCCAAACAATTAGTTGGACAGTGATTTTCAAAGGGACTGAATAAGTTACTCCCTTTTGCAAGCATTCCTCGACTGAATATTTCTCTTCTCCCAAGGTGTATTTTATGAATTCGAGAGAAGCTGTGTCGGTGAAATCCTTGATCGGAAAAACAGACCGGAATACCGCCTGCAATCCCATATCTTCACGATCCTCCGGAGCTTTATCCATTTGTAAAAATCTGTCATAGGACTGACTTTGAATCTCGATAAGTTTTGGGATTCCCGCAATTTGAGGAATCCGCGCGAAATTCTTCCTGAGCCTCTGCGAGTGCACGGAAAAAGAAGCCATTTTCTCCCTCTGAAATCAGATGATCTTAAAAGGTAGGACAATGGAAGGCGTTCGAGAACATGTCGACATTAGATCGCTACCAATGGTGTGATCTAATGTCGACTACAGACTTTTTAGAGAGTTCAGACGATTTCCACCACGGCGCCAACTTCTTCCAAAGCGGCTTTGGCCTTTTCTGCGTCTTCTTTCGACACACCCTCTTTAACCGGTTTCGGTACACCTTCTACCAAATCCTTGGCTTCTTTCAGGCCTAAGTCGGTTAGAGACCGAACGACCTTGATAACCTGGATTTTCTTGTCCCCGAATTCCTTTAAGATCACGTCAAATTCGGTTTTTTCCTCAACCGGGGCTGCATCTCCCGCCGCCATTCCCGCTCCTGGAGCGGCAAAGGCCACAGGCGCCGCCGCAGATACCCCGAACTCCTCTTCCAATTCTTTAATAAGCTTGCTGAGTTCTAAGACCGACATATTTCTTATGAACTCTTTGAGATCCTCTTTAGTTATCTCTGCCATTGTATCCTCCATTCGCTGTGTAACCGATAAGTTTTGAGTATCTCCCAGATCTAAACCGCTGCGGGAGCCGACTCAGCTTTCTTTTCCTCGATGGCTTTCAAGACGGTCAGGAACGACCTAGGCACAGCAGCCAGTGTGCCGACGAATGAGCTGATGGGCGCTATCATGGTCCCCAACAATCGGCTCAAAAGTTCTTCTCTCGGTGGGAGCTTCGCCAAGCTTTCAAGATCAGTCGATTCAAATAGCTGACTCTGAAGTTCTCCCTTTATCAACCCGAGATTTGGGTGGGTTTTGGCGAAATCGACCAAAATCTTTGCCAATGCCGGAACATCATCATCGGAGTGAGTCCAGACAGCGGCTCTTGGCCCTACCAGATCAGATCCCAAGCACTCAACGTCAGTGCCTTTATAGGCCAGCCGAACCAAAGTATTTTTAAGGACTTTGAGCGACCCTCCGCGAGACCTTAACTGGGACCGCAAGCTTGTCATTTCACCAACGGTCAGGCCCTGAAAATCAACAAGAAAAACTGCCTTGACACCCTGAAACTGATCTCGAAGCCATGCAACCTGTTTTTCCTTTTCGTCTTTGTTCAAATCTTAGCTATCCCCTTTCCATCGGAGGGATTTCAGCGAATCGAGGTATTGCAGATACGAGGACAATTAAAACAAGATCTCTCTCGACACGTCTCGGCTGGCCTCGATTAAGCGCTGGATATCAGCGCGCCCGCTGTCTCCGACATGACATCTCTATAATTGGTAAGTATTAATCTTTTAACGCTCCTTAATACATTTGTACCCATCGGGTTATTTGATGAGGTTTCTAATTTCCTGTGGATCGAGCTTTAGCCCTGGCCCCATAGTAGTCGACAATGCGACGCCACGGAGGTAAACACCTTTAGAGGCCGAAGGTTTCAAGCGTATGATACTTTCCATGAGCGCTTTCAGGTTTTCAACTAGTTTGTCTGACCCAAATGAAACACGGCCAATCGGGCAATGGACAATCCCGGCCTTTTCGACCCGGAATTCGACCTTGCCTCCCTTTAGCTCAGACACCGCCTTGCCAATATCGAAGGTCACCGTGCCAACTTTTGGGTTAGGCATCATGCCCCGTGGACCAAGGATCTTTCCGAGCTTCCCCACGACGGCCATCATGTCGGGTGTTGCCACGGCTTTGTCAAAATCGAGCCACCCTTCCTGGATCTTCTTAGCCAATTCTTCGCCACCCACGTAATCAGCCCCTGCGTCTTGAGCTTCCTTTTCCTTTTCTGCTTTGGCGAAGGCCAAAACTCTGACGGTTTTGCCAGTTCCATGAGGAAGCACACATGTTCCTCTCACCATTTGATCCGCGTGTCTCGGATCCACACCCAAATTCACCGCCACATCCACAGATTCGTCGAACTTGGCGTATGTGGCTCCCAAAACAGCATCCAAACCATCAGTCAAAGAGAACTTCTTTGAACGATCTATTGCTTCTCTAGCGGCATTTTTTTTCTTAGCTACGGACGACATGTATTTCCTCTACTCAACTTCTATGCCAAGGCTTCTGGCAGTTCCCATTATGATTTTAACAGCCCCAGACATATCTTTCGCGTTAAGGTCGGGCATTTTAAGCTTGGCGATTTCTTCAACCTGTTTCACAGTCAGTTGCGCCACTTTATTCCTGTTCGGTTCTGCGGAACCCTTCTCTAAACCCGCTGCCTTTTTTAGTAAATAAGAGGCCGGAGGAGTTTTGAGAACGAAATTGAAAGACCTATCGGCAAATATGGTAATAAGAACAGGAATAATAACACCCTGTTGCCCCTGTGTCTGGGCATTGAATGATTTGCAGAATTCCATGATGTTTACGCCATGCTGACCTAGCGCAGGTCCCACCGGTGGTGAAGGCTTAGCTTCTCCACCTGGGATTTGCAGCTTGACGTACGCTGTTATTTTTTTGGCCATAAATAATCTCCTACGGGAACAGAGCTTCCAATAAAAAAGCCTTCGTTACCTTTACACTGTTTCCAATAACTTCTAGAGCTTCAATGTTAGTTCTTGGTAACCTGTATAAAATCTAACTCCACCGGAGTCGGACGTCCAAAGATACTAACCAAAACCTTCAACTTACCCTTGTCCGGCCTCACTTCTTCAACTGCCCCGTTAAAATTAATGAATGGGCCGTCAACGACTCTGACCGAGTCTCCTTTTTCGAAAGAGTACTTTGGCTTAGGCTTCTCTTTTCCTTCCGCCATCTGAGCTTTTATCTTTTCCACTTCTTCGTCCGGTATAATTGCCGGCTCTGTCCTGGATCCTATAAAGCCCGTCACTTTAGGAGTGCTTTTGACATGATGCCAGGTGGTGTCGTCGAGTTCCATTTTCACAAGAATGTAGCCAGGATAAAATTTACGGTTAGAGGTTTTACGCTCTCCCTTGACCAATTCGACTACAGACTCAGATGGTATCAGAACATCTGTAATCCTATCCTCAAGAGATAAAGTCTTTATCTTCTCCTCCAAGGCCAATTTGACCTTGTTTTCATAACCGGAATAAGTGTGAACCACGTACCATCTCAACGCCACGAAAGAGCCTCCTCCTGATAAAAAAAGCCATTAGGAATCATTATCTCAAACCTGCAACAACGCTTTAACGATTCTAGCAAGCACCCAGTCACTGAATCCAAGGTAAACCGCCACGATGGCAGTTAGGAGTAAAACCACCAAAGTGGAACCCACTGTCTCCTGTCTCGTAGGAAACGTTACCTTTAGAAGTTCAATCTTAACTTCTCTGAGGAACTCAATACTTTGTCGGATAAACTCTTTTACTTTTTCCATAACGCTTTCCATGGTCCCTACAACGCCGATGGCTAATTACGGACTGTTTTGATGGCAGGCCAGAAGGGATTCGAACCCCCAACCCCCGGTTTTGGAGACCGGTGCTCTAGCCGTTGAGCTACTGGCCTAGCGATCTCGTACCATCGTACTATTTGGTTTCCTTATGGAGCGTGTGCATCCGGCAAAATTTACAGTATTTTTTAAACTGCAGTTTATCCGGGGTAGTCTTTCTATTCTTTGTGGTGGTATAATTTTTACGTTTGCATTCACCACATGACAACGTCACTATATCTCGCATAGATCCTCCGACGTCGGCTCACTTCAAAATTCTTTGTAAACCGGACAAGACATGACCCAAAGCTTACTCAATAACCTCGGAGACAACGCCGGCTCCAACGGTTCGGCCACCTTCTCTGATGGCGAACCTGAGCTCTTTCTCCATGGCTATAGGGGTTATAAGATGCGCTTCCAGGGATACGTTATCCCCGGGCATCACCATCTCCACTCCCTCAGGTAAGGTTATTATTCCCGTCACGTCCGTTGTCCTGAAGTAAAACTGAGGTCGGTAACCATTGAAAAATGGCGTGTGACGACCCCCTTCATCCTTGCCTAGTATATACGTCTCAGCCTTGAACTTCGTATGTGGCGTTATCGAACCAGGGTGGGCAACTACCTGTCCTCTCTCAACATCCTCTCGCTTGATCCCTCTTAATAGTAACCCTACATTGTCTCCTGCCTGGCCTGAATCCAATACCTTGCGGAACATCTCCACTCCAGTGCAGACCGTCTTGCGAGTATCCTTGATCCCTACTATCTCCACTTCCTCGCCTACCTTGACCTGACCTCGCTCCACTCGACCTGTAACCACCGTGCCTCGACCAGATATGCTGAACACATCCTCTATAGGCATCAAAAACGGCTTGTCTACGTCCCGCTGTGGTACCGGTATATACGTGTCTATCGCTGTCATCAAATCAAGGATGCACTGGCAGTCAGGATGCTTAGGGTCTCCAGCTTCCAACGCCTTAAGCGCGCTACCCCTAACTATCGGTATATCGTCACCCGGAAAATCATATGAACTCAATAACTCCCGTAACTCCAACTCAACCAGCTCTATCAACTCCGGATCATCTACCATGTCCACTTTATTCAAAAATACCACTACGTAAGGAACGCCTACCTGACGAGCCAACAATATGTGCTCTCGCGTCTGGGGCATCGGTCCATCATTCGCTCCTACCACCAATATGGCCCCATCCATCTGCGCCGCGCCTGTTATCATGTTCTTGATGTAGTCAGCGTGCCCTGGACAATCCACATGCGCATAATGACGGTTCTCTGTCTGATATTCCACATGCGCCGTCGCTATTGTTATACCACGCTCCTTCTCCTCTGGCGCCTTGTCGATTTCCTCGAACGGCACATACGAGGCGAATCCCTTCTTAGCCAACGTCCGAGTTATCGCCGCCGTCAACGTCGTCTTGCCGTGATCTATGTGACCTATCGTCCCTACGTTCACGTGTGGCTTCGTTCTCTCAAACTTCGCCTTGCCCATGGGCTCCTCCTTGAATATTCGGCAGAAAAATATCTAAAGTCTTTTGATTCAATTTAGTCTCAATCCAGGAACCTACATTTTCCCATAGAAATCGATGCGTTAAGACCTTGTGATCAGGTGGAGCCCACGACCGGGATCGAACCGGTGAACCTCTTCCTTACCAAGGAAGTGCTCTACCGACTGAGCTACGTGGGCCATCCGCAAATCGTTTAGCCCTTGAGGATCTTTTCTACGGGTCTCAACCAACACATAGGCGCCAAGTATCGATCTTTGATAGCGCCTTGAATATCATGGAGCGGGAAACGGGACTCGAACCCGCGACGTTCAGCTTGGAAGGCTGACGCTCTACCAACTGAGCTATTCCCGCAGCGTAAAAATTGGAACCGCGGAATCAGATGGTGGAGGGGGGAGGATTCGAACCTCCGAAGGCTTCGCCAACAGATTTACAGTCTGCCCCCTTTAGCCACTCGGGAACCCCTCCATAACTGGAGCTGGCGATGGGACTCGAACCCGCAACCTGCTGATTACAAATCAGCTGCTCTACCGGTTGAGCTACGCCAGCAAACGGCTCCTCTATAAAATCTATTTTTTTATATCATTTGAATACTTCTGTCAAGTCATAATTGTCATTTATTATAGCGCGGATGCGTAAATTATCGAGACAACACCCGCCAGAACAAAGTTCCCATCGACAAGCCCTTCGAAAAGAAGCCGGTCCACCAGATGCCCTTTTTTGTAATAGTCGAAGAAAAACTTAAAGATCATCACATTCATCAATAGGAGGTAGCCAAATTTTGACGTCCACCCTTCCAAACTCGACAAGATCAAGAGGCATGAAAGGAATAAAAGGGTGATGTTAAGGATTTTTTCAGTGGCGCGTCCGCCGAATAAAATCGGTATGGTTTCCCGGCCGCCTATCCGGTCCCCCTGGATATCTATTAGGTCGGACAATGCCGTCCGCCAAAATACCATTCCCGCTGCGAAAATGAATGAAACTACTATAGACGAAATTCCCGCCCACAGTTCCCCGGAAAATGAAGGGATGATAGCGGCCGACATGGCCCACCCGATTGACACCAGCGGTGTCTTTGACCCTGGAATATCCTTCAATGATGACCATCTGCCGCCAAAAATCCGCAGAGAAACTAGAATCGGAAGTGGATAGAGAATCCCGGTTACAATCATGCTCATCACCATGATCATTGAAACCCACCCGAGAAAATACGAAATCATTACGGACATCAACGCCGCAACTCCACCTATAGCCCTCAGCATTTTTTGATGTCGACTATAAAATTCAGCAATCTCCGGCGTGTTAAATCTAAGGGCGCCCGAACTTTCCTGTATCCGATTGATAAGATGCATTGAAAATACAAATAATGCCGTAACAATCGCCGCGGTAAAATCTACTTTGTTTTCCTGGAGAGCCGAGCAGGCAAGAGTAAGGCCTGCTCCTCCCAGCGCAGCCCACATATAGGTCATTATCGTATAGTCGGCGAACAGCCTGAGTTCCGGCCATATACCGGATCTGGCTTTGAGATCGATTTGTCTAAGTTTTTCCACCAGCGTTCTGATTTGCCAGTTGGGTGTACTAGCGCCCGCAGTGATCCCGATTGCTCTAATTCCATCAAGGTCAGCAGCAAGTAATTGATCAGCAGTTTCCACGTGTCGCACGCGGACTCCCTGCTCAAGGGCCACCTGAGCGAGTCGAATTGTATTGCCTGATCTCTTTCCCCCCACTACAATTATCATATCCACGCCCTGAGACAACGATTTTACTTCAGCCTGCCGCTTTATGGTAGAATCGCAAATTGTGTTATATACGTGAAGAATAAGTCCCTGGTCCCTGAGATATTGTACGATTTTTTCAAATTTCTCAGGCTCCTGGGTTGTTTGGGCCACGACGCACAGTTGTCTGTCGGCAGGAATCTGATCCAGTTTTGAGATCTCCTCCAAACTAGAAATAGAAATGCCACCAGATTGAGCGAAGCCGCTTAAACCTCTAACTTCCGGATGATCCTCATCTCCAACAATAACACAGTAATCTCCCTTTATTGAGTGCTTCTGAATTAAGGCTTGAACCCTCTTGACTCTGGGACAGGTAGCGTCAACGATGTAAACACCTTTGGCGTCAAGCGCCAGCCTTTCTTGAGGCGAGATCCCGTGGGCTCTTATTATGACAGTCCCACCATGAACCTGATCAATTGAATCAACTTGTGAAATGCCCCTGCTGTTCAATAGATCAATGGTCTGAGGATTGTGTATTAACGGTCCATACGTGACTGTTGGAAGAGGGGGGTTTTGCCGGTTCAGATCAAGAGCCATGTCAACCGCTCTTCGAACACCCATGCAAAACCCAGCGGTTTTGGCAATCTGAATTCTCATCAAACCCTGTTATTGTTTTTGAATTTAGAAACGACCTTGGAATAATCTTCAGGTGTATCTATGTCGGTGTCGTCGTATTCCTGTCCAAGTTCAACTGTATGAATCATTCTTTCTTCCATAGCCAAGATTTCTTTACCTCCCTTGTCCCCAGAAATCTTCCTCAACTCATTGAAAAAAGATGCTGGGAAAATAACTGGAGTGGTTTTTCTACCGAAAATTGACGGGACTACTATCTTGTTGGAATTCCTAAGACTTTCTCCAACCAGCTTATCAATCAGGAAGGTATTTAACAAAATCTGGTCCGCCAAAATTATCATCACCGCATTGGCTTCCACACCAACCTGTGTTAATCCCAGCTTAATGGATAAGGACATGCCTTCTTCCGGCCAGAAATTTGATACATTGGTAACATCTTTCTTAAAAAAGCCGGAATATTGTTCAACCATGTCAAGATCTAAGCCAGGCCGGGTTATTGTTACTATCTTACCTATTCTTGAATTTAGAGTTTCAATCAAAGTTCTATTTATAACTGTTTGTCCAGAAACCTTTAAGGCCATTTTGTCAGACCCCATTCTGGTCGACAACCCCGCCGCAAGAATAATAGCTTCTACTCTTTGTTCGTTGCCCAAATTCATTCTAATACATTTCTAGATCAAATCAGTCAGTCTGACAACATTTTGAAACATTTTATCAAACAATCAGGTTGTAAAATTCCTGTCTCACAGTTTTTCAATGCGAACCACTCGGCCTCCTTTGCCGCAGTAGTATCTCACGCCATGCCAATCAATGTGATCAAGAAAAATTGATTTTATACTAAGGAAAGTTGACAAGCATACTAGAATAGGCAGTCCTATAAACGATCTGATAATCGGTAACCTTGGAATGTTCACTATTCGCAATAAACTTCCTATCAAGAGAATATTGGCCCACAATATTGTTCCAGCCACCGCATATTTGGCTCCTAAATTTCCAGACGCATATAGCGCCAAACCGCATGCGGACAACCCCATAGAGAGACTAAAGAAAATACTGTTCATTACAGTGAAAAACCAGATCCATGGATTTGT
Organism: uncultured delta proteobacterium; assembly: GCA_963811075.1. Taxonomy (GTDB): domain Bacteria; phylum Desulfobacterota; class Desulfomonilia; order Desulfomonilales; family Desulfomonilaceae; genus CAJBEZ01. The sequence continues at coordinate 177,798 of CAWEPY010000003.1, forward strand.
GAATTTGGGGAACAGGATCTGGCGATCAAGAAAGGACAAAAAACCTTTGATAGACTGATTTTCTAAAGGGGATAAAAGAAAATTTTCAGGACTGACGTGAATCTTTACTCCCGCTTTGTCTAGGAGGTTCCCTAAGGTCAAATCATCTACAACTGTCTTGAGCCAATTTTGGGCTACATTTAATCGATCGAACGTCTTCTTTCGGATTACTGTTCCACCTCCCCAAGGCTTGGGAACAATGGTAATCAGACCAAAAACGGTTGTGGCGTACAAAGCCTGGCATATTCCACCCAACCTACCTGAACCGGGGGCAAAAGAACGAAATGTAGTACAAACATCCACTCTGCCGATTCTCACGGGGTAGGTAATTCTACTCAACCAGCCGGAATCAGCTGAGTTTGTGCTATCACAGAATACTAATATTTCTATATCTCGGTTTAAAATGGAAACTGCTCTGGCGAGGCCAAAGTTTTTTTGTCCACAATCAGTGGCTTTCCCGCTTAAAAAAAGTTCCGCATGATTATATTCATCGCAAAATTTCTGAACCGTTTCAAAGGCTGGATCTGACTGGTCCTCCAAAATAAATGTGACCTTATAATTCGGATAATCCTGAACTAGAAGAGTTTGGAGGCTTTGTCTCGTTTGATGTGACATTCCCTTTATCGGAACAAAAATCTGGACTGGGCATAAAGGATGGTACGACCCTAGGCTGTTTTGGTGTGACCGGCTTCTAATTACCCTGACTAGTCCAACCAATATGACTATAAAGGATAAATAAGATAAAACGATAGGTACGCAAAATAAACCGAAATAAATGTCCAACTACCAAAACCGTACGTTCAGGTCAAGTGACTGATCATTAATCAGATTGATGACTAAACTCCCAATTGCGCTCTAAAAGTTACTGCGTTACGCTGACCCTGACGTTACATGTCAGGCCATCTTTTATCTTCGAGTCGCCGTTTTCCAAAAGACATTCTATTTCGTAGTCCGCAGGGACTTCTAAAGCGGGGTTTCGGCTAATCCAAGGAATTCGACTAACTTTACATGCAAATTTCTTGTCCGGAATCGCGTCGAAGATTACCATTCCCCTGTCGCCAGTCTTGAGTTTTACCAAGTCCAGTTCGTGAACTTTGCAACGCACTACCATTGGATTAGTTGGCGCTATGGTCATCGCCAAAAAACCCGTCGACTGTTCAGCGTTCACTCTAAGGTCTGGTGACATCCAGAGTACTTGTCCTGCTATAGGCGCCTTAAGAAACGCTGTTTCAATAGGAAGATCAGAATCTTCGTAGGAGCGTCTCGTTTGATATTCCAGTAAATCCATATCCCGTTTTCTTTTGCCTTCGAAAAACTTTAGATCTTCCTCGGTTCTAATGATCCCTTCCTGAACCTGTTTAGTCGATTTTTTGGTTTCAAGAATTTGTTTTTCAACTGTTTCAAGTTTGCGTTCGGACATTCTCACTGCTTCAGTTTCCGCCAATTTTCTTGAATGAAGTTGTCGAATGTCATTCAAATCGTTCGAAGCTTTTTCGAGATCTATATTCTGAATCTTCAGAGTAACGTTGTTAAGTATGTCCAACTTGATTTTCTGCTCAGACAGAGCCCTTTTAAGATCCAGAACCTGAGAAGGATAGAGGATGCCCATGACTTGAATAATTGATTGACGATCAAGTTTGTATTTTACAAGAGTATCATCGTCATTGACGACTTGACCTTCTTTCGCTTCAATTGATTGAATTTCCCCGCCATAGGGCAAAACCAGTCTTCTTTGAAAAACAGAAAAACTTTTGCCTCTGAAGATTATCTCCGCTTCAGATTTGGCGTCGGCTATTTGAGGAACTATGGCGGCCTTTACAGGAGTAGGGCTTGACTCTGCTTTCTTGGGTTCATGGGTTATTAATAGAAGAGCTATTGAGACCAAAGCCACAAAACTCGCCAACATAACTCCCAAGGCTTTCAAGCGAGGTCTGGGTCTATCAATATCGAATTGCGGCATTGTGTTTGTTCAAACCTCCCGAAATTGTGGCCAAGTCAATAAGATCGTTAACTCGAGACTGCACGCTTTGAGCAACTTCAAGATGAGCCTCGGTCTTCTTTATACGCTGATCCACATAATTGTTGTAATCTATGAGACCTGACCTGTAGTTACTCAAAGCTTTTTCTTCAGCCAGATCAGCCAACTTGGCTCGTTCTCTGCTTAAACCTTCCTTTTCATTCGACAGCCCTATACCATTTCTGAGCTTTTTAAACGTTATATATAGCTGCTGGGAGAGTTTTTCACGGTCAAGGTTGTATTTCTGCGCCAATAGTTTCTGCCTTTTTATGTCGCGAACACGACGGAATCCATCCCACAGATAATAATCAACTCCTATTGCCATATTAAGCCCGGACGTCGCATTAGGGGTGTTAGTGTCCTGTTGAAACACGAACTGAGGTTGAGGCACAAGAGCCACATAAGCTCCAGTCACCGAATTCGATTGAACCTGCTCTTTTTTAGCCGAGATTTTTAACTGGAGATTGCTCCCCTGTATATCTGTAAACGTGATCCAATTCGATCGAAAACCATTGAGTATCTGGTTGGCTGCGTCTCTTGTATCCAGAGGAAGATAGTAATCCGGATGATAGCCAATAATAGCCTTCAATTGGCTTATGTTTTCTTGGAGATCGTTTTCAAGAGACCTGATTTTTATCTGCTGTGAACGATAATCATTCTGAAGCGCCTGTAATTCTAAAGGATCTATTCTACCTTGATCCTGCATACTCTTGCCAAAGTTCAATTTGTCCTGAACAAGCGCAAGGATCTGCTTGGAACCTTTAATTGATTTTTCAAGAGTGTGAATCCCGTAAAAAGTTTTTGCTACCTTGGCGGTGGCGTCTGAGATCTTCTCAAAATGAGATATTTTAGCGATATCGACCATTGTCGATTTGGATTTAATTTTTAGGAGAGCCAGGTAAGGATTCCAGTTAAGCATTACGAACTGAACGTTCCAGTTGTTGGCGTTTGGATCATTAACGTTAAATGTCCTTACAAGGTAATATCTAGTGGTGACTTGAAGTGTAGGTAAAATTTCAGAGTGTGCGTCTTTTAAATCTATTGACGCAAGCTGAATGTCGATTCTGTTTGTTGTAAGATCGTCTGAATGGACAAGCGCATAACGAACGCAGGTAGGGAAGTCGAAGTAGCCATAGGATTCAGGCTTGATCTGAACTTCTGCGTGACCAGTTGAAACTAAACCAAGAGTAATAGCAGACCAAAACAAAAATGTAACCACTGCGCGTATTAATCCAATCGGCAAAACCAGAGGCAGGCCTCGACCGGAAGATTGTTTCGCAGATCTAATGTCGGCGTTTCTCGTGGCAAAAGATATCACGTGGTTTCCATACCCTGAGCCCTTTTAAGCTACGCTTTAAGGACCACTCTCAACACATCGAAAATATAATAATAAATAAACCAAAACTTAAAGGCCACGGCGATGAGGTAAGTATATATAAACGATTAACGATTGTCAACGTAGTTTTCGGAGTCAGAATCGATCTCCAATTGGTTTACGGCAATTCTTTCAATATGTTGGAAATCTCTATATGCTACCGACTCAAATGGGAGAACTGGGACAACTAATGAGCATTGTGATTAATTGGCATCCTTGTTATAGCAACCCATCAGTATCCAACGCATCTATCTGTTTATTTCACTCTGGACCAAAGTTGATCGACACCATTTTGCATGGGAGAACGAGTCACCATAAAATCACCTTTTATTCCATAAACAAAGAATTCAACATTAACTGCTCCTGGTAAAGTTATCATCATATGGTGGTTTTCATAGTTCCATACACCATCTATCCCCGATATGTTTTCTCCGTCAAAGACTCTGCAGGTTCCGTCTTTTCTCAATGTCATCAGAGTCCTAAATTCCGAATTCGTTTTTCCCCAAGACTTTTCAGCGAGAGGATTGACTTCTGGAAGCTTTTCCCAGGTCCCAAGCATTGAGCCCAAGTCTAATTTTTGTTGATAGATTTCCTCCGGGGTTATCCCCACGGCGAAACCTGAACACCAGTCCCAATCGATTATGCAAAAAAGAGAAAGGCCCAACAAAATATAAAACTTGATTGATGAAAACCTCTTCTCAGGAAACGCTTGCATTGTGTTCAACCTGTCCTCACTTACGGATGTTTTTGTCGTTCAGATCATACGATTCTGAAAGTGACTATTTTTGATCCTTGCAGTCGTTCAGTAAAAAACTCCAGCAGTTTAGTCAATGCCCCAAGAAGGTCAAGCGGTTTAATCTTGTTCTTTCAGACACTATATCAGAGTAATCATATCCATTAAAAGCCGGATAATAATGTTTTATCTTTAAGTTCTATAATTCTATCTCAACAACGGTATATTTATTATTTTATCAATTATATCATTGAATAGCTCTATGTTATCTGTATTATCTAATTTCACGTATATTAGGTTTCATATTATATTAATCGATCAAATATTTTACTTGACAAGGTAATTTTGACATGATAGCTGACCGCACCAGGATTTGAACGGGGGTAAATCCTTAAAGTATTTTGTAAGCTTACACACCTATTGATGTGTACAGGCCTATCCGAAAAAAGGAGGGTATAATGGTGAAGAGAGTTTTTGCGGTTCTTACTTGCTTTTTCATGCTTGCTATGGCTTCTGGAGCCATCGCCGGGGGAGTTGTAAATCCGGCCCCTGCGCCCATGGCCCCTTGTGCGCCAGCGCCTTGCGGCCCGGCAATGGGTAATCCATGCGCTTATTGGGGTGACGCTCCATTTCCAGGCCTTTGCGGCGGAGTGGTGGCGCTTCCATTTCTTGTAGTCGGTAGTCTCCTTGGTGGATCTACCACCGGCGCCCCACCAGTTGCCATGGCTCCGGCTCCCTATGGTGTCAGACCCGGCATGGTCCAAGCCGGCCCCGTGGCCCCTTATGGCGCGCCGGTTCCATGCGCTCCCGCTCCAGTTCCTGCGCAGTGCGGTCCAGCGGCCTATGGGTCAGCGGGTTTATTCGGTGGTATACCGTGTTTGGAATTGTGTTCCAGTATTCTGGGGAGTTTCTCCGGTGTGGCTGGTTTCGGAGCCTATTAGAATATATCAATACCTGAAACTTGAAACATTATTTTGGACTTACATAAGTCCAAAATAAGAGCGTCAATAAAACAGACAATATCCAAGATTTCCTTCCATTCCTTTGGGGACTTAGGTCCCCATTTTTTTCTTTTCAAATCCTCCAATTCCATCTTCGTTCAAATATCCGCAATGTGGTCTTTTAAATGCTGGAAGGAAGAAAACCACTCTCCCAAGAGTTTTGACCAAAATTTTTGAAGCTAAGAAAATCAGATGCGCACACCGGCCAAGCCGCACAGAAGCTGAAAATTATTCAATACTTGTCAATCTTTCGGATACGGCTCTCTCGTAAAGAGCTAAATATTCCCTAGCCGATCTGTTCCATGAATAATCTTTGTTCATTCCTCTTATCATAAGTCTTTTCCACAATTCGGGCTGATCCCTGTACACCCGTATGGCCTTTAGAACGGCTCTCTCCAAAGCCATGGCGTTTGGAGGGAAAAACTTAAATCCTGTTCCCGTCTCTGAATCAACGTCAAATTCATCTACGGTATCAGTTAATCCTCCTGTAGCAGTCACGATTGGCACCGCCCCGTATTTTAGAGCATATAGTTGATTTAATCCGCATGGTTCGTAACGAGAGGGGATCAGTATCATGTCGGAACCCGCGAATATCTTGTGAGCCATAGAGTAATCATACTTGAGGAATGCGCTGACCTGACCTGGGTATTTAACGACCAGATCATTGAAAATATGGTGATACTGGAGTTCTCCAGTCCCAAGAACAATTAACTGTATGTCATTAGCCACAATAGAGTCGAAAGCCTCGGCCACTATATCCACACCCTTCTGGCTTGAAAGACGACTTACCATGGCTATGAGGGGCTTGTGAGGATTGAATTGCAGGCCGGCCAACTGCTGAAGTTCATCCTTGCACAAAGATTTCCCAGACAGATCTTCTGGAGAATAAGATTGAGCGACGTAAGGATCCGTTTGTGGATTCCAAATGGAATAGTCCACGCCGTTTAGAATTCCTGCTAGACGATCCTTTTTTTCCTGAAGTATGCCTTCGAGTCCAAAGCCAAACTCACTCGTTAAAATTTCGTTTCGATATCCTGGAGACACAGTGTTGATCAGATCAGCAAACACTAACCCACTTTTAAGAAAATTAAGTTTACCGTGAAATTCCATGTGCTTAGGCGTGAAGAATTCCCAACCCACTCCGACTAAAGGCATGTCCAGATGCCAGAATATGCCTTGATAGCCAAGGTTATGGATAGTCATCACCGCTGCGCTATTTCTTAAAAGAGGTTCGCCGGCGTATAGGGTCCTGAGATAAACCCCCGTGAGAGCGGCTTGCCAGTCGTGTGAATGAAACACATCGTAGCGTCTTCCCTCCTGCAGGGCTAACTCAAGGGCCGCCCTAGTCAAGAATACAAATCTTTCGGCGTTGTCTTCATAATCACCGGTTTCGGGTGTACCATAAAGATAGTCTCTATCATAATATTCATCGCATTCCAGAAAACCGTACCTAGCTCCATTTTTTCCAATATATTCCCAAAGTCCAGCTTTAACATTCTTAGCGTTTAGTGTGACCTCAATACTAACGTTTGATTTGGTAATGTTGAAATTGTCCGGGTTTATGCCTCGATACTTTGGCATAAGCACATCGACTTCAACACCCAAGGCGGCCAATTCAACCGGCAGAGCAGACAAAACCTCACCAAGCCCCCCAGTTTGGGCAAAAGGAGTTGCTTCTGGAGTAACCATCAGGACACGCACGTAACTAATCCTCCGTTAAATCGTCGAACACACGTAAAACGCCTAAAGCTAGGACGAAATCATCAACCACTTGAGCCACAAACAACCGGGTAATGGCATAGAAACTAACGCAACAATAGTCCCACCCTTCGATAATTAGCCAGAATCTGGATCTTCATCTGACCAAACCATCGTTGCGCTCAATTCCTGGCGTTAACTTTCAATCACCTTTGACCTGCTGGCGTTAACTGTGTCTTTATCACAAATGATTGGAAAATTCCATGACATAGAGATTTGGCAAGTTGAACGAAAGAAACTCTCATTACTCAAGCCTGCATTTGACCTCTTTTTATATGGGCAACAAGGCCGCCATCCTCGACAAGCTGTTTCATGAATGGGGGAATTGAAGCAACCTTGAACTCCTCACCACTACTCAGATTTTTGATGAGACCTTTGTCGGGGTCTATTTCAATAGTGTCTCCCTCTTGAACATTGGCTGAAGCCTCGGGACTTTCAAAAATTAACAGCCCCATGTTAAAAGCGTTTCTAAAAAAAATGCGCGCAAAACTTGCAGCAATTACACATGAGATTCTTGCGCTTTTTATGGCGACTGGAGCATGTTCACGAGAAGACCCACAACCAAAATTCTTTCCAGCGACGATTATATCACCTGGGGCAACCTTTGAAGGAAACTGGGCGTCAGCGTCTTCCATTACGTGTTCCGCCAGTTTTGATGGCTCCGTAATGTTTAGATATCTAGCCGGAATTATTTCGTCTGTATTAATGTCGTCTCCAAACTTCCAGACTTTGCCTTTTATGGTCATTAGGCCTCCGAAAGAAAACTTATCTTCTGATACAAAGTAGAGACTTTGTAATAGGTAATGATTTCTGACTCCAAAATCCAAGGATCGATGAAACTTTTGTGGCATTATTGACTATTCATTGCAAGTTACTTTTGACAAATAGTTGGAGTCGTTTCTTGTCCATTCTTTTACTGCGGGTTTCTCAGGTGGTGATTTTGAGAGAATTCATGTTAATTACATCTTGTTATTGAACCAGGAGATCAATTGAATGAACCGATTTTTGAATCAAGGCATAAGCCTTCAGGTTATCCAGGGAATGCCTTTGAGCTCATTGATAAGGGTAATAGCCGGAAACAGATTCCTTGTCGACTCTGAGCATTTGGGTCGATTAGCGTATCTGATAGGAATAGGGGTCTTCAATTCCATTCTGGGCTTATGTGAGCGTTTTTTTGACGGGGAAGAAATATCGAAGGTGGAGATCAAGCAGTCCCCGTTGTTTGTATTGGGACACTGGAGAAGTGGGACCACTCACTTACACAATTTGCTGAGTCTGGATGAAAACTTTTCAAGCCCAAAAGTGTACCAGTGCCTGTTTCCATACCATTTCATCTTTTCACAGGTCGGATCCGGGGCAATGTCTTTTCTTGGGCCTCGAAAGCGCCCGATGGACAATGTGGATTTTTCGTCTTTAGTTCCTCATGAAGATGAATTTGCTCTGGCTGCTCTGTCTTTAGTTTCACCATACATAAAAGTCATTTTTCCCGTTACGGGCGAACGTTGGCACACTGAGCTCGATTTGGACAAAATTCCAGAACAGTGGAGAACCTCATGGAAAGAAGCCTTTATAGTGTTCCTCAAGAAAATGCAACTTTCGGAAGGAGGAAAACCACTGTTGAAATCGCCTCCCCACACGGCAAGAATTAAGCACCTTCTGAAGATGTTTCCCGACGCTCAATTCGTCCATATTGTAAGGAATCCTTACGAGGTGTATCTGTCCAGTTTAAATCTTTGGAACAAGTCCTTTGCCAAAGCTCGTCTTCAAGAACCTTCCGACGAACTGGTTCAAAATCAGATTTTGAACTGGTATGTAGAAATGTTTGAACTATATGAAAGGGACAAGGGCTTGATTCCCCATGGCAACTTAACAGAACTTAAGTTTGAGGATCTTGAAACGGAGCCAATTGTGGAACTGGAAAAAATTTATACTAGACTTGATCTTCCAAATTTCGATTGTTTTCGAGGAAAGGCTTTAGAATATCTTCATGGGCTCAAGAAATATCAGAAGAATGTCTATCAACTTGATGACAAGACAAAAACCATTGTAAGGGAAAAGTGGCGTAATACATTTGAAAAATATGGATATAATTTCTAAATCTTTATTCGTTATCCGGATGACCACAGAGTGGATCTTTAAATCAAGCTTATAAAGAAGGGTTTTCTTGTGAATCCATCTCAAGAGTCAAATTCCTCTGAAAACAATGAAAATGTTACACCAATGATCCGGCAATACTTGGCTCAGAAAAGAAAGCATCCTGACGCCATACTTCTTTTCAGGATGGGTGACTTCTACGAAATGTTTTTTGAAGACGCATCCCGAGCTTCTCGGATCTTGGACATAGCGTTAACCACCAGGGACAGAAATAAAGTTAACAGTATTCCGATGTGTGGTTTTCCGCATCATTCTTCGTCGTTATACATATCAAAATTGCTCGCCGCAGGTGAACGCGTCGCCATATGTGATCAAGTTGAGAACCCCAAGCTAGCCAAAGGTCTTGTTAAAAGAGAGGTCACCCGCGTGGTGACCCCTGGATTGATTGATGATACTGATGTTTTGACAGCCAATGAAAATCATTTCATCTGTTCAATCTCGAAAATTGAAACCGAAATAGGGCTTGCCGCCTTGGATTTAAGTACCGGTGAATTTCTGGTGACCATTACCACTGAGTTGACCTTGGCAAGTCAGGAATTAAAGCGCATGGATCCCAAGGAGACTTTGATTGAAAAAGATGGTTTGACCGAAGAGGATGTAAATAACGTTCTTTCCGATGAAATCTATACGCACGAGCTCGAAAGCTACTTTTTCGACCCTAAAAGCTGTGAAGAATCATTACGGGAATACTTTGGAGTGCAGAATTTGGTGGGCTTCGGCCTACATGATAAACATCCGCTGGTGTCGGCCGCTGGAGCGCTCATTCAATATATCAATCAAACAAGGTCCGAAAAACCAAGCCACATAAAGGCTCCTAGAGTTTACAGCCTTGATTCTTTCATGATTCTCGATCAATCTACCATCAGGAATCTTGAAATTTTCAGAAATCTTAGAGACGGCTCATCCAAGGGATCGTTGATAAGTGTAATAGACAGAACCAAGACTTCAATGGGGGCTCGTCTAATACGAAAATGGATTTCCTACCCGTTGCTCGATGTTGAAGCAATAACAAAAAGATTGGAATTGACCGAATGTTTCGTAGACCATTTTGAAATTCGCAGTGAAATTCGAAACATTTTGACAAATTTTGCCGATTTGGAGCGACTTGCAGCGAAGATATCATTGCGAACCGCATTACCAAGAGACTTAGCGCAATTGCGATTTTCCTGCGAAAAGATTCCAGAAATAATCAAGCGGCTCCAAAATTTCGAGACAGATTCCGGGATTCAATTGGCGGAGATGGATGATCTCTCGTATGTCGCGTATGCTATACAGGCTGTCATCGTGGATGACCCACCAACAAGCCTCAAGGATGGCGGTGTCATTCGAAATGGATATAACTCGGAACTTGATGAATTGATAGAAATAGGAAAGTCCGGAAGAGCCTGGATTGCCGGAATCGAAAAACGGGAACGAGAGCAAACCGGTATATCCAACCTGAAAGTTGGATATACGAGGGTTTTTGGATATTACATTGAGATTACCCGTAGTCATCAAGATAAGGTCCCAGGTCATTACCTTCGTAAACAGACATTGGTAGGCTCCGAAAGGTTTGTCACCGAAGAACTCAAAGAATATGAACTCAAAGTCCTAAATGCTCAGGAGAGAATCCTGGAATTGGAAGAAGAAATTTTTCTGAATTTGAGGGCTAAATTGATCGAGGTTATAGACAGAATCCAGAATACAGCCCAGCGAATAGCCGAAATAGATGTCTTGAGTTCACTTGCCGAAGTGGCGGTTGCAAACAACTATCTTCGACCCGAAATCACCGATAGTGACGTGATAAAAATAGTGGAAGGCCGTCATCCTGTAGTTGAGTCTTTTGTATCGGGTGAGGCTTACATCCCAAATGATACCCATCTCGATCATACAAACAACCAAATCCTTGTCATTACCGGTCCCAACATGGCGGGAAAATCAACTTATATGAGACAAACGGCGCTGATAGCGCTACTCGCGCAAATTGGAAGTTTTGTCCCTGCTAAAGAAGCGTCTATAGGAGTTGTCGACAGAATCTTTACCAGGATTGGGGCCTCAGATTATCTCTCTTTCGGACAATCCACTTTTATGGTTGAAATGAACGAAACAGCGGCGATTCTGAATAGCGCTACTTCAAGGTCGTTGGCTCTTCTCGACGAAGTAGGCCGCGGCACAAGTACTTTTGACGGCCTGGCTATTGCTTGGGCTGTTATAGAGTTCCTGCATGATATGCAGGGAAACGGTGGGCCTAGAACTTTATTTGCCACTCACTACCATGAACTTGTGGACGTGGCGCTGGTAAAGAGCCGAGTCTCCAACTTCAATTTTGAAGTAAGACAATGGAAGAACCGAATAGTTTTTCTTAGAAAAATAACCCCGGGTGGCGCCAGTAGATCTTATGGTCTCCAAGTAGCGCGCCTTGCAGGCATTCCTGACTCTGTTCTCCGAAGAGCTTCCGAGATCCTAAACAATCTTGAGAAAGAAGAAATAGATCCAGGCGGTCGTCCAAAAATTTCACGAACTACAGTTTCCCGCTCTAAAGAAGAAAGATTAGATTTGGCTCAAATAGAGTTGTTTAGTTCACCCGCCGACGAGTTGCTCCGGGATATCCAGACAGTGGACATTAATCAAATAAGTCCCATTGAGGCTCTCAACATGCTCTGGGAGTTTAAAAAAAAATACTCCAAGGTCTAATTTTTGAATTTCCCGCAATGCGTAAGGTTTTGGTTGAAATTCATGGGTCCCTTGTTCTATCAACTCTATTAAAATCGGTCATTATCAGGAAACATAAACAATGTTTTTAGCAGATTTGGCTAATGTCTCCCTGAGACAGATATATAGAAACCGACGACGTTACAAAAGTGTGATTGTTGGCATCTCTGTCGGTATTGCCGGAATAATAATCGTTCTTACCATGGGTGATTCAGTCGAAGAAAATTTAGGTCAAAATCTTGAACTGCTTGGGAGCGCCACGATTGTTAAAGCGAGTTTCGATTACACAAAGAGCAAGAGAAAACATGGTGGACAGTATTTCGAGAAGGATGTCGATGATATAAAGAAACTACCGGGCGTAAAATCGGCGTCTCCGGTGGTTCTTGGTTTCCCGATTTTTACATACAAGCTCAACAGGAGTGATGGAAGATTGTTGGGCATTGAAGAAAATTTTTTTGACACCGTCCACATACCCATGGCCCGCGGTCGTAGAATCAACTTTGACGACGTGACATGGTTCAGCAGCGTCTGCGTTGTCGGTGATGAAATTGTCAGGGCTCTTTTTTCTAAAGATGAAGATCCCCTCGGTAAGAGAATTTTCATTGGCGGCCATTTGTTTCGTATCGTGGGAGTAATTGGAGGTGTCGAAGATCCTTCATTTCTCAAAACTGTCATGATTCCCATATCTGTCGCGCGATCTAGATTCGCCGACATGTACGAGATAAAGAATATTTATGTCCGTGCATTTAACTGGGACGCCGTAGCCAAATTGCATCAGGACTTGTATGAAGTTCTAAAGGCAAACCAGCCTGGATACGCTGAATCAATGGACATCAGATCCTTTCCGGAGCGTATTAAAACGATTCAGCACGCTGTATTGCTCGTTAAAGTTTTCCTGTACGCGGCGTTGTTAGTTACAATGGTGTTGGGCGGAATCGGGATCATGAATGTTATGTTATCAGCCATAAGAGAGCGTACCAAGGAAATTGGCCTTCGCAAATCGGTAGGAGCGACTGAGGGGATGATCCTGTCACAGTTTCTTTTTGAATCAGTTTCCATAAGCTTGACCGGGGCGCTATTGGGAATTTTACTTGGTATAGTTGGCGTCACAGTTCTTCTAGAAGTGTTTCAGACTTCTCCGTCGTATGGAATGTTTCTTATGAGCATACTTGGAGGAGTTGTTTTTGGAGTATTTCTGGGGATAGCTTCAGGCATATTGCCTGCCATCAAGGCGAGCCGTTTAGACCCTGCGGAATCTATGCGGTTTGAATAGCTATCGCTGGATAAATGTTTTCAGTCGAAACTGTGTTTTAAACAATCAACCAAGTTTTTTTGGAACCGTTTCTCGCCGAATCAGTAAATGTTCACACTGATAAAAAAGGCGAAAGATGGCTTTTTAGAATTTGTACAATTGCCACTATGGACAAATAACGTTGCGCAATTTCAAAGTCAGGCCAAACTTGTGGAGACTAATTCGGTAATATCAAGCACCTTGATCTTCCCCAACTTTTCTTTTCTCGCCCTGGCAGCTGCCTGATTAAAAGTGCCCTTACAGGAAGGACAACCGGAAATTATCGCGTCCGCTCCCAGGTCTATAGCTGAAAGAAGCCTTTTGTAACCGATGTCCGAAGCCATCTGGTTATCGAATCCCTTCATTCCGCCTCCACCCCCACAACATTTTGCAAGAGCCCTGTTAAGAGGAAATTCGAGTAATTCTATTCCCGGTATTGATTTAAGAATATTTCTGGGGGGCTCATAGACGCCCATGTGTCGTCCCATATCACAGGGGTCATGATAGACAACCTTCAGAGGTTTGATATCCTCTTTGAATTTCAATCGATTCTGACTGATTAGTTTCTCTATCAGTTCAACCGCATGAGTTACGGAATAACCATTAAGCGCGCCATAATGACTGTAAAGATCTCTAAAGGTTTTCAGGCAACCTGCGCAAGTAGTTAGAAGATCTTTAGGTTTGTATTTTGCAATAGTTTCAGAATAAAGATTCATGGCCTTCTTGAACGTATCCATATCACCCACAAGGTAGGCTAGATACCCGCAGCAACTTTCTTCCTCCCCCAAAGCTCCATAGTTGACGCCCGCTTTTTCCAGGATCTCTATGATTGAAGGAATAATCCTGATGTCCTGAAAGCTTGTTACACAACCGAAGTGAAGAAGAACCTCCGTCTCGCCCGGCACAGCTTTTCTGAAATTCGTTGGATAGCTGTCGGCCCTCTTTTCTTTGGGGGCCATTAGCGGATTCAATGAGTCTATCATCGAAGATAGCGCCGGCTTGAAGGACTCCGGAAGAAAACCTTGACCGACCAGCCGTTCCCTGGCGCTGCGGATGATGTCCGAAACATTGACTTGCGCTGGACATACGGATTTGCAATTCAAACAGAGCATGCACTGGTAAAGTCGATTGGCAAGTTCTTTAGACGGTTCCATCTTGCCGGTCAGCATATTGAATGCAAGGGTCACTCTTCCCTTTGCGTTAAGCGATTCAAGCGTGGATTCGGCGAAAGTGGGACATCCCGCTCTACAGAAACCACATTGAATGCATGCGATGATTTCATTGTCTATGTCCTCCGAAAATTTTTGCAAGGTTTCCGGAGCCTTCAAATAAGGATCAAAGCTGTTCTCATCAAGAATGTCTTTGATGGAGTCATCAAAACCCATTTTTCCGGGATTGAGTATATTGTTGGGGTCCAGCGCATTTTTGATCATCTTCATGACATTAATGGATTCCCCCAACTGCCTTCCTATATAAGGGGATTTTGCCATTCCGATTCCATGTTCCGCGGAAACAGTTCCGCCCATCCTCAATGTCATGTCGATGAATTCGAGCGCTATTCCTTTAACCTTTTTCCAGTGTTCAGGTTCCGTAGGGTTCATAATAAACGTAGCGTGTAAGTTCCCATCTCCGATGTGTCCGAAAGTGGCCATGGGGAACCCGTATTTCTCTCCAATTTTCTGAATTTCAGAAATCGTTTCCGGAATGCGACTCATCGGGACTCCGAAGTCCTCTACCAGAGGCACAAGTCTAAATCCCGGCTGAAGCCTGCTCATGGCTGGCACAAGGCCTCCACGAGCGGCAAACAATTTGGCCTTTTCAACTGAATTGTCTGACCAAATATTTTCAATACCACCCACGGATTTACAAATTTCATCTATTTTCTCAATCTGTTCCATAACTGCGCCTTTAGGACCATCTAATCCCATGAAAAGCTGACAGTTCACATCCTTCGGAATGTCCATCTTGAGTGCTTTTCGAGCTACATCCAAACACACATTGTCGAGAATTTCACACGTGGCCAGTTCTAATCCAGACGTGAAGATTTTTTGCACAGCCTGTCCCGCCGCTTCTACATTTGGGAAGGACGCTTTTGCGAAAGCCTCATACTCAGGGATCGGAAGTATCTTCATGGTGGCCTCGGTTATGATTCCGAGAGTTCCTTCCGAACTGGCGAACAAGTGGGTAAGATCATATCCGGCGGTCGTCTTCGGAGCCAGATCGCCCGTTTTTATGATTGTTCCATCTGCAAGAACCACCTTGAGACATTTGACATAATGTTTCGTCGTGCCATATTTGGCCGCTCTGACACCGCTGGCGTTTGTAGCTATCATGCCGCCTATCGTGGCAATGGCTGCGCTTCCAGGGTCAGGTGGGAAAAAGTGGGTAGGAGCCAATTTTGCGTTTAGCGCGTTGCAGATCACCCCTGGCTGGATAATAGCATAACCGTCAGCCTTATTAATTTCAAGAACGGAGTTCATTCTAGTGAAATCTAGAACTACTCCACCCTTTATGGGCAACACCGCTCCGGTTACAGAAGACCCGGTACCTCTAGCCACGACTGGAATTTTATCCTGGTTGGCTTGTTTTACAATCTCGCTGACTTGTTCTGTATTTGTAACAAAAACAATAGCCTGAGGAACTCCAGCATGGATGGACATGTCTCTCGAATAAGCTAGACAATCGATATTAGAGGTAGTCACATTCTCCGGACCGACAATCTGACTCAACCGATCAAAAAAACCCATTTTGCGTCTTCTCCTGACGGTTATATTTTAATACCATTTTATAGTTTAGCTTAAATCAAATGGTTGAAGGTGTCAAACCGAATGCCACGGCTCGACTTGTAGGCCAAATTTAGCTGTTTATTTATATTAAGAGATTGATTATGTTAGTTTTTATCAGACAAAAGTAAAGTTAAGACATCATAAAAGGCGGACACATTAATTCTATTTATAAGTATCATTCGTTCATTTGGCGGAACATATTGATTGTATTTACCAGTGATTTTCGGGTTCGTTTTAGCGCTTTTTTGATTGGGACTCGTTTTAATTCAAGCGCTAACTTTTTTTGCTCATATTGGGATGCTTTACATTGATTAATGCGTATGATATTAATTTTTGATTAACTTTGTGAACCTACAAAAACTGCACAAGAGGAGATGAGAAATTGGCGTTCCAGAGTGAGAAAAAGGCATCAATCATCGAGAAATTCAGAATACACTCTTCGGACACTGGCTCTCCAGAAGTTCAAATAGCATTGCTGAGTGAAAGAATCGGATATTTGACGGAACATTTCAAAGTCCACAAAAAAGATCACCATTCGAGAAGGGGACTGTTGAAGCTGGTAGGTCAGAGACGCCGTTTACTGGATTATTTGAAATCAAAGAACGTTAACAGATATAAAACTATTATAACGGAACTAGGTATAAGGAAATAAACGGTGTCTTGCCTGTAATACGGTTTTGGACATGCGCCTGTATTTAGTAAATTTTTATGAGAGGACCAAAAAACGATATGGCGCACAGGACTTCTTGTACTGTGTCAGGAAAGGAAATAATTTTTGAAACAGGTCGCCTGGCTAAACAGGCTTCTGGTTCAATCCTTGTCCAGACCGGTGAAACTTTAGTTTTAGTGACTGCTGTTGCAGAGAAGCATGGCAGAGAAGGTATTGATTTCTTTCCCCTGACGGTAGATTACCTCGAAATGACTTACGCCGCCGGGAAAATCCCGGGGGGATTTTTCAAACGGGAAGGTAGGCCGACTGAAAAAGAAATACTTACTGCTAGATTTATAGATAGGCCAATTAGACCTCTTTTCCCCGACGGATTCGTTTCAGAGACCCAGATAATCGCCACGGTTTTATCATCCGATGGAGATTTTGAGCCTGACATGATGGCCATCAATGGCGCTTCAGCCGCCCTTCATATATCGGACATCCCATTCAATGGACCTATTGGCGCTGTCAGAATAGGTCGGGTAGAGGGTAATTTTGTCGTTAACCCCACGCCATTAGAAGAGACTTATTCGGACCTGAACCTCATTGTTGTCGGGTCCCGAAATGGAATCGTCATGGTTGAAGGCGGAGCTGAACGGGTTTCAGAACAGGTTATAGTAGACGCTATTTATAGGGCCTATGAGGATGTTCTGAACATAGTGGAGGCCCAGGAAAAGCTTCGAGAATTGGCAGGAAAACCTAAGCGTCGAGTGACACCCAAATCCAAAGACGAAGAGCTCTTTAATAGAATCAAGTCAGACTGGAGCGTCAGAGTCGAGGAAGCCCTCAATATCCATGCCAAACTGGAACGTCGTGAAGCGCTGAACCTTATAGAACTAGAAGCGTTGGAGTCCCTGGGAGATGATTATCAGGTAAGACGTTCCGAAATCCTGTCTTTCTTCGAGGAGATCGAGCGACAACTTATTCGCAAGATGATACTTGAAAAGAATGTAAGGATTGGCGGAAGAAGTTTTACTCAAGTTCGTAACATTGACTGTGAAGTAGGGGTCTTACCGAGGACTCACGGAAGCGCGCTGTTCACTCGAGGAGAAACCCAGGCTTTAGTCATAGCAACCTTGGGGACCTCATCAGATGAGCAGAAGGTTGAAGCTCTGGAGGGATCAAGCTACAAATCCTTCATGCTTCATTACAAATTCCCTCCATTCTCAGTTGGTGAAGTCAAATTTCTGCGTGGACCGTCTCGCCGTGAGGTTGGTCATGGCGCTCTTGCCGAGAGAGCAATAGCCTATCTGCTGCCTAATGATGAAGATTTTCCATATACCATACGTGTCGTGTCGGAAATTTTGGAATCCAACGGATCTTCATCCATGGCGTCCGTGTGCGGAGCGTCCCTGTCATTGATGGACGCCGGAGTTCCCCTGGCTGAATCGGTTGCTGGAATCGCAATGGGACTTTTTCAGGAAGGCGACAAAATAGCCATCCTCTCAGACATAATTGGTGACGAGGATCATTATGGCGACATGGATTTTAAGGTTGCCGGGACGCTCCAGGGTGTAACAGCCCTTCAGATGGACATAAAAATTCAGGGTATCACACGTGAAGTTCTTTCACAGGCGCTTTTTCAGGCCAAACAAGGGAGAGAACACATCCTCGGAGAAATGAGCAAGGCTCTGACTGAACCACGAAAGGAAGTTTCTCCTTACGCTCCACGCATCTACGTAATTTTCATCAACCCCGATAGAATCCGAGACATCATCGGGCCGGGTGGCAAAATAATTAGAGCCATCCAGGAAGAAACCGGGACAAAAATTGAGGTTGATGATACCGGTAAGGTAATTATCGCTTCCGTTGACGTCGTAGGGGCCGAAGAAGCCAAAAAAGCAATCGAGAGCCTCACTCAGCAGGCTGAGGTAGGAAAATTGTACGAGGGCACTGTCCGAAAAATCACGGATTTCGGGGCGTTTGTTGAAATTTTTCCCGGAACCGACGGCCTCGTTCACATATCCCAATTAGCCAATGAGCGCGTCCGAAAAGTTACGGATGTCGTAAAAGAAGGCGAAACAGTAATGGTAAAGGTGATCGGAATTGACGGTCAAGGAAAGATCAAGCTGTCTCGTAAAGATGCTCTTGACGAAACTTCAAATTAATAACCGTTTCAGGAATTCAAGTTCATAGAAAGAGAAAACCGCTGAAAAAAATTTATATGCCTGACCAGACTTTCCGAAAAACTGTTCTGGATAACGGGGTAAGAATACTCACCGAAGAGTTGCCTTATCTCAAATCGGCTTCAATCGGCATTTGGGTTCGTTCAGGATCCAGGTTTGAGACCGAAAATCTGAATGGTATGAGTCACTTCCTGGAGCATATGCTGTTTAAGGGGACAAACAAAAGGGATGTTCTTCAGCTAGCCAAGGAGATTGACGCCGTCGGTGGCGCTTTGAACGCCTATACCAGTAAAGAACTGACTTCTTTTTACTGTAAGGTCCTTAGTGAAAACCTGGGTATCGCATCTGAGTTGTTGACGGATATATATTTGAACTCATGCTTTCCGGAAGAGGAAATTGAAAGGGAAAAACAGGTAGTTTATCAGGAAATTTATCAACTGGAAGACTCACCTGAAGACTTGGTAAATGAGCTTTTTTACAGCCGCCTCTGGTCTGGGGATCCTTTTGGCAGCCCCATAATGGGGTCTGCTGAAAAGGTCAGATCTTTCGATCGCCATAAGTTAGTTGCTTTCAAGACCGACAATTATATACCTGCTGATACGATAGTATGCGCCGTCGGCAAATTAGACCATGACAGATTTGTCGATATGATAAGGCCTGAAATGGAATGCCTGAAGAACGGTTCATCGGCCAAAGTGCAGGTAAAACCTATGGCAGGATCTGGCGTTGATATTCAACCGAAATCTTCCGAACAGATCCATTTTTGCTTCGGGACAGAGGGGCCCAGTTCTAAGGATAAGAACCGTCATGCGGCTTATCTGTACAATACGATATTTGGCGGGGGCATGAGTTCGAGGCTTTTTCAGGAAGTAAGAGAAAAAAGGGGCTTGGCCTACAATATTTATTCATTCTTTTCAAGTTATTCCGATACAGGGACTATCGGGGTAGGAGCCTGTACTGAGCCAAACATGTTTGAAGAACTGCTCGACGTAGTTGGTAAGGAAACAATGCGTATGCCTGATTCTATTACTTCAGATGAGTTTCAAGCCGCAAAAATCTATATTCGAGGCAACCTGATTCTGGCAAATGAATCTTCCGATTCTCGAATGAGCCGACTGGCCAAAGGGGAAATTTATTATGGAGATTACGTGTCACTGGATGAGATAATCGATGATATTCAAGGCGTGACCTTTGAGCAAACCAGAGACTTCGCTTCCAGCTTGAACAATTCTCAAAACTTTACAGCCTCCGTCATAGGTCCTGTGTCTCCTTCGTTTGATATCAAGAGTTATTTTGGCCGTTAGTTTGCTCGCCTTTTAACATTCCTGTCATAACATTCTTTTACTGATATTGGAGAAGCCGCTCCGCCTGTTTTTCCAGGGGCGGTTTTCGTCTGATTTCTACTCGTTTGTGAGAAGTGTCAATAAGTATCGACAAGTTCTTTAAGCTGCCCGTGCCCAAAAGGTTAAAGCTTTTCTTAGTCTTTCGGTCCATTGTCTGAACCTGAATTGGTCCGAGATGCATTTGATAAAGAAAAGCGTTTTCAACATAATACTTGGTTACCGGTAACGTTGAACCATCCGCCAGGTGAACCATTCCTTTGCCGATTTCTTTAACATTTGTTTCACGAGTCAATTCTTTGAGAAGGGATTTGTCGATCAGGCTGTGAGTAGCTCCGGTGTCAAGCAGAAAGCGGCGCGTACGCCCATTCTTGCTGAATTTCACTTGAACAAAGATTTGGCCTTCATCATTGACTTTAGTTACGATACAATTTTCGTCGATTTTCTCAAAATCGATCTCGTCCAGTACGGAATTCACAAGACGCTGACTTTGCCTGTCCGGTTCCATTGACATTGCCATTTCACTATCACTGCGCGCCTGCTCAACCCTGTCGGTCCTGAGATTGGCTACGGCCCTGGCAGCGTAGTTGAAGCTGCTCTTAGGATCATATTTTATGGCTGTGTCGAAATCTGATATCGCTTTTCCGTATGCCCCAAGGTTCAGGAGGGTTATTCCGCGATTCGACAGGGTGACGGACCTAAGGGATTTGTTTTCATGAGGAACTTGTATGGCCTGATTCAAATCTTCCAGGGCTCGTGATAGTTTACCCTGTTTAAGATTCAGTAGAGCTCTAAGATTCATGCATGAGGCCAGCGTTTCGCCCGACAGGCCTTCATGGCTTAGGACCTGATTCAGATCATGAGACGCGCTTTTTAAGTCGCCTTTTTCGTAATAGGCCTGCGCTCGGGCTAGTAAGGCTGTACGGGAGAACTCGTTATTGAGCGCCAACGATCCCAACGCTTTGGAAAGAGACTGAATGGCCCCCTGATAATCACCCGATTTGAGTAGATTTTTTGCGTCTTTGAAGAACTGCTCAGGCTGTTCCAGTGCGCATGAGACATGGGGAACTAATGCGCATAGCGCGCAAAAGACACAAACAAACACTGGAATTCGCAAATTGGCGACTGGCACCTGACACATCCGGCAGCTCTGAAATGGCTGATTAGATAGATTAACCAAGTTAAGGCGTTAATTATAACATGATTATAAATATTATCAATCATAGCATTATAAATTATTAATATATAATTGATATGATTGTCTAAGTTCTGGTAACTTATTTACTGAACAGCTTGAGTCGGTAAGTATAGATGACTTTGGCCAACCACCCAATTGCAACCAGAAATCCTATGATGCCTATCAGAACGCTGATGTTAGCTATGGATTGTGGTAACCGATCGTGAAGTAGATCCTGTAGAAGTTCAATTAATTTGCTAAATGGGTAAATCAATACAAGAAAGGCTATCGCTTTATCAAGAAATGTGGACGAAGGTTCATCGTCCTCTTCAGAAACCGCCGTGGCGCATGGTTCCTGATTCGCATTGTCTTTCTCAGCTTCCTCAACTTGTTTATTAGTACTATGGGGCTGATTTTCTTGATTCATTTGTAAGCTTTCAAATTTGAGTTGTTGAGATGCAATTAACCATGAGATTTTAGCACAACCTGCGGGAGAACAGCCACTTGCTTATATCTTTCAAGTTCGCCTGTGAAGCTCTTTGAACCAGTCAAGAATCTCCTGCAATTCCGCCAGTTCACGGCCCGAAAATTTTCTCACGAACGCCAGGACTTGCTGTGAAAGCCAGAAACGCTCTTCCCTGGTAGCCTTATGGGCAACATTCATAAAATCTTGCAACAATAAAGCTATCACATTAACCTGATCTATTATGGAATCAGCGACAACCCCATCTAGTTTTCTCTGCCTGGCCTCCACAATGGTCACGACCTTGGCTACACAGTTGTGATCCTTGTTTGGGGATAAGCATTCGTTCCTCAAGATTAAGGCTGCGGTCTCTTCTGACAACCTGAACCCCCTTTTCAATTCCGGGACCTCAAATGGAGGGTAAATATCCTTTAAGTGAGCCCCACTTCTAACATCATAAAGCTCAAAAGAAATTTCTGATGGTTCAGTATTCTCCTCCTCACGGGTTTTTACCAATACTGTGCCTTCTCGAATCAGATAGAAATTGTAATGTTTGGATACGTCCATGAATAATACTATAATACATTTTTTTATTAAGTTGAGCGGTCAAAGCGGAAAATAGTTTATGAAACTCAAGCGAATTGAAATACAGGGATTCAAGAGCTTTCCCGGGAAAACGACTATAGAATTCTGCGATGGCATAACTTCCGTTGTAGGGCCAAACGGATCAGGAAAAAGCAATATACTCGAGGCCATTCGTTGGGTCATGGGGGAACAAAGAACCAAGATTCTTCGTTGTAAAAAAATGGAAGACGTTATTTTTAACGGTTCCGAGTCTCTGAAGCCGGTAGGCATGGCGGAAGTCAGGCTGACACTCAACAATGACGGAAAATCATTCCCTCCACCTTTGTCTGATTATGACGAAATCATGGTCACCAGGAGACTGTTCCGCGATGGAGATTCTCAATACGAACTCAATGGAGTTCAGTGTCGATTGATCGATATCATGGAATTTTTTCTGGATACCGGTGTAGGCAGGAATTCTTACGCAATAATAGAACAAGGCAGAGTCGAGCAGATCATAGGCGCTAAACCGGAGGAAAGAAGGGTCTTTCTCGAGGAAGCCGCAGGCGTAAACAAGTACAAGGCACGACGCGAATCAACGATAAGAAAACTGGATCAAACCAATCAGAACCTCCAAAGAATCAAGGACGTCATAGCGGAGGTTTCAAAACAGAGCCAATCACTCAAGAGACAGGCATCAAAAGCCGAACGCTACAGGGATCTTAGGAACAAGCTCAAGTCCCTGGAGATTGCTCATGAAGCTTTCAAGGTCAAGAATTTAACGTTGGGGTCGAAAGAGATCCAGGAAACCGAGAAGGAACTTAAGAAAGAGTTGATCGAGAAAGAATCGAGACTTGCCACCTTGTCTGCAAAGGCTGAATCGGCGCGTTTAGAAATGGCCGAAACGCAGACGGCCTTTAATGTATACTTGCAAAATTTGCGTTCAGCGGAAACAGAACTCAGCATCGCAAAATCCAGAATTGAGATTTGCAGCGCCCAGGAAAAACAGTTGGCCGAAAGGAACTCCAAGATCTCCGAAGATCTCGACGCGTTCATGATCAAGAAAGCCGATGCGGAAGAAAAAACTAGAGAGATGCTCGTCAAATTGGGCGAATTTGATTTCGATGAATCGAGTTCAGCTCAGAAAATAGATGTTTCTGAGGAATTAATATCTCGTCTAGAAAAGCAGTCCAAAGAACAGGCCGTGGCGCTGGAACAGCACAAAGACGCAATTTTCGAAATATTACAGGACCTTGCTCAACAAAAGAACCTTGTCGATCAAAACTTCAAACGCAAGACTGAACTTCAGGCTCGTTTGAACAAGGACCAGGAGGGCCGACGCCTTCAGACAAGTTTATTGGAAGAGCTTTCCAAACAGATGGAATCGGCCCAAGAACGAAACATTGAACTCCAGAAATCGCTTGACAGTTTTGAATCCGAATCTATTGCCGACAATGAAAAACGATTAGGACTCCTCGCCAGAATCGGAATATTAAGGGACAACTCCAGAAAAGTCGAAAAAGACCTCCTTTCAGTCAGGGCAAAAATAGATTCTATGTCTGAACAGAGCCTAAACTACGAATCTTATGGCGCGGGCGCACAATATGTCATGAAGGCCTTGTCCAACGATTATTATGAAAAACCTCCCAAGCCTTTGGCTGAAATCATCGATTGCTCACCGGAATATCAGCAGGCTGTAACGTCAGCGCTCCAAAATCAGCTAGGTTCCATTATCGTTGAGGATTTTACAGCGGCTTTCAATATTGCTGAGAGAATGAAGAAACTTCAAATAGGCAGAGTTACCCTACTCTCACTAAAATCGTTTTCGGCTGACGGCAATACCGAAATTCCTGAAAATGAAGACGGGCCGCTTAGGCTATCTGATTGCGTCACGGGCCAGGAAGGTTTTGGCGGGTTAATTCGTGAATTGGCGCAGGACTTCCTCGTTGTTCAGGACCTGAACCAAGCTCGTGAACTGGCGCTAAATGCAGAAGTTCCAGCCAACCTGGTAACTCTGAGTGGTGAGGTCATCTCGAACCGGCGTTCCGTATCTGTAGGTATACCTGAAACGCCGGAGAAAGATGTTCTCTTGAGGAAATCTGAACTTGAGGCGCTTGTAATTCGTTCTTCCAGCCTGGAGAAAAAATTGATGGAGTCCACTGAGGAACTGCGAGAAGCGGAGGACGAGATCAAGAATTTATCGATAACCATCGAAGACAGGAAACATCTGGAAGCGGAACTAAAAATCGAACAAGCTCGACTTTTGAAAGACATTGAAAGGCTCAATTCGGACGCTATTAGAGGAAAGAGCCGCGTTCGTGAAATCGAATTGAACCGCAATACAATGCTAGAGGAAATTAACAATCTTGCAAAAGAAGAAAGCATGCTTCAGGAGAAAATTAAGGTCCTGGACGAGAAAAGGATTTTGCTGGACAAGCATAAGGCTTCATTTAATAACGACATTGAGCAAACCCGATCGCTACTGAGCAATGAAGCCAAGAAGCTCAACGATTCCAGAATCAAGCTTGCGCAAATGGAAGAAAGGAAGAAGTCTCACGAAAGAGACCTGAACAGAACAAGAGGTTTTGTTCGAAACTGCGAGCATGAAATTTTAGGCCTCAATCAGGAAGCTGAATCATTGGCAAAGAAACTCCATATAATTTCAGAAGAAAAAGTCGAGCTACTGGATCGGGAAAAAGCTTTGAGCGATCATCTGTGCCATTTGCAGGTAGCGCAGGGGGCATTGCAAACATCATTCAATACGCTCAAGCCGTTGGTCGAAAACATTTCTCAAGAAGAATTATCACTCAGCAAAGCGATTGAACAACTTCGAGACGCAGTCCATCGCAACCAGGTTGAACTGGTCCGAATTGAAGAGAATCTTAGAAATTCCGTGGAAAAAATACAGGAGAAATATGGAGTCAATGTACGTTTGGCAAAATGTCCCAGTGTTCAACCGGAAGAAGAGGAAATTGAAGCGACAAAGTCAAAGATCCTGTCCGTAGGTGAAGTTAACCTTGCGGCCATTACAGAAAGCCAACAGGTTGAGGAAAGACTCAACTTTCTAGTCACGCAGGAAAAAGACTTAAAAGGAGCTGTAAAGTCACTGTTTTCAACTATAGAAAAGATCGACACAACCACCAAACAACGATTCCAAACGACATTTCAGGAAGTTGACGCCAGATTCCGGGAAATATTCGCGTCTCTCTTTAACGGGGGGGAAGCCTGGCTTGAGCTTACGGGGTCGGAAGATTCCTTAGATCAGGGCGTGAACGTCCTGGTAAAACCACCCGGTAAGAGATTACAGCACGTTGAGTTACTTTCCGGAGGGGAGAAGGCCCTCACTGCTATAGCTTTTATTTTTGCAATATTTTTGTATAAACCATCCTCTTTTTGTCTTCTGGACGAAGTGGACGCTCCTCTGGATGATTCCAACGTCGAGCGCTTCAACCAGATGCTTCGGGATCTTTCCAGAAACACACAGTTCCTTGTAATAACTCACAACAAAAAGAGTATGGAAGGAGCTGATTGCCTGTTTGGCGTTACATCGGAAGAAACCGGAGCGTCAACACTTGTTTCAGTAAGGCTTGACAAATTATAAATAAAATTATATAGCTTATCTAAAATATCTCATGTTGTTTATAACGTTATTTACGCTACAGGCTGTAACACATGAAGAAGATCATCTTGACGATAAGCGTATTCATTCTCTCGGCTCTAATAATTGAAACCGGTTACGCATGGGAAGTGCCCAATTGCATTAGAGCAAACGCCGGCGTTCGGATGTGGTTTTCCAATATTGAAGGGGATTTGATCCAATTAGACAGGACTAAAATCGGGTTAGGCGAGAACATGGGGCTCACCAAGGAAAAATTGGTCTGGGAATATTTTGCTTCCATGAGATTTGACACTGTCCACGTCTTTCGATTGAGAGCCGAGCCTTCAACCGTTTATGGCCAGTCTTCAACTGATTCATATCTGCAGATAAAGGATTGGAGACTGGGGTACGATCTTGATTTCTACATGACACCCCAGATCCTTTTTGGCGCAAATATCAACCTAGTTCTGGCGGGGTACGACACCAAAGTCAACCAGGTAGTGGTCGGAGCGACCACCTACAATTATAGGTCAGAGGCCAACAAGGTTTTCCCCACATTAGGGGTCCATGGGACCTTTTATCCAATTGTTGAGGGCATAGCACTGAGGCCTAACCTTTCTGGCAGAGTAAACTGGTGGAATCACAGTGATTTTGAAACATGGGAATGGGAAGCTCTCACCGGAGTAGACATACCCATAAACATTTACTGGACTTGGAACGTCAGCGGTGGTTATCGGTATGACCACATAAAATTCAAGCGAGAAATTGACACGGTTGACGCAAACCGAAGCGGCTTTTTTATTGAAACCTCACTCCTCTTTTAAATCGGCTTCGTGAGGCGCCCCGCAAACCTGAGCTACGGCGCTGAAGCTCTTTATAACTCAACTTCACACCTACCTGCCAAGATGATTTTGAAAAAAAAGGGCTAACTCCTGAAAAACTTCCCGCGACTCGGGCGAAGTAAAAACAATGATATACTGAGCGTGAGACATGCCCTCGAATACCTGCAAATACGCTTCAACTCCAGCTTGGCGGAGCTTGCGGTGTACTCGAACGGTGTCACTCAAAAGCATGTCACGTGTGCCGGTAGTGAGAATTGTAGGAGGGAATCCTTTGGTAAAGTCACCATAAACCGGAGAGATCAACGGATCTCTCATGTCACTCGAACCAGCGTAAAGCTTGGCGCAGGCCTCCAATAGCCCGTCGTAGGTCACGAGAACATCGTCAATTTCTTCGTTAGTGTATAGTGTGTCACCGGTTCTTGTGAGGTCCGCCCATGGGGTACCCAGTCCAACGGCTCCAGGAAGAGGGACATTCATGTCACGAAGCTTTAAAACCGTAGCGATTGTCAGACCACCACCGGCCGATGTGCCGAATATGCCTATATTGGATGGTTTATAGGTTTCCAGAACTTCCTTCGTAAACGGCGACAGAGTCCTCAAGAGCCGCCGGAAAAGGAAAATCCGGCGCCATCCGGTAGTCCACAGAAACCACTTTTATCTTACCGTAGTATGCCATGAGAACCGCTTCACCCATACCGGATTCCCCAGCATTAAAAACATAACCACCTCCACGCAGGTGAATAAGAATCCGGTTGCTATTCTCGTCAGGAATGGACTTTGGCGTAACGATGTAGGTTTTTACGCCACCCTTTGTCTCGCTCTCGATATCAACCGGAAACAGATTTCGTAACTGCATGAAGCCAGGAGCGTTCTGCTCTGATTTCATAGCAACAATCCGCCTCCATTCCTCGGCATTCTCGGGAACAAGACGCAACGCTGGACTTAAAGGGCGAGCGATCACCGCCTGTAATTCAGGACTGGCAGCGCTGGGCGCCGGGATTAACCGAGCGGGCACTTCGCGGTAATTCGTTTCGCCTTTCCGGGTGGCAGCGCCTTGCTGTTGGGCCTGAGCCTCGATGGCTAAAGTCATTACCACGAACAAAAAGAGTATTGTGATGATTATGTTTCTTTTCATGTTTACCCCTTAACACTTACTTTCCGGTTGATATGTCAATCCTTCTATATTTATGGTCTCCACCATGTGAGTCTGCCAAACTCGTCTGTAGATATCATACCAACTTCGCCTAGATTTCAGAACGAAATATCCCTCCCGTCACTTGGGGGAGGGATTAAGAACTGAACATCTTTCAAAATAGCGGTTTGAGTTCATTTGTGGCTCTGTGGTAGTATGAAACAAATCACCTATCGAAAAGTGAACAGGTGTCAGGCCACGAGACTCAATTCCTTACGATTCACAGCCTTTGTGGAAAGAAATCTAATAATTCTGTTTCGAATGTTATAATACATCGGATGTTCTATTATTGTGCTTCTGTCTCTTGGCCTGGGGATGTCGACATTTATGTGGTCTTTAATCTGAGCCCCGGGTCCCGGAGTCATGAGCATGATGCGATCCGACAGCAGAATCGCCTCGTCTACGTCATGCGTAACCATGAATACAGTAATACCAGTGCTGAGCCAGATTCTTATCAATTCTTCCTGGATTGATCCACGAGTGAGGGCGTCTATCTGTGCAAAAGGTTCATCCAGTAGGAGAATCCTAGGTTCTACAGAAAACGCTCTAGCAAGGCCCACCCTTTGCCGCATTCCGCCCGAAAGCATTGCGGGTTTCCTGTTCTCTGCCCCCGTAAGGCCCACCATGTTAATATACTTTTGAACCCGTTCGTTTATTTCATGCCGAGAATGGTGAGGAAACGCTGATTTCACAGCAAGTCTTATGTTCCCGTGTACAGACAGCCACGGCATCAAAGCAAAGTTCTGAAAAACAACCATTCGATCTAATCCGGGGCCCCCTATTTCCTTGCCGTCCAAAAATGCGTAACCATCAGTGGCTGAATCTATCCCTGCAATGATGTTGAGCAGCGTGGATTTTCCACATCCTGAATGCCCCAGCACTGACACAAACTCTTTTTCGTCAACACTGAGATGAACATTCTTAAACACACAAAATTCTTGACCTGTTTCGGGTGTAGTAAAGTACTTGGAGACACCCTTGACTTCCAATAATGACATTGTTCAGCTCCTAATCTACATAAGCCAGTCGCATTGCCAGTCTGGTGAACAGGTAATCCAATATGACTCCGACGACTCCAATCACGAGAACCGCAAAGATTACGCTGGTGAGAGAAAGGTTGTTCCATTCATTCCAAACAAAGTAGCCAAGTCCAAGTGTTCCCAATAAAGCCTCCGCCGGGACTATGGCCACCCAGGCGCTGCCCATAGATATCTTCAAACCCGCGACAATAGTTGGTCCGGCAGCCGGAAGTATTATTTTGAAAACCTTTACAACAGGGTTCATTTGTAAAATATTCGCAATGTTGAGGTAGTCCTTTTTTATGTTCGAGACCCCAAACGCCGTATTGGCGAGTGTCGGCCACACGCTAGCCATGAAAACCACCAAGACTGCAGTGACTCCACTGTTTTGTACAGAATAAAGCAATAGGGGCATCCACGCGACTGGTGATATAGCCCGCAGTACCTGAATATATGGGTTCAACGCCTTATACAGCACTGGGTTTAATCCAAGTATGACCCCCATAGTGACCCCAAACAAGGCGCCTGAGAGAAAACCCGCAGCAAGTCGAGCCAGGCTGTACAACGTCAGCCATCCTATCCCTTGGTCATTTGGACCGTTGTTGTAAAAAGGGTCTGAAAGGAAAAACCACGCGCTTTTTGCAACGGGTATTGGTCCCGGCAACCCCCCTGGTTTTCCACCGAACAACTGCCAGAACAATAAAAATACTATCAAAAGGACCAGGCATAATACAATCCATCCGGAGTTTCTTTGCTTTTTCATCACAAGGATTCCTTATTAACTAATGCTGCGAGTGATTGGGCTCATAATTAACCGTTACGTTTTCTTGATTGCAAAACTGTTCAAATATTCTTCGGGCTTATGAGGGTCAAACTCCTTGCCCATGATCACATGTTTCTTGTAAGTTTCAGTAGGAGGAGAGTATCCATTTTCCCTCATGATCTCGGCGCAATCTCCGGCAAGAAAGACTTGTTCCGCTATTTTTGTGTAATCTACATCGCCCTTGATATAGCCCCAGCGTTTCATTTGCGTAAGGATCCAGACTGCCATGGAATTCCATGGGAACGGGTTAAAGTCAATTCGGTCGGGTTCATTCCTTGTTGCTCCTAAACCATCAGGGAATTGACCGGTCAAGACTGCTTCCACGACCTCAACAGGCTGGTTGAGGTAATTTCGAGGGGCAATGGCATGAGCGATATCTTTACGATTCTCTATCTTCGCCGAAAAAGCCGTTGCATCCACAATCGCGTTGAATACAGCTTTGAATGAATTGGGCATCGTGGTCGCAAATTCCTGTGATGTAGCAAAAGCGCAACAGGGGTGACCCGGCCAAAGTTCTTTACTCAACTTAAAAATAAAGCCCACATTTTCGTAAACCGCCCTCTGATTGAAGGGGTCTGGTGACAGATATCCATCGAGGTTCTGGGCCTTGAGATTGGCGACCATTTCCGGCGGCGGCAACACTCTGATCTTAACATCCTTGTCCGGGTCCACTCCTCCTTCGGCAAGGTAATATCGCAAAAGGAAGTTATGCATGGAATAGTCAAAAGGCACAGCAAAAGTGAACCCCTTCATGTCCTTGGGCTCCTTGACCTCTTTGTGTTTATTGGCAAGGGTGATTGCCTGCCCGTTGAGGTTTTCTATCGCGGGCATAAGAAACGGAGTCTGTGTCGAACCAGCGCCCACGGTAAGAGCCAGTGGCATTGGCGACAGCATGTGAGCGCAATCAACTTGCTTGTTTACGGCCCAGTCACGAATCATGGCCCATCCTGCCGCCTTGACCACGTTTGAACCTTTAAGGCCGTATTTTTCGTAGATACCCATGGGATGAGCCATGATGATGGGCGTGGCGCAAGTTATCGGAATAAACCCTATCTTAAGGTCGGCCTTTTCAAGTGGGCCTGAAGCGTCTTTTGCCCAAGCTTTAGCCGCGTCTAACGGGAATAGGCTGGATATAACCGACATGGCTGTACCGGCGCCGACCAATTTCATGAAATTGCGGCGTGAAACTTCGTTACCTTTGAAAATTCCTCTTATTACGGCTTCTTCAATAGCTCGGTCCGCTATGGTTTCTGTGTCGGCGTTCTGTTGAATATCGCAGTTAGAGTTGTGGGAATGTCCGCAGCAATCATGACTTATTGACACATTCCCATCGAATGGATTGTTAAGGCTCTTTATAGATGCAAGAACCTTTTTATCTGGGTCTTTCCCAATCATTTCAACCTCCATAATTTTGGGGGGACAATCGTAACGATCATCGATCGGTTCAAGACATGATGTCCCCTAAATATTTAGATTCACCATTTTCTGTAAGGAAGGAATTTTCCATTAAAAGTAACAACAACACGATCACCTTTTGGATCAGGTTTCTTCTGAATGTCGATTTCGAAATCAATAGCGCTCATTATGCCGTCGCCGAACATCTCATGTATGACTTCTTTTAGTGAGGTTCCATACACCTGTGTAATTTCATGAAATCGGTAGATCAGTGGATCGACCGGCACGCTTTGATCGAGAGCGCCCTTCATAGGAAAGTATGTAAGCGCCTGTGCCACTTCGTCGGTAAGTCCTAAGACACCGGCTGCCTTTGCGGCTTCGTCAGGACTCATGCTATTTTGCCCCAACAAAGCTGACGCGACCCACACCTTATGACCACCTACCGCTGAAGCTATAGCTTCCCACGTAAGTCCTTTTTGCGTTTTTGCTTTTAGAATAGCTACGGTCGCTTCTTTTCGAGTCATATTGCGCCTCCTGATGGATGTCGTATTTAATGCAAGAAGCCATTAACAAGAATTGTGCCAGGACTATGACTCTTGAAACTCCCAGAAGCGTAATGAATTGAAATAACCAATTAATCAGTGCGATATTGTAGTAATCAAGTGCGAGGGAAATTTCACAAAAAGGGGTTTTAACCTAGTTTTGGATCATTTGCATACCTTTTTGTAGTATCAACACTACACTTCCGTATGATAACTGAGTGGCACACTGTTTCCTTGACCGATAAGTTCTTCAAAAAAAGCGTAATTATTCAAATTCAGAGAAGCGCCCGTCTTCGGAGTTCCTAAAAAGAACGAAACTGACTCTAAGTCTCAGGACAATGAACAAAACGCGTAAAGCTAGTGTTGTCTACGGACTATCTGTTGAATGTTCACGATCTCTGTTTAGCCATAGTAGGTTTTACTTAGGGGGGAAAATCGATTAGACTTGCGGAGCACGCTAAATCTGGAGTCGTTTTAAAAAGGACAGCACAATGAAACCCAAAATTAGAATCGAAGGTCTGTCGGGCAAAAACGCAATAGAATTTACAGTCAACGAAACCTCAATGATAAATTGCATTCGCACCATAGCCGCGGAATTTGGCTCGGTTTGGAATGAAAAAGCCGTGGATGTTTATATAAAAAGGAAAAATTATACTGAACGGTACGACAGGATCGTCATTACTGTTGACCCAAAGGAACGGGCAATGGCTCAGAAAGTATGTGACGTCTTGCCGGAAAAATAGGGGGTTGCGGCATGTTTGAGGAGTTTTACGCTTCAGAGGCGGACACGGAAATCTATTCAGAAGCGGACATGGACCGATTTAATGTATATCTGGAAGAACGTCTGTCAGGGATGAACTTGGACCCTGATACGGATTATGACCAGGTAGCCAGGGAAGCGAAATATTTGAGCGATATGTATCTGACTGGCGATCCCGAAGAATGGCCGTTTTAGGAGGGATGAGAATAGTAGATTAGTAATTGTAACACATGTGATTTCTGTCCACATTTTGAAATCTTATGATTTAGAATATTACGAGCGCTTTGACGCTCACATCTCGTTCGTGGACTTTTCAAGCCTGACAGCGCAGACCTTATAATCGGGGGTCTTGGAAACAGGATCCAGAGATGTGCCCAACAAAACGTTTGGGTTCGCTTTCATGAAGTGAAAATCCATGAAGATTGCGCCCTCAGGCACTATGTCTCCAGGTTCAACGGGAGTGGTGAGATCACCGCGCCGGGATGTGATCTTTACTAAATCTCCTTCTTTTAACTCAAGCCTTTTTGCGTCCAGATGGTTGATTTGGGCGCGAGGTGTTGGAAACTCCCTATGAAGAGACGGGCATCTCCCGGTCATGGTCCGAGTATGATAGTGAGCGTATCTTCGACCTGTCGTCAGCAAAAATGGAAAATCATCGTCAGGCAGCTCTTCAGGAGGACGAAAGTCGATCACGTGAAAGAGACCCCTTCCACGAGTAAATCTGCCCTCATGGAGAAATGGAGTCCCTTTGTGATCCGGTGATGGACAGGGCCACTGAATCCCACCGGCTTCGAGCCGAGCGTAGTTGATACCGGCAAATGCCGGGGACAGGCTGGCTATCTCATCATAAATGGCTCCAGGCGATTCATAGTCCATTGAAACGCCGAGTCGAGTTCCCAATTCACAAATAACTTTCCAGTCGGGAATTGCGCCTTCAGGTGGGTCAACGGCCTTGCGCACACGCTGTACCTTCCTTTCCGTGTTAGTAAAGGTTCCGTCCTTTTCGGCCCAACAGGCCCCGGGAAGGACAACATGAGCGAGTTCAGCAGTCTCAGTCATGAATATATCCTGTACCACGAGAAATTCGGCGGAAGTTAAAGCATGCCGCACATGGTGAGTGTCAGGATCGCTCATTACAGAATTTTCGCCGAAGATATACATTGCTTTGACTGAACCGTCCAGCAATCGGTCCATCATTTCCGGAATTGTATAACCCACCTTGCCCGACAACTTGGCATTCCATTCACTCTCGAATTTTGTCCGAACAGTACCGTCGACAACTACCTGATATCCCGGAAAAACGTTTGGCAATCCACCCATATCGCATGCGCCCTGAACATTATTCTGTCCTCGAAGTGGATTAACGCCCGTGGACGGCCTTCCGATCTGGCCGGTAAGCATGGCGAGATTGCCCAAGGATTTTACATTGTCTACACCATGAGAATGTTCCGTAATACCAAGGGTGTATAATATTGTGGAACGTTCCGAGGTCGCATAGATCTTGGCGACTTTTATAATGTCTTCTACAGAGACTCCGCAAATCTCGGAGGCTTTTCCCAGCGGATATTTCTTGAGATGGTCTCTCAGTCCTTCAAATTCCTCCGTTCGTTCATCTATAAAATGCTGATCATGCCAGTTGTTGGTAATAATGGCGCTCATAAGACCGTTGATAAACGCGACATCCGTGCCGAATCTGATTTTAATGTGAATATCGGCTTGCAAGGTCAGTTGAATTTTTCTTGGGTCCACGACAATCAACGTAGCGCCTTTAAGTTTAGCGCGGAAAACCCTATGGGAAACAAGTGGGTGGGCTTCGGTGGTATTTGAACCGATCAGAAATATACAATTGGCGTCTTCTATCTCAGGTATTGAGTTAGTCATCGCTCCACTCCCGAAAGCAGCGGCAAGACCTGCCACTGTGGGAGCGTGTCAAAGGCGGGCGCAATGATCTATATTATTGGTCCCAAACCCTGCCCTGCAGAGTTTCTGCATTAGATAATTTTCTTCGTTGGTGCAGCGGGCTGAAGTCAGGAACGCGACGCTTTCGCCACCATGTTCTTTTCGAATTGCGTCAAGCTTCGATGCGGTGTAATCGAGCGCCCCATCCCAGGAAACCTCTTCCAGAACGCCGCCGACGCGTATCAATGGTTTGGTCAGTCTTTCGCTGCTGTGAACGAATTCGTGCGCATTCCATCCCTTGATACAAAGTTTACCTTGATTCATGGGGCTGTTTTTTGACGGAAAGGTCCCGATAAGTTTTCCATTCGCGACTTCAAGCATCATCTCGCAGCCACACCCACAGTAGGGACATGTTGTCCTGACAAATCTGTAATCCATGCGATCACCAGATAAAATCGGATTTTTTGTTCCAAGGTTTTAAGAAATCAAGAGAAATTGAAACACTTAACAGGTTATGTCCAGAATGACATAACATCGGGCTGGTGTCAAGCACAGATCAAATATGCGGAAGATCAGCGCAGATTTTAAAGTCCATAGCGTGACTTGTGGCCATTCTGAAAAAGTGAATTGAATGAACAACCTTTGTTCCAAAGCCTGTAGCATTGGCAGTCCCCCAGACCGGCAATATTGCGCCGCAATATGAGTGGAGCCTTTTCGGTCGGCTTGCCATGGTTTGGCCACGGTTGCTTGGACGTCTTCGATGCTATAACTTAAAATAAGTTAGTGTGGAATTTGCGTCGGGGTTGGATTGGTTTTTACTCATATGCATTTTCCAACGGACATTTATCAAAAAAGGGGAAAAAATCATGAAGCTCAGCACCAGAAACATTTTCAAAGGAAAAGTAACACAATTACAGGAAGGCATGGTGGCAGCGAAAGTTAAGGTGGACATAGGCGGAGGTAATACGGTTACCTCCACAATAACGGTAGAGGCAGTTAAGGAGCTGGGGATAAAGGTCGGAGACGAGGTCAGCGTCCTAATCAAGGCGAGCAGCGTTATGTTGGGTAAAGAATAAATCTTGCTCTAACTCACAAGAATTCCAGGAGATTGGCATGGATGATGTCGCCTAGCTAAGCTACTATTCAATAACATCGAATTCGCCCTTAAAAAAAAAGGTAATGCCAATTTCCTTTTTGAAATGTATGAGGGGTGATGCTCGGTAACACACAGTTTATAGCATGTGAACCGCTGATGGTGGGATACTCAATCTTATCGAGGCCCCTGAAACAATTTGAAGACGCATGATTGTGCTTTTCGTGGTAACTGCGATAAAAGTAAGATCCCTGACGCCTATCAGCACTTCACTATAAGGACCCTCGTCTACGACCCCCTTTACAAAACCGTCAAATGAATTCATTTCAGCGCTCGATGAGTTCGCTAGACTTAATGTAATATCTTCAGGTCGAATTGCGATAAAACGGCAGGATCTCTCGTCTTTTGTTTCCAATGTAATCTCTAGACATCCTAAGATTGCCTTCAACCCTTGGAAGTGGGCAGGAAATACGTTCTTCATGCCTACAAATTGAGCCACAAACTGATCGACTGGTCTTTGAAAGAGCTCATCGACCGAACCCTGTTGGAGAATTCGCCCTTGGTTGACAATGGCGGCCCGGTCTGCAAGGAACGTTAACTGCGAAAAGTCATGGGTGATCATGAAGAAGGTTATCCCAAGGGTATGATGAATAGATTTGAGTAATTGACGTATTTCATCACGGAATAAAGGGTCTAATGCGGACAGAGGCTCATCCAGCAATAGAACTGATGGTTGAACGCAAAGCGCTCTCGCAAGAGCCACACGCTGTTTTTCTCCTCCACTGAGATGTATTGGAAATCGTCGCATCAAGTGGTCAAGGTTTAAAAGTTGTGTCAATGGTTGTATTACGGATTCGGGGTTTTGGTTATTCTTTCCATGATATCGTAATCCGAAGACAATGTTCCGATATACGTCCAAATGTGGGAACAGAGCGCAATCCTGGTAGACTATTCCGACGTTGCGTTTTTCGGGGGGCAGATGTGTGACATCGCTGCCATTTATACGAATTCGACCGCCGGTTACAGGAACTATTCCTCCAATAGCCTCCAAGATGAGAGTCTTTCCTGCGCCTGTAGGTCCTATGAGCGCAAAAAACTCTCCAGGATTAATTGCGAGGTTTACGCCGGTTACTCTGAAACTAGGCAACCGGATTTCAAGGTCTTCAATTTGGATCATTGCTCTTTGGCTTTCGGAGAGCATAGTATCCTGAGAAGAAGAAAGAAAATTAGACAGACTACGATGAGCCATACAGCTACCGGCTGCGAATAGGCTAACCCATATGCGGTAAATCTCTCATAAATGAGCACCGGAGCCGTTATAGGGTGGTAGGCTACGATTACCACGGCGCCGAACTCACTGACAGCGCGGGCGCAACACATGATGGCGCCAACAAGCATACTCCTCCAGGCGAGGGGCATCGTCACGCGAAAGAACGTGCCTGTCATGGAGGCCCCAAGACTTCGGGATACGTGTTCAAGTCGAGGGGAGACAGCCTCGAATCCTGCCTTAACAGTGTTTACATAAAACGGTAACCCGACGTAAGTAAGAACAATCACAAGACCAGTCACTGAACTGAGAATTCGGATGCTAAGGTCGCTCAAAATATCTCCCAGCCAGTGTCCTCGACCAGCAATGCTTAGAATAGCTATACCGATCACCGGGTGTGGAATCATTATGGGGATATCTATAAAGCTCTCCAAGATTTTTTTTCCGAAGAAATTACGTCGGGCAAGTATATATGCGCATGGAGTCCCCAGGAGAACCGCGATCAACGAAGCCAATGCGGAAGAGTATAAACTCAGCCAAATGGCTTTTAGAACATCGGGATCGTTAGCGGTCTCCCAAAGACTCTTGAAAGAAGGTTGTTTCACCATCTCGACTAATGGCAAGACGATAAATGCTATAATGAGAAAGGTGCAGACAAAAGCAATTCCTTGAAAAGGGCTTATCCTTAATGACATGACTTGTCGACATTTTCCCGTCGATTAGAACGCAATAAAGCATCGACGCAATTTTAATAGTTTTTTAATTTTTGAATCGGTCTCAGAGATCCCACAGATCTATTGAAAAGGACCAAAAAATGAATGGGACTCAATCTACCCGGCGTTAACGGCTGAGTCCAAGTCCTCACTTGCGATCTTTGACAATCACCAGGCTACTTAGCGCAGAAGGGAGTTTTTGTCTCATTTCGTCAGTGGGAACCCAACAGGGTATGAATGGGGGCTGGCCACTCTCTTCCAGGATTTTTAGTCCGCCGTCGGGACTCATCATATATTCTAGAAACGATATGGCAAGATCCGGATTCGGGGCACTTTTCACTATGGTGAGTCCGTATGTGATAGAGGACCCAATCCGTGTAATTTTTGTTCCGGGTTTGTCACCAGTCACTTCAACTTTGGCCTGCTTGTAAAAATCATCTAAACGATAGTCACCGAGATTTATTTCGTTGGGAAGCTTGATATATTTGAGTTTGTGTTGAACAGCCACAGAAAGATATTCCCAAGCGAAATCCATGTTCCCTGTCTGCAACAGTGAGATTAATTCTACGGATTTGGGACGGACATTTTCCTTCGGGCGGTTGTCCATGAGTTTCTTGTATAATCCGGGCTTTTTATAGTAAGCCTCAGCCAATTGGAGCGCCATTAGGGCCCGGTATCCACAAGGGTCGAGGTTTTCATCCGAGTGTCCCCAGGAAACGCCTTTACGTTCAAGTATCTCATACCAGTTGTTTTCGTTCACACTGTCGGCGAACTTGCTCTTTTCAGTATAGCAGAGAACTAGTTGATTGGACGCGAATCTCACATTCCAAGAGGCCTCTTTAGGAATTAGAGTTTTGTCAATCACTGCATAATCCGCTGATGCCATTATATCGGCAGGTTTTCCCAATTCTGAAATCATGCGGGCCATTTTTGTGCTACCTCCCGCCTCCCGTTGAATGTCAACCCCGGGATTTTTACTCTCAAACTCCTTCTCCATTTTTGCAAACGGCACGGCTAGGCTACCGGCATGGAAGATAATCAGCTTGCCGGTCGGCCCAGCGATTGCAAAGCTCGACAAAAAAATAACAAAAAATACGAACAACGAACAGACACAAAAAAGCGAACGACTACGATTCATAACATTTCTCCTTTCCAGGTTCCCTGTTGCATGGATAAATCGGCAATGTGTAATTTGGGTAGGATTACTACCGTCTTGTATCTTTAGGGCTTATGTCTGATATGGCATAATTAGTGGAGCCTGTCAATCTGGTGATGGAAGTGTGTCATGTTCTGTAGAGTGACTGACAGCAACTATTTGCGGGATTTCAATGGCAAAGTAATACTTCAGCTCTAGTTCTTTTGGGGAAACGCTTTGGGTGATACGAATGGTCTGCTTTGCCTAAGCGGTTGAGTCTTTAAAAGTATGGTTGTAGCCCGTTGAAATCAAAGAATTTCGCGAAGATGTTGTTGGTCTGATGATGACAATCACACGGCTTCGGACTTTACAAATTCTGTTTATATAAACAAACCAGCTAATTAGAATTACTGATCTTCATTGATTTGAGGTTTATTGGACAAGGAATCCTGATTTCCAAAGAGTTGATGGAATTTGCTTTTGGCTGAACGGGAACAGGTCCTGAACAACCGCATGTAGTTCGAGAGAAGTTTTTCACCGTCTTCAGTGAGTGTGGACCCTGTATGTCCGGTTTTCACGAGTTTGAATCCGCACTGTTTTTCAGTTTCCCGAAGTTTTGCCCATACGTTTCTGTAGGGCTGTTTCAACTCGCGAGCCGCAGCGCTGATCGAACCCGTTCTGCGAATGGCCATAAGGATCTTAACTCTCCCAAGCCCAATAACGGTCTTGCCTTCGTCATTCTCCAGCCAGATTTTGTAGCGAAGCCTCAAATCCATTCGGCTCCAATCGGAAATAGTAGAAGTCGTGTTCAAAGACCAGATCGTGAACCTTGACGGCTGATCGTAATTCAAATCAAACAAAGAGAGTCGCCCTTAGCCTTGCGGGTAGGGCGACTCAATAATCAAAAAGACAAATTACTTGCCGGCGGCAAATTCCCAATACTTCTTGGGATCGTCTTTCACGACGAAGATCACTCTTACATCATCGGCATTCAGGGCCGCAGCTTTTGGATAAGTTTTCTTAAGTTCATCGGCCCTTTTTTTGGCCATGTCTACAATTTTATCACGTTCCCCGAAAACCATAGCGCTGGTTGGGCAGGCTTTCACACATGCGGGGATCTGATTGTTGGTGATTCTGTCAAAACACATGGCGCATTTTGACAAGACCTTGGTTTTTGGGTTTTGCCTTGGAATGTTGTATGGACATCCTTCCAGCGTTGCCTTGAAGTCCAGATCCTTTGTTTTTGGGGTGAACAGGACAGCCCCTGTTTTCTCGTCCTGGACAATCTCGCCGTTTTCGGCCGCCGCCATGCAGCCTGGAGCCAGGCAGTGCCTGCATTGATCGGAAAAAAAGTTCCAGTAAACTTTATCATCCCCCAATGTTCCATCTGCGAATCGGACCAGCTTCCAGGTATCAGCCGAGAGATCTTGGGGGTTTTGGTAACTACCCCAGTTCTTTGTTTCCGTAGCCGGCAACTCATTCCACTGCTTGCACGCTATCTGACAACCTCTGCACGCTGTGCATCTGGAGGTGTCTACGAGTATCGAGAATCCGTTGGACATTGCTTACACCCCCTTATATTTTCGTGACATTGACCATGAAGCCCTTGTATTCCGGACACATGGTGTTGGCGTCTCCTACACCGGGTGTAAGGAGATTTGTTGAGTTGTTCCTGTCTGACTTTGGAATCAGCCATCCGAAGGCATAGGGTAGAGCTACCTGGTGAACCACTTTGCCCGTTATCTTGAATGGACGTATGCGCGGGGTCACCATGGCCACACACTCCACTTCTCCCCTGATGGACGCAACCTTAACCCTATCGCCGTTCTTGACGCCGATCTCCTTGGCGAGTTGCGGACTCATTTCGACAAAGAGTTCCGGCTGAGTCTCGAGCAACCAAGGTTGCCAGCGTGTAAATGACCCTGAGCACCAGTGCTCAGCGAGGCCGTTGGTGCTGCATACAAACGGAAATCTGGGATCCCCGGATGCAAACTTGTCCATGTCACTCTTGAAGAACTTGATCGCTGGATTATTCATTTGCTTGGACATTGGATTCTTTTGTAACGGGCTCTCTACTGGTTCATACTGCTCTGGGAACGGTCCGTCCACCAGTCCTGGACCATACAGAAAAGCTCTTCCGTCCGGTTTCATGATGAACGGCAGTTTCCCCTTTTCCTTGTCACTCATGGGAGGCCACGGTCCATCAGGAACGTCCCCGACCCATTTGCCGCCTTCCCATTTCAAGATGGCTCGCTTTGGGTTCCAAGGGACACCGGCCGGATCACAGGAAGCCCTGTTGTAAATGATTCTACGATTGACCGGCCAGCACCAGGCCCAGTTGGAATACATCCCAAGTCCGGTGGGATCCTCTTTTCCTCGACGGGCCATCATGTTGCCAGCTTTTGTGTAGCTAGCGCAATAGAGCCAGTTACCGCAGGATGTGCTCCCATCGGCCTGTAGGAATCCAAAAGTGGGTACAAGATCGCCCTTTTTGAACTCAACATCTTTGCCGGAAGGATCTTTTACGGTGACATCCTTCAGGAAATAACCGTTAACGCCTTTAGCTACCTTATGCGAGTCATATCGGCCCTTTTCATCAACGTAATCCCACTGGAGATTCACAATCGGCTCGGGACATTTCCCTCCTTCTTTTTGGTAGAGTTCCTTCATCTTTAGAACTATCTTGGCAACCATGTCTCCATCAGAAATTGCGTCTCCCGGTGGCTCAACGGCTTTGTAACGCCATTGGGCCAGTCTTCCGCTATTTGAAAGACTGCCTTCCTTTTCAACTGAACATGCGGCGGGTAACAGAAATACCTCTGTTTTGATTTTCTTAGGGTCTAAACCAGGACCATGCCAGAAGGATGCGGTTTCATTATTGAAAATGTTCGTGTGCACCAGCCAGTCCAGATTCGAAAGCGCCTTGACGACTTTATTCGTGTTGGGATGGCTCCCGGCGGGGTTTTGGCTGAACGTGAACATACCCTTGATTTTTCCCTGATACATGACATCACACATGTCGAACCACGAATATGTGGCCCCGTCATCACACTTCGGCAACCATGAGTAACCGAAATCATTCTCTTTTGAGCCCTTGTCTCCATAAAAGCTTTTTAGAAGACTGACCGTGTACTTGGGAGTGTTCTGCCACCAATTCGCGGATTGAGGCTCTGCCGTAGTCGGAGTGTTAGCCTTGATATAAGATTCAAGACTCTGTTGGGAAGTTCGAGGTACTTTCAAGTATCCAGGTATCAAGTGGAAAAGCAAACAACCATCAGTTGAGCCTTGAACATTGGGCTGACCACGAAGAGCGTTGATTCCACCGCCCGCAATGCCAATGTTGCCAAGCAGCAACTGAATGATGGCGCTAGCTCGGATATTCTGTGTCCCAAAGGTATGGTGCGTCCACCCCAATGCGTAGAGCACGGACCCGGCTTTGTCTTTCACCCCTGTCGAAGAGAACGTCTCGTATACCTTGAGAAGATCGGCCACCGGAGTCCCGGTTATCTCGGAAACCTTTTCAACAGGGTATCGGGAGTAGTGTTTTTTTAACAACTGGAACACACAACGCGGATTCTTCAGAGTGGGGTCCATCTCCGGGACACCCTTGTCGTTGCGTTTGAACGCCCATTTGGAAGCGTCATATTTTTTGGTCTCGAGGATCATAACCCGAAAACAGGCCATCGTTAAAATCAAACTTTTCTCCGACGATGTAGGACGCGTTGGTGTAGTTTACAACGTAATCATTGAAATACTTATTCTTTTCAATGATGTAGTTGATCATGCCCCCCAGGAACGCGATATCGGTTCCTGATCTAAGAGGCGCATAGATATCGGCAACGGCGGAAGTACGAGTAAAACGAGGATCAACGGAAATAATTGTGCCCCCGCTCTCTTTTGCCCTCATTACCCACTTCATGGAAATCGGGTGGTTTTCCGCAGCGTTGCTGCCCATGATAAGAAGACAGTCACTGTTTTTAAGATCTATCCAGTGATTGGTCATTGCGCCACGCCCGAACGACTCTCCCAGAGCCGCAACTGTCGGGCTGTGTCAAACTCTGGCCTGGTGGTCCAGATAGACTATACCCAGGCTTCTCATCAATGCGTTAAGAGTCCAGCATTCCTCATTGTCTATGTTCGAACTTCCTAGATGAGCAATAGTTTCAACGCGGTTGACTATCTGTCCTTGGCTGTTTTTCTCTACGAAATCAGCGTCGCGAGTGGCTTTTGCTCTCTTGGCGATCTCGGTTATGGCCCAATCCCAGGGTTTTTCCTCCCATTTGTCACTGAATGGCGCTCGATAAAGCACCTTGGTCAGGCGATGGGGGTTATTGGCCGTTGTCTGGTAAAGAGCGGAGCCTTTGCGCGCAAAGCGCTCCCTCGTTGATGGGATGGTCCGGGTCCCCCTCGATGTTGATGATTTTTCCAGCCTTGGTGTCCGTGCTCACGATAAGACCACACGAAACTGAGCAGTACGGACAGATTGTGGTTGAGTTTTTCGCGCTCTTCATCTTGTCGATTTTGAGTTCGTCCGCGTATGCGCGGACTGGCCCAAGATCAATGCCGAGAGAAGATAGAGCCAACCCAGCGCCAACTGCGCCGGAGATCGCAATAAATTCCCGACGGGTAAATCCCATGATTGACCTCCTCAATTTTTTTGGCCGACTCACTGATTAAGGAACTATGGCGTGAACCGGGAAAAGTGAATATGCACGCTATGAAGAAGAAGGAGCAAGCGTGCTTTTTGGATATGTCCATTAGGACATAACTGTTATGTCACAATTAGCAGAACTTGAATCACATGGTCAACATACGTGTCGGTGTATCTAATTAAGCCCCTGTATTAATTGTTTAAAGTTAACAGGACATGCTCAACAAGTTATGACTGGTATTGCATAAGCAAGATTCTTCAGTTGTGAGAAATGCCGGATTTATATTTGCACTGTATGATGGGCTTATGATATCAAATATTCAATATGTGAATACTCACTACCTGAAGAGATGTTACGATAACGCGAGGCGCTGTTAGATTGGAAATCCAAACACCAACAATGGAAGAAATAGCTTTTAAACCAATAGGAGTGATTCGGTCTCCGTTTTCTGATGTAGAAGGAATGCCAGTTCAATCGGTTGCAGCCATTGGTGTAAAGGGAACGGTGGAACTTGATCCCGAGTTGACGCAGGGACTCAAAGATCTTGAAGGTTTTTCACACATCATTCTCATATATTACTTTCACCTTAACAAAGGCTATTCATTACACGTGATCCCATTTTTGGACCCCGCTCTCAAAGGAGTATTCGCCACAAGGGTCCCGAGACGTCCAAACGGAATCGGACTTTCCGTTGTCAGGCTCACAGGGATTCAAGGAAACCACCTGGAAATTGAAGATGTTGACATATTGGATCAGACCCCGTTACTGGATATAAAACCTTTTGTTCCTGAATTTGATCATCGAGATGTCCAAAGCACTGGTTGGTTCGCCAAGGGGGCGCAAAAAGCTTCGGTGATTCGAGCTGACAGAAGATTTGTTGATCAAACTGACCGTCAACCCTAATTGAATGGTTCAAAACGCTGCGTTCCTTCGTAATCGTACGGACTGAATGTTCTAAATCCCACCCACCAAAAATAAGGCGTTAGTTTAGTTTGAGGGATCAGGCGTTTTAGAAAAGCGTTCCTTTGACGGGCACGAAGTTATGGGCAGCGCAAATCAATCGATTAATACCGATTCGCGTTTGAACCGGTAACTATGCAAACCCGCCATGTTGTCGGATCGCATTGAAGAGACCGGCGCTTCATTAGAGATCCGGGCACATGTTCATTATCCGTAATCGTAAGTCGGCTCCCGTGGAGTCAATAATGTTTAGGGCCCCGTAATCTTGCCCCAGGCGAAACAAATTTTTCAGCGGCATTCCAAGCAAATCGCAGAGAATCACACGATTAACCCCGGCATGCCCGACAATCAAAACCGGTGTTTCAGCTTGAGCAACAATCTCCTTAAATAAGGGTAGCGCTCGAGTGCGGAGATCCAGGAAACTTTCCCCGTCAGCGGGTCGGTACTCATCAATATTTGACCCGCGTTTGCTCCACTCACCAGGAAAACTGCGCTCGATAT
Source organism: uncultured delta proteobacterium (assembly GCA_963811075.1). Taxonomy (GTDB): domain Bacteria; phylum Desulfobacterota; class Desulfomonilia; order Desulfomonilales; family Desulfomonilaceae; genus CAJBEZ01. The sequence continues at coordinate 222,413 of CAWEPY010000003.1, forward strand.
CATCGGCTGAGAGGCCTTCCCATCTCCCGAGATTTATCTCTCGCAAATGAGGCAGTATTTCCAAGAAGTCCGCTTTATCGCCAACAATTAGCCTAGCTGTTTGTTGCGACCGAACCAGATCGCTGCAATAAACCCTTGCAAATGATATCGAAGCCCACTGGTTTCTCCACCACAGAGCCTGTTCCTTCCCTCTTGCGCTGAGAGGAACTTCCATTTGGCCAATTAAAACCTTTTGACCCTGCGAGTCGATTTCACCATGTCTAAGTAAGTAAATACAGTGTTTCTTGGACATGGTTTTCCTCATCAAGCGTTTTCAACAGCGACTCCACTGAAGCGCCCAGCCTAGCCTCAAGTTTTCTCTGGAGGCTCAGAGACCTGGCCAGTCTGCCTGCGATTGCCTCACATGCGCCAATGTCGTACGACCACTCATCAAGCTTTTTACGATACCTTTCTGTAACGCCCACGATCTTATCTCCCCTCACAAGATTGTCAGCCAGACAGACAACTTCTCTCTCGCTAATGGACTGGTCTTTTTCCAAAACTTCCACGCTCATATGAGCGCCTACAATGCCTGCCACCACATCGAAGTTCATTCCCCGGAGGAACCGCTCTGCCACCGAGGCGTGATTGCGGCTTCCTTTCCCCAGATCATGCAAAAGAGAAGCAGCTACAACCAGATGCGCATTTAGGTCGCAACCCGCCCCGTTAAGGGCGTTAGTGAGGTGAAGGGCAACTTGAGCAACTTTCTTCGAATGCGCCACAACTTCTTTACTTACAGAGAGCCGCTCCGTCAGGATAGCCATACATTCTCCTGATGAAGGGATGTGGTCACAAACTGAACTCCCTCGCCAAAGGTTCCCGAGGGCTTCATGACTGTCAATATTGAGCAGCTCGTCTTTTTCAGCCACTATCTCGTCCAAAGAATTTCAACCCAGTTTCATGACTTTTACTTTTCCCATTTTGCGCAACACCGCCCCGCATGGGCATGGCTCAGTCAAAAATCGAGCGAGATGGCCGGTTCGGTAGCGAACAAGAGGCATCCCTTTTCGGGTCAGCGTTGTGACAATGATTTCGCCTAACACCCCTTGAGGAATTGGTTGACCGGAATCAGGGGCAATGATTTCAAAGTAAAGGTCAGCTTCGCGTAGATGATACCCGCTGCAAGCCTGACATTCGACTCCGCCGCCGAAGCCCATTTCAGTCGTTCCGTAGTGATGAAATACTGGACAATTCCAAATGCGCCGTAGCTCGTTCGAAACGGCAGCCGACACATTTGGTGATTTCATGCACGCATCAGGACTAAGCAAAACACCCTTGATTTGTCCGGAAGGGATTTCCCTTGCTTCTCCATGTCTCGCTATGGACAACACTTGGGAGGGAAGACCAATGAGGAAGTCAACCCTCCGTAGCGCTATCTCTCTGATGGCTTCCAACGGATCTTTTACCAAGCCATGCGCAATACCTTCCACATCGATGCGTTTCAAAGCCCGCGCCAACAGATCACCAACAGAATCCGCCTTTTGGCCAGGTAGAAGTATTAGCGCCTTCTGACCCGGCTCCACAAACGTTGACATCCCATGAGAAAAGAAATCGATAGTGAGTTCCAGATCTTCACGGGTAAAATAACAGCGTCTTGGCCCCTCAGTAGCGCCAGGAACTAAAAGCGTGACCACACGCACAATCTCGCTTTGGGAAACACAAAGAAATTGTGGAGCATTGTCCCGGACGTCTTGAGGCCATGTGAATGGTAGCAGCGCCAAATCATCGATGGTCCTAAGATTCGTATCCAAAAATCCCTTTAGTCGTCGACGGTAGAATGGGCTTTTTTCCGCAACGTATTCAATCGTTTCTCGTAGCCGCTCAAGTTGGTGCTCACGGATGGCATTTTCAGAGAAGTTACTGGAGTTACGCCCGATCTTGTAAGCGATCCATTGGTCCAAGGGCGTTTTTTTCAACGCTCAGAGTCCTCTTCCATACAGGGAGCGACCGTTTGCGCTTGTGACATTGTAGGCGCAAAATGGGATCAGTCTGCCATCCGGACTCATGACGTGTATGCAGCAATCTCTCAAACGATCCAGGTCAATATTCCACACATCTTGAAATGCCATGCCTGAAATACAGAGATTGTGTGTAGAAGCTCGTTCAAAAAGTATATCCCAGTGGCCCATTGAAAAGTCGCTTTTTGAGTCTGAAGGGGGTTTGCTCTCTCTCCCAGACCAGTTCTGCGCAACAAATTTCCTGCTTTTTGAAGCCCCTTCTGCGGCATTTTCCGGGCTGCGCCTACTGCATCCAAGAGATTTGTGATTTGTCAGCGCTATCACGCCAGAGTCGGGCATGAGGACAAAAGAACCGTTAAACGAACACAGAGCATTTTCACACCCTGGAGACTTGAAATCTTCGATCTTCAGAAGCCCTCCGGTTTGGGCCTCAAGCTTCCGGATAATCTCGGGTATTGTGATGCGCTCGATATCAGTTGGATTTGCGGGATACCTGCCGAAGAAACTTACAGGTTGAACATGCACTCCACGGACCACATCGAGGTTTTTGAGCGCAAATTTAACTATAGAGCCCAATTCGTTGTCATTCACGCCTCGGACAACGGTGGGAACAAGCGCTACACCTATTCCTAGCTGACGGCAGGTTTCGATTGCGGCGAGTTTTGACTTGAGACAAGCTGCTCCTCTTAACTTGAGATAAATGTCTTCCCGCACTCCATCAAACTGAAGAAACACTGAAGCGAGGCCGGCCTCTTTAAGCCTTGTTGCGTAAGCTGGATCATTTGCAAGCCTGAGGCCGTTGGTGTTCACCTGAATAAACCCAAAACCCATTGATCTACCGAGAGCTATAATTTCCGGGAGATCGTCCCGAAGCGTCGGTTCCCCACCGGAAAGCTGAATATTGCAGGGCCTAGCGTTTGCCAGAAGCGCCTCGTACCAATGTTTAATCGTTTTCATATCAGGGTCAGGAGAGGACAGCTTGTTTGCGTCGGCAAAGCAAAAAGCGCATCGCAAATTGCATCGCCGCGTCACTTCCAGCAAAGCCGTACATGTTTGCTGGCGATGGTCCGGACAGAGTCCGCAATCAAAAGGACAGCCTTGTACAACTTTTGTGACGGGCCGTTCAGGATAACTCGGGATTTTAGGGGAGCCCCATTCAGGGTATGATGGATTTCCACGCCAGAGCAATACTTCAAATTCACCATGATCAGGACATGTCTTCTTCATGAAGAGGTCATTCCCCCTCGCAAGCCGGATTGCCGGTATGCGTTTCAGACATTCCGGGCAAAGGCTCTGAGTTTGGAATATAGCCTGGGCCTCCTCAAACGGCATTACCGTTCCCCAGATAGATCGAAATCATTCTCAATCAAGAGTGATTTGACTTTTTCGTACGTCCTCATCACAAGCTGGGGACACCTTGATGTCCGGTTTTTCGGATCATCCGCAAGGATCTCCCTGCAGTGAATCCCTCCATAGCATTCCGAGAATTCCTGCGTGAACCATTCAACCAATTCGTTGATCATGGCGTTAAGTCTTGGGTCTTCTTCCTCCTCAGGTGTGCCTCTGCCGGCGTACAGAGCCAACAAACAGGCCCCTCCCGTCAAAGCGCCACAGGTGTCCCCACAGAATCCGAGGCCCCCTGCGAGCCCCGCCATGGCTCGTACCAAGTCCGGGTTTTGCTTCCCCTGGTTATCGAGACCGAGGGAAATCAAAATCTGGCTGCAATAGAAACCCTGCCCAGCCAACTTCAACATGTGGATCATTTCATCCATCATTATAGGCTACCTATGGCAATGTTCGCGGCGTCATCCTGTCTTTCGGGCAATGAGCAGAAAGTAACCGGGTTTCGCTTCAGATACCGTTCCTTCTATCTGCTTCGGGTCAATCGAGTCCGGACTCATCTTTCGCCAGAAATTATTCATCGACCCGTAAGAAAAAATCAACTTCACGGCAAATTCTGTCAGCATATAAGTGTGATCTTCCCAGAGGTCAATTTCAAAGTCACGATTTGTCAACCTCTCCAGAATTTGCGTTCGAGAAATCGCTCCTCTCAGGCAGCATCCCCTCGGGGTTCGGGCCAATCGGTCAATGCAATCAGGATTCCTCGCGTACACGTCGCTCAGAATCAATTTACCGCCGATTCTAAGGACTCGGCGAAACTCATCCAGCGCCCTGCCGGGATCATCCATTACGGATAGGCTACATTCGGCAAATAATCCATCAGCGAATTCGTCTTCAAAAGGGAGATTTTCCCCTGAACCCCGAACAAGTGACAAATCTCCATTCTTCAGTCGAGCCTGATTTAAAAGATGGTGAGACAAGTCTACGCCTATTGCCGCGAAATCATAGCGACATGACAATTGATTCAGTGTAACCCCATTTCCTGGACCCACATCAAGAATCCTGGAAGTCGCAGGAAAAGCGCACCAGGCCAAGGCCCTTTCAGTGAGTTCAAGGCCACCTGGCCTGATGCCTTCAACGGCCAAGTCCGTTGCGGCTAAATGTTCGTATACCCGGCAGGCGCTTCCGAGAATCATCCTTGTCATTTGTCTTCCAGTAACTTCTCGATTTCCGCCATCTTGCCCAACGCCAACTGCTCCGGGATGAACGTGAGCCCACAGTTCGGACATCTCGGCAAATTTACGGGATACTTGCTCCCCATGTACGCAACTTCCACCTTTTCCATCTCCAAAGGGACACCGCACTTTGAGCATGACCAACCTTGAGCTTCCTCTGGGACAACATAATTGCTCACTGTTTCAATTCCTCCACGATCTCCATGCGATGACTATAGGTGTTGTGTATGAGGAATCCGTCGTCCGTAGGTGAATACTCCACCCAGTAGGTGACCGTGGTTGGGGTGTAGTGAGCCAGGAAATGCCCGGAGTCACTCCCAACCAGCTTGAATCCAGTTTTTTCCGCCCATTCAATGACTTCCAGGACATCGTCCATCAAGATCATTCTTTGTTCCATCAATTTCCTAACGTCCTCGGAAATATGCAGCCTTATCGTCTTGGTCTCATGGTCCGCCGCCACATCTTCACCCCACAGTTCTTTCATCAATGAATTTTTCAGTTTTGAGCGGTTCTCGCGCCTCTGAGAATAGTCGGGGCCTCTTTGAGGCGTTGTTTCAAAATCTCCCGAACCAAAGATGAGATCCAAAATGTGCCAGGTGGGTTTACCACCCATAGAACTAAAGTGATCCCGGCACATGGCGCAATAGGCTAGAAATTGGCGCGGGCTTTCTGAGATCCGACGTTTTATGACGTTCTCCGCTAAATCCCTGTTGGCAAAACTCATCAGTCCGCCAAATCCGCAGCACTCGGTCAGATGACGGTTTAAAGGAAGTTCGTGGATTTCATGACCCAGCTTACGGAGAATGTTTCGGACGCTTTGGTGAATGCGGTCTTCGTACCTGGAAGCGCAAGGATCATGGACAGCTACCACCATGGATTCCATTCGAACCATTTCAGGCAACCCGACGGTGTCAAACACCTCCCACAGGGATTGCGCTTCTACATGCTGAAGGTGGGCCTTGAACACTGCGAGACAGGAAGAACACGCCACGATCAGCTTGGGCTTGCCAAGCCACTCCCATTGAGCCTCGAATTCGGATATGACCTGAAGAAATTCTTCCTTACGACCGGCCCAATCCGCAGGCGCCCCACAGCACCGGAGCATGAGGCCCACTCCACCGTCAAGCCGCTCTCTTAGGTAGGCGTAGGTTTTCTTTACGTTCTCCGGGGAAGAAGCGCTGAGTTGACACCCTGGAAAGAAGACAAACTTGCTCGAATCCATTCCCGGCTCATGACAGTTCACATGACATTTGTCACTATTACTGAACACCATGTCCCGGAGAGCAAACTCATGCGCCGAAGGCGGCATCTTGCCCTGTTGCGCCATGGTCTCACGGGCGGCCATGCAAACGTCGCCCATGTGGAGACCTTCCGGGCAAACTTCCTTGCAAAGGCCGCAAATACTGCATGAGTTGATGAGCTTGTTTCCATGACGTTGGCCCATCACTATCGAGAGATTATTGTAAATCTGTCTGATGTATTTCTTTGGATAACTTTTGAATGCACGAAGGAATTCACAAACCTTGACGCATTCCATGCACTCGCATTGGAGACATCGTTTTGACTCTTGAACCGCTTCCTCCGCAGAATATCCAGCGCTTACGTCCGTCATGGGGACTTCGAGAACGGGCTCAATCCCCGCCGTGGCAGTGTAAAGTCGAGTGTCGTATGGGCCTTCATTTTCCCTGGAAGCGGTGAGAGAGACTTTCTGTGAATACCTGTCGATTGAGATCGCCGCTCGCCGACCATGGGAAATTGACAGGATCGGTGAGTTGTCTTCATTGCCCCATACTAGACTACCACCTGCAAATGTTCCTCGCAGGCTAGTCTCAAGTGTTTCAGGATCAATGGAAACAAGTCCGTCGTCATTTAGTTCCAGACCGATCTGGAATCGGCTCTTGAATCCCGACCCCAGGTAAACAGCCTCAAAATCTTTCAGGAGGTCGTAAATTGATATATCTTTGCCTACGGGGTTGTTAAAGCGGATTTCCAAATTCCACCGCGTCAACACTTCGAAGTCCTTAAGAATTACATCACGAGGAAGAACTGTTTCAGGGAAATCCCATAGACTTCCTCCCATCCTGTTCTCCGCTTCGAAGACTACTAATCCATATCCTTTTTTCGCCAGAAACAATGAAGCTGCTAGGCCACTTAAGCCAGCCCCTACAACCGCTACCCTTTTGTTCTTTGGTGAAGGGGCCACCACCTTGGTTGTCGCAAAGGAGGCCCATGCCAGAATAGCCCGTTCCAGAGCATGAATTGAAACAGCCGACCCAGCTTCTCGCCGCTTGCACACATCTTGACATGGGTGGTCACAGACGCGACTTATGATTCCCGGAAAGGGGACTGACTTTTGGAACACCTTTAACGCTGCGTCAAAATCCCCCTTTGTCAATGCGGTTATCATCGCTCGGACATCTACATGCGCAGGGCAGGAGGCGCTGCACCAGGGGGCGCATTCTTGAATGCAGAGGTTTTCAAGTTTCCGTAGTTCCTGTTGATCCATTCCGGTAATCTGCAGTGAAGAACCTTGTAGATATGATGTATTGGGGAAAACCCTTTCCCGAAGAAGAGTTTTCCCCGAAAATCAGTCGAACGGTCCACGCTTACTTGAGACCGGCCAATACCTTTTCCGGCAGCGCAGGCAATTGTCTGATTCGAACACCCGTGGCGTTGTAGATGGCATTGACCACCGCGGCGTGTGGTGATGTCAACGGCAGTTCGCCCACGCCGGCGGCGCCGAATGGGCCGTTTTCCCTCGGATTTTCAACATATATGATTTCCAAATTGTCAGGTATATCTTTTGCGAAAGGAAGACCGCAGTTGATCAGATTCGTATGCTTGCTCAAATCTTCGAAGTCTTCAGAAAGTGCGAGGCCAATGCCCTGAGCGACTCCGCCGTAGATCTGGCCATCCACGACAAGCTTGTTGTTGATCTTTCCGATGTCTGCGACAACGGTGAACTTCTCCACCTGTGTCTTGCCGGTCTTGGTATCAACTGCTACTTCAGCCAGGAACACACCGTACATGTAAACCGCAAAGGGGCTTCCCTGACCATTCTCATCGCATGGAGCGCACATGGAAGCGGTCCATTTCCCCGAGTATTTCAAGGGGATGTTTTCCGCCTTCATTTCATCGTACGTCCGATACGTGCCGTCCGGTCTCCGCATTGCGTTGAGCAGCATCTCGCAGCCATTCTTGATGGCGTTTCCTGTCATAACCTGCTGACGGCTGCCGCCTGAAGGCCCGCTATTGGGAGTTATAGCCGTGTCGTTCATGATCAGCTTGATCTTTTCAGGACTTATACCCAGTGGGCGAAGGCCTTCATGGCAGGTCCCCAGGGCGCCAATGTCGGCCCCCTGTCCATGATCTTCCCATGAATTTCTCAGTATTACCCCATCCGGGGCAAGCTCAACCTCCACCTCGGATGAATCTGGACCGTCAAGACCGCAGCCGTATATGCCGATTGATACTCCAACACCCTTTTTCTTTTCAGGTCTGGATTCATTTTTGGCTTTTTCAAGGGCCTCCTGATAGAGAGGACGGAGCTTGTCAATCATTTCCGGGAAACTGAAGACTTCAGGGGCCTGTCCCGTCGGAGTGGTGTCTCCGGGTCGATACACATTGAGGTATCTCAATTCCAGCGGGTCCTTCCCCATTTTTTCAGCAAGCTCATCTATCAAACTCTCAGAGGCAAAAAAGCTCTGAGGCGAGCCATAAGCCCGAAAAGCAGACCCCCAGGCGTGGTTCGTGCATACGGTTTGGCCGAGTCCCCTGATATTTGGAATCCCGTAACCTGCGCCGATGAACTGGGCCCCGCGGACAGTGAGCAAATCGCCAAACTCCGAATACGGACCGTGATCTACTATCCAGTCACTTTCCATGGCTATTATCTTGCCGTCTTTGTCCGCTCCGTATTTTAAATTGACAAAGAAAGGAGACCTTTTCCCAGTGTATGTAATGTGCTGATAGTAATCGTATTTCAGGGCCACTGGCTTGCCGGTCGCCATAGCCGCGACTCCTACCAGCGCTTCCATTGTGGGGCTGAATTTGTAACCAAAGGTGCCACCGGCGGGGTTCTGAACCAGCCTCAGTTTTTCGGGCTCTATGCCCAAGCCAGGACAGATCATGGCATGATGCAAATGAATACCAATACTCTTGGAATGAATTGTCAGGCGTCCTTCTTCGTCAAAGTAGGCAAAACCAACATCCGGTTCCATGGTCAAGTGGGGTTGCCTCTGCAGGTAGTAATCAGCCTCCACAACATAAGCCGCGGATTCCATCAGAGGCTTCGTGTCTTGGCCTTTGGCCCGCTTCTGCTCATAGTAGATATTGGGAGTTCCGGGATGGATCTCAATCGCGTCGTCGGCCATTGCCGCCGGCGCGCTCATGTACGCGGGAAGTTCCTCAAGCGCTACCGTAACCTTTTCCGCGGCAGCCCTCGCATTGGCTTCAGTGTCAGCGCACACTATCGCTATTGCGTCGCCAAACTGGTACACTTTCTCGTCGCACAGAATCGGTCGGTCCCAGCCATCCCCCTTGTTAGTCGGAAAAGTTATGAGCCCCGTGATTCTGTTCTTACCTTTGACGTCCTTGTGAGTAATCACCTTTTCAACGCCAGGCATTTTGTCTGCTTCCGACGTGTCTATGGACAATATTTTGGCATGGGAGACCTTTGCCTGAACTAGAGCAAGGCTCAAGGTTCCGGGGGGCATCTTGCAGATGATGTCCGCTCCGTAGTCGATGGTTCCAGTAACTTTTGCTACTGCGCTGGGGCGCGGGTAGCTAGACCCCCAGATTCGGCCATCCGGCGGTAGTTTGAAGGCTAGCTCCGCTGCGGTCATTTCACCTCGCACAACTTTTGCGGCGTCCATGACAGCGTCCACCAGCGGCTTGTATCCAGTGCACCGGCAGGCGTTTCGATTCTTTTGGAACCAATCCCTTACTTGCTCTCTTGTGGGATCTGGGTTCTCGTCAAGAAGCGCCTTGGAGGACACTATGAAACCTGGGGAGCAAAATCCGCATTGAGCTCCGCCATGAACCGTCCAGGACAGTTGCAGGGCGTGCAGATTGTCGGGAGTCCCGATTCCTTCAATAGTGAGAATGCTGGATCCGTCCTGGATCTTTTTCATTTTTGTGATACAGGATTTTGTCAGCTTTCCATCCATAATGACCGAACAAGACCCACATTGTCCCTTTCCACATCCTACCTTAGTGCCGGTAAGACCCAATTGATCTCGCAAAACGTCTGCCAGTGAACTCTCTGGATCCGCCACCACCATCTTGTTTACCCCGTTGAGAGTGATATTCCTTTTGATCATTTTGGCCTCCTTTCTGTAATCTTTAATAAAATTCATGACCCGATTCAACTATTGCCAGTTTTTGCCGAAGGCTCACATCGGGCATCTGCACTCCTAACAGAGAGAGCAGAGTCTCCCATGCCCCAGGGCGACTATGTTTGCCTTGGAAATGGAATCTCCGGCTAAAAGGCGAGGAACTACAAGGTCAAACACGCTTGCTTTATGTACTTTGCTGCCTGTGGTCACGGTACCGATATTGAGTGAAGCAAATGGTTTGATCTGGATAACCGGGAAGTCTCTCCCGCAAACATCTTCAACCAAAGCAATTCCTCCGGCCCTTATCATCAATGGAATGATTCTGGTCGCCGCTACAACCTGCCGCGTATCAACCCGCTGGTTTGTATGCATGGCGCCTTTCCAAGGAAATTTGTCGTCAGTTGAGTAATGTAAGCAAGTTTTAACATGCAGCGAGTCACTCGCTACTATCTGTTGAAACTAGAGAAGAAAAACTTTGAGGAACATTATGATGCTAATCGTAGGCATTCACGATGTCAAGATCTTTTTATGTCTTGTCTGACATAAGTATATGTGGTCTACGGGTTCGATCCACGGGCTCGTTGCACATGTCCGGGTTACAAAATTAGTCTACAGAATTACTCTCAATCATGGCTTTGATTTTTGGGGTGAACGCAGTCATAGGCTGGATTCCAAAATTACCTGAAAAGCATCCAAGACGGCGTCGACGTCCTCAGGCGCATTGAGAGGCCCCAGGCTGAAACGAACACCACCGTAAGGGCTTGTGCTCAAATCTTGGTGTACGAGTGGGGCGCAATGCAAGCCGGTCCTAACTGCGATGTTGAAATCGCCATCCAGAATGGCGCCCAAATCGGCGGCGCTAATACCATCTATATTGAGCATGAAGAGTGGAAGATGGTTATTCATACTATCGGCGCAATAAAGTCGTACACGCTTGAAGGAAGCGAGTCCATCACGCAGTTTCCTCAAGAGACGCATTTCGTGTTCATAAATATTTTCAAGCCCCAGTTCAGCGATATAACGCATGCCGGCGGATAGCCCAATGACGCCGAGCATGTTGATGGTGCCGGGTTCCAAATGTTGAGGATATTCCTCAGTATGCGCCAGACTATGTGAATCAACGCCGGTTCCTCCGAAACGGCTGGCGCGAACATCAAGACCATCACGAAGGACCAATCCTCCTATACCGGTAGGGCCCAACAAGGATTTATGGCCTGTGAACGCAATGGCGTCCAAATGCCACGTCCTCATATCTATGGGCACAACCCCGGCGCTTTGGGATACGTCAATTACAAATGGAACTTTTCTTTCGTAGCAAATGCGCCCAATCTCCTGAACTGGTTGAATCGTTCCCAGGACATTTGAAGCGTGGGTGAGTATTACCAGTCCGGTTTCAGGTCTGATCGCTTTCGCCACATCCTGTGGGTCGATAAAGCCATTAGAATCAAATGGAAGGAGGTCCAAAGTGATAAGTCCCTGTTCCCGGAGGTAATGAAGAGGTCTTAATACCGAATTATGCTCTAGTCTCGAACTGACAACATGACAGCCGGGTTCCACCAAGCCGCAGATTATGGTATTGAGAGCGTCTGTAGCATTGTAAGAAAAGACCACTCTATTTGGATCGTGACTACCAAAGAATTCGCTGATCTGTCGTCTAACGCCGGTGACGAATTCTTCGGCTCGAACAGCTAGATCGTAACCACCTCTTCCCGGTGAAACGCCCAAACACTCATAACCCTCCAGCATCGAACGAATGACCTCGGGAGGTTTTGGGAACGTGGTAGCGGCGTTATCCAAATAAATTGTCTTGGGACAAGATGACATGGTCCTAGCAGCTCTTGGGGTTGGGCAATCCAGCTATGCGACGGGCGCCGAACTTAATGCCCCCCGGAAAAATCCTCTCTATTTGCGTTAGGCTCAAACCAGCCCCCTTTCTCAGCTCATTGTTGAGAGGAGCTTTTCCCATTGACACGTAGTATTTTCTCAGGAAATGAATAACCTGCCAGTGAAACTCACTCAGCTCGGACAGCCCGAGTGCCCGAGCGATATTTTCCGCCATCGTTTCGTCCCATGCGTCAGGATTCACTAAGAAACCTTCTTCATCAAACAAGACATTATTGCCTACGACAGCAGTTTTATCACGGTTTCTTACATTGACGTCCTCGTGCCGACCCAAGAAATGGCGCCCCTCTAATTCCCAGAGAATTTCATGGACTCTAAGACCCGCTCCGGCGTAGCTGGCAGATCATGTATACGGGCTCCTCCGGTAGCATTCTGTATAGCTGTGACTATAGCCGCGGCGGTAGGTAATAAAACGAACTCTCCTACACCTACGGCACCCAATGTGCCCCTTTTTCGAGGGGTCTGAAGTAATATCACGTCTATATCAAATGAGGTCCTTATTGTAGGGAATTTAAGAGTGACCCAGTCGCGGGTTTGGCCGTGGACGTAATGTTCGCGAAGAGCCATCCCTGCACCCATATCGACACCACCTTCAATCTGGCCTTCGACGATCATGGGGTTGATAATGGTCCCGGGGTCGACGACAGCAGTTATCTTATGAATCTTGACCGCTCCTGTCTTGGTATCTACCTCAACTTCGGCCATCTGTGCGCCGTGCACTCTAGACTCGAAGGGTGTTCCCTGGCCTGTCTCCGTGTCTAGAAGCGTCGTCTCCGCTATTCTGGAAGCAAGGAATCGAGTGGGCTTACCGGCGGCCACTAACTCGGCGTATGATGTGGCACCGACTTCGGCCATTGCGGCTTTTAATGACTCTATAGCCTTGACCATCGCTCCGCCGCTCATATAGGTCACTCGACTACCGGACGCTGAGCTAGAATCCGGTGTCCTATCGGTATCACAAATAATCAGCCGAATTTTTTCGGGCTTAATACCTGTTAGGTGAGAGGCTATTTGCGTGAGCATCGCGTCATTGCCTTCTCCGGGATCTGCGATCGAACCATAGACTGTCAAACTATCATCAGGGCCCAGTTCAACCGCTACATTCGATCGATCGGGCCCTCCTCTCCCAATACCAAAGCTTCCTCCCGCAATTCCGACACCACGTCGGAACCTGCGATTCTTGTTTGATGTCGCTTCCCGAATAGCTCTTTCATAATGGGGCCTCAGAGCTTCAAGGCACTCAGGATAAGGCCACTCATCGATAACCTGACCAGTAGAGATTGATCCACCAGGTTTGAGAGAGTTTAAGAGACGGAATTCCAGGGGATCCATTCCTAATTTGGCGGCCATGATCTCCATGGCCGACTCCAATGCGAAGTTAACTTGAGGTGGCCCGGCTCCTCTGGCCGCTCCGCCCCAGGCGTTGTTCGTATAAACCAACTGGGCTTTTGCTCGGACATTCGGAATATCGTATGATCCGCTCAGCATATACAAAGCCCGGTTTAATACCGATTTGCCAGCGGATGTGTATGCCCCGTTTTCAACTATGAAGTCTATAGTATATGCGGTTAGCTTTTTTTTCTTGTCGGCTCCCAGGCGTACCTTCATTTGAAATGGGTGTCTTTTGGTAGTTATTTGCATTGACTCGATAAGGCTGCACACATAGCGGACTGGACGCCGGAAATGAAGGGCGGCGGCGGCGGCCATTCCTTCAGCGGTAATATCCATCTTCATACCGAATTGACCACCGATAAAAGCCTGTTCGTAACGTATATTATTCCAGCCGAGCGCCTCCTGTAGAACCATTAAATGGTGGTGGATATAGATGCTTCGACCGATCACTACCAGTTTCGTATTGTCCTCCTCATCCGTCTCCAGGTATGCCACGGACGCTTCCGGCTCCAATGCCGCCTGGTGAATGAGTTGAGTTGAAAATTCAGCCTCCACTATTGTTGCGGCCTGGTTCATTGCTGCTTCAGCGTCCCCTTTAATCTGAGGATGCTCGTAACATAAATTGGGAGACCCTTTATGGACTTGCGGGCTGTCTTCAGCCAAAGCTTCTTTCGTGGTCATTACGGGCGGAAGTATTTCATATTCTACCTTCACCGCCTCTACGCCGGCCAATGCCTGCGCCTTAGACACGGCCGCCACTATAGCTATCGCGTCGCCTAATACGTGAACTTTTTTGTCACACAATAGGGGCTGGTCATCCTTCAGGAGGTTGGATCCTTTTATATCCTTCGCTGTCATGACGCCTATCACACCAGACATTATTTGCGCCTGTGTGGTGTCGACGGATTTTATCAGGGCGTGAGAGTAGGGGCTCCGAACAACAGCCAACTCGAGCATTCCATCCATCCGGATGTCAGCAGAAAATTTTGCGGTCCCGCATGCGAGCATCAAAGCATGGGGTCTAGGGTGTGAAACTCCGATCAAACCAGCCAAAAAATCGGGTCGTTCCTGATGCGGGGTTGTCTCTCCTCGCAAGAATTCCCCTGCCAGTTTGACCGCGTCAAATATTTTCTTGTACCCGGTGCAGCGACACAGGTTTCCCCGAAGGGCTTTCTTAATCTGTTCTGTGCTGGGATCTGAGTTGCTGTCCAGGAGCGCCTTGGCAGACATTATCATGCCAGGAGTGCAAAAACCGCATTGAACGGCCCCAACAACGGCAAAAGCCTCCTGAATCAGATGCGGATTTTCCGGTGTGCCAAGCCCTTCTATGGAAATTACATCGGCCCCATCAAGATCAGCCACTTTTACAAGGCACGATTTTACAGCCTTTGCGTTTACCAGCACAGTGCAAGATCCACATTGGCCCTTTCGGTCGCAAGATTGCTTGGTTCCCGTTAGGGAAAGTTTGTCGCGCAATAGATCGAGCAGAACTAATTCGTCATCAACGTCCAATGTGTGCAGGACTCCGTTAGTGGTGAGTTTGACTTTTTTCATGACAATTCCCTGATTATAAGTTTGTTTCAAAACTCGTAGCCCAGAGTGACGAGTCTGTAATCCATGCGATAACAAGATCAAAGCGGATTTGTTGTTCAAGAAACCTTTGTAAAGAGTTTCGTGCTTCAATTAACTCCTGGAATCGAAATATCTTGTCATTGCTGGTCGAGAACAGTTTCGAGCAGTGAGAACCAACCTCTCGAATCGGAGTACCAACGACGCACTTTCATCCCCGCTTCACGAATCATCTTTTCTGCGCTATGCGGCGTGAATTTGCGGCAAATCTCTGTTCGAATAGTTTCCCCTTTTCTCAGGACAAACGAAGCAGCAACGGCCTTGACTTGGACCCAAATGTCTCTGTTGGCTCGCAGATGCATTTCGACGCGTTCATCTTCACTATTAAAGAATGCGACATGGTCAAAGGAATCCGGTTTAAAATTGGCCCGTAACTCACGATTGATGACGAGCAACATATTTTTGTTAAATTCGGCTGTGAGGCTTTGCGAATCGTTGTAAGCAGCCTCAATGATTTCGATCGGTTTAACCATGTCCAGCCCGAGTAAAAAACGATCGCCAGGATTGAGAGTAGCGGCCACACTTTTCAGAAAAGATGACGCTTCCCACTCGTTCAGGTTGCCGATGGTACTGCCGAAGAACAGAATAAGCTTGGGGCGGTTCGACTGAACACAATGTAGGTCGCAAGTAAAATCCGCCACAATTTCATTGACTTTGAGTTCCGGGTAGAGGTTTATCAGTTCGGCGGCGGATTTCGTCAAAGCTGAAACGCACACATCCACTGGCATATATCGGACATTGGTTCTGCCCCTGCGTCCCAGCGCTTCGAGCAATGTCCGGATTTTCCAGTTTGCCCCGGATCCCAATTCTACGAAATCGCCGTGCCCTATCCCTCGGACGATTTCCTTTGCATGATCGCAGAGCAACCGTAGTTCAATTCTCGTCAGATAATATTCAGGAAGATTGCAGATGAGTTCAAAGAGTTTCGATCCACGGGCATCGTAGAAGTACTTACTTGGTATGTATTTCTGTTGGGCCCTCAGACCCGCTAGAACATCGCAGGCCATTGTGTTGGTCGCGTCTTCCTCTAACCGGTTTGAGGCAGCGAGTCCCGTTAAAGCAGAAGATGCTCGCATAATGGATACGCTCCTTTTCAACAGTCGTGATCACGAAGCCTTTAACTGGTCTTTCGACGCTTCATTTCTATCTGAGTTGACTAGCGACAAGGAACGAAGCGGACGCCAGCGGCAGTATCTCTAACAATTTCTCCCAAGAGGTTGATCGCATGGTCGATCTCTTCTTTAGTGTTGTTCAGGCCCAGCGAAAATCTGAGAGCGCAATGGGCTTCCTCTGGAGACAGTCCCATAGCAAGCAGGGCGTGCGATGGTTCCGGAGAGCCAGCCCTACAGGCGGACCCCGAAGAGAGAGCTACTCCGCGATGATCCAGAGCAAGAAACAACCGACTCGCCCCGCATTCCCGGTAATATGAGGTTAACCGTGTTCGGAAGCCGCTCCTCAAATGGCCCGTTACGTCTGACGCCCGGGACTATTCTCTTGATCCCGTCCTCTAGCCTATCCCTCAAACTCCGTATCCTATCCATTTGAGGGAATCTTTGAATAGCAAGCTCAGCGGCTTTGCCCAGCCCTGCGATACCTGGAGTGTTCTCTGTTCCCGCTCGCAATCCGTGCTCTTGTTTGCCGCCATGAACCAGTGGATCGAGCGTGACCCCATGTCGAACATACAAGGCTCCGACGCCTTTGGGCCCATGGATCTTATGACCCGACAGGGTAAGAAGGTCTACATCCAACTGCTGGACATCGATGGGAATCTTGCCGACCGCCTGCACTGCGTCCGTGTGGAAAAGAGCGCCATGCCTTCGGGCCAAGCGTGCGAGGTCGGCTATGGGCTGAAGGGCGCCTGTCTCATTGTTTGCGGCCATGACACTTACCAATGTAGTGTCCGCAGTCAACGCTGCTTCCAGATCACCTGGATCTATCAATCCTTCCCGGCTCACCGGAAGCCTGGTTACTCTATAGCCCTGCTCTTCCAACCACTTGCATGCTCCCAAAACAGCGGAATGCTCTATAGCGGTTGTAATGATGTGATTGCCTATCCCGCGTCGAGCAAAGGCGATCCCTTTGATCGCAAGGTTGTCGGATTCGGAGCCTCCACCCGTGAACACTATCCTCCGCGCCGTGCAGTTGAGCAATTGAGCTACTTGCCGCCGAGCAGATTCAACGATGAATCGGGCCTCATTGCCGGGCGCATGAATGCTGGAGGGATTACCGAAGCATCGATCGGCGCATTCTGTCACGGTTTTAGCGACTTCCGGGTCCAACGGCGTGGTCGCGTTGTGGTCCAGATAGATGCGCCGCTTCATGCCAGCCATTAGCGATCCATCCTTCACCGGCATCCGGGACGGAAATTCCTCGGAACGACCGCTGACCGCTATTGGTAAAGTTTCGTCAATCTTAACCACTTCGCACAGCAGGGCTTTGTATACGGGAAACCCGGAGATAGGATCGTACCTCTGTAGATCGGTCAGATCGTTGACATTGCAGTCTTGCCATGCTTGCGAACCCACAGGCCCGCCTCCACCCATGCTCGCGTCAACTACACCCCGCATGATGTTATCAGTTACGTACGCTCTGAACCTGACGCGGCCCCGTGGACTGACGACCTCGACGAGGGCGCCGGTGGAAATGTTACGGTCCGAAGCGTCAAGTGAATTCATGGTGACCGTCGGTTCGGGCCGCTCCTTCACAAGATCGGGAACATTGTGGAACTGGGAACGAAAATCAGAGGTGACCCTGGATCCGGAACTAAACACCAGGGGAAACTGTTCGGTTAGTTCTGGCTGCGCCAGGGGGCCTTCCTTCGGATCGGTGTACACTGGAAGCGGGTCGTAGCAATGTTCCTCCAGGATTGTAGAAGCAATTTCAAATTTCCCTGTCGGGGTTTCGAAGCCGGGTCGGCCGTCGGATCGCAGCCTGCCTTTCTCCCACTTGCGGTACTCCATCATCATAGTAGGAACTTGCGCTAGGCCACCCGCTGCCCGCACCTGTTCGAGGGTAAACCCGGACGGCTTCAGCGCATGTCTCAGCACCGCTTCCTCAGTCTGAGGATATACGTGCCCATAACCCAGACGCTTAGCCAATTCGGCGAGAATGAAGAAGCCGTGGCGAGCCTCACCCTCAGGCTCGACGACGCGTTCCCGGATCCTGAAAAGCGGGCCGTACACCATGTATGATTCAATTTCATAATATGTCGCCGCCGGAAGCACCAAGTCGGCATAAGCAGCATCGGCGGTGAAAAAACGATCTATGCATACAAGAAAGTCCAGGGCTGCCAGAGTCTCACGCCAGATAGAAGGTTGGGGCCACGCAGTGATTATGGAACCACCTTCGATTATGAGTGATCTGATCGAATAAGGTTTCCCGTGCAACACCGCGTCCGGAAGGCAAATGGCATGAGATTCCCCGCGGTATGCGCTGTACACAGGAAAGCGATCTCGGCCGAGGGCCTTTCTCACATCCGGGTTGGGAAGATGTCCCTCCCTGTTCATGGGGAATTGGTTCTCCCGCATGGTGAAGCAACGACCGCCTGGAACGTCAATCTGGCCGGCAAGCGCCCAAAGCGTCATCGCAGCCCTAATAGCCTGAACCCCGCTATCACTGTATTCCAGCCCGCTGTACATGACAGGAGAGGCTCCCCTAGCAGAGCCCACGCGCCTGGCTAACCTCCGGATCGTGTCGGCAGGAACGCTAGTGATCGTCTCCACGATCTCTGGGCGAAAGTGCTGACAGTACCTCGCGAAGTCGTCGAAACCATGGGTCCAGTCCTGAACAAAGTTCTCGTCGTAGAGTTCCTCTTCGATGAGAACCTGACACATGCCGAGCGCCAGGGCTCCATCTGTGCCCGGCCTGATTGGGATCCACTCGGCGTCGGTCGCTATTGCCGTTCCGGTACGCCGAGGATCTATAACTACAACCTCAGCGCCACGCTGCCGGGCCTTCATGATGCGAGCGAAATCCAAAGGTGGGCAGTCGGTCGCAGGATTAGCTCCCCACACGACGATGAGATCAGCGTTCTCCAGATCCGAGAACATATTAATCATCATTGCGCCAGCGGTTACGTGCGGAGCGATCATCGCAAAGGACACGTAGCAAAGGGCGCCCACGCCCAGGGTATTCGGCGATCCAAAGGGGAATAGGACGCTCGACGCCGAAGATACAGCTACTCCCTGAGGCTGGAATACATCGCACTCAGACTGCTCGAAACTTCCTCTACCCGTATATATGGCTGCGGCTTCAGGCCCATACGTTTCCCTGATGGATTTGAGCCTGCCGACAATGATGTCAAAAGCCTCGTCCCACGTAATGCGTGTGAACTCATACCGACCCTTTGGACCGTTCCTCAGCAACGGATAACGCAGCCGATCCGGTGAATACACTATTTGGGGCGACTGCCGGCCAAGATCGCAGATCATACCCAGTTCCGAGTCCTCGTCCGGCTCGACCTTACAGATTTTCCCTGCCGAATCATAGGTTACTTTGACCCAGCATCCGGCCGGACAGATACCGCACAATGCCCGACGCTGTCGCTCAACCTCGCGAGTGTCCGTTAATTTGCTCACAAGTACCTCACCAATAAGCGCCTTGATAGCCGGCGCTCATACCGGGTCGCCTATTCCTCAAGGCTAGAGCCTGGCCTATTGGCGCAGTTCAATTTCCGAAACGTCTCCATCAAAAATCGTAATGTCACTTAATTTCCTCTGGCGGCTCAGAAACTTGACCGAAAGCGGTTTCAATTTTTTGGCTTTCCACCCAACCATCCGGGGCGTACAAAATAGCGTAATGAGACACTCCCAGCGGGGATCTCCAACACTCGATAAATTGTCTAACCTCGTGTTTTGGCTCGATGACGCCAAAATGGCCTTCAAGAAGAAGATCGGCCTCCAGCTTTAGAAGTCTTGCCAACGAATCCAGATACTGTTTTTCATCAGACAGGAATTCCGAATGGATCGGGCCGTGGATGTCCTGCCCGAAAAGAATAAGCTCACCGTCAATGCATGTAGTAAACGCGACCGAACCAGGGGAATGCCCCGGGCAGTGAATGGCTGTCACGGAGCCGCTACCGACAGTAAGTTTCGATTCTTGGCCCTGCAATTTGATGTCTACAGTGAAGCGTTCGGCTTGCGCCCCATACCAGGAGGCTCCAATCACACGGTTGTCTCCTGATTCGAGATAGATCGCATCCAACTCATGCGCCACGATTCGGCAACCGTATTCGTCTCTTACAGCCTTTGCGCCACCGGTATGATCGAAGTGACAGTGAGTCAGCAGTAGGTATTCGAGCTGCACGCTTGGTTCCAAGCATTCGGCAATGTTTTTTATCAATTGGACGTGACCTCTGCCGCTTCCGGCGTCTATGAGAGCAGCTTTGTCTGCGAACCTTACAAGGTAGATGTCTGCGTCAGATGGATCAGTCAGGCCGTTCCCGCCCACGTGCCATAGATTGTTCCTGATTCTTACAGTCACTCGGAACCCCTATTTGTTCGGCGCAATTATATTGTTCAGTTCACCGGAGGTCATGACCAACAACGAAGGCTTACCCATTATCACGCCATCATCTGGAACGTCACTGACGGTCCCAGATACGCAAAAGTGTCCTTTAGCCAAACCTGGTTTGTTACTAGCACCGACATGGTTGCGGAGACGGGGTTATGCAAGACTCAATAAATTCTCGAACCTCTTGTTTTGTCTCGATGACGCCAAAATGGCCTTCAAGAAGAAGATCGGCCTCCAGCTTTAGAAGTCTTGCCAACGAATCCAGATACTGTTTTTCATCAGACAGGAATTCCGAATGAATCGGACCGTGCGCGTCTTGCCCAAAAAGGACAAGTTGACCGTCAATGTCTGTAGTATACACGACCGAACCAGGAGAGTGGCCCGGGCAGTGAATGGCTGTCACGGCGCCAGCGCCAATAGCGAGTTCCGATTCCTGGCCCTGTAATTTGATATCGATGGAGAATGGGTCTAGGCGGGCTCCGTAGAGCGCTGCTCCAGTCACACGATTGTCGCCTGATTCGAGATAAATCGCATCCAACTCATGAGCCACGATTCGGCACCCATATTCGTCTCTTATGGCCCGGGCGCCGCCGGTATGATCGAAGTGACAGTGAGTCAGCAGAAGGTATTCAAGTTGAGCGTTTGGTTCCAGGCATTCGGCAATGTTTTTTCTCAATTGCGCTTGACCTCGCCCACTTCCGGCATCAATGAGAACTGCTTTGTCACCGAACCTTAGTAGGTATGAAGCGGCGTCCGAAGGATCAGTCAGCCCCCTTCCGCCGACTTGCCATAAATTATTTCTGATTCTTACGCTCACTCCTACCCCTTCTCAAATAAACGTGAAACAGCGAACCGTGCTAGCCCCTTTTTGACGCCGACATCCGGGAAAAGGTATCAATGACCTTCTGCATGCCATACTTGTCGATCATGGATTCCAGACCTATCTCCACGTCCTCCAGCTTTACCTCTTCCTCTAATTCCTCTTCCCTTTCTTCATAGATCAGCACATTGTTGAGACACTTCTCAACACATTTCGGTTTTGATAGGGGTGGATCGCTTTCACACATATCGCATTTGAGAGGAAGACCGGAATCCGGTTCCTTGAAAAGGTCCCTGGATGGACAGGAAGCCCTGCAAAAGGAACACTCGTCGTATTCCTTTCCGTCAATCACGTATTTGTCTCTGCCCATACATTCGGCTGGCGCATACTCACCAGCGAATACCGGAAGCCAAATGTTTTTCAGCCGACGACTGATCACATGTATACGTGACCTTGCCGGATTGACGCTGCTGTATTGAGGCGTAGCATGATACGTTGAGCAGATGATCTCACACGCCCGACAGCCATTGCATTTGTCAGCTTCTATCTTGATTGTCTTGACTATCTTCTTAATTTTGGCCAACTTTCAAGATCCCCCTTTTTTCCAAGTCTTCGGCTACATAACCAAGATCCAATTCCAATAATCTTTCTTTCGTAGGGATACCGTCCATGTTCCATCCCTTGAATTTGTAATATGTAGACAAGAGTTGTTCTTCGATATCGGGAAATCTTCTTTTCCAATGGTCTTCAGGCGGCTTTTCATCAGCTCTCCTCATGCCTCTCCTGTTATTGAAAGCACGGTGCAGGTTCCGACTCCTGTTGACGATCTTCTTAAGTCCGGCTTCATCCAGATCCATCCCCGTCGCAGCCGAGATAAGTTTTGGGTAATTGTGAATATGATATGGAGGCTTCAGGCAAAATGACCCCATGCCGGCGCACAATCCCAGGGCGTCATCAATGTTGTGAAGCATCTCCATCCAATCCACAATTTCACAGCACATGTCAGGTGTTGGGAAATATGGTATTGCCTTATCCCCCCTTGGTTCCCAATCAATGACATATTGTTTGAATTTTTCGTCAGGAACTTGAGGCCAATCCTCGACAAACTTCTCCCTCTGCTCTCTGGTGGGAAAAGCCGCTTGAGGGAAATTACCTTCAATTTGAGTAATACTTATCTTCTCGTTGGTTGAATACATGAGAAAATATATGGGATCCAGCATTCCCAGTTTGAGGGGAAGTTGTTCATGTTTCTTAATTGTATTATGATCAAATTTTTCAGCGCCGTTACCGATCTTACGGGCAGCGTAATAAACGCCGTCAGCCAGAATATCTCCGATTCCTTCCCGCCGAACTACTCTGTCAAGTAACCAGAAAAACCGCCCCTCTTTATCGGAGGGACATCCTTTGAAGTCTTTATCAGTAAGAATCCCCGCTTCATAAAGTTCAACAGCGAATGCCAAAATTTGTGGGGTTGAGAATGAGTCGACTCCATACTCGGTGGCGCGTTGGAGTATTTTGAAATTAAAGCGAAGGTCGTCCACATAGGCCGCCATTGAATAAGTCAGTTTTCCAAAGCATTTCATCATGTATTTTTGGCCACCAACAACCTCAGATGAAACCAATGCTCCGCACTGCTGAGGACAGTTAAAGCAGCTTATCATGCGTTGGATGGCGGTTAATTGAGTTGTAGTCCAATTTTTTTCATTATCCTTGCTCCAAAAGTCTCTTCTCCTGGTGCGTGCGTTACCCCACATGAAGTTTTCAGTGTGCCACTTCTCGTCGGTATGTTTCATTTCCTGCGGCGACCCAATCCCTGACAAAATAGTCATTACGTCCGGAATGGGATTTGTGTTTCGGAAATTTATATATTCCGTCACTTCCGCCATGTGTTCCATGAATTCAGTGCCTCGGGCAAGATAGAGGTCTTTTGTTCCACGAACAGCGACTGCCTTTATATTTTTGTCTCCCATCACGGCGCCTCCGCCGAGCCTACTGGCGCTAGACCTGCTTTGTTCGATGGAAGCCGTGAAAACCCGGTTTTCGCCCGCCAGTCCAATAGCGGCCACCTGGGCTCTCGGTTCTTTCAGCTCCTCTCTTATAAGGTCCTGAGTTTCAAGAGCGCCCTTGCCCTTCAAATGAGAGGCGTCACGGATTTCCACCTTGTCATTGTGTATCCATATGTAGACCAACTTGGGGGACTTGTTGCGAAAGACCACTTTGTCATAACCGGCATATTTCAATTCCGCTCCAAAGAATCCTCCCATCATGGGATACGCCAAAAAATCAGACTGTGGGGAAACAAAAGTGACAAGGGTACGGTTAGCGCTATAGGCCGGTGTACCGTTAAGAAGACCGGAGCTTATTATTAGTAAATTCTGCGGATCAAATGCTTGAGTCTCAGGGGGAACCCTATCCCAGTGCATCTTGACGCTGGTACCCAACCCCCCGAGATGAAGTTCTGTCAGTTTTGGATCAGTCGCCACCCTTTCAATGTTTCCTCGGGCTAGATCAATTTCCAAATTAAATCCTGTCTCTGCATACCTCATGTTTTCACTCCTGAACTTCAAGGAAGAGAGCTTATGTCAGTTTAGACATAAGCAAACGCACGAATACCACTTATATAAAAGCTATGTCAAGGTTTTCTGTATTTTGCCAAGAAACTTTATAAGAGGATTGCAGTGAGTTCAGTCCTGAACCGTATAGCTGAAGGCGGCTGATAATTTTTAAAGCAAGCACACCCTAAGGGAAAATCCAAACAGACAGCTTCTGCTGACAGGCGACCTGCTTATCCAAATCTCCGTCTTTTCAAGATACTTTTGGCTTAACGTTGGTACAGTCTTAGTGATCCAGGACTGGAAGAAGTCGTAAACGATCGTATCAGTTTTCTTCGGTTTACGGGTTTTCTGTTGGGAACAGCATACCACAGGATCGAAAACGCTATTTGTTAGCCGTTTCCTTCGCTGAAGATTCACTCACACTCTGACCTGTCACTCGACCAAGGAATTCAGGCAGCTCCAATCCCGCTACTCGAGCCAGCTCATGCATTGGGGGGAGGACTCCCATGAAACGCTTACCGAGATCTGCCAGTCCACCTTCTCCGCCACCATCCCAGACAACCACTTTTTCAATCGGTAGGTTTCTGACAGCCTCAGCCTGGATCTGTCACCCATTTGTCTTCGGACTTAATTCCTCTTCCAGCCTATCAATCAATCTTTTCATAATTTCAGAGGCGCTTCCAAGAAAAAGGATGTCCGTGACCTGGTCACGCAGAGCCGAAGGTTCGCGGTTTATTTCGATCACCTTTGCCGGCGGGTTCTTGACTCTCACTGATATGGGTATCTGGGCAGCGGGGAAAACCTGCAGTGAAGTTCCAATTACAAGGAGAACGTCACATTTTGATGACTGGATCTGGGAAATCATCATGGCCCTCGAGGGGATCGCTTCTCCGAAGAAAACCGCGTCGGGCTTGAGGATTCCGCCACATTTAAGGCACCTTGGCATCCGCTCCTGCCCCAACATTATTCTTTCTTCAACCTCGTCTATGGGTTCAAGGGCCTTACATTTGAGGCACACTGCACGTAGGAGATTCCCGTGAAACTCGACAACTTCAACAGACCCGGCTCTCTGGTGAAGATTGTCCACATTCTGCGTTATGACACATTTTATGACCCCGAGATGTTCCATTTTGGCAAGAGCGAAATGCGCGGGGTTTGGTTTCGCCGCAGCGAGGTCAAAGTCGCCGGATTGTTTCAGGCTGAGGTTCAATTGCCAAAAACGTTCGGGATTCTGCAAAAAACGATCAATGGAAAATTCTCCGGGATCAACCCTCGACCATAGTCCTCCCGGACTGCGAAAGTCAGGAATACCAGACTCAGTGCTGACGCCTGCGCCTGTAAGAGCGACCGCGTTTTTTGCGTTTACAAGTAGTTCCACTACCTGTTCAATTTGCTCATCCATATTTTTGACCCTCAAGATTACCCTGATTTATTATATGACTATACCATTATAGTGTTGTTTTAGGTATTTGCATTGCCCGGAGCTTAACTCAAAACACCTTCTGAATTAATGCAGAATTGTAGCATAAAATGGTTGCCAAAATGTGTGAATTCATGGAACATAAATGTTTTAATAGTTAGCCTGACCTATGGGACAATTCGAGTGGGAATTTGCAATGCTTGAAGATTCACAATTAGTTTCCGCAACCCTTCAAGGTCAGTTTTCCGCCTTTGAAAGCCTCGTGGAAAAATACCAGGGCAAGATCTACAGGCACCTTAGAAAGATGGTTAACGACCCTTTGCAGGCTGAGGATCTATTGCAGGAAACTTTTCTCAATGTTTACAGGGGACTGGCTGGATTCACCGGAGCTGCGTCATTTTCAACGTGGCTTTTTAGAATAGCCACAAACGCGGCTTTAATGTACCTCAGGCGGGAAAGACCTGAGACTGTGGAGTACAACGACAAACTTTCTACGGACTACCAGGAACTCATAGGGCCTTCTCCGGAGCTTGTCGCCACACCCCTGGAGAGACTTCTTTCCATGGAAGGCAAGGCCAAGATTGAAGAAGCAATAGACCAATTACCTTTAATTTATAGGTCTGTAATAATCCTTAGAGATGTTGAAGGATTTTCACTGGAAGAAGTGTCCAATATTTTGGGAGCTTCCATTCCCGCTATAAAATCTCGATTACACAGAGCAAGAAATATTGTGCGAGAGACTTTGACGTCCTATTATAAAGAAAGGGGCTCATCCCGGAATTAGTGAAACTTGCAAGGTAAGGCCCATGACCAATTGTAAAGAATTTTGTACCCAGCTTTTTGATTACCTGGATAAAGAACTTGGGGCTAGAGAATGCTTGCTGATTGAGCGGCACCTCGAAGAATGCGCCCCTTGCGCTCTTGTTTTTGAAAGTCTAAAAACAACCCTTTTGGTATGTTCCGAAGGAGTTTCGGACGAAATCCCAGAAGATGTTAGAAACAGGCTGAGAGAGTTTTTGAAAATTAATTGCAGGGCTGATTAATTGAATTTTTTGTTGAGAGGAGTTCACAGATGACAGAAGGTAGCGCTCTGATGCATGTTACGGATTCAGATTTTGAACAGCAAATACTTAAATCGGAAGTTCCGGTACTGGTCGATTTCTGGGCCGCGTGGTGTGGACCATGCAGAACTGTTGGACCAGTAGTGGAAGAGCTTGCGGGGGAGTACCTGGGTAAGGTTAAGATCGCCAAACTAAATGTTGATGATAACAAGCAGACCCCACAAAAATATGGGGTAAAAGGCATCCCAACACTGATGCTCTTCAAAAATGGAACCGTAGTAGACCAGGTTGTTGGAGCTGTTCCCAAGAGCCGAATCCAGGACATGCTTGACAAGGTAAGCTAAGATGCGGGCCGATTTGATAATTCTGGGCGCCGGCCCCGCCGGACTTACGGCGGGTCTGTACACCGGTCGAGCCAGAACTGACGCCATACTCATTGAAAAGGGCATGCCTGGCGGACAAATGGCGGCTACTGAACTTGTGGACAACTACCCGGGCCAATCAGAACCGATATTGGGTGTCGAACTCGCTCAGAGGATGGAAGCTCAAGTACGCAAGTTTGGACTTGAAATTCAGTATGCGGACATTGTCTCTGTTTCGAGAACGGCAAGCGGTTTTGATCTGAGCAATGATTCAGGCGTCACGTATTCCTGCCGATCTTTGCTCATCGCAACAGGGGCAAGCCCAGTCAAGCTGGGGATACCGGGCGAACTTGAATTTGCCGGTAAGGGTGTAAGCTATTGCGCCATCTGTGATGGCCCATTCTTTAGGGATGTTGAAGTGGCTGTAATAGGCGGCGGAGATTCGGCCGTAGAAGAAGCCGTTTATCTGAGCAGACTCGCTTCAAAGGTCCATTTGATTCACAGACGTGACCAGTTAAGGGCCGTTAAGGAAATTCAGGAAAGGGCTCTTGCTGTGCCCAACCTTATTATTCACTGGAACTCGGCTCCGGAAAAAATCATCGGCGCAAATGATGTAGAAGCAATCCAGCTGCGCTCGACTGTAGAAAATTCCATGACTGAACTGCCTGTCTCAGGGGTTTTCTTTTATGTCGGCATAAAACCAAATGACGAAGCCTTCCGTGGACTTGTCGAGGCTGACTCCAGAGGTTTTGTAATTACCGATGAAAAGATGGCGACATCGGTTCCCGGAATTTTCGCCGCGGGTGATATAAGGGCTAAAGAACTGAGGCAGATATCCACCGCCGTTGGAGATGGCGCCGCAGCCGCATACAGCGCTCAGCGTTACCTGGAAAATTTGTAATAAACAGTCGTCGATCCTACAAGTCTCCGATCTCTTAAAATCCTCGGGGACCTCCCATGGAGGGAGGTCCGCAGAACCAGAACGGATCAGGATCGGAAAGACAATCGACCTGAAAAGGGACGCAGGTATTTGCCTCAGGGTCGGCTCGTCCTTGAATGTATTCGGGTTTCCAGAATGTGGCTGCCTGAATTAGACCTGTGCCGAATTTTCTGATCATGGCGGCCAAACCTGTCACGGAACCCCCCATATACCCGCCCATGGCCCATGACAGATATCCCGTCAATCCCCCCGAACAGGCCTCGTTGTATGCTCCCCTGGTCGCTGAGCTGATCATTAACTGATTGGAATGGGTCGTATTAGAGTCCTTTAAGACCTCAGTTCTTGAATTGATGATCATTACACTACGGAGCTGGATTGTCTATCAAGACATAATCTAAATTATATTAATTTATTATATGTTTTTATTAAAGTCACTATGACATATTAGAGGTTGCCTGCTCTAATCAATCAGTGTATTATTGGTATGATAAAATTTGTTGCAGTTTTTGGTATTGTTTTATGGCGCGAGGTTGTCATGAAAAAATGGTTGGTAATGATAGTGGCGACTCTTCTTATCACGGGTTGCGCATTTGATCGCGCCTGGAAATGGCTGGACAACATGGATTGGGAGCGTGACGACCAAACCATCAAAATTGTCGATATTTTCTTCAAATAGGCTCGGGAGTCCTGTCACTAAATTCTATAAACAATTTTAAGAGTTAAAAATATTAGGAGGCGCTATGAGAGGATCAATGGATGCCTCTAGCATTGACGAAATTGATTTTGAAAAGGGTGGCGGATTGATACCTGCAATAGCCCAGGATGTTGAAACCGGAAAGGTTTTGATGATGGCCTACATGAATCGTGAGGCGCTAGATGTTACGTTGAAGGAAGGAAAAGCATGCTATTGGAGCAGGTCCCGCAGAGAACTCTGGAGGAAAGGGGCTACTTCCGGGGACATTCAGATTGTGCGGGAAGTTCTTGTTGATTGTGACATGGACACTATTCTCCTACTCGTGGATCAACAGGGAGATGGCGCTTGCCACACAAAGAAGTGGAGTTGTTTTTTCAGACGAATTAACGAGAAGGGAGAAGTAAGGGAAATTGATTCGTAAAGACTTTTTAAAATTGGTGATACCTAAAGGCAGCCTGGAACAGGCTACTATCGATCTTTTTCGTCGCGCTGGATGGAATATAACGGTTTCTTCAAGAAGTTATTTTCCGACCGTTGACGATGATGAAATTTTCATGGCCCGTTTGAGGGCCCAGGAGATTTCCCGATACGTGGAATCCGGCACCTTTGACGCAGGACTTACCGGAAGAGACTGGATACTTGAAAACGAATCAGATGTTAAAGTCATTGACGATCTGGTTTATTCCAAGGTTTCTCAGAATCCGGCGCGTTGGGTCTTGGCGGTTGGAGCGAATTCAGGCTATCAAACCCCGGAAGACCTAAATGGCAAGCGTATTGCAACCGAATTGGTCGGTGTAACAAGGAAATTCTTTGCTGAAAGGGGAATCAAGGTTGAAGTGGAGTTCTCGTGGGGCAGCACTGAAGCCAAGGTTCAGGAGGGCGTTGTAGACGCCATCGTGGATGTCACCGAAACAGGAAGCACTCTCAAAGCCAATGGTTTAAAAATCATCCATAGTATACTCACGACCAACACACAGTTCATTGCGAACAAACATTCCTATGAGGACTCTTTCAAGCGGGATAAGATCCATCAGATCCACTTGATGCTCCAATCGGCGCTGGAAGCTCGAAAGATGGTCGGCTTGAAGATGAATGTGCCCGAAGATAAGATCGACTCGATAGTAGGTCTGCTTCCTTCTTTGAATGCGCCCACGGTAGCGGGTTTATACAAATCGGACTGGTTCTCAGTTGAGTCAGTGGTTTCTGAAGAAGTTGTGAGAACCTTGATTCCGAAGCTCTTAAAAGCTGGAGCAAGCGGGATAATAGAGTATTCGATCAATAAGGTCCTTTGATCGGAAGAGTCTTCCTGTTCAAATTCGTCAAATTGTCTTAATTTGGGTTTAGCTTTTTTGAAATCTGATCCAACAGGATCAACGATTCCAAGGCTCTTTGACCATGGGTAATGGGAGAGCCCCCATCTCTTACAGATACCAGGAAGTCCTCTATCTCAGTTCTCAAGGGCTCTTCCTGTGTCTTGAGTATCTCTTCAACCATTATGTCGCTCATCAGGCATACCCCATCCGCGTTGATATCCATGTCTTTTGCCGTATGAACCGTAAGCGACCGATTTATCGTGTTGGCCTGGTAAAACCGTGTTTTGGTAGTAACGTTGATCTCTCTTATTTTCCTAGGTGAACATTTTGACGTCCAGAAGATTGCAGTGACTCCATTTTTAAATTGCAGCAGGGAATGGGCGTCGTCGATGAGATTGGAATAAACTTTCTGCCCAAAAGAACATATTTGATGGATTGTTGAATCAGCAATCTCAAGGGCAATGTCGATGTCATGAATGAGAAGATCATAGAGGACATCAACATCGAGGCACCTGCTTCCGTCAAAAGGGTTCAGTCTCCTTGCTTCGATTGACACCACGGGCTCTTTATTTTTCTTGATCAGTTCAATCATCAGGTTGACCGACGGATTGTATCTCTCTACATGACCGGCCATAAGGACCAGATTGTTCCGTTGGGCCAGTCTAACCAGTCTTTCCGCTTCAACAATACTAGAAGCGAGGGGTTTTTCCATTAGGACATGGATTCCGAGTTCCAGGCATTTTTCTCCTAAATGTCCATGGCTGAACGTGGGGGTTGCGACAACCACCGCTTGGACTTGGCTCAACAGGAGGTCCAGATCTCCGAATCCACTGCAACCATATAAATTGCATATTTCTTTGGCCCTGGCTTCGTTGACATCATAAATTCCGATGAGTTCACAATCTTCGATCGCGGATAAAATACGCGCGTGGTTGTGCCCCATTGACCCTACGCCAACTACGCCAACTTTGGTTCTATTAGTCATGGTATTCATAATTTCAAATATACCGCTGTTTGTCGTTGCGTCCAAGGTTAATCCGATTTACTTTAAACAAGATTGATGATTTAATCTTGACTCGTCTGATAATCAGACATCTTCCGCTCAACGTTTCGACAGACAGGTACAGTCCTCAATTTAGAAAAGTTCAATAATAGGTTAGGAGGTGCTTCATGACCTGGATTGTGGGCATAATAGCCGCCATTATTATTGGTGTCGTGCCGGCCGCGATGGCGGAGGAACCAATCAACATAGGCGCCCTGCTTCCTATGACAGGAAGCGTGGCGGCTTTTGGACAAATGGCCTGGGACGGAATAAATACCGCCAGGAAAATTGAACCGGAGGCGCTAGGTCGTCCTATTGATATTAAATTATCTGACACCAAGTCTGAAAAGGTTGACTCTGCAAACGCCGTATCAAGACTGATTGAAAAAGAAAAGGTCGTAGTAGTGATTGGGGAACTAATTTCTGGAAATACTATCGCCGCTTCAGACTATGCCGAGCGGACAAAAATACCGATGGTATCTCCTACGGCCACCAATCCGCTTGTCACCCAGGGCAAACAATTTGTCTTCAGGGTCTGTTTCATAGATCCCGAACAGGGACGTGTAGGCGCCAAGCTCGCTTTGGATGAGCTTCATGCCAAGACTGCCGCGATTATATACGATATCTCTCAAGACTATTGCGTTGGACTAAAAACTTTTTTTCAAAGGGAATTTACCCAAGGTGGCGGGAAAATACTCGGAGAAGTAATGTACAAGATGGGTGATCGCGATTTTACGCCTCAACTGAGCAGAATAAAGTCTCTAAAACCTGATATAATTTACGCGCCCATCTATTATACCGAGTGCGCTCTGATAGCCAAGCAGGCCCGGGAAATGGGGCTTAACGCTCCCATTTTGGCCGGTGACGGTGTTCAGGCTCCGGAATTGATTCAGCTAGGCGGGAAAGCGGTAGAAGGTATTTATTTTACTGCACATTTTCATACCGATACCATAAGCACGCCAATGGGGAAGAAATTTTTTGAACTTTTTAAGAAGGAAGTTGGGAAAGAACTCGATTCCTACACAGCACAATCGGCTGACGCATACTTTGTTGTTGTCGACGCAATAAAAAGAGCTGGATCAACCGACCCTGTCAAGATTCGCGACGCTTTAAGCGCCACAAAAGATTTTGAAGGGTTGACAGGCAAAATAACCATCAAACCTGATGGAAACGCCATCAAGCCAATGGTCGTCAATAAAGTCAAAGATGGAAAATTCGTTTATGTAACCACGATCATGCCGTGACATCAGCAGAGACATTGGCATAGATCAAATTTAGTCACGGTGATCATCCTGTCCCAAAAATTGTGGTTCATGTCTTCAGGGAGACTTTGAATTTTGTGATCTTGTGCGACACTTTTCAAAGTCTCCTCTAAGCTCATTTAGCCTGTCCTTTGAGGATAAAATCTTGGATTACAGTTTTGCGCTGCAACAACTTGTTTATGGACTAACTGTAGGATGTCTTTATGGTCTGTTGGCGATAGGGTACTCGATGGTTTATGGCGTTCTAAGGCTGATAAACTTTGCGCATGGCGATCTTCTTATGGTTTCAGCCTATATTGGTTTTTTTGGTATTGTCATCTTTCATCTGCCATGGCCTGTTTCATTTGCGGGCGCCATCGCTCTCACAGCTCTTCTTGGTATCTTAATTGACAGAGGCGCGTACAAACCCATACGGAAAAGTCCCCGGATCAATGCTCTAATCACTGCCATAGGAGTTTCATTTTTACTTGAAAATGTGGCCCTTGTAACTATTGGAGGAAGGCCTAAATCTTTTCCAACCCCCGGTTTTGTTTCAGGCGCCATCGTTGTCGGCGATGTTAGTATTCCGACGCTGTCGGTCTGGGTGTTTATGGTCACGGTTGTTCTACTGGCGCTTTGCATGGCGGTGGTGAAAAAGACCCGTATCGGCATCGCCATGAGGGCATTATCGAGAGATATGGAAACTGTCATGCTGATGGGGGTCGATAAAGATAGGGTTATATCGTTTACCTTTGCTTTGGGTTCAGCGCTAGCGGCAGCCGGTGGCATAATGTGGTGCATGAAGTATCCCGCCGTAGAACCATTCATGGGAGTTATCCCGGGCTTAAAAGCCTTTGTGGCTGCGGTTCTGGGGGGAATAGGAAGTATCAGCGGGGCCGCCATGGGTGGGATGATTCTAGGACTGGCAGAGGTATTCATAGTCGCTGTTCAACCCGAATGGTCCGGCTACCGGGACGCCGTGGCGTTTTTTTTGATGATCGTTATTCTTTTGACCCGCCCTACGGGAATCATGGGTGAGCGTCTCCCGGATTAGACTTTGTTCAGGCTAATGAAAAATACTTGAAAGGACCTTGAAGTTGGCAGTGTCCCGAGATAGAATTCTCAATGTTTTCAGCCTCTTCATTTTATTTTCTTTTCTCCTTTACGCCGACTCGAATTTTAGTCATTATACTCTGCGAATTCTTCAAAATATTGCGATTTTCATTACTCTGGCCGTCAGCTACAATCTGATAAACGGAATCGCAGGACAATTTTCCTTGGGGCCCAATGCCTTTTTGGCGGTAGGCGCTTATGCCAGCGCGATTTTCACTCTTTCCCCTGAAGAAAAATTACAATCGTTCATAATCGAGCCAATGCTATGGCCTTTGTCGGTCATCTCGGTTCCTTTCGCCGCTTCGCTTTTGATCGCAGGAATTGTAACGGCTTTAGTCGCCATATTGATGGCCGTGCCTGTCTTTAGGGTCCGAGGAGACTACCTTGCAATTGTTAGTTTAGGTTTTGGGGAGGTGTTTCAGGTATTGGCCAACAATTCGATGTCCATAACAAATGGCTCTTTAGGTTTAAAGGGATTGCACCCTTACACGAACTTGTGGTGGTCATGGGGTATTTGTGTTTTCACTGTCTTTTGCACTGTGAGGCTGGTCAATTCATCCTATGGCAGAGCGATGAAAGCAGTAAGGGAAGATGAGACGGCTGCGGAGGCTATGGGTATAAACGCGTTTCGGATAAAGACTTTAGCTTTCGCTTTCAGCGCTTTCTTCCAGGGCGTGGCGGGAGGCTTGCTTGCCCATTTGATAACTACGATTTCGCCTTCTCTGTTTACATTCATGTTCACGTTCAACCTACTTATCATCATCGTCATTGGTGGCTTGGGAAGCACTACGGGATCTATTATTGCCGCAGTTCTGATTACATGGGGAGGGGAAGCGCTTCGGTTTTTTGAGGAGCCGGCAAATTTATTCGGATTTCAATATGAGGGTATTCCAGGCATGAGAATGGTATTGTTTTCAGTCATTCTGATACTGGTCATGCTATTCGCCAGAAGTGGAATCATGGGAAGATCTGAATTCAGTTGGGAGGGCGCCTTGGGATGGATTAAGAACAAGCTCTCCGTAATGAAAGTTTGAACGAGTTATGGATTTGTTGCTCGATATAAATGGCTTATCGGTTTTCTTTGGAGGCGTCCAGGCTCTGAACAAACTTAGTCTCCAAATTAGAAAAGGAGAGATCATAGGTTTGATCGGGCCAAATGGAGCGGGTAAGACTACGGCTTTCAACGCAATAACAGGAAGGATTCACCCCTCAGAAGGATCAGTTTTCTTTTGTGGGAAGGAAATTACTGGATGGCCGGCGCCTCGTATCGCTCGTAACGGAATAGCCAGGACTTTTCAGAACATCAAACTTTATGAGGATCTTTCAGTTATTGAAAACGTCATGATAGCCGCCCATTCATCGATATCATATTCTTTCATCGAAGCAATTTTGGGGGTAGGCAGATATTCTCGAGATGAAGCGAGGATAAAGTCAAGGGCCTATGAACTCTTGGAACTGATGAATCTAGGGGAACTGGCTTCTGAACAAGCAAATTCGCTCCCTTACGGAAGTCAGAGAAAGCTGGAGATAGCCCGGGCGCTGGCCCTTAATCCTAGATTGTTACTTTTGGATGAACCGGTCGCTGGAATGAACCCTACAGAAACCAGGGAATTTGGACAATTCCTGTTAACACTCAGGGATAACCTTTCAATTGGCGTTGGTTTGATTGATCACGACATGAGTTTTGTTATGGAAGTTTGCGACATGATCAGAGTCATCGATCATGGAATTCCAATAGCATGGGGAAATCCATCCGTGGTCCGGAATGATCCCAAAGTAATCTCCGCCTACCTGGGAGCAGACTTTAACGGTACAATGGATAACCATGCTACAAATTGAAGATCTACAGGTCAGCTATGGTGGTATTAGAGCGCTTAAAGGAGTGTCTCTCGAAGTTGGGGCCAAAGAGATAGTTACTCTTCTGGGGTCCAATGGAGCGGGCAAAAGCACGACTGTTAGAGTTATATCCGGTCTTGTAATGGCTCAAGCCGGAAACATTCGATTTGAAGGTAAGAACATCAAAAATTTGCCTCCCCATAAAATTCAGCGACACGGCCTGGTTCATATCCCCGAAGGCCGAAAAGTATTTGCAAATCTTACGATCAGGGAAAACCTTTTGATGGGGGCTTATTACACAAGGGTCAAATCTGAATTGTCGCGGTTGTTTGATAGAGTGTACGACACATTCCCAATCCTGTCGTCGCGTTCCCAACAGCTTGCGGGAACCTTATCCGGCGGAGAACAGCAGATGCTTGCCATAGGAAGAGCTCTGATGTCAAAACCCAGACTGCTGATTATGGATGAACCTTCTTTGGGGCTTGCTCCAATGGTTGTAGCTGATGTCTTCAGAATTGTGGAAAAGATCAGGGATGAAGGTGTAACCATCTTCTTGATCGAACAGAACGCCAATGCTGCTCTCAGGATAGCAAATTACGCTTTTCTATTGGAAAACGGCGTCATTGCTTTGGAGGGCCCTGGATATGAACTTCTCACGAACCCCAAGGTCAAGCAGGCTTACCTAGGCGGTGTTTCGGAATAGATGTCCGTGTCTGTTGAAAAGTGAACATCTTTTGTTTTCTGACTTAGAAAACTGTAAAATATTCGTAATGAAAATATTAGGTTTTTATCAATAAATTTCTGGGATTTTGAAGAAGAACTTGACTAGAGACTCTCGTGATGATAGCTAGATGCTGGCCTTAACCTCGGGGGAGGGAGGGGCCTGTTAACCGGCGGACCGGGGGGTGAGGACACAATTCTCCCCTCCGGTTTTTTATCGGTGGCGCAGAAATACCCTGGAACGTCTGTATCTAGCAAAGCTGACAAGAAATATGTTCTTCAAGATAGAAATTTGAAGCATTTTTTAAATCCAGCAAACCGATCCGCTTTACACCCAGATACTATGTCAGTTATGATCTAGCCGTATTTTGACTTTAATTGCTACCACCAGACTGGATGATCAAGAAGATGGCTCAAACCGGAAACCTTCCCGTTCAAAAAGAAAAGTCTCAGCGCACAATTTTTCAGGAATACACCGAGGCTCTCGTTGTTGCGGTAATACTGGCCATAATTATCAGAGCGATATTTGTCCAAGCCTTTAAAATTCCATCCGGCTCCATGGAGCCAACCCTGCTGATTGGTGATCACATCCTCGTGAACAAGTTGCTCTACGGAGTGAGGATTCCCTTTACCAGCAAGAGATTTCCTGACATTTTCCAGCCCCAACGCGGTGACGTCATTGTCTTCATTTATCCGGAGGACCGGACCAAAGATTTTATTAAAAGGGTCATAGCGGTTGGTGGAGATACCGTGGAAATCAAAGATAAGAGGGTTTTTATCAACAGCAAGGAAACTGTTACCCCTGGGGCCAGATTCAATAGCAATGTAACAATGCCCGGTGATTTGAATCCAAGGGATAATCGGCCCCTTGAAAAAGTTCCGGAAGGATTTCTGTTTGTTATGGGAGACAATAGGGATTATAGCCATGATAGCAGATTTTGGGGGTTTGTTCCCCTGGAAGACGTAAAGGGAAAGGCTTTCCTGATTTATTATTCGGCCAAAGATATGGCTCAAATCAGATGGGACAGAATTTTTAAAGTCATCAATTGATGGTTCCAAATTGCTGGGATGAAGAGATCCCTGTCGCAGTTTTTCATGTGTGGTGGATTTTCTGGGCAAGGGTCAATGATCTGGAAACATCTCGGAGGCCATCAAGTTCTTGAGTAAGAGATCCATAAACTGATCAGATTCCTCCCGAGTAAAAACAGC
Source organism: uncultured delta proteobacterium (assembly GCA_963811075.1). GTDB lineage: Bacteria > Desulfobacterota > Desulfomonilia > Desulfomonilales > Desulfomonilaceae > CAJBEZ01. The sequence goes on from CAWEPY010000003.1 coordinate 259,082, forward strand.
GGCTGAACATGTAAGGACAAAATTAAGCTTGTTTCTAAAGATATAGACCACTAGGAGCATTCGCGTCTTGGACAGCATTCGGTGCGCTACGCCGAAGACTTCTTCAACTTTCAAATCTCCAACTCTTGTGAGAACCGACCCACCGGTGGGTCGTCCGTTTACCATCTTAGGCCAGAATGCCCCGAGTAATGTGATCCCAATTGAGAACTCATGGCGATTAATCAGGAAACTGATTATTTTTTTCCTTATACGAAATGGGAAAACACGGAATGAGTCGATCATCCTTTTTACGTTGTTGAAATATTTCCGGTCTGTCTGGTTTCGAAAATGTCTTATTCTTGCCAACCCTACTTGTTTCGTGAAATTTCGAGTGTTTTTACGATCCAAGGGAAGGGACTTAAAAAAGATTAGGGAACTCGAATTAATCACACCAACATCTGAAAAACGTCCTCGAGTGTTTACCGTCATCGAGGTAGTCAGCACCCCTGGAAGTAAGCCTCGTTTAAGGTTCCATTCATCAATAACCGCATTACCGGCTACTACAAGCCGATCTATGAAGGAAACACCTTGTTTACGAGTCACCGTAGACAGGAATTCGCTCTGTTCCTCAGACAGGACTCTTTTGATGTGATGTTGCGATTCATCTGTTTTTGATCCTGAACCTACAGGTAGGCAAGCCCTCTTAAAAAGATTTTGGATAGTTTGCTTAACATCCTCGACTGTGTTTCGAAAAGTTAGTTTCTTAACGGTAACGCGTTTCTTTTTTGATCCGGATATCGAATGATACTCTTCGGCCCATTCCGGTTTAATTCCATAAAAAAGTTCATGGTACTGAGCAAGAGTTTCTTGGCCTACATCAGTGCCTGTAGCAGCGTCACCTGCAACATGATGCATCAGCCATCCTTCAACATACCGCTCGGATGAAATTCTTATCAGATGAAATTCGGCTGACGATTCACTAAAAAGGTCCCAGTGCCTGTCGAGCCGAGGACTTAAGAGTTTTATGATTTGGTCTAGGAGTTGCTCGTGAGCGTCAAATTCGGTCATCTCCTCGAAAAAGGTAGGAACATCCCAAGTATGGTCGGTATCCCAAACTAAATAATGTAATCCATTTGATCTAATTTCCTTGATCCTATGGGTTAAGTGAGGAAACTTTCTAGCCGCTATCCTGGCAGCTTCCAACATTGTTTCCACATCCATAGGGCCAGTTAGTTCCAAGAGGCAAATCAAGACGTTCTTGGTGTCACCCGTCGCCGATAGCGCCAACATTTCGGACGTTGGGTCCAATATGTCGTCAGAGACTCCTGACAATCGTTTTCTTCGTGTTTTCATCTGGAATCATTCGTTCAACCGTTTGCATCTGCAAAAACTAAACCTCTTCAACCTTGCACTGATCTATTGATTCTACAACCGGCTTGCAGTTGCATTCTATGACGGGCTTTGTATAACAATTATTTTTTAGTTCACGGGAAAGCTCTTTCAGTTGCGATTGAATACTTGAGTGAATCACATTCTTGAAATCGTAATAATGCTCTGCGACAACCAAAGAAGAAATAAATCGGTCAAGTCGGGTTGGAAATTTCCAAATAGCCTTCAATAAATATTTCCAGAACTTGAGCCTTGTGGGGTACAGTATTCCATTTCTATATATCACGATACCGAGAGTTCTCAATTCCCACAGATACGGCATCTTGAGCGGCATAGTCATTGGAGGATCCATCTCGGCGTAGTGATAGTAAGCTCTTTCAAGATAGGCTTCCGGCTCATACAGAGTATCATAGAGACTTACAAATTCATTTGCGATTTCTTCCAGGGGTCTTGTGGGGACGAAGTTTATCAGGCCCGTCTGATTGCTGATATTCTCTTTATCTATACTTAGCAAACGACCTTCGGATTTGAGCCTCGTGTATAGGTCAGTGCCAGGTCCAGCCTGGAGAAGGGTACTGAAAACCTCCGGAATGTGGTTTCTCTGGGCAAAATCTATCAATCTCTGTCCAGCCCCGCTTTTTTCATCATCGAAACCGAGGATTGTCCCTGCTATTACTTGGAAACCCGCCTTTGATATTTTCTGAACCACCTGATCCAGATCTATGTTGACATTTTGTAGTTTCCCAGCGTCTTTTAGACATTCCTCGTCCAAGGTTTCCACACCAATAAAAACACTGATGAAGCCGGCCCTAAACATATCTTCCATCAGTTTTTCGTCCGCAGCCATATTTACCGAGGCCTGGGTTGAAAATTTAAATGGCCGTCTCCTGTTTTCCGTCCACGAAATCAGCTCTTTTAACAATTCCTTGGTTTTCCGAACGCTACCAATAAAATTGTCGTCAACAAAGAATACGAGGCCCCGCCATCCAAGGTTGTACAATATTTCCAATTCTTGAAGGACTTGATCCGGTGTTTTGGCACGCATTTTACTGCCTAACATCAAAGTCACATCACAGAATTCGCATTTGAATGGACAACCTCTAGTGAACTGGACGCCGATGTCCAGATAGCTCTTCAGGTCAAGTAAATCGAATCGAGGAGGAGGACTCTTGGTCATGTCGGCCCGTTCATCAGATTGTATGATGCGTCCAAAATCCTTTTTCTTGATACCAGTGAGGAGCTCGCCTATATGGACTTCAGCTTCTCCTTTCACAACGATATCCGCCCCTACCTGAAGAATCTCCTCTGGAGCGTGAAAAGAAAACGAACCACCTACAACTACGGTCTTGCCTCGTTTCTTGGCTTCTTTGATTACCTCAATTATACCTTTTCGTTGAACGGTCATTCCTGATATCATTATCAATTCAGAGTGGTTCCACTGTGATTCCGATATTTCTTGAAACACCATATCAACTAGTTCGGATTCCCAATCATTTGGCAGTAGAGAAGCCAGGGTTATGAGCCCAAGAGGCGGCACAAACGCCTTTTTTCCAGTCATCTCAATTACTTTATTCATAGACCAAAAAGTCTGTGGATGAGCTGGATTTACTAAAAGAGTTCGCATGAAACTATCCTAAAAATTAAGTCTGCTAACTAAAACAAATTATTGATTTAGGAAACCACTCTGGTTTCATCAATAGCCAGAGCTGTTCTCTGGGATAAAGATCTGGAGAATGCGGCGGCGGATAAAAAAGTTCAAAATGGCCTCATTTGATATGCTGACCCCTATGCCATCTCGTATTATCTAATATAAGGATCACCATCCCTACGGAAATGCCGATGTTGAAAGCTCAAATCGTTAGATGGGATGGCGTCACAAGGCTAACAAATATATAGTCTACTCCTGCAGGTTTCGACGACCGAACAGAATTTCTATCAGATTCATTCCCTCTGACTCCTGAATTCCTGTACCGGCGGCCGCTTTCTCTGAAAAAACCATGGATTCATCTCCACTGAACATCTTCCACGATTTCGAGTCAAGCAATAGGAACGGGATTGGACCACTAGTGTGAACCCTGCGTGATACAGGGGTCTGATGATCCGGAGCCAAAAGTATGCGCCAGTTCTCAAAGGCTTCCAGCTCTTTCAGGACCGGCCCGACTATCTTTGAATCGAAATCTTCTATCGCCTTTATCTTTAGATCCTTCTGGCCTGAGTGCCCCGCTTCGTCCGGGGCTTCTACGTGAAGCAGAACAAAATCGCCTACGGCAAGAGAATCTATCGCAGCTCTCACCTTACCTTCATAGTTGGTGTCAAGATATCCTGTGGCCCCTTCTACTTCTACAACATCCAGGCCTGCGTATTTTCCGATACCTCTAACCAGGTCAACTGCGGCTACCACGGAGCCTTTAAGCCCGAATCGCTCCTGTATGGTTTTAATTTGAGGCCTCTTCCCCTGTCCCCAGGGCCACACGGAATTGGCCGTTTTTTGACAGCGCTTCAATCGTCTATGATTAACCGGATGCTTTTCCAGAATCCGCCAAGAGTTGATTATGAGCCGAAGAAGTTTGTCGGCGCCCGGGCCTTTAGGAAGATAATGAGCTATAGGCTGTCCAGGAAAATCATGGGGTGGATAAGTTACAATACCATCTGGACCATTTTTCCAAATCATCAGGTTTCTATAAGAAACCCCCGAATGAATGTCGAATCCAAAAGACTCAAATTCTAGGGCCAGAGCTCCTATTAACTCTTTCGCTTCAGGGGAGGAGATATGATCTGCGCTATGATCCGCCATAATACAATAATTGCGGTCCAGGGTCACTAGATTGAGACGAAACGCCAGATCTTCATTTTTTAGATCGACCCCCATCGAAGCGGCTTCAAATGGAGCGCGGCCAGTATAAGTTTCAGTCGCGGAATATCCCATCAAAGACAGTGTGGCGACATCACTTCCAGGCGCCAACCCTTCAGGGATCGTCTTTGATATCCCTATCTTTCCCGCTGAAGCCATCTTGTTCATCCAGGGGGTGTTGGCCGATTCCAGCGATGTCATTTCCATCGAATCGTCAAATTCATCAGCCATGCCATCGGGCACGATTATGAGATATTTGGTGTTAGAATCCGAGCACATTTAGCACCTTCTTAGTTTCCGGCATGCATGTTACCGGTTCTTTTGAGACCTTGATGGCGTTGTCCGGATCTTTCAACCCATGGCCGGTCAGTGTGCATACGACCGTTTCTCCGCCATTGAAAAGGCCCTGTTCGTTCTTTTTAATAAGACCCGCAATTGAGGCCGCTGAAGCGGGCTCACAAAAAACTCCCTCGACGGAAGAAACCATCTTGTAAGCTTCAAGTATTTCTTCGTCGGTTACCGAGTCGATCAATCCACCAGACTCGTCACGCGCCTGTTCGGCTTTCTTCCAGGAGGCCGGGTTGCCAATCCGAATTGCCGTGGCAATGGTTTCAGGATTTTTAAAAATTCTGCCTTGAACAATTGGTGAGGCTCCTTCAGCCTGAAATCCTATCATCTTTGGCAGACTCATGATTTTACCAGCATCGAAATACTCGTTGTAGCCGGCCCAATAAGCCGTGATATTGCCTGCGTTTCCAACTGGTAAAGAGTGATAGTCCGGCGAGAAGCCGAGAGAGTCGCAAATTTCGAATGCAGCTGATTTTTGGCCTTCAATTCGATGTGGATTTAAAGAATTGACAAGAGTGATCGGATATTCTTGCGATATTTGTTTTACAATGTTTAAGGCTTCGTCGAAATTACCAAGAATTTTTATTACCTGTGCTCCATGAATCATTGCTTGCGCCAGTTTTCCCAAAGCTATCTTGCCTTCAGGTATTACGACAAAAGCGTTTATTCCCGCCCTGGCGGCGTAGGCTGCAGCTGAGGCCGAAGTGTTTCCCGTTGAAGCGCAAATCACCGCTCTCGACCCTGATTCTACGGCTCTTGAGACAGCCATAGTCATGCCTCGATCCTTGAATGAACAGGTAGGGTTGAGACCCTCATATTTTAAGAAAATGTTAATTTTGGGATTAATTTTCTCTGTTAGCCTGGGCGCAGGGATCAAAGGAGTGTTTCCCTCCATTATGGTCACTACGTACTTGTCATTATTAAATCTAAAAAAATCAGGATATTCTTTTATGATACCTTTCCACATTCTGTCTCTCCATCGTCCCGTGCCCTTTACCTTCCTTCAAATTATCGATAAAGGAACAAACTTGATTCAGGGCTCAATCTAAACTTTCATCTTCGATTCTGATTATCGTTGCCGAACCACGTACCACTTCCAGACTTCCTATTTCCTTTCTTGCCTGCAAGATATCAGCTTCTCTTGCCGAATGGGTGATAAAAACCACGGGAATTGATCCGGATCCAGAAAAATCTCGACGTTTCTGAACCACCGAATGAATGCTGATATTGTGATCGGCCATTATACCAGATATTCTAGACAACACGCCGGGCCTGTCCATCGCATGGATTCTTAAATAGTAATTGGTAACCACTTCATTCATGTCCAGAACCGAGTCGATGGATTCCAATGGGCCCGGATAATAGCCGAGAGGTGGAACTCGGCAGGAATTACCAATTTTTTTGCTGCGAATCAGTTCAATGACATCTCCTATTACGGCTGAGGCCGTGGCCTCTCGACCTGCTCCCCTACCATAAAACATTTGATCCCCAACCATATCTCCCCTTAGGAAAATGCTATTGAAAACTCCATCCACTTGGGCTAGAGGGTGAGTTTCAGGAAGCATTGTAGGGTGCAATCTGACTTCCACTTTGGCGCCGTGTCTTATAATTATCGCCAGTAGCTTGATTCTATATGAGAATTCACGAGCCATTATCAGATCGAAGGCTTCTATCCCGGTGATCCCCTCTACATGGATATTTTTAACGGGAGCGTGGATTCCATGGGTTAACGCAAGGACTATGGAAAGCTTGTGTGCTGAATCGACGCCTTCTATGTCCAGAGTGGGGTCCGCTTCCGCATAACCTAATTCCTGGGCTTTCTTTAGGGCTTGATGAAAATCTGCGCCAGGATTATGTGTCATCTCAGAAAGAATAAAATTGCATGTTCCATTAAGAATGGCCAGAATCTTATCAAACCTGTTCGCTACAAGACCTTCTCGAAAAGACCTCAAAATTGGAATTCCGCCTGCGACTGCCGCTTCAAAAGCGACGTCAACAGAATTTTCCCCAGCAACTTTAAAAATCTCCAGGCCATTTTCCGCAATGAGAGCTTTGTTTGCCGTCACTACGGATTTTCCGTTGCGTAAAGCTTCTATGATGAAGGTTCTTGCCGGTTCGTAACCACCAATAAGTTCTATTACAATAGATATTTCCGGGTCTCTAAGTATTTCGTAGGCGTCATTTGTGAGAATTGATCCATCAAATGCCACTCCCCGATCCGAATCGATGTCCAGGTCGGCTATCCTTTTCAGATTGATTCTGAAACCGGTTCTAGCCTCAATTATAGACTGATTTTCTTTAAGAATTTGAACCACGCCGCTGCCTATCGTTCCAAAACCGATAAGCCCTACTGCAATTTCTTCCATCTGAAGTTTCCTGTTAATTAGATTTTATTCCGTGATCACTTCTTTGCCATGAAATGGAAGTCAGGATTTGTTGAGAAAATGTCTTATTCCCCGGATTGCCTGATTGATTCGTAGACGATTTTCCACAAGGGCAAATCGAACATGCTCATCGCCGAACGGGCCAAAACCGATACCGGGGCTAACAGCGACTTTTGCTTCTTCCGTCATCAGTTTTGAAAATTCCAAGGACCCCATATTCTTATAATGTTCAGGTATCTCAGCCCAGACAAACATCGTTCCTTTAGGAGGTGGAACGGTCCAGCCGCAGTCTATGAGTCCATTGCAGAGGGCATCCCGTCTATCCTTGTATTCCGCCACAATTTCCGTTACGCAATCCTGATTTTCAGTGAGAGCGATGATCGCGGCAATTTGTATCGGCTGAAACATTCCATAATCTATGTAACTTTTTAATCTTTTCAGAGCGTGGATCATCTGCGGGTTTCCGGCTGCGCAACCAACCCGCCAGCCTGCCATAGAATAGCTCTTGGTAAGCGAAAACGTCTCTATCCCGACTTCCTTGGCTCCCGGGACGGACAGAAAGCTTGGCGCTTTATAATCATCAAAAGTTAGGTCAGCATAGGCAAAATCATGCACTACCATGATCTTGTATTCCTGTGCGAATTCAACTATTCGCTTAAAAAAATCTTGATCAACGACCATAGTAGTTGGATTGTGAGGAAATGAAATGATTAACATTTTTGGTAGTGGCCACGTTACACGCACAGCGGCCTTTAAATCACCAAAGAAATCAGAATCCGGCCTAATTGGAACATGCCGTAAGTCTCCTCCGGCGATAACAACCGAATAGGGATGAATTGGATAAGTGGGGGAAGGAACGAAGACTACGTCGCCAGGATTTATTATGGCTAAAACCAGGTGGGCCAATGCGTCCTTGGCTCCCATAGTCGCCACGACCTCTGCGTCTGGATCCAACTCCACGCCATACCGTTTCAACCACCAGTTTGCAAACGCCAATCTGAGTTTTGGGATGCCTGCGGAGGCGCTATATCTATGATTCTTGGGATTCTGAACCGCTTCTATCAACTTGTCTACGATATGTTTGGGTGTAGGTATGTCTGGGTTACCCATTCCCAGGTCTATAATGTCTTCGCCCGATCTTCTAAGCTTCATTTTCAGCTCATTGACCACTTGAAAGACATATGGAGGTAGCCTTTTGATCCTGCTAAAATCTTCCAATCTCGCCTCCTGTGAAATATCAAATTCTACTTAAACAGTGAATTCCTCTCCCGCCAAAATCGCCTTGGCCTGAAAAGTTCTAGTTCCATTTGAATCGTAAAGACAAATTGTGTCTTCTATCAGGTTCTGATGTGAATTTGACTTGTGGGCCTCTACACATAAGAGAACCGGCTCAGCCGCCTCCTGAGTACGGATCCATGTTTTTCGATTTATGTTCATACGGGAAGCTTCGGCTGCCTTATCGAGCTGATGGGCTCCCTTGGCCGGATAAATAAGACATAGCTTACCACGTGGCTTTAGCAACCTCGAGGAAACCATAAACAGGTCCGCTAGTGGCATCATTATTTGGTGCCTAGAGAGAGCCTTTTCACTCATCAGACTGACTCTACCTGAACCTGACTGATAATATGGCGGATTTGACACTACCATGTCAAACACGTCCAGGCGAAAAAACGAGTCTGAGTTTCTCAAGTCTCCTTTGACAACAAATACTCGCGAACTCAGATCGTTTAATTTGACGCCCCGCTGAGCCCTTCCTACAAGGCCATCCTGTATTTCCAAACCAACCAAATGAACTGAAGGATTCTTGATCGCCAATCCAAACGCTATGACTCCACATCCGGCCCCAGCGTCCAAAACAAGATCCCTGGGGTTTGGTTTGGCAAACCATGTAAGGATCAAGGCGTCTTCCGACACGCGATACCCCTTGGAGGCTTGTATGACTCTCACCTTGTTTCGAAACAGGCCATCGATAGTTTCCGCATGCTCTTGCAATATCAGTCTCAGCCTTTTGTCAAACCGTTATAATTAGTACCTTGTAATTCACGTAAAATTCCTTCAAAAGACGTTCAAAATTAATCCTGATGAAATTTTAGGATAAAAATAGGTGGATTTGTGAGGCATTTTTTGTCCCAGTTCAGCGGCCCTCCTCATTTGATCGACCCTGGTAGGATTTAGGATAAAACTAATCCTAACTTCACCTGTTAATGCCTTCTCTATGGCATCTGGAATGGACGGAGTGTAACGCATGTGGGTCTCAGAATTCTCCTCGTCAAGCCCAAACCCGTGACCAAGAACCAATTCCCTCAGCATAGTTACGTCTAGTTTAATCAATGCTTCCGATATGTTCTGGTTCACCTTCGAAACGGCGGTTTGCAGATGTTTCAGCCCAAGTAGGTAAAACTTCTTCTCTCCATTGATTACCATTCCGAAATACCCTCCAAGTTCAGCATATTGGCGCAACTCCGAGGAGATTTGTCGGGATATGGATTCTAAGTCTCTACCGTTAAAATCAAACTCCTGAACTATAAAATTGTCGTTCAACCGACTTAGAGACGCTTTTTGATCCAGATTCTTTATGTCTTTCAACATCCTATGAGCAGGCAATATGACTAGACCGGGGTGCGACATAGAGGTGAGAAACATCATCACGTATTTATGAGATTGATCAACGCTGAAAGGATTCTGATTCTCGATTTCTCTTCTGTAAGCCAAAGCTGTTTCATATCTATGGTGACCATCCGCTATAAGAAAACTCTTGTCTTTAAGAAAACTCACGATTTTCTGAACACTATCTTCTTCACAGACGCTCCATGTACGATGGGTTGTGCCGTTTGAGTCCACGGCTTCCTGGTCAGGTTTAGATTCCATGAAAGGCGCAGATAGCCCGCATATAACATCTTCAGGATCGTCAAACATAGCTTGTATGGGTGTAAAATTGGCTTTACACGCGCGAATCAGTTCGAGTTGGTCTTTTTTAGGACCTGAGTAAGTCTTCTCATGAGGAAGAACTTTATTCACCCCATAATCTTCAACCTTCACTAAACCGATCAGACCATCCAAGCGTTTCCTTACCCCCTGCGGTTCTTCAAAATCCATCTGATAAATGGCAAAACACGGTTTCCCTTTCCTGACAAGTGTTTTTTCAAGTATCCATTTATTTAGTGTAACCGCCGCTCTTGTATACCGGTTGTCTAACGTAGTGTCTTTGTCATGTTGCTTGCCCAGAACGAGCCTGATGATGTTGTATGGATGTAGGTTGTAAAAGAATTCCTGATCTTTTGGAGATATGACATCATAGGGTGGTGTTATAAGGCTGCTCAAGACATCTGAATAGTCAGGACTATAATTAACCATCTCAAACGGTTTTATTTCAGCCATTAAAATGTCCTCAATTAAATTCTACGCTTCAAAAAAGTTCTTTTTCCTTTTTTCATGACTCTAGGAGAAGTAATTTGAAAATCCTCCTAAAAAGTATCTTTTTAAAATAACATATGATTGTAACCAAGATCAAATTTGATTTCTTCAAAAACAGAAAGGGGGCCTTTCTATTGGAAAAGCCCCCTTCAGATCTGGATTATAATCAGTTTGTTACTTCTTACCGTCTTTGACTTCCTCAAAATCGGCGTCAACAACATCGTCATCCTGTTTGGCGCCCGAATGCGACTGTCCACTGGATTGGTCGAATCCAGGACCGGCGTCAGCGCCGGGTCCAGACGATGTAGAAGCTTGTTGATACATGGCCTCGGCAAGCTTATGAGAAGCCTGCTGGAGTTCTTCCACGGCTGATTTTATTGCTTGGGCGTCAGATCCTTCCATAGCTGTTTTTGTCTTAGAAATAGCTCCTTCTATAGCAGTCTTGACTGAAGAATCCACTTTGTCGCCATATTCTTTGAGTGATTTTTCAGTCATATAGATCGTAGAATCCGCCTGATTTCTGACATCTATCAACTCTCGTTTGGTTTTGTCTTCCTCAGCGTGAGCCTCAGCGTCTTTGACCATGCGCTGAATTTCTTCTTCCGTCATACCGCTTGACGCAGTGATCTTGATGGACTGCTCTTTCCCTGTGCCAAGATCCTTTGCAGAGACATGTACAATACCATTAGCGTCAATATCGAAAGTGACCTCTACTTGAGGTAAACCTCGAGGCGCTGGTGGAATCCCTACCAACTCAAAACGTCCGAGTGTTTTGTTGTTGGCGGCCATTTCTCGTTCACCCTGAAGTACGTGAATCGAGACTGAGGGCTGGTTGTCAGACGCTGTCGAAAAGATTTGACTTTTCCTTGTAGGAATAGTCGTATTTTTTTCGATAAGTCTGGTAAAAACCCCTCCCAGTGTTTCAATTCCCAGAGAAAGCGGGGTTACATCCAACAAAAGGACATCCTTAACGTCCCCTTTGAGTACTGCGCCCTGAATTGCGGCTCCAATTGCAACAACTTCGTCCGGGTTGACTCCACGGTGAGGTTCTTTGTTGAACAGCTCCTTTACTCTAGCCTGCACTGCAGGCATTCGGGTCATCCCGCCAACCAGGATAACCTCATTAATTTGATCAGCAGAAAGTCCAGCGTCTTTCATGGCCATCTTGCAGGGACCGACTGTCCTTTCAATCAAATCCTGGCAAAGAATTTCCAGCTTGGCTCTTGTAAGCTTCATTGTGAAATGTTTCGGTCCAGACGCGTCAGCGGTTATAAATGGTAGATTAATGTCTGTTTCCATTGATGAGCTTAACTCGATCTTGGCTTTTTCCGCCGCTTCTTTAAGTCTTTGAAGAGCCATTTTGTCTTTACGAAGATCGATGCCTTGGTCCTTCTTAAATTCATCAGCTAGAAAATCCATGACTCTTTGGTCAAAGTCTTCGCCTCCTAGATGGGTATCTCCATTGGTGGACTTGACCTCAAAAACGCCGTCTCCAATTTCAAGAATTGAGATATCAAAGGTACCTCCTCCCAAATCAAAGACCGCAACTTTTTCCTCTTTTTTCTTGTCCAGGCCATAGGCCAGAGACGCAGCCGTGGGTTCGTTGATAATTCTCAGGACATTCAATCCAGCTATGCGACCGGCATCCTTGGTAGCCTGCCTTTGGGAATCATTGAAATAAGCAGGGACGGTTACCACGGCATCCTGTACTTCTTCGCCCAGATAGTCCTCCGCTGTTTTTTTCATTTTCTGAAGAATCATGGCAGAAATCTCTGCGGGACTATATTCTTTTCCCTTGACCTCTATATACGCGTCTCCAGTTTTGCTACGAATTATTTTGTAAGAACAAACTTTTATGTCCTCTTGAACTTCTTTTGACTCATACTTCCGACCAATAAGTCTCTTGATAGCAAAAAGAGTGTTTTCAGGATTGGTTATCGCTTGACGTTTCGCGACCTGCCCAACCAGGCGTTCTCCCGCGTCTGTAAACGCCACCATGGAAGGTGTTGTTCGTCCACCTTCCGAATTAGCTATCACTACTGGATCTCCACCTTCCATAATGGCAACACATGAATTCGTGGTTCCCAAATCTATTCCAATAACTTTTCCCGCCATTTTAGCCTCCTAGCCGTTTCGAATATTTCGGATTATTTAGACTTTCCTCAAAACTTATTTTATTTATTAGCCGAGAAAACAATGACTTTAGCCGGTCTAAGCATTCGATCTTTGTACATGTAGCCCTTCTCTAACTCTCTTGAAACTGTATTGGGCTCTTGCTTTTGATGCGGTTCCTGGGCGATAGCCTCATGAAATTGCGGATCAAATTTTTTACCAAGTGATTCAATTTCCGTGACTTCATATTTCTTAAAAACTTCTTTAAACATTTCCATTACCATCGCGACGCCTGTAGCAACAGGATCGCTCTCATGTTTTTGACCTGCGTGGGCCAGCGCTCTTTCCAGGTTATCCAAAATTGGTAAAAGTTCTCTCAACAAATCTTCTTCTTTGTACTTTAGGAGCCTGGACCTTTCCTGTGTTGAACGTTTCTTGAAATTTTCAAGGTCGGCAACCGCTCGTAACCATCTGTCACGATTTTCTTCCACTTCTTTCAAGGCTTTTTCGATAGAGTTTTCAACTGATTCTTCAGAATTGGCCTGCTGAGAGGATTCATCTCCTTCCACAGGAACTAGTTCCGTCGGCTCATGCCTTTGAACTTGGCCGGCGCTTTCCGTAGCGTTAACCATTTTACCTTCTGGACTTTCGGTCATAACCACTTTCATCTCCAGTCAATCATTGTGATACGCATCTTGCTTCGCTTGACAAGATTGTCCAGCCCATGAAAGCTGACATTTTATCAAGATTGTAAATAGATTTAATTTGTTCGCTCTCCCCAAAACACATTCTGAATCTGTATTTTGGATTTGGCCAAGCAATCTGGACGGAAACAAGTAAAACCAGAATTACGACTCCTTGTGATTCATTTATTTGGGCGCCTATGTGGTATTTGTCAAGTGTTACAATAGGAAAACACTTGACCAGTCCAGCTACCAGGCATGGCCCTGAAATAGATGACTAAACTTCAGCCAAGCAAAGACATAGCTTTAAATTGCTTCAATAACGGCTATTTTCAGGTTTCAGCTTGTTTTGATGAAAGGACAACAGATTCTTTTTAACACGATAAAGCTTCTCGGAAAGAGAAACCTTATAGATGTGAGGATTGGAAAATCTCTTTAACTCTGGCTCGAGTCCGTCTAGTTGTTGAAAAACCTGGTTTCTAACATTTGCCGGCGGTGGACAATCATAAACTTGCTCGCCCTTAAGAAAAACCGGAACCATTAATTCTACGGTTTCAAATGGAGGCTTGTACACTTTCTTCATGTAATCATACATTGGATGGTGCGCCTTGACTGATTTCCCATGAGGGATAGGCTCATCAATTTGCGCAATCAAATCGCCTATCATGCGATTACCCCCATTGTAGAAACGAAAGATTTTTTTTACACCTGGATTAGTAATCTTATTTGGATTGTGAGATATCTTGATTCGCGGAACCATACCCCCATCTCCATGATCCACTGCCATAAGCTTGTATACTATTCCCAACGCAGGCGTTTGGTATGAAGTCATTAGTCTGGTTCCAACACACCATATGTCGATTTGGGCTCCTTGTTGTTGAAGGCTTTCGATTAACCATTCGTCCAAATCACTGCTGGCAAGTATTTTGGTGTCATGGAAACCCGCTTCATTCAACATTTCCCGAGCAGTCTTGGAATAATATGCCAAGTCACCACTATCAATTCTTATTCCAATTAAATGTTTGCCTCGGAGTTTAAGCTCCCGACCCACTTGAATGGCGTTTCTGACTCCTTGTATCGTATCGTAAGTGTCAACCAGTAAAACACTATGATTTGGAAAAACTTCGCAAAATCCTCTAAATGAATCTACTTCATTCTCGAAACTTTCTACCCAACTGTGAGCATGTGTACCTTTGACAGGAATACCGAAAACCTTACCCGCCTTGACATTTGAGGTTCCTGCGCATCCCCCTATATAAGCTGCTCTGGCCCCATAAAACGCAGCTTGAGTTCCATGAGCTCTCCTGGTTCCAAAATCTATCACCGGCGCCCCTTTTGCCGCTATGCAAAGTCTCGCCGCTTTGGTCGCAATAAGGGTTTGATGTCCCACTAGCGCCAACAAAGTCGTTTCCAGAATTTGCGCTTGAGAGATAGGGCCTATGATTCTTATCAACGGTTCATTTGGGAACACAATCGTGCCTTCTGGAACAGCCCACACATCACCTGTAAAACGAATACCCGACCCTAAAGCTTCCAGGGCTTCTCTTGAAAATACGCCTGTTCCTGACAGATACTCCAGATCATCAGGAAAAATCTCCAGATTGTTTATGTAGTTAATCACACTTTCCAGGCCTGCAAAGACGCAAAATCCACCATTATCTGGATTCTGTCGATAATAGACATCAAAGCAGGCCATCCTATCGCCGCGTCCCAGAAGCCGGTATCCGGCCGACATGGTGAATTCATACAAATCAGTGTCAAGAGTCAGATTCTGGCTCTGAAGACAGTCTAGTAAGGCTTGACCGCCATTATTGGCAACATTTGTTGACTGGTCATCCATTGTTTTTAAAATCTTCATATTTTCTTGTTGGCGTTCGGTTCTCGAATCAAAATCGCTATTGTTATTTCAATGCGTCCCCTGGCTAAAAAAAGCTTTCAAAGAATTTTTTAACACCTGTCGAGCAATTCCTTTTTCAGTTACAATAGCTGAAATAAGTTCGTTTGGAGTAACGTCGAAAGCGATGTTTCTTGCGGACACCCCCTCTGGCGCTATTAAGGATCCGCCTATGTGTGTAACTTCACTTGGATCACGTTCTTCAATAGGAATACGGTCTCCTGAATCCAGTTTCATGTCTATTGTCGACAATGGGGCCGCCACATAAAATGGAATTCTATGGTGATTTGACAAAACTGCAACAGAATATGTGCCTATTTTGTTCGCTGTGTCTCCATTGGCGGCTATCCTGTCGGCGCCTACTATTACCTTGTCAATTTCACCGGCTTGCATGATAGCTCCGGCGGTATTGTCAGTAATCAAGGTTACCGGAATCCCTAATTTCATCAATTCCCAAGCTGTAATTCTAGAACCCTGGTTGAGAGGTCTGGTTTCATCAGCATAGACTCGGACATTTTTACCACTTTCAAAAGCGGCCCGGATAACCCCCAGCGCAGTTCCATATCCCGCCGTGGCGAGTCCACCCGCATTGCAATGTGTTAGCACAACGTCTCCGTCTTCAAGGAGTTCCTGTCCTCTCATGCCTATTTGTTCACAGAGCAGCCTGTCCTCGGATTCAATTAATGTGGCCTCTTCGATAAGTCGTTGTTTAAGTTCATCAAGATCCAAATAAACGTTTTCGTTAAAGACTCTTTTCATCCGATCTATCGCCCAGAATAGATTGACAGCGGTCGGACGAGTGGACCCTATCTCTAAACAGAGTTTGTCAAAATAACTCTTGATGTTCTGGTCACGCTCTTTTCGAGCATTCAGCATCCCGAGGGCTAAACCCATTGCGGCAGCGACTCCTATGGCTGGCGCTCCACGTACTGATAGTCTCTTTATAGCTTCACAGATTGATTTTACATCATAAATGTCAATGTATTTTTCTAGTACAGGAAGCAAGGTTTGATCAAGAAGCCTGATGTGGTCGTCACACCATTGTATCGTTCTGTATGGATCTTGCACCGCGTTCCTCCAATAAGTCGCCGTTCGGTAATTAACTTTCAGAAAATAAGAATACCACGCGGATAATAGGAAGAAAAATTATTTACTTGGTTGCCACCAAAGGCCAAAAGATTAATGTAGACATTTAGTCTTTATTATTTAATAGTTTATAATAATTTACTGATATAATAGTTGCAATACGAATTTAAACATGTTATAGACCCTTAAAAAACAAGAGGTGACAGAATGAGCCTCAGATTCATAGCATTGTTAATTATGACTTTTTTGGCGATCACTTTTTCCGGCAATCACTGTGTGTACTCTGACAATACCATGGCGATGAATTCGTGTCAGGAGATTCTGAACAACGCCCGATCGTACGAATCTAGGGCTACATGGCACAATCAGGTCGCCAAAGGCCTCATGCAGCAAATACAAAACCTGTCCAGCATGCCAAAAAACTCCGGCACTATGCAGGCTATAGAAAATCTTTTTCAGCAATATGATCAGAATCGCCAGATGGAAACCCAAATGAGGCAGCTTTTCCGTCAATATTCGGAACAGGCGCAACAATGCATGAAGTCCTTGAATTGATTTTTTTTGAAGCGGTATCGGTGAGCGCCTTAAATATCTGGAGATTTGAGGCGCAATGATTAAATTTAGAACTCGTAACAGAACCTTTCGCTCCATGTTTATTTCTTCCCTTATTTCCAACCCTCTAAAAATCTTTTTGTTTTAATAACCTTATAAGTCAAAATCTCCGTCGTAAAAACATTAACGAACGCGACTAATCTCTGATAGTTTAAAGGCCCTGAAGTCATGTTGTGCGCGTTCAATCATCTTGAGGAGTGAAAAACCTATGTTTGAACAGTGGACTACTGTTGAAATTTTGGTACCAAACTACGCTGTTGACTCTGTCGCAAGTTTTCTTTCAGATAATGGATCCAGAGGGTGCCTCACTGAAGACATAGATACAGAAATGGCTAAGATCACAGCATATTTTACAAATCTGGAATGGGATTTGACAAAGAACAAGATTGTAAATTTCTTGAGAAACCTTAAGATTTTTTTTCCTGGAATATCAGAGCCAATACTCTCTACCAAGGGACTCAAGAGCGAAAATTGGGCTGTAGCATGGCAGGATAGGTTCAAGAGAATAAAAATTGGATCAAAATTGATAATAGCTCCGCCCTGGGATACGCCTAAAAAGAGTTCTCAAAGATTACTGGTCGTCATAGAGCCGGCGGAAGCTTTTGGCACTGGAACTCACGAAACGACTCAAGGCTGTTTGGTTCTTCTGGAACAAGCCGTAGATAATATTGTCTCTCAAGAGAAACCCTTCAGTTTTCTTGATGTAGGTTGCGGCACGGGGGTTTTAGCTATGGCTGCGGTAAGACTGGGCGGAACCATAGTAAAAGCAATAGATACCGATTTTGTAGCTGTGGAATCGGCGTTGAAAAATTTTGGATTGAATGGGCTGGAGGATTACATCGCCATTGAAGTTTTGGATCTTGGCAAAGTTTCCGGTTCTTACGATTTAGTAGCGGCTAATTTGGATTTTATTACTCTGATGGGTAATGCGGAAAAACTTTCGGCGCTTTTCAAAGAATTTCTCATTGTGTCCGGAATTACAAAAGCTCAGTGGAAAAGTTTAAATGTCAATTTTGTTGAGACGGGGTTGAAGTGTGTTCGGCAAATTCGGAAAAACGAATGGGCTACAGGATTATTTGTTCATGATTCAAAGAATGGCGCTAAGAAAAATTTAGAAGTCGTTCCATGAAACAGAAAGTAATAATAATAGCCGGCCCCACAGCCTCTGGAAAAACCGCCGTGGCTTTGGCGTTGGCGCGTAATCGTAAGGTGGCGATAGTATCAGCGGATTCAGTGCAAATTTACAGGTTTATGGATATCGGATCGGCCAAACCTCATATTTCAGAGCGGGAAAAAGTCCCGCATTTCATGATCGATATCAGGTTCCCGGATCAATATTTCTCAGCAGGTGATTTTGTGATAGAAGCTAGAAACGCCATCACAAAAATTGCGAAAAAATCAGTGGTTCCACTTGTAGTTGGCGGAACAGGTTTGTATATTAGATTATTGAGAGGAGGTATAGCCAAACTTCCGAAGGCTGATTCAATTTTGAGAAGAAAGTTTAGGGATATTCAGGAAAAAGAAGGCATTGAATTTCTGTTTGACAGGCTGAAAGCGGTTGATCCTAGCGCCGCTCAAAGTATAGGCCCTCACAATTCTGTTCGAATCATCAGGGCGCTGGAAGTTTTTGAATTGTCAGGCAAGTCCATCACGAAATTCCATGAGGAACACGCTTTGAGGGACTGCCCCTTCGAAGTTCTCTATTTGGGAATCAACAGCGAACGTAAAAAGCTTTATCATTCGATAGACACTCGCGTGGATCACATGATGGACAACGGTTTACTGGATGAGGTGAGGGACTTATATCGAAGAGGTTATGACAGAAACCTCAAGCCTATGCAATCGATTGGATATCGTCACGCAGCAATGGTTCTCTCCGGGGAAACGGACCTCCAGGAAGCAACCTCCAGAATGAAAAAAGATACTCGCAATTACGCCAAGAGGCAGTTGACATGGTTTAGGTCTGAGCCCGATGTAAGATGGTTTGATCCTCAGGAAATCTCGACTATCGGGGTTGAGGTTGATAACTTTCTCGGACACTAACAATTAGTCCGGGATTTTCCCCACCGAGTGAACGAGAAGTTGAAAATTCTTGCACTTGAGGGATTATTAATTAGGGGGCGCTTAAATGCCAAAAACTCATTTTAATATTCAAGATCAATTCTTGAATCAGGTCCGCAAAGCTAGAATTGAAATTGAAGCGGTTCTTTTGTCGGGCAGTTCAATCAAGGGTTTCGTCAGGAGTTTCGATAGCTTTTGTATCATAGTCGAAGATGCGGATGACACCCAACTCGTCTATAAACACGCCCTCAGTCTAATAAAACCTGCTGAAAGTGGCGTCAAGATACCAGGGCTCGTTTAGATCATAAAAATTGAATTGATGAGAAATTGTCCAATAATTTTTTATTTGATAATGTTGCGCGCCCACTCATGAAAAACAGACAGGGGACGTAGATTAACTATCCGTCTGCGTCTCTAGTTCTATACCCACTGGACAGTGGTCGGATCCTTCAACCTCTGTCATTATGAATGCCTTAAGAAGGCGCTTTTCAAGATCCGGACTGGTAAACACATAGTCTATGCGCCAGCCTACGTTCCGACTCCGGGCCCCGCTTTTCATGTCCCACCAGCTATATTGGATGATGTCTCTATTCAGTTTTCTGAATGTGTCAGCATATCCTCTGGCAACAACTTTGTCGATCCATTCTCGTTCAATAGGCAAAAAACCTGAAACTTTTGAATTTTCTTTTGGCCTGGCCAGATCTATTTCCATATGGGCGGTGTTTACGTCTCCGAGAAAAACTATCGGCAAATGCTTCTTGCGCAACTTTTCAATGTAATCGAGAAAGGCATCGTAGAAGCGCAACTTGAAATCCAGCCTATCTTTTCCCATTTTACCGTTCGGGAAATAAACATTCATCAGAACAAATTCTTTAAAATCTATTCTTATAAATCTACCTTCCTCATCGAATTTTTCAATTCCCATGCCATATTCGACATTCACAGTAGGAATTCTTGAATAGACCCCTACTCCGCTGTATCCTTTACGACAAGCGCTACTCCAATATGACGTGTATCCTGCAGGACGCAACAATTCCTCTGTGAGTTGATCAGGCGACGCCTTCGTTTCTTGAATGCAAAGAATGTCGGGTTGTTCGCGGTCAAGCCACTCAAGAAAGCCCTTTTTATAAATTGCCCTTATTCCATTGACATTCCAGCTCAAGATATTTAGAGGCCTTGGCATCAAATATATCCTATGACTTAAATAAACAAGAAACCCGGTCAAACATGGCCGGGATAATTGTTGATGGGATGGTGCCGAAGGCCGGACTCGAACCGGCACGAGCTCTCGCCCGCCACCCCCTCAAGATGGTGTGTCTACCAAGTTCCACCACTTCGGCCCGGATCAAGTATATTGATCGCTTTCTCTATCGTCAAGAGCAAAAAAGGCGGAAGGTTTATAATTATACTATCAAGGCAAACACACTACAATTTAACTAAATATAATTAAAAAACCTGTAATTTTAAATAAAAGGATAGAAAATATCAAGTAAAATATCGCTTGACATATCAACTATAACTTTATAATCTTTTGTTAAGACGCAATGTTGTTTGTTATGTTCGCCAAAACAGCTCAACTATGTAATTTATTAAGCAATAAGATCAGCCTATTATTTTTAAAACATAAACTTAGAAAGTTTCCATGGTGTACATAGAATCACATCATTTCTTGACGAAGCGACTAGCCTGAGGACCATGGATGTCGGAGAAAAGTTTTGCATCAGCCGGTTCTGTTAAAAGAAGTCCTAGAATTCTTGGCTCCCCATGCCGGAGGAGTCTATATGGACGGCTCACTGGGAGCTGGTGGTTATGCGCAGGCGATACTGGAAGCTGCAAATCCCGACGGAATTTTATTGGGGTTTGATATCGATGAAGGATCAATTCACAAAGCCCTAAAAAGATTAGAGCCTTATGGGGAGAGGTTCAAATGCTGGCACGCGGGTTACCATGAAGCTCTATCAACGTTGGGCTCGACAGGAATTGGTCAACTGAACGGTATAGTCCTGGATTTAGGGTTGAGTTCAGATCAACTCGAGAACCCTGAGAGGGGTTTCAGTTTTAGATTTGCCGGGCCACTTGATATGCGATTTAACAGATCTACTGAAGGATCTGTTGAAGATCTCCTAAATGATGTTTCTGAAGCCGAGTTAAAAAAAATAATTGCAGAATACGGCGAAGAACCGAGAGCCAAAAAGGTAGCCCAATGGTTGAAGCAGGCTGTAAGGCAAGGAACCCTTAAGACTACCGAGGACCTTGCAGAAACCGTTTTTAGGGCTTTGGGGCGTAAAAAAGGCAGGATTCACCCGGCGACCAGGGTTTTCCAGGCCTTACGAATAGCGGTGAATGATGAGCTTGGTAATTTGCGAAAAGGACTTGAACAATTGCCGTCTCTTTTGAAACAGCAGGGTCGGTTGTGTATCGTTTCGTACCATTCATTGGAAGACCGACTGGTTAAATTGGCTTTTAAAGAACTAGCCAAGGATAACTCAAAATGGCGAATCTTGACTCGTCATCCTTTGCGCCCGTCTTCTGAAGAAAGGTTTTTTAACCCCAGATCAAGATCTGCGAAGATGCGAGTAATAGAGTTTTTGTGAAGCTTTTTGAAATGAATGCCTCTAAATGGAAAAAACTTGCAGCAGAATCAACCATGGAAAGTGGATCGAACACAGAGAGGGATTCAAACGTTCAAAACATTTTGCCTCCCTCAAAGTTAAGAAGTTTTGCTCCATATTGCCTGGTTCTTACACTGCTCGTTTTGCTATTAACTGGATTATTCAATGTTTGGACAAGGATGGACCAGGTTCAGTTGGGCTATGAAATCTCCAACTTGCAGACAAAGAACAAAGAACTTAAAGATCGATCTCGTGAACTCAGCCTTGAATTATCGTCATTGGAGTCTCCAGTAGAGTTGGAGAAAATGGCTAAAAAACAAGGTTTACGGTTGCCATCGGTCGGTAGGATAATCCATGTTCCGAAATAAACCGCCAATCAACTGGATGGTTGTCCGGATAGTTATTGTGGCAATGGTTTTTGGTGTCGCCGCAGCTATTTTGATTGCACGCGCTCATCGGCTCCAGGTCGTTGACTCCGAGAGTCTCAAGAAAAAAGCCGAAAAACAAAGAACTATGAACATCCATCTGGAGGCCAGAAGAGGCTTCATTTTCGATAGAACCGGAGAGCAGTTGGCGGCTAGTCTGGAAGTGGATTCTGTTTATGCTCGTCCAAAAAAACTTTCAGATAAAACACAGAGAATCAAAATCGCGGATAGCCTTTCCAGGATTCTCGACATGGACAGGAGAGAGATCCTAGCCAAGATCGAGGAAGACAAGCCCTTCGTTTGGGTCAAAAGACGTGTCTCTCCATTTACCGCTGAGAAAATTCGCAAGGTCAACCTACCGGGGATATACACAGATCCTGAATATCAGAGATTTTACCCTCTAAAAAACTTTGCTGCTCATACCATTGGTTTTGCGGGAATTGATTCGAAGGGTCTTGAGGGCCTGGAACTTTTTTACGACAACTTGCTGAAAACTGAGCCACTACCAGTCACCGCTCAAAAAGACAATTTAGGGCGACCTATAATTTTCACCACATCAGACCAAATAACCAAGCGAAATGATATCCACATAACGCTCGACCGAAATATCCAGTTTATAGCGGAAAGAGAGCTTGATGAAGCGGTTAATCGGGAACACGCCAAAAGCGGAATGGTGGTTGCTATGGACGCTGATTCAGGTGAAATTCTCGCCTTGGCGGTCCGCCCAACTTATAATCTTAACGTTTTTGAACAGTCGGCTACAAGTTCACGAAGGAACAGGGCTGTCGCGGACATATTTGAGCCTGGCTCTACATTCAAGGTTTTCTTAGCGGCAACTGCTTTAGATTTGGGTAAGGTCAACAGATCAGAAATCTTTTTCGTTAACAACGGGCTATATCGCTACAACCGCCACGAAATTCATGACGTCAGCCCTCATAAAAATCTGACTTTTGATGAAGTACTTATCAATTCTAGTAATATAGGGGCAGTCAAGGTTTCTGAGAAACTCACAAAAAATGAGTACTATCATATGTTGAAAGATTTCGGATTTGGCGCGCTAACCCATATCGATCTCCCAGGAGAACGGCCGGGCGTGCTCCCAGTTCCGAACCGGTGGTCTAATCTGACTAAGGCCAACATGGCCTTCGGGCAGGGGATAAGTGTGAATCCTATTCAACTCACCGTCGGATTCGCCGCTGCTGTTAACGGGGGGAAATTATTTAAACCCAGACTCTTGACAAAGATCACGAACGCTTCCGGGGAAAAGGTTTTTGAAAATCCGCCGTTACTTCTCAGGAGGACCATAAGTGAAGAGTCGTCGGCTGCTTTGGTGGATATCCTTCGAAAAACCGTCACACATGGGACAGCAAGGGCTGCAGCCATTCCTGGGGTTGACATAATTGGAAAAACCGGAACCGCTCAAAAGGCTGATTCTTCCGGGGGTTACTCAAAGGAAAAGTTTTTGATGTCTTTTGTTGGCGCCATCATCAGCACCAAGCCTAGAATAGTGATTCTAGTCATAATAGATGAGCCTGCTGCGGGAAGTGACCGCACGGGTGGAAAAGTAGCGGCTCCAGTTTTTAAAAAAATTGCGGAAGGCATTCTGGCCTTATCTGGTAATGCTCCCTGCGCAAATGGTCAATTGGTAAACAATAAGGACGAAGAGCAAACTGTTGCCTCTTCGCTTGAACCAAGAGCTGGGAAAATGCTCGGTGAATGGATTATGCCCGACCTGAAAGGATCAGATCTAAGGCAGGTTGTGGACATCTGCGGCAAAATCAAATGTGACCTTTCTATTGAGGGTGTTGGTCATGTGTCGCGCCAAATTCCCAATCCTGGAGACTTAATAAGAGAAGGTGGGGCAATAAAGGTTTCCTGTTCCGGAGGAGTATATTGAGTTTGACTCTTGCCGACATCATCGAATGCCTCGAAACTCCGGAGGTCTGGGGAAACCCGGAAGTCCGCGTCGAAGAAATCACTTACGACAGCCGTCAGGTTAAACGTAACTCTTTGTTCGTTGCAATAAGAGGCGAAAAAACAGATGGACACAATTTTGTCTACAAAGCTTCAGAATCTGGAGCTTCTGCAATAATTGCTGAAAAAAACCCACCTGCCTATTTTGAGTTCGATAAGACTTCCTGGATTCGTGTGGCTAACTCCAGAAAAGCTCTTGGCCCTGTTGCCGATCTCATTTATGGCCACCCTTCGCAGGAAATGGTTTTAATAGGAATTACAGGGACAAATGGCAAGACAACGACAACTTTTTTGCTCGAGTCAATATTAAAGGCGGCTGATTTCGTTCCAGGGATTATTGGCACTATCTCCCACCGATGGCCCGGATTTGAAACGCCTGCTTCCAATACAACTCCGGAGGCTTCTGATATCCAAAAAATGCTTGCTGAGATGAGGCTTTCAGGTGTTACGCATGTCCTTATGGAGGTTTCATCGCACGGTCTTGTATTGAGACGCTTGGATGGATGTTCTTTTGATGTGGGAATGTTCACTAATCTCACCCATGATCATCTGGATTTCCATCAAGACATGGTTTCTTATTATGAGGCAAAGAGAATTCTTTTTGACGAATTGTTGCCGGCTTCGAACAAATTGAGCGCCTCAGCGATAATAAATCTTGACGATTTCTACGGATCAAGGTTAGCGCAGGAAACTGCTGGAGTGCCTATAATTACATATGGTTTTAACGAACAGGCCAATATTCATCCTTTGAATCAGGAGATTTCCATCAGCGGAATCAGGGCAAACATTCGTGTTCCAAATGAAGTACTGTCAATCACTTCCCCATTGGCCGGCAGTTTCAATCTATCTAACATCCTAGCGGCGGTTAGCGCCGGCGTCACATTAAGAATTCCCCTGGAAGCGGTTGTAAATGGCGTCAAATCTCTGAAAACAGTTCCAGGTAGATTGCAGCGAATTGAATCTCACGTAGGATCACTGTTCGTCGACTATGCTCACACGCCAAACGCTCTTAAGAATGTCTTACAGGCCTTACGAGAGATTTCAGATGGTCGTTTATTTACTCTTTTGGGTTGCGGTGGAGATAGAGACCGGACCAAGCGCGCGGTAATGGGTTCGGAAGCTGCCGTTGGAAGTGATTTTCTGGTTATCACCAGTGATAATCCCAGAAGTGAAGACCCTCTGACGATTATTGAACAAATTGAGGTTGGTGTTATTGAATCGGGATTCAAAAAGATTTTGCACGATTCGATACATTCCCGGATTTCAGACAAATCATATATCGTCATTCCAGACCGAAGACAGGCTATCGAATGGATTGTAACGAGGCTACAGCCACAGGACACCCTTTTGTTGGCCGGCAAAGGCCACGAGACCTATCAGGAAATACAAGGAGTCAGATATCCTTTTGATGATCGTGTAGTTGTTTCGGAAATAATAAACAGGCTGAAACCCTGCAAGCCGGGAAACCATTTTTTAGACGCGACAACGATGAGACCTGAGGTTAATAGATGAGATCCAACGCTGGGCCATATAAAGTTAAGGACATTCTAGAAGCTACCTCCGGTCGTTTATATCAGGGTAATATCGAAGGTTATTTTGAAGGTATTTGTACAGATTCCAGAGAGTTAAAAACTAATGATCTCTTTGTTCCATTAAAAGGTAGCAATTTTGATGGTGACAGTTTTGTGCTTCCGGCGTTGAACGCCGGAGCTGGAGGTAGCCTGGTCAATTGCGCTATTCATTTTGAAATCCCTTTTCATCTCTCCAAGCTTGTTCTGATTGAAGTTCAGAACACCCTCCGAGCTTTAACTGACCTTGCATCAGCCCACCGTAAAACATTTCCAATCCCCTTGGTCGCAATTACAGGCTCCTCCGGCAAAACTACTGTGAAAGAAATGATAGGAACAATAATAGGAGAAAGCCTTCCATTTAAGAAAACCGAAGGAAATCTCAATAATCTCATAGGATTACCCATGACTGTTTTGGACATAAAACCTAAGGACAGGTTTGCGGTTGTGGAAGCCGGCATAAATCAACTTGGGGAAATGGACCTGTTGGCAAGAGCAGCCTCCCCAAATATCGCCGTGATTACTTCTGTGGGGTTGGCGCATCTCGAAGGGCTAGGATCACTGGAAAATATCGCTAACGAAAAATTCAAACTAGTTGAAGCCTTGCCGGACGATGGCCTAGGTATAATTCCTTCAGACAGTGACTTGTTAAACAAAAGAGCAAAAAAATTGGGAAGGCGGATAATGACTTTCGGTTTCAATGGAGGGGATATTCGAGCCGAAAAGATCAAAACGGGAAATCCGACCTCGTTTGAAATTGTGTGGCCTTCAGGACGAGTCAAAATTAATTGGAATATCCTAGGCTTACACAATATAGGTAATGCCCTTGCAGCTTTTGCGGTTTGTTCTGAGTTGGGAATTCAAATTGAGAACATTCGGCTTGGTCTAGAAAAGTTCAAATCTCCAGCATGGAGAATGGAAGTTTTTGACCTGGGGGGGTCCAGAAAACTTATTCGTGATTGTTACAACGCCAACCCCATCTCAATGAAGGCTGCCTTAGAAACTCTGGTTGAAGATGGAAGCCACGTCTCTACTCTGGCTATTCTTGGGGACATGATGGAACTGGGTGAACATGCGTCTGAACTCCATTTGACGCTGGGACAAATAGCCGCCCAAAGAGGCCCACACATGATCATTTTTATAGGAAAATACGGCTCCGATTTTGCCCAGGGATTTGTGGCTTCAGGTGGAGATGAGAAATCAATTCATCTTTATGAAGACAAAGATCAGGCATGGGAATTAATTAAGGATTTGGTCGGAAATTTTCAACGGATTTTAGTAAAAGGTTCACGGGCTATGAAGATGGAAATTTTAGCCGATCTAATTGAAAAGGAGAAGTAAAGAATGCTCTATCACCTTCTTTACCCTCTCAACGCTAATTTCACCCTGTTCAATGTTTTTAGATACATATCTTTTAGGGCTATCATGGCGACATTGACGGCCCTAATGATAAGTTTCCTGTTGGGTAGACCTCTCATCGATTATTTAAGAGAATTTCAAATTGGTCAAATGATAAGGGAAGATGGTCCCCAGAGACACCTGAAAAAGAGCGGCACTCCTACAATGGGTGGCGTCCTAATTCTTTTTGCAATGACATTTTCGTGTTTGTTGTGGGCTCGTCTGGACAACATTTACGTATGGGTGGTCCTCGGTGTCACGTTGTCTTATGGAGCGATTGGTTTTCTTGATGACTATCTCAAAATTAGAAGAATGAGTCACCGGGGGTTAAGCGGAAAACAAAAGCTTATTCTTCAGTTAACTATTGGTTGTTTAGTCGGTATCTTTCTCTGGATGGATCCTTCATTCAAGACAACGCTGGCTGTTCCTTTTTTCAAGAATGTTCAGCCCGATTTAGGTTTTTGGTACCCTTTATTTGCAGCTCTTGTAATAGCGGGAGCGTCAAACGCTGTGAACCTGACGGACGGCCTGGATGGCTTAGCGATTGGCCCGGTGATGATATGTGGCGCAACTTACCTTTTTTTCGCCTATATTGCGGGACATCTTAAACTGGCCCAATATCTCCAGGTTCCTTACATTCCTGGCTCAGGTGAACTTTGTGTGGTTTGTGGGGCTATGCTGGGGGCCGGTATGGGATTCCTTTGGTATAACGCATACCCCGCTGAAGTTTTTATGGGTGACGTTGGATCGCTGTCTCTCGGAGGTTTGCTGGGAGCTGTATCAGTGGTCACAAAACATGAAATTCTTCTCGTGATCGCTGGAGGAGTATTTGTTATCGAGGCTGTATCAGTAATTCTTCAGGTCGCCTCATTCAAAACCACAGGCAAGCGAATATTTAACATGGCCCCAATTCATCATCATTTTGAACTGAAAGGTTGGGCTGAACCTAAAGTGATCGTTCGCTTTTGGATAATATCCATAATATTTGCGCTCATGGCTCTGAGCACTCTTAAGCTGCGGTAACTTTTAATGCAGGTGATCACGGATACCTGTTAACCAGTTTACGAATTCAGGAAATCATGACAATTCAAGTCGGCACAATTGAATTTAAGAGTTACAGATCCTTCTTAAGTGATCCGACGCTCTTGCTTGTCACCATCCTGATTTTAATTTTCGGTATTGTAATGGTTACTTCAGCAAGTTTTATGATTGCTTCGGCAAAATTTGGCGATGGGTTTTATTATGCCAAAAAACAGGGATTGGCGATAATTGTGGGGCTGGGATTAATGTTCCTTTTTTCAAGAATTAATCCCTATTTCTGGAGGGAATCAGCATCTGTGGGATTGGGGCTATCTATCATCTTCCTGATCTTGGTTTTCATACCAGGCGTTGGAGCTGAAATTGGCGGCTCCAAGCGTTGGATTCACATTCCTTTTGGATTTTATTTACAGCCTTCAGAAATATTAAAATATTCTATAATTATTTTTTTCGCACGTTCACTCGATAAAAAGGGTGAAGGAGTTAAAAGCTTTGCCATAGGTTTTCTGCCTCATGTGATAATAATGGCCCTTGTAGTAATGTTGGCTCTTGCTCAGCCGGACTTTGGCCTTGCCATTATCATAACCACAGTGGGGTTTTTGATGATGTTTGTCGCCGGCGTAAGGCTGCAACACCTTGTCGGTTCTGCAATACTCTGCTTGCCTTTTTTGTTTCAAATTGGCGTGAGCGCACATTATCGACTTGCTAGAATAAAGAGTTTTCTTGATCCTTGGGCTGATCCTCTCAGTTCAGGATTTCAGGTTATTCAGAGTTTAGTGGCTTTTGGTTGCGGAGGATACTGGGGAGTTGGTTTAGGCAAGGGTATACAGAAGTTGTTTTATTTGCCGCAACCACATTCGGACTTCATTTTCGCGGTTATAGGTGAAGAACTTGGATTAGTGGGAGTCATCGCCGTAATCTTGATGTTTTACGCTCTAGTTTTTAGAGGATTCATGATTGCTATAAAATCCAAGGATATCTTTCTAAGGTGTCTGGCATTCGGAATAACTTCCCTGATCGGGATTCAGGCTTTGATTAATATGGCGGTTAC
Organism: uncultured delta proteobacterium; assembly: GCA_963811075.1. Lineage (GTDB taxonomy): Bacteria > Desulfobacterota > Desulfomonilia > Desulfomonilales > Desulfomonilaceae > CAJBEZ01. The sequence continues at coordinate 287,961 of CAWEPY010000003.1, forward strand.
AATGGGACTCACCCCGACAAAAGGCCTGCCACTTCCGCTGATATCATTGGGTGGAACATCAATATTAGTGAATCTCGCTGGAATTGGAATATTGATGGCTATCAGCAGGACGAATATCTCTGAGAGAGATGGAGGCAGGGAATGAAACTTATTCTAGCAGGTGGAGGAACTGGTGGGCACCTTTTCCCTGCTCTTGCCATTGCAGAAACACTCATGTCCGAGGATCCGTCTTCTCAAGTCTTGTTTGTGGGCACAAAGCGGGGTATCGAGGCCAGACTTATTCCCAGCACGGGATTTCCAATCAAATTCGTCTCCGCAAGAGGACTCATGAGGACGGGGATATTGAATTCAATTAAAGCGGGCGTTGAAATACCGGTCGGTATAATGCAATCAATAAAAATTATAAGAAGTTTTCAACCTGATTTTGTTTTGGGTGTCGGAGGCTACGCATCCGCTCCAACTGTGGCCGCAGCGCTAGTTTTTAATGTAGAAACCGGTATCCAGGAACAGAATTCGATTATGGGGGCGGCCAATCGAATGTTAGCAAAATTTGTTAACAAAATCTTCATCTCATGGGAAAACACTTCTCCAATAACGCCTGAGTCAAAGACATTTTTGGTCGGTAACCCAGTTAGAGCTACCTTGTTCCGCACTCAAACTCAAAGGACCCGGAATGACGGATTCAATATTCTGGTTTTTGGAGGTTCAAGGGGAGCTGACAGCCTTAATCTTGGTATGATCGAACATTTGAATGAACTTAAAGCCCTGGCGCCAAGGATCAAGATAGCGCATCAAACAGGCTCTGACTTATATAATAAAGTTAAGAAAGCCTATGAAGTTCTAGGCTTTAACGCTGAAGTAACCAAATTTATCGACGATATGGGGGCATATTACTCTTGGGCTGATCTCGTTGTGTGTCGTGCTGGAGCGAGTTCCCTGGCCGAAATCACCGCCTTGGGAAAACCAGCGATAGTTGTTCCTTTCCCTTTTGCGGCGGAAGACCATCAAACAAAAAACGCATCTTGGCTTGCTGAACGTAATGCGCTCAAAATCATCAGGGATAAAGATCTTAATAATGGTTCCCTCACTTTAGAAATTAACAGGTTGATCGTAAATCCGGGAGAACTTGACTCTATGGCGCAAAACGCCCGGAAAATAGGAAGACCGGACGCTGCGAGAGCCATCATTCAAGAAATTTTGAAAAGTCAAAGGTTGGCGGCGTGATTGGAACATTGTTTAAAAAGCTGAGAGATGTCCACTTTGTAGGCATCGGTGGCGTTGGAATGAGCGGGATCGCGGAGATCCTTTTAGCTCTAGGTTTTAACGTTAGCGGTTCGGATATCCAGGAATCTCCAACGGTGGTTCACCTAAAATCCCTGGGAGCCCGGATTCAAATTGGTCATAGGAGAGAACATCTAGACAAGGCTGATGTGCTGGTTTACTCGTCCGCTGTTTCGGAAGATAACCCCGAGGTTATAGCCGCAAAAGAAAGACGCATTCCAGTCATTCCAAGAGCGGAAATGCTGGCTGAGCTCATGAGAATGCAAACTTCGATCGCTGTCGCCGGTATGCATGGAAAAACCACAACGACTTCCATGATTGCGTCAGTCATGTCACACGCTGGACTCGATCCCACAGTTGTGATTGGAGGCAAGCTCAATGCTCTCGGAGGTGGGGCGCACCTGGGTCAGGGGGATTTGCTGGTCGCGGAGGCCGATGAGTCCGACAAGTCATTTCTTAAGCTCTTTCCGACCATAGCTCTAATCACTAACATCGATCTCGAGCACATGGATTGTTATTCGTCAATTGAGGAGATCAGATCAACTTTTCTTGAATTCATAAATCGAATTCCTTTTTACGGATATGCCATCGTTTGTTTGGATGATCCTCAAGTTCAAAAAATAATTCCGTCTATTTCAAAAAGATTCCTGACTTATGGCTTCTCATCTCAAGCATTCATTAGAGCCGCTAAGCCAACTCCTAAAAGTGGTGGATCTTTTTTTAAGGTTTACAGAGAAGATACCCTACTCGGGGAAATCACCCTGCCGATGCCGGGAATGCACAATGTGGTAAATTCTTTGGCCGCAGTAACCATAGCTGAACTTTTTGACGTTCCCTTTCAAATTCTTAAGGAAGCGTTGGAATCCTTTCCAGGAGTTCAGAGACGATTCACGACAAGAGGCGCAAGATTAGGGATCACCGTTATTGATGATTATGGTCATCATCCGGCTGAAATTAAGGCAGTTTTAATTGCTGCCAGGCAAATAGCTGAAAAACGTATTGCGGTTCTTTTCCAACCCCATAGGTATTCACGGACAAAAGCTCTTTTCGAAGACTTCCTGACTGCGTTTCATGACGCTGACCTGCTCTACATCATGGATATCTATCCAGCTAGCGAAAAACCTATAGAAGGCGTTTGCGGAATGAACCTTTGCGATGGAATTAGGGCCAGAGGCCATAAGAAAGTCCGGTTTCTGGGAGACAGATCCAAGATTGCAGTTGAAATTGCAAATGATCTTCAACCCGGGGACATGCTCATAACCCTTGGAGCTGGAGATGTGACAAAGTTGGGTCCTGTTGTTTTGGAAGAACTCGAAAAAAGGGAAGGTGTTTTGCTTGAAGATTAGCAAAACTCAAATAAAAACACTTGGCGAATTGCTCGGAGAACCACTGGCGCTTGGAATTCCCCTGAAGCGCCTTACGTCTTACAGGATTGGTGGTCCTGCCGACGCAGTCGCTTTTCCGAGGAACACCAAAACCTTAAGTCGTGTACTTCTTTTTGTAAAACAAGAAGGTATAAGGCATTTCCTTCTTGGAAACGGCACCAACGTGTTGTTCGATGACGAAGGGTTTCGCGGACTAATTATCGCTCCGATACGAATGAAACAATTTAGTGTCGACAAAGATTCATCAGGAGCCGCACTGTTGACGGCACAAGCTGGGATTCCTCTCAGTCTTGTAGTTTGGAGAGCTTGCAAGTTGGGGTTGCACGGGATGGAACCATTATGGGGAATTCCAGGCTCAGTAGGAGGATCTGTCGCATGTAACGCTGGATCGGGTGGTTCGTCTTTGGGTGATATAGTCTCAAAGCTAACGGTCTTGGACACGAACGGCAAAGAAATTGAACTGGAAAGGGGAACTTTTTCATACGGGTACAGGTTTTGTGGTTTGCCGCCTAGATCAGTAGTCTTGCAAGCTTCTTTCCAACTCAGTCCCCTGAACCCTGATGAAGTCATGAAAAAACTGCAGCATTTCAGAAATAGTAGAAGATTGTCGCAACCAAGAGGATTCCCAAGTTGCGGTTGTGTTTTTAAGAATTCATCTAACGGCTTGGCTGCAGGAGATTTAATCGAAAAACTTGGATTCAAAGGTGTGACCGAAGGGGGAGCGCAGGTTTCGAATGTTCACGCCAATTTCATCATTAACAGGAATATGGCTAAAGCCAGGGACGTCTTAGCTTTGATAGAAAAGATAGCCGAAGCGGCTTACAACAAGGCCGGAATTACATTTGAACTTGAAATAAAGGTAGTAAGATCAGGCGAGTGAAATGACTGAAGCCAGTTTACCATTGTCAATGCAATCCAGCGAACTCCAGGAATCTGGGCGATCCATAAAAAAGACGTATTGGAGCCGGTCTGTCTTGAAGATGTTGTTAGTAACCGGAATTTGTCTGGACATATTGCTGGCGTGCGCACTTGGTTATCTGATTGTCATTAGATCTTCTTACTTCAATCTCAACAAAGTGGATGTCTACGGCAATCATCGTCTTTCGAAAGAAGAAGTTATAGAAGCCGCCAGACTTGAAACAGGAATGAATCTACTCAGCATCGATCTCGAATCAATAACGGAAAGGTTAGTGCGTCATCCATGGATTCGTTCAGGTTCGATATACAGGAGGTTACCTGGTCAGTTGGTCCTTGAAGTGGAAGAGCGGACACCTAGGGGAATTTTAGCGAGTGACAGGCTTTACTACATTGATGAAAAAGGCACCGTATTTACTAGGGTTCTGCCGGGTGATCCTATAGATCTTCCTTTGTTTACCGGAATTCAATCTGACAGTATGCGATTACACCCAGGAGAGATTCAGGATTCCCTTAGATCCGGGCTTAAGTTGACGGAGCTTATCGATCGTGTGGATTTCGGATTACACTATGCCGATGTCAGAGAAATCAACATCAGTTCGGAGGAGGGACTGACCCTGAAAATGAAGTCGGGGCAAATAGTCATTCTTGGGCATGATGATTTTGAATCAAGACTATTAAGATTTGATCGGCTTAGAAAGTTTCTCACGGACAGAGGTCAGTGGCGTAACGCACACATAATAAACCTGGATTTTGAAGATCGAGCCATTGTTCGATCCTCTGAAGATCCGCTTCTGCAGGGGTAAAAAATGTCAAGAAGCGACAGTATTGTTTGTGGTCTCGATGTGGGAACAACGAAAATTTGCGCCATCATAGGAGAACTAAACGCTGATGGCGCAGTAGATATCATCGGAGTAGGAACATCTCCATCTCGAGGTTTACGACGTGGCGTTGTCGTTAACATCGACCTAACTGTCTCTAGCATAAAAAAGGCTATTGATGACGCCGAACTTATGGCCGGGCGACGTTCGGAAAGTGTCTTTGCAGGGATATCAGGTGGACACATTAAGGGAATTAATTCCCACGGTGTTATAGCAATAAAGAACCGTGAAGTAACGACAAATGAGGTTGCCAGAGTCATTGACGCCGCAAGAGCTGTAGCTATACCACTGGACAGAGAAGTAATCCACATCTTGCCTCAGGAATTCGTGGTTGATGACCAGGGAGGGATAAGAGAACCGGTTGGAATGGCTGGTGTCCGTTTGGAAGCTAAGGTACACATCATAACCGGAGCTGTTTCCGCTGCTCAAAATATAATCAGATGCGCCCACAGGAGTGGCTTGACGGTTAATGATCTGGTCTTACAACAAATGGCCGCAGCCGAAGCTGTTTTGTCCCCCGATGAAAAAGAACTTGGAGTAGCCTTAATTGATATTGGAGGAGGGACCACCGACCTCGCAGTATTCATCGAAGGAGCAATACAGCATACCGCTGTCATTCCTGTAGGAGGAGATCAACTGACAAACGATATTGCGGTGGGGTTAAGAACTCCCACAGGAGAGGCCGAGAAAATAAAAAAAAGATACGGTTGCGCCCTGGCCAATCTGGTCAATAGGGATGAGACTATTCATGTGCCTGGCGTGGGGGGTCGCCAACCCAGAGTGTTGGCGAAATCTGTTCTGGCTGAAATTACTGAACCTCGCTTGGAGGAAATTCTTGGTCTGGCCAAGAGGGAAATGGAAAAATACAATATTCTCCGTTCCGTGGCATCAGGGATAGTGCTTACAGGAGGCAGTGTCGCCATCCAGGGGGTTATTGAACTCGCCGAGCAAATTTTTGACATGCCCGTTAGATTGGGCTACCCCGTAGGGGTGAGTGGTCTGGTAGACGTTGTAAACTCCCCCGTTTATGCTACTGGCGTCGGGCTTGCCCTGTGGGGAACTAGACATGGTTGTGCGGATCTAAGCGAGAGTTATGAATCCGGCAGAGTTCTTAATCGGTTCTATGAGCGGATGAAAAGGTGGTTTACTGAAGCTTTTTAGATTTGAAGAGATTAATTTTCTGGCGAAAATGTCTGACCCGTGGTATGCGAGTTCCGGTAAAGAGAGCAGCCTGACCGGGTTCTTGCATGAGGCGAATATGACAAAACACGTTATGAAAAATTTTAGATTGATGATTCAGGATTTGGGAAGGGCTTTGTCGATTTTAACTATAGGAGGCCCGGCTTATGCTGGATTTTGAAATTGAATCTAACCGTAGCGCATTGATCAGGGTGGTCGGAGTTGGTGGCGGCGGCGGAAACGCCGTCAACAATATGATACGCGCCGGGTTAAGTGGAGTGGAGTTCCTTGCTGCAAACACCGACGCTCAGGCCCTCCAGCACAACATGGCTCCATTAAAATTACAGATTGGCAAACAGCAAACCAGAGGATTGGGCGCAGGGGCTGACCCCGAAATTGGAAGAATAGCCGCCAATGAAGACTACGAAGGAATTAGGGACGCCTTGGAAGGCTCTGACATGGTCTTTATAACTACTGGTCTGGGTGGCGGGACAGGTACTGGCGCTGCGCCGATAATAGCAAGAATAGCCAGACAAGAAGTCGGCGCTCTTACAGTGGCCGTTGTAACAAAGCCTTTCCTTTTTGAAGGTAAAAGGAGAATGCGGCAGGCGGAAGAAGGCATAGAAACTCTCCGAAGGGAAGTTGACACCCTGATAATTATTCCGAACCAGCGCCTGCTGTCGCTTAAAAAAGATATATCTTTCCTGGAAGGCTTCAGAAGGGCTGATGACGTACTCATGCAAGGTGTGAGAGGAATTTCAGATCTCGTGACTATCAATGGTTTGATTAATCTCGATTTTGCTGATGTAAAAACCATCATGCAGGAGAAAGGCGTAGCATTGATGGGAACAGGATCAGCCACTGGCGAAGGACGCATGGAAGAGGCCACGAGACTGGCCATTAACAGCCCTCTTCTTGAAGATATTTCTATGTCTGGAGCAAAGGGCGTGCTGATAAATATGACTGGATCTTCCAACATATCTCTGACTGAGATAAACGACGCGGTATCAATAATTCAGAATGAAGCGCATGATGACGCTAACATAATATTTGGGGCTGTTATAGATGAAGACATGGGTGACGCTGTAAATGTGACCGTTATAGCGACGGGATTCAGTAGAAGCGAGACAGGACTTTCAGACAAGACTGACTCCCTAATATTTGGCAAGAACCATCTTCAAATAGGGGATGAAGGCAAGACAGATAAACCTGTAGCCAGAACTGTAATTCCGGGAGAACCTAAAGATTCTCAGATCCCCGCTTTTATCAGGAAGAGCCAAAGAGAAAAAATCAGTCGTCATTTAAATCTCGTTGATGATCTGTCTCTCGAATCTGAAGAAGACCTTGATATTCCGACCTTCTTGCGCAAACATGCTGAATAGTTTTTCTGTTGTCAGGGGGGAAGCTAATTTCCCCTGACTACGAAAAAAGTTTTTATTAATGAACCTTTTTTGGTCTAGATTGCTTTCCATTTCTACATGAGGGAAAGACACAACAAAAGGCCCGTCTCAGGAAATTCCGGTTTCCTCTTACCGATAGCGCTGGTTTATCCAAATACCCGGAAAGTTGGACTGAGTAATTTAGGGTTTCAATTTTTGTTTAACCAACTTCAGGAATCAGGTTTTTTCGCTCCTGAACGTTTTTTTATTGCCGATCAGTTTTTTAAAAACCCTTCCGATACTATTATTCCTCTTTCCGAAGAAAATAATGTCCCCCTGAAACATTTTCCTGTTATTGCTTTTAGCATTCCTTTTGAAAACGACTACTGGATTGTTCCCAAAATCTTGATTGACTCCGGAATAAAACCTCTCAGACTTGACAGAGGCTCTGGTGATCCCTTGATTTTGGCGGGTGGTGTTTCCGTTTCTCTTAATCCGGAGACCTTGGCGGATTTCTTGGATTTAGTCTTCATTGGGGAGATTGTCGGAGACATCAATGAACCCGGTGGCTTTTGGGCCATAATGCGAGAATTTAAAAAATCAAAAACAGCCGCGCATGATCGCAAGGAATTTTACAAGAGCTTTTCCAATGTCGATGGTGTGTATGTTCCGGAAGCATACAGCTTTGATTTTAGGGATGACGGGGTTTTGTCGGAAATAAGACCAGACCAAGGGTTTCCTGCGAGAGTTAAGGCTGCCAAAAGGCTTTCCTCCAAAGAATCTCCTCCGTTTGCCGAGGTTCATGATCTGCAGACCCAGTTCAGGGGCTCCTGTTTGGTTGAAATCAATCGTGGATGCGACAGAGGTTGCAGATTTTGTTCCGGAGGCTGGATTCATAGACCAGTAAGACATTTCAAATATCCTAGATTTCGGGAAAGTATTGATCAAGCCATAATTGACAAAAGGACCATCGGCCTTATTGGATCAGATTTGGCCTCTCATCCTGAACTGAATATAATTTTAGAGGATATTATTAATAAAGGTGGCATTTTTTCACTTTCTTCCATACGACCCGAAGGGTTAAATGACCAAATCATAGAATTAATTGTAAAGTCTGGACAGAAAACGGCCACGCTGGCCCCAGAAGTAGCCTCGAATCGTTTGAAAAAGGTGATCGGGAAACAGATACCAAACGAGCGTTTTTTTGAATTGATCGATAAGCTGGTAACTGCTGGAATCCCTAACATCAGGTTTTATTTTATGATTGGGCTGCCCACTGAGGTCGAAGAAGATGTACTGAAAATTGTACAATTTGCAAAGAATGCCCGGGAAATATTTATGAACGCTTCTCGAAGTAAGGGAAGAATAGGCAGAATTGGAGTGCAAGTTAACGCTTTTGTTCCTAAGCCGTGGACTCCTTTTCAGTGGGCGCAGGCTTTACCAAGGAAACAATGGGAAATTCGGGTAAAAATTATCGAAAATGGACTGCGCACGCTTAATAATGTCGTGGTCAGGCATGAGTCCGTCAGGAGTTCGGAGGTTCAAGCGATTCTAAGCCGTGCAGACCGTAGAATTTCCCATAGCCTCCTCGAAGGCGCTAGGCGAGGTAAACTTGCCGCTTATTCCTTTTTAGATTCCCATCCTAGCGCCAGTTTTTTTTCTGAGCGTTTACGAGATCCTGAAGAGGTCTTTCCATGGGATGTTGTAGATCATGGTATTAAAAAGGCGACCTTAAGAACGATTTATGAAAGAGCTATATTAGCTTAACAGGTTGGAATATTATGTATTTACCCATCATTGACCGAAACAGATGCACGAAATGTTATTTTTGCGTTAATATATGCCCTAAGGATGTATTTGAAGTTAAGGAATCAGAGGTAGAAGTGGTTGATTCATCGCTATGTAACGGATGCGAAGCCTGTGTGGCTGAATGTCAGGACGAAGCAATAATAGTCCGTGAAGCGTGATAATGATCAGTATTTCCATACGAAATTTCAATAACGATTTACCTTGGAGGTGTTTTTTCTAAATGGATCACCAGAGAGCTCAATTTCAGACAAAATGGAGGTTGGAAATGGACGATAAAAATTCTGTTGTCGGCGTTTACAAGAGCCATTCTGACGCTGAACAGTCAGTCAGGGAATTACAGAAGGCCGGATTCGCCATGAAAAAGCTCTCCATAGTTGGGAAAGATTATCATACGGAAGAGCACGTAGTAGGTTACTATTCGGTCGGTGACAGAATGAAGGCTTGGGGCAAATTAGGATCCTTCTGGGGAGGACTTTGGGGCCTTCTTTTTGGTTCCGCCTTTTTCTTTGTTCCTGGAATAGGGCCGGTTGCTGTAGCCGGACCACTAGTGAGCTGGATAATTGCTGCTCTTGAGGGGGCTGTGGTAGTTGGAGGTCTAAGCGCTTTAGGGGCCGGATTATACAGTGTGGGGATTCCTAAAGACAGTATTGTCAATTATGAAACCCAAATCAAAGCGGAAAAATTTTTATTGATTGCTCATGGAACAATCGAAGAAGTTCAAAAAGCTAAAGAATTATTAGCAAAGACTCCAGCCCAGGAACTCAATATACATTCGGCAAATGAGGCCTAGAACTAATTTTTGTCATGTAATTCTGATCCGGAGCCTCGGTTTGATACAAGAGACGCTAGTTTTCAGGCGTCAATTATTACAGATCTCTCTTAGCAACGCTATGTCGTCAAGCATCATGCCGGCCCCTCTGACAACTGTGGTCAGAGGGTTGTCAGGCACAACCACAGGAACTCCAATTTCCTGTCGGACTCTCAGATCGAGGTTTTTCAGTAAAGCCCCTCCGCCAGTTAGAACTATTCCAGTGTCAATTATATCTGCAGCGAGTTCTGGAGGGCATTGTTCAAGGGCGGATTTAATATTGTCTACAATTGTATTAACTGAATCCATTATAGCCAGGGTAATTTCGCTTGAATTGATCGTGATGGTTTTTGGTATACCATCCATCAGATCTCGACCCTTCACGTCGATTTCATCATCTTCATCGTCTTCCAAATAGGCCCGACCCACCAAAAATTTGATTTGTTCCGCAGTAGAAGGACCAATTGCGAGGCTGTAGTTTTTTCTAACAAAATTCAGGATATCTATGTCCAATTTGTCGCCTGCGACTTTGATGGAATTGCTATAGACAACTCCCGTTAGGCTAATGATGGCAACCTCCGTAGTGCCGCCACCTATATCCACAATCATGTTGCTCATGGGCTCCGTGACGGGCAGTCCAGCCCCCATGGCTGCGGCCATTGCCTCTTCTACGACAAAAACCTCTCCTGCCCCCGCATTCAAAGTCGCGTCTCTAACAGCTCTTCGCTCGACAGGAGTCACGCCGGACGGAACTGATATTATTACTCTTGGACGAACAAAGGCTTTTCGTTTATGCGCTTTATTAATAAAAAATTTCAGCATAAGACTGGCTATTTCGAAATTTGATATTACCCCGTCTTTTAAAGGCTTGTATACTTCGATTGACTCTGGAACGCGTCCAACCATTTTTTTTGCGTCGGCGCCTACCCAGACTTCTGAACTCCTTTTATCTCTCTTCCTTATAGCTACAACAGAGGGTTCATCCACAACTATTCCAGACCCTTTGCAGTAGACCAGGGTATTAGCGGTCCCTAGATCTATGGCTAGGTCTTTGGAAATTTTTGAGGCCAAAAAGTTAAAAAACATCTATTAGATCCAAAAATATTATTAGCTTGCAAGAAAAGGTTAAATCTAGCCAAGGTTTTGGCGCTGAGTGTTTATCTGTTTGAATAGTTCGTAAGGAGTTTCAACTCAAATAATCCAGCTAAACAGCTTTTCATAATTTAACCTCAATTATAGAACTACGTTTTAGCTCATCGATCCATTCTTTCATTCGAGATTGTATTAATTCGGTTCTCAATATTGTGATCACTTTGTTTCGAACCTTCTGATATTCCTTTGCCTCTTCGGGATTCAGAATCCCGAGCGATTTTATTGGCTCTGAATCAGTAGCCGTCTGGCTTGAATCCGCCTGTCTGTTTTCTTGTTCCCGCCTCTGGGTTGATTGAGCTTTTTTTGCGGCAGCCCGCTTTTCATGTTCCTGTTTCCAACGTTTTTCCAATTCCTTACGGGTCTTATCGGGTATAGGAATACTCTTCCCCTTTCGATTTTTGGCGTCATCTAAGTAAAACATAACAACTGAATCGGCTGATTTAAGTGGAGGAGTGACGTCTCCGACTTTCATGCGCTGAACCATTTTCTGTAGTGCGGGAACCATGTCTTTGTAATCCATGAATCCCAGATCTCCGCCGCTTTTGGCTAGAGGATCCTGAGAGTATTTTTTTGCCAGTTTTGCAAAATCCTCCCCAGTCTGGGATTCTCTGTAAATTTTCTTGGCCGTTTCCATAACATGTTCAAGATCTTTACGTTTTTTCTCTTGAGGAATTTTAAGAGTTATCTGGCGGAGTCTTATCTTTCCCCCGAGAAAAACTTCCTCGTGAGTTGGGATGTTCGGGGCCGCTTCTGGTTCCGGAGGTTGCGGAGGCGCTGTGCTTTCAAGCAGTTTGTGATACTCCTCACTGATCTCTGATTGATGTTTCTTAAAATATTTCTGAGCGTCTTCTTCACTTATGGGAGTTTTACGAGTGACTTCCGAATCAATAAGTTTTGTAAGCCGGAATTGACGCATCATGAGTTGTTTGTAATCATTATTGCTTAGACCGTTGGACGCGAGGAAAAGCACAAATTGTTCATCGGTCAGGTTGTTACGTTTCTTTATAGATTCTATACTCGACTCAACCGCTTTGTCGTCAAGCGTTATCCCTCGTTTCGCCGCTTCTTGTTCCAACAAATGAATTACCACAAGTTCATCAAGAATTTCTCTTTCAGTAGGCCACTTTCCTGGCGGAACTATACCTAGTGGTAAATTCATTAAATTTCTTATTAATGGTTGTTTTTGTTTCTTTACGTCTGACTCCAAGATCACATCAGAATTTACAATAGCCGCTATTTTGTCACTATAGTTAGCCGATAGAGCCTTTCCATCAAAAACAGGGAGAGACATGACAAAAATCAGAAGGTTTAAAACAAATTTAGATTTCATTTACTTCATCCAGAAACCGTTTGTGGTTCAATTTCAATCATGTTTATTGGATTTTCAATTATTGGAAAACACTTTTTTCTTGAACAATTTGTATTTTACTTTTGGTTCTACGGAATTTCTATTTAAAGATGTTTCGTCTATTGTCTCATCTTTTGTCAAGTTGAGCAATTCTGATAGAATCTTGAAGCCAACATTTGCCCTTTGCGTGGAATCAATCAAACCAATTTGATAAATTAATTTATCTCCAGGAGCGAGTTGTGCGCTAGGTTCTTTTTGAACCCATTTTATAAGGGACCCTGGTGTTACAGTCGTTGATTGGTCAAAAGAGATCACCAAACTCCCTTTTACATAATCCAGTTTCAGGATTCTAAGTTCTTTCATGACCAATCTGAGCTTCATTATGCCGAACAGAGCGTTTACCTGTTCAGGACTCCTCCCGTACAAATCAACTATCTCCTCCTCTATACCATCAATTTCAGCCTGACTCGATGCTCTGGACAACCTCTTGTAGAAATTCATCCTCTGGTTTACCTCAGGAATATAATCTTCTGGAATAAATGCTTCTACCTTGAGATGAATCTCTGGATCAACCCTTTCCTCAGGCGGTTCACCTTTTATTTCACGAACTGTTTCCTCCAGAAGTTGTAGGTACATTTCATAGCCAACCTGGTTAACATGCCCTGATTGGGAAGCTCCAAGGATGTTGCCCGCTCCGCGTATTTCCATGTCTCTCATCGCCACCTTAAAGCCCTGTCCCAGCTCAGAATGCTCTTGTATCACCGCTAATCTCTTTACGGCGTCAGAGGTCATCAAAGTTTCAGGTGGAGTTAATAAATAGGCGTATGCCCGAACGTTGGATCTTCCGACACGGCCTCTCAATTGATAGAGGTCAGCAAGTCCGAAAGTATCGGCTCTCTCTATGATAATGGTGTTGGACCTTGGTATATCCAACCCTGATTCGATTATACTTGTACAAACCAGAACATTTATCCCACCAGTGACAAATGCCAACATGACTCGCTCTAGATCACCATCAGACTGCTGGCCGTGAGCCACTCCTATTCTGGCCTCCGGAACCAGTCTCTGCAATTTTGAAGATCGCTGATAAATAGTTTGAACCCTGTTGTGCAAGTAGAAAACTTGTCCCCCTCGATTCAATTCCTTGACTATGGCTTCTCTTACAACATCGTCGGACTGTTTCAGAATGTGGGTTCGTACGGCTTGACGATTGGTAGGAGGGGTTTCAATTATCGACATGTCTCTTAGTCCGGTAAGAGACATGTTCAAAGTCCTGGGTATAGGTGTGGCTGTGAGAGTAAGAACATCCACATGAGTTTTATATTTTTTGATTTTTTCTTTATGAGTGACCCCGAATCTCTGTTCTTCGTCCAGAACCAACAAACCAAGATCTTTGAATTTTACGTCTTTTTGAAGCAATCGGTGCGTTCCAATGATCAAATCTACTTTGCCGTGTTCGAGTTTCATCAATATTTCTTTTTGTTCGGCAGAGGTCCTGAACCGGGATATCATTTCTATATTGACTGGATAGTTGGCAAATCTACGTGAGAAAGTGTCAAAATGCTGTTGAGCCAACACTGTAGTAGGCACGAGAATAGCTACCTGTTTTCCATCCATCATCACTCGAAAAGCCGCTCTTATAGCTACTTCAGTTTTTCCATAACCCACATCTCCACATATTAGTCTATCCATGGGGCGATCTGAATCCAGCGCTTCCATGACTTCTTGAATTGCTTTAGACTGGTCCAGGGTTTCTTCAAATTCGAATGAGGCTTCAAATTCAGCAAAATTCTGATCCATAGGAGAATACGGCGGCCTTGAAGAAAGTTGTCTGTGTGCAAAAATCTCTAGCAATTCCTTCGCCATTTCACGAATTGACTTTTTGATTTTTGCCTTTGTCTTTTCCCATCCCTTGGTTCCAAGTCTATCTACACGAGGAGGAGATTCTGACCCTGATATGAATTTTTGAATGGATTGAAGCCGTTCTACGGGATGATAAAGTATGTCACCTCCCGCATATTCAATGACCATTACTTCACCGATCACTCCTTCGAATTCTTTGCGTGTCAATCCTCTGAAGATACCGATTCCGTAATTTTCATGAACAACGGCCTCTCCCTCCAAAAGATCCGTCAGTGAAGAAATGAAGACCCCCTTGGCATGTTTTCTCAAAGTAGCTCTTACTCTGGGCCCAAAGATTTCCTCTTCCGTGAGAGCTACAAGTCCTATTTCTTCAATTCTGAAACCAGACGTAAGCGGGCCCACGTAAAGATAAACTCCCGGCGCGGGGCTTGATTCCAGTGTGGATGCTTGAAAACCCGCTCCCTGGTAGTTCAACTTGACATTGTACGGTTCCAGAAGTTTTAGAAGTCGTTGAGCCTGTCCTTCCGTATGGCTGATAATGTAAACCTCGTTGCCCAGATCACGCCAATCCGACATCATTTGCACAAGGCCGGCCATTGCTCTGTCATATGCCTTTTCCTTGAACAAGGCCGGTCTTATATCGACATTGGATGCGCATGGTATCCTGAAACTTTTAACTTTTCGGTCTCCAATTTCCAGATCAGCCACCACTACGGTCCGAAAAGCCTCAAGTAATCTATAAAAATGCCTTTTTGAAATATACAGGGATGATGGTTCCGGAACCGGTAGACCATCCTGGGTGGCGGATTCAAAACCATGAAACACTTCTTGTTCATGGTCTTCGAAAGATCGGCTCGCAGTCTCTTGATCAGGGACTATAACCACCGTTTCGGCCGGAAGATAATTTAGTAACGTTTCCAGATGTTCTTCGAAATAGGGTAAATATAGTTCAGATCCTGGAAACCGTATCCTATGCCTAAAATCATCTAATAATCCTTGGCGAATACGTTTTTCAACTCCACGGGATTCACAAACCTCCACAATTTTCTCAAGCCCTTTTTCGAAATCTTCATCACTAGTGGGAGACATTTTTACCGGACAGATCATTATCTCCGACACCCAACCCAATGACCTCTGATTCGAGGGATCAAAAAAACGCACGGATTCTATTAGATCGCCCATCAGCTCAATTCTTATTGGATTTGGGTACAGAGGAGAATAAATGTCGAGAATTGAACCTCTTGCGGCAAAATCTCCCACATCTTCAACGAGTGGAGCTCGGGAATAGCCTCCATTAACCAAGTTGAAGCATATCGAATCCCGATCTATTTCCTGACCTACTGAAAGATTATGGCTCAAAGAGTCGAATTGTATGCGAGGAATTATTTTTCGGCACAAGGATGGAATGCTAATTGAAATTATCTTAGGAACTCTTTGCGATCTTAATCGGGAAAGACACGACATCCTTTCCGTCCAGATGTCTGATTCAAACCCAGCCAAAGAATAAGGAATCGAGAGTGTCTCCGGGTAATGAACGATGGGAAAATCAGAGTTAGTTGAATTCTTTTCATCCAGCCCAAGATAAAAAGAAAGATCGCTTGCTGATCTTGAAGCCGAATCATCGTCAGGATGAATCCACAAAATTGGACTGGAACTTCTCTTAACGGCCATGGCTATAAAAAAAGCCACAGCGGAACCTTTCAGGCCATAAATCCCTCCGTTTTCACTCGACCGACACAGAAAATTGAGAGCCTGGGGAAAAACACTTTGCGGGAATGTTTGCAAAAAAACTTTCTCTCCATCCAAAATTTAATTTCGAATTTTGCAAAACTATCACATCAGCGTTGATAAAAAAAGATCCGGTCATCGAGTTATGGGAATTCATCCCTTAACGACACGAATCAAAAACAGAGGGTAAATGCCTCCAAGAGGAAAATGACACTTAAAAAATTGAGTCTTGGGTCTGTCGACCCAACCAAAAACCAAGGCTAATCCTTGTAGTGAAAAACCGAGAAAATCAGCCACGCGAAATTGGCGTGGCTGATTCTGATGTTTCTTTTTCGTTAATCTTGCTGTATATTTAGTATTATTATTATTTTTATCTTTATCTCGTGTCTGGAGACTTTCCCACGAGAACAACTAACAGGGCCTAACTGAACTTACGGCGTTCAGCAGTTTGCCACACCGCCGCTAAGTTAGAAAGTAAAAATGAGTATCCCTAAACTCGCCGCCCTACTTTTACTTCCCGCATACCTCCTGGCAATAGCTATCTTCGCTTCAATTGGATTCACGGGCGTGTTCGAGTCCAGAATATTGTTACCAATTTGTAACACGCTTTTTATCGGTTTGATCCCAATAGCCATAGCCTATCTGGCGGCCCGAGTCTTCGTCGTTTCCGGATCGCTCAGTTTCCTGTTTATGGGATGCGGTATGCTGACTTTCGGCTTGTCGTCCATACTGGCCGGCCTATCCGTGATGCTGCCTGACGCCCCTAATACAGTTGTGTCGATTCATAATTCAGGGGTCCTGGTCGCTGCAATTTTCCAGATTATTTCCGGAATGCCTCTTCAATTCGACCGAAATTTCCAGGCTGTCGGCGGCAAAAGAAATAGGCCGGTCATATTGGCCTATGGCGGGATTGTTATACTGACCCTCCTTTTCTATCTAGCCATAGTGTCGGGTTTTGTCCCGCGTTTTTTTATTCAAGGGACAGGGCCAACCCCTTTGAGACAGTTTGTGCTCATTAGCGCAATGAACATCTTTCTCCTGAGCGCAGCCTTATTTATTATCCACTATCGAAAATGGCGCTCCGATTTTCTTTACTGGTATGCCCTGTCTCTTGCGATGATAGCAGTTGGCCTGTTCGCGATCCTTTTACAAAAAACAGTAGGGGGTCCGATAGGCTGGCTAGGCCGGTCAGCGCAGTACATCGGAGGCTTGTTCGGTCTCGTGGCCATTTTGAAGGCTGCGAGTAGCGCAATTTCAAAGAACCTGTCCATTGAAGAATCGATGGCGTTCCTTTTCTCGGATGCGGAGACCAGTTACAGGAACCTGGTGGAGATGGCCAATGACGGTATCATAACTGTTGACCAAACCGGTAGGATTGTCGGCTGGAACCCGTCTGCGGAGAGGATGTTCGACAGATCAAAAAGCGAGGCCATCGGTTCGATTTTCTTTGATCTATTCATCCCTAAATACGCCGATGTTCTAAAAACGGAGATTGAGGCGCTCAGAAAACCCTCTCCGGGATTGGCGCCGCAAAGAACAATTGAAATTGAAGCAAGCCGTAAAGATGGCGCCCAATTTCCCGTTGAACTATCCATGTCGGTTAGGAAAATAGGATTCGGTTGGCTATGCGCCTGTATCGTTCGAGATATCATTGACCGCAAGCGCTCTGAGGCTGCGCTGAGGGAGAGCGAGCGCTTTTTATCCAACGTCTTTGGGAGCATTCAGGATGGCATCAGCATTCTGGACAAGGACATGAACATCATGATGGTCAATCAGACGATGGAACGCTGGTACGCTCATGCCTTACCGTTCACTGGAAAGAAATGCTTTGAAGTTTATCACGGAGCCAGCCGGCCTTGTCAGATTTGTCCGACGATTCAGACGCTAAAGACGGGACAATCAGCATTTGAAGTCGTTCCCATGACCGGGCCAAGCGGGGAAAGGATTGGGTGGGGCGAACTCTACTCTTTTCCTCTGTCGGATCTAGAGACGGGAGAACTCAAAGGGGTAATCGAGTTCGTTCGAGATATCACAGAAAGGAAATATGCGGAAGAGGGCCTAAGAGAGAGTGAGCAGCGCTACCGCAAGCTCGTGGAGATGTCCCCGGATGGGGTTTGCATTAACGTTGAAGGCCGTTACGTTTTCGCGAATTCAGCAATGGCCCGCATCGTAGGTTTGACCGACGCCAGTGAGGTAATTGGTAAAGAGGCCATTGATTTTGTTCATCCCGACGGCCATGCGCTTGTCAAGGAAAGGATGAGACGATCGCTGCAAGATAGCGAGCCGTCGCCTCTAACAGAAGAAAAATACATCCGGGCCGACGGGACAACGACTTACATGGAAGTTGCGGCAATTCCAATCATATACCAGGGGCAAAACGCGGCACAGGTAATGATTCGTGACATAACCGACAGGAAAAGATCCGAGGCTATCCTTCGAGAAAAGACGGAAGCCCTTGAGAAGGCCTACAAGGAACTGGAGTATTTCGCTTACATTGCGTCCCATGACCTAAAGGAGCCTCTTCGCAAGATATCCAGTTTTACGCAAATGTTGGACAACCGTTACAAAGGCCAATTGGACGAGAAAGCGGACAAGTACATCTGGTACATTGTAGATGGCGCCAAGCGAATGGAGAGGCTTATTGACGACTTGCTGCAATATTCCAGAGTGGGCAGAACCGACCTCACTTTGGCGACGACCAGCGCCGAGAACTCGGTGAAACAGGCTAAAAGCGACCTGGAACAGTTTTTGACTGAAAACGACGCTGAAATCACCTATGACGACTTGCCGATTATTCAAGTCAACCCCGTTCAATTGGAACAACTTTTTCGAAACCTCATCCATAACGCCGTTAAGTTTCGAGGCCCCGACAACCCCCGTGTTCACATTTCAGCGCTCAAAAAAGACGGCTCTTGGGTCTTTTCAGTAAAAGACAATGGCATCGGAATAGATCCGGAGCAGTCGGAGCGAATATTCGGCATTTTTCAGCGGCTTCACGCCCGGGCTGAGTATGAGGGTACGGGGATTGGCCTCGCCGTAGCGAAGAAGATTGTGGAGCGTCATGGCGGCACGATTTGGGTGGAATCAGAACCGGGCAAAGGCTCGGTTTTTTATTTTACGATACCGGAAAGGTGAAAAATCCGGGATAGTCATTTCGAGGAGCCCCGAACATGTCATCTCGAGCGAGCCTTGCGACGAGAGCGTTCGAAATGACAATGTCCGGCATCGTGTCATATCGAGGACAACCAGGAAATCGGGACTATGTTTTATCAAGTCATTTCCGAATGTATGCAGGCTGGGGTTTACTATGACAGCAGATAAGAATTCCAAAGACGACGTGAGCGACCTGAGCAAGCGGGCCAAGCTGGAAGCCGGATACTGCGCTCTTTTCCAAAATATCAGCGAAGGCGTAGCCATATACGAGGCAGTCAATGAAGGGGAAGATTTTGTAATTGTCGAGTTTAACAAGGCGGCAGAGAGAATAACAGGATTTTCAAAACACGAAGTGACGGGTCGAACCGTTAGCGAGATGTTCCCTACCGTCATGGATCTGGGACTGTTTGATAAGTTCCAGGAGGTATGGCGGACCGGTGAACCGGCGCATCATCCTGTTTCCCAATACCTCGACGACAGAATTCAAATATGGGTCGACAATTATGTTTATAAACTACCATCTGGAGAGGTTGTAGCCGTATTTAGCGACGAGACGAGGCAGAAGCGGACGGAGGAAGCTCTAAGGGAAAGCCGTGATCTTCTAAGAATTCTTATGGACAGTCTTCGCGTCGGCATCCTTTATGTAGACCCGCAAGAGCGAATAGTCTTCGCCAACCAGACCTTTGGAACATGGTGGGGAAGACCGGGCGTAGATCTTTCCGGGTGTACGGTCCGTGATATCCTGGGTGACCATTACGCTGTCATTCAAGGCCGCATCGAAGCAGTTCTGATAGGCCAAGAAATAGCTTACGAAGAGACAGTGAAATACAAAGACGGTGTAACAAGAGACATCTCCGTATCTTATGCGCCTCATATAGCGGCTGATGGTCAGATTAAGGGAATTGCCTGCTTGATTGCGGACATAACCAGCCTAAAGCGAAGAGAGGAAGCGCAAAGGCGCTTATCAACAGCCGTTGAACAAGCGGCCGAGGCAATCGTTATTACGGACATAGGCGGCAATATCCAATATGTCAACCCGGCTTTTGAACGGATCACGGGGTACTCAAGGCAAGAAGCGATGGGAGAAAATCCCAAGATTTTGAATAGTGGAGAGCACGACAAGAAATTTTACGAGAAGCTCTGGAAGACAATTACAAACGGAGAGTCGTGGGCCGGCCGGTTTGTAAACAAGAAGAAGGACGGGACACTTTACCGAGAGGATGCAACTATATCTCCAGTGCGGGATTCCTCGGGCAGAATCGTCAACTATGTGGCTGTGAAGAGAGACATAACCAGAGAAATTGAACTCCAAAAACAGCTTACACAAGCCCAGAAAATGGAGGCAATCGGCACTCTGGCCGGGGGAATCGCCCATGACTTCAACAACCTGCTCCAGGTTGTCATAGGATATTCCGATCTCCTCCTGTCTGATAAACAAGAGGATCCAGGCTATGCCGGTCTAAAAAAGATATATGAGGCCGGTAAGAAAGGAGCCGATCTTGTCCAGAAGTTACTTACTTTAAGCAGGAAGGCTGAATCGGAGCTTCGTCCAGTCAACTTGAACGACGAAATAATTCAGGCCCAGGGTTTCCTATCTCGCACCATTCCGAAGACCATTAAAATTCAGGCACATTTAAGTGACAATCTGGCCGCAATCATGGCGGATTCGTCTCAGTTGGGGCAAATTCTGATGAATATGGCGGTTAACGCAAGGGACGCCATGCCTGATGGCGGAACACTGATCTTTGAAACGGCAAACATTGAACTGGACCAGGAGTATTGCTCCATACATCTTGAAGCAACGCCAGGAAGCTATGTGTTGCTCACCGTTACTGATTCCGGCTCCGGAATGGACAAAGAAACAATGAGTCATATCTTTGAACCGTTTTTCACAACCAAGGAAAAAGAAAAAGGGACCGGCCTGGGACTGGCAACAGTTTACGGCATCGTAAAGCAACAAGGTGGTTTTATAAATTGTTACAGTGAACCTCGCCTTGGCACGACTTTTAGGGCGTATTTTCCGGCGATTGAGGCAAAAACAAATTCCGACATTCAAACTAAGAAGCCGTTCATCATAGGAGGATCCGAGACGATTCTCCTCGTGGATGATGAACACTCAGTGCTGGAAGTGGGAAAGAATATTCTTAGCCGCTTGGGTTATGACGTTATAACCGCCTGTGATGGCAAAGAGGCTCTGGAGATATACAAAATGGAGACCGGTAGAATCTCTCTGGTCATTCTCGATGTAATCATGCCGGAAATGGACGGCAAACAGTGCCTTGTTGAGATACTCCGGTTCAACCCCAATGCAAGGGTTCTTATGTCGAGCGGTCATTCTGAACATGCGCCCATTAATGGCGCCCAGGCAAATGGGTCCAAGGGATTCGTGGGGAAACCATACAATATGGCAAAACTTCTTGAAAAGGTTCGTCATGTACTGGATGAGGGATAGAAATAGCCCAGCGGAGGGATAGATTCTTCCTAACGGTTGAAATGACATACTTAGAGACGCGGAACACATAATGGACGATAAAATTAAGAACAACGAACAGCTTTTTATAGAACGGGCGGAAATGCTTCACAGGATTGCGGAACTTGAGGCGCGACTCTCCGCTACAATGAACACCTCCAAAGAAACGCGAATCATGGAGGAACGTGACTTCCTCCAGAAGATCATCTCCACTGCGCCTGTAGGGGTGTTTACTTACCGAACTGATGGGCAGTGCGTCTCATCTAACGAAGCGGGCGCGGCGATAGTCGGGGCGTCAGTTGAACAAATTCTGGCTCAGAATATTAGATGTCTTGAATCCTGGAAGAAATCCTGCTTGCTGGAAAACGCCGAAAAGACCTTAGCCACGGGAGTTGGCACCCGGTGTGAGATTCACGTGGTCACAACCTTCGGAAAGGATAGCTGGCTTGATTGCCGTTTCAGCAGTTTCACATCCGCAGGAGAACAGCGACTCCTGTTGATCGCAAATGATATTAGCGAGATTAAGCGCTACCAAGATGAAGCTAAACGTCAGAGCGATGAACGAGAAAGACGTCTCGAGGAACTAGTCCGAGAACGGACCGATGAGATTCAAAAGAGAGAGGAGTATCTGAAAGCTCTTCTTAACGCCATCGATGAATCGGCCTTTCTCATGGACTTGAACGGAACCATCCTGGCAATGAATGAAACCGGAGCGGCCAGACTCGGAAAACAGGTTAACGAAATCCTAGGCGCCGACATTTACAAACTTATACCATCAGATGTTGGAGATAAACGCCGCCTATATGTGAGCGAGGTAGCGGCCACGGGTAAGATGTTTCGGGCTGAGGACGTCCGAGATGGTATCGTTTTTGATCAAACCCTGTATCCCGTTTTCGGAAAAAACGGTGAGGTTGAGGCAATAGCAGTCTTCGGTAGGGATATTACAGAACAGAAACAGGCCCAGCAGGCGCTCATCGAAAACGAGCGCTTTTTATCCAACATCTTCAGCAGCATACAGGACGGCATCAGCGTCCTCGATAGGGACATGAACATCCTGATGGTCAACCAGACGATGGAACGCTGGTACGCTCATGCAATGCCGTTCACCGGCAAGAAATGTTACGAGGTGTACCACGGCGCAAACAAACCATGCGAAATTTGCCCGACGGTTCAGACGCTTAAAACTGGCAAATCAGCAGTTGAAATCGTGCCTATGACCGGGAAGAGCGGGGAAAGGGTAGGCTGGATGGATCTTTACTCTTTTCCTCTAACTGATATCGCCACCGGGGAACTCACAGGCGTCATCGAATACGTCAGGGACGTCAGCGACCGTAAGCTGGCAGAAGAGGCGGTGAAGCAAAAAACCGAGGAGCTGGAACATTTTGCCTACGTCGCGTCTCACGACATTAAGGAGCCTCTGCGTAAGATATCCAGCTTTACGGATATGTTGTCCCGTCGTTACAAAGGGCAATTGGACGAGAAAGCGGATAAGTACATCTGGTACATTTTAGATGGCGCCAAACGGATGGAAACGCTTATTGAAGACTTGTTGACATATTCGCGATTGGGTAGGGCCGACCTCGCCTTGGAAACGACCGGGGCCGAAGACTCGCTGAAACACGCGATAAGCGACCTGGAAGAGTTTTTGACGGAAAACAACGCTGAAATTACTTATGACGACTTGCCGATTATTCAAGTCAACCCAGTTCAATTTGAGCAACTCATTCGAAATTTAATCCATAACGCTGTGAAATTTCGGGGCCCCGATAATCCCCGTGTTCACATTTCTGCGCTCAAAAAAGACGGATCCTGGGTCTTTTCAGTGAAGGACAACGGGATAGGAATAGATCCTGAGCAGTCGGAAAGGATATTTAGGATTTTTCAGCGGCTTCACACCCGGGATGAATATAGCGGGACAGGTATAGGGCTCGCCGTAGCGAAGAAGATTGTTGAGCGGCATGGTGGCGGTATTTGGGTGGAATCTGAGCCGGGCAAAGGTTCGGTGTTTTATTTCACGATCCCGGAGCGGTGAGCAATCGGGGATTGTCATCTCGAGTGAGCCTTGCGGCGAGATCTATCACAGCAACGTTATAGATTTCTCACTTCGTTCGAAATGACATGATAAAAGGGCTCGGAGACACCATGAGTAGGAACAAAATAATAATCCTAATGACCCTCGCATTCGTGGCGAGCGCTGCTGCGCTTGCCATTTGGGCCACTCGCAGCGAAACGCCCAAAGTGACAGGCCCACCTGCTAAGATCAGATTAGGCTTGGGACCTGGGGAGCATTCGGCCCTGATTTGGGTCGCGGAAAATCGAGGCTATTTTGCTGAAAATGGCCTTGATATCTTCATTACTGTGTATGAAGCAGGCGCTATAGCAATCAAGGACTTCTTCGCAGACAAACTTGACATTGTTACAATAGGGGACTTCGTCTTTGTCGTTAACAGCTTTCACAGACCGGATATTAAGATATTCGGGGCAATAGATGAATTCGATAGCCACAGAATCATTGCACGAAAAGACAGCGGAATTAAGGTGTTATCCGATTTGAGGGGCAAACGCGTCGGGATCCTAAAAGGTAGTCAGGCCGAGTTCTGTTTAGCCCGGATATTATTACTTAACGAAATCTCCTCACAGGATGTACATGTTGTTGATCTCAGTCCCACGCAGCAGATTTCGGCGATTGAGAATGGCACCATAGACGCAGCCCTTGTTTGGGAACCTTATGTTCAAAAACTCAAGGATACGTTGGGAATAAACGCTGTCAGCCTTCCGGGTCAAAGCGGTCAGGATCTTTACTGGCTGCTTATCTGCGGAGACGGCATGATCAAGACCCAGCCACTGGTGTTGCGACGTTTCCTTGCCGCCTTGATCGAAGCTGAAAAATTCTTGCGATCCAATCAGGCTGAAGCCAAGGTCATTACGGCGAAACGAATCGGCTACGATATGACTTATCTAGATTCTATCTGGAAGAACAACAAGTTCGATGTTTCGTTGCCTCAAGGGCTGTTACTAACATTGGAGGACCAGGCCAGGTGGCTCAAATCTTCCGGGGCAATCAATATAACCGAGACACCGGACTTCCTTGACTTCGTTTACACACAGGGACTCGAAACACTTAATCCCGAAGCCGTGACCATGATTCATTAGGACCTCGGAACATGACTATCAAGACCAGGTTAAGATTCAGCTCCCTCATCTATGTCGTGATTACCTCGGTAACGGGACTGGTGATGCTCATGAGTTTGCAAAACCTGAGCCAGGGTATTGAGACATCGAGAACGAGTTATGCGATAGTTAAGGATTTGATGGGGCTGACCACCTTGATTCAGGACTATCTTGTCCATCCCGAGAAGCGATCAGTCAGACAATGGCAAATAGTGCATAGCGCCATTGGAAAGCTTCTTCAGAAGCACTCGGTAATGGACGCCGAACCCCAAATATCAACCCGGTTGATCCAAGGTCACGAAGAAATTAAGTCGATATTGTCTCAGGTCATTTCTGTCCAGGAGAAGATACGATCCGACGAATCCACCTCAAGGAACTTGGTTGAGTTGAGAGACAGATTAACAGGAATGCTCTTAATGCAGCTTCAAGCTATGGTCTCGGACTCTTCCCTCTTGTACACTCTGGCGCAGGCACGCATAGACGATCTATTGAAAAGGCTTGCGTGGACGATTGTGTTTTTCTTCGGTGTTACGGGATTGATCATAATCGGGAATCACATCCTGACACGAAACACTCTGCTTACACCGCTCGCACGGTTAACAAAAGATACCGAGATCTTCGGCAACGGTAACCTGGGTCATGTGGCCGCCATCACCAGTAATGACGAGATGGGGCAGTTGGGACAGGCCTTTAACAGTATGGCGATGGACCTTAAGAAATCCTATGACTCATTGGAGGCTGAGATAGTCGTCAGGGAAATCGCTCAGTTAGAGCTGCAGAAAAACAAAGCCGGCCTCGAAGAAGTGGTAGCGCACCGCACCGTAGAATTATCAAAAAAGAATGATGCTCTATTGAAAGAAATTAAAGAACGTTTACAATTACAGACCGACTTACAAATTGAGAAGAATTTCTCGGAAATCACTTTAGACAGCTTACCCGGCGTCTTTTATACCTTTGACGGCAACGGAAAATTTATTAGGTGGAACAAGAACTTTGAGAAACTTTCCGGGTGTTCCGCTACAGAAGTTTCAGCGAGCCATCCAATGGATTTCTTCGTACCTGAGGACAAGCCGATTGTCGGGGAAGCTATTGAACGGGTTTACAGGGAAGGTGTCGGCACTGTGGAGGCGGATTTTCTATCAAAGGACGGGAGCAGGACGCCGCTTTTTTTTACCGGGATACTCGCTGATCTTTACGGGACTCAATGCCTCATAGGGATCGGGATCGACATCACGGAACTCAAGCGGACGCAAGCGGAACTTTCAAGACACGCTCGAGCATTGGAACGCGCCAACACTGAACTGGAACGGTTTGCATATATTTCGTCACATCATATGCAAGAACCGCTACGTAAAGTGATAAACTTTGCACAACTGATGGAACGTCGGTACAAGGGCCGTCTTGATGAACGTGCAGACAGGTACCTCGATTATCTGATCGACGGCGCAGGAAGAATGAAGGCGCTTATCGAAGATCTTCTTATCTACACAAGACTAGATCGGTCCCCGCCGAATCGTGAGACGGTAAATCTGAATGAGAGCTTGCGGAAGGTTGTCGCTGATCTAGACGCCGGTATTCGATCAGCCAATGGAGTAGTCACTTTGGATGACCTACCTTACCTCGTTGCCGACACTCGAGAAATACGAATGTTGTTTGAGAATCTCATATCAAACGCCGTCAAGTTCCGCGAAGAACAACCGCTTCACGTACACGTTTCCGCTAGAAAAGATAACGGTGAATGGATCCTTTCAGTTCGCGACAATGGCATCGGAATAGACCCTCTGTATAGCGAACAAATATTCGGAATTTTTGAGAAGCTCCACTCGGTAGGGAAATATCAGGGAACGGGTATCGGTCTGGCTCTGTGCAAAAAAATAGTGGAAAGGCATGGTGGGAGGATTTGGTTTGAGTCTCAACCCGGCGAGGGGTCGGTTTTTTATTTCACCCTTGGGGAAAAACATGGCAATTAAACCTTTTCAGATACTCCTTATAGAAGATGATCCCGGCGACGTCGAACTTCTCAAAATAGCCCTTGAAGATTCGATCATCGAGATGAATTTGCATGTAGTCCAAGATGGGACCCAGGCGATGGATTTTCTCCACAGGTCTGGGTCTTGTGCAGATGCTCCCAGACCCGACTTGATTCTCCTAGACCTTAATTTGCCCAGAAAGGATGGGGTTCAGACGCTTAAGGAAATTAAATCGGATAACACTCTGAAAATGACCCCCGTAATCGTAATGACCGGTTCAACGGTCAAGGAAGATATTCTGAAAAGCTATCGTCTTGGGGCCAACTGTTATGTAACCAAGCCAATAGATCTGAATCAATTTTTGAAGTTCGTTCAAAGTATAGAAGAGTTCTGGCTGACGATCGTGAAGCTCCCGACCAGAACTAGGAAGGGCTAGTGAGACTATGTATCCCCTACAGGAGGACCTTACTATGGTGACTGTTGAACCCCTACAAATTCTACTTGTTGAGGATGATCCCGGCGATGTGGAGCTTACTAGGGAATCCTTGAGCGATTCGAAACTCATCATGAATATTAGCGTTGTGGAAGATGGGGTCGAAGCGATGGCGTTCCTGCGGCGTGAAGGGAAATATTCAGAAGCTCCTCGGCCCGATCTGATCCTGTTGGATCTGAACATGCCCAGAAAGGATGGCCGGCAGGTACTGGCTGAGATAAAGGCCGACGACGAGCTTAGAATGATTCCCGTAGTAATCCTCACGACATCATCGGCTGAAGAGGATATTGTGAAGTCTTACGATCTTGGAGCTAACTGTTACGTAACCAAGCCGGTGGGGTTCGACCAGTTCAAAAAGGTGGTCAACGCCCTTGATAACTTTTGGTTTACGATAGTAAAGCTTCCGACAAAGGCGCAAAGTGAAAAATAACAAAATCAATGTGTTGCTGGTTGAGGATGACAGGGGCGATGCCTTTTACGTTCAGGAAATCCTTTCAGATCAAAAGGACCAGCTTATTGAAACCGTTTGGGTCGAGACGATAGGCCAGGCTTTGGGACGGTTAGCCGGCGGAGACATTGACGTAATCCTGTTGGATCTCTCGCTGCCGGACGGCACTGGCATTAAGACTTTTTCCAAGGTCAACTCTCAAGCTCCGGCAGTACCTACTGTGATACTGACCGGCCTTGACGATGCCGACTCGGCCGCAAAAGCGGTATCTGAAGGGGCTCAGGATTACGTGGTCAAGGGCGACCTGGACGGTCGCCTGTTGGCAAGGACCATACGTTTCGCCATAGAGCGCCAAAAACTCCTTCTGAAACTTAAGGAGGCCCGCACACAGATCAGCGATCTAGCCAAACTGATTCCTATATGCTCTAACTGCAAGAAGATAAGACAGGACACGGGCTATTGGCAGGCGATTGAAAGCTATATCACGGAACAGTCCGGCGCTTTGGTCAGTCACGGCATTTGTCCTGACTGCATGAGATCGTTGTACCCCGAGATTGCGGACGATATCCTGGGAAAGTTGGAGAAGAACGAGAAGAAATGAATTTGTGGACAACGACACCTTCACCACTGATGAATAGGAACAACATAATGTCGGGGTATTATAGAGATAGATAGAACTTCGGCAAAACCTTCCAAGAGGATATAAACTCTTACAAAATTGAGTTGTGGGTCTATCGACCCAACCAAAAACCAAGGCTAAACGCTTCAATGGTATAGAGAAAACCGAGAAACACCCTTCGCTAAATTCGCGTGGTGGATTTTGGTGATCCGTTTACATTGACTTCAAAGGCCATATCAGTTATCCATTATTGTTAACTTGTATGGCCCTAAAGTTGAATCGGGCTGAGTCATGAGGTGTATTGTGGCCGATAAAAAGCCCAAGAGAAAAGAACTGCTCAAAGAACCTGATGAATTTATCACCTGGTCCGCGATAGCAGTCGAATTTGCCCGCAGTAACTATCGTTCAATGGTTATAGGAATTTCCATTTTTGTATTTTTCGGGTTGCTGTTGTTGGGTTATTCCGCTTACCGTAGCCATAGGCAGACGACAAGCCATGAAGTCTTGGAATCAGCGCTCAGAGAATATGGAAATGTGTCCAGTTTGATGGATGACAAGACCACAGTTCAGCAGGATCAAGTTTTTAATTCTCTTGACAAGATTTCTAAAGATTACGGAGACCTGCCCACTGGAGAAATAGCGCTTCTCTATTCCGCTCATATTCTTTATAACAAAGGCGATTTTAAAGGTGCTCTGGAACGGTATAACAGATTTCAATCATCGGGTTTGGCCGGGCAAAGCCTGGGACCACTTGCTCTTTACAACATAGCCCAATCTTACATGGCGCTAAAAGATTTTGAAAAGGCTATGAATATTTTTGAACAGCTCTCAAAAGACGTCAACTCGCCATACAGACGTGAAGCCTACTCTTCAATTGCTCGAATATATGAAATGATGGATAAGAAGAAGGAGGCGGCACAAGCCTATAAGCAGTATTTAAAGGTCTTTCCGGAAGCTCCTGACGCAGACTTTGTTAAGGCCAAAATTTCTCAATTGCTTGCACAGGGATGAGGTGAAATCCCCGAGCGAATTTCTAATACGGGCCTTCATAAAAGCTGTTCTCTCTGGATAATCACCTCCATCTCCACTACCCAGACTTTGAAAACTTCGTTGTCACAGTTAAGACGGTAAGACTCGGCGTATTTTTGCGCCTCTGAGTCAAACGCGCTTGAATCAAGTAATTGATCCAGGATGGATCTGATTTCAACAAAGGCTAGATCATCTTCGAACGTAATGGTGAACATTTTGTTAGCATGTAAGAAAGGAATTGATTCCAAAACGTCCCTCCTTGATAGATACTTAGCCAAGAAGTTTATTTTAAATGATGAGACACGGCAAGCAACCCGTCATAAATTTATTAATCTCACTACTGGAGAAATACAGACATTACCCAGTAAATGATAGGAGGCGAAGGGGCGATGAATAAATCAGATCCGTGGGTTCCATTTGCCGACATTATCCGAGACCCATGGTCTAAAATAAAAGCCACAAAAGCGAAAACCGGGAAAAAAATCATTGGCCACATACTTCCTGATGTTCCTGAAGAACTGATCCACGCCGCTGGGGCAATTCCAATTGCGGTGGCTGGAGCTGGAATCCCCTTAAGCCTCTCTCAGGCGCATATTCCCGGCTATTCTTGCAGTCACGCAATGGGCGCCTTGGAGTTGCGGCTCAGTGGCGAACTTGATGTTCTTGATGGGATGATCATCCCGTACGTTTGTGATACGACCAGGAATTTGTACCATCTATGGAGAAATCTGTTTCCCGATTCTCCCTGCGAATTTCTCCGACTTCCCAAAAAGATCGGGGATTCTAATGCAAAACAATATCTTAAAGAAGAATATCTTCGTATTTCAAAATGGCTTGAGGGAATCACCGGGAACAAAATAGTTGATGAGACGCTCGTTTCGAGTATTTCGATTTACAACAAGAGTAGAGATCAATTGCGTTCGGCCTATCAAATGATGGAAACATCTCCGTCGTCTTGGACCGCCAGTCGCGTGATCTCACTGTTGGAATCAGCCGTCAGAACTCCGAGAGAAGAACATCTGACTTTGCTGGAGCGTTTGCCTTGGAATGTATCTGCAGAGCCAGAGACTGATCGTTCCAGAATCTACGTTAGAGGAAAAGTTTGGGACCCTGCGGAGATCACGGCATTATTCGACGAATATGGTTTTACTCTTGTAGGTGACGAAATAGTCACAGGCAACAGATCTGTAGTCATAGATCCGATAATTCAGGAGGATCTCTTACAGTCGCTTGTGGATAGACACATGTCTTTGATCCCGTACACTGGCTATCATATAGAACCAAGGCAAATGATAGACAACTTTCTGACCAGAATTAGGGATAGTAGGGCCCAAGGGGTTGTTTTCCTGAATCCAAAATTTTGTGAAGCCGCTGCTTTTGACACCCCAGACTTGATATTCGCTTTGCAAGAAAACTCTATCCCAAATCTTGCGCTCGAAACTTCAAGCCGCGGGACTTCGCTCAGTCAGATCAGCTTGCGATTAGAAGCGTTTAAAGAGATTTTAGCGGGCGATTTGCCTTAATCTCAGTTAAGTCACATGGAAGTTTCATTGACATTGCTGACAGGTTTAGAACTCAATCGTCACAAAGCGTAATTAACTCATACCAACAAGGTTTAGAGATGGAACCAATCAAGGCCCTCAAAGAAATCAAGAAAATCACCATGGATTATTTCACTGCCGCGCACATGGCTCCTAATAACCATAAACCAGTAGTGTACTGTAATGTTTTCACGCCGGTAGAACTCATTTACGCCATGGACATGTTCCCTGTTTACCCGGAAAACCATGCGGCAATAATTGGGGCTAGAAAAATGACGACGGAATTATCGGCCGCCGCAGAGGGCATGGGTTACGTCATGGATCTCTGTTCTTATGCAAGGTGTGACATCGGGTCCATCAAAGCCGGTGTAAGCCCTACCTGGGGGTTGCCCAAACCTGACCTGATTCTGGTGATAAACTGTCAATGTGGGACCCTCACAAAATGGTTTGAAGTGTTAAGTAGAAAATACAACGCGCCGATGGTTCTTATAGATGTTCCTCATTCCGGAAATGGTGAGCAAGATGTTTGTGCTGAAGTTTACGTCAGGAAGCAATTGGAAGAATTGATAAAAACTTTAGAAAGTATCTCAGGCAAAAGTCTGGATGAGGCAAAATTCAAGGAAGTCATGAATCTCTCAAAAAAGGCGTCTGAACTTTGGACAAGAATGCTGATAATGGGAGAACAGATTCCTGCTCCAATGACGGTTTTTGACCAGTTTGTTTCAATGTTTCCAATTGTTTCACAGAGGGGAACAGAAACTGCGGTAAGTTTTTATGGAAACCTGGTTCAAGAATTGGAGGAACGCGTCGCCAAAAAGATACCGGCGGTAGAGAATGAAAAGTTTAGATTATTTTGGGACAATTTACCTATTTGGTCTGAGTTAAGCAGACTTTCAGGTTTTCTTGCTGATAGGGGGGCGTCAGTCGTCACTTCCATATATACTTGGGCATGGAGTCAGCTTGCGGTCAATGAACAGGACCCCTTAACTGATTGGACCCGGCAATATTTGTATACCTTTAATTTGAATTTTGATTACAGAGTTGAAAAATACATTGAGCTAGCTCAACGATACAAGGTTGATGGTTTCTTATTTCATTCGAATCGTAGTTGCAAATGGATTTCTCAGGATGTATTTGCGCTCAGGGACGCTATTACCAAAAGCACAGGAATACCTGGGCTAATCTTTGAGGCGGATCAAAATGATCCCAGGCTGTATTCGTTTGAAAATTTGGAAAAACAGATTGAAAACTTTTTAGAGTTATTGGAATTCAAGGGTCGACATGTTTAACGGCGGTTATTCGCCTTGCTCAATTAGGGGATTTCTAGCCAGACGACATGCACAGTTACCTTCGTCACCATTATTCCATTCGTTTATTTTTAGTCGTAGTTCCTGACGGTCCAGTCGTAGATGTTTCTTCACCTCACCCTGAGTAATGAGCCTCATTTTGTAGGCGAAAAACAAGGCTTCTTCCAGCAAACCTTTTGTAAACGGAAGCCTTTCTTTTAGCAGGTTATGGCGATCCAACAAGTTGAGGACTTGACGGTAAGAAAGTTCAAAATAAATGGTGTCGGATTCAGTCATCATTTGGAATAGCTCCTAAACACTTTATATTCTCTTTTTTGAATAACCATTGATTTGAGATCTATTTTCAACAAACCGAAAAGGATTGCAAGCTCAGGAATGACATCATGAAAACCATATTCACGGATGATATTACAAGCGCAGTTCGTAATCTGTGCATTCAAGCGTGTACGGTGTTGGGCAATGACGTAATCCACCAGTTGAACTTCGCTCTGGAAACTGAGGAATCAAGCATTGGCAGGATGGTTTTGGA
This sequence comes from uncultured delta proteobacterium, assembly GCA_963811075.1. Taxonomy (GTDB): domain Bacteria; phylum Desulfobacterota; class Desulfomonilia; order Desulfomonilales; family Desulfomonilaceae; genus CAJBEZ01. The sequence continues at coordinate 320,419 of CAWEPY010000003.1, forward strand.
GAAAATCATTCAGAATGCGGAGATAGCGGCTACAGAGCACATTCCGCTGTGCCAGGACACCGGCATGGCGGTAGTTTTTCTTGAAATTGGTCAAGATGTTCATATTGTTGGTGATTTGTTGTCAAATTCTATCAACGAAGGGGTCAGGCAGGGATACAAAGACGGATTTTTAAGAAAATCAACGCTTGATCCGATTACCCGCGTCAATTTTGGCGACAATACGCCGGCAGTCATCCATACTGAAATAGTGGCTGGAGAAAAATTCAAGATTACGCTGGCTCCTAAGGGTTTTGGATCTGAGAACATGTCGAGGGTTATGATGTTTCCTCCCTCAGCAGGTATTGAAGGCGCAAAAGATTTTATTGTCCAACGGGTCCTGGAATCGGGTGGTAATCCTTGTCCTCCTGTTGTGGTAGGTGTTGGTCTGGGGGGTACTTTTGAGAAATCGGCCTTGATTGCTAAAAAGGCTTTGTTGAGACCTTTGGGGTTACAGAATCCTGATCCGGTTCTAGCTTCTTTGGAAGCGGAGCTTTTAGGGAGAATCAACAGTAGTGGTATAGGCCCCATGGGATTGGGAGGAAAAACTACCGCATTAGCGGTCCACATAAATTCCTACCCCACGCACATTGCAAGTTTACCGGTAGCTGTAAATATACAGTGCCATTCATGCCGCCATGCGGAGGTTGAATTATGAGCGCTCAGCCACGAAAAATCTTTGCGCCTCTTGACAGTATTGTTGTCAATAGTCTTCGGGCTGGTGACGTGGCGCTGCTCTCCGGGGTCATAATAACTGGAAGAGACGCCGCTCATAAGCGGATGGTTGATTTAATAGAAGCCGGCGAGCCTTTACCTTTTCAAGTAGAAGGCGAGGTGATCTATTACGTTGGCCCCACACCTGCGCCTCCTGGTCGCCCAATAGGCGCTGCCGGCCCGACCACGAGCTATCGCATGGATCATTACGCTCCACTACTCATCGAAAAGGGATTAAAGGGCATGATTGGTAAGGGTCAGCGTTCCCAGGAAGTTAAGAGCGCCATGATGAAATGGGGCGCTGTCTACTTTGCCGCAATCGGAGGAACCGGCGCCCTTATGTCTCGCTGCGTGAAAGAGGCCGAAGTGATCGCCTGGGACGAATTAGGGCCTGAGGCTGTTAGAAAGCTTCTTGTTGAAGACATGCCATTGATCGTGGCGACAGATGTTTTGGGTAATGACCTCTACTCTACGGGGCCAGTTCAGTACCGAACTGAGGACAAGTTTTTGAAATAGTCAATGTCAGGGCGCCTTGACTCTTATATTGCCTGAGAAAACAGGTTCTGTTTTTGACTTTCAAACATTATAGGGTAATTAAAGGACATGTTCTTGTTGTGGCCGCTACGGCAATTTGGTCCGGCAATTTCATTGTAGCTCGGATCCTGGCGGATTCTACGCCGCCTGTCATACTTGTTGTTCTGCGTTCTTTTATAGCAGCGGTTTTTTTGTTTCCTTTTGTGATACGTCCAATCTGGAATTGTATACCACTAATTCGGAAACATCTTGGTTATCTGGCGCTCACTGCGTTCCTGGGGCTGACGATGAGCAATATGCTCATCTATGTGGCCGCCACATTCTCACCTGCATTAAATATGTCGCTGATCGCAATCTTTTCACCGGTTTTCACGATCATATTCGCAAGAATATTTCTGCTGGAGGCATTAACCTTTCGTCGAGCTATTGGTCTGTCAATAGCTATTTCAGGGGTGGTTTTCCTGTTAAGCAATGGACGGATTTCTAACCTAAAAGATTTGACGTTTTCAATTGGTGACGTTTGGATGTTGGGTCAAGCGGCGTCATTTGCTTTATACAGCATTTTGGTTCGAGTCCGACCTACTGAATTGGATCCTCAGGCTTTCTTGTTTTCACTGTTTGTTTTAGGAACGCTTTTCTTACTACCGTGGTTTTGCTGGGAACTCTCCGGAATGACTTTGGGTGATTTTCCTCCAAAAACTATTTGGGCCATTCTTTATCTGGGAATTGGCCCCTCTTTGCTGGCCTATTGGTTTTGGAATGAATCAGTGGGGATTATTGGTCCTGCCAGGGCGTCATTGGTCTACTATCTTCTACCTTTGTTCAGTGGAGTGGAAGGGCTTTTCCTTTTAGGTGAACCTGTTACCTGGGTGCACATTGTAAGCGGGATAATGATTTTGGCCGGTGTGATTTTTGCTACATGGGAATGAAAAGGTTTTTGAAAATTACAAAATTCTTGACAAATCTTCTACCGTGTGTCCAGTGTACTACTTAAATAAGCAATCCATATATAAAAGGTATTAACCATGTTCGCAATCAGGAAGTTGTGCGGCCTGATAGACTCGATTAACGAATGGACGGGTCGAGCAGTTTCTTGGACTACGCTTGGCCTTGTCATAGTGATATTTTCCGACGTGGTGATGCGATACGCCTTCAATAAGAGTTCCGTCTTCACCCAGGAATTGGAATGGCATATCTTTTCATTCATTTTCCTGGTCGGGGCGGGCTATACACTCTTACACGACGGTCACGTGCGGGTTGACATCATTTATCAGATCATCAGTCCTAAGGCTCAGGCATGGGTTGATTTCATAGGAGTGCTTTTTTTCCTTATCCCGGGGTGTTACCTCGTTATCAAGACATCGATGCCTTTCACACTTAGTTCCTGGGAAGTCTTCGAAGGATCACCCGACCCAGGCGGTATTTCCTATCGGTTTATCGTTAAGTCTTTTATTCCTATTGGGTTTTCTCTCATGCTTCTTCAGGGTGTCTCTCTTGGCTTGAAAAGTCTTTTAGTGATCTCAGGCGCAACAGCCGGAAAAAGGTACGAGGCATAATGGAATACTTGCCCGCGTGGATGTTTCTGGCGCTGACAATTCTCCTCATGGCAGGATTTCCCGTCACTTTCACCCTCCTCGGAACATCGCTTTACTTTGGTTTAATTGGTTTTGGTTGGGGCTTCTTCGATTTATTGCCATTACGAATCTGGGGAGTCATGAACAATGTGACCCTCATGGCTGTGCCCCTTTTTGTGTTCATGGGAGTAATGCTTGAGCGTTCAGGAATGGCCGAAGAGCTTCTCGATACCATGGGACTTCTTTTTGGAAGATTGCGTGGCGGCCTGGCAATTTCAGTAGTGGCCGTAGGAGCGCTACTGGGAGCTTCGACGGGCATTGTCGGCGCTACAGTGGTAACCATGGGGTTGCTTTCCGTCCCAACGATGATTCGCAGAGGATACCAAAAAGAGCTTGTTTGCGGTACCGTCGCTGCATCTGGAACCCTGGGACAGATCATTCCTCCTAGTATTGTCCTGGTCTTGTTGGGTGATATTGTCGGCGTCCCTGTGGGGGATCTCTTTATGGGGGCGGTGCTGCCGGGTATGGTTCTTGTTGGGCTGTACATGATTTATATTTTCTTTGTTTCACTGTTTTTCCCCCACCTTGCCCCGCCGATTCCAAAATCAGAACTGGATGAATTTTTCGATATCGGACTGGCAAAAAGGGTAATGAAGGTCCTATTACCGCCGCTTTTCCTGATACTGGCCGTTCTCGGATCAATATTCGCCGGGGTGGCGTCGCCGACTGAGGCCGCTGCAGTGGGAGCGGTGGGGGCAACCATTTTGACCCTGGTTCGTGGGACATTTAGCATAGAAGTGCTCAGAGCGGTAATGATTCAGACCATGAAGTTGACGTGCATGGTCTTCATAATCCTATGCGGAGCGGCGGCGTTCGGACTGGTTTTTCGCGGGTTGGGCGGAGACGCCCTCGTAAGGGGCTTTCTGGGAGGTCTTGCGGCGCAGTATAGCCTCTGGGTCGTACTGGCTATTGTCATGGGAGTGATTTTCATAGCAGGCTTTTTTCTCGATTTCATTGAGATTACTTTCATCCATGTACCGGTTTTGGCTCCTGTCATGATTGCGTTCGGTGTGGATCCCCTCTGGCTTTGCATCCTGATAGCAGTCAACCTCCAAACGTCCTTTCTTACTCCTCCCTTTGGGTTCTCTCTGTTTTATCTTAAGGCCGTGACTCCGCCGGGAGTAACAACTGGACATATTTACCGTGGGATAATCCCATTTGTAATACTTCAGGCTATCGGAGTGTTGTTCGTTGTGGCGTTCCCGTGGCTTGCCACATGGCTTCCAAGGGCGGTTTTCTAAGCATCAAATTGGTGGCAAATACAAATAAGTCATCGGGAAAAGAAACGGCTAACCTCAAAATAATCATTTGACCTAGAGCAAAATTGGAGGTGCTTGATGAACAGAAGGGATTTTCTTGGCAAAACAGCGGTGGCCGCAGGAGCCGTAGGAGCGGCGGCTACAACTATTGGAGCGCCGGCGGTATGGGCGCAGGGAAAAAAGTATCATTGGAAAATGGTCACCACATGGCCACCTAACTTTCCCGTCCTGCAGGTGGGAGCGGAGAGATTCGCCAAACGGGTCAAAGAAGCAACCGAAGGACGAATCACCATTGACGTTTTCGCCGGTGGCGAGCTTGTCCCAGCGCTTGGATGTTTCGACGCAGTGTCCGCTGGCACAGTTGAATTATTTAGCGGAGCCGCTTATTACTGGGCAGGTAAGGTGCCCTCAGCTCAATGGTTTTCTTCGGTTCCTTTCGGACTGAATCCTCAAGGGATAAACACGTGGTTTTATGCGGGAGATGGACTAAAGCTGTGGGAAGAATGTTATGCGCCGTTCAATCTCGTCCCAAGACCACAAGGCAATACCGGCGTTCAGATGGGGGGCTGGTTCCGCAAGGAAATGAATACCATGGCGGACTGGAAAGGCCTCAAGATGCGCATTCCCGGTTTGGGCGGAAAGGTTGTGGCCAAAGCCGGTGGAACGGTGGTACTCTTGCCTGGCGGAGAAATCTTTACGTCTCTTGAGCGGGGAGTCATTGATGCAGTGGAATGGGTCGGTCCACTCCATGATCTCCGTTTAGGTTTGTACAAAGCCGCCCAGTATTACTACTATCCCGGGTGGCATGAGCCGGGAACATGCCTTGAGGTGACCTTCAACAAAAAAGTCTACGACGGTTTACCTTCTGACTTGAAGGTGATCCTCGACTCAGTAGCGGCGGAAACTAACATCTGGAGTTTGTCGGAGTTCGAATCAAGTAATGGGGCCGCTCTTGAGGAACTGATCAACAAACACCATGTGCAGTTGAAGGAGTTCCCTGCAGAAATGCTTGTCCAGCTCGGGAAACTTTCAGCGGAAGTGCTTGAGGAAGAAGCGGCAAAGGATCCTCAGTCGAAGAAAGTTAACGAGGCTTTTAAGAAATTCAGGGCGCAGATCGGTCCTTGGGGAACGGTTTCTGAGAAGGCCTATTACGATAGAATTTTTGGGAAATACGCTCTCAAGACTTAGAGACATATAGACGAATAACTCAGATCTACATATTCCCATTCCATCAGGATAACCGGAACATTCGTTCCGGTTATTCCTTTTTAAATTGCCTTGTTGATGAACACAGATCGCAAATCGGGAATCATCCTTTCTTGTTCAGGAGGCTTCAACTGGATAAGTTTGAGGCAAGCCCTTTGAATTCAGGGTGATTGCAATGTTTGTCGCTTATGTTGGAATCTTTTGACTTGTTGTTTCAGAAACGAATCTAGATGGATAGCAATTCCCCAACACTTTAGCCACTGCGGCTTTAAGCGCGTCTATGTCGTTTCCTCTCTTTTCTAGAAAGGCGGCGGCTTTTTTGACGGCTTTATGGTTGGCGTGTTCCGTCAGGAAAGTGTAGACAATGATGGGTAAAAGTGGTCGCGTATCCTCCAGGGCGCCAAGACTATCTGGACCATTTAAATAAGGCGCCTCCAAATCATAAATTAATAAATCCGGCGGGGGTTCTTCCTGAATGAGTGAAATCATCTCCCTTCCATCTTTGGCCAGTTTGACCGAATAGCCATCTGAAACGAATTCCCGGCGGAGATACTCTCGAACGTTTCTATTGCGATCGGCAATGAGGATGGTAAATGTGTCTGGCATAGCCCTACTCTCGATGAACTTGAAATCTTCTACAGCAACGGGCGTGCCAATGAGAAGTATCGGTGAGATACAATCGTTGTTATTTGAATTAGGATATATTTCTTGTGACAAAGAAATATACTGCGAAGGTTCACTGTCAATTTTCCTGACAGAACGTAAAAACTTTCGGAAATAACTTTGGTGATTTAGTGTTTGGAATAGTCGATGAGGATGAGGCGATCAGACTAGATGCGTTTGAACTTGGCGAATAATCCAGGATCTGATGTATCTTCGAAGACTTCTGTCGACACATAGTGGTCCTTGCCATCAAACCGGATGTACATGATTTCTTCTTCCTGAGCTCCTTTCCTCTTGTGACGTAACTCGTGTCCAGATAGACGCCATGTACCTTCCTCTATAGATTCGCTTTCACCAATTCTGGCCATTCTTCTAAAAGTTCCATCGTTTCTGTATTCCAAAACGAGAGTGAACGCGTTAGCGCCTTTGCTCACAAAAGGCCGGCCCTTATAAGATGAAACATATGGTTTTCCAGGTTCCTTGGTTTCATATATTTCCCATTTTCCGACAAGCTGAGTGGATTCTTTTTCCTGAGGCGCTTTACCCGGCGGTTTGTCTTCCTGTGCGTAAAGAGGAGGTAGTAGAATACTTAGTATAAGAGCACATAGCGCAGTAAGTATCGTCCGCTTTATCGATACCAAAGAGTTCATTATTTTGCAGGCCCAAATTCTTTAGCTGAGTTGGTTCAGACAGATCTAGTCCATAATCAATCTATCATAGACCTATGCCGGCCGCAACATGATCTTTGTCGACCTTTGGACTGGGAACTCTTGTAACTGTTGTTTGGGCTCTTTTTCGCGAAATACAAATAAGATTTGGCGCCTAAGACGTTTTTTTTGATATCTTTAAACTTGTACTATCTGTTCATTTTGAATTATGATGGAGTTAGTTATTTTTACTATGCCATTCTGGCTAATAAATTGTTTTTCTTAGGAGCTCAACCTTGCCCTCAAAAATAAAATTGTGGGAGAATGGTTCCCTGCTTTTGGGGATAACTTCGGTTGCTATCGGTCTGATCGTATCGATCATGGCCTTTTCAAGATTAAGAGATTTCTTTTTTCTGGTCGTTCCATATTTACCGTTTACTCTTCCAGGAGATCCCCTTGGCTTTATACTCAAATCTTTACCCAGCATTTTTTCTGTTTTTGTATCATTCATTTCTTCTGTAGCGGGTTTTTTCTTCGGATTGAAGTGGGTATTCGAAGGGCTTCCAAAAATCTTGAGAAAGAAGCCGAATATTACGGAACCGGGGGATTTGGCAAATCAAGAAAAAATTCTGTCGTTTTTTGATTCTACCGACGTTTCTTCGTCATCTAAAACTTTATCCAACGAGAAATTTTTCGATAACAACTTTTTGAGTAAATGGTTTTACCCTGGCGCCTCTGAATTTGCTTCGTATGTTTTGGTCTCAAATCTGAAATTTATTACAGTTTTGGCCATACTACTGCTCCTCCACTATTTTCTGGTTTCAGGCCCAATTATGTTGAAACACTATATGGGAATTCAATTGAATTATGTGGTTCCGTCTTTCACGGATTTGTGGCTTTTGTTCGGGGGCCTCGTGTTTACAAATACCGTTTTAGTTATTTCTTTTATTTCGCTGAAGAAAAAAACCTTCAAGTTCGAGAATAGGAATTTCCTGGTTTCTGGCGGGACCGCCATGGCTCTTTTCATGTGTGTCTTTGAGGAACTTTGCTCGCTGTTCAATCCTCGTGGCGCTTGGCGCAGTCCTCCCAGAAGGTTTATTTGTGATTACGTTGGTGGATCGTACAAACTGGCAACCCTATTTGAGAGCTATCCTGTTCAAAAAAATAGACGTGTCAATTTTTTGGGTTATTTACTGTTTCCTTTGTCAGTTTGTTTTTTGATTTGGGGTTTTGCCTCGTTGATCAATTTTAGACTTGATCTTCCAGATATGGAATATCATGTGTTTTTTTATCGCTATTTTCTTGGAATGGTTGTGCAGATTGCTTTTCCGTGTTTTCTGATTATGGCCGCATTTCATTTGATGCGCCTTATTCAAAGGATTTTTGAGATTTCAAGGTTCGATTCTCATCTCATAGCATGTTATTGCAAAATGGATAGTTCGTCGGAGGTTGCGCCACCCCATGAAACTGTCCCTCACTCCCATAAATGGCGCTATTTTTCGGGGTCCGAAAATGATTTGATTCAATGGATTAAAAATCCTGAAAGTCTTAGGGAATTTGCTGTAAAAATCTGTTGGGCCAGGACAGAGACAGAGGCTCCCCTGATTTGGGAGTCACGTTCGATAACCTTGATGGAATCTGACCAAGAGCTTCAAGGTTTGATTGAACGACTTCTGAATGGTCTTAGAAAAGTACAGTTCGAAATGCGAGCCGTGCCAAATCAGGATCCTTGAGTAGCCGCAGGTTTCAGAAGGTTCGAAATATAAAAAGGGCCACATTGTCGATGTAGCCCTTTTAAAACGCGAATTCTTTTCGGTTTGGATTAATTAGTCGTTTCGGTTAAAGTTCCAACCAGGAATGCGAGTACAGAGACTGACCGAGTAACAACTTAGCTGTTTTTACGTAATCAACCGCTCTCTTGTCCATTCCGCTCGTGTCAACATCTTCACCGTCGACAACCCTACCAACCAGATTCACCAAGATCCGTTGATCTGTCATGAGCTATGTCGACTATGACATCATCAAATCCGTCCATAATGGCTGATGTGATTCCGCATTTGATGAGAATGCAAAGATAGACCTGGTTCAAAATGTCCCTCAGTTCATCCGGAGACCCATTCGAACAATTGGACAACCCGCACGTAGATTGGGAACCCGGCGCCAGATCAGGTAACCACTGCATAAACGTAGTGCACCCCTGAAGCTCTTTTTGTTGAGAAGAGACAGGAACAACGATGGGATCAAACCAGATTTTTTCTAGTGATATTCCCAGTTCAGTCGTTTGGGTCATCATGCTGTCGAGTAAAACGGCCCTTTCATTTTCGTCCCTGGGGATACCTTCAGGTCCCCACATGAGGCCTACCATTTCACAGTCATATTTGTTCACCAGCGGCAGTTGCAGAGCCATACGTTCTGGTGTAGCCATGATTGAATTGATCACGGCGCGACCCTTTTTGACCTTATAAACCTGGAGACCGGCTTCTACGGCTTCATTGTTGGTGGTGTCCAGAAACAGAGGTAGGTCTGTGGCTTCCTGTACAGTCTTGACAAGCCACTGCATCATTTCTGAGCCGCCCTTACGGGCAGGTCCTAGGTTTAAATCCAAGAGATCCGCTCCTTTTTCCGTGAGCTTGGCGGCCCATTCCTGAATGGGCTTGGGATCTCTCTCTCGCATGGCGTTGCCAGTATACTTCGACATAATGTTGATGTTTTCAGCCACCACCTTTATCATCGGATGATTACCTCCTGATTTATATGCTGTCCCTTGGTGAAATTATGTGTCTAGGTTTGTGAAAATAACACACTCGGTCGGAATATCAAAGATGTTCCTGTCTCTTATAAGCAAATATATACATTGACCTGTTCGGAGAAACCAGTTCCGAACAGGTCAGAAATGTTAAAATATCTCTGAATAAAACTAAATAAAGTTTTGCCTCAAATAGGCGGGAATGTGCGCTCCTTCCCGGGGACCTATGGCAATTTCCCAATTAGGCAACTCCTCTTCGAGATCGCCGCTGATGATTGCCGCCGCTCCAGGTATTACGAGCTTCTTCAAACCTGTTTTATCTTCTATTCCGCATTTCTTGACAAATGGTCCTATCACGTCACCAACAAATTTGCCGGCGGCCCATGCGGTGAGCACCGAGAGCCCATCGGTGTTGAGCACCAAGAGCCATGCGGGAACTCTGCTGGATTCCACTTCACCGGATACAATAAAATAAGTAAGTGAGAAATTGCTGGTTATCAGCACCGGTGACTTATCATCCGGGTTATTTATGGGATAAATACCCTGTTCCGTTGTCATGGGCCGTTGAGGATCGGTAAATATGTTAAGTCGTTGGAGTAACAACGGAAAGAGAACTTCGCCCTTGAGCTCACTCAAAATTTCGATTCCGGCATATTTTGATATGAACGTTCCAGCCACAATTGTCTCGTCAATCGGATTGTCGGACATGGCGCACGGAAACACTATTGTAGGAAACCCAAGTGGTCTGTAGAGTTTCTCTAATGCCAGTCTTCTTATCATGACCTGATCTCGGAGCTGTTCCGCCAGACTCAGATTATCCACGGAAAGGACGAGATCTTTGTGGCCCTTTGCTGTCAATTTAGCCGACAAAGCGGCTAAGAGCCCAACTTTGGGCGCTTTAATCGCCAAAGGACAGTCAAATTCTTTGGCCAAATCCGACATGTTGTCAAGATTGGCTTCAGTGGCCGCATATAGCAATGGCTTGTTCTTGCCTACTTCGGCAAGGGCCGCTTTAAAAGAGTCCAATTTTTCACTTATCAGCACCAGAGCCGCTCCCGCGTCATTTGCTTTTTTGGCAATGGCGGCGAACCGATCGGAAGCCCCTTCGTCTTTTACGGCTATCAGCTCTGATTTAAGTGTTAATCCAACGCGTTCGTATCGAAGTTCTTTAAAGGCGGCGAGTTTTTTGTCAACACTCTCATCTGTTTCGGACGTGGAAATGAGACACCCCAATCCAGTTGGATTGTTAAATGTCTTATCATGGCGGAAAAGCACCGTTTCGCCGCCAACCTTAACGGCTGCGGCATCAACTCCTATTTGTACAGTTCTAATCGGAGGAGCCGACGCTGAAGCCAGTTTTTCCTTTGCCTCATCAGAAACGTATGGACAAAGCGAAAGTTCCGCTTTCCCAGCGGCCAGATTCATGGCAAACGCCAGGCACGTGGGAACACCGCATTCTCCACAGTTTTTCTTCGGCATCATTTTAAAGATTTGAATTCCAGAAAGCGCCATCGATAAAAACCTCCCTCTCGAGGCAAAATCCCCTGTCAGAATTGTGAGAATTCCTTCAAAGATTCAAATTTAGCAGGGGGTTGATCTACATTAACCCCCTGCAATGGGAAGGGTCAAATGAAAAACACACAATTCGAAAAGAAATTATTATCCGACGATAGATTCCATGCTCAACGCTGGATGTTCTTTCTCCTGGAGGAACGCTAGGATCTCATCTTCAGTGACTCCCACGGTTTCATCCGCGATTCGGTCAGCCATATTAGAAATGCCCAGCTTGTCACCCTGAGCGTTGATTTTGTCTCTTAGCATTTCCTTAAGGTTTTTGGGCAACCAGACCATGCGCTTGATTCCACCTTCAGCCGAAACAAATTTGTCGGAAACGATGTAAAGCTTGCTGTGTCCAACGAAGCCCGGAGTAACGTTTCCACCGCCTGCGCTTCCTGCCAGCGTAGTGAATTTCATGCCACATGGGGTCATCCCCTTGTAATCACGATCGACACTCATAATTCCATTACAAACAGGAAGAACCGCTGCAATGGCCTCGAAGCACCCACATGAAGTCATCGGGTATTCCATGATCGAGTAGGCGCTACATTCATTGACTTTTCCACGCGAGGCTTTACTAACAAAGTCGTTGACGCCTTCCCATTGACCCAATCTTCCGTCCAGGACCTTGCCTTTTTCAATGGGCTGGTTGGGCCCGGTCGGATTGATCTCATTGGAGGCCTTGCAGTCTAACCAGTTGTACGCGCCGCATAAACCAGCTCTCTCCGGTGTTACTACACACACGTGCGTAGGGGCAAAACTCTGGCAAAGTGTGCAAGAGAAATAAATGCCCTCATCCTCATCTTTCATCCCCTGAACTCTTGAATCTCTAATGGCGTATGCTTCTTTAGCCTGCTTTAGGAGTTCGTCGCATTTTCCCTGATCGGTAAAAATGGTAACTTTTACCTTATCAAGAACCGCCCCAAAATCCTGATGGTATTTGGCATGTAGGATGGACCCTATGTGTTTGAGAGAGAAACCTTTCTCAACCGCTCCCTTGCCAATCCGTACCCATGCGATGTCGCGCTGTCCTATATGCATCAGCCCTTGAGCATAGTTGATAAGGTGATGAATCTGACGTTCGAGGATGGGTTCAAAGTCAGCTTGCATTTTTCTACCGGCTACTTCCACGTAAATACCTATCGGCAGTCGTGTTCCAGGTTTGATATCCTTGAGATCAGGTCCGATCAGGTCTACTTGGCCGTCTTCGATTTCATTCATGTCTTTCATGACTGTCAATTCAACACCGGTAGTCTTTCCACCACCAGCTTCCATGTGAATGTCGTCGCCTCTGATTCTCTCACCTTCGAACGCCGGACCATAAGCCACAGGAACAGGAACTTCCGTCACTGTTACCTTTAGGCCTCTGACTTCGATGGCTTTAGCAACAATATCCTTATGAGGAATGTTCGACACAACGTGTTCGTAGGTGCAAACACCAGTGGGAAGAATTTCAGGAATCGGAGTATCAGCGATCGTAGGAAAGCCATAATTTATTGCGCCCGCGGCTGCGGCGTACCATTCATTATCGACATCGCCAAGGGCGAGAACAAACGCAAAGACTCGGTCTTTGTTATAAATCAAAACCTTCCTGAAATCTCCAGGCTGAATGCCTCCAAAGCTAAGCGCCGCTCTGGTCGCAAAACCGACCGCAAAAATGGCGGAAGAGATATCAGGGCCGAAAGGCACAAGTCTTGTTGGCCATCCTACCTGGACTCCAGCTTCTTTTAGCTGCTGGCTGAATGTCGTTCCATTATGATTGGCAGCCATAAACACATAGAGGTTTTTCTTCTGAAGTTCTAAAGCCATATCGGCCGCAATTTCTTTTGTGGGCGCTGATCCGACTATTGCGGCAAATCCTGGAGCTGTTCCATCAACGAACTCCACGCCTCTTTTTCTGAGGATGATGTCGTCAGCCGCTCCAAGCCACAATTTGTCATCAGTGGGATCTTCCGCCGGCAGGTAGAAATCGGGGTCTTCCAGATATCTTATCGCTTCGATAATTTCAAAATTGAACAGCGTGGCCATACCCGCGTCCAAAACCGGACCAAGGTATGGAAGGTGAGTCTTTTCCCTTACAAGAGGGGGCAGTAATTGTTCGGCTCTGTCCAAAACCAGCCCCGCATCTCCCAGATTTTTAACAGGAAACCCTAAAATACCGTAAATTACGGGTAGGTAGTAGCCTGTATTGGGGAACGCTATTTCCTGTTTTTGACCATATTTTTTCACCGCTTGCTCATAACTTTTACGGGCTTTTTCGTAGACTTTATGAGATCCGGCTATAACATTCGCTGCAACTATCTTGGACACTGCATATCTCCTTCTATGGAAATGTTTAGGCTTATCGAGTTTGGAAGGGGATAAATCCCCTTCCATTCGAAACCGCTGTCGGTTAACCTGCTATATCTCGCCTCATGGCCATATCCATAAGGACTCGTTCGCGGGCCTTATCTATGCCAAGGGCTTTACGTTTTTCGTCAATGTGCGCTATGCATCTCCGGGCCATCTCGTATGGATCCTTATCCACCATGTCCCATCTACCGCCGTATGTTTTTTCAATGTCCTTGAAGAGATAATTCGTGCAGACATCTTCATTGATCGTTGGGAATCCGCCACCAAGAAGGACATAACATCCTGATGCGACGAAATACTGACCGATGGATATGGCTTTTTCACTCATCCATTCCGGCGCTACACCTACTGCGGGGATGTCCGAAATGTCGTCACCAAGACCACCATCCCTGACAACCGCCGTGGCGGCTATAAGGATACGGGAGTTGTCAACACATGACCCCATGTGTAGGCAGGGAGGAATACCTACGGTCTCGCAAACTTCCGCCAATCCCTGCCCCGCGTATTTCTTCGCAGCATCCGGGGATAGCAGGCCGGCCTTACCCAAGGCGATAGCCGAGCATCCCGTGGTAAGCACCAACACGTCGTTCTTTATAAGTTCCTTGGCCAATTCAACATGTAGATAATCCATTTTGACTCTTGCGTTACCGCATCCAACTATTCCCGCCAAGCCCCTGATGCGCCCGTTGATAATGTTGTCGTTCAACGGCCTGTAAGAAGCTCTGAACATTCCACCCAGCATATAGTTAATGGTTTCATGGCTGAAACCTACAACCATATCCTGTTGTTCTGTGGGGATATGGATTTTGTTTTTGTCACGGTTGGGGAAGTTATCAATGGCTTCCCTGATAATAGCCTTTGCGGTTTCCAGTCCATATTTTTCGTCATACGCGTAATGCTTGTAAGCGCCTTGCATTTTCGCAATTGGACTCGTCGTGACGATTTGGGTGTGGAAACACTTGGCCAACTCAGCGACACCCTGCATGATGCATTGCACGTCAACGACCATGGTTTCCAATGCGCCTGTAATAATAGCGAGTTCCTGCTGCAGATAATTCCCCGCAATAGGAATGCCGTGCCGCATGAGGATTTCATTGGAGGTGCAGCAAATTCCACCCAGGCTTATTCCACCTGTAGCGCCTTTGCTCTTTGCATACGCTATCATTTCCGGATCCTGAACAGCCTGAACGATAATTTCCGATAATGACGGTTCATGCCCATGAACGATTATGTTTACAGTGTCTTCTTTCATGCACCCCAGGTTGACTTTACCCAGAATAGGCACTGGAGTTCCATAGAGAGCATCGGAAAGGTCTGTGGCAATCATCGATCCGCCCCAACCGTCGGAAAGAGCGGCTTTCGTGGCAAGTCGAATGATGTGCTCCATTTCCTGGTTCACGCCCATGTGAGTCATGTGCATGACTTCGACAACAGATCGGTCGATTCCAGTCGGGATAACTCCCTCATTTCGCCATATTTCCTGACGCTTGAGAGGAGCACGCTTAATGTTCATTAGTTCGCCATGCTGTTTTCCGTACTCAGCAAGGGCCTTCTTGCCTACTTCTATAGCGATATCCTTGAATTCCCGACCCTCTGTCTCTACGTCATAATCCATGGCTAGAGCCAGGACTTTTGGTTTGTCTTTTATTGAATAGTCCGGTAATTCACCTTGCGCCGCTAAAAGGAAAGTATGAGCCACGTGGCGTCCATGATCACTATGCGCCGCACCGCCCGCCGCTACCATACGCGCAAAGTTTCTGGCCGCTATGGTTTCTGGGGTAGCTCCGCATAAGCCGGTCCTTAGCTTACGTTCTTCGGGGGTTTCGTTCTTTCCTTTCGGAGGCAATACCCGGCACGGTCCCATGTTGCATATTCTGCAGCAGGTCCCGCCCTTTCCTATTGGGCATGCTGTCATTGTGCGAGCACGGTGGAAGGCTGTCTTGTACCCACCTTCATCAGCCAGTTTGAGGCCTTCAAGCGTAACTTCACAGGCCGTATATTCCGACCAGTCGACAGGCCCCAGCTCTTTTTTCTTCATTGGAGCCGCAAATACCACTTCGGCCTCAGCCTTCGCAGCAGGAGCGCCTTCGACTGCGGCGGCCTTCACAGCGGGAGCCGCTCCGGCGCTGGGAGCCTTACCCGACAGCACAGTGTCAAGACCCGCCATCATGGAAGTAAGGCCCTTAAGCGCCTTGAACGCGCCTACCATTTCTTTGAGACCCTGAATATCGTCCTTGGTCAATTGACCCATAATTGCTTCCTCCTCTTCGTCCGTCACATCGGTAACGGGCGCCTTAGCTATTTCCGGCGCTTTACTTGTTTTTTCCGGTTTAGATTCGATTGCTTGCGGTTTAACTTCTTCAACCTTAACCTCTACGGTAATTTCTGTTGGTTTAGGAGGTTCAACGGCTTTAAGAGCGGGTTTGGTTTCCACCTTTGGTTTGGGTGGTTCCGCAGGCTTGGGAGCCGCAGCGGTCGGTTTGGCGGGTTCCTTGGGAGCCTCGGCGGCCAATGACATGTCTACTTCCATGGACGCTAAATCTGTCTTCTCAATGATTGAACTCAAATACTTCCTGATATGCTCAAGGGTCTTGGGACTGCGCAATATCAATAAGTCCGATCCAGCCTGTAACGCGCTTAGCGCCGTCACACTCTCCAGATTCACTCCCCGTAATGACGCGTCCCCCAGTTTACCGTCCGATGGTAACTTCGCCTCTTTGGTCTTCCACACTTCCTCGGCTATGTTATTTATTATCGGATACTGAAGCTTGTCGTCGTTTTGCGTCAACGCCGCCTGGCGTAAACGCTCCATGATCGAATAACAATACTCCATCCCATAACCGACGGAACCAGTTGTCGGATCTATTAGTATCTTGTCCGAAGGCACTCCAAGATTCTCTAGCAATATGTTGAGTTGCTTGGCCAAATTGATGTCTATCGGCGAATTGGCCGCTACAACCTGCTTATACGCTATGGCCGCAGCCCCAATCTGCTTATAGTTGCCTTCAGTCACAGGACCCAACACCACATTGTGCCCTGCGCACGCCTCAGCGACAGCCTTCAGAACCTCCGTGTTCTTCTGCTCATTGGACACCCCCCAAACTATAAGGGGCGTGTCTATGGCCTCGGCTACCTTCCGAGCTGTTTCAGCGGCATGCTCAGCGGATAAATTCTTGCCATTGGGATCAGTGCCCGCCAACCATAAACAAACCAGGTCGGCCTTGTATTCCTCTACGCACCTCTTGGCCCATGCGACCGGGTCCCCAGTCACACCCTTGAATGGCTCCAACGCCTCGTCAGCCCACTCCTCAGGCTCTATATCCAAAACCTGAAGAGCCAACTTCGGAACATGCGGCCCCTCTCCCTCAAAACTATAAAAACTGTAGCCAGTCTCTCCGCCTAACACTACCTCCTTGCCAGGCTTGCCTATTCTCACCTCGCGTATCTTACCCGAATACTTCATTTTCGGCAGTTCAGCCATCTGACACCTTCTTCAGTTTGTTTAGAATCAAAATGTTATGTAACAATCCAGATGGATTTTCAGGCGGGATTTTTTCTTTTCTCGCTGCCAAACCATTCTTTGGAATAGAAGTATCTCTCTGCAGTAGTTAGGTATTTTTTTATAGGGTTACTTTCTTGGTCCATGTTCACGTAAGTAATGTTTTTGCGCCATTGATAGCGGTCTTCTTCCGGCCCGGCTACATATTCCGGAACCAGAATTTTTACCTTCTGACCATCAAACCTTTCCTTCTCTTCGAAGTGCTCAGCTGCCATACTCCGGACTCCTCTCTTGTGATCTCGATATTTTTTACGCTACGGTCCAAAACTGCCCGATATTTAGCTTTCCCCTAGGATAGGGTTTTAAAAAGGTAAGCTCGGCTATTATGAATCACGGTTAATTTCAAAGCAATATTTTTTTTGATATTTTGCATAGATAGCACGTTTTACTGAAACTGACGCGGACGTTTTCCCCCTAAAGACGATTGGCCGCCTGTGGGCGCCTTGACATGTACGCCAAACGATTCAACGCATTTACCATCGCCTTTGCCGAGGCCACCAGAATGTCTTCGTGAGCCCCTTTACCGACAGCCACGTTTCCGTCTTCTTCCAGTCGGATCGAAGCCTCCCCCAAAGCGTCTGTTCCTCCCGTGATGCCGCTTATCGCAAAACGAAGCAATTTCGGTCTCCGACCCGTAAGTTTCAATATTGCGTTATAAGTAGCGTCAACAGGTCCGTTTCCCAGTTCTGCGCCGTGGCATTCTTCCCCTTCTACCGTCATTCTAACGGTGGCGGTCGGCACAACGTCTGATCCGGCCATGATCGTCACCGACAGCAATTTATAAGTCTCTGTGGTTCGAAGGACCTCCTCGGCCACAATAGCCTCAAGATCTTCGTCATAAATCGTTTTTTTGCGGTCCGCTAATTCCTTGAACCGCTTGAAAGTAAGATTGACCTCTTCTTCTGTCAATGAATAGCCCAACGCCTGCATTCTTTCGCGAAAGGCATGGCGCCCCGAGTGTTTTCCTAAAACCAGAGATGACTTTGATACCCCCACCGTTTCAGGGTCCATAATTTCATAAGTGGATCTTTCTTTTATAACACCGTCCTGGTGTATTCCCGATTCGTGGGAAAATGCGTTGGCTCCAACAATCGCCTTGTTCGGCTGCACAGACATACCTGTTATAGCCGTAACTAGCCTACTTGTATGGAAAATCTGGTCCGTAACGATTCCTGTGGTAAGCTTAAAATGGTCTTTTCTTGTCCTGAGAGCCATAACAATTTCCTCCAAAGAGGCGTTTCCAGCCCTTTCCCCTATTCCGTTTATTGTGCATTCAACTTGCCGCGCCCCCGCCTCAACAGCCGCCAGTGAATTAGCTACGGCCAATCCAAGATCATCGTGGCAATGTGTTGATATGATGATGTTCTCAGTTCCACTAATTGAAACTTTGATGAATTTTATCAGATCATATATTTCAGACGGATATGAATATCCTACAGTGTCCGGAATATTTATCGTTCCCGCTCCCTCTCGAATAGCGGTTTCCACTACCTTACAGAGAAAATCTCTGTCACTTCTCGTTGCGTCTTCGCAGGAAAACTCTACCCAATCGCTTAATGATCGGGCCAATCTTACTGCTTTGCCGGCGCGATCTATTACTTCTTCCCGACTCATTCTCAATTTGTGTTTGAGATGAATATCACTGGTCGCGATAAACGTGTGTATCCCAGGTTTGGCAGCCTTTTCCACGGCTGACCAAGATGTTTCTATGTCCTCAGCGAGTGAACGGGCTAAACCTACAACTCTCGACTGTTTGATTTCGGATGCGATTCGGCTTACAGCTTCCTTGTCACCTCCAGAGCTTGCAGGAAATCCCGCTTCAATTGTATCGACCCCAAGTCTTTCAAGCTGTCTAGCCAACTGCAATTTCTCGTGCTGATTCATGGTAGCCCCTGGGGATTGTTCGCCATCTCTCAGGGTAGTGTCAAAGATCAAAACATGATCAGTCATTTATCCTCCGATGGTTTTTATCAATATTTTTTACGCGGTTTCATCTTCCAGAAATTTTATTTGTCCTGTTTACAATGATGAGAGAAAGGTAGGATGTCGTAGCGCTTTTCAAGGTTTTCACATTGCGAACTATTTCCTCCCCTGGCAACCCAAGCTTTGAAAAAAATGTAGATTGATCCAGCAAATCGAGATTTGCCAGTGTTTCATAGATCTTATCAAAATATTTGTAAGTTTTTAGAATGACAATGTTGTCAACTTGCTTCAAAGTTTGTGCCAGCTTGTCACTGCCTTTGGCGCCGGAGACAACAACTAGTGATTGATCGCCTTGTGCGAGAGGGATATTAGCCATAGACGCCGCCGCCTGATACGAAGTGATACCTGGAATGATTTCAACATTTGTCTGAGACTCAATGTTTCGAACTGTCTTTAACAGATATGAGAATGTTGAATATGTCATTGGATCGCCCAGGGTCACAAAGGCCACATCTCCCCTTTCTGACAGAGCTTTAAGAACTATTTTGGCATTGCGCTCCCATGCCTTTTGTAGAACTACCTTGTCATTGTTCATTGGGAATGGCAGCGTCTCGATGTTTGCATTCGGCGCATGCTTACATATTATGTTTCTGGCCAAACTATAATCATTTTTTGTGGAAGAAGCGGCGAAAATAGCCGATACGCTTTTCAATATTCTTACGGCTTTTATTGTGATCAGATCAGGATCTCCTGGCCCTACGCCAATGCCGTATAATTTTCCTTTTCTTGACATACTATTTTATTCCTGCTGTTTGATTTCTCCGCTTGGCTCGAGCGAAGAATCTAGTCCTCAAGGTTCTTTTTCACAGACTCCCATTGTTCAGGGTGTAACTTTCTCGAAAGATCTTCCACTGCCATTACGGATCGAGGCCCGGGTCTTGAAAACACCTGCTCTTCAACCACAAAGAAACGCTGATTTTTTATGGCGTCCAATTGGTTAAAATAAGGTCTTTGTTCAATAGGCCCTGGATCGCGATTCATGGGTCCTCGTTGAACTATATAAAAATCCGGGTTTAACCGAAGAATTTCCTCAATGTTCAATCGAAGAAATTTTTTCTTACTGACCAAGCTATTCCGGCCCCCGGCCAGTTTTATCACTTCATCGACTATCGAGTCTTGACCGGCAAGCAATAGATCCGGATATCGAACTTCAAACAGCACTGAAGGTTTTTTCTCTACGCCGGAAATTTTGTTTCTAACCGACTCAAGTTTTTGTTTTAGTTTGTATATCAATCGTTTTCCGCTTTCCTCTGACCCTGTCAAAATAGCAAGACGCTCTATCACGGAAAAGAGCTCGGAAAAGCTGTTAGGATTGAAAACCGCTACAGAAAGACCTTGATCCATGAGTTGCCTGACCGGAACCATGGCCTCTTTTCTACCCGCATTCTGGATTATCAGGTCTGGTTTTAATCCCATTATCAACTCAATATTCGGCCGCATGTGGGTCCCTATACTGGGTTTAGCCAAAATTGATTCCGGTGTTTTGTCAGCGCTGGTTCGTGCTATTAAGCTTCGTTCCAGACCCATGTCCACCAGGATCTCATTGTAGGCTCCATACAGTGCTATGAGTCTTTCAGCCGGCTTTTTGAGCGCAACTTTACGATCAAGATCATCTGTCACTCTAATTGACTCTGCCAAACCGGTTCCGGCAAAAAGAGTCCCCTGAATCCAGAACATTGCAAAAAGGAACAAAATGGGCCTGAGGAGTTCCAGTAACTGGGTGTTTAGAAACCCGTATGTCGGTCTCATAAATTTCACTGAGGATACTGTCCTTGAAAACATCTTGAGTTTGGCCATCAATTACCACTTTGCCATTTTTTAGAAAAACTAGACGCTTGCAGTACAATGCAGCAAGATTTAAATCATGCAATACGCATATCACTGTAGCCCCTTCATGATTTTTTTTTGTCAGTAAATCAAAAACCTGTATTTTTTTTGCAGCGTCCAGGTTGGAAGTCGCCTCATCGAGAACTAGTATTTCCGTTGTTTGAGCTATAGCGCGAGCTACAGTCACAAGTTGAGCTTCTCCGCCAGATACTCTTTTGATTGACTTTTGCGCCAGTTTGAGAATTCCTGTTTGACGCATGGCGTCTTTGGCCACATCACGGTCTTCTTTTGAATAACCGGCCCATGAATCCAAATATGGATAACGCCCCATTAGAACGATTGATAGGTTTGTGAAGTCAAATGAAATTTCAGATTTTTGAGGCACGCACGCCACTCTTTTCGCCATTTGTTTCGTCGGATAAGTTCGAACCGGTTTTCCATCCAGCAGAATCTCACCCGATCTAATTGGAACAACGCCTGTCAAGGCCATTATCAGAGTGGTTTTTCCGCTTCCGTTAGGACCTAGAATCCCTATCATCTCGTTATGAATTATTTTGAGCGAGATTCCTTTCAAAACTTCCTGGTCCTGATAACCAGCGACGATGTTCTCAATTTCAATCAAAGCCGGTTCCTGTCTTTGCGCCCTTCAGCAACACGCAAAAGAATGGTCCTCCGATGAGCGCTGTGATTACCCCTACTGGCAGCTCCTCGCCCTCCGGCAGAATAATTCTGGCCGCAACATCCGACCAGATCATGGCGATCATTCCCAACAAGCCCGCTAAAACAAAAAGCCTTAAATGATTCGGGCCCACAGTCATTCTTACCAGGTGCGGCGCTACCAGGCCGACAAAACCGATAACGCCGGAAACGGAGACAGCCGCGGCCGTCAGTAAACTGGCGCCTATTAATACCATCGCACGGGCTTTATTCGTATCTACTCCCAACTGGCGAGCCGGAAAATCACCCAATGACATCAGATCTATTTCCCGACTGTAAATCACTACCAGAATCAATCCCGCCACTAGGTAAGGAAAAGCAAAAATGGCGTGTGACCAACCGCGCCCCTGGAAGCTTCCCATAACCCAGAAGACTATACTTGCCACGGATTCTTCATCCAGAGATTTTAACAGAGACACCAAAGCGCCAAGGAATGTCGCTACCACTATTCCTGCGAGAACCATTGTATCCCTTCGCAAGATCCCATCTACCCTGGCAAGACTTATTACGGCCGCCAGGGCTGACA
The DNA here is from genome assembly GCA_963811075.1 of uncultured delta proteobacterium. GTDB lineage: Bacteria > Desulfobacterota > Desulfomonilia > Desulfomonilales > Desulfomonilaceae > CAJBEZ01. The sequence goes on from CAWEPY010000003.1 coordinate 342,379, forward strand.
GCGCTCCCAGAAGCGCGGCTAAAGGCGCCAGCCCCAATCCCCAAGCGGTCTTTGATCCAAGACCTAGAAATATTATCAGGGCCGCCCCAAAAGCCCCTCCTGCGGAAACACCTATTGTGAAAGGGTCCGCAAGAGGATTCCTTAGAATTCCCTGGAAGGCAGCGCCCGAAACCGCTAGGGCCAACCCGACCATGGCGGACAAACATACCCGACTTAACCGAACATCAAATATGATAGCTTTTTGCATTAGATCCAATGTCTCGTCATGAATCAACCCAACTCCTGAAGCCAGACACTTTAGCACCATAGAAAAAGGGATTTCTATTCGACCTATTGAACACGCTAGGATCACCGAGGTCATAGCAGTTACGATCAGAATTATCATTGACGCTGTAAAACGCCATCTTTGATTCTGATAGTGATGTTCCAACTCATTACTATCGATTGTTTCCATTACAGTATTTTTTTGGTCCAAAATAAAAAACCCCGGACAATCGCATGTCCGGGGTTCCCTGTTTTACCTCGGTTGATCTAAGCGTCGCTTTCCACGGCCATCGCTAAGTAAAAGCTCTGTTAGGCAGGTTTTCTGGCTTCCGGATCTTTCTAATTGCCGCGCCTTCCCAGGACTTGATTGTTCCCAGTGGCTTTATGGCGACTTTCGTAACCGGTTACAGCGGCGGGTCCGTTCCTGAATCGCACAGGATTCCCTATTAATCCATGTTAATGGAGCCTAGCAGGTTAATATTATGAATTTATTACTAGAACAACAAAGAATCAGGGTCAAGAAAAATGTCCATCCCAACAACGCCTTGCACGGCTGTGAGCCGCTATGAATGAATTTGCGTCACTTATCTTTTTCTTCAGCGACACTTGTTGGAATGCGGCTTACTGAACCGCCTGCGGGAAAAGACCTTGCTGTTTTTCTCGCCCGAAAATAGAGAACACAGGTCATGATAGGTCCAGATATCACGTAAGCGGCGCAAAGAACAAAAGGAACCACAAAAGGCGCCACCGCTATTAGAGACATTAACAACACAAATCCGACAGTGGAGCTAAAAGGTTTTTCCCTAACTATGGTCAGGTCCTTGAATGCGTGGAACTTTACTGAGCTAACCATTAAAAATGATAGTAAGGTGACAAGAATCAACAGGAAAATTGAATAATTCTCCGCTTTGATGTCAAGATACTCAAAAAAAATCACCGCTGTGGCCAGCATCCCAGCCGCCGCTGGAATTGGAAGACCATTGAAACGTTTGGGATCAATCACGTTGGTTTGAACATTGAACCGGGCCAATCTTAAGGCCCCGCAAGCAACATAAACAAAACTCACAACCCAGCCCAGACGTCCATAGGGCTCAAGGACCCAGGTGTAAAAAAGGACCGCCGGCGCAACTCCGAATGAAATCACATCAGCAAGAGAATCCAGCTCCACTCCAAATCTGGTGGTGGTCTTAGTAAGTCTGGCAACCTTGCCGTCGATACCATCGAAAAAACCTGCTACCAGAATAAGGGCCCCAGACCATAGAAACTGGCCTTTAATTGCCAGAATCAGAGCGTAAAAACTGAACAAAATACTTGTCAATGTCAGTAGAGAAGGGAGAATAAAAATCCCTTTCTTCATTTTATTTATTCTGTTCCTTTTTCTTTGCCACGCGTTCAGGGCGTCTTCTGGATTTTCGTAAATTTTTCTCGGCCTAAGAATCGATCTCTTCTGACGAAACTCGGAAGCCATCGGTTAAGTTCCTCTGGTCGCTAAGAATGTGGAAATTAATTCAGTAATCGAGTCCTATTTTACAACTCATTAGATAAATAGACAAACTTTAACAGGACAGGTTTTCTAAAGGAGAGCCCTACGAGGTTAATTTTGCCAATACGGTGACACCGGCGGTGACTTTTGATCCAACTTCGGCGCAGACGGTAAAATTCTTGGGCAGGTAGATATCAACTCTGGATCCAAATTTTATGAGTCCAAAACGTTCGCCTTTTTTTGCAGGATCGTTTTCCCTAACCCACCAGATTATACGTCTTGCTATTTTGCCGGCTATTTGAACAATTTCCATTTCACCAGCGTACGTGTCCAAGACTATCGAATTACTTTCGTTAAGCTTAGAGGAAGCGGGGTCTCTGGCGTCTAGAAATTTCCCACGTCGGTGAGAGATTGTTTTTATCCTGCCGGAAAACGGCCATCGGTTAATATGAACATTAAAAACGGACATAAAAACACTTATTCTCGTCAGATCTGAATCGACAAGAACCGGCGCCTTGGATTTTTCGGATATCTCCATTACAATCCCGTCAGCCGCAGAAACCAATACATTTTTATCGTGAGGGGGCTGTCGTTCAGGATTCCGAAAGAATAGGGCAATTGCTATAGTGGAGATCAGAAAAAAAGATGATAACCAAGAATGGTCAAACCACCACGTCAAAACAAAAAGCGCTGTGGTTCCCAAAACCATGCTCAGTCCTTCCCGAGCTATTAATTCAGTATGACCTGTGCTTGAATTCAATCTCCGGTATCTCCAGTCCTGGAAACTTTCCGGCCCCTAGGAATTGCAACGGTCCCTGTCCTAACAACCTCCAATATTCCCAAAGAAGACAGGAGCTCAAGCATCGCTTCAATTTTTCCCTGTGATCCCGTGACTTCAATTGTCAGGTTATCCGTGGCCACGTCTACGATTCTGGCTCTAAATATTTCTACTATTCTTAGAGCTTCCCCTCTTTTTACAGATGTAGCTTTGACTTTCACCAAAACTAGTTCCCTGTCGACATAGTCACCCCTCGTCAAGTCCTGAACTTTGGATATGTTTATAAGTTTTCGTAGCTGTTTTATGATTTGTTCAAAAACAGCTTCATTACCATGGGTGACTATTGTCATCTGGGATAAATCGGGATTCATCGTAGGAGCTACACTCAGAGAATCAATGTTGAAGCTTCTACCAGAGAACATCCCCGCAACACGAGCGAGAACCCCTGGCTTATTTTCTACTATTGCGGAAATTACTTTTCTGTTTTCCATTTAGACCAAAATCATTTCTTTGATTGGCGCTCCGGCAGGAACCATAGGATAAACACCTTCATCGCGGTCAACGATGAAATCGATTATTACCGGACCGTTGGTTTCAAGGGCCTTTTCAATAACTTTTTCGACTTCGGATGATTTGGTGGCTCTTAACCCAACAGCGCCATAGGCTTCTGCAAGTTTCACAAAATCCGGGGCTACCGTGATATCAGTATGAGAATATACCTTGTCATAAAAACGCTCTTGCCATTGCCGAACCATCCCAAGGTAACCATTGTTCAAGATTGCGATTTTGACAGGAAGCTTGTACTGGACTGCTGTTGCAAGCTCCTGAATATTCATTTGAATCGAACCATCACCGGCGATATCTATTACAGTTTTGTCCGGAAAAGCCACTTGGGCCCCAATCGCCGCAGGAAAACCATAACCCATGGTTCCAAGGCCCCCAGAAGTCAGGAAAGTCCGTGGATGGTCAAAAAGGTAATACTGGGCCGCCCACATTTGATTTTGACCAACTTCCGTGGTTATAATGGCTTGTCCTTTGGTCATTTCATAGAGTTTTTCAATTACGAATTGCGGTTTGATGATCTCGCTTGTTCGATCAAATCTCAGTCTTTGCTGGCTTCTCCAGGCAGTTAACTGCGAGTGCCATTCCTTTAGCTTGTCGTCAGCCTCTACCGATCTTCCCTCTATTTTTAGTTCATCTATTAGTTTCGATAACCCATCCTTCGCATCGCACACAATTGGAACTTCAACCACTATATTCTTCTGTATCGATGTAGGATCTATGTCTATGTGAATTATTTTAGCGTCTTTGGCGAATTCTTCCACCCTACCAGTTACCCTGTCATCAAAACGCGCTCCGATTGCAAGCAACAAGTCCGTCCGATCAATGGCCATATTTGCCCTGAACGTTCCATGCATTCCCAGCATTCCCAGAAACAGCGGATGTGTCGCAGGGAAACAGCCAAGGCCCATCAGAGTACTCGTAACAGGGAAATTTAGCATCGAAGCGAACTTGAATAGTTCCTCATGGGCGCCGGAGGTTATTACACCACCACCGGCGTAAATAACCGGTCTTTCGGCGAGCCGAATCAATTCGGCCGCTCTTTTGACTGAAGGCGGATGCGCTTTAACGTTTGGCCTGTATGTTGGTATTTCGATTGTTTTAGGATAGTTGAACTTGACCTTATTCTGAGCCACATCCTTGGGTAAATCTATCAGGACAGGTCCGGGTCTCCCGGTTGTGGCTATTAAGAAACCTTCTTTTATGGTTTTAGCCAGTTCCTCTGTTCGTGAAACCAAATAATTATGTTTTGTACAGGGTCGGGTTATACCAACGATGTCAGCTTCCTGAAACGCGTCATTTCCGATCAGTTGTGTGGGGACCTGGCCAGTAAAAACTATTACAGGGATTGAGTCCATGTACGCAGTCGCAAGCCCGGTAACAGTATTTGTCCCTCCCGGACCAGATGTTACCAGGCAAACGCCTGGTTTACCCGTAGCTCTAGCGTAGCCGTCAGCTGCGTGGACCGCCGCCTGTTCGTGTCTTACAAGAATGAATTTGAAATCTTGAGAAAAATCCCGCGCAAGTGTGTCAAATATGTCGATAACAGCGCCGCCTGGATAGCCAAAAATTGTATCAACGCCCTCCTCTTTCAGAGAACGTAGTAATATACTAGCTCCACTAATTTTCAATTTTGTACCATCTCGTCGAGCAAAAGGATCTGGAGATTTGGCCGGAATTACTAGCTTATCTGTATTTGGTCAAAATCTTTTCTATCTGATCCCTGCCGCGAAGTTTCTTTTTTTGTAATGTCTTGCGTTCCAAATCTTCGGAATGTGAAAGGTAGAGCCTCTTGTTGAACACTTCGAGCTGTTCTTCGTACTCCAGATGCTCCTGCCAGAGCTTAGCCAGCTCAGCGTCCTTATCTTTCCAAGTATTGATTAGATCGTGGTCTCTTCTTTCCATAACTGAACCTTCAAATGGAATGTTTATGACATATCCAGTTTCGTATACGCACCGAAAGACTTTTTGTCAACCAATTGCGAGGATTCTTTGGCTCCTAATTTTTGCGGTTCATCAGACTTGAGCCCTTGAACACTGAAAATTCTCATCTTGGAAAGTACTTGCGAAAAACCTCCATACGGCGTTATTGTAGCTTTCGAATCTATCTAAAGCGCCGAGTATTATGTGAATTGCGGTCGATCCCCTTGTGGTTCGGGGATGGCCCGTTACAGACTTTATTTTTTTAAGGAAGGTGTCAGATGGCTGAACTGCCGAAAATGAAGTATTCGGGTAAGATACGCGAGGTGAGAATAGGCAAGCCTGGCAAGGAGGTAGTGTTAGGCGGAGAGACGGGCTACAGTTTTTATAGTTTTGAGGGAGAGGGGCCGCATGTTCCGAAGTTGGCTCTTCAGGTTTTGGATATAGAGCCTGAGGAGTGGGCTGACGAGGCGTTGGAGCCATTCAAGGGTGTGACTGGGGACCCGGTCGCATGGGCCAAGAGGTGCGTAGAGGAATACAAGGCCGACCTGGTTTGTTTATGGTTGGCGGGCACTGATCCCAATGGCAAGAATTTATCCGCTGAGCATGCCGCTGAAACAGCTCGGAAGGTAGCCGAGGCCATAGACACGCCCCTTATAGTTTGGGGGGTGTCCAATGAGCAGAAGAACACGGAGGTTCTGAAGGCTGTCGCTGAGGCGTGCGCAGGGCACAATGTGGTGTTGGGTCCTGTGACTGAAGGCAACTATAAGCAGATTGGGGCTGCGGCCATAGCGTATAAGCAGGTTGTAGCGGCCAATTCGCCGATAGACATCAATTTGGCCAAGCAACTCAACATATTGCTAGAGAATCTTGGAGTGCCTTCGGACAAGATACTAATAGATCCGACAACTGGTTCCGTCGGTTATGGGATGGAGTATTGTTATTCGATCATGGAGCGTTTACGCCAGGCGGCGTTGACGCAAAACGACGACAAGCTTCAGTATCCGATAATAAATAACATAGCCGAGGAAGTGTGGAAGACCAAAGAGGCGAAGTTACCATCGGACGGTAAACTGGGGGACGCGTCATTACGGGGAGTGAATCTGGAGAGTGTGACGGCGCTAAGCGCGTTACAGGCTGGATCGGACTTATTGATATTGCGCAGTCCCAAGACCCTTGAGCATATCAGGAAGTATTTGAGTTCAATCATTGAGAAGACAGATTTAGCGTCCATGGAAGTAGACATGTCATTGGCCGCCGAGGCTCCCAAGGAACCCGCCAAACCGACCGCTGCGGCTCCCAAGCCTGCGGAACCACCCAAACCAAAGGTGGAAACCAAACCCGCTCTTAAAGCCGTTGAACCTCCTAAACCAATAGAAATTACCGTAGAAGCCGTTCAGCCGGCCGCAAAACCACCTGTTCCCGTTGCCGCGCCAAAGGTTGTTGTTTCTCCTCCTGTGGCAAAACAGGAAACCGCCAAGTACGAGGTGGATGTTCAAGGAGAGTTGACAGACGAGGATATAGAGGCGCTCAGACAGATGGTCGCCGCTTTTAGAGCCATTAGAGCGTTTGTTTCAGATCTGGGAGATAGGCTGTTGAATCGTTAGTCTGATAGAAATTTCGGTATGAAACTAAAAGGCCGATGTTTCACGTGAAACATCGGCCTTTATTATTATAGCCTACCGCTCATTTTCCTTCAGCGCCGGCGGCCTTAGGCTCTGAATCCTGCACTGGAACCTTTTGTTCCATACCTCCCCGTTGGTCGACAGGAACCCCCGAACCGCTCTGCTCTGTAGCTTCCGGAGCTGTTCCACCCGTGCCCGGCATAACAGGGGCGCCAATAGGAACACTTTGTTCCGTCATTATTGAATGATCTTTAACTGCCGCAACTCGCCCTGAGAAATAAGTCAACACGATTGATGTGACCATGAACACAATTGCCGCGCCAATCGTAATCTTACTCAGAAAGGTAGCAGCGCCGGTACTGCCAAAAACAGTTTGGCTCGAACCCCCTCCGAATACAGCGCCAATATCCGCTCCTTTTCCCGTCTGGAGCAATATAATTAGAATTAAGGCGATACAGACAATTACATGCACTATAAGAATAATAGCGGTGAGCATATCATTATTTCCCTTCTAAATCCCTGTTCCTTGTTCAATTATACCTATAAAATCGTCAGCTTTCAATGACGCTCCACCAATTAGTCCTCCATCGATGTCCGCGCATCCGATCAAATCCCTCGCATTGTCGGGTTTTACGCTACCCCCATAAAGTATTCTTGTTTTATTGGCGAAATCCTCTCCTCGGAGGATCGCTAGTTCTTTCCTTAGAAAGGCGTGCGCCTCCTGGGCCTGTTCGGGAGAGGCTGTTTTACCGGTTCCGATGGCCCATACCGGTTCGTAAGCCACTATAAAATTCAGAGCATTCTGTATAACCAGCGAGCCCAACCCAATTGTAAGCTGCCTTTTCATAACCTCGAAAGTCCTGTCCGCTTCTCTTTCCGCAAGAGTTTCACCAAGACAGAAAATCGGGATGAGATTATTTTTTATAGCCGCGGCAATTTTCTTGTTGACTGACTCATCGGTTTCTCCGAAGTATTGCCTTCTTTCAGAATGACCTATTATCGCGTGGGAACAGCCGATTTCTTTTATCATCGGCCCGGAAATTTGCCCGGTAAACGCTCCTTTGTCTTCCCAAAAAAGGTCTTGGGCGGCTACCTGAATATGACTTCCTCCAACCGCTTCTATAGCGCAGGCTATTGATGTAAACGGAGGAGCGATGATAACTTCGCAGTTTTCCCCAGGGTTTTTTCCTTTTGTAATAATCTGTTTAATTAGATTACGAGTTTCAGCGGTGGTGTTATGCATTTTCCAATTGCCCGCAACAATTGGCTTTCTTTTGTTCATCTCAAATTCCTTTCCGTTATGGATTATATTTATCAACAAAACATTTCTAGGATTCAAGAGCGGCAACACCGGGCAAGATTTTCCCCTCCATGAATTCCATAAACGCTCCACCGCCTGTTGAAATATATGATACCTTGTCGGAGACTCCAGCCTGTTTGACAGCGCGGACTGAATCTCCGCCACCAATTACCGAAAATGCCTTTGAATTTGCGATAGCCAAGGCAATTTCCATTGTTCCTTTCTTAAAAGCGTCTTTCTCGAACACTCCCATCGGGCCATTCCACACTATTGTCCCGGCTTTCTCGATTTCAGAGCTAAATTTCTTTACAGTGACCGGACCTATATCCAAAGCCATTTCATTTGCATGAATTTCATCAATTGACGCGACTCTGGCCTCCTGACCGGCGTCTATCCCTGGAGCGACCACTACATCTTCTGGAAGAAAGAATCCACATTTTCTCTCGCTCGCTAGTTTCATTATTTCCTGAGCTGTATCAATCATGTCACTTTCGACCAAGGAAAGCCCAATTTCTTTGCCCATTGCTTTCAAGAATGTATTAGCCATTCCTCCGCCGATCAAAACAGCATCCATTTTTTCAAGAATATTTTTTAATACACTAATTTTATCGGAGACCTTAGCGCCGCCTATTATCCCCACAACAGGTTTTTTCGGATCTAGGAGGGCTTTTTGAAGGTTTTCGAGTTCCTCCTTCATTAAAAGACCAGCGCCTTTTTGAGAGACCAATTCTGCAATTCCGACAGTCGAACAATGAGCGCGATGAGCGGTACCAAAAGCGTCATTTACATAAACATCCGCCAGTCTGCCTAATTGAGCCGAAAAACCTAGTTCATTTTTTGTTTCTTCAGGATGAAAACGCACGTTTTCGAGTAAAACTACTTCCCCTGGTTTTAGAGCGTCTACTGCAGCCTCAACATCTGGGCCAACGCAATCATTCAAGAATTTTACTTCCCGACCCAACAACTCTGAAAGCTTTTTAGCCACTGGCATCAAACTAAGCTCGGGCTTTTTTTCTCCTTTCGGTCTTCCCAGATGTGAACAAAGAACCAGTCTCGCTCCTTTGTCGATGGCGTATTGAATCGTGGGAAGAGCACGCCGTATGCGCGTATCGTCTTTGATCACGCCTTCTGCGTCCAAAGGCACATTAAAATCAAACCGAAACAAAACTCTTTTATTATAAAGATCTAGCTGCGTGATGCTTTTCACAGCCATTTTGTAAACTCCTTCCAGGAAAAACATCCTCAAGAACCAAACCGGCCCTCACTCAGAGACGTCAGGACCGGTTTGAGTATTCTTCAGAGTTATCTATTTAAGCTTCCCACCTATGAAGGCGGCCAAGTCTACCATTCTGGTGGAATAACCTGATTCATTATCATACCAAGAAAGAACTTTCACCATATTGTCTCCAACCACCATGGTTGACAAAGAATCAAAAAGTGAAGAATAAGAACTGTTTATGAAGTCTGAGCTTACGAGCGGTTCGTCTATGTAGGCCAGGATTCCTTTCAATGACCCCTCGGAAGCTTTTTTCATAGCAGAGTTGACACTGGCGACAGAAGCCGTTTTTTTCAGCGTAGCCGTCAAATCTACCAGAGATACATTTGGAGTAGGCACTCTGATTGAAAGACCATCCAATTTTCCTGCAAGCTCGGGAATCACCAATCCGATTGCCACCGCTGCGCCGGTGGTGCTGGGAATCATGTTGATAGCCGCCGCCCTGGCTCTACGAAAGTCACTATGCACTGTGTCCAGAAGGCTTTGATCCATAGTATAAGAATGGATCGTATTCATCATGCCTTTTTCAATTCCGAATTCATCATTCAATACTTTGACCAATGGAGCCAGGCAGTTTGTCGTGCAGGATGCATTGGAAATGATATCGTGCTTGGATGTGTCGTAATCCCGATCATTGACTCCCATGACAAAAGTTCCATCGATATTCTTTCCAGGAGCCGAAACTATTACCTTTTTGGCCCCGGCTTTAATATGCTTGATGGCTTTATCTTTGTCCCTAAAAATACCCGTACATTCCATGACCACATCGATTTTCAGATCGGCCCACGGGAGGTTAAGTAAATCGTCTGTTATTTTGAGAGCTTTAACCTCCTTACTATCAATTTTCATAGAGTTTTCCGTGAATGAAACCTCCCCATGATACGGGCCATGAACCGAATCATGTTTAAACAAAAAGGCCATCAGCTTTGGCTCCATTCTGTCATTCACGGCTATTACTTCGATATTGGGATTCGCTAAAGCGCTCCGCATAACTGTTCTACCAATACGTCCAAAACCGTTTATCGCTATTCTTACTGACATCTAAAACCTCCCCTTTGGTGTTAAAAAACCTTTCAATACTAAATTATTTTATGATCGCGGTCAATGTTGAATAATTTATTTCCTTGTGTTTTCAAGCAAATTTAGCTATATGTTCATCTAAACTGGATGTCAGCGATTTCAATCCTGACTCATTGCATTAGTCAAAAACCACTTTTGCCATAGTGGTTATTTCAAGCCCTGAAAGTTTTTTTCCGACGCGAGCGTAAGCGATATGAATAAGTTGTTGCGCGTTTGTTTTGCGACCTTATTTCTTGTTGCGCTTACTACCATAATTCTTTACAAGTTTGTTGACGCTCAAAATGAGGCTTCTTCAACCAGCCCCTGGAAAATAACCAGCGTCAAAATTTGTAAGTCCTCTTCAGGTTCTTTACGCCCTTCCATTGAAGCCTTAGGCACATATCCGGTTTATACCTTTTTTATACCCAGACCGATATGGACTGTTAACGGAACAGTTGTAGAGGCTGTTCCTGTTTATCAACATGGACGCCTAGTGGCGTTTGAATTGCTGAACTCGAGTCCCTTGCTTAATTCAGGGGCGAAAAATACCGTCAAGTTTGCACTTCCCGACATGAATGGAGTCAGAGTTTTTTTCTTTGATTCCAGTAAGTTTACTCCTGGAGAATGCTACGAATTCTTTTAGGATCAAAATCCCCTTTAGCCTCTTTCACAATTTTTATGGCGGACATTTGGCGCATATTGACTTGAACAGAGTAGTACTCAAATAACGGTCTCCACGATCCGGTAAAATACAAACTATTGTTCCGGAATTCATACTCTTGGATACCTGAACTGCTCCATACACGGCCGCTCCGGCGCTCATCCCTACAAAAATACCTTGTGTTAACGCCAGCCATCGAGTCGTGTTGTATGCCTGTTCGTCGTTCACTTTAATGATCTCATCGATTCTTGAAGGTTCGTAGATTTTCGGAACAATGGCTTCAGACATATTCTTCAGACCTTGAATAGTATGTCCTTGAACTGGTTCAACTCCCACGACCTTTATGGACGGATTAAATTCTTTCAAGCGTCTTGAAACGCCCATCAAAGTGCCTGTAGTGCCCATACCCGCTACAAATACGTTTATTTCATTGTTTGTCTGCTCCAGAATTTCTACGCCTGTGGTCATGTAATGAGCTTCCCAGTTGCAATTATTTTCGAACTGATTCGGCATGAAGTACTTTTCAGGATCAGATTCATAAATTTCCCACGCTCGCCTGATAGCTCCATCGGTGCTCGCGCATGATTCTGTGACCTCAAGTTCAGCGCCAAAAGCCTTTAAGGTGTTTCTTCTCTCCAAACTGACGCAACCGGGCAGGGTCAGCAAACATCTATACCCCTTACACGCCGCAACCATGGACAATCCTATGCCGGTATTGCCGGAAGTTGGCTCAAGGATGATCCTGTCCCGTGTGATAAGTCCTTGTTGTTCGGCCTTTTCAATCATGTAGACGGCAATTCGATCCTTGATGGACCCTCCAGGATTATTGCCTTCCAACTTTCCTAAAATCCTTACTTTAGCAGATCCATTGGGATTAGGAATTTTGACTAAAGGTGTGTTGCCGATTAATTCTAGTATACTCATGTCAAGCTCTTCCCAAAAATTTGAGTGTACTCCGATTTTGCCTGGAAACTCTTTTGACTCTGCATTGATAAACCTATTCCGGCGATTCAATGTTTCTCATACGTTACGTTATTTTCTTATTACCATTTCAATATTACCGAAGTGAATTAATTTCAAGGTTTGAATCCGGTCGTTTTTAACGAAGCCGTTATTTCTTGAAATAATAACTGTTTTTTTATATAATATAGACATAACTTTCATCTAATTGGGGCTTCAATTATGAAAGGCTTTTTCAGCCTTAAACGGTTTTTTTTGTGCGCATCTTTCATTACATTTCTAGGCCTTTACCAAATTTGCCTGTGTAATTCGGCTCACGCTTCTTTTGATATTCAACAAGACTCTTTTACAATCTCCAATGCTCCGGGATACTGTTTTGCAATGGCGGCTTTCGCTCGTTGGTATTATCTCAACAAACCTGACGGAATGCCATTGAGAAAGATGCTTGATGAAAAGAAGCAAACCAAGATAGCCAACAAGTTGCAAGAATTTTATAGTAAACATCTGGTCAAGATTCAGGCGGATTTTTGCAATCGCTACAATGGGAATAATTCTGAACCATTTCGTAGACTTGTGAGTGGACTGACCGCCGGCGAACCTAGAATAGTCTTGCTGATGAACAAAGGTGATCGAGGAGCAGTTTTGCATGCGGTGCTTGCCTTTTCATGGCTACCTGAAAAAAATCTTCTAAAGGTTTATGATCCCAACTATACGAGTGAAGAGCGCCACATAGACTTAGGAAGCAGTGGCTATACATCACTGGACATAACTTACCATGCTATCTGCTTTCCAGAGGTGTTGGAATACAATGAAGGATTGGTAAGAAAAATAGAATATCTGTATTCAGCTTTTGCGTCAACTAAACCAGTTGGAGTAGGTCCGGTAGCTCAACCTGAATTTCTTAAAGCCTCAGCTCCGGCAAGAAGTCTTCGAGCTGTCTCCCCGATTCGATGACAATTCTCTAGAATCCAAAGGATACTCCTCCGGCGACACCAGTTAAATTGTAGAACCATTCGTTGTTTAAAGTTTGGTTATTCTCAACACTGCTTACCATGCGATGCGTAAAGCCAAAATCAAATCTTACATCTGGATAAATTTCAAAATTAGTGGACAAACGAAAACTGGATATTAGTCCCATAGTAATAAGATGCATTCCTTCCCATTCTAACCGAAAATCCAGCCCATACGGCGCTGGATAACGCGCCTGTATTCCTACGGTAGGGTATATGGCGTCCAGTCTTCTTGTATTTGAGGTGTTGATGCCTTTTTCAGTTTCACCATTTAATGACACCCCGCATCCCACATAATGAAATCCAAAGGATGGACAAATAGCCCATGAGTCTATGTCTAGAAATTTGAATGCGTATGTTATTCTTAACCAGTTCATGTCTATCCGGGTATCCACCAAAGAATCTTCAGGATACAGACGATTATGAAACATCAGTTCCCGCTGTATTCTTTTTAGTCCTGTAGCCAGGCACATGAAATACTCAATATTGACAAAATGATTGTTTAAAATCTGTCCATCCCCTAGAATTGAAATCGATTCCGTTTGATCTACTCCGAGATCAGGTCCGATATAAATTCTTCCACCAGAACCCGGCTGGCCACCAGCCGGAATGACAAAATCTCCAGATATCCATTGATACCCCAAATCAACCCCAGTAAAAAATCTTCCCCACGATGTCAAAGTAAATGGCTCTTGAGCCAATGCCTGATCAGTGTAATTTGTAATCCCAAAAAACAGCATCAATAGAAATAGAAGACGGCTTTTTTTCGAACGCATGGCTAAACCACCTTTCATAGAGTGGTCATTTTATGTTCCGGTTTATATAATTTTCATCGAGACGCTTCAACTTATAAATTTTTATAGCTAGTTATGATACAAAAAAGAAAAACGGGAAATTTGATGTTCCCGTTTTTCAGCGTGACGAATCCAATAGTCAAATCCATGTAACAGGGTTGTTAAACTTTTCCTCCGAAGCCGCGTTATCCGCCGGCGCTTAGACGCCGACAATTCGTAAAGATTATTTCTCTGGAATTATCATTCATGAACCGATTTTATATCAGGTGATTTAATCAAAGAATCAAGCCTGCCCGACTATATTCGTATTTGGACGCGGTCCTGCGTTCTCAATTTTAAGTTCTTCTATTATAGACGCAATCTCCGCATGTAGAATTTCAAGTTGCCAGTTAAAATAAATGTCCTCTCCAAAATCCCGAAGTAATTGTTTTTGAGCCGTAATATAGTCCTTAATCTGAACGGCTCCTGAAAATACGTGGATCGGATTTATCAGAGTGGTGATGACTTCTTCTTGGTGCTCTTCTTTTTTATCCTGCTTATTAGTTTTCTGGCTCATATTTAATTCCTTGTTAAAGTTTCCTGCCACTTTCATTAGCAACTATGGCGCCAAACTCCATGCAACACTCAACCCTATTGTATTATCAGTCATTTAGGAAATGTCTTTCGTATTTTTAGCAAACTTATTTTGTACAATATCCGTCGCCATAAGTTTAATATTCGAGTGGATTATCAAATTTTTCAATACTATAACTAACATGTACAATAACCGACATGGCGCCGCTTTTCGCGCGATATTTGAATTCTTAAGATAATTTGACGAACCACTTTTATATATTTATAATGACCTTAGAGAATAATGAAAGTTCACTTTTTTTATTTTTTTTAGATGGAAAAATGGAGACCGCTTTATGGCTGGAATAGGCTTAACCGAATTAATTATCATTTTGGTTATCGTTGTTGTCATTTTCGGAGCCAAAAGAATCCCAGAAATCATGGGTGGAATAGGAAAAGGAATTAAAACTTTCAAAAAAAGTATGGACATGGATGAACCTTCTCCAGCGCCTCCGTCTCATCCCAATACATCTACTGAACCATCCAAAGATAAGACTGAACCCAAGTAACAATTGAAATAACCTTTTTTTCAACAGATAATTGGTCCTGTATCCATTGATATCGCTCTATGAAACCTCTTGAAGACACCTAGTCCATTCTCCTTAAAATGAAAGCAAAATCTACCAGTAAGTCTTTGAAAGATGAAAACCTATTTTTGTTCCATGGTGATGAATTTCTCATCAAGCAAAAAGTAACAAATCTCATAGAGCATTTGCTGGAACCGGAATGCCGAACTACAAATCTACAAGTTCTTGATGGCTCAAATTTTGACATTGGTGATCTCGCATCTCATTTGTTGAACAATCCACTTTTCGGTGGCAATCGACTGGCATTAGTAGAACAGACTACAATATTTTCTGGCCAGGGGGGTGTTGCCAAAGTCCTTTCCCGCGCAGTCGAAGCATGGAAAGCGTCAGATTCCAAAACCGCTTTTCGTAATCTAAAGCAAATAATGGGACTGTCGGGTGTCAAATCTGAACCGGGAGTTTCATCTGAGAATTGGTTAAACGAAATTGATGAAATTTCAAAGCTGGACCCACTTGACAGGGATATAATCTTTCAGGCCGCTCAAGCCTTTTCCACAGAATTTTCCGGTTCCGTAAAGTCAGGGGACGAAAATGCGATTGCTGAACTTCTTAAAAATCGTTTGCCCAGTGACGCTTATCTCATTTTCACGGCGAGCGTCGTAGATAAGCGAAACCGTCTTTACAAACTTGTGGAAGAAATAGGACTCGTTGAAGAATTAAAACCCAGATTTGACAGGTCATATGTCAAACTTGATAGAACTTATTTTCAGAAAATTGTGAAAGAATTCCTGCTGGATTATAAGAAAATCATTTCGCAAGAAGCGCTTGACCTAGCTTTTACGCGATCAGGCAAAGACCTCCGTCGTATCAGGAGCGAACTGGAAAAGCTTGTAACCTTTGTAGGGAATAGAAATGAAATTAACGCTCATGACGTACAGCAAATTTTTTCCGATTTTCATGAGGCCGCTTTCTTCGACCTTAATAGAGCGATACGCGATTCTGACTCAACAAAGCTGATGGCTGCGCTCCATGAAAATCTGAAGGTTGTTGATCATCCTTTACAAACATTGGCGGCTCTTGCTTCTGAATTCAGAAAAATTATCGTGGCCAGAGAATTGCTGTTCACTCACTTTCAATCTACATGGAAACCTGGCTTGACTTTTGAGGAATTTGCGCCAATCGCTAATAGGGTACGGCTACAAAACCCTTCTGTAAAGAATGTAAAAAATAAGCTTGATCTCATGGGTCAGAAGGATTTTTCCCTTTTTCAACTTCTTAAAACGGCTCAGTTTTTTACTCTGGAGAGGTTGACAAAAATTATGGAGGCTATTCTCCAAGCTGATATTCAGATTAAATCATCAAAGTTAGGGTCGTATTCTCCTGAAATAATACTTGAAAACCTTGTTTTGATAATTAGTGATTCAAAAAACAAAGACACCAAGAGACTGCTCTAGTCATGGATTAACAGTTACGCCATCAGAAAATGCGCCGGAAAATAGTGTTAAGGATTTACTGAATTTTTGCCGATTGGAACCTGTTTCCGATGGGAAGATCTGTAAGATGTTGTTACCGTAAAGGTTATTGTGATAAAAATGAAATCATGCTCAATTATGGTTTGGCTGAGATAATCGAGCAACTAATCAAATCAGGAGAATTATAGGAGGATTAATGGGCCAGAAGAAAGAAAGTGAGAAAAAAGAAAAACCTCTAGAGGACTGGACAATAAAGGAATTACGTGAGGAAGCGCTGAAAGTGCCTAATGTTCAGGGCATTCATGGGATGAACAAACAGGAGATTATAGATTTTCTAAGACTGGAAAAGGGAATCCCTGCTCCAGAATCAAAGAAAAAGTCAGAGGGAGTTCGAGTTTTTAAGAAAAAAGTTGGAGAATTGCGGCTAAAACGTGATCAGGAGCGTGTTGAAGACGCAACCAAAAAACGCCTCGAGATCCTAAGACGCAAGATATCAAAAATGAAAAAGAAAACCCGTATAGCCTAAAGATAAATGGTTTCAAAATGTTAAGCGAATGGGGAATTCGTAAGGCCCCATTCGCCCAGCTAAATAATCTGGGGAATAATATTTTCTCCCTACTTATTCATTTTTGTATCAATCCATTTATACAATGCCCCTCCTTGCGATCTTTATATGTTACATAAGTTGAAACTCGCAGAACATTTTTGAAAACATCAAACATAACAATGTCCAAAGTTTCCAGAATATTAACAGGATTTACCATCCTGACATGCCTTGTTGTTCTCATCTCAGGTGTTTTTATCTACTTTTTTCTCACCAGCGAAACTATTGGCGCATATTTGAACTATTTTGTGGAAGCAAGGCTTTCGAAAAAAATTGAGTACCAAAATTTTTCCATTTCCTGGCTGACTTATAGGAATGTCAAAGTTTCTTTTCATGATCTCAAAGTTTCTGATCCTGAGATAAAAGATCCAATTTTTGAGGCTGGAAAAGTTGAACTCGAGTTGGATATTGGCGAAGTTCCTTTCGGTGTTCTGGCGGTTAATCAGATATTTATCATGGAACCTCTGATTCGTTTAAAAACCGAATCCTTAGTGAACAATGGCAATGATGGATTTGACAAAATATTGTTGAACTCTTCCTGGGTGCGTCCCAGGTTTCATAACTTAGTTGTTAAAAATGGTATTGTCGTCCGGAGCGTAAGAGATGATTCTCCATCCCTTAAAGAGGAAACTATTTTTAGTGACCTGGAGATAAAATGCAGGAATTGGGGTTTTAAGGAAAAGAGTTCCCTTGAAATTATAGGAAATGCAAAAAATTTAGATCTTCAAGGTTCTTTTGAAATCAAAGGCAATTTTTCTGCGTCCAAAGAATCAAATGGGAATAAAGACAGATTCTTCACCGCCAAGTTTTCAGATTGCCCAGCAAGTCCCTTCGTTTTTTTTGTAAAACATTTTGGAATTGACATTCCTTTGACTGGCACAAGTTTCAGTTTTGCGGTTGACGCCAAATCAGATGAAGGCAAATGGATTTTTGACGGAGTCTCGATTATTTCTGGGGGTTTCATACAATCTAATCGATTTATTAAATCGAAAGTAATTATAGATAAAATAGGAAATAGATTTACAGGTACTTTGACAGAGGATTCGCTAAGTCTGGATTTACAGGAAATCAGTTTGCCCGGGGCTCTGGCTTCTCTGAAGATCCTCATTAAAGATCGTCTCAAAAGTAATCCTTACATGGAAATGACCATCAGACGAGCTGAGATTGATCTGGAAAAAATAGCGGTATTCTTACCTGCAAGTATATTTCGCGCATCGGAACAGGACCGGTTGAAGCAGGCGGACTTAAAGGGCCGTATTCAAATAGCCAATTCCTATTGGGGCATAAGTTTCAATTCTATTTTGGAAGGAGATCTTAATAATTCTGAAATAGCTTTTGATGCCGTTCTAGATCGAGTTTCCGGTTTCTTTCCCGGATTTTCAGTTCCAATAAGAGAAGCAAGTGGTTTTGTTCGCCTGAATAACAAAGAAGCTCTTTTCAAAGGGATTAATTTGTCGCTAGGCAATTCCCCTGTGGTAATAAATGGCTGGATTTCAGATTTTAAAAATGATCCCAAAATTGACATTTTTTTATCCTCAAACGCCAATGCCTCCGATATCCAGGAAATATTTTTGCAAAAGCCTTTCTCATCTAAAGCAGAATTTATTTTGAGAAGGTTGACTGATTTTCATGGCGCCGCAGCAATAACACTGGATGTAAAAGGTCCTTTATCTAATCCATCATTAAAAGGTCGAATCAGGCTTGAGGAAATTCAGTTTAATGTTGATGGATCACCATTGCCTATAAGGAAAGTCAACGGAGATATCAGATTCCGTGGTTCCAAGATAACTTTCCCCGGCCTTAGGGGTTTGGTCGGCGATAGTCCGGTTGAAATAAAAGGTGAGATTGCCAAATCAGATTTAAACTTGAAAATCGATTGCAAATTAGGAGCGGGCGATTTCAGAAAGTTTAGTTTTTTCCCCACTGGTTGGACTATTTTCGGAAATTCGATGATAGCGCTTACAGCTAAAGGCAAGCATTCCAACTTCAATTTTAACGGAACCATTGATTTTTCCCATGCCAAGATAGTCTATGAACCTTATGTCAGCAAGAAATTTGGGCTGCCTATGACGCTTGAATTTTCTGGTGTGAAGAATGATGAGGGGATTTTAATTGAAGAGGGCTACGTGGTATCCCAGGCTGGACGCATATCAACCAAAGCAGTTTTTAAGGAAGACGGAAAAATATGGATACTAGTCAATCTGCCCCCAAAGGGTATAACCACTTCGGCTCTTGCCACGATCACCGATCCAGTATTGGAACTACAAAGTGGGGGAAGAATAGAGGGTGATTTTACCTTCAAAAAAGAGAGAAATCAGGAACCAAATATTGAAACTAACATAATTTTTAATCACGTTACTCTGAGATTGCCCAACTTCCGAAAAATCACGGAAGGAATGACGGGAGTGTACCAGCGTAAATCAAAATTTACCACGGTTTCTATTGATCGATCACGTACAGGAAGTTCTCAAATTGCTTTGAAATTTTCAATCATAGATCCTGAAAACCCCAAGCTAAAATTTTCTATAGAATCTGATTTCCTCGACACTACGGATTTCACGGCTCCTCCAAATGAAACTTCCCCCATTACCTGGCAGGAATGGATTCGCTCTAGTTCCTTGATTCGGTTCTTAGCAAAATGCAAGCTGCTGGGGAATATTCATATAGCCAAAGGTAAAACAACGTTGCGCACCTTCGAGGATTTCCGAGCGGAATTCGAGGGTTCATCAGGTTTAATAAAAGCGCCAAAGTGGCAAATGAGTTTCGCTGAAGGTGTTCTAAAAGGAAACGCAAATTTGGACATAAGACCTCAGACGTCAATTCCCTTAGGGATAGATTGTCAGGGAGAAAATTTGAAATTCGATCGTATCTTTGTTTCGGATCCTCAAAGGGTAAGAGTTGACGGAGATATGAACGTTCAGGGTCATTTAGATTGGAAAATCAGGCCTGGCTCGGATAATAACGGAATTTACAAGCAGGGTATTGTCAATGCTTCATTAAAAGATGGGATAATTTATCGATTCGAAATTTTGTCCAAAATCTTTTCATTTATTAATTTGGGCTCGCTCATCAGGGGCCGTCTTCCAGATATCATTGGGCAAGGTTTGCCTTACCAAAAAATTACTTGGAAAATGAATATATTTGATAACAAATGGCATTTCACAGACCTGAAACTTTTTTCTGACGCCGCCAGAGTCAATGCTTCCGGAATGTATTTCAGCGACCAAAATAGAGTAGATTTCAAAGTTAAGGTTTCGCCCCTTGTTGGTTTGGATGCCATCGTATCAGGGCTTTTTGGAAATTTGATCACTAAGGATGGAAAAATTTTGACCACCACTTTTCATGTCCGCGGTCTATATACTTCACCTGATATACGATTGGAGCCATTTGAAAATTTTAAAATAGAGAATTAACCGCCAACGAAATTTTCTCCATAATACTCGCCTATTCCAGCAAAAGATTTTCTGTGGATTTTGCAGGGTCCATATTTTTGCAGAGCTGTAACGTGTTCTTTTGTCCCATATCCTTTGTTTTTGTAAAATCCATATTCAGGATACATTTTATGAAAGGACTTCATTATGCCGTCTCTTGTCACCTTGGCTATAATACTGGCTGCTGAAATGGAGACTGATAATTTGTCACCTTTTATTATTGGGATTTGAGGAGTATTGAGGTCAAGTGTTATAGGACCATCAATAAGTAGAAGTTCCGGCTTAAAGGCAAGATTTGTGACCGCTTTGGTCATGGCAAGCCTGGTTGCCTGTAGAATATTAATCCTGTCGATTGTTTCCGGTTCAACTATGCTCAGCCCTATTGATAAGGCATTCTGATGAATTTTGCTGAAAAGCTTTTCCCTTTGCTTTGAACTTAGAAGCTTGGAATCGTTTATACCTTCAATATTTACGTCAATGTCCAAAATAACAGCGGCCGCAACTACTGGTCCTGCCAGCGGTCCGCGGCCTGCTTCATCTATTCCGGCAATAAGTTTTATACCGGCGTTACGCGCTTGAAGTTCATACTTATTGTCAGGTGGCATCCTTTGAGTTTAAAGATTTGATATTTTTTCTTTAATCCTGGCGGCTTTTCCTCTAAGCTTTCTAATGTAATATATCTTGGACCGCCGAACTCTCCCTCTGCTGACTACTTCTACTTTGTCGACCAAAGGCGAATCATGCGGAAAAACTCTTTCAACCCCAATACCGTATGATACTTTTCTGACTGTATAGCTGGATCCGGTCCCTTTGTTGCTAATTCCGATAACAACCCCTTCGAATACCTGAATTCGTTCTCGGTTACCTTCAACTATACGAACATGAACCTTCACCGTGTCGCCAGGCCTAAAGTCAGGGATGTCCATGCGAATTTGTTCTTTTTGTAATTCATCCAAAATATTCATGATTTACTCCACATAGATCAGACGTTCTGATTCAATTTCATTTAATAGTTCTTCCATCTCTTCATCAACTGTAATCGACTTCATTAAATCCGGCCGATTTTTAATGGTTTTAACCAGAGACATTTTACGTTTCCATCGCCGAATTTTTTCGTGGTGTCCTTCCAACAGCACATTAGGGACCGGGCAGTCTTCAAAGTCCCTTGGTCTGGTATATTGAGGATATTCCAAGAGTCCGTTGTAAAAGGATTCTCCATCTATACGGCTGTCAGATCCAAGCACACCCGGAACCAAACGAATTATACAGTCAATTAACACCATTGCCGCTGTCTCACCACCGGACAGCACATAATCTCCCACTGATATCTCATCATTCACAAAATATCTTACTCTTTCGTCAATGCCTTCATATCTGCCACATATCAATAATAGTTCAGATTTATGGGACAATTCTTCGACTATTTCCTGTTTGAGTTGTCGGCCTTGAGGTGTAAGCAGAATTTTATGCGTTACAACATCATACGCCTCTAAGCTCCTGATACCTCTTACAATGGGCTCAGGCTTCATGATCATTCCTATACCGCCGCCGTAAGGATAATCATCGGTACTTCTACGAGGTTCGTCTCCGAATTGTCTTAAATCTACCGGTTGAACCGACGCCAACCCCATTTGGATAGCCCGGGCCGGATTTCCATAGGCCAAGAAAGATTCAAAAATATTTGGGAAGATGGTCAGGACCCGGATGTTAATCATCAGGGGACATCCCGTTCAACCAATCTACTACTATTTGAGACTTTTGAAGATCTATTTCCTGGACTATTTCATCTACCAGCGGGATTAGAATCTCGTTTTTGCCTTGCTGAACCTGTAAAACATCCTGGGCTGGGGTTCTGATTATAGATTCTACTTTTCCAAGTAATCGACCCTGAATATCCGACACCGATAGACCTATCAGTTCAAACCAGTAATATTCGTCATCCTCCTTAGACGGAAAAAATTTCTCTGACGCCTTAACTAATCGTCCTGTCAATTTTTTCGCGTCTTCCAGGCTATTTATGTTTTTTAGAGAAACTGTGACAAGCTTCCGATTATCTCCAATTCTTTCAACTTCAAAACATTCATTTCCAAAAAACAGAAAAGGAAATCTACGATATATATCGATCGACTCGGTGTAAGGATATATTTTTAATTCGCCTTTCAACCCAACTGGTTTTAGAGCTTTTCCAACGACTATCAATCGATCCGACATTACTCTATAATTTCTAATGAAACCTTTTGTTTTCGTTTTGTAGAAGCCGAATTGAGCACTGTACGAATTGCCTTGGCGGTACGCCCGTGTTTACCAATTATCCTTCCCAAATCCAATTGAGCGACTTTCAATTCCAGAATCAGTCCAATCTCAGTTTCTTTTTCCGAAACATTAACTTCATCTGGATAATCAACCAGACTTTTTGCGATGAATTCAACCAGTTCTTTCATACCAAACCTCAGATATCGAATTCTTTGCTATGGATAAATTGGAAAATGGCTTGGTCGAAAAATCTATTGCGCCTGTACCGCAGGACTGGGGCTCTTCATAAGTTTCTTGACCGTGTCCGTAAGCTGCGCCCCTTTTTTAATCCATTCTTCAATGGCTTCTTTTTTGAGCTTGAGTCCATTGACCTTGTTTCGCGGATCATAGGTGCCAAGTGTTTCAATAAAACGTCCATCTCTGGGATAGATTGAGTCTGCCGCGACAATGCGATAAAATGGTTTCTTCTTTGATCCGTGTCTTGATAATCTTATTTTAACAGCCATCTATTTTTCAGCCTCCACTAATTGGGCGATGATCGATGCATAATCTTATAATTGTATTTTACCTAATAAGACCAGTCAAGCAATTTTACAAAATTGATAGTATGATACTAATATATTTCCTTCGGGCACAAAGGACCTTGGCTACCCTTCAGTATCCTGAAAATCACTCTATAACCGGATCTAGGACTGAACTTCCGTTTAATGAACTTAAATAGACTGCTCCTGTTCACAAAGTACCCCACTCCAGGATTTGTAAAGACCCGGTTGATTCCCCTACTGGGCGCCAACGCGTCCGCTGGATTACACAAGATTCTTACAGAGATTACGGTTAACAAAATCTTAACGGCGGAATCGATTTGTGATTTTGTTCCCGAGATACAATTTTCAGGAACTGATCATGATCAGATGCTAAATTGGCTTGGTTCAAGATTCGTGTACAAAAAACAAGTTGAAGGCAGTTTGGGCCAGAGAATGAGTTTTGCTTTCAAAATGGCCTTTGATCTTGGTTTTTCAAAGGTTGTGGCTATTGGTTGCGATACGCCTTATATTTCGCCTGAAATTCTGTCTCAGGCATTTCAGCAATTGAATGATAATGATGTGATCATTGGCCCCGCATGTGATGGCGGTTATTATTTGTTGGGGATCAAATGTTTTTGCCCGGATGTCTTTGAGAATATTGATTGGGGTAGTTCTTTTGTTCTGAGCCAGACTTTTGAACGAATTGCACAGCGGGCCTTGAAAATGAGGTTGTTGACTGTATTGTCCGACATAGACAGGCTTGAGGACTTCCTGAATTTTCGAAAGAGATTTGATTTTCGTGAACATTTTTCAATATAAAAGTATTTCCGTTATTATCCCGACTCTGAACGAAGGATCCTATTTACTAAAGTGTCTCAAAAGCATTGGATCATATCCTCATGCTGAGATAATCGTCGTTGATGGCGGGAGCGATGATTCAACTCGACAGATAGCGCTGAATTTTGGCTGTCGCGTTTTCCAAACAAGTCCTAACCGTTCAAGGCAGATGAATCTTGGAGCGTATCAATCTACAGGGTCAATTCTGATTTTTTTGCATGCTGATTCTTGTTTACCACCCGATTGGGTTAACGAAATTATGACTTCATTGGACATAAACAATGTTGTGTGTGGAGCTTTTTCCTTGTCTATCTCCGGTAGCTTGAAAGGCCGGTCCTGGGTGGAGAAACTGGCAAATTTTCGTTCAAGAGTTTTTCAGATGCCTTATGGGGATCAGGCGATATTTCTAACAAAAACAACTTTTCTGGAGCTGAGTGGTTTCCCTGACATACCTATAATGGAAGATTTTCAATTTATCAGATCAGCTAAAAAAAAAGGGAACATTCACATTTCCCGTTTGAAGGTTATTACCTCGGAAAGACGCTGGAAAAAATTGGGAATTTTGGCAACTACAATAGTCAATCAGTTGGTAATCATTGGTTTTTTGCTTGGAGTTTCTCCTATTAAATTAAAAAAATTCTATGGTTTGAAATCATAATGGGCCAAGGATCTCTCGACAAGAAAAACATGGGACGATGTGTTGTCACTGGAGCCACTGGATTTGTAGGCAGTCATTTAATCGACTATTTGTCAGCCTCAGGGGCCGATATCGTTTGTCCAGTTAGAAATCCAAATAATCTCAAATCTTTGACAAACAAGAACGTAACAATAACAACTTTTGACGAATTGGAGAAAAAAATAGGTTCAAAAGGAAATCTTGATTATTTTTTTCATATCGCAGGGGCTACTCGAGCCTTATCTTACAAAGATTACCACTCGGCAAACGTCGAATTGACCGAGAGATTGTTGCAACTGATTTTAAGAACAACTGACTCCAAATTTTTTAAGCGATTTGTTTTTATAAGTTCTCAAGCGGTGAGTGGTCCAGCGCCCAATTCCATTACTCCGGTTATCGAATCCGACGTTCCTAATCCCGTTTCCTGGTATGGGCGTTCAAAACTTGAGGCTGAGCAGATTGTCCATAAATATTCCGATAAAATACCCAGCGTCATAATTAGACCGTCTACTGTCTTCGGCCCGCGAGACACGGATGTTCTGGGCGTCTTTAAATCATGCAAATATCATCTTGTTCCTTGTCTTACCGGTAAAGATCGTATGGTGAGCGTAATTTATGTTGAAGATTTGGTTCACGGTATCATAGAGGCTGCTTTATCAAATAAAACTAATGGTAAGACTTATTTTCTTACAAATCGAGAACTCGTTGTGTGGAGAGACTTCATTAGAGAAGTCGGGAGATTAATGGAGTCTTCGGTAGTCATCTTACCCATTCCAAAATTTGTCCTTAAACCTTTGGGATTTATATCCGATTTAGTAGGAAAGGTTACCGGTACGCCTTCTCTATTTAGAACTGAAAAAATTCGGGAAATGGATCAATGGTTCTGGATTTGTTCCCCAGAGTCCGCGCACAGGGACTTCGGATGGATTGCTCAAAATGAACTGAGCCGGAGTTTGACCAAGACATATCTATGGTACAAAGCCCAAGGGTGGCTTTAAGTTACCGGTTTAGCGGAGAGAGAGTTTCAAACCCCAACACGAACCTTAAAAGTCACTTTTGACACCGGTTTTGAAAAAGTTAATAGCCTTTGCGCTCACAAAACAGCTCTTGCACGAATCCCTCTCTATTTATTTTCTTTCTCGTTCACCGTCGTAAGAACCTCATCAGCAAACTCAGGGTACATTTTTCTCATGCAGTCAGGGCAAATGCCGTGGCTGAATAACGCTTCCGAGTGATCACTAACGTATTCATCAACCTGGCGCCAGTAGCCCTTGTCATCGCGTATCTTCTTGCAGGAAGCGCAAATAGGTAGGAATCCACTGAGTTTCTTTACTTGCGCAAGAGAGTTTTTAAGCTCGACCATCAGAAGTTTCTTTTTCCTGTTCTATCCGCTTACGGTCCGTGATGTTCGAAAATATTAATCTCGCAAAGACAGAACGCCCTTCTCTGACCTCGACTGCTATACCTTCGAGTTGCGCATGAAACTGATCGCCGTTTTGTTTCACCAATCTGAGTTCGCATATCAGTTTTTCCCGGGTAGAAAAGATTTGTTGTAGCTTCAAATAACAATCATCCAAATCGTCTTTGAAAACAAATTTATAGATAGGCTTTCCAATGAGTGGCGCCCTGTCCACTCCTAACAGAATAGTCGCTGTGAGATTCGCTTCATAAATAATCCCTTTGTTGTCGACCGTTAGGTAGCCCACGGGAGCATAGTCATAGAGGTCAATATACTTGTCATGCGCCACCTGCAAGGCAAGTTGAGCTTCACGTAGCGCTTCGTTCTGCATTTCCAGTTGAATCTGGTGGACCTGAAGCTCATGAACCAGTTTTTTTAGTTCTTCAGCAGAGGAGACTGTCGGCGCATCTCGAAGGGCCGAAGATTTTTCGTTTACTGTGGCTTCGGCTCGCCTTCTTATATCGTCTAATGAACCATTTTTGTAATCCATGGCGTCCTTCATGCTGTGATCATTATACTGAGATGTCTTATTTGCTCCCATCTTTGCAAATATCTTCAAACGAGACGAGAATCATCTCCTTTTCTTCATTGATATCAAATACCTGACGGGCATTTAGAATAAGTTTTCGTTTGCCTGTTTTTCCGAAGTCATGTTCGACAATGAAGTCATCAATGGCCTTCTTTTCAGGCAGGATTTTCTCAAACAGGATCCTGAGTTCCGGAATGTCCCATACCTTATTATCAAGCTCAAACAGCGACCTGCCTTCTGTCGCCTCTTTTACGGTAATGAATTCACGGTAAAAAGAAAGATTCGCGGAGACTACCTTCAAGTCGTTGTCCAGCACCATCAAGGGAGCACGTACTGCGTCTACAACGCTTTCCGCAAATGTCTGAGCGGCCAGGGCTCGGCCTTCGATAACTTTGAGTCTCGTGACATTATTGAAAGTCACTACTACGCCGTCGATTACATTGTCGGAGGTCCTGTAAGCCCGTATAGAAATTGTGTACCATTGGCCATCCTTTGTCTGAATTTCCCTTTGCCTGGGATCAAGGGTCCGCAGGACCTCCGCTGCGTCTTCAAACAATCTATCATAATGCGTTTTTGACACGACATGGCTCACTGGGCGGCCTACGTCCGTTTTTATGAGATTCATGAATTCTACCATGGCGGGTGTAAAACGGCGAATATTCAGATTAATGTCTAAATAGAGCGTGCCTATCCCCGTGCAAACCAGCAGATTTTGCATGTCATTGACTTCTCGGGTAGACTCTCCGATTTTTTGCTCGAGTTCCGAATTAACAGTGATCAACTCTTCGTTCAGGGATTGCAGCTCTTCTTTAGAGGTCAAGAGTTCCTCGTTGGTGGATTGTAACTCCTCATTGGATGACTGGAATTCTTCGGTGAGAGATTTGAGTTCCTCGCTGTAAGTGTCTTTTTCTGAAAGGACGCTCTGTAGGTATTCCTTCGTGGACACAAGTTCTTGCTCCAGCTCCTGAGTGCGGGGAGATTCATTGTCCTGAATCGAGGCTGATTTCCGTTTCCTTCTTTTCGTGATTTCGTCAACTGTAACGTCTTCAAAAACCACCATGAGCAATCCTTTCATGGCAGAGTCTCTTGATATGGGCCTAACTATCAAATTAATTACTTGCTCGTCGCCATTTGTTTTTACACGCAGTTTTTCCCGGCGGACTTCCTTGTCTTCGGTAATCACCTTTCTTATTGAGCTCGCAAGCTCGAACCGCAAACCCTCTCTTGCCAATGACAGTAGGTTCAGGTTCGCCTCGCCGGGTCCAACTTCGAGGTACTTGCCGGAGCGGCCGTGAACATAAAGGATTTCGCCTTTTCCACTGATTATGATGGCGCAGGGACTAAAGCTTTCCAGCAGGGTCTTCTCAGTCAGTTCCCGGAAACCGGCCTTCCTGGTCATTTTAATAGGCTCCTGCCCTAGTGAGCTTATAAGATTGTCAGCCGCACGTTGATCTGAATCCGACATTAACAAAGTTCTGACCGGGCCATCTGACTCCAGGCGTTTGTAAAGTCTCCATTTTCTGTCCACAATTGAAAATTCCGTTGACTGGTCACCGACGGTTTCCGCAGAGCCGAGAAAAACGAGGCCTCGTGGAACCAAGGCGTAATGGAACAGGGCGATGACCTTTTTTTGGGCATCAGGATTCAGATATATGAGAAGATTTCGGCAACTGATAAGATCAACCTTGGAGAAGGGAGGGTCGCTTACAACATTGTGGACCGCAAAGACGATAAGATCTCTGGTGTCCTGTCTAACCCGGTATGACCCGTCTTCCTGAATGAAGTGACGATTAAGTATTTCAAGGGGCACGTCCTCCCCTATACTTTTTGGATACAAACCGAGACGAGCTATACCGATAGCGGTTTCGTCCAGGTCGGTGCCAAAAATCTGCAACTGGATGCTGATCTTGAGTTTTGCCAAACACTCCTGGAAAATCATGGCAAGGGAAAACGCCTCTTCGCCAGTGGAGCAGCCAGGGATCCAAATTCTTAGAGGACTTTTAGGATCCTTTTTTTTGCATAATTCCTCGACAGCCTTATCTCTCACAGCGTCGAAGGCCTCGGGGTCGCGGAAGAAGCTCGTGACTCCGATCAATAAGTCCTTCTGAAGATTTTTCGCCTCTATCGCATTTTGTTGCATATAGCGTAGATAGTCTGAGGTCTTGACGATTTTATTTATCGCCATGCGTCTCTCAACACGGCGCAAGACCATGCTGGGCTTGTACACGGAAAAATCCTGCCCAGTTTGAGATCTCATCAGAAGAAACAGTTTTTGGAGCTTATCAATTTCAGTGGTCAAAGGTCTTGCGTTAAATGGTGGTAATTTCTTGAATGAAAATTGGAGATAGGAAATAAGCTCTTTGGGCATATCCTCCGGCGCCAGCACATAATCCGCCAGATTTGTCGCAATGGCGCTCTTGGGCATTCCGTCATACTTCGAGGATTCAGGGGCTTGCACCATACCCATACCACCTTCGCCCTTGATCGCGCGCAGCCCCATAGCCCCCTCGCTTCCGCTACCTGAAAGGACTATGCAAATGGCTTTGTCTTTCCTGTCCTGCGCCAGGGACCTGAAAAAGAAATCAATGGGAGTTTTCATACCAGGAGGAGCGGGAGTTTCAATCAGATGAAGTTTCCCATGCAGGACCGCCACATAATTGTTCGGGGGGATTACGAACACTGTGTTCGGTTTAATATTCATGCCATCCTGAATTTCAAAGACCTTCATACTTGTGTACCGCTGGACAAGTTCGGTGAGCATGCTTTTGTGGGTTGGGTCCAGGTGCTGAACCAGAACAAAGGCGCAACCACTATTCACGGGCATTGCGGTAAAGAACCTGTCAAAGGCTTCCAGACCACCGGCTGAGGCCCCTATTCCAACGACGGGAACATCTTCTTCATCCTGGCTATGGCGAACGCTGATCTCCTGGATATCGTCCATAGGATCTTTTTCCTTAATGGCTTTGTCTGGGCTGACAACTTTGGGTTCAGATACTTTACGAAGAGTTTTCCTGCCCCCATTGATCGGGGCTATCTTCTTTTTTCCCATGGCACGTTCTCCTAAACCAAGATCAATCCCTGTCCAAAATATCTCGAACCGTCGTTAGTAGTAGATTAATATTATACGGTTTATGTATGACCGCCTTTACTACAGAGTCAATCGTCAGGCTAGTTTGTTGATTGTTAGAAGACACACCTGTAGCTATTAGAATTTTAGCTTGCGGATCAATCTTTAAAAGTTCCTCAAGACACTTCTGTCCGCCCATCTTGGGCATCATTAGATCCAGAATCACCAATGATATATTTGCGCCTTCCTGTTTGTACAAATCCAGAGCTTCCTTGCCGTTACAAGCGGTCAGCAGTTTGTAACCCACTCGGCTGAGCATTCGTTCAATCATGACTCTCACTGACTGTTCGTCATCCACGACCAAAATGGTCTCGGTACCACCTTTTGGTGCTGTTTCCTTAGTTGTGGATTCCGAGGCCGCTTCTTTTTTTGAGATTGCTGGGAGATAGATCTTGAATGTTGTCCCATGTCCCGGCTGACTTTCGCAGTCAATAGAACCGTTGTGCTGCTTGATAACGCCGAACACCGTAGACAGCCCTAGACCGGTCCCTTTCC
The DNA here is from genome assembly GCA_963811075.1 of uncultured delta proteobacterium. Lineage (GTDB taxonomy): Bacteria > Desulfobacterota > Desulfomonilia > Desulfomonilales > Desulfomonilaceae > CAJBEZ01. The sequence continues at coordinate 372,616 of CAWEPY010000003.1, forward strand.
CCTTTTCCTTGGTCGTGAAAAAAGGTTCGAAGATGTGACCAAGCGTTTCCTTGTCCATTCCATGACCAGTATCCGAGACCGTTAGGAGGACATACGGACCGGGCCTAGCCCCAATGTGCGCTCTGCAATACTCGTCATCAAGAACTACATTTGCGGTTTCAATTGTGAGCTTGCCCTCATCATGCATGGCGTCTTTCGCATTGACAGCAAGGTTCATGACGACTTGATCCATCTGGGTCCCGTCAGCGTTGATTGTGGCGAGGTCAGGAGCAAGTATTCGTTCAATCTCGATCATCTTGGGGATTGTCATGGCTAACATCTTGGTGAGTTGATCCACCTGATTGTTCAGGTTGATCGGATTGGGTTGGCTCTCAGCTTTTCTACTGAACGCCATTAAGCTTTGGACAAGCTTGGCTCCACGTTCTCCAGCCTGGGATATCTGCCTGATTTCCGAATAGTCGCTGTCCCCTTCCTTTTTTGATTCGAGCATGATCTGGGAATATCCCAACACTATCTGGAGAAGATTGTTAAAATCGTGGCAAATTCCACCGGCAAGGGTCCCAATCGCCTCCATTTTTTGGCTCTGAAGAAGTTGGGATGTGAGATTATCCCTGTCCTGCTCGGCCCCCTTGCGGTCCGTGATGTCCTCTGAAATCCCCAACAGAAACTGGGGGGTACCATTTGCGTCAAGGATGGGGATTTTTTTCGTGTGCAATATCCGTTTGCCCTTAACCTTGGTTTCTATTTCCTCTTCAAGAATCTCAACGAGTTTACCAAAGGTCAAAACTTCCCTGTCCTTCGCAATGAAGAATTCTGCCTGCTCCCGTGGGAAGAAGTCATAATCGCTCTTGCCGAGTAAGTCCTCACGAAAATATCCCAACAGTTCCTCTCCAGCCCTATTGATGCGGACAAAGCCCAGATTCTCGGCATCCTTGACGAAAATCATGTGCGGAATGTTTTCCACTATCTGCTGGAGGAAGTTCTCGCTTTTTCCGACGGCATCCTCCGCCCGTTTGCGTTCGGTAATATCCGCGATTACAATTCTTGCCTCACTTGAATTACCATCTCCATCCAGTACCGCTATACCATCCAGTTGTACGTGTATTGGGGAACCCTCTGAGTGTTTTATTAGTCTCATTTCCCAGGTATGTTTAACCGGTGTGTCGAATACCTCCCTGAGCTTCAGATAGAGGGTATTGGCATCTTCTTTACAAACGAAACCAGCCAACGGTTTTCCTATGAGGGACACTCTTTCTAATCCCATTAGACTGGTTGCCGTAAGATTAGATTCCAGGATAAACCCTTGGTTGTCCAATGTAAGGTAGGCGACCGGCGCAAAGTCATATAGATCAGAGTACCGATCCCGCGATTCACCAAGTTCTCGCTGGGTTTTGCGCAACTCTTCGTTCTGCATTTTCAGTTCTATCTGATGGACATGGAGTTCGTGAACCAGCTTTTGGATTTCTTCCGCGGATAGTGTTGATGTGTCAGGAAGATCTACGGACTTTGACTGTAAAGAGGCTTGGGCGCGCGACAGTAGGTCTGTCATGTCATCGACTTTCGGTTCGCTGGGTCTTGTCTTGTCTTGTCTTGTCTTGTCTTGTCTTGTCGCACAAGATGACACCTTGTTTGCGGAAGGAAGGGATCGAATTGCTTACACATCTAAATTTTATCATTTGTTAGTCAGGGAGTATATAAAAATTTATAATTCCGCTGGCGTAAGTTAATTGATTGACACATCCTTTTTCCAGTCAAGCCCCTCTTCACTATTGTTGTCCAGACTATATTCGGAGTTTTGGCTGTGCAAGTTTCTTTCTATTGCAAGTTATGTTTTGGCCGATTCTAGAGCCTCCATATCAAGCTTAGGATAACTTACGCCGCTTTCATTGCGCCTCAAAGAAAGCTATGGCTTGCCGAAGCTCGTCAAATCGGTAAATGATGTAATCCGGCTCGACCCCTTTCGCTGTTTGCCTCCCCTGGTTGGATGAAAAGAACACCGTTTTCATGCCGAACTGCTTCGCCCCGTAGATGTCGCGGTACATGTCGTTGCCTACGAACAGGATGTTCTTGGGCGGCAGATCGAGCCCATTCAAGGCTGCCTCGAAAATTCGTTTGTCCGGCTTTCTGAAGCCTAAGTCCCCGGAGACAATGATGGGCTGGAAATAGGCTTCGATGCCAACCGCTTTCATTTCCGGCAGCGCCCAGGCGCTCTGGGCGTCGGAAATGGCTGCTAGTTTGAAACGCCGCGCCAGTTCATCCAGCACGTTCTTCACCTCGGGATAGAGCTGTAAGCGGAAAAGCGAGACTCCTCGGTACATCTCCGCTAAAAAGATGGGCATCCACCGCAGTTTCTCCGGAGGCATGGAATGGCATGCTTCCGGCCTTCGCCGTAGGAACTGCCGCCACAACTCCACTGCGTCGAACTCCGGGAAGGCCTCTCCGCTTACCCTCCGTTGTTCCTCCATGAGATGGAAATACTCGTCACGCACCTCCCACCGATGGATATATATCCCCTGGTAGGTCAGAAAATGGCTGATGCCCCGGTAGATTTCCTCGGCGCCTTCATCGGTCTGGATGTCGATGAGCGTTCCGTTGATGTCGAAAAGGATCGCCTGAATGATCATGGTAGCGCCCTCAGAATCTGTTTGGCTTCTTGAAGAAGTCGCCAGCGGTAGTCCTGGTTAATCCAGGAATTGCGGGCAATCCGCAGTAGGGTGACGCCCATGTAAAAGGGCGCTCGCCTGGTAATGGCGCTGAAGGCGCTCATACGATCAGGAAAGTTGCAGGAATATTCCCAGAGAAAATGTCCGATGAAGGGTTCGGCAGCGTGGGGGTTTCCCTTTGCCTGGAAGAAGAAATGCTTGAGTTCGCCGCAGAGCCTTCCCAGGTCGAACACCCGATCGGCCCATTGCATACGCTCCAGATCAATGGCCATGACGTTGTTGCCCCTGCCGAAAAGAAAATTGGACGGGGTGACATCGCCATGGACCAGAACGCTCCTGTCTTCCCACATGCATCCCTGGTACCGCCAGGCGTCGCGCAGGTAGTAAAATTCATCAGAATGGTCGTGCCCCATGCCGCGCTTTGCGATAAGCGAATTAATCAACCGCCCCATATAATCGTAGCTGTTGTCAAAATTGACCGGCCAATCGCCCGCTGTAATGTGATGCATAGAGGCCAGAAAATATGCCAGGGCCGAAAGTTTTCGGTACAATCGATCACGCCTGCCCAAGTGTATTGCGTCGTTTATCACTGTGTCCAGGAGGTCGCCATCCAGATATTCCACCAGGAGCACGCTACCGATGGCCTGATTGAATCCCAGAGGCTTGACCACGTAATGCGGGGGCGCATAAAGACCCAAGCTGCGAAGGAACACAAGGTTGTTGTATTCCGTTTCTCCCGTTTTGGGAGGATGTGAGCCTGGATTACGGTGAGGGGGATGGAACTTGCCGACAACCCTGGCTCGACCGCGTTCTTCTTCGTAAAGGTACACGTGGCGCGAACATGCCGATTGGAATACTCTGAAGACCGTATGATCAGAAGAAACTCCCAATTGGGGCATAATGTGATCCCGAAGATATCCACACAGTGGATCGTTCTGATCAAGATGCCCAAGGTACCTGCCGATCATCATCATGCTCCGCTTTTGAAAGAACTAACAGCCACCCGTCGCTCCATGACTTATGGCTCAGCGACTATAGTATCGTAGTTTAAAACATCAATAGCTGTCGCCTAAATGTTTAGCCTAATGGCTTAAGTTTATTGGATTTAATTTTTTCGGCCAGCACTTTTGCCCACGGCTATATATAATTATGAACTGGGGTTGCGCCCAGCATTTAAAAAAGCATGTCGAAAAAGTGACGCATGGTGATCGGCGTTCGGTCTGGCGTGGCATTCTATGTTTGGTTACGCTGATTAGGGCCTTGTATTACTTGGCATATTGCGCTTTTGAGCGCTGACAACCCATACGGTTTTTTGAGGAACGCTGCAGGAATACATCCCTTTGTAAACCGACCCCTAATTTCCTCCGGACTGTAGCCGCTGCAAAGTATGACTTTTACGTCCGGTTTGATTTGAATCATTTGTTGGAATGTTTCTACACCGTTCATTTCAGGCATGGTCAAATCGAGAGCGATTATATCAATATCAGGATTATTATTAAATATTTCAATTGCTTCTTTACCATCAGCGGCTGAAAAAGTCTTATGTCCCAACAAGTTCAAGATTTCGACCATCAACTCCCTAACTTGCTGTTCATCATCAACAACGAGAAATGACAATTTTTTTGACTCTGATATTCGATCAGTCTGGGTTTCATTGACAGACGCTTGCGTTAATGTCTCTTGTCGACCATTTCTTGTTTCGTGAGAAACAGGAAAATATACTGCTATGGTCGTTCCCTTGCCGGGTTCGCTCTGAATGGTGATAGCGCCACCATGTCCTTTTACAATGCCATGCACAACTGACATTCCAAGACCGCGGCCAGTGAATTTTGACGTAAAGAATGGGTCAAAAATACGGTTTATCGTTTCGGCGCTCATGCCGCATCCGTCATCTATAACTTTAATATAGGCCATATTTTGAGGCAGAGGTTTTTCAATCAATAGACTTTGGGCAAGCAGGGTTTCGTCGCAATATCTAACACCGGTACATAGCTTGACGGTTCCAGATTTTCCTTCAAGGGCTTCTGACGCGTTAATAATGAGGTTCATGATCAGTTGTTGCATTTGGCCTGCGTCACACCTTACATCAGCTATGTTGTCATCAAGCTCAATCTCCATGTTTACAGTTTTTGCAATCGCTGAACGGAGCATCTGAGCGTTATCTGCTACGATCGCTGAAAGATTAACATCTCTGATGTCGAAAGCGCCTTTACCGGAATATGCGAGCATCTGGCAAGCCAGGTTTGCAGAACGATTGGCAGCCTCAAGGGCTTCTGTTAAACTCCGGCCCGCAGGAGAAATCCGATCACAATCGAGCATTGCTAATTGGAGGTTGCCTATTATTACTGTGAGAAGATTGTTGAAGTCATGAGCAATGCCGCCGCTGAGAACACCTAGGCTTTCCAGTTTTTGCGCATGAAGAAGTCTCTTTTCCATTATTATGAGTTCTTCCTGAGCCTGTTTTTTCTCCGTAATGTCCTGGATTACTCCCCACACGATGTTCGTATTAGGATTGAAATCGGCAATAGAATGTACGTCAATGATCATTTTATCCGACCGACGCATTGCCTTGAATTCTAGATCATAAGGTTTTTGACTCTGTATTACATCGACCAAGGCCTGATCAAGAATAGGTCTAAATTCCGGTAGGGGTATTTGTTGCGCCTCTTCCAGATCAAATTCTTTTTTGTCCACGCCGTAAATTGTAAGCGCCCCTTTTGATCCTTTTATCTTTTTGGTGTTTAGATCAAACTCCCAGTTGCCAAATTTTGCGGTTAATTCAGCTCTTTCCAATCTGAATGCGTTTTCCTGAAGCTGATCAGCGGCCTTCTTGCGCTCAGAGATATCCATAACTGTAAAAACAACACCGGCGGAAAGGTCAGTCTGATCATAGGCGGCCAAGCTTAACAAGACATCTATTACTGAGCCGTCTTTCCGAAGAAAACGAGTTTCAATTTCGGTTTGGCCCTTTGCGGAGATTTCGGGGTATATTACTGCGCCTACTCGTTGAAACTCATCGTCCGCTTCATAGAGTATTCTGGTGCTCCGGCCGTAAAGTTCTTCCGTTAAATACCCTGTCATTTCTTTTAGAGAGTCATTTGTCCAACTGATAATGCGGTCTTTCACCAAACCAATGCCAAGCGGTGTAGCCTGTAATACTGTGTTGAGCATGTCTTCGCTCTTACAAAGAGCGTCTAACGTAATCTCCTGTTTGGACATGTTTCCGGAAATGAGTCGTTGACTAGCAAAAATACCTAAGATACCGACGAACCAGATCAAACCATAGATGACCATGACATGTTTTAAATGAATTTTTAGTGGCGCCTCAAAGCTGTCCCATGGAACTGAAACACTTATACCGCCCCGTAAGTCCCCTTCTTTGTAGCCCTGATGACCGTGGCATTTGATACATGATGATTCGACCAACATCGGAGACATATATCTGAAGTACTTCCTGTCGCCCATCTGTTCCACGGACCAAACGTCTTTTGAGCCGTTCTGGAAGTCCAGCAGAGCTTTGCGTTCCCATTCATCAGGAGCGTTTTCAGGTCTTAGTGGATTAAGACTGGTTATGTGACCAATCAAACCATATTCTTTCATTCCTAACTCATGAACCTGCCTTGTCATGTAGGCCGGGTTGATTAAAGTCAGTTTTTTACCTGACGTTGTTTCAACATCTCTGTCAGGAATATTCGCCAGATAAGGATTGGGCTGGGCATGGTCACTAGTGGAAACATAAACCCCTCCATGAATGGCGGCCCATTTCCGGTAAACCAGGTCTTTCTGGAAGCTGTCAACAGTTGCGGACTTGGCCATTAAGATAGCGTTATCATAGTGTTCTTTTTGGGAAAGTAGAAAGAGGCCGCTGACCAGGGTAGTCCATAATATTGAGCTCAGGATAAAAATATAGTTAGTTTTTCTTCTTATGCCATTAATATTAGGAAGAATTTCTGACATTGAGAGTTCTCCAATGAGAGGCAAACTCAACGGGATAGGAAAGATGATAACAGAAGGTGATGTTTTCTATACAAGAAAATAAGCTGAAGAATCAGAAATTGTTAGCAATATAATAATTTGAGATGATATGCGGTTCAACTATTCTTTTGGAATGCTCCTCGTTTACACCCCAGTTTTTTGACCTTTAAAAGAAGAAAAAGTTTGATTATATAAGGGTTTTATGTGGCGGAGAGAGAGGGATTCGAACCCCCGGTACCCTCACGAGTACAGTTGATTTCGAGTCAACCCCCTTCGGCCTCTCGGGCATCTCTCCGCTATGTTAGTGTGCTCTATCAGTTTTTATACGCTGTTGTTTAAAAAAGTGTCGTAACAGTTTGGCGGCTTCTTCTGCCATGATACCTGATTTTGTGTCGATTTCACGGCTATATCGGAAGTCGTGAGCTAGATCAAACAAGCTCCCAAATGCTCCGTATCGAGTATCCCACGCCCCAAATACGACCTTTTCAACTCTTGCGTTCAACAACGCTGCGGCACACATTACGCAAGGTTCCAAAGTAACATAAAGAGTCGTGTTGATCAATCTCCAATCACCCATGAAAACCGCCGCTTTTCTAATACATACTATTTCTGCGTGAGCGGTTGGATCCTGATCTATTTCAACTCTGTTACAACCCGAGCCAATTATTCTACCTCTGTGAACCAACACTGCCCCAACAGGCGTTTCACCTATTTGCAGGGCTTTCCTGGCTAGGATGAGAGCGATTTTCATAAAAAAATAATCATTTCTGATCATTTAGCCAGGTCAAACCATTTCTTTAATGTTGGATTTCAAGACAATATTGCTCCTTGGGCCGCTGAGCTAACCTGTTTGGCGTAACGCGCAAGATAACCGTTTGTAATTCGAGCCTCAGGTGGTTTCCAATTTATTTTACGACGTTCGAGTTCTTCCTCAGATATCTGTAAATCCACTCTTTTTGCTGGAATATCAATAATAATTTCATCGCCCTCTTCTACAAAAGCTATGGGGCCTCCATGAGCCGCCTCTGGCGATACATGACCTATAGCGGCTCCTCGTGTTCCTCCGCTAAATCGTCCATCAGTGATAAGAGAGACGGTTTTATCCAGTCCCATTCCCGCCAACGCGGATGTCGGACTCAGCATTTCCCTCATGCCTGGGCCACCTTTAGGTCCTTCATATCTGATGACCACAACATCACCTTTACTGATTTTTCCAGAGAGAATTTCCAGCACCGCCATTTCCTCGGATTCAAAGACTCTTGCTTTGCCTCTGTTGCGCAACATCTCTTCGGAAACCGCTGATTGCTTGACTACAGCGCCCTCTGGAGCAAGATTTCCGAATAGGATCGCTATGCCCCCTTTTTCATGATAGGGGTGGTCCAAGGGTTTGATTACTTCATGATCAAAAACAGTGACTGATTCAAGATTTTTCTTGAGACTGAAGCATGTTGAAGTCATTACATCCGGATTAGCAAGTCCTTTTTCTACAAGCTCTTTTAGGACCGCCTGTATTCCTCCGGCCTGTCCCAGATCTTCAAGATGATGAGGACCAGCGGGTGAAAGGGAGCAAATATGAGGTGTCTTGGTTCCAATTTCATCAAATAATTTCAATTCGATACATAGATCCGCCTCGTGTGCTATGGCCGGGACATGAAGCACCGTATTAGTCGAACATCCCAACGCCATGTCTACTGCTATAGCATTCTTGAACGCTTCCATAGAAGCTATGTCTTTAGGCCTTATATTTTTTGAAACAAGTTCCATCACTTTCATCCCGGCTTTTTTTGCCAATCTGATTCTTTCAGCATGAACGGCTGGAATAGTGCCATTACCCGGCAAACCTAGGCCGAGAGCTTCCGTCAGACAATTCATTGAATTGGCGGTGAACATACCGGAACACGACCCGCAGCCGGGACAGGCTTCATTTTCAAGATCCGCCAGTTTATCCGCAGACATTCTTCCCGCGGAGACTTTACCTACTGCTTCAAATACAGTTATAAGATCAGCTTTTTTACCTTCAAATCTTCCCGCCAGCATTGGCCCGCCACTTATGACTATTGAGGGTAGATTTAGTCTCAGTGCGGCCATTAACATGCCAGGCACAATCTTGTCGCAATTTGGTATTAACACTAGTCCGTCAAATGGATGCGCCCTGGCCATAATTTCAACGGAATCAGCTATTAATTCGCGTGACGCCAGAGAATATTTCATGCCTTCATGGCCCATGGCTAAACCATCGCAAACTCCTATTGTGGGAAATTCTAGTGGCGTTCCTCCGCACATTCTTATACCAGCTTTGACGGCGTCAGCTATCCGGTCAAGGTGAATGTGGCCTGGAACAACTTCGTTAGCTGAATTGACCACTCCTATCAATGGCCGGACTATTTCTTCATCGGTTAACCCCATCGCTTTTAGCAGGGCCCTTGAAGGGGCCCTAACAACGCCTTTTTTCATTAAATCGCTTCGCACTGAGCCCTCCAAGCCTCTATTCTTCGACAGTATTATAATTACCTGCAATCAAGGTTTAAGGATCTTGTTTACCTGTGGCGCTTGAATCCGCTCATAAACAGGTAGTTCTCCCAATAGAGGCCGTGCGTACATTTTAAATTCGTCTGTTACGTTATTCACGCCACGTATAAAACTGTCAGGCATACTTTTCGTTTCTTTTGCTACTTGTTCTAAAGGCGTCAAATTGTACCGAACACCATAATCTCCAACTCTTTCTATCGTAATAGAGCCATCTATCCGGTGCCACGCCGCAATTTGAACGGCTCGTTCACCAACCTCCCGCGCTTCATGAGCGTCAATGGTACTAACACATCCCAAGAACGATCTCTGGAGATATCCAAAAGTATCAGATCGAACTCTTTTAATTTTGAGGCGTTTTTTCACCAAATCAGCTAAAGCGTCACCTAAAGATGTGTTGCCGGATAGCTGTACATTCCCATGAGCGTCCGTCTCAACCTCTTTCATCAAGCCAGTTATAACTGGTTGACCACTTGCGTTTATTATGCCTTCGGATACTGCTACGACAACTCGACCAAATTCTGCGTAAGTGGCATCCACACTGGCTAAGAATTCTTCAGAATCAAAAGCTTTTTCAGGCACATAAATTAGATGAGGACCATCGTCATGATATTTTCTTGCGAAAACTGACGCCGCTGTCAGGAAACCTGCGTGCCTTCCCATGACTACGCCAATATACACACCTGGCAGCGAGCGATTATCCAAATTGACTCCCATAAAGGCCTGGGCTACAAATTTCGCGGCTGACCCATATCCCGGGCAATGATCAGTAACTCTGAGGTCATTATCAATAGTTTTGGGAATATGTGTGACTCGTAATTCGTACCCCGCTTCCATGGCAAATTTGTTGACGATACGGCATGTCTCGGCTGAATCGTTTCCTCCGATATAAAAAAAATAATGAACACCATGAGCTTTGCAAACATCAAAAATCCTTTTGCAGAACTCTTCGTCTGGCTTGACTCTTGTGCTTCTTATACCGGCGCCGGGTGTGAGCGCTACCATTTCAAGGTTGTGTCGTGTGGCTTCAGTCAGATTAACAAATTCTTCGTTCACAAGTCCCTCAACTCCACGAAACGCGCCGTAAAATTGAGTGATATGTGGATACTGTCTGGCCTGCAAAACGGCCCCTACTAAAGATTCGTTTATTACTGCGGTCGGTCCCCCTCCCATAGCAATTATTGCCTTGCCTGTTAATTTTTCCATTTTGTATCTCCTGGAACAGTATTTTTTTTGAATTGATCGATATATTGAATACGCTGTTACAATTTAACTTTACGAAAATATATTTTACCATAAAATTATTGGTGGATGAAGGTCGAAGGGAACCACTTCAAAAAATCATAGTCTTTGTCACATTACTAAACTTGAAAAAATTTGATTATTGGTCTAAATTGCAATTTGCGCCCTTCTATTTTTCATTTTTGAAAAAACCGGGAGTCAATAGTCATGTCAGATTTTGAGCCTATAGTAGTGGCCTTCTGCTGCCATTATTGCGCCTATGGCGCTGCGGATTTAGCAGGAAGCATGCGCTTGGAATATCCTCCAAATATTCGTATCATCCGTCTCCCATGTACAGGTAAAGTTACTCCTGCTTTTCTACTACGAGCTTTTGAAAAAGGAGCGGATGGGGTGTATGTGGCAGGATGTTTAGAGGGTGACTGTCATTTTATTCAAGGAAATCTAGTGGCCAAACCACGAGTTAATTATACCAAGAAACTTATTCAAGAAGTGGGCCTCGAACCGGAGAGACTGGAAATGTTCAATATGAGCGCTGCCATGGGACCTAGATTTGCAGAAGTGGCTCGAGAGTTTGTAGAGCGAATCAGGCAACTTGGCCCCAGCCCATTGAACAAAAATTATCGAGTTCAAAGTAGCGCCGCTTAATGTATAGCCTGTTATAGTTTCTTAACGTCCTATTGGAGGCTTGAGATGGTTATAGGTGAAAGAAAACCCTTCGATGAAATAATGAAAATGTTGGAGGGGCTCAAAAAAATCTCCGTCATGGGTTGTGGCGGTTGCGTAACCGTATGTCTCACCGGGGGCCAAGATGAGGTGCGGGTCCTATCAAGCCAAATAAGAATGGCTCGAGAAAAAGAAGGTAACCCGATCGAAATTATAGAAAAAACCCTTGAGAGACAGTGTGATCCCGAGTATGTGGAACTGGCCGCTCCCGTCGCGCCGGATGTCGAAGCGGTATTGTCTATGGCTTGTGGCGTAGGTGTCCAGTTTATGGCTGAGAGGTATAAAGACCTTCCGATCTATCCTGCTTTGAACACCACTTTTGTGGGTGGATCCAAGAAAGAAGGTTATTATGTTGAAAGGTGCCAGACTTGTGGCGCATGTAAACTTTATTATACCGGCGGCATTTGTCCCATAGCCAGGTGTTCCAAGAGTCTTCTAAACGGTCCCTGCGGAGGATCCACCAACGGTAAATGTGAAATTGACCCGGAAGTGGATTGCGCATGGCAGCTTATATTGGATCGTTTAAAATCACTCAACCAAATGGATCGCTATTCAGAGATAATGCCAATAAATGACTGGCGAACCAATAGAGATGGGGGCCCTCGTAAGATGATCAGGGAGGATTTTCAAAGATGAGTGAGGAATTTAAATCAGGCAGTAGACTCGAGAAAATCTTAAGGTCTGGAAAATTTGCTGTAACAGGCGAATGTGGTCCCCCTCGTGGAGCAGATCCCGAAGTAATTCACAAAAAATGCAGTTTATTGAAAGACAAAGCTGACGCTTTCAATATAACCGATAACCAGACTTCAGTCGTCCGCATGTCCTCTATTTCTTCCGCTTTCATCATGATGCAGGATGGCCTGGAACCTGTTATGCAAATGGTATGTCGGGACAGAAATAGAATAGCTATTCAAAGTGATATCCTTGGTGGAGCTGCGCTGGGAATAAAAAACATGCTTTGTCTGACCGGTGATCATCAAAAATTCGGAGATCATCCTCAGGCTAAAAATGTCTTTGATCTAGATTCTATTCAGCTCATAAACACTGTAAAGACCATGAGAGACGATGGCAAATTCCTCAGTGGAGAGGATATCAAAGGGGCTCCTAAATTATTCATTGGGGCGGCTGAAAATCCTTTTGCAGATCCCTTTGAGATTCGCGCCCCGAGGCTAGGCAAGAAAGTCGCGGCCGGAGTTGATTTCATTCAAACTCAATGTATCTTTAACCTCAGTAAGTTTGAACTTTGGATGAAACAGGTCGTAGACATGGGATTGCATGAAAAAGTTTTTATTCTTGGTGGGGTAACCCCGTTCAAGAGTTTTGGGATGGCTAGATATATGGCTAATAATGTCCCAGGAATGGACGTCCCTGATGAACTGCTACAGAGAATGAAAAACACCCCTAAGGAAAAACAGGCTGAAGAGGGAATAACAATAGCAGTTGAAACCATTAAAAAACTGCAGGAAATTAAGGGCATAGCTGGTGTTCATATAATGGCTATTGAATGGGAAGAAAAGGTGGGTGAAATTGCCGATAAAGCCGGCCTTTTACCCAGACCGGTTCTTTAAGTTCTTCCTATACCGTCCTTATTGTAATTAAGCGGGCTGATCAAAATTTGTCAGCCCGTTTTTTTATTTAGTAACTTTACTAATAGTCTAGATTCATAACATTTAGAGCGTTTTTTTCTATAAATTCTCTTCTCGGCTCAACTTGATCTCCCATCAACGTTGAAAAAATTTCGTTAGCTTTTACCGCATCATCAACAGCGACCTGAAGTATTTTCCTGTTCTCCGGGTTCATTGTAGTGTCCCACAATTGATCTGCGTTCATTTCACCAAGACCTTTATATCTCTGAATTGTGAGTTTCTTGCGACCTTGTTCAACCGCTGTTTCGACCAGAATTTCAAGATTAGGAATTTCTATTTCATTTTGTTCATTTTCAAGAATAAAAGGGGGATTGCCGATGTTATTTACTTTTAACGCTATAGCGGACATTTCCATAAACGAAGGTGATTCCGTCAGTTCAAAATCAATGAGAGTTTTTCTCTGAAGGCCATTTCTTTGTGACTTGATCTCAATAAAATACTTGGATTCTTCCTCATCTTTGTCAATTTTTACTTCATTGATCAATAAATTACTGTCCAATGTAGCCACTCTTTTTTTCATTTTTTCTGTAAGTTGCTTACATTGCTCGTAATCAGACAGGTCATTTTCATTCAATCCTTCCATAATAAAAGATTTTAATACCACCGAATCCATATTTTTTCGTTCAAACAGAGCCAGAATTTTTTCCATTCTAAGAATGGTCTTAATGAGATTTATCAATAATGGTCCTTCAACATATGAATCATCCTTTTGTCGGAGCCGCATATTTTCAAGTCCATTTTTCAGTATTATGTCCTCAAGTGAAGCTTCATCCTTTATATAAACTTCAGATCTTCCCTTCTTCACTTTGAATAATGGTGGTTGGGCAAAATATAGATAACCTCTGCTGATAATTTCGGGAACACATCTGAAAAAGAATGTTAATAAAAGTGTCCTGATATGGGATCCGTCTACATCAGCATCTGTCATAATAATTATTTTGTGATATCTGATCTTGGAAATATCAAAATCATCATGAATTCCTGTCCCAATTGCAGTTATAAGAATCCTAATTTCAGCGCTTTGGACTATTTTGTCGAACCTGGCTTTTTCTACGTTTAGTATTTTCCCCTTCAACGGCAATATGGCCTGACTTCTTCGATCTCGACCCTGTTTTGCAGAACCTCCAGCGGATTCACCTTCAACTATGAATAACTCCGATTCTGCTGGATCCTTTTCTTGACAGTCGGCCAGTTTGCCAGGGAGAGCTGAGGATTCGAGAGCGCTTTTTCTTCTTGTAAGCTCTCTGGCTTTACGAGCGGCTTCTCGAGCCCTGCTGGCTTCAATTGACTTCTGGATGATCCATTTTGCTGTAGGAGGATTCTCCTCAAGGTATTCAGACAATTTTTCATTAACGAGCTGTTCTACTATGCCTCTGATATCCATATTCCCCAGTTTGGATTTTGTCTGACTGTCAAACTGTGGATTTAGAATTCTTACACTGACAACTGCTGTCAAACCTTCTCGTAAATCATCTCCGCTAATATTTGTTTGTGTTTTTCCATTCTTTAAAAGATTTTTTGAACTGGCGTATTGATTTATTGTTCGGGTCAGACCAGCTCTGAATCCAGAAAGATGAGTCCCTCCTTCAAAGGTGTTTATATTGTTACAAAACGAAAATATATTTTCAGTATATCCATCGTTGTACTGTATGGCGCATTCCACAAAATTGCTGTCTCGTTCACCACTAATGTAGATTGGCCGACCATCCATTGTTTTTTTTGCTCTGTTGAGATGTTCTACAAAAGAGACTATGCCACCCTCGAACTCAAATACCATCTGGGGTTTTTGAGATCGTTCGTCATCAAAATTGATCCGAAGCCCTTTATTTAAAAAAGCTAACTCTCTAAGTCTAGAAGCTATAATTTCATAATTAAATTCAATATCTCCAAAAATCTCAAAGTCCGCCTTGAAAGTAATTTTTGTCCCATTTCTTTTTGTAGCGCCTACTATTTCAAGCTCTGAATATTTTTTTCCTCTTTTATAAATTTGACGATATACCTGTCCTCCTCTCCTGATCTCCAATTTTAATGTTTCAGATAATGCGTTGACTACTGATACTCCTACTCCATGGAGACCACCTGAAACTTTATATGTGTCACTATCAAATTTCCCTCCAGCGTGTAATATCGTCATTACAACTTCTGCCGCTGATATTCCCTCAGTTGGATGAATTTCCGTAGGTATACCCCTGCCATCATCTTCTATCGTAACGGAGGAATCCAGATGAATAGTGACATTTATATTTGTGCAAAATCCGGCCAAAGCTTCATCAACTGAATTGTCTATTACTTCCCATACCAGTTGGTGAAGACCATCTGAACTAATGTTCCCAATATACATTCCTGGAGTATTACGGACCGCTTCCAATCCATCCAATACTCTTATCCGATCTGCGCCATAATCGTTTGAATCAACCAATTGTTTAAAATCGCCTTTCAATTAATATTAGATGCAAATTTCTATTTATTAATCTGGATTATTTTATCTACGCATCGGCATAACTATACTAAAATAGTTCAAATCTTTTCCTGTGGTAAACTTCAGTGGGGCGCCTTCTTTGAAATATTCGATGGTTATATTTTCAGAATCCAAATTTGAAATAGCCTCGATAAAATAGCTGACATTAATTATTAATTCTATTTCCTCTTCTCCTGAATAATCCAATTCCATCGTATCACTTGCGGCCCCTAGATCAGGATGATTTACACTAAATTCTATTTGATTTTTAGTTATTTTAATATTTACGCCCTTGTTTCTATCGGAAGTCAAAATTGACATTCTTTTCAGAGATTGTAACAGTAGATTTCTTTTGGAAATAATTGTTCTAGTCTTCTCACCAGGTAATACTCTCGTGTAATCCGGATAATCCCCTTCTATCAATCTTATAGTCATTATGCCTTTTTCAGTTTTTACGAATAAATTTTTCGATTCAAACCCTATTTCCGCATTGTCTCTTTGTCCTTCCAGTAGTCTTTTAAGTTCCATGAGGCCCTTTTTTGGTACTATTACTTTTGAAACAAGTGGTATATTTATTTCTTCGTCTATTAGAGCTAGACGATGTCCATCAGTAGCCACAAATCTCGTTTTATTTTCACTCTTTTCAATTAATATACCGTTAAGGTTGAATCTCGAATCATCATTGGATGATGCAAAAAGAGTCTTTTCCAGCATGTGCAAAAGTTTCTCACAGGATATTTCACTCGTTTCCACGACTTCCGGGTTAGACCATGCTGGAAAATCCGCAGGATCCATTCCTGCAAGATTGAATGATGATCGTCCAGAGATAATTTTAACTCTAAATCTCTCTTCTAGTTCCACTTTAACTAATCCCGGAGTGAGTTCTTTAACAATTTCAAGAAACTTTCTGGCCGGTAAAGTGGCTAATCCATCTGAAGAGTTGGAACAAGTGTAACGAACTTTTATACCTACTTCTAAATCAGTTGCTGTCATATATAGAAAAGAATCTTTAATTTCGATCAAAGTATGGGTAAGAATAGGTAAAGGAGATCTTCTTTCAGTTATCGACACAATCTTGGACATACCCTCAGTAAGTAGATCTCTATCGATTTCAAAAATCATTGATCATCTCCTTAATTCTTAAGGTTTTTATATTAATATAATATTTAGTCATAATCATAGGTCCTGTGAGTATAGTGAAAAGATGTTTTTTAACCTTTAGATAAGCCGAAAAATCTGTTGATAGAAAATGATGTAGGTCCGAAAAAAAAAGTGAATAACTTGAGAGTTTTATATATCAACATTCTTTCCACAGTTTTTACTCAATTTCATAAATTGTCAAATGTCCCTGATATCTTTCCTTAGAGCTTCAAGAACAGATTTTAAAGAGTTGTCTGTTTCTAAACTTTTTTCAATTTTCTTTGCGCCATAAATTACCGTTGAATGATCTTTACCTCCGAAGGCTGTACCTATTTCAGGGTAAGAAAGATCAGTCATATTTCTTGCCAAGTACATCCCAACTTGTCTTGGAAGAGAATACATTTTATGTTTCTTTTTTGACTTTAAATCAGAAGTTTTAATGTTGAAGGCTTTGGAAACATGAGTAATGATATCTTCAATTGTTATAGCTTTTGAATTTCTGTGCAAAATTTCTCTTAAAGCCAATTTTGCCAAATCTATAGATACTGGTATGCCCTGCAAAGAACTCATGGCTATGACGCGTATCAAATATCCAACGAGTTCTCTAATATTAGATTCTACCTGTGAGGCCAGGAAATATGCTACGTCGTCAGGTAAATCGAAAGAATCCTCAAAAGCTTTTCTTTTAAGGATGGCAATCTTCGTTTCGAGATCAGGCCGACCTATGTCGGCAATCAGACCCCAACTAAAACGAGATCGTAGTCTATGTTCCATATCTGAAATTTCGTTGGGAAATCGATCAGAAGTAATAACTATCTGATTTGAAGCTTCATAAATAGAATTAAAAGTGTGGAAGAATTCCTCTTGAGTTCTTTCTTTTCCAGCAATGAATTGGATATCATCAATCATCAACAGATCAAGTTTACGATACTTATTTCTAAAATCTATCATTCTGTCAAATCGAATGGCGTTAATCATCTCGTTTGTAAATTCTTCAGATGTTACAAAAGCAATATTTTTGGATCGGTCTTTTATTGCAATATAATAACCTATGGAACTCATCAAGTGAGTCTTACCCAAACCCACACTTCCATAAATGAACAAAGGATTATAACTTCCACCGAGGTTTTCGGATACAGATTTGGCTGCAGCGTGCGCAAATTGATTGCAAGATCCTACCACGAAACTTTCAAAAGTATATCTGGGATTAAGATTTCGTCTTCTAACAAGCTCATTGGTTTTAGGAGAAACGTGTTCAGATAAGTCAGGCTTGTTCGAATCATCAAAGGCAGGAATATTGAAAGAAATTTCGTCTCGACTTTTTATTTCTACAACAAAATTATTGCCTGTTATCTCAAAAATTGTTTCAGATATTAGATCAATATAATGATCTTTTATCCAACCAACAAAGAAATTATTAGGAGCTGTTAATGAAAGTTCTTTTTTAGAAATGCTTTGGCACGAAAGAGGAGACAACCAAGTGATAAAAGTGTGTTCGTTCACTTGATCTCGTAGTTTTTGAAGGCATTGATCCCAAATGTGTATCATATAAAAATTCTAACAAAATTAATAAGATATTATCTTTTAAAAATAACATGTGATTAATACATTTTCAAGTTAATTCTTCTGAAACGCCAAGCACATCCAAAAGGCGCATAAGTTGTTCCTGCGAGTAAAAATAGAGCTCTATACGACCGGAACCGACAACATTCTTCTTAATAGTTACCTTTGATGAAAATTTTCTGGAAAGTGTTTTTTCAAGATTGTCCAAATGAATGTCAGAAGCTCTTTCATTCGGAGTGAGATTTGAAAACTTTTTTTTCTTGAAATTTTGAACTATACGTTCCAAATCTCTAACCGATAGTTGTCTTCTTACAATTTTGTCAGATAATGATAACTGAGTTTCAATATGATCAATAGCCAACAAAGTTCTAGCATGACCCATAGACAACTCACGATTTCGCATACGAATTTTTATGGCTTCAGGTAATTTTAGTAATCTCAAATGATTAGTTATGTCAGTTCTGTCTTTTCCCATACGGGTGGCTAGAATTTCGTGAGTATATGAAAATTTCTGAATCAACATCTGATAAGCTTCAGCGGTTTCAAGTGGATCTAAGTCTTCTCTCTGAAGGTTTTCTATAAGGGCTATCTCTAAAGATTCTTTTTCAGTTACGTCTCTAATTATGACAGGGACTAATTCTAATTGCGCAATTATAGCTGCTCGCCACCTTCTTTCACCCGCCACTATTTCATAAGATAAATCACCTAAGCTTCTAACAATTATTGGTTGAATAAGACCAATTTCCTTCAGAGAAGAAGCTAATTCATTAAGGTCATCATTGTTAAAATTCTGTCTCGGTTGGTTGCGATTAGGTCGAATACATTCCACGGAAACTAATTTTGTCTGAAGGGTATGCCCGTCTCCATATTCATCCAAATTTGAAGGAATTAAAGCGTCAAGCCCTAAACCTAATGCGTTTCTTTTTTTAACTGTCTCTTTCATCTTTAGCATCCAAAATCTCCCTAGCAAGCGCTAAATAACGGGAGGCCCCTGTAGATGTTGGGTCATAAATCAAAACAGGTTTACCAAAGCTAGGTGCTTCTGAAAGTCTTACATTTCTAGGAATAACAGTTTGAAAAACTTTATCTCCAAGATTTTGCCTTACATTATCTACAACCTGATGACAAATATTATTTCGGGAATCGAACATTGTTAATATAAAGCCATTTATAATCAAATCTTTATTATAAGTAAGTTTGATTTTCTGAATAGTTCTTAATAGTGAACTTACTCCTTCAAGGGCATAATACTCACACTGAATAGGAATAAGCACTGATTGAGCCGCCACCAGGGTATTTAAAGTTAAAAATCCGAGAGATGGTGGAGAATCAATGAGTAAATAATCGTAATCAGCTTCTATGGTATTAATTAATTTTGAGAGAAATCCTTCTCTATCACCTAAATTGGCTAACTCGACTTCAGCTCCTATCAGGTCCTGAGAAGACGGAATAATTGAAAACCCGTTGATTTCCGTATTTCTGATGACTGATTTTGGGTCCACATGACCAATTAAAGCCTGATAAATAGAGGGTTCATCGCGTTTTACCCGAATTCCCACACCTGTAGAAGCGTTGGCTTGAGGATCCATGTCAATGAGCAAAGTCTTTAAGCCGGCCATGGCAAAACACGCAGAAATATTAACAGCTGTAGTAGTTTTTCCAACTCCACCTTTTTGATTACATATGCAGATCACGCGTGCCATGATGAAACATCCACAATATATTGTGTCGGTGCACCAATATCATAAAAACCAATTTTTAGACAATCTAAAAAGCAGTAGAATTTCACGGCCGAACAGCGAAAAATCATGGCAGGATATTCAAAGGCTTAAACTCTCTTTTCCCACTAAACTCGTATCCTAGAATTCTTTCAAAACGAATTACAGTTCTCCTGAAATTAAAATATGGTAAATTTCCATTCCATCTTTCGACTTCTTCAAATCCCTCAAATTCATTACTAACTGGTTTATGAATTTCCGAGTACATTTGTATTATTGATCCATTAGGATTTAAAACCCTGTTAGGATGAATGAGGTGTCTGATCTTTTTAGGTAAGGCTCTAAAACAAATAACGTCAAAAAATGTACGCGGCGCCTGAGCGAAATAGTTTTGAAAAGTTGTGTTTGCAAAAGAAATATTCAATAGCCCCAGTTCTTTTGCCACTAATTTAAGAAAGAGAATTTTCTTGGGATTTTTGTCCAATAAAGTAAGGTTGAGGCATTCAGCGGCATTTTTAATAACCAAACCAGGAAAGCCGGCGCCTGTTCCGAGATCCAGGAAATAAGCGCCGGAGTGGTAGCGCCAAACATTAAATACAGTTAAAGAGTCCAGAAAATGTGCGACTACAATTCTCGTTGGTTCTTTTATCGAAGTCAGATTAAATTTTGAACTCCATTTAATTAATAATTCCATATGTTTAACCATATTAGTAATAGCTCGATCAGATAAACTGATATCTAAATCGAGAAGCAATAGGTTATCCAACAAAATGTCATGAAAATAAGTGTTAACAGTTTGTGGAGTCATGAATCCAACTCAAATATTCTGGAAGTCCATCAGTAATTTCTAAACAAATTATTTCTGGAACTTTGTAAGGATGTAATTCTTTTACTCTTTTTTGTATTTTGTCAAAAAAAGAAGATCGAGTTTTGATTATTAGAAGCGCTTCTTTTTCATCACATATTTTTCCCTCCCACCAGTAGAAAGATCTGATGGAATCGGTTATATTAACACAGGCGGCAATTTTTTCTTGGACTAGCGAAGACGCGATTTTTACTGCGTTTTCTGAGGTATCAACCGTAACAAAACAAACAACATATGGTTCCATAATTACTCCATATTGTGCTTTTATGTTGACAAGCTACTATAACTTGTATAATGTCGCTTTCAGGAACCCATCATGGGGTAAAAAAATGATCGAGTTGGATCCTTATTATAAGGCACTCGTAGCGGAATCATAACAAAAAAAATTGTTGAATCACCATCAACGCTTTAACAAAAGCGCCTTTCGGATCAATAAGTTTTTCATGACCAAGATCTGTACCGATCACTGAACCAAAAAAAGAAAGGGAGCTGGGTGATGTTCGAGATCGGAGACGTTGTAGTTTACCCGGTCCATGGGGTAGCGAGAATAATAGGAATTAGAACAGAAAAAATCGGAAACTCTGACCAGCTCTGTTATATTTTAGAAACAGAAATAAAAACAGCTAACGAGAAGCCAGTAATCAAACTTCCGATTGACAAGGTAGAATCCAACCGCGTACGCAAAATAGTAGATGAACAAGAAGCATCGGAAGTTATTGATATACTTAAAAGACGTGGTATGAAAACAGATTCTCAGACATGGAACCGCAGGCATAGAGAATATCAAGACAAAATGAGAACCGGAAGCATATTTCAAGCCGCAGAAGTTTACCGAGATTTAAGTCTACTTAAAGAAAATAAAGATCTGTCACATGGAGAAAGACGACTTTTCGATCAAGCCTACAACTTGTTAATAAAAGAATTATCGATCGCAAAGAAAACTGATGAAACTGAAATTGAACGAACTTTAAATAATATCTTTGAAAAATCTTCTCATTTCACTGCCGAAGAAAAAAACAACTTCTAATAAGACAACAGGTCGGAAATAAAGTGAAAGGACCTATGTTTGCCGCTTAACAAGACAATCTCAGCCATCATTTTATTGAGTTATGTCTTGTTCGGTTGCCTTTTAGGTCTTTCCATTTGTAACGCTCCTGAATTAATAGCAGCTATAGGATTCATTTTCCTGCTGATGGGGGTCGGAACCCTCAGACTTCTCGTTTTCTGGTTGCGTTCAGATGTGTTCAATGTATTAGGGGGAGCCGTCGGCGCTATAGTAGGGTTGCTAACCGGGATGGTGATTGCCTGGAACTTTCCTATATTAATTGATAATCCGGAGATAGTGGGTCCAATAACTGGTCTTTTTATAATCGTACCAACCTTGATAGGATTGCAATTAGGAGCTACAAAGATACGAGAATTAAGAGAGAAAATCGGGAAAATCGAAGGAAGCGTTAACAAAATAGTAGGCGTGCTAGACACTTCAGTGATCATCGATGGCCGAATAGCGGATATATGTGAAACCGGTTTTCTCGATGGTGATCTGATAATCCCACAATTTATCTTACAAGAACTACAGACTATAGCTGATTCCAGCGAATCAATAAAAAGAACCCGAGGACGCCGTGGATTGGATATTCTTAACAAAATGAAAAAGCAGGCATTTGTAAAGATAACAATTTCGGATTCTGATTACCCCTCAATAAAAGAAGTTGACCAAAAACTCATTCAAATGGCCAAAGAAGTCGGTTGTCCAATTATCACCAATGATTTCAATCTTAATAAAGTAGCTGAGGTTCACTCAATACAGGTTCTTAATATAAATCAATTGGCAAATGCTCTGAAACCCATAGTGCTTCCAGGTGAAATAATGAGAGTTCAAGTTATCAAAGAAGGTAAAGAAACAGGCCAGGGTGTCGCTTACCTGGATGATGGCACTATGGTCGTAATCGACAACGGGAAAAAATTTATGAGTAAGAACATTGACGCCACGGTAACAAGTGTTCTTCAAACTACAGCCGGTAGAATGATATTTGCGACATGCAAAACGGTGTGATTAATAAAAAGAAAAAAGGTTAGGTTAATAGTAGAATCGACTATAAACAACCCAACCTTTAAATTTGAAACAAATCGTTGCATCGCCAAAACCAACCTAGTTTTATCTAGGTTGGGAACAATAAATGAACGACAGACTGTCTAACTTCTTCCTCTAGCCGCAAGATATTCCTGCCAGAGTTTGACTCCGGATTCTGCAGGATTACCAGCGTCATTCCACCATCGTATAAAATCTTTATAAGTTACTAGAAAATCGGCCCATGTTCCATTTGGAGCAATTCGTTTCTTCCAGTCAGGGAACAGATCATCACTGGCGAGCTGGAATTCATCTTCGCCAAAATCAGGAAACGTATTATGGAAAAGTTGAAACCGCTGTTCTTTTGACAGTTTTTCTTCTAAAGGCTTTACAGCGCTAACAGTTTGAGGAACCGAAGCGTTGGAAGAAGGAAGATTTTCTTTTAAAATTGACGAACTACTTTTCTGCTCTTTGGGGATCGCCGCTCCAATTGGAGCGATCTCAGGTTCCCTGTCCATGCCCACCGGAACGGGAGCCGAGGCAGGTACATTCATCGGGTTCACTTGTGGAACTTGCGGTCCGGCAGAGGAAGGCTCAAGCATGGACATGGCGTGAGGTGGAGCAACTGGCTGCAGTTGAGCTACTATCCAGCCTCTTGTTGGTTCATATTCTTGGATTCCTCCAAAAATTTTGTCTATTCTATAAGCTTTTCCTAAACCCGCCGGGCTTAGGTAATGGTAGCGATTCTGCATGCCAAGAACTAAAAACCCTAATGCGATAATAGACAGAAACACCCACGAGTGGAGTTTGGTCCAACTAGAACCGGTCTTTTGATTAATCACATCATGACGGCCCTCTTGTTCAGATCTGTCGATCATCCCATAGCCTCCTTTAAACGGCAATGAACGGGCGCAAACCCTTAATTATTTCTAATATAACACATTTAGAAAAATCTGTAAATACTTAAATGAAGGTATAAAATATGAAGTTAATAATAATGGAAAGAATTGATGAAGGAGTATTTGAAAAACCAGTGGGACAAAAAAACTTTCAAAAAGACGAAAAAAGACTTGCCTGTTAGACTAAATATGGTAGGAAGGAATCACTTCTCAACATACCCTTTCGATTCATGAAAAGCCCTGAAAGGGGCGGCTAATTTAGCCGTTTTCGGGCTTTTCATTTTTTAGGGGTTAAGGTAAATAATGGATGGCGCCGGAGGAGGGTTTGTTATCTCTATTTTAACCCAGACTTTTTGGACACTCAGCCTAGGGAGAGTAATTAACCCTATTCTACATGAACGGACATTCAGAGCCGGCGCCATCCAAACCGAAGCATGCGACTAAAAAATTAGTCCCGCTTCTGCAAAACCACCTTCCATGTTGACATCCATTTTTAAATCAGTGCGATTTTCATAAAAGTTAAGAAGTCTATATCCGCCTCTAACAAATCCCCACCGACCGCAATTTAGAGGAACGCTAAATCTCAAGGCAGGTTGAATATCCAATACAAGAGTGTTGTCCAAATAACCAATACCAGCTTTTGTGTCGCAGGAGAGAGTCCCGCCATTACAAAGGGTACGAATGCACTTTTTAAGCTCCAGACCCGAGATAACCATGTTCCGGGTTCTGGAAACCGGCATCTGAATTCCACCACAAATGTCTGAACAACCAGTGATTTTTTGATCATTGAATAACCAGCCGGTGTAGATTGACAAAGTGGCATTGCAAGTGTTGATGGCGTTGTACATCAAACCCACTCGTTGATAGATGAAATCCCATTTGGTACGAACCGGTGAGCCTTGCGTAATGGTCCATACACCGAAGTTAAGATTTCTCTTGGCAATTGTGTCACCACTCAAATGGATCGGCATGATGGCGTAAAAAATCGACCAGCTCCAATTTAGCTGATAGTAGGCTGAATAATCCCCTAGCACCGGATGCTTCGGAAGTCCCAAATCATCGGTCATATCCATCTCGGTAGCCGGTGAACCATTAACCATGGCGGGCCACCTCAATGTTCCAGACAACCTGGGCCAGAATGCCTGGGCGCTAAATTCCCATTGTCTTGGCATTCTTTTGGGAAGTATGCACGGTGGGTCCGGTTTTGGCCCGCACGCCACAAAAGGTGGACAAACCGGGGGCTTAACTTTTGATATTGGCCCAGTGTATCCTATTGAGGGCTGAAAAGCCCTAGTAGGCGCTCTATGGCCGACAGCGGGTATAGCGACCGGCTCATAGTCGGAAACTTGGTAACGAGACCCCAATTGAGCGTAACCAGGCAGCATTGTCTGATCGCTGACGGGATCGATAACGACATTGATAGAATCTTGGTTTTGGTAAGAATAAGAAACTGATATTACATTGAAGAATACTAAGCATACCAGTAGCATAACAGTGCTTCTTTTCATTGCCCTGTCCTCCCAGCTCGAACTCACTGGTATTGCTTAAATATTTTTTGGCCAAACTTGTCAAGTAAAAAATGGAAATGAAACAACATATTGTATAATTTTATGAGAAACCACTTATTTAATACAATATACTGTTGTTATAACAATATGCTACTATCAATAATTAAAATTTAATTATATATATTAAAACTAACCTCCTTATATATTATATATTAAAACTAACCAGCTGTTAAAAATTGTCTCAATAGCTAATCGATAGCTTTGTGAAAAATTCCTATGTGTGAGTTCGTGCATGGGAAAATCACATACTACACTGGCAGCTATTTAGAGACTTCCTGGAAAAAAGCACTGTTATGTCTGGAAAGATCCAAGACTAGTCTTCTGTTGAACCAAGAAAACGTCTCATTTTTAGATTTTAAAAAGGGGTAAAAGTTAATTAAAACTTTATGGTAGGGTAATTACTTCTCAACATACCCTTTCCCCAACTACAAATAACTGATTTCACCTATTATATAGTTGAATTTGATTGTCAATAAAAAAATGCGCCTAAAAATTAAATAAGTTATCGATAAAAAGTCGATTTTATATGATACTTTGATAGAAGCATAATCACATAACAACTAGATTTTACATATGAATAATAACTAATTGCTTGTTATATATTCACAAGAGAAGTGATCGTGTTATTATAAAAGACTATGAAAAAGTTCTTGCGGTTTAAAGCAGGTCCCGGAATCCTTCCTATCATTAGAGAAGAAGGACTTAAACCTGAACGCGTACGCGTATTCGCAGGGCCGGCCGGTGGTCCAAAATGGTTTGTTTCTGTCGGTTTTGACAAAGCCATAATAAAAAGTAAATTCCTGGAAAAATCATCTTTTCAAAGAGTACTTTTAGCCGGCGCATCCGCTGGCGCATGGAGATGCTTGGCCATGGCGTGTAAGGATCCTTTGAGCGCGTACGAAAAACTTAGGGTAGCTTATTCGAGGAATATTTTCACATCTCGAGATAATCCCGGAACGGTTTCAGATAAAATCAAAGAAAATGTACGCGCTTTTATTAATGAGAAAGATATTGCTTACATCCTGAATCATTCGAAATTTGATCTGGCCATACATGTTGTTAGATCTAAACATTTAGCGGCGTCAGAAAATCAGAAGGTAGAAGGACTTGCATTACTTATGTCGGCTGGTCTCAATGTCATTCAATCAGGTTTAATGAGTGTTTTCTACGAAAGAGCAATATTTCATACGCCAAAAATAGAGCCCGGTTTTGTTTCAAAAGGTTATAAGGGTATATTGGCAAGAATTAATGAAAAAAACATAGAACAAGTGGCTCTTGCCACAGGGTCATTGCCTTATTTGATTAAAGGAGTCGCCGGAATTTTCGGAGCGCCCGAAGGTGTTTACCGTGATGGTGGATTGATCAATTACCAACTCAACCAAGATTACTCTCCCGGAGATGGTCTAACCATGTTTTTTCATTATCAGGAAAGAATAACACCAGGATGGTTTGATAAACGACTTCCCTGGAGAAAGCCATCGGCAAAAATCTTAGATCGTGTGCTTCAGATTTATCCTGAAGAGTCTTTTAAAGAGATTCTCCCTGGCCGAAAGATACCTGATCGTAACGATTTTATGACTTTTGTTGATAATCCCTCTGAAAGAATACGAAGATGGGATGAGGTATGCAAGACAAGTGAAATTCTAGCGGATGAGTTTATGGAAGCAGTAGAATCAGGACAAATTTGTAATAGAGTTGAACCTCTGATCCCAGAATGACGATCAACGCATTTTATTAATCAAGGTAATCGATAATGAATAGACCCTCATGGCATGAGTACTTCATGATGCTGGCCAAATTGGTCAGTGTTAGGTCAACGTGTAATTCCCGAAAAATCGGAGCGGTAATTGTTAGAAATAATAGAATACTGGCAACCGGATATAACGGCGCTGTGCACGGAGCGCCACACTGTTCAGACAGGGGTCCGGATTTTTGTTTGCGCAGATCTGTGGGCGCCCATGACGCTGAAAAATACAATTACTGTATGTCAAGCCATGCAGAAGCAAATGCCATTAATCAAGCGGCTAGGTTCGGGATACCCTTGGAAAACGCAATTCTCTATTGCACTTTGGAACCCTGTAACTGGTGTTTCAAACAATTAATCCAGGCCGGAATTAAAGAAATTTACTACGAGTCTCCGTATGATTCCAAAAACGCCGAGTTTGATTCTTTCTGGCGACAAGTCATGACCACACACAAACAAATTAAAACATTCAAACGGATTTCGATTTCAGAAGCAGCCAGGGAAATGATAATTCAAAACCTGCTGGGAGATTCTACGAGAAGACTTCTCGCCACAAACCCCTCAGCGAGATCGGAATTAAAGCAGGATGTTCTGGCAACTTTTTTTGAAGAAAGCCAGTCCTGAAGATGGCTTAACAATCCATC
Source organism: uncultured delta proteobacterium (assembly GCA_963811075.1). Taxonomy (GTDB): domain Bacteria; phylum Desulfobacterota; class Desulfomonilia; order Desulfomonilales; family Desulfomonilaceae; genus CAJBEZ01. The sequence continues at coordinate 400,061 of CAWEPY010000003.1, forward strand.
AAGAAATAGAAACCTTATCAGGTGACAGATTATGAACATACTAAGGGTAGAAAGATTTTCAACAAGTGAACTGATTTCAAGATTAAGAAATGTAACCATGCTCAAAGCGCCTGAAACTAAAGTTTATACGGACGCTTTCATCTCTCTTGAGAAAATCAGACCAGAATTTCTAGCGCCGCCCCAAAATTATATCCTCAGGGAAGAATTGAAAAAAGTGCGTCAATTGAAATGGGCGCTTGCGGAACATGATGTCAATATTTTTGCGCTAAATGGTTTCTTAAGACTCTATCTGGATTCTTCTGAAGAGCCTGTAGATTTGTTGCCTCCAATCGTCGAAGAATCTATAGAACCGGATGGTTCGATTCATTTTATAATCAATGATGGAATGCACCGAATTTACATGGCTTTAAGAGAATGGGTCATTCCTGAGATAATATTAATTCGAGGGATTCCCAAGAATTTGCCATACTATGCGTTTCCAGTTCCCGGTGGATGGGACAAAGTGGAAGAAAGGGAAGATTTACCCACAGGATATCTAAAAAAATGGCATAGGATAGCGGCTTATCACTCACTATATAGAAATTTTAACTCCGAATTCATGAATGTAGGAGGGCCAAGAGAGTTTTTTGAGAAAACCTAAAAAATTCAACTGGAATTGATGTCAATAATACTTCGGTAGATGGGCTGAAAGCGAATCAGGAGACCATTATTGCTTAATATCGTAGTGTGAGTACTGCATCGAGAAGATTCCCCGACCTTGAGTCAAAGATCTTAAAGAAGTTGAATATCCAAACATATTAGCAAGAGGAGAAATTGCTTTGATTACTGAAGTCTTTCCACGAGGACTGATTTCTTCTAGTCTTCCATGACGACTATTAAGGTCCGCGATAACCTCACCAACAAATTCTTCCGGTACCACGACTTCTACACCCATAAATGGCTCAAGAACAACAGGGCCCGCTTTTTCGCAAGCTTCCCGACATGCTTGCGAAGAAGCCACTTTTACACCTAAAGGGGACATTAAAGAACAGTCAGACCCCATTTTTTCCAACTTCACGATCAAATCTACAACTTCATTACCAGCCAAAGCCCCAGCCAAAGTAGCTTCTCTGGCGCCATTTTCTACGTGTTGGAGCAAGTCTGGGATCATTTGACGCAGCGGCTCCGAAACTTCAAAAATTAAACCTGAGCCTCTTTTTGCGGGACGCACAGATAAAGTAACTTCACCTAAATGTCTTACGTCATGGATTTCACGATCAAAAATCACTGTTGCTTCGGCATTTCGAGATACGGATTCTTTAAACACTACCTGAGGTTTTCCTGTTTGAACCTCGACATTGTATTCTCTTCTCAATCGGTCAACAATTATTTCAAGATGCAATTCGCCCATTCCGGAAATTAGCAATTGGCCAGTTTCCTGATTTTCTGAATATACAAAGGTAGGGTCTTCCTGGGCGAGTTTTTCCAATGAAAAAATAAGTTTTTCCTGATCTGATCTCGTTTGAGATTCTATGGCAATCGAAATAACAGGCAAACACGTCTCAAGTGATTCGAGAACCAAAGGAGCCGCAAGACTTGTTATCGTATCACCTGTCCGGGTTTCTTTCAAACCCACCACCAGCACGATACTACCTACCGACGCTGACTTGATCTTTTCCCTTTTGTTGGCGTGAGTCAAAAACAGACGGGCCACCCTTTCCTTATGACCCCGTGTAGCATTTAAAACCTCACTATCAGTATTCAGTTCACCTGAATAGATACGTACGAAAATAGCCTTTCGCCCTTGATCCATAATAACTTTGAAGGCCAAAGCGCATAAAGGTTCATTAGCTTTAGGTTTCCGAATTTCTTCCATACCCGTTTCCGGATTCTTTCCAATAAGCGGGGGAACATCTTGAGGAGAAGGCAGGAAGTCTATAATAGCATCAATAACGGGTTGTACCCCCAGATTTTTCAAAGCGGAACCACACAATGTCGGAACAATTCTGTTGGCTATGGTTCCTTGGCGCAAACCGGATATGATCTGTTTTTCATCAAGACAGTCGTTTTCCAGATAAAATTCCAAAAGCTCTTCATCCTGTTCAGCGGCGCACTCAATCATAAAATGTCTTGAGGATTCGGCTACTTGAATAAAATCGGAAGGTATGTCTTTTAATTGAAATGTTTCTCCTTTAGATTGAACGTCCCAAACAAGAGCTTTCATTCTTATTAGGTCGATTACTCCCTTAACTTCATCTCCAACTATCATGGGTATTTGAATAGGGATGGGGAAAGCGCCGAGTCTTTCTTTCATCATTGCTATGGCTCGATCAAAATCAGCCCCTACTCTGTCAAGTTTGTTTACAAAAGCAATCCTTGGAACTCCATATTTTTCAGCTTGATGCCATACGGTCTCAGTTTGCGGTTCAACACCTCCGACGGCGCAAATCACGGCAACCACACCATCAAGGACTCTTAAACTGCGTTCGACTTCAATGGTGAAATCTACGTGTCCCGGAGTGTCAATCAAATGAATTTCATAATTGTTCCAATTAAAGACAGTAGCCGCAGACGTTATCGTTATACCTCGCTCCTGTTCTTGAGGCATATAATCCATGGTAGCGGAACCTTCATCCACTTCACCAATTTTGTGAATTTTTTTTGTATAGAACAGAATTCTTTCGGTCAAAGTAGTTTTGCCTGCGTCAATATGAGCCATAATCCCAATATTTCTAATTCTGGAAAGATTTTGAGTCACGGTATGCTCAAGATCCCTTCTAATTTTATTTTTTACATGTCGGAAGAAACGGAATAGTTTTCTCATCTCATGCTATTCTTGTCAATTAGAGGATGCGTTGATTCAGAGGCTCGACTCACTAAAAAAAGGAAATTTAAATGATTCTGATAATTGATGGCAACAACGTAATAGGTAAAAGAAAGACATCAGTTTCAGATTGGGGAACAGTTAGAAAGAATTTCATTCAGGAAATGGCAAAATATGTCGCTAAAACTGGTCGGAAAGTGAAAATAGTTTTTGATGGGATTGAGGATTCAAATTATCCAGAGGGGATTATTTTTAAAGGAGTTCAGATTTTCTACGCCAAACCTGGTAAAGACGCCGATGAAAGAATAAAAAGTATGGTAAGAAATGTTTCGTATAGTCGTGATATTACGGTAGTGTCATCAGACAGGGATTTGAGATCGCATGTAATGGGTCAGGGCGCCAAAGTTCTCACAAGGGAATATTTCAGGTCTGAATTGCATAAATTGTCGAAGACTGAGGATACAGAAATCAAAGACTCAAATCCAACAGTGGATGACATTAAAGAATGGTTCAATTTTTTTGGGCTGTCGGAAAAAAATAAAGAGGAAACTAAACCTGTCAAAGAATGAACGAAGAAACCAAACTTAAAGATGATGACGATATTATAACTACCAATCTAGCCTGGACTGTCAAAAAAGTGGAATTATTTGGAGCCATCATGGCATTTTCCAGGCGTGAAAATAGTAATGTTCACGGTTTAAGGGAAACACAGAATTTTTGGTCTTCAAATAAATCTAAACCAAAAAACGATGAGAATCTCTCATTATTTTACAAATCACTCGGGATCGAAAGTTCAGGGATAATTACTTGTCGTCAAGTTCACGGTGATCGGATACTAATATGTAAAGAGGTTCCAAAGAAAATTGTCGCCGCAGACGCGATAATAGCAACGGCTCCGGGATTATATCCATCGATCAGGACAGCCGACTGTGTTCCGATATTAATAATTGATCCAGTAAAAAAAATATCAGCCGCGATTCATGCAGGTTGGAAAGGCACCGTATTGCGGATAATCAGAAAAACCCTAGCCACTTTAAGGGACAAATTTAAATGTGATAAAAGTGACATTATTGTAGGGTTAGGGCCTTCCATAGGAAAATGCTGTTATGAAGTGGACCGAGTTGTGTTGGACCCCTTATTTCAAAACCTTCCTTGGGCGACGGAATTTGCGGTTCCTTGCCAGGATATTTCTGCAAGCAATGACTTAAAAAGAAGGTTGGACTTGGCGGCTATAAATCAGTCAGAGTTGATCAAGTTTGGGATTTATAAGAAAAATATATACAAATTAAACATGTGCACGAGTTGTAATGTAAGTGACCTTCATTCCTTCAGACGCGACGGGGCGTCAAGTGGTCGGAGTATAGCTATAACCGGTTTCCGATCATGAACATCCAGCAGCGTGCAAATTTCTTTTGAGAAGGCTCCTAAGGGCGGTGGCAGCGTCTTCAGGATTGCAATAAACGGGAATCCCCGCTTCGTGAAGTCTTGTCCGGTCGGGTTCAATTTTTTCAACGGAGCCAATGAAGCATGCTACTATAGGTTTAAGAAACTGATTACGTAGGTCTATCAAGGCCTGAGTGGGAAATGGCCAATTCTTGTGCTCGCAGAAAATAGCCAACAAACAGTCTACGCCGTTATCTTCAAGAATTAGTTCCGCAATATCATGAAAAGGTTTTGTAAGAAAAGCTCCAGCAGCGCCGTCTACGGGATTTTTGTAAACAACCGGCACAGATGGTCCCAGGATGTCAGCTATCCCCTGTAGGGTTTTTTGACTTAAAGTGACTAGTTTACACGCAGATTCTTTTTGAAGAATATCCCAGGCGACAATACTTGGACCCGCAGTGTGAGTGAAAATACAAACACCTGGGCCTTTCGGAGTACCTGAGACTGAAAAAGCCTTGCAAATAGTAACCAGCTCGTTTACCGACCGAGCTATCTCAACTCCTCCGGACTGTTTAATCGCTCCTTCCCATATCCGAGATGAACCTGCTGCAGCTCCAGTGTGCGTGATGGTCACCTTATCAGCGAATTCTCCATGTCCACCTTTATAAATCACAACAGGTTTCTTAAAAGAAACGCGTTTGAGCTGTTCTACCATTTTGCGGGCTTCTCCCGAACCTTCTGTGAAAATTCCTATTACATCCGTATCCTTGTCTTCAAACAAATAGTCTAGCATGTCGTGGAATTCAAAATTGACCCGATTCCCAACACCAATCCATTTCGAGACACCCAGGCCCTGATCATAAGCTTGAGCCATAATAGCCAAGCCTATTCCACCGCTCTGACTCAAAAACGAAACATTGCCAGACCTAAGTGCGCGAGGATAAAATGTCACGTTCAATTTTGAATGACTATTTATAAAACCGAGTGTGTTAGGACCGATGATAGGCATGTCGCCGGCGGCTGATCTGAGGTCAGCCTGCAGTTTTTGACCTTCTTCACCCATCTCGGCATAACCACCGGCAAGGACAACAGCTCCAGCGACTCCGATCTTTCTTAATTTTTCAACCATTTTTATTGAAGTTACCTGATTCAGAGCTATAACGGCTAAGTCAGGGACTTCGGGCAAATCCGAAACGTCCGTGAAAACATCATAATCAAAAATTTTCTTATGTCTGGTATGAACAGGATATATCTTGCCCTCGAATGCGCCTGTCACAAGACTATCCATTACAGCTTGTCCAACTTTGGTAGGATCAACCCCGGCGCCTATGACAGTTACGGATTGGGGGTAGAACATTCGATTTAATCTTTCGCGCATGAGTTGATTCATGAGGGGATCTTTCTTTACGGACTAATTCAGGTTTATACGGTCATTCGACTACGTTTGTAAAAGTCACCCTAAAAATTGACCAGCCGGAATTATAGCAATCTTCAACTGTTTTAACGTGTGGACACAGACTAATATCTCCTGGACAATGATCAGTCGACTGAGGAATAAACCCACAGCGCTCACTGTCAAAATCAATTAAAAATCCATTTAATGCGCACAAGTTTTTCAATTGGAGAAGTTCTAGACCTTTTCCTCCAGCATTGAAATCGAAAGGTTTCTTCGTGGAATATTCATCAGTATCTTGTGTATGGTGAAAACCTTTAAAAATGAACTCAAAATCCTTCAAAGGTATACCAACACCATAATCTTTAACTGAAATTTCAAAACGACCTGAATCAATTTGAGAGAACCGGACCACAACAAGCCCATTATCAGGTGTATTTTCAAAAGCGTTTTTTATGAGAATGTTTAAGATAATTTCCAACAAAGCAGGGTCAAAATCTACCACATCAGTATAATCGAATTCGGTCTGTGTACAAATATGACGCTTCCGACCACCTGAAATGGTTTGTTCAACAAGATTATTCATAGTTGACGCAATAGGAATTTTTTGAGGCTGGGATTTAGCAGGGTACAAAATCTGTTCCACAGCGATTTGAGTTGAAAGCAGACGATCAACGTTTCGTTCACCTCTTTCAACTATTTTCATCGCTTTCTGATCCATGACACACAAATCCATCAATGCGGTAAAACAAGCTCTGAGTATTGATAAAGGGGTTTTAAGCTCATGGGAAAGATGGTCAACTGCTTTAAGCTTTGCTTTCTCCAGATTTTTGAAAGCGGTTATGTCTCTGAAAACCACTACATAACTTTCCATTCCTTGAACGCATTCTTGAATATCCAACGCGGCGCTGGAAACATATAATTCAATTAACTGACCATCGTGACGAATGAATTGAATTTCTCTATGAGCCGTTACCTTACCGTCATTTATAAGGTCGTTAAAGATACTGACGAAATCACCGTTGTTGTCATCATGATCACACAACTTTTGAACAGGGAGACCTTTAATTGATGTCGGATGCAAACCGAGAATGCGGCAAGCGGCCGGATTTAGAGCAGAAACCACGCCGTTGCATTCTATTATTACAACGCCTTCCTGCATGCTCCTGATGATTATTGTTTCCAGCGTCTCAATGTTCATGAGCAGAAGAAAATCCGTCTAAGGGACTTGCGAGATTTTGAACAAATACTTATTTTACATGAAAGAGTAAATTGGTAATTGGTTCAATGACTAACAAAAAAAGCTCGAAAAACTTTGGAATTGACATGAACCAAAAAAACTTAACCCACCTTGGTCAGACATAATATGACCTAGTTTGTTTTGATCAGCAAGATTTGTGTTGATCGAACCCATCGGAGGCTGAATAATGACAAAAGAGAAAGCTAAGTGTCCTCATTGTGGATCTGAAATGGATCCTATAATCACACCAGACATTTCAAGCTGGGGCGGCGAAGTTCACCATGTCTGCTTTAACGATGAATGTTCCTATTTCACTAAGAGTTGGGAGGTTCTTGATTGCCAGGGTGTTGAAAGAACAGGATATCGCTGCCGTGTCGACCCTAGGGGCGTTACAGGTCCGCTTGCCGTCTGGTCGGCAGATGCGTTGAAAGATTTGATATGTAGATGAGACTTTTTGAAAATTGAATTGAACGGGAATATCGTTAAACTAATTTTCTAATGTATTAGGGCGCTTATAAAGCGCCCTAATACATTCTGAGACCAAAAATGAATTCACTAACTCTGAAATATTTCAATGAAACAGATTTTTTAAAAGACGATCAACGCGCCGATTCCATGTTCTATTCTAATCCCAGATTTGTGAGCCATCTTGATTCACTCGCCTTGAGCACAGTCGAGAATATTTACGCCAGGCTCATTCCCAAAGAAGCTGACATCTTGGATCTCATGGCGGGTCCAGATTCCCATTTGAGAGAAGAACTGGTTTTCAAAAGTGTTACAGGATTGGGATTGAACAAAGATGAGCTTGAGGCGAATACCCAATTGAGCGCAATTATAATCCATGACTTAAATGAAAATTACAGCCTGCCTTTTAACAACCACACCTTCGACGCTGTAATAAATACAGTATCGGTTGATTATCTGATCAGACCGGTGGATGTCTTTTCTGAAATCGGAAGAGTTCTTAGACCTGACGGCATATTTATATTAGTGTTTTCAAACAGAATGTTTCCTCCTAAAGCAGTCAACATTTGGAAAAATACTCTTGAGAAAGATCGAATAGACCTTGTCAAAAAATTTATTACATTATCTGAGGCGCTTGTCGTGCAAGGTTATTCTGAGAGCAAAGGTAAACCCAGACCTGAAGACGACAAGTATTTCAAATATGGTATTCCAAGTGACCCGATTTATGCAGTTTGGGCTTCAGTGAAAAAATAAATTCAATGAGACATGTTAACGAATTAACCTAATTTTACGGGAACAAATAGAGGTCAACAAGAATGAGGCAAGCTCTAATCATAGTTGATATGATCCGAGACAATATTAGCTTAAGTCGAGGAAATGCATTGGATGTAGCGGCAGGGAAAGTGATTCCCAAAATCAATGAATTGGCTGATTCTTTTCGTTCTCACAATAAACCGGTAATTTTTGCTTGCGACAGTTTTATGGCGGATGATTTCATTTTTGGCGGTCGCATGAAATCTCATGCGATAAGAGGAACCGGCGGGGATCTTCCAATCGAAGAACTAAATGTTGAGTCTTATGACCTGATATTGCCGAAAAGACGTATGAGCGCTTTCTATAAAACAGATCTGGACCAAACTTTAAGAACATGGAAAATAGATACAGTGGTAGTTTGTGGAATAATGACCAATGTATGTGTTTTGTTGACAGCGCTGGACGCAATTCAAAATGATTTCAAATCAATCATCGTTTCAAACGCTTCCGCCTGTCACAACCGTGAAAACCATGAAATGACGCTCAAACTCTACGATAAATTTGCCTTATTTCCTCTTTTCAGGATTTTGTCGTCGAGTGAAATAATTTCAGAGATGTCTGCACTAGAATCATAATATTAGGAATCTCTTTCAACTATCCTTTTGAGTAACTTGGTCAATACTTGCGCCGTTGTCCCGACCAATGGAATTATTTTTTGATAGTTCATTCGCTTTGGTCCTATAATACTGATACTTCCAAGTACCGCCCCGGAAGTCTTTATTGGATAGGCGATCACGGAACACGATTCCATTTCGTTAATACCGTGTTCAGATCCAATAAATATCTGCATACCCTTAGTAACTAATATTTTATCCAGTAACTTCAGGAGCTTGCTTTTGTGTTCAAATGTGACTAAAATGGCCTTGATTTGATCAACTTGCAAGAAAACCGGATCTTCAACAATATTTGCTGAACCTTCAATAAAAATCTCTCTTGCCAATTTGTCATCTGACAAAATCATATATCCAAATCTCAAAGCAGTAGCCAACATGATATCAAAACGTGCTTTGTCACGGCTTAACTCAATTTCAATCTTTTCTTTGGCTTCCTTCAGGTCAAGATCTTTTAGCATATCATTCAACATTCTAGTGCAACACTCAAGAGTGTCTTGAGAAATATTCTCATCATCAAAAATCATTTTGTTTTGGACAAAACCATTGGTGGAGACGAGCACTACCAGAATTCTATCCTTAGCTACCTTTATAAAATCAATGGTCTTGAAGGTTTGTTCTTTAGCTGGGGAACTACTGACAACACCCGCCTGTTTTGAGAGATCAGCTAGTACCCAGGATGATTGTTTCAAGGCGTCTCTGATGTCCATACCAGCGGCCGCAATCCATGATTCTATGGCCGCAATTTCTTGTTGATTCAATCCTATTGGCTCTAAAATTTTGTCAACATAAAATCGGTATCCAAGATCTGTTGGAATACGGCCGGCGCTTACATGGGGTTGGGAAATATATCCCCAATCGGTGAGATCACTCATAATATTTCTAATAGTAGCGGCTGATACTCCCATATCCATTTTCTTGGACAGGGTTCGCGACCCTACCGGCTCACCAGTAGAAATGTATTCAGACACGATAGTGGCAAGGATTTTTTCGGATCTCTTTCCGATCGTGTTCATCTTGGCTCCGTTAATCAGGTTGTCCTTAGCAAACGTAATTTTCAATAAATCAGGTGATGCCTAACGTCCTCTCAAGTCTTTTGGAAATATTGAACAAAATAATTGCACGATCCCTTTGGCGCGGCAATCAGAGGATCCTCAATTCTATGTCCATCTAAAATTTCACCGATATGAAAGGGCCGGCCATCAAGATATCGGATTTCACCACCAGCGGCCTGAAGGATGATACTCCCGGCCGCCAAATCTCTAACGGTTACATTTTTCATAATACAAGCGTCGGCGGCGCCTCTGGCAACATAAGCCAAATGCCCGGCGGATGAACCCAGGTTACGTATTTTACCTGGAAAATTGCTCGTAAAGTCTCTATGAAATCGGGAATAAACTAAAACTAGGCTTTCATTATCGATTGTCGAATCCTGTCGGACTTTGATAGGAGTGTCATTAAGAAAAGCTTCTTTACCGGCATATGCTGAATATAACTCTCCCGTTACCGGTAAATAAAGAAACCCCAATACCGGCCAAAATTTCTCAAAAAAAGCTGCGCTGATACCCCAAACCGGCATTCCTGACTGAAAGGAAGCTGCGCCGTCAAGTGTGTCAACTATCCAAATGAATCTGGGCGCGCCAGGTCCAAGAAGCTGATCGTCAGTCAAATCTCTGAGAAAACCATGGCCTTCAAAACTACCATCAAATTTGGTCTGAATTATATCCCAGGCGCGATTTTCAGCTTCTGTAACCAGTTCATCATCAAATTTGAGTTTTCTATTGCCTCTCCCGTAAAGCTCGAGTAGGACTGCTCCACTTTTTCTCAAGGTATTTTCAACGAACTCTTTTAATGTCCATAACTCACGATCGGTTAAGGACTGGATTTCGTTACTGTTCATGATTAACTCCATTCTAAAGACAGACCATAAATTTCAAATACTTAAGTCTTGTAGATCCTGATCGCACATTTATGGATCTAAAAACCCATCATTATGTAAGGTCATGGAGGCCACTGTGTCAAGCAAGACGATGTTTCTGCTTCCAATAAGAATAAAACCGTTTTAGGGCCTAAATTTGCAATGAAGGTTTATAACTTGATCAAACTGTTTGCAACACAGATTCACCTTCTTCAAAAATGATCTGTATTGAACCGATTATTTTCAAAAGCCCAAGTAGCCTAAATATTGTAGATCGATAAAAAATTTGAGATGATGCCCATGGCTCAAAAAATATTTTAGAATTGTGTCAGTAAATTTGGAGATTTGATATGGCCGACTGGAAGCAGAGGTATGCCAATAAATTGGTCAGTATTCAGGCAGCCGCATCTCATGTAAAAAATGGAGATCGTGTTTACCTGGGCAGCATGTGTTCCGAACCAAAAGCTATCATAGAAGGTTTAGGAAACTCTAGAGTAGAAGATGTCGAAATAGTTCAATTTATTCGGGGAGATTTTGCTACGAATCTGGCTGCAAAAATTCCAGGTCGATTCGTTATAAAGTCTTTTTTTGTTGGAGGTAGGACAGGGGAACAGGAGAGACCGTCCGAAGCGGATTATGTGCCTCTATTCCATTCTCAAATTCCAAAATTTTTTAGAAACAGACGAATAGCAATCGATGTTGCGATAATTCAAGTCAGCCCTCCCGATAGATTTGGAAGGTTTAGTCTGGGAATATCAGTAGACATAACAAAATCCGCCGTAAAATCAGCAAGGCTCGTGATAGCTCAGGTCAATACCAGGATGCCACTAACCTTTGGTGATTCCTCCATAATGATCGATGAAATTGATTATCTTGTTGAGGCGGACGAAGAGCTGTTTGAACTACCCAAGGAAGAACTTGGTGATAGAGAAAGAATCATAAGCTACTACTGCGGTGAACTCATAGATGATGGTTCCATATTACAATTTGGGTTTGCAGGAATATCCCAGGGATTGATGGACCATCTGAAAGACCGGAGAAATCTCGGTTTGCATACGGAAATTCTTACGGATACTCTCGTAGATTTAATCGAATGCGGCGCCGTGGACAACAGCACAAAAAAAATGTACAGGGGCAAATCACTAGCAACCTGTTGTATGGGTACGAGGCTGTTGTACGATTATGTCGACAACAACTCATTGATTGAACTCTACACAAGCGACGTAGTATTAAATCCTCTGTTTATAGCGGCGAATGACAAAGTTGTGTCTGTAAATTTGGCGCTACAAGTGGATCTCAGGGGACAAATTCGTCAAGGCAACCCGACCTGGACAGCGTTTGAAGGATCAGGTGGCGACCATGATTTCATGTTAGGGGCCAGTATGTCGAAGGGAGGACGATCTATCGTCTGTCTCAGGTCGACTTCAATCAAGGGTGGAAGGTCCACGATAGTCCCTTCCTTTGGTCCGAAATCCGCCGTAATAATGAATCGAGGAGAAGTCAATCACATTGTTACGGAATATGGCATAGCATATCTAGGTGGTAGAACGATCCGTGAAAGGGCCATGGCTCTGATTGAAGTAGCGCACCCAGACTACCGTGAGGATCTCATGAGATCGGCCAGAGAAATGGGATACGTGTACTCGGATCAAATTTATTACAAAAGCATATCTCCTGAACTTCGTCAGAGAATCCGGACCGACCATATATTTAAAGATGGTCTCAAATGCCATATTCGGGCTGTAAGACCGACAGACGAATCAATGCTTCGAGACTTGTTTTATAACCTTTCGGAAAGTTCTGTTTATTTTCGATACTTCAGTCCCAAGAGAACTATGCCTCATGCGAACCTTCAAACATACGTTAATCTGAAAGAAGACGAAGGAGTATCGCTGGTTGTTACACTTGGGCCTCGTGAGAACAGAAAAATAATTGCGGAAGCACGGTACATGGTAGAACCAAACGATGGATTGGCAGATTCAGCATTCATGGTAGATGAAAATTACCAGGGAAAAGGGATAGCGAGTTACTTGCTCAATTATCTTATTGAAATAGCCAAAGAGAGAGGTCTGAGAGGTTTTAAAGCAGATGTATTATTCTCTAACCAACCGATGCTGAAAGTTTATGATAAAGTTCCGTACAAAATCTTGAAACACTTCTCAGATGGTATTGTCAGTTTGAGCTTTAGATTTGACACTTTTAAAGACGAGGAACAAAACAAACCGCCGGTTGAATGAAATTCGGGTGATCTACACAAAAATTTCATCAGCGTATCGAAAAAGGATTTGAGCGGAAATGAATTCAATCAAAAATATTCCTGGTGAAAGAAGATGCCTCTTTCTACTGAAGAAGTACTCGACTCCAGAACACATAGTGCGCCATTCTCAAAAGGTCTGGGAAGTAGGAAAATTCTTGGGTGAATCCATGATTGAGCGAAACCATAAGATTGATCTGTCCTTGCTGAGAGCTTCATGTCTGCTTCATGACATCGGTAAATTCCCCTGTATCTTATCGGGAGCGAAGAACCATGATATGATAGGAAAGGAAATTCTGGAAAAAGAAGGTCTACCAAGTGTGGGAGAAATAATTTCCCAGCATGTTATTTTAAAAGGCCCCAAGAATAGATCCATATCAGAAGAACACATTGTTTTTTACGCTGACAAGCGAGTAGTCCACGATGAAATAGTCAATCTAGAAAATAGATTCATCTATCTTTTAAATACCTATGGCAAAAGTCTGGGGGCTATAGAAAGATTACTTGTAATGAAACAAGATACAATAAATGTTGAAAACGCTATTTTTGAGATCTTAAAACTTGATCCTGAAATAATATCCAGCAGTACAATGTGCAATTCATCAAAAACTGAATCTAGTCGAAAACAGCAGGTCAGATGAATCAAAAACTTGCTGTCGTATTATTGTCTGGAGGCGTAGATTCCTCAACAACTGTTGCGATTGCCAAGTCCGAAGGCTTTGACGTTTATGCGCTTAGTTTTGATTATGGGCAAAGACATAAAATCGAATTACAGGCTGCAGCGAATATCGCAAAATATTTTGAAGTCAAGGAACACCTCGTAATAAAGGTACCTCTTAGAAGTATAGGAGGTTCGGCTCTAACAGCTGACATTGAAGTTCCAAAAGACATGCCGATACAGAGTATAGGTCAATCAATACCAGTTACATACGTGCCTGCTAGAAATACTATATTTTTGTCTTTGGCTCTTGCCTGGGCCGAAGTCAAAGAGGCGCAAGACATTTATATAGGTGTCAATGCGATGGATTACTCCGGTTATCCTGATTGTCGGCCTGAATTCATAAAAGCCTTCGAGACAATGGCGAACCTGGCAACTCAAAAAACCATCGAAGGCAAGATGAAATTCACAATTCGGTGTCCTCTGATAGAAATGTCCAAATCGGAAATAATTAAAATAGGACTTAAATTAGGAGTCAATTACTCTATGACTCATTCCTGTTATGACCCATCGGACTTAGGCGAAGCATGTCAGGTTTGTGAGAGTTGTCTTTTGAGAAAAAAAGGTTTTGAAGACGCTGGGGTCATAGATCCAACAAAATACAGATCACAAAACTTCAAAACCTGACAGTTGAATTTTCAAATTGGAATTTTACAAACCAGGTAATTTGCAAAGAATACGGGGTAACGATGTCAAAATATTTTCATAACAACACTGAAACAATAGGGTCTACGCCATTGATTAAACTCAATAAAATTGAAGGTGTTGACGCAGCGACGATTCTGGTCAAGGTTGAAGGGCGAAATCCAGCATATTCTATCAAGGATCGCATAGGTGTTTACATGATAAGAGACGCTGAAGAAAAAGGGACCCTTCGACACGGAATGGAAGTAGTGGAACCCACTAGTGGCAACACAGGAATAGGTCTGGCTTATGTATGCGCTATCAAAGGGTACCCTCTTACTTTGACAATGCCGGAGACAATGAGCATTGAAAGGCGGAAAGTCCTTAAAATGTTTGGAGCTCGTATCGAATTGACCGAGGGAGACAAGGGGATGAGAGGAGCCGTGGAGAAGGCGGAAGAAATTGCCCAAAGCGATCGTAGCAAGTACTTTATGCCGCAGCAATTCGATAATCCAGCAAATCCGAGGGCCCACGAAGAAACAACCGGTCCTGAAATATGGGAGCAAACATCAGGGGAAATAGATGCGTTAGTCAGTGGAGTAGGTACTGGGGGTACGATTACTGGGGTATCACGGTTTATAAAAAATTTTGGAAACAAAAAACTTTTCTCTGTCGCTGTGGAACCTTCCGAGAGTCCTGTTATAACTCAAACTATACAAGGAAAAGATCTCGTACCTGCCCCTCACAAGATTCAGGGAATAGGCGCTGGATTTGTTCCAAATGTTCTTGATCTGTCTCTGGTTGACGATGTTGTTCAGGTTTCTAGCGAAGAAGCTATTAATTACGCTCGATTGCTTGCCAGTCAAGAAGGTTTGTTAAGTGGTATATCATCTGGAGCCGCTGTATGTGCTGCAATTAAGCTGGCGCATCGAACGGAATTGTCGGGAAAAAACATTGTAGTTATCTTGCCTAGCGCCGGTGAAAGGTATTTAAGTTCGGTACTATTTGATCACCTCAAAGATTGAAACTATGTGAAAACCAAATCTGAATTCAGAAAGGAACCTACAATGGAACATAAATCCGATTGCGTCTTTTGTAAGATAGTGAAAGGTGAAATTCCTTGCGTAAAGGTGTATGAAGATGAAATAGCGTTGGTTTTCATGGATGTATCTCCATTAAATCAAGGCCACATGTTAGTGATACCGAGAAATCATTATGAATCCATTCTGGAGATGGAACCAGAAACTTACGGATGGTTACACAAAATAGTTTCACTAGGCGCCAAGGCCATACAAACAACACTCAAGCCTGACGGCATAAACATAATGCAGCTCAATGGCAAAGCCGCAAACCAGGTTGTCCCGCATGTGCACATTCATGTTGTCCCGAGGAAATTTGGGGACGGTTTGACAATAAGCCAATGGGATCCAATCCCAGGATCCATGGATGACATAAAATCAACCGGGGAATCCATAAAAAGAAATTTCTAAATTTGAACCAATCGCAAAAAATCAATATATCCAATGAATCTGAAAAAATGGAAGTTGGTTTTAAAACTCAACCCCAATCAGATTTCTTTAATTATTTCGGTCAAGAACGCTCTATCCAAATGTGGCTTGCCGAAAAAAGGACCAGATTAACTTCTGCTTTATTTCCTCCTTTGGAAAGAATAGGTCTTGTTCCTGACACAATTTCTTATATTGGACTGGCATTGCTGACCGGGGTAGTTCTTTATTTTGTCAGGAAACCGATATTGGCTTCAGTATTTTTATTGGGACATGTAGTCTTTGACGGGCTCGACGGAGCTTACGCCCGAAATGCGGGTAAGGCTTCCCAATCAGGGGCATTTACTGATTTGGTTTGTGATCAGTTTGGAATGGTCGTGGTTTCTTTACTGGCCATATTCCACCACTTGGTGGAGCCTTTGATAGGAGCGGCATATATTAGCCTATATCTTATGGTGGTAGTTTTTGGCGTAATTATAAACGTCATGGGAATTGGATCAAGAATCACCATTACAAGTAAATATTTCTTGTATATTGTTTATGGATTATGGGCTTTTACAGGAATCAATTATTTTACTTTTTTAATGACTTTTTTTTCCTGTGTGATGGTTATCGAGGTATTGATTGGTTACGTGCGTCTGAAGGCGGCAATAAGAAAGAAATTTGATTCGCCGGAACGATTCGCAATCGGAGATATTTACTCAGGTCGACTGAATTATTTTTTAAATATAGCAATTCCGTTGTCCATATTCTTGGGGATTCTTATTTATGGGAACTGGGTTCCATTAAAAGCCATTCTGGATGGACCAAATCTTAAGATTAAGTGGGAAGAAGGACGTGCTCTTGTTTCGCCAGATGAAAATTCGAGGATCCTGGCTTTTGGAGTATGGAAAGATAAATGGCTCGTTCTCTTAGAAAGTGAAGACGGCACAAAAGAAGTAAGAGTAATTGACGCCGATGGATCTATTAGTGGGCAAAGTTTCGAAGCGCCGGCCTATATTCAACCTGCGTGTGGAGAGTTGCCCGTTGATGGAGAAACATTATTGATCGCTGACGCCAACACCCGCTTGGTTTTAGGAATAGATTTAAAATCTTCTTTGGCGTCAAAAAAAGCAATAATAAGCCTTACCCTCCCATTTGGTTACCTTAGAATGACGGCTATGGCCACAACGTTGTGGAACAACAAGTCAGTGTGGCTAATAGCCAATTATCTCTATACTAGAAAGACTTACATCGTAGATCCTGATATAGCTCTAAAAAAAGGCTCAGTTCTAGGAGGAGTCATAGGATCGTACACAAATGGAGGTTTTCCGTCAGGCATAGTGGTTTTAAACGGTGAGATAATAGAACTCAACAAATCTCCATTTAATACTCTTATCTACATTGCTTCTCTTGATAGAACGCTTCAAGGTTCGAACCTGCTGGAAGCCAGCAAACGTAGATTGTCCGTTCCAGACAAAAGATGTCTAGGCTTGGCTATATCAGGAGAGAAACTGATCCTTATTTCAGAACTCGGTAAAACCTTTCAGGTTCCTCTTAAAGATGTCCTAAGCAAAACCTGGGAGAAACCAAATTCGTAACAATTCTAAAGTTATAAAGAGTAGAATTTCGCACTAAACTTCGTATAAACAAAAGCTATAACAATAATTAGTTATTACGCTGAACCAGGTTTTGGAGACCTTTATGGATAAAATTAGAAACTTCTGCATTATTGCGCATATTGATCACGGAAAATCCACACTTGCAGACCGGTTGCTTCAGATTACCGGAGTAGTGGGAACTCACAATTTTCGCGATCAAATGCTCGACACCATGGATATTGAAAGAGAACGAGGAATAACCATAAAAAGTCAATCAGTAGCTCTGCCTTACAAGTCATCCGATGGTATTGAATATACATTAAATCTTATTGATACTCCTGGTCACGCTGATTTTTCATATGAGGTTTCACGGGCTTTAGTCGCATGCGAAGGCGCATTACTGGTCATAGACGCCAGTCAAGGTGTGCAGGCGCAAACGCTAGCCAATTTTTATATGGCGGTGGATGAAGATCTGGAAATTATACCAGTTATTAATAAAATAGATCTACCTGCAGCCGATATTGAAAGAGTGAAGCATCAAATCTCTAAGGATTTGGGGTTGGATCCTGATTCGGCGATATGTGTTTCCGCAAAGGAAGGCATAGGGGTAAAAGAAATATTGGAAGCAGTTGTGCAAAAAGTACCACCTCCTCAGGGAGATCCTTCGGCCCCTCTAAAAGGACTAATTTTTGATTCCCATTGGGACTCATATAGAGGAACCATAGTGCATCTGAGAATTTTGGATGGTAGCTTGAGACCGGGGCAAATCGTTAGACTATTGTCAACTGAAGCGAGTTATAAAGTTGAGGAAACGGGTATTTTTCTTATAGAGAGAAAACCGGCGCCTCAATTGTCAGCAGGACAGGTAGGCTACATGATAGCGGGTATAAAAACCGTTAGTGACACAAGAATAGGGGATACAGTAACGCTTGAGGACAATCCTTGCGTAACTCCTTTGAAGGGATTTAAGCTGGTAAAACCAGTAGTATTTTCATCATTCTATCCCATTTCATCGGATGACTATGAAGAACTTTCAGACGCCTTACAAAAATTGAAATTGAACGATGCCTCATTAACATTTGAAAAAGATCACTCTACCGCTTTAGGGCACGGATTCAGGTGTGGATTTCTTGGATTATTGCACCTGGAAGTGGTTCAGGAAAGACTGGAGCGGGAGTTTGACCTGTCTCTAATTTTGACGGCCCCGTCTGTTCAATATATTGTCATTTTTAGAGATGGAAAAGAGTTAATCATGGATAATCCGGCAAAATATCCGGACCCAGTATCAATAGATAAGACGAAAGAACCTTTTATCAGAGCTTCAATAATTCTTCCCGATCAGTACCTGGGTATGGTGATAAACCTATGCATTGATCGGCGAGGCATTCAGAAAGATATGCATTATCTGGATGCCGGCAGAGTCGAACTCACTTTTGACCTGCCGCTGTCCGAGGTGTTGTTCGATTTTTATGACAAGTTGAAATCGGTTTCTCGAGGATATGCTTCATTTGATTATGAATTTCTTGAGTATAGAGCCACAGAATTAGCTAAAGTTGATATCTTGGTAGCGGGTGAAAGAGTTGACGCCCTATCAATGCTGGTTCATAAGGAAAGAGCTCAGCAAAGGGCTCATAAAGCCTGCGAAAGACTCAAAAAAGAAATACCTCGACAACTTTTTAAAGTGGCCATTCAAGGAGCGATCGGAGGGAAAATTATAGCTAGAGAAACAGTTTCCGCTATGCGAAAAGATGTTTTGGCCAAGTGCTATGGTGGAGATATAACTAGAAAAAAGAAACTTCTTGAAAAACAAAAAGAGGGCAAGAAAAGAATGAAACAGGTCGGGAATGTTGTAATTCCTCAATCGGCATTCCTCGCGGTCCTAAAAACAGATTCCGATGAATGAACCGGCATTGACAATAAAGCGTCAAGGGAAATTAATTAGAAAAATTTGTTTAGATTACTGGGACCAAAAATGATGGATTAAACATTGAGTGAGCAATTCTTGTTATGAGAACAACGTTCTGAGCAATCACATGAACAAGTGGTTCCTTGAGCCTTTTTTCCAGTTACTTTGCTGATGAATCGATAAACAACATAAATAAAGGACGTCAATACGATAATTCCTACGACTAATTCCTGCCACATCATGATTTATTACCTCATAAATTATCAAACAAGGCCTATTCCTAGAAAGGATCCGGTAGTTTTAACTAGAAACGCCATTGCGTAGGCCAATAATGTAGTATAGACCATTGCAAAAAGGGTCCAGCGCCACTGGCCGGTTTCCCTCCGGATTACGACGAGCGTCACAAAACAGGGAGCGTATAGCATCACAAAGATTATCAACGTAAAAGCCATCAATGGGTTCCATCCAGGCTCATTTCTCAATTTCTCGGACAAAGTCCACGATTTTTCGGCGTTAACAGAACCGAGGCTATATGCGGTTCCAAGGGTAGAAACTACGACTTCCTTGGCCGCAAATCCCCCTAGGAGCGCCACATTGGTTCTCCAATCGAAACCTATCGGTAAAAAGACCAACTCTAAGAATGATCCAATCCGACCAGCAAAAGAATTTCTGAGGCGTTCTTCTTGCTCCTTATTTTCCAATTCCAACCTTTTTGCTCTCAAAACTAGATACTTATCTGCTACGTCTGCATTGATTTCCGGATTTTCCACGAGGCTATAGCGTTGATTGGAGTCATTGTCAGACTTGTAACCAGACTTTGAAAATGCGGCCAATGCGTTAGCGAAGTCTTTAACATTGTCGGATTTACGTTCTTTAGTAAACTTTTCAAAATTCTCCAATGCTTGAGGAGTCTGTAGCGCAGAAATGGCGCCAGCGTCTTTAATAAAATCAGAATTCAATTTTTCCAACTTTTTTTGGAAACTTTGTTGAATTTCCGCAGGCAGATTGGGAAAAGTCATCAAAGCCCAAAACAATACTGAAACGGCTAGAATAACTGTTCCAGCTTTCTTGACATACATCCATGTCCGTTCCCACGTATGGATCAACAACCCTTGTAAAGTTGGAACTCGATAAGGAGGCAACTCAAGCACAAAAGGCGCAGACGGCCCAGACAGGACAGTGGAACGAATTACCCTAGCGGCTAGAAGAGCCATTGCCCAGGATATTAATGTCAGCAGAAACATTATAGAAACCCTGTCACCTGAAAAAAAAGCCCCAATCAGGAGAGCGTAAACAGGTAACTTGGCGCCGCAATTCATCAGTGGAGCCACAAGGATCGTCACAAGTCTTTCCTTGGGTTCTTTCATTGTACGTGTCGCCATTATCCCAGGAACCGCGCAACCACCAGCTATACCCCCTGAAACCATCAAAGCCAACATTGAGGCGCCATGCAAACCAAAACCGCGTAAGACCCGGTCAAGCATAAAAGCTATGCGGGCCATGTAACCAGTATCCTCCAAGATGGCGATTGCAAAAAACATGAAAGCTATAAGTGGCGTAAAACCAAGAACACCTCCTACGCCGGCAATCACTCCGTTTACTACTAAGGATCTTAAAAGTCCTTCAGGGAGAGTTTCGGATACATTCGCCGCCAACCACGCGAAAAAGGATTCCGAATACTGGACTAAACTTTCACTGCCGCGAAATGTAAAGAAATAGACGGCATACAAGACGGCAAACAAAATTATAGGGCCCAACAATCGATTCGTTAGAAATTGATCGATAGATTCACTTAAGTTAACTCTATCGGTCCTTTCTATTTGAACCGTTTGCTTGATAGCCCCTGATATTAGACCGTATCGAGCGTCCGCCAGCACAATTTCGGGATTATCCCCAAAAATATTTTTTAAGTGTGCCCGGCTTTTTTCAACCTGTTCTCGAATATTTTTCCTGTCATCGCTACTATCAATTTTTTTTATAATTTCTGAATCGCCCTCAAGCAACTTCACAGCAAGCCAACGAAAAGCGGGCCCTTCGAGAGAATAATTAACATGCCGAATAAGATTCTGGATTTTTTCTAATTCATCTTCAACTTCCGCCCCGTATGTAAATCTCTTAAAATTATCTGACGATTGATTATTTTCAACTTCGAAGACTATCGTTTCAAGTAGAGAGTCCAGGCCTATGCCCTTTTTTCCATTCGTAAGGATTACCGGGACTCCAAGTAAGGAAGAAAGATACGCTTCATCTATTCCAATACCACGTCCCCTGGCGACATCAATCATATTCAGAGCTATCACTAATTTGCAGCCCATCTCAAGCAGCTGAACCGAGAGATACAAATTTCGCTCCAAATTGGCTGCGTCGACGACATTTACCACAAGATCCGGAGCGCTATCCACTATGAAATTTCTGGCAATGATTTCCTCAAGTGAATAGGCCGTAAGCGAGTAAGTACCAGGAAGATCCACTACGTGAATCTTGCGGCCACTATGTGTGACGGTTCCTTCCTTTTTTTCAACTGTTACTCCAGGCCAATTCCCAACATGTTGTCGTGCCCCTGTCAAGGCATTGAATATGGTTGTTTTCCCTGCGTTGGGATTCCCTGCGAGAGCCACAGTTATTTTTTGTTTCATTAAGGGTCCTCAAACAGCTATTTCAGGTTCTTTCATTAAAATATGAGCAGCCTGTTTCTTTCGCAAGGAAATGTGATAACCCTTTATTTCAAATTCCATTGGATCATTGAGGGGCGCATATTTGACGACCTTAATTTCTGTTCCTTTAACAAAGCCCATTTCCAACATTCTTAACCTGAAATCAGAATCTCCACAAACCTGTACTATCTGGCCTTTCTGACCAGGTTTATAATTAGAAAGTTTAACAGTTTTTTCCGCCAAGCATTTGTTGTCTTCTAGAGCAGAGCAATCGAAGCACTTTTTACGGGATACTGTAGGGCTCATCATGTATTCTCCATCTTGTGGGCACGTTAAAACCTACAAGTCTATTTTAATTAGATTCATCAAACTTATCTTTAACGTTCACACAAAATATTGTCAATATTTTGAGGTCAAAAAAGATGTGCATAATTGAATTATATTTCACAATTTTTATCAAGAATGCTCGGGAGGGTAGCAATCAATGAACTGAAAAAACCGAGTTTAGGAAAGATGGGTTCAATGTTTCAATAGAGGCATAATTTATCAGGGACCAACAAGCTTTCTTTGCTTGTAGAGCCCTGTATAAATCCATTTATTCCTGATTTTGTAGTTCAAATTAACGCGAGACAGATTAAGAGTCGAGATCAAACCACTGTTCCAGGCGTTTAAGGCCTGTGTCGGATAAAACGGAACCGAATCGGACCAAGGCAGAATTCTACCCCCATTTGATGTAAGTGATTTCATTCCAATCCATTTAATGCCGTCTGATACAATCCCATCATTCTGACTCAGGTTATCCAATAGCGCTAAATCAGAACCGACTCTTTGCAATATTACCAAGGAACTTGCCGGCAATGGGCTTTCCATTTTCACGCCACGGCTTATAAATCCTTTTGGTATAAATATCGCCTGCTGATGAAATTCGTTGGGAGGACAGCTTGAACGCCTGTAAACATAATAGGCGCCCAGGGTAGGGTCACTATATAGCATTTTTACTAATTCTCTAAGACCGTTCCAGCCTCGGAAAACAGCTGCTCTTTTATGATAAGATTCGAGATCAACAAATAGCAAATTAGTATTAGGCTCAATATCCGGAACTTGGGAAACAAAACTCCGACAAATGGAATTTCTAATCTTTGAAGCTTCAGTCCAATCAACGATCAAACTCGAGTGAAAAGCTACCATCATCCCAATTAAAACAGACCCCAACACGTAGCCGACGTATCGCGCACGCAAATCGCTCCAGAAAGTCATCAACAGAGCAAATAGTATGGCAACTCCAAATGACGCCGAAGAATAAATTCTACTCGACCAGTTATAATTAAACCAGGGCGTATAGCCACCTTCAATAAATCCATATTTTGACAAAACGGTATCGGATATTTTAGGGACTACCGAACCATATCCAGCCAATTGATATGGAGTCATTCCCAAAATGATAATAACAAGGGACAAAACCAGTACGTAGAAAGGCTTATCGTAATAAGCCTCTCGTGTTTCAGGAGTTTTCAAAGTCTCGGAAGTTTCCAGATAGTAAAAAAACAATATTATGAGAGCGAAGGCCACCATTCCAAAAATTATGGAACGAACATCCATGGTTGAGAAATCAAAAATTCCTGCTAAATAAAAAGGAAATAAAGCAATATATGACCAGACCAATTCAAAGGGTGGGACTAGAAAACTGTGAGAAACTGCGCCCCCTCTCATAAAAACAAACCTGGCGCAAAGGGCAATGATAAACGCAAGGCCCATGCCTGTGCTAATCCTGAAAAGAAAATTTGTGATTGAGTCTGTTTTATTGATTTTGTTATGCAAGGGAACCAGAAACAAAGGCATGGCCAGTATCAATAAACTCGTCGATTCATAAGTGAAAAAAGCCGCCAAATATAAAGAAACAGGCAGAAACAAACCTCTCCATGGGCACCCTCTCACAGTCCACTTTTGAAATGAAAAAACTGAAATCCAGAAAAAAAAGAGACTCAGTCGCGAATTATCAGTGGTAACAACATATGTTAGGCATGAAACAGTAGGAATAAAAAATGCCAAAAAAATCGACGCGGCCACAAAAACTTTTCGATTGGGGAACAGGTTGTATAAACACGCTCCCATTGCTAAAGAAGCCCCGGCCAATAAGGAGATGGAGAAAAAATGAAAAACCGTTTTGTTGAATCCAAATAATTCAAACAAAGTTATCCAGTAAACGCCTTCAATGGGCCTTAATAAATCCTTTGCGTACAGCCAAACCGAATTGGGAAAACTATTCCAATAAGGCCAACTGAAAATCCACCAATCATCACCTTCAAATCCTACGTCTCCAGTGAAATAACTCACCAAAAGCCCATAAATTAGAAAAAAAATTCCTGAGGAAACAAAAATAAACCGAGGACTAGATGAAATTTTCATGAGCAAACAATTCTGAAAAAAATCTAATAGAGGGAAGAAATATGTAATCTTCCATATTTGTACATTCTAAACCTAATATGACAAGTCTTCCATATAAATTGTGAACAGACCGAAAAATTTTGTGTCCACGATCATGGGGTTCGGGTCAGCGGCTGAGGTAATTAAACCGGAGTCGTTGCGGAAACAAATCATGGAAGATTTTGAGATGGCCGCCAGGCAATACAGGAAGCGTTTTTCACAAATAAACGCGTCATCGGAAATCAGTCCGTAGTGGCTAGATTACTTATGGGCTTTAATTTATGCTATTTTTTGGATTGAATTCACAAAATCCCGACCGGACATCGCCGCAGGCAACGACTTGCCGTCGATATCATACGGGGGGGATTATTTGTATCTGGACTAGCAAGCGAAAGTAAAGGGCTGGGCGACAGATGATGGAGACACCCTGCGGTTTTTCGACAAATCATTCAACCCGAAGGGTTGGTACGATCGTGACACCAACACCACCTTTGATAAGAATAATAGGCCGACCGGGACGATTTATGATTTTGATAGGGATTAGACATAATTGCTGGAAGCATGAAACCAAAATTGTTATTACTGGGATCAAATTGGCGCTGCTAACAGAGTAATCAGCGAAGTGTCCGATCGAAGCGTAACCGAGGGTATGTGTCATGACAGACGCACCGATAGTTGATGAGAAATCTGCCGCTATTTTTATTGTTTGTCTCTTCTACGCCGTTCACATGGTAGAAGAGTTTTCTTTCGGCTTTGTTGAATGGGCAGATCGTTATTTTGGTCGCTTCGACTGGAAACAAAACTTGCTGGGGAATTCTATATTCTTTGTGTTTGTAGTTGTGGCTTGTTGGGGGTATTATGAAAATCAGACCAGATACCTCTGGGCTGGAATGTCGGGCATAATGTGGATTTTGGCCAATTCCTTCATTCACATTTCTACTATACTCGGTCGTGAGTATTCTCTCGGTGTCGTAACAGCAGCAGGTATTTACGTTCCGGGCGGCGTATATTTCCTTGTGAAGTGGAGCGGACTAGGTTTGCTGAGTTGGAGCAATATCATTTTTGCATTCCTGGTAGGAGCGATACTTTTTATGCTTCTCCCCACATTCGCAAGGGCAGTGTATTTTCATGCTCAGCTTGCAAAGATATTTCATCTGGTCAAGTGATTCTGCCTCATTGTGGCTCCGGGCTGGTAGGTCTATTTTGGGCCTTTTCCGTTTCTGGACTAAATCCCTAGGTCAAAGTATTCTCATAGCAGTTGAAAGTTTACCCCACCTGCAATATTACCGTTGGCCTGTTGGTGGGGATTTTTTTGCTTGAATATTGATTCTATCTTTTCATAACTGAAAATAACCTGTCATATCGTCTCATTACAAAAACAAATACTCCCAGCAAATTGGACCACTGATTGAAACTAGAAAAATGTGGTTCCATTAATACCTACATATTTTTGTTCACTCCAAGCCTTTACACCGTCGAGAACTTTAAAGTAAGGTTAGGCGCATTAGCACCAACGGTTTCGTCGTAATGAATCTCTTACTTTTGACCACCTCACCGTTTTTGACCCGTTCCAAGCTAACAATTTCACAGGAATTCACGCCATCACTACTTACCGGAAAGCGCCTTAACACCTAGCGTTTCTATCAGCCGGTTGACATCAGTTGTCTTGAGATTCATCCCGCCCTCTGACAACGGAAGCAACATGATACGCTTTCCCTGAATCGCCTCAGCGATTCGCAGTTTTACTATGGCTTCGCCGCCCGATCCGGCAAGGGCGTTGTTCATTTCCTGGACGCCCTTCGCGTCCGCAATGCCTTCAGTTTTGATGGCCTCTGCAATAAGCTGTTGCTTTTCCTGGTAAACATCGGCTTCAATTTTGTCCTTTTGGTATTGTCCGTCGGCATCGGCCACCATTTTGTTGACTTCTCCCCGGGCTTCTTCCAGTTTTCGCTTATATTGCTCAAGGGCAGCGTGCTGGGCGGACTTGTTTTTCTCCACCTGCTGATCGGCCACTTTTTTGTCTTCGATGGCCTTCGTATATTCTGGGTTAAAACGATAGTCATTGGTCAGAACTTTTTCCACGACGATGCCCATGGGCCCCAGGATTCGCTGAAGCTCATCCTTTGCCCTGTTGGCCTGAGTCTCTCGGGCTTCGGCCACGTAGAAAGACTCAGTCTTTAACTCGCCGAAAATGTCCCGCGGTTTGCTCCGGGCGACTGTCCTAACAATTTTGTCCCGTAAGGTTGCGTCATCTTGCGCCACATACTGCAGAATATAGGGGGCCTTGCTCGCATCGATGCGATAGGCGATGATCACATCAAGACTGATGTCATTGCCGTCAACAGTTTTGAACACCAGATCGTCTTGACTTCTCCGGTCACCCCTGGCTTTCGAATACGTCATCTCCAGGTTCTGCAGCTTAGTGTCAAAAACATTCCAGTCGTTGATAAACGGCAGGAAAAAATAGGTGGCGCCTGGAGCGTAGACCCTGTCCTCAACCCCCTTTTGGCCGAAAATACCCAATTTTTGGGTCCGGACGCCTACCTCAGTTCCCCCCGTGGTATGGGGAACACAGCCGGCCAAGGCGAGCAAATGCGCCACTACTAATGCCAAGACATAAAAAAGCTTCATTGGGCGCCTCCTTTGCGGACGTCGAATAATTGCAGGGTATTACTTAGATTCAACGGGTTGACCCCATGCGGGCCATCGCTGGGCAGCATGATGACGTCCAGCCCCTTATAAGCGTCAGCCATTTTCAGACCCACCATGCGCTCGGCCCCAATCCCTTTCAGTGATTCATTTTTCAGACGCACCCGTTCGGCTTCCGCCAGTTTCACCAGCAGGTTAGCCTCCGCTTTTTTCTTGCGGACGTAAAAATCCCTCTCGGCGATCTTGCGGGTGACATAAGCTTTACCCTTTTCGAGTTCAACGGCGGAAATAACTGTCCCTTCCTGAATTATTTTCTTCAATTCGGCCTCTTCCTTGGCCGCCCGGGCCGCCGCCCGATTGGTAAAGACCATCTGATCCTGAAGCTTCTTCTCCTCTATATTTTTTTGGATCTCCTGGCTGTATTTGAAATAGCGTACCAGCACCTGGTCCACTTCGATTCCTTTCAAATTCAACTCGTTATTGAGCCTCTTCTTAGCCTCTTCCGTTTTTTGGACCCTCATCGGGCTGTTATAAAACTCTTCGGTGGTCAACTTTCCCAGGGTTTCTTTCAATGCCGGCTCGGCCTTGGGAATGATACCGTTGTCTTCAAAAAGAGTTCCCGGACCGATGGTAGTAAAGACCAGATAGGGATCCTTAATGTGGTAAAGAATGGACACGTCAACGTCAACGAAAAAGCCATCCGAAGTCTGAATGTGGGCCGCCCTGTCTTTCCTAGCCTGCCTTGCGGCGGTTTCGGGAAAGTTGGTCAATTCCAGTACCTGGACACCTTTGGGAAGACGAAACATCTGCTGCAACCCAAAGGGCAGTATGAAAGTCAAACCCGCATCATAAACTTCTTTATGAACGCCGGTGTTTATGCCGACTCTAACCACCTTAATTCCGTACTCATTGGGCCGCACGTAAACGAAAAAAAGATTATAGAAGATAATAACCAGCACTGACACAGCAACCATTAATTTCAATGGCGTCCCCAGCCTGAAACTAATCGGCGGGAGCCTGAAGCGCTCCTTCAATTTATCTACGAATCGCTGTTCCGTACTCATTGGGTTGTAATCCATGGTTTCAGTTTCCTTCCAAAACTTTTCACCATCCGCGGCGAAGTCTACATATCTGTTGTTGCTTTCCCCGACACTCACCTAGCGGTGGCATTCTTGAAACCAGCTCTAGAGTTTACAATAGGCTCTCTGGCTCGTCATATTCAATTATATACCGTCTACACTGTTCGCGAAATTCTGAGATGACTTCTCGAACAGGACGACTACTCTCTTTCGATTCTTTGCCAAGCATCTCCCAAAATTTGTCGAGCAAAGGATAAACATCTTTGGTGAACATTATAGTAAGTGTACTGCCGCAATGACAGTTCCTATACTGCATAGTACGAGGAAGATCCAAGGTATCAGAATAATCCTTTAGTCCATCACCTGCAGGCTCAGTGCCGTGTATGTACTCGGGAAAGCTTTTATATTCTTTACCACAGGTACGGCATTTTTTGGGAAAGAGTCTTGAATCTTCGCCGATTCGGGCAAAAAGCTCGATAAATTCAAAAAATCTTGGTTTATAGTCAAATTTGGTCTTTCTTGTCATTGTTTCTACTTTTGTACCCTCAATCTTTTGAAGCCTACCCAGAAAACAGTCACACGGGCAGACTAAAACTCACATTCCGCGCCCCAACATGTTGTTTCGTAAAAAGTTTTCCGGTGGCACATTTTAAAAGCCGTGAAATAGACAGGTTCTTAGATCATCGAAGTGTCCTCCGTGTTTGGTGAGACTGAGAAGGCCCGTTGAGCGAAGGTAGTTTTGGTGATTTTGGAATGCTGCTCCATTTATAGCGCTTCTCTAAAGTTCTGTCGGAATGGCGCAAGTTTTAACGTTTTCATCTTTCCTGGTTATAAGCCATCTCAGAGCTTCAGTAAAACGCTCAATTATCTGATCAGGCGTTTTGGCCTAGAATTCTGAGAACCATTCGGCCTTCATGATAAGCCAGAGCCGTTCAATGGGGTTAGGGTCTGGTGAATATGGGGGCAGAGTCCCAAGCACCCTGTCCATTTATTGCGATAAATCTATATCGAAGTCCATCTATTCTGGAAAAAGCAACCCCATTTCTGAAAATATAATATGAGATTCAACACCTGTGACTCACAAGAATTTTGGAGAAACATGTTGTCTTTTCGAACTATTTGCTCTTCGGAAGCCCGACACTCTGGGCGGCCATTATCCTTTGGGTCGGCTTCAAATTGAGGGTTTGAGATAATTTCGCTTTGTCGATAGATACGCGGAATCCTGTGTTCAGTCCTTCGGATGCACAATACAGATAAACGTTCTCAGCCACAAAGCCTGTATCCATTCCAGCGAGAATCAGTTTGCCCCCTTCTTCACCCTCACTCATTTTCTCGAGATCCGCGACATAGACGAGATGAACTGGGGCGTCCTTAAATGTAGCCTGTGTATAGGTCAGCGAGCGGATGTCTCCTGCCACAATCGGGACCAAGGCGTTTCCTTTCGGATCATAAAGATACATTCCCATAGTAGTCGCTACATAGACTTCAATCTCTTGCCAATTCTTGGCCGACGGAGCGGTGCGTCTTCCTGAATCGGGACGATTTATCCCGCAGGCTGACCAGAGGAGGCTTGAAAGTGTCTGTTCCGAAAGGTTATCAAGAGCGTATGTGCGCGTGGTTTTCCTGTCTTTGAGCGCCTGGACCAAAGACTTACTTTCGTTCAGCTTCGGCTCGGGTAGTTGAATTGACTTCATCTCCTGGCCAGAAGCCGGAAGAAGCATACCTGCGCAGAACACCAAGGATGCTGCGATAGCAATAAGTGTCTTTGTTTTCATTTTGCTTCCTTTTCTAATTGAGAGTTGTTGGAATGTCATGGCTTGCTGAAAGCGAGGTCAAGTCAAGCTAGGGTTTATCGTGGACGACACGCTGTCCCATGCATAACGTTTTTGCCCCGGTCCTTTTGAGAGACTTCCAAAGCATCAGAGTGATAACGATCTTTCCTGACACCATAAAAACTTCGCCTACCGATGTGCCAAGATATCGAATCCCTTAAACTAGCCAATGCTTCATATTTGGGAATTTGTATATGGTTTTGATTGAAACCGGGCCATTTTCTCAAGACCATTGCTGAGATTGAATTCCAGCTTGCTCGGCCACAGCCTGCAGGACGCTTTCTGCACAACGAAAACCGGAATAGAAAAGCTCTCTCGCTCTTTTTTCAACCGATTTGGCAGTCATCTTCTCCGATCTCTGATATCAATTGCATTGACCCGCCTGTAAAGGATAGAGCTGTAGGGACTTTTTTTGCAAAAAGCCCCTAAGATTTAAAAGTGTCGCCATGAAATTATATTTCCTGCTTCATTAGAGCCCTTTAAGGTCTTGCTCAGGACCGAAGAGGACAGCCGTCGCTACAATGAGCGATTCTGGGAACCATATATCTTTTCATTGTTGTCTCCTTTCAGATTATTCAAATCATTGCCTACCTTATTACTAAGGTATAAACAGGGCAGGCTGTTTGTCAAGGCTGGATGTCTCCCAGGACAGATACAGAAATCAAACCAGTCGTTTAATTATTGAGGGGAGTATGTTTTTTACACGCTCAGAGACTTTTCTGTCGCAAAATTTGCCAGGGCGCTCACGACGTTTTCCGGCCTGGGGATGAGATTTTGCCTCCGTCCCCGCAGATGATATCACTGGTGAACCGGCGATCGAATTACGGGAACCAGAAGATTAATTTTATATCTTTGTCATAGTTTTCATAAAATGTTATTTGAATATAATGAACCCATAATTAATCTTGCCGGAATCTCTCAATTCCAAAATGGAGTATTAAGTGAAAACCATTATTATAACCGGAGGCGCTGGTTTTATAGGTAGCCATCTGACAAAAAACCTTTTGGAAAAGGGGCATTATGTTCTCTGTATCGACAACATGTTTACCGGAAGTAAAAAAAATATCGCCCCATTTACCAACAATCCTCGATTCGAGTTTATTCGTCATGATGTAGTCCTTCCGATACTACTCGAAGCCGAAGAAATATATCATTTGGCCTGTCCTGCGTCACCGGTTCATTATCAGAATAATCCCATAAAGACGCTCAAAACATCTGTAATAGGCACCCTTAACATGTTGGGGTTGGCCAAAAGAACTCGAGCCAGATTTTTGTTGGCCTCGACTTCAGAAGTCTATGGTGACCCCGAGATCCATCCGCAGACTGAAGATTATCAGGGAAATGTCAACCCAGTTGGGCCTAGAGCCTGTTACGATGAAGGGAAAAGAGCGGCGGAGACCTTAACCGTGGGCTACAGGGATTATAATGGCGTGAGTGTAGGAATAGCGCGAATTTTCAATACTTACGGTCCAAAAATGTTGCCTAACGACGGTAGGGTTGTAAGCAACTTTATTTGTCAGGCGTTAAAAAATGAAGATATTACAATCTACGGGGATGGGTCCCAAACGAGATCATTCTGCTTCATTACGGACATGGTAGACGGCTTGACAAAATTGATGGACAGTGGTCAACCGGGACCGATCAATTTGGGTAATCCACATGAAGTCACAATAAAAGAACTTGCTGAAAAAATATTGACATTGATCAAGGGATCAAAATCAAAAATCATTTACAAATCTTTGCCAAAAGATGATCCAACTCGAAGACGACCGGACATATCGCTAGCAAAAAAGTTTCTCCAATGGGGACCAAAAACCCCTTTAGAGGACGGGCTAAAATCCACCATAGCGTTTTTCGAAAAAGAACTGGGAATTAGAAATGGTTGATAGCAAACGTATTAAATCAAATTCCAAGCGCAATATTCTAATAATTGTAGGAGGTGTCCTCGGCCTTTTTTTTCTTTGGCTGGCTTTCCGTGACATTTCACTCAAAGATCTGGTTGATGGAGTCAAACAGATGAAAGTCGGATATCTCATTCCTTGTGTGTTTCTGGTAATGGCATGCCAGTTCGTAAGGGCTATGAGATTTGGGGTCATTTTAAGCCCATTTTGTCCGTTGAGTCCCAAGTCTCTATGGGACTTACTCAATATCTGGGCGGCCGCCAACATGATAATGCCTGCCAGGCTCGGCGAACTGGTACGACCGTACCTGCTTCAGCAAAAAGGGGCCTCATTTTCAACTGTATTTGGAGCGGTGATAGTAGAAAGGTTTTTTGACCTTTCCGGCTTGTTACTGTTACTAGGAGTCGTACTCCTTAAAACCCCGGCGACTCTGGAAAAGTTTGCTTTCCTGGGAGAAATTCTCCTGATATGCCTTGTTTTGGGCTATGCTATAGCTCTGACAATTTTGATCAAGAAGGAAAAATCCCTTTCATTTCTCCGTAAAATCCTCTCAATACTACCTGACAAAATGGGTCATTTTCTTGAAAAGATCTTCGAGAAACTCATAGATGGCTTTGGAATCATGAGGAGCCCCAAACAGGCCGTTGTTATATTTCTGTATTCAGTAGCGTTATGGTTCTTGTTTTCTGCAACAACGTATTTGTTTTTACTTTCTTTTTCCATAAACGCTCCGTTTCTGGTCGCAGTTACTATACAGGTCTTCATCGCCTTGGGAGTGGCTCTACCATCGGCGCCAGGTTTTATCGGGACATTTCATGCGGCCGGCCGTTACGCTCTTGCCCTATTTGGTGTAGGCGCTTTAGTGGCTGTATCGTTTGCGACGGTTTATCATCTATTTAGTTTGATAGTATGTCTGGCGCTGGGAACAATATCTTATCTGTCGAGCGAATTTCGACTGGACAAAAAAGCCTTTGAAGGTTAGGTGAGTAGTTTTTTATAATGAGGAGCTAATTTTGCCGAATTGGGTTGAGCTGGACAAGAGATACATTTGGCATCCGTTTACCCAGATGAAAGATTGGTTTCAAAGCGACAATCTTATCATTGAACGTGCCGAAGGCGTGTACCTTTTTGACACCAACGGCGCCAGATACATCGACGGTGTTTCCTCTCTGTGGGTCAATATACATGGGCATCGGAAAAGTGAAATTGACAGGGCAATAATAAATCAGATTGGACAGGTGGCTCATTCGACACTTCTTGGTTTGGGCAATACACCCTCTATTTCACTTGCTGAGAAACTTGTTGAAATAAGCCCGGGTTTTCTGGAAAGGGTCTTTTACTCGGATTCAGGATCCACAGCGGTAGAAGTGGCCTTAAAGATAGCGTTTCAATATTGGAAAAATAAGGGGAGCAAAGACAAAAAGCTCTTCGTTGGTCTTGACCAGGCATACCACGGTGATACCATTGGGTCGGTCAGTCTTGGCGGCATAGATATTTTTCACAGTATATTCAGTCAACTTTTGTTTCCCACACTGGTTATTCCATCTCCTTTCCCGTATCGCAATCCCAATACAGATCCTGATGATCTTCGAGACCAATGCCTCGAATTTTTTGAAAAAATAGCTGCAGAGAGATCTGATGAAATAGCGGCGTTAATAGTAGAACCCAGTGTTCAGGGAGCCGCCGGAATAATTGTTCACCCTGCCGGTTTTCTCAAAGGACTCGAAACAATCTGCAGGAAATACAATATCCTGCTCATTTGTGATGAGGTGGCCACTGGTTTTGGAAGAACTGGATCTATGTTCGCATGCGAACGAGAATCAGTACATCCAGATATACTATGCCTTGCAAAGGGCCTCACAGGAGGATACCTGCCTCTTGCTGCGACACTAACCACAAATGAAATCTTTGAAGCTTTTTTAGCGCCATATACCGATTACAAGACCTTTTTCCATGGTCACAGTTACACGGGAAACCCTTTGGCATGTGCAGCCGCTGAAGCCTGCCTCGACATTTTTGTTAATGAACGTGTATTAGAGAAGCTTCAACCTAAAATAGCATTTTTAACCGACATCTTATTCGAAGTATTTCAGAATGCGCCTAACGTCGGAGACATACGGCAATGTGGTTTCATGGTGGGAATAGAATTGACCAGAGATAAGGCTCTTAGAAAACCTTTCCCTGTTGAATTACGAATGGGGGCTCAAGTAACCCGGAACATCCAAAAATATGGAGTTATTCTTAGACCTCTTGGCGATGTTATAGTCATTATGCCACCACTGGCAATTGAAAATTGTGAGATTGAAACAATTATTAAATCTCTTGATAAATCTATCAAAGAAACATGTGAAACTTGAATCATGAAAGGAATCTTTATAACTGGAACGGATACGGGCGTTGGTAAGAGTTTGTTTACCGCGGGTTTGACCAGTTTATTAAGGGGAAACGGGCTGAATTGTGTGGCTATAAAGCCGGTAGAGACAGGCTGTAAAATGAAACATGGAGAGTTAGCGCCCGAGGATGGAATATTTTTAAGAAACGCCTCAGGGAAAATTCTTGACTTGGATGATACAACTCCGTTCAGGTTTTCAATGCCTGCGGCGCCTTACAGGGCGGCGGCAATGCAAGACAGCAGATTAAGAATTTCCGATATTGTGGAACACGTTAGAGTTATCCAAAATAATCATGATCTCGTTATAGTGGAAGGCGCCGGTGGATTGCTTGTGCCGATAGAAGAGAAAAAAACTATGGTTGATCTAATCATAGAACTGGATTTTCCAGTATTCCTGGTGGCGCGAACGAGCCTTGGAACCATCAACCATACTCTCTTGAGTCTTGAAGCCCTTGAAGGAAGAAACATAGACGTGCTGGGCGTCATTCTGTCAAAGCTCCGAGTGGAAGAAGGCCCGGAAGAAGTTTATACTGCAGGCGACCTCAGAAGAATGGTGAAAGAGACTCCGGTCTTTGAATTGCCTTTGATTCCTGAAAGCGAGAAAAATAATCCCAATAAGATTTCTGAATTGATACAGAAAATGTTAGGAGGGGTTTTTCTGGAAAAAATAGCCCATTCGAATCTCTTTAAAAACGGCAATTGAAATTCAAACCCTCTGCCAATCAGATAAAAGTATGGTCTCTATCGGGGATATGATCTAAGGAAAGAGCGTAAACCTCTCTGGGACGACTGGTTCCATCAGACGGACCTATCAGACGTTGCGCTTCCATAGATTCTATTATCCGTGCGGCCCTGTTGTAGCCTATCCTCATGTGTCTTTGAATCAAGGAGATGGATGCATGTCCTATCCTGGTAACGAGAGCCACCGCTTCATCATATTTTTCGTCTTCAATCGAATCAGATCCTGCGACTGATCCTCCGTCAGACCCATTCACAATATTTGAAATTTCCGACAGGTAAACCGGAGATCTTTGACTCTTCGTGAAATCAGCAATTCGGCGGATCTCATTTTCGGAAACGAACGCACCGTGCAACCTCAACAGTTTTGAAGTTCCGGGAGGTAAGAAAAGCATGTCACCCATTCCCAGAAGGTTTTCAGCTCCTACTGTGTCTATAATTGTTCTGGAATCGGGTTTTGCCGAAACCTGGAAAGAAATCCTTGCCGGTAAATTAGCTTTAATGATCCCCGTAATGACGTCCACTGACGGACGTTGAGTGGCTAGGATCAAGTGAATGCCGGCAGCTCTGGCCATTTGGGCAAGTCTTGCAATCGATATTTCAATATCCTTGGCCGCGACCATCATTAATTCGGCAAGTTCATCAACAATGATAATAAGATACGGAAGTTTTTTGGGACTGTCTTCCTCTTCTGAAGTAGTCAAGACACCAGCCATGACTTGCTGGTTATATCCCTCAATATTTTTTGCTCCCGCTTGGCTCAACAATTCATAACGCCGTTCCATCTCCCTGATCGCCCAATTCAAAACCTTTGGAACTTTATCCGGGTCGGTTACAACCGGATATATCAAGTGAGGAATATCCTGATAATAGGAAAGTTCAAGTTTCTTTGGATCGACCATTATAAAGTTGACTTCATCAGGTGAATAGCTCATCAACCAGGAACAGATCAGACTGTTTAAACCAACTGATTTTCCAGTTCCCGTCGCTCCGGCGATCAAGAGATGGGGCATTCTTGCAAGGCTTGTGGCGAAAGGTTCCCCGTCTATACATTTCCCCAAAGCCATTTTCAAAGGAGAAGCGATGGACTTATAGGCTGAGGATTCAATAATTTCCCTGAAATAGACAATTTCTCTATATAAATTAGGTACTTCAATTCCAACGGTATCTTTGCCGGGAATAGGAGCCACCACTCTTGTGGACCCCGACTTCAAGGCCATAGCCAGATCGTCGGCTGTATTCAGGACTCTTCGCAGCGGAATCCCAGGCGCCAGTGTAATCTCGTACATTGTAATAACGGGGCCTGGATGAATTTCTACCACTTGTCCCTTAATCCCCAAATCGCCCAACTTTTGTTCCAATATGGAGGCATTGGTCTCCAATAATTTTTCGTCGACAAATCTTTTTGAAATTTCCGGTATATCCAGGAGATCAATTGGCGGAAGTCGGTAATCCGATTCCACAGAATAGGAAGAATCATTGCCCTGAACAGGGACTATTTCAGCGTCAGCCCTCTTGGTGACTTTGATTGATCTATTATCTCGCGAGTCAACTGGTTGGCTCAAGTCATGACTCGGATTAAACTCAACAGATTTTTCCGGAATACTTGTGGAAAAACCTTGAGTGTCGTCTTCTGTTTCGGAATCAGGATAAGACCCTGAGAACTCAATTGATTTCCATGGAACAGGCGAGTGCTCCCTCTTTCTGGGGTTCTGGTCTTCTTCACATTCCAGTGATTTTTCAACAGGGATTTCTAGCGGTTTTTCAGCTTCTCGTTGTTCAAATGGAACAATAATTTCATCATCAGGCAAGAAAGAAAGTCGTTCCCAGCCATAAATACCTAAGTCATCTTTCTCGAGTGGATCTGTAATAGGGAAAACCGAAGAAAAATTGTTCTCTGAAGTGGGAATCGAAACAATTGTGTTGGATTTTTCTATCCGTCTCGTGTTGATCCAGGATCTAACCATTGCGAATACGCCGCGGGTAAAGGAACCGCACTTTTCCCTCAAACAGAGATTTGCAAGATCAAGGCTCTTTGCAGATGGAAAACAAAACTTGATCAGTTTCAATAACGAACCTTTTGATAATTCCAAACCACAAATCAAGAGAATAGTAAGACTAACCACAAGACTGCCGGCGCGTCCAAAAAATTTGGTCAAAACTGAACCAACCAGACTGCCTACAGCGCCACCGGGATGAGCTGGAGAAAGATTCAAGACGTTCAAATTTGAAAAACGATCAAACACTGAACAAACGACCAAAATCAAAATCACGAAACTCAAATAATCCCAAAAACTTTGCGATTTACCATTTGATGCGCTGAAACAACGCACACCCATAAAAAAGAAGAATATAGGAATGGCGAGGGAACAAACGCCAACAAGTTGGCCGAGGGCGTCAGCGATGTGTGAACCAATCAAACCGCACAAATTGTGAGTTTCCAATCTGGATGTTACTACATTGAAAGAACAGTCCTTGGGATCATAGGAAGCCAGGCAAATTAGAAAGAAAATAGAGCACGCAAACCAAATTATGCCTTTGAGCTCGGCTCTTCCCAGCTTTGCGGGATGTAATTCAATCCCTGGAATTTTTTTGAAAAGTTGTTTGTTTTCCAACGTATTTGAAGCCATACATGGCGTCCTTACAGCTACGGGAAAAGAATCCCGCTCGATAAAGAATATTTAAACTAAAGTATTTGATGTGCTACATAATAGATCATAACACAATGATAAAGTTGTTTCAATAAGATAGTTTGAATTCTGAATATAATGTATTGCATTATGTACGTTGGGCTCGTAGCCAAGTCCTGGTTAAGTCATTTGGACTGTCAAGCTTGATTGAACCAGTAACTTTTTATACTGTTCACATTTCCTATAAAAATGGTTAAGTTGATACTTATAGATTTGGGAAACGTAGGATTAAGCCATGGTATATGAACACAAATGCGATAACTGCAATGCCGGTTGTACAGGTCGACACAATGCGGAAGAGCGGGCTGAAGAAATCAAGGCCGGTCCCTATCTACTTTTTTGTGGGATATTGATTGTAATAATAAGTATAGTAATTAGATGGTTGTTTTAGCTAGTTCGCTCGAGCGCTATGCAAAAGACTGCTAATCTGAAAGAAATTTTATCAAACAGGCTTGACAAAAATCTTTGAAGCTTCATGTCGGTTCATCTTAACGTGGTAACCGTTGATGTTCAAATTTAAAAAATGGCTGTCTTCTGTTTGCTTTTCAATTTCTACAGTGACTCCTTCATGTATACCTTCAAGTGCTGAGTTTTCTTTAAAATATTCCACCCCATTAATCTGCTGAATCACAACTCTTGTTCCCGGGGTAGCTTCGTCCAGTGTCATCCCTTCTTCTAAAGCCGCACGTTGAGCCCTGGCTCTGTCTAAGATTCTTTTCCGGGCTTTTCCCAGGCATACCAGGCAATCACTGCATGACTCAGCGCTATTATCCATCCACCTCAACTGATCAACAGGACAAGTCTCCACGAATTCGAGAAATTTTATCAATTTGTTTATGACTTCAGGGTCAAGATAATGTTCTATTCTGCAGGCGTTATCTTCAGCCACATTGTTATCAATCTTTAAAATACTCGTGAGAAAACGTTTTAGTATTTCATGCTTACGAACAATCTCCTTTGCCTTGATCATGCCCTTGTCTGTTAAAGTAATAAATTGGTGAGGGTCATATCGAATGAGGTCTCGTGTGCCAAGAATTTTCAGGGCGGAACTTACGGAAGACATTTTTACGCCAAGTCTCTTGGCAATGTCGCGAACTCTTGCTATTCGACTTTCTTGTTCGAGGTGATAAATAACTTCGAGGTAGTCTTCCATTGCTGAAGTAAGATGGGTTGGAGAATTCACAGAGGGCATTTGGCTACCTTAAAATTTCGAAGATCAATTAGCTGTCTTAAATATGCCATTACGGTTTATCAGTTTCAATCTTTTTGGGAAAAATTGTCAAGAATTTGTGGATGACAGATTTGAGGCAAGATAGAGAAACTGATGACTTGTAAACGATCTAAAAAGCCTTTTCTAAGACTAAGCGTCCAGCCCTGATCTATAATTTTTTAAGTTTCTTCGCTATTTTTATCGTTTTGTATCCGATCCCATGTGCTCGAGCTCATCGGTCCTTTGGAAAGCCTGTGATATTGCCAGGCGAGGTGGCAGTGAAGAATTATTTCTTCGACCCAATCCCTCATGTCGCACATCACTCCGTAATCTTCTGACTTTTCTTCTTTGTCAGCCCCCTCTTTGACAGTGGCGTCCACTTTCATCAAAAGCTCAAAAATCTTATTAAAACAATTGTGAACATGTAATTCAAATTCGTCAGCATTTGAAAATTTCACAGGGCACACTCTCTTTAGGAAAAATTATAGGTACTTTTTAGGCCGATCTCTTTTATTCTAGGAAACCAAATTTATAAAAGAGTCGGCCTGATAAAAAATTCACGAAACCATAACCACTCAATCCGATATCTAACTATTTGTCGCCATCGAGCAGATGACACTTTTCTTCAGGGATATCAAGTTGATCCAAGATGTTCTTGGCGGCCTTGTTGACGTAGAATATATCAGGAGATTCAGGGCCTACAAGCACTACCGGCCCATGAAATTTCCTTGAAAACTCCTCTATTGTAGTGGTGCCTCCGAATTTCGCGCCTTTCCCCTGATAACCTATGACCAAAACTTCATAGTCTCCCTTCTTGAAGCATTTTCTAAGTTCAATTTCATGGACGCCTTCACACAAACGAAATCCGACGTCAACATAATCTCCCAGTCTACTATCATACCCCATGCGTAGTTCTTTGTCCTTTCGAGCTATCAGATCAGGCGTGACATAAGCGGTTTCGGTTTTGGCCTCGTCAACAAAGACCACATCTCTCCTAAGTTCATAAGGTGATTCAAGAAAATGAAAAATGTTAAGTTGTGTTTGATGCTTTCTTGCAAGTCCCAAAGCGTAATCAAATGCCCAATCTCCCTGTCGTGAAAAAAGTGCGCATAAACCTATTCCGTTCATTTGTATCCTCCTGACTTGATATTTAAATAACGTTAAGTTTTCAGTTCGTGATTATTTTTATCGTCCTGTTGAGTCAAAGTTTCTCTACAAGGTATTTCGACTATGAATTTTGAACCTCTACCGAACTCAGATTCAACTCTAATAGACCCACCGTGTTCACGAATCACTTTCCTGGTGATTACGAGTCCTAACCCAGTTCCATGCGATCCTTTTGTCGAATAAAACTTTGTAAATAAATTTTGAGACACCTCTTCGGACATTCCTATTCCATTATCAGATACTTCTATTACCAGGTCTTCATTTTCCAATCGGCCTGACACAACAACTTGATACGCAGTTTCGCTGTCCTCCGATCTACATGCATGAATCGCGTTCGAAACAAGATTAGAGAGAGCGCTATGAATGCCCACAGGGTCTATCAGGCAGGTACAAATCTCTTTTTCGAAGTTTCGAATCAATTCGACTCCTTCATCCCTAGCCTTGGCCTCAAAAAGATCGCAGACTTCTACAAGCAAATTACCGAGTTCATAGTTTCTGTATTCGGGCTCTCTTTGTTTGGACGCATAAAGGATGCCCTTAACCAGATCTGAGATTTTTTCCACATTATTCTTGACCATGGTCCAACCGGTCTTTATTCGATCGTCTCGGCCACGTGACAACCCCGAATCAAGAACATAAACTCCCCCCTGAAGTCCCGATAAGATGTTTTTTATGGAATGAGACATGCCGGCTATTGTTTCGCCTAAAACAGCAAGCTCACCCTGTAACATCTTAATTTCAGTAATGTTTGTGCTCATTTCCATTACGGAGACAATTTCGCCTTTGTCATCCATAACAGGGGATGTGTAAACTATGATGTAAGTGTCTTCTCCGTTTTTACGCCAGACTTCTTCGGAGAAATGGGACTGCCCATCGTGAAATGTTTTTTCCACAGGACAATTGTCACATTTGTGACCAGCCTTTTTGTAAACCTCGAAGCATCTTAGACCCTCGCCAAATCCGAAATCACGAGTAAATAAATTGTTTGCCCTCACAATTTTGAAATCGCTGTCGACAACAGTCAGATAACAAGGAACATTTTCAAAAAGATACTGATATTCCTCCTGTTTCTGTTGAATCCTAAACTGGAGTCTTTTTAGAAGGGTTACATCCATTGCCATCTCAAGAACTTGTATAACAGTGCCTTTTTCATCAAAAATAGGTGATGTCTTAACGATCACGTGACTCTTGTGCCCGTTTATGGTCCATGTTTCCTCAGATTGATGGGAAACTCCATCACAAAAAGTTTTTTCGACAGGACAATTGTTGCATTTGGAAGCCTTGTTTTTGTAGCCCGTAAAACAATGTTGTCCAACGTAGTCTCCAAATTCGGCTCTAAAACAGCGATTTGACCTGATAATTTTGAAATTTCTATCAATTACCGTCAGATAGCAGGGCACTTCTTCAAACAAAGCCTTATACATTCTACGGCTGGATTCGATTTCAGCAGTGTGCTGGTTAATCTGAACGCTCATGCTATCAAAGGCTCTACCTAGCTCCGCGATTTCATCTTTGCCTATCGTAGGCGCACGAGGGACATATTCGCCTCGCGCCATTTTGAAAGCCTTTCGTTGCAAATTCTTTATGGAAGGATTTACGAACAACAAGACAGCGGTCCCACTAATTGTGCAAACGACCACGAAAAGCGCTATCGCAAAAATGATTGTTTTATAGGAGTTTTGAGAAATCTCACGCCTGATTGTGTCCAAACCGATTTTTAGTTCAAC
The DNA here is from genome assembly GCA_963811075.1 of uncultured delta proteobacterium. Taxonomy (GTDB): domain Bacteria; phylum Desulfobacterota; class Desulfomonilia; order Desulfomonilales; family Desulfomonilaceae; genus CAJBEZ01. Next base: position 441,737 of record CAWEPY010000003.1, read on the forward strand.
AGCTCCAAGGATTTTTTCGGACTCTGGATGAGCATGACAAGCGGCGGACGAACAACTCTGTGTGTTTATCAACGGGTTGAGCACAGTAAGAACATAGCCATCTGCGGAAACCTTGTGACGGTTACTGGTATTGACTCTCAAGTCACTCAGGAAGGGATCTTTAGACATGTCAATCGGCAAAGCCGATTTCGATTGACTCGTGGTATAATGCAAAAACCCCTTGTCGTCATAAATGTTGATTTCCTTGAAGCCTTCGGTTTTGCCAATAGCATTTATAATCTGACGGATAACTCCTCTCTCCTTTTTCATCATACCGTTCCAGATCGCTGCTTTGATAACCTCAGAGTCCTTTATCGAATCCTGAATCATTTTCTTTATTAGGCCGGCTTCTTGAGAGGAGATAGTATGGTAGGAAAACGCCAACAATGCCAAGAACATAACTAACCCGGCGTAAAAGCTTAATTTGAAACTTAAACTCCGAGTAAACTTTTTTACAAAATTGACGGCGTTCTTGAGCATAGTTTAATTCAAAAAGCTTGAATATACTGTGGACCCTTAGAAGCTCGTTGAAAAAGCTTCTAAAAAATAAGAACGCCGCCAGAAGTTTCAGCTAAAACACGAAACCAACTATTTCAATCGCCAGTTTCTAGAATCAGATGAATGTTCAAGGTCCCAAAACATTCTGGAACCCTGACATCTAATTCACTGGCCAAGTATCCTTTTAACTTCTTTTAACAAGGCGTCCTTATCCACAGGTTTTTCGATATAAGCTTCCGGTGGCCTAATTGATCTTTCGTGAATCCACTTTTTAAAATCCATGTTAGGTGTGTCGTCAGTGGCGAAACCTGTCACCATAACAACAGGAATTGAAGTGATTTCAGGGTCTTTTCTTAACTCGCGAAACATCTTAATTCCGGTCTTGTTTGGCATAAGCAAATCAAGACTTATGAGATCCGGTTTTTCAGATTTAATCTTCATCAAACCCTCGTCCCCATCTGATGCGGTGACAATGTCATATCCGCTATCTTCGAGAAGGGTTGACAGAAAAGTAACCATATCTGGTTCGTCATCTATAATTAAGATTTTCTTTGCCATAGCCTACCTCCTTGGCTGAGTTGAAAGAGTTTCGAGCCTTTGTCTACGGATTAGATCAAAAATAATTTCAAATTTAAATTATTTTCCACGCATCCATCTTGTTGACCAAATTTTCCACACGAGCATATTTGCTGCCGATCTGCAAGACCTAGCGCCAAACGTATTTCCTGAGTTAAACATGGTAGACGATCCTCATATTCTACGCAACATTAATAATGTTTACCCGGAAAGATCGTTTTTGAGATCAAACCCTACAAACAAGGATCAAGACTCTCTTCCTTACCTACAGCACCAAGGCGGGCGCCAAGAGTTCGGCCAAGTTCATCACCTTGGCGTTTACATGATAATGTTCGATAATTTCTTTCAATTGGTCCGTGCAGTTGTGGCACGATTGCAAACAAATGTCAGCGCCTGTTGCTTTTATTTCATCTGCCTTTATCTTTCCCGCCGCCAAACGTCGCGGGGTAAACTCAGGCATGGCTAAGGCCCCGCCGCCGCCGCCACAACAGTAACTATCATATCGATTGTGTTCCATTTCTACAAAATCTTCGATAGCTGCGCGTATGACTATACGAGGCTCCTCAGTTACTCCACCGGATCTGGCTATGTTGCAAGAGTCATGATAGGTAGCTCTATGACCATCCCAAACAGACTTATCCGTTTTGATTCGGCCTTCTAGAACTAGTTTAGCCATCAACTCCATAACACTGGTGATTTTGAAAGGAACACCACCTACCCAATTCGGTAATTCCCATCTCAGGGCGCGATAACCGTGCCCACACTCTCCAGCAAGAAGGTATTCACATCCTAATCTCTTAACGTCTTCCGCCTGCCAGAGAGCAAATTGCTTAGCATCAGGGTCATTCCCATTAAACAATGCGTAATTTGTCAAATCCCAGTATCTTGATGAAATGGTGAAATCTACACCGGCTGCGTTTAAAACCTTTGCTGTGGCCTGAATCGTTAAAGGATAGTATTTGGGTTCTCTTGGATTAAGAGTTAAAAAGTATTGTGCGCCTTTTTTGTCCACCGGGATCTTAAAATTTTCGCAACCTTCTTCATCCTGAAGTTCTTCTTCAATCCATTCAATGGTTTCAACGAACTCATCTTGAGGAACGGCCATGTTGTTTCCCGCGTTATAATGAGTGTCTACCGTGTCTTGAAGGTGCTGAGGCACTCGCCCAACTTTTTGCATTATGCCTCTGGCGGCGCGAACCATCATCCCGTAATCGACACCCATGGGGCAATTAAACGTGCAACGTCTGCACATTGTACAGCCACCCCAGAGCTTGTCATACATTTCATCCGCGAGTTCTTTGTCTAGTTTTTTCGCGCCCACGAATGAAGGGAAAACCTGAGCGAGCCAGTCATACCTACTTTTGTACCATTTTCTAAAACGATCAGCCTTATATGCGGGCACAAGAGTTTTATCCTCGGGTATCGATACACTATAATGGCAGGCGTCACTGCACATTCCACAATGTATGCAACCGGACAAGGAAGCCGTAACGACTCGATTTAAGGTACCCGGAAGTAATTTTTCCATTTCTTCAAGCATCTCAGGGGTAAATTCAGTTTTGGTGGGCCACTTTCGTTCTTCGTTGGCCCCTATTTTATCTCCTTGCTCCGACATTTATGCCCTCCATTTATTCCTAATATTGAGAAAGGTTTTTCATGAAAATTAATTACTTGGGGTTCCAGGTCTGCTTTTTAACATCTCTATGAATGACCCCTCGCCCCCCAAAAGTCCGTCCAAAATTAACCCTACCGAACGGATAAAGGATGTAGTGGGAGATTTTGCTGAAAGGAACTGTACAATAAAAAGAAAGTGGTCAACAGGAAGAAGATCCACATCCATCCAGTATCCGGACTTCCGCTAATCCACATCCACATCGCTACAAAGCCCACGGCAAAGAAGACCGTCATTAACGAGATAGCGAAATAATCATCAGGGCTGCTTATGATTTTGATCTCAGGAACGGTCAAACGTCGATGTATGCGACGAAGGCCGATCAGAAAAGCTAAGCCCATAAAAAGCATGAACACCTTAGACACTGCCGGCGTCATTAAGGACGGCACTAGAGGAATAAAAAACGTAGCTCCTATTGTTAGGGCCACGGCGATATGGAAAATCATGAACTCAGCGTAAAAGAACATATTGTTTCTAGTGCTTTCCATACTCCATGGTTTTAGAACATTAGCCAGGGATTCGACTGCTCCGGTCACTCTATCTCCCTTGAGTTCGGCTTTCTCTGGTGGGATTGGCTTTTTGAGCATCTGACGGATTTTGATGATGTACATCAAAGCCATAAAACTCAGAGCCATGTACTGAACAGGCTCCTGCAAAATATACAGAGCGTGACTGACATTATTCTCCATATCTTTTTATCTCCTTGATACAAAATGGTGGAAACTTTTGAGGAACCTGAGAGGTTACTGCTTAAAGAAGATCCAAAATATCTATTATTAAGGATGTTTCATCCGCTCAAGAGACCTAGATGTAAAATCCGCAAAACTTTCAAAATATATACACGTACAATGAGGATATTTTCTACACATAATTAAGTCAAGAACTTTTTGTTTAGAAAATGGAAATACTTGACACAACTAAAACATATCGAAAGTCTGTTTTAAGATGCTATAAAATCCAAATATAATGGCCTATTGGGTTCTAGCAGATATAAAACATAAAGTGTAATCATGTAGTATTTCCTATTGAAACCATACAATTAAGATCAAATGACCTGGTATGTTTATTGAACAGATCGCGGTAGTTACTCATCAAGAGTTGTTGATTAATATTTATGATTTACAAGGAGATAGGATTTTTTAGAGAAAATATCCGGATTTCGGTATCAAGAGATAGGTTTTACAATTTGGCGCGCACTCACTTTATGTGTTTGTCTTCTGAAACAGTACACAAACTCTCGTCTAAACCCTCTCCCTCTTTTCTCTCACAGACGAGTTTGCTCAGGAATATCATGTTTCAATTTTAAACATATTTTCATTCTCGAATAATGATAATGCGGGATATAAGAAATTTGAAAAAAAGAACACAAGATTTTTTGTGAACGTCTGTATAAATAATCGGAACTATTTCTAGGATTAAAGACTCAAAACTTGCAGTTTAAATTAATTTTACAAAACCAGATATGTGAAAACAGGAGCAACTATATTGAATCATGTAATAAAATTAGCTATAGCTTTACCAGTATTTATAGCGATACTTATTTCTATGGGAAACGCGTTTCAGGAAAATTGTGAGGATAAATTTATTGCCGAAGCTGCGGCCGGTAACAATTTAATCTTGATAAAAATGCTAGAAAAAGGCGCCAATGTTAATTCAAAGAATTATGAAGGACAGACAGCACTTATGTCAGCGGCGTTGAAAAATAAAACAGACACACTGAACCTATTGATTAGCAAAGGCGCAGATTTAAACCAGAGAGGGAAACAGGCGCGTACAGCGTTGATGTGGGCGGCAATAGTGGGCAATTTAGGGTCAGTTCAATCTTTGTTAACTCATGGAGCCGATCTGAATCAAAAAGATCGTAATAATCAGACAGCTTTAATGTTTGCCGCTCAAAGGGGAAACTTGGCCATGGTGGAAATTCTGCTCCAATCAGGAGCTGATCCTCTGGCCAGAGACATGAATTGCGCCACTTCTTATGATATGGCGATAAAAAAAGGTTTCCAAAGGGTTTCCAAGGTTATCTCCGATTTCGAAACATCAACTCAATCAAGTCTGGATGACGACAATAATCCAACAGACGCTTCTTTGTAAAACATTAGTGTTTATCAAACGAATGGGGTTCCAACATAAAATTGTAAAATAGATTTTGCTCTTTAAAAGAAGTTGCCAGGGATTCTCCTTTTTCCTACAGTAATTACGCCAATTTTCGGCGGATGGCTGTCCTAGTTCGCTTCCTTTAACTTGAAATCCTTTCATAGCATCGCTTGACAGTTTTTTTGCATGTAGACATATGTATTAGACGAATGAAAGGGAGAGAGATGCCTGTTCGGAAAATAGTTACTGTCCCTGACCCTAGATTGATGGCTAAGGCTGAGCTGATCCAGGATATAAACGAAAACATTTGTCAACTGGCTACGGATATGATCGACACGATGTATAAGGCTCCAGGCATCGGACTGGCGGCGAATCAAGTAGGGGAACTAGTCCGTATTATCGTTTTCGACATATATTACGCGTATGCTGAGCCAAAGGATAAAAAGAAAACCCCTATTTTAGTTATAAACCCTGTCATTGCAATTTCGGAAGGTGAAGAATTCAAGGAAGAAGGGTGTTTAAGCGTTCCAAATTTCAACCTGGATGTGAAGAGGGCCGCACGGGTCCAAGTTGAAGGAATAGACATCAAAGGCAACCCAGTAAAGTTCGAGGCTGAAGGATTAATGGCTCGTGTGTTTCAACACGAAATAGATCATCTGGAAGGAAAGACCCTTTTGGATCATGCGTCGGCCTTGAAAAGAAATATTTATAAGAGGCGGACCAGAAAACCCCTTCGGAGTGAAGAGTGATCTGTCGTGTTGTGTTCATGGGCTCGCCCTACTTTGCAACTCCTACTTTAAGAGCTCTTAACTTCAATTTTGAAGTAGTTTATGTTTTTTCCCAAGCTGACAAACCGACCGGCCGAGGTAAGCTTGTCACTCCAACTCCAGTAAAAATCATGGCCCAAGAATTGGGAATCTCCTGCTTTGAGCCGGATAAATTAAACGATCCAATTGTATTGAGTCTTCTTAAAGAATTAAATCCAGATGTCATTGTTGTCGTGGCGTACGGGAAATTTCTTCCCAAAACGATTTTGGAATTACCCCCCCTCGGTTGTCTTAATCTCCATGCGTCGCTTCTTCCGAGACATAGAGGGCCATCGCCGATTTCCAATTGTATACTATCTGGAGACGAAGAGACCGGCAATACAGTTATGCTCATGGACCAGGGAATGGACACGGGAGCAATCCTTGCGCGGCAAAAAATCAACATAGGATCAAGAGACACCGCTGAAGATCTTCACAACAAGCTAATGGAACTTGGGGCTCCATTAATGGTCGAAACCATAACAAACTTGATGAATAAGAGGATAATTCCTATTCCCCAGGATGAAACAAAAGCCACATATTCAAGACTAGTCAAGAAAACCGATGGACTACTGGACTGGAATCTGGACAACGAACAGCTTGAACGTATAGTCAGAGCCATGAATCCATGGCCCGGAGCATTTTTTGTGATGGGCAAAGATCACGTAAAAGTTTGGCGGGCAGAAGGTTTTCCGGGAAACGGAGAGCCAGGCATGATAAAAGATGTCACTTCGGAAGGCATATTACTAGGCGCCGGAAAGGGGCTTCTTCTGTTAACCGAAGTGCAGGCTCCCTCAAAGAAAAGGATTTCCGGCTCCGAATTTGCACGAGGCAGGAGATTAAAACCAGGACTCAGGCTGATTTAGAAAGAGTTTATATTGTACAAAATTTACGGACATTTTGGAATCAAAACACGAAACAGTGGGGTTAAAAAATGAACCAACTTAAAACAGTAATACTGCTTGCCGCTCTAGGAGGTTTATTGGTAGTTCTGGGTGGTTATCTTGGAGGTAAAAACGGCGCTACAATAGCTCTTGTAATAGCTCTGGCAATGAATGTCGGAAGTTACTGGTTTAGCGATCGAATAGTCCTGTCCATGTACCATGCGCAGGAAGTTACCGAATCAGAAGCGCCGGATCTTTATCGCATGATTCGGAATCTTGCGCAAAACGCTGAGATCCCCATGCCCAAGGTTTATATTATTCCAGATGATTCACCCAACGCTTTCGCAACGGGACGGAATCCTGAACATGCCGCTGTGGCCGTCACTGAAGGCATACTTCGTCTTCTGAACAAGGATGAGCTGGCAGGAGTCATTGGTCACGAACTCGGCCATGTAAAAAACCGGGATATTCTAATTCAAACCGTTGCGGCAACTATTGGCACCGCAATAACATACTTGGCCCATTTTGGCTTTTTCTTCGGCGGCAGATCGGATGATAATCGTGAAGGAGGCTCATTCGTTGGGTCAATTCTCATGATGATACTAGCCCCGATGGCGGCGGCGGTCATCCAGATGGCTATCTCAAGATCGAGGGAATATATAGCTGATGACACAGGGGCCAAGATTTGCGGACATCCGTTGTGGCTGGCCAGCGCATTGGGAAAATTGCAAAAAGGTTCCGAAGCCATTCCAATGCACGGGGAGCAGGCCACCGCTCATATGTTTATTGTCAGCCCTTTTTTCGGGGGAGGATTGTCCAGCCTGTTTTCGACTCATCCACCAATTGAAAATCGTATAGAGAGACTCGAAAAGATGGCTGGATATTAAACCAACCATTTTACACCGCAACATTTTTCCTACTTGTAAAAAACGCCTCTTGTGTCTTTATGGAACAAAGTTCACAAGGGGCGTTTTTGGCTGATGATCGATATTAATTCAAATATATGAAATGGTTCAAAATAAACCTGGCTGTAAGGAAATCGGATCAAACCCAAGCACAGAAGTATAGGCCCAATGACGAAAGAAACGGATAGAGTGACAATTTCCCGCAAAATTGCTTTTGACAGCCTGCAAGAAGTCGAAAATGGCCAATATGCCGAAGACGTTCTTTTATCAAAACTTGCACACAAAGAAGTCTCTGCTGAAGACAGGTCATTAGTTACTGAAATTGTTTACGGCGCCATTCGCTGGAAGAAAAGGCTGGACTCTGCAATAGACAAGCGGCTGAAAAACAAACGCAAGATCCTGAAACCAGAGATACGCAACATTCTGAGAATAGCTTTTTACCAATTGTTATTCCTGGATAGAATACCGGATCACTCTGCGGTTCATGAGGCTGTTGCGTTGTCAAAACAGGTATTAGGAGGTCAATTTTCAGGACTTGTGAACGCCGTTCTCAGGAGCGCTTTGAGGGATCCCGAAAACATGGATCCTAAACCGAAGAACAATCCCAAATCGTTAGCTGTCTATTACTCACATCCCGAATGGTTGGTAAACAGGTGGGTCAAAGAATTTGGACCGGAACGAGCTAAGAATATACTGGAATTCAACAATCAACGCGCCAACTTAACCATTCGCGTCAACACCATCAAAGTATCAATCAATGAAGTGATATTGGGTTTCAAGGAAAACGCAATAGAATTTGACATTATAGACAAAGACAATGCCGCGTTGGTTCTCAAGCGAACTCAAAGACCAGTATCAGATTTACCTGGTTTCAGAGAAGGTTTTTTCACAGTTCAGGATTTTGCCTCTCAGATGATAGCTCCCTTGCTGCAACCTTTACCTGGTCATGACATTCTCGATCTTTGCGGAGCCCCGGGCGGGAAATCTTCACATATAGCGGCATTGGTAAGAAATGATGCGCGGATCACTCTAATTGATCTAAACACGAAACGTATCGAAGAGGCGAAACTAAATTTTGAACGCCTCGGAATCAACTGCGTAAAAATCACACAGGGTGACGCTACTAGAACTTCATGCTTTGAGTCACTCGGTCAATTCGACCGTATTCTGATCGACGCTCCTTGCTCGAACCTTGGCGTCTTACGACATAACTGTGAAGTGAAGTATCGATTATCTCCCCGAGATCTAGTCAAACTGGCCGCCAAGCAACTTCAGATATTATCCGAAGCTTCGCAAGCATTAAAAAATCACGGTTTGCTTGTTTACTGCGTATGTTCAACAAGCAAAGAAGAAACTTTTGATGTCATAGAAAAATTTCTGGCCTTGCACAAAAAATTTTCTATCGATCCTATAGAATCACGTAATATTTGCTACTCGGATTTCCTGACCCATGATGGTTGCTTTTTTTCTTTTCCACCTTTGGAACATGCTTCAGTAGACGGCTTTTTCGCAGCCAGATTGAAAGTGATTTTTGATTGAGCATAGATGTTCAACCATTACGCGGCGCGAAATATGTCATGGAACGCATTGAATTGATAACAAGATGGTTATGGAAATTGACATCAAAGTCATTAGTGTGAAAAAAGTTCATTCGCTTTGTGTCTAAGAAAAATAAGTGTGAAGAAAAGGCGCGACAATATAAGGACTCATGACCGTGTAATATAATAAGATATTGATATCATATGTTAATGCTGTTTTGGCACATACATTGCTAACATTCAGGGTGAACAACGACTCCTAACCATACCCTCTTAGCAATCCTCCAAAACGGATTGCTTTTTTTTTGGCTATTCATAGCTGTCGAAGTCTGGCGACAAATATTTTGCAGCAGCCTTTCAAAAGACATTGACACACAACCAAGTTAATATATACTTTATATAGTAACAAATACTTAATGGAAAAATTGCTTGCCCATGATTCCTGAATTTGAAATCGGGCAGCGTATTCGGGCCCGAAGACTAAGCAATAAACTCACATTAAAACAACTTTCTGAAAAAGTTGGTTGTTCCCACGCCTATATATCTCAAATTGAAAACGGCAAAGTTTCTCCTTCCATTTCGAGTCTCAAAAAAATTTCCGAGTCATTGCAGGCTAAAATTACGGATTTTTTTGTGGAAACAGAAGACGATGATCCTGTTGTTCTCAAATGTAATCAAAGAATATCAATTACACTGGATGGGTGGAACGCAAAAATTGAATCTTTAATCGTCAATGCCAAGAATAAAAGAATGCACCCGTTTTATACCACCATTCAACCTGGAGGAGGATCCCAGGGCCCTTACAGCCACGTTGGAGAAGAATTTGGAATTGTCGTGAAAGGCGAACTGGAAATCAACCTAAACGACGCGATTCATAAAGTTAGACAGAATGAAAGTTTTTATTACAATTCAAGTCAACCGCACAGTTGGACAAATTCTGGAAATGGTGAAACCGTGGTAATCTGGGTCATTAGCCCACCTACGTTTTGATTGAAGGAAATCAATAATTTATACTTGTTAGAGTGAAATCCCATTTAGAAGAGGAGAGCGACGATGATGTTTAGAAGCTTAAAGTTGGTTTTGGCAGCGATGTTTGTGATTTCTCTAATTGCCGGCTCAGCTATCGCTGAACAGCCAAAACCCTGGAAAATCGGAGTAGCTGTTTCTTTGACAGGAGTTTTTGGAAAGGACGGTAGTCTGGTCAAAGACGCGTACACTCTCTGGGAAGAAACAGTCAATTCTCGCGGGGGTATAAACGGCATACCAGTGAGCGTCACTTTCTATGATGACAAAAGTGATCCGGCCACTACCGCTAAGCTAACCGAACAACTTATTGTGAGCGATAAAGTTGATCTCCTTTTGGGTGGATTCGGAAGCAGCCAACTTTTTGCCGCAAGTCCGGTAGCTGAAAAATATCAGTACCCTCTAATAAGTGGTGGAGCCAGTTCCAACAAATTGTTCGAGCGAGGATTCAAATACTATTTTTCTACATTGGGTAAGGCCACTGAGGAAGTGAGGGGATGCGTCGATATTTTTACGGCTGTTGATCCTAAGCCAAAAACTGCGGCTATAGTGGGGGCGGATATTCTTTTCACTTCGTTGGCTTGTGAAGGTTTCAAGAAATACTGTGAAAAAAATGGTATCGAAGTCGTCCATCATGAACTTTTCCCGATGGCTCTTCAAGATTACAACTCTCTCCTGATGAAAGTAAAAAACAAGAATCCCGACATATTACTTGTAGGGTCTCATCTTCTTGTTGCCATGAAAACCATTAAGGCAATGAAAGAAATCGATTTTAGCCCCAAGGCCGTCGCTTTCAGTTACGGTCCAACTGTTCCAAAGTTCGTGGAAGACCTTAAAGGTGACGCTGAATATGTGATTGCAGCATCGGAATGGACTCCAAACATGCCTTATGAGGGTAAAATTTTTGGTAAGGCTTCTGAGTTCAATCAACTCTATCAAAAACGTTTTAATCGCAATCCCGACTACGTTGAAGCCGCGGCGGCGGGTGGGGCTGTAGCTCAGCAAATGGTATTGGAAGAATTGAAATTGAAGCCACCACTGACAAAAGAAGACCGTGTAAAAATAATGGAGGCTTTGCACAAAGACAAATTTCAGACTTTTTACGGTAAGATTGAATTTGGACCTGATGGCGCAAATGAAGCGCATCCGCCCGTAGCAGTCCAAATTCAATCTGGAAAATTGGAAAACGTGTTCCCCCTAGAATTTGCCGAGGCAAAAATATTGTATCCGTTTAAGCCGTGGAAACAACGTTAACTATTTGTATTAATTGGGGTTAGTCCTTTTATAGGGCTAATCCCCTCATTTCATAACAACAATTTTTGTAAGAATAGGGATTAGTAACCCTAATGGTGCAGATTTCTGTAATACGTGACTTGTAGAAAGATTCAAATGGAAGTTAGAAAACTAAAAAATTTTGTAAATGGTGAATGGATTGATTCGAAGACTGAATCATTTTTTCCCATAGTGGATTCCCTGAATGGCGCCACGATAGCATTATGTCCAGATTCAACCAACGAAGAAGTGGACATGGCAATTGCCAACGCCCAGAAGGCCTTTGTATCGTGGAGGAACACCATACCAACTAGGCGCGCCGATGTCCTTTACTCATTGAGAGAAAAACTCCTATCCGCCAGAAACGAGTTGGCTGAGATCATAACCCTGGAGCATGGTAAAACGCTTTCGGACGCAAAGGGCGAATTGATGAGAGCGATCCAGTATGTGGAACATCCCTGTGGGATCCCTGAACTGTTGAAAGGCAGTTACAGTGAAGATGTTGGAACTGGTGTCGACGAATATTACATCCGCGAACCTTTGGGAGTCTTTGGTCTACTGCCTCCATTCAATTTTCCGGCAATGATAGCCCTTTATTTTACATGGCCCATCGCATGCGGTAACACGGTTGTGGTGAAACCGAGTGAATTGTGTCCCATGACGATGCTCAGAATAGCTGAATTGGCTTATGAGTCAGGTTTTCCTCCTGGTGTCATGAATGTTGTCAACGGAGGGCCAAGAGTAGGAGAAAGGCTCTGTGTTCATCCGGACATCCAGGGCGTTACATTTGTTGGGTCGTCAAAGGTTGCCGAACAGGTTTACAGAACTGCGACCTCACATGGGAAAAGAGCCCAGTGTCAGGGCGGAGCCAAGAACCACGTGTTGTTGATGGAAGACGCAAATCTGGAAGAGGCGATTCCAAACATAGTTAATTCATGTTTTGGACACACCAGTCAGAGATGTTTCGCTGTTTCAAATGTCCTGGTAGTTGAGAAAATCTATGACCAGTTCAAAGAAAAATTCATAAACGCCTGCCGCGACTTGAAACTAGGCGATGGAAAAGACTCTTCAACCAACATGGGCCCTGTTATCAACAAACGGGCTTTGGATCGTTTATATGAGTCTGTGGAAATAGCGCTTAAACAAGGAGCGAAAATTATTCTGGACGGCAGAAATCCAGAAATAAAGGACCATCCTGATGGCTTTTTCTTTGGACCTACTCTTTTGGAAGCTGAGCCAAGCAATTTTGCTTTCAAAGAGGAAATCTTTGGCCCTGTAAGATGCCTGAAAACTGTCAACTCTTTACAGGAAGCCATAAATATTATCAATTCAAGCTCATATGGGCATACAGCCGTAATATACACTCAAAATGGAGGCTGGGCTCGTCACTTTATCAGAAACGTCAACACCGGTCAGGTGGGAATAAATGTCGGCACGCCAGCTCCAATAGCCTTCTATCCTGTTGGAGGCAGAAAACAGTCTTTCTACGGTTCTCACAGGGGTAGAGCCAATGACGCCATAGATTTCTACACTGATAAGAAAGTTATTGTGACAAAGTGGAATACTTATACGGAGAACCGTAAAACGGAACAATCTTCGCAAGCAAAAGAACCTAGCTCGGTGTTATTCTAAACCATGGACACCGTATTAGCCCAAGCCATAATTAACGGTCTTCTCCTCGGAGGCGTCTATGCGGCTTACTCCGCAGGCTTTTCGCTGATATTCGGCGTCATGGGCGTAGTGAACCTAGCCCATGGCGAACTGATAATGCTTGGAGCGTTCACATCTTACTGGTTATTTCAATTTTTCAATCTGGATCCATATTTTAGCGCTCCATTCGCCATGGTTTTCCTGTTCTCATTTGGATACCTTGTTCAGAGGTTCATCCTGAATCGAGTAATGGGTCTCCCCCACATTATGAGCTATATTCTAACATTTGGTCTGCACCTCATGGTGGCCAACATAGCGATAAAAATTTGGACCCATGACTTCAGGTCAATAACCACAAGCTATTCTGGGGCCAACGCAGCCATTCTCGGCCTTAACATTCCATATGCCAGGCTGATAACCTTCGTGGTGGCGTTATTTGTGACTTGGGGACTGTGGTTTTTCCTGATGAAGACGGAAACGGGCAGGGCCATTAGAGCCACAGCTCAGGACAAGGAAGTCGCCAGGCTAATGGGTGTCGATATCCGGAACATATACGCTATCACTTTTGGACTTGGGGCCGCAATAACAGGTCTTTCCGGGGCGGTAATCAGTCCCTTTGTAATTATTTCCCCTGAAATGGGGCTTGAATATACGATTATAGCATTCTGTGTAGTTGTCTTGGGTGGCATGGGCTACATACCCGGGGCCCTAGTAGGCGGATTGACTCTGGGGGTAGCCCAATCTCTCGCAGCCACTTATCTGAATGCTGGAGTCTCTGTCGCAATAACCTTCATAATCCTCTTCATGATGCTTGTCATTAGGCCGACAGGGATACTTGGCAAAGGTAACATCGCATGACGCGCCTAAAAGATAGTCGAGAGTCGGATGAATTCTAAAGCCGATCGAATCATACTGATATTGTTCCTCTTGGTGTCCGCCGGGTTGTTTTTCGTGCCTGGCTTTGTCGAATCCGAATATGTGTTGCGGTTAATAACAGTGGTGATCTTCTGGATTGGAATTGCCGGCTGTTGGAACATAATGAGTGGATACACAGGATACATTGATTTTGGTCCAGTGGTATATTTTGGTATAGGGTCATACGTCAATGCCATCGCTATGACAAAGTATTCTTTAGCGTTTTTCCCCAGCCTTTTTCTGTCCGGAGTATTGTCCGCCGTAGTGGCCCTGATCATTGGGATTCCAACATTGCGTTTAAAAGGAGCGTATTTTGCAATCGCCACCTTTGCGTTTGCCGAGGCGATGAAACAGATCACACTCGAATTTGACCGCACGTTTAAGGTTTCGTTTTTTCAAGGTAGCGACGGGATAACTCTACCAATTAGTGGTCATGACAACGCATTTTTCTTCTACTGCATTCTTCCTGTGACTTTTTTAGTGATGTTGACCCATTATTTTATCGAACATTCCAAGTTTGGATACGGTCTTAAGGCGATAAAAGAGGCTGAAATAGGGGCTGAAATCAGTGGAGTGAACACTACTGCAATCAAATTGCGGGCATATATTACGAGCGCATTTTTCCTGGGTCTGTTCGGAGCCATTGAAGCCTACTGGATCACCTACATAACGCCATCAGAAGTGTTCAACGTTCAAAAAACAGTGCAGATGGTTATCATGACATTATTAGGCGGCATGGGAACATTCCTGGGTCCTATCGTAGGCGCAACTTTCCTGACTTTGTTATCTGAATCCCTGGGAACCAGATTTGTTGAGTATTACCTCATCATGATCGGCGCAATCATAATCGTAGCTATTTTAATTATGCCGAGTGGAATAATCGGAACGTTAAAAATACGAAAGAGACTTAGATTCATTTGATTTGGACGGTAGATTCCCAATTTGCTTGTGAGACCGTAAAATGACAGGCTTGAAATGCGATAAAATTAGTATGAAGTTTGGCGCTCTTTCGGCCGTGCAAATGGTCAGCTTTTCTTTAAATCCAGGCGAGATCCTTGGAATGATAGGCCCTAACGGAGCGGGGAAAACAACCCTCTTCAATTGCATAATCGGCATTCTCAAACCCACGTCAGGAAAAATTTACCTGAATGACGCAGATGTCACCGGCATGAAGCCTCACAAGATCTGCCGAATGGGAATGGCCAAAACCTCTCAGATAATGCAACCGTTCATGACGATGACCGTTTTCGAAAATGTCCTTGTTGGGGCGCTTCATGGGGCCCAGCTCAAGATGGGCAAGGCTAGGAGAGAGACGGAAAAAGTCATGGAACTCGTTCAATTGACCGAACATGCCGATAAGCTGTCAAATTCAATTCCAGTTCCGGCCCGTCGCCGCCTGGAACTGGCTAGAGCTCTCGCTTCCGGAGCCAACATTCTTCTTTTGGACGAAAACATGGCGGGGCTGAACCCTCACGAAATTGACGAGGCTCTGAAAATTCTGAAAAAGATTCGAGACTCAGGCAAATCTCTTATAGTAGTCGAACACATAATGCGAGCGGTAATGGGAATCTCGGATAGAATCATAGCCTTGAATTATGGCGCCAAAATTGCCGAAGGGTTTCCAGAAGAAGTTGTAAACAACCAAGCGGTCATAAAAGCTTACCTGGGTGAAAAACTTTCGTCTCTCAAGGTGGCCTGAAACTGATAGAAATGACAGAACCTCTTTTAGACATAAAACAGATTGACGTTTCCTTCTTTGATGTTCAGGTCCTTCACCAAATAGATCTGAAAGTGTACCCTTCAGAAATTGTGACGGTGATAGGTCCTAACGGCGCAGGCAAGAGCACATTGTTGGGAGCGATAGTTGGTTTTCAGGTCCCAACCGAGGGATCGATCACATTCAAGGGAAAGAATATAACGGGCGTTGCTCCAGAAAAAACAGTCCAGTTGGGTATGACCATCGTGCCTGAAGGCGCAAGGGTTTTCACTGACATGACAGTGATGGACAACCTTAAAATGGGGTCTTACATAAAATCATCTCGGGCGCTCAGGAGTGAAACCCTTGAAATGGTGTTTAGCTTTTTCCCGCGACTGCACGAGCGCATGAAACAAAAGGGTGGCACCCTGAGTGGTGGAGAACGCCAGATGCTGGCGATCGGCCGAGCGCTGATGTCCAGACCTTCTCTTCTTCTTTTAGACGAGCCTTCCCTCGGATTGGCTCCACTTCTTGTCACTAAAGTTTTTGAAACGATTGTGCAGATAGCCGCCACTGGACTCACAGTTTTGCTGGTAGAACAAAACGTTCATTTTTCTCTGGAAATTTCACAAAGAGCGTATGTATTGGAAAATGGCAGAATGGTAAAAGACGGCCCTTCCCACGAAATTATGGACAATGATTACATCAGGAAGTCCTATTTGGCGCTTTAGATTTTTTTGATGGGGTTTTCATGAATCTTGAAATCCATTTTTGCTTGAACGGTTCTGAAATAAGGTTATCGATAAAACCATGGGAAACCGCTCTGGATGTTCTTCGTAACCAATCAGGCTTGACCGGTGTAAAAGAAGGATGTGGAATAGGCGAATGCGGAGCGTGCACAATCATCATTGACGGAAAGGCGGTTAATAGCTGTTTGATGTTGGCCGCTCAACTTGATGGCAGAAAGGTGGAGACAGTTGAAGGGCTTGAAATCAATGGTAAGATGCATTTTATCCAACAGGCCTTTCTTGACAAGGGGGCTGTTCAATGCGGTTTTTGCACTCCAGGAATGCTTATGTCCGCAAAGGCTTTGCTCGATAAGGTTGAAAACCCTTCAACAGACAAAATAGTGGAAGCAATGACGGGAAATTTATGCCGATGCGCCGGCTATGTTCAAATACTTGAAGCCGTACAGGAAGCGGCTTGCATGAAAGCCCCCGTCAACAAGGATGATATCACAAGCTCATGAGAGGTCATTTTAATTACTTAAGGCCGGATTGTGTTACAGAATGTCTGGACATCCTGAATCAACATGGTAATGAGACGGCCATCTTGGCCGGTGGAACCGATGTCATGATCTCATTGAGAACCGGCGCAAAAAAGCCTCTAATAATACTAGATATTTCCAGATTGCCGGAGACGCGTTTGGTGGAGCCCCACGGAGAAACAGTCCGTGTGGGTTCTACGTTGACATATTCAGAATTGATTGATCACCCTGTAATAATGCAGGAATTCCCGGCGCTTCGCACTGCAATGGGCTGTGTAGGAAGCCTTCAGATCAGGAATGTGGGAACCTTGGGGGGAAATATAGCGAATTCATCTCCCGCTGCCGACAGTATCCCTCCAATGATGTTGCGCGATGCTGAGATCATAATTCAAAAAAAGGGTTCCAGTCGAATTCAGAAACTGGAGAAACTTGTTGTAGGGGCTTATTCGAATACTCTCGAACCTGATGAATTAATCACGGGGATCATATTAAGGAAGATTAAAAAAGGATATCGGGAAAGTTATCAACGTATAGGTCGACGTAAAAGCCTATCAATCGCCAGAATTAACGCGGCTATTTTAGGAAGGCTAAATGAGTCTGGAGTAATAGAGGACGCAAGGATATCAGTTGGCTCCGTCGCCCCCAGTCCAATGCGTATGACGAATGTGGAGGGTCATTTAAGAGGCCGGAAGCCGGAATTGAAAACAATTCAGGAAGCCAGTCAAATGATTGCTCAAAAAATAATTGATCTCGTTGGAATCAGGCGTTCCACCGAATACAAGCTACCCGCCATCGCAGGACTGGCGCTAAAATGCCTGGAGGATGTATTCCTTGACAGCAGCGTCAATTAAGGAAAAACAGTCACTAATAGGGATCAGTGTTCCGCGTATTGGAATTGATGGCAAACTCAACGGAAAAGCTTTGTTTTCAAACGATGTGGCGTCCAAGGACGCTTTATGGGTAAAAGCGCTGAGAAGCGAGTTAGCTCATGCAAAAATAAAATCCATAGAGATTAAAGACGCTCTCAGCACCCCTGGGTGTGTTGCGATTCTCACCGCTCAAGACATCCCTGGCAATAACAGATTCGGAATTATCAACAAGGATCAACCTCTTCTGGCTGATTCAAAAGTGAGATTTGTAGGAGAGCCGGTAGCCCTTGCCGTAGCAATTTCTGAAGATGTAGCCGAATTAGCTCTTTCAAAAATTCGCGTCACTTATACAGAGCTGGCCTCAATCTTTGATCCCGAAGAATCTTTAGCGCCAGGGTCTCCTTTTATTCACGAAAAAGGCAATTTGCTGGGGAAGCGGCTAATAAAAAAAGGAGCGCCGGAACTAGCTTTTGAAAAAGCCGATGTGATCATTGAAAGAACATACCAAACCACTTGTCTGGAACATGCGTATCTGGAACCTGACGCGGGCTACGCCTACTTAGATTCTGATGGGAAAATAGTGATTTACGCCTCCACACAAAATCCTCATTACGATCAGGACGACGTGGCCAGGTTGCTAGGGCTTGAAGCCGACAGGGTTCGTATAATACAAACCAATACAGGTGGTGGTTTTGGATCCAAGCTCGATCTAAACACACAGGGATTCCTCGGACTAGCTTGTTATCTGTTAAAAAAACCCGTCAGAATGGTTTTCTCTCGCGAAGAAGCCTTTCTTTGCACTTCTAAAAGGCATCCTCTAAAAATCAAATACAAATCGGCCGCTAGCAAGGATGGAAGACTGCTGGCGATAGACGTAAAAATAATAGGGGATACAGGCGCTTACGCTTCTTATGGGTTGGCGGTGGTTTCACGTTCCGCCATTCACGCGACCGGTCCATACGAAGTGCCCAATGTATCCATTGAATCCGTTTTTGCCTATACGAACAACCCTATTGCCGGAGCAATGAGAGGTTTTGGGGTGCCTCAAGTCGCTTTTGCCCATGAATCACAGATGGATCTACTAGCGGAAGCCCTCTGTGTCAGTCCTTTGGAAATCA
The DNA here is from genome assembly GCA_963811075.1 of uncultured delta proteobacterium. GTDB lineage: Bacteria > Desulfobacterota > Desulfomonilia > Desulfomonilales > Desulfomonilaceae > CAJBEZ01. Next base: position 460,562 of record CAWEPY010000003.1, read on the forward strand.
GGCGGAGGAACGCTTTAAGGCTGGGTTCCACCACAGCGACAAAACAGGAACTCACCGCAAGCGTTGGTATTCAGAATTGTATCGAGGCCATAGCCCCTCATTACGAGGCAATCAAAAATAAAACGAATTCAAAGGACAGTAAGAAACTTCAAGGAGTGGGATTGGGTTGCATGATGTATGGCATAGGCAACACTGGAACCCAAAATCCTTCGACTGCTCAGGTGGAATTGCAATCCAATGGTGAAATTGTTTTGTATAGCGGAGCAGCGGACATAGGGCAGGGGTCTTCAACGGTCCTAATTCAAATTGTGGCTACAGAACTCGGAGTGGGAACAGAAAAAATAACTCTGGTGAACGCGGACACAGGATTGACCACTTCAGCCGGGGCGACCTCGGCAAGCAGACAGACTTACATATCCGGGAACGCTGCTCTGGACGCAGCAAGGAAACTCAAGGAGGCCATCCTCACGGAAGCCGCGACAATGCTGAAAGCAAATCGCAAGAAATTGTACATGAAAAATGGCAATGTTCTAGATTCTTCCGGGGTTGATAGTTCAGTTAGTCTTGAACAGATTGCAAACAAAGCCAAGCGCGAAGGAAGGCCTTTGAAATGGCAGGGATTTTTTGACCCGGACACCACACCTTTAGATCCCGAGACAGGACAAGGAAAACCTTACGCTACTTTCGCATTCGCCGCACAGATAGCCGAAGTCGAAGTTGACATTCTTACCGCCGAAGTGACGGTCAAGAAAATAATTGCCGCTCACGATGTCGGCAAAGCCATAAACCCGGAGTCTGTGAAGGGTCAGATTTATGGTGGAGCGGCAATGGGGTTGGGTTTTGCTCTCATGGAAGAGTTTGTACCTGGTAAGACTGTTTCCCTGAAAGACTATCACATTCCCACTTTCTCGGATATGCCCCCGGTTGAGTGCTTAATAATTGAAGAGCCTGAGCCAACAGGGCCTTTTGGCGCAAAAGGAGTCGGGGAGCCGGCTCTTATTCCAACGGCGCCCGCAATTCTTAATGCTATTGCTGATGCTCTTGGATCGAGAATATATTCTTTGCCGGCCAACCTGGAAAGGGTCATGAAAGCGATTCATTCAGGGGCTTCAAAAATGAATTTCAGGCTGAATCAATAACTTAATTTCAAGCTGAAGGAAACGTAATCTATGTCTACCACTCTCATCAAGAACATTGGAACATTGATTTCCGGAGATATTTCAAACCCCATAATAGATGCTGACAGCATCCTGATTACCGATGGGAAGATAGCGCATATAGGGTTGGCGTCCAAACTCCCTGGAATGGCGGACTTAGTGATAGACGCAACGGGGACCACTGTCATACCAGGTCTCATCGACTCTCACTGTCACGTGGTTCTTGGGGACTATACACCTCGACAAAAACAAATGGATTTCATTGAAAGTGAAACTCACGGAGGGGTTACTACAATAATTTCCGCAGGTGAGGTTCATTTACCCGGAAGACCAAAAGACCCTGCAGGCACAAAAGCTCTAGCTATTTTGGCCGCTAAATCATTTACGAATTTTCGGCCGGGAGGAGCAAAGGTTATTGGAGGCTCGGTAATCCTAGAAAAAGGTCTCGTAGAAAAGGATTTTGAAGAAATGGCTCGAGAGGGCGTTAGAGTAGTCGGGGAAATTGGATTGGGATCAGTAAAATTTCCAGCCGACGCCGTTCCAATGGTCAAGTGGGCCAAAAAAAACAATATGGTGGTTCTAATGCATACAGGCGGGACCTCAATTCCTGGAAGTGACACTGTAACAGCCGACCAGGTGATCGCTACGGACCCTGACGTGGCCTGTCATGTCAACGGTGGACCTACCTCTTTGTCTTCTGATGAAATCCGAAAGCTAATTGAGAATACCAATTACGCGATAGAACTGGTTCACTGTGGAAATCCCAAAGCGCTGGTCGACGCAGTAGAGATAGGAACGAAATCAGGTTTTCTCTCGAGATTTATCATAGGTAATGACGCCCCTTCCGGAACCGGGGTTGTACCCCTCGGAATCTTGCGGGTTATTTGCATGATTGCGTCCCTTACTCCTATGAAACCTGAATTGGCGATTTGTATGGCTACGGGAAATACCGCCAATGTCTTCAGGCTGGACACGGGTTTTATTCGAGAAGGGGCCCCTGCCGACATCGTGATGATGGACTATCCTATGGGATCAGTTGGCAAAACCGCTCTGGATGCGATTAGCGTAGGTGATATCCCGGGAGTTTCGATGGTAATGATTGATGGTAAAATACATGTGAAAACGAGTAGAAATACTCCTCCGGCGGCCAGAAAACCTTTATTTTCATAAAGATTTAGTCTGGAAATTCAGCGAATAAAATGAAAGTTGATCCAGAAAAATGTGTAGGATGCTCGGAATGTCTGCCGATTTGCCCGCAATCCGCTATAAAGATCCGAGCGAAAAAAGCTCATATTGATGAAAGATGCAGTGATTGCGGAGCATGCCTGCGTGTTTGCCCGAACTCGGCAATCTGCGTGGAACACATACCCGCGGAAAATTACATCGAGTGCATGGCCTGCCCTATAAAATGCAAGATCAAGAAAAGCTTTTTCGGAGCTTGTCAAAGATACGAAAATCGTAATGGTAAGCTGGAACGAACCATAAGATTAAAGACATTTTCAGATGTTCAGCACTTGGTTGGCGCCGATTGGGAACCTGAAATCCGGGAACCACTCATCACTGGAATTGGTTCAGGAACAACATACCCTGATTGCAAACCCGCTCCTAACATTGTCCAAAGCAAAGTCCATGGAATAGATGTAGTGACCGTCGTCACAGAGGCGCCGTTGAGTTACTCCGGGGTGAAAATAAAGATAGATACTGATAAAACACTTGGCGATGAAGGTTCTCCAGTCTTTTTCCATCGCAAGAAAGTCGGCCACCTGACTACCGAAGAATATGGATCTAAAATATTGTCTCTCGGCGGAGTAAACCTTCTCACTGGCGCCGACGGATTTTACGTAGCCAGATTAGTAGCAGACGTTGCAAATAGGAAAAAAGCCCGTTTAAAAATTCTTAATGGAGCCGTTCTGGACCTTCAAGTCGGCGCTCCGCCAATAATCGACGGCAAAAAGGATTACCTAATGCGGGTAGGGTGTGGCAGCGCGACTCTGGGACTTTTCGCCGAAATATTCAAGAAAGCCGCAGACGAAATAATAATACTGGATTCACATTTAACCGGGTTGTGGAGTGAACACGCAGCCGGTGTTTATGTTGGCGCTGTACCCTCGGGTGTTCGGCTAAAATTTTCCAGGAGCACTCCAGGCCGCTATTTTGGTGATCACGGTAATGGTTGGGGGGGAACATCCATCGAAGATCCGTTAAACGTTATTGAAGGCGTAGATACAAAAATAGCCAAACCGGGGATGCTGATTCTGATTACTGAAACTACGGGACGAAACGCAAGCATGTTTCGATTGACTTCAACGGGGTCCCTTGAAGAAATAGAAATTACTCCGGCAGCTAAAAATGTGGTTCATACCATAGCGGAGACGTGTGAAAATTCACGTGTCTCTGCTATTTACTGTGGCGGTTCGGGTGGTAGCGCTCGTGCTGGTGTGACAAGGTACCCGATCCAGTTGACATATGCCGTGCATACCAATAAAGCGCGTCTTACCGTAGGTGGCGCCCCCACTTTTGTCCTCCCGGGAGGCGGAATCAACTTCATGGTGGACGTTGAAAAAGTCATGCCGGGCGCTTTCAGTTGGACCCCGACGCCAGCCACCATTTGCCCTATTGAATACACCATGAAACTTGAGGACTACCTGAAGATGGGTGGACACCGGGAGGCGATAAAGCCTTTCACCGGGGAAGATTTCTCCTGATACCGTGGGAACACAATATAGCCGTCCTTAGTGACGAAACAGTTCTTGTGGATTGCGGTCCCATGCGAATGACAATTGAAGCGTATGATGGCTCGCGACTCAGGACTGACCTTTGTTTAAAAGCTGCAAAGCATTCAATCGAAATCCTCTGCGAAATTGCGGCGGTTCAAGAACGACTGAAGGCGCCGCACACGAAATTTGCAACACCTCCCGTGTCTCTGGTTCCTTTCAGAATGTGGGAGGCGGTCCATGTTGTTGGTGATAGTGATCTCACACCTATGGCCGCAGTGGCGGGGGCTATAGCTGACGCAACCGCAAACTTTCTCCAGGAATTCGGGGTTTCAAAGATTATAGTGAACAACGGCGGTGACATTGCGATTAGATTGACTGAAGGAGAACATATCAACGTTGGCATAAGATCGGATGTAAATTCCCAACGTATTGAAAGATTGATGTCCGTAAATTGGAACAGCGGCATCGGTGGGATATGCACAAGTGGCCTTGGGGGCCGGAGTTTCACTAGAGGCTTGGCTTCCGCTGTGACTGTCGCAGCCGGGTATTGCGCTATAGCCGACGCCGCCGCTACAGCGATAGCGAATTCAACATTCATTCCGCATGAAGGAGTAATTCGCCGACCGGCTGAATGGATGGACCCCGATACTGATCTGGCTGGCCTTGAGGTAACCTGTGAAGTTGGAAACCTATCCGAAGAATTCGTAGAAAGGTGCCTCCGTAAAGGGTTGGCTAAAGGCGCCGCGCTTTCGGAGAACGGAATTATAATTGGAGCGGTGATAACTATAAAAGGTAAAACCGGTTTTTCCGAACAAATAAAACCGTTTGTTTCAGAGATGGATTCTTAAAATCATAATCATTTTGAATTGTCCAATATAGTCGATAAAAGGAGCTATCGAATGGAAATCAGAAAGATATTGACCATAGTCGAAGAAACCGAGATGGAAATGGGCAAGAAAGTCGAACCAGCCACAAGAAAGGCGGCAGCGATAGCGGTTATCGTGAATCCGTTCGCCGGTTATTATCAGGACAATCTTTCAGAACTCATTGAAATTGGGGAAAAACTTGGAGACTTATTGGGCAAAAAGGCGTTGGAAGCGCTGGGTATAACTCCGGACAGAGCAGAGAGTTACGGAAAAGGAGCTATCGTTGGCGCACGGGGAGAATTGGAGCATGCCGCTGCGATCTTGCATCCTAAACTTGGTACACCTTTTCGGGAAGCCCTGGGTGGCGGTAAAGCCATAATTCCATCATCCAAAAAGATGGGCGGGCCGGGGACCGAATTGGATGTGCCGATTCATTACAAAGACGCGGCGTTTGTGAGGTCACATTTTGACGCAATGCCGATTCGTGTTCAGGATGCTCCTCGTGGCGACGAAATTGTCGTGGCGTTGGTGGTGACGGATTCAGGAAGGCCTTTGGCGAGGGTTGGCGGTCTCAAAAAGGAAGAAGCCAAAAAAGAAGACGGTTTGAGATAATTGGAAACGTAAAATCAATCAAGGTGAGTTTTAAAATAGGGGCATGTGAGGAATTTTTTCACGAGCCGTTCTTGTGATTGATCATGATCGTCAGGCTCTTGATTTCCTATATCCAGGTATGGCTTGTTACAAGGTGAAGCCTTACTACATCGGCAAAAATCATTTCGTTTTTATCGCAAGGCTGTAGCGTTACAAGCGCCTTGTGGCGCTTCACATAATGTTGGTTGATTTTGAGAGCTAGACATTGAAAAGATTGGCGATAATAACTGTTCTTATGGCCTCGTTGATAGGCTATCCAACTTCCCTGGTTGCATGGGAATTTTCGCTAAAGGGAGAGAATGTCATTCGGTATAGGTACTGGGGTCGGACTGGCAATCAGGACATCTTCGGCTCGATGAATTCAGACGTTTATTTGGGTGTCAATCACTTGGTGACGCAGCCATCACCGGCGCGGGACAATCCTCCTACTGGGTCATTCGGCGTATTGGCCGGAGAGAACCGCTTCGGGTCGGACATGAATTTCACCGATCTTCGGGTCACATTCTTTCCCAAAATAACGATCAACAATGCTGTTTCGATGGAAGGATCAGTGAACCTTACGTCACTGGGGCTCCATGAGGGTGGCAGACCCCTGGGAGACTGGGCCACCCCTGGAGAAGTCAACCAACTCAGTGTTCCTATCAGCAACCGCCCTGCGGCAATAGATGTTCCGAATACAATGGTGACGGCACAATGGTGGAGGATGAATTTCCGATTTCCCTTTTTCAATTTGGTCGTGGGATACCGGCCGAGTTCTCTTGGAATGGGCCTTTGGAAGAGTCCCTGCCAAAGGTCGTCCACCTCGATCAGTATGTCTTTTCCCTACGGTCCTGTGACGATTTCAATCGCGCCCTATCTAGGCCGCACAGCCACTAATTGGGATCAATACCCGAGAGACTCAGGTACCCGCGCAACATATCGAAAGGATGACGATCGCAACTACCTCGCAGGAGTCTATGGAGATATTCAATATCGCAACGGACCAATCGCGATCGATTTGAGTTCCACGGCGTATAAGGATGAGTCATCGCAGGATGTAGATGCAAGGACCGCATCGACGGGTGTGCCCGGACCGCTCACCCCAGTAATCACTCCGAGACCTGACCGTTTGGTTTATGAACTTACGCTCGCCTTCAAGTATTTTAACGGAAGCTTCTTTTTTAACGCCGAAGCTGACTATTACTCGCATTACAGTTCAGGATTAGGAGCAACAGAACCAAGAGGGGGGTTGCGGTATGATCGGCTCGATTCGGATGTCAAGGCATGGATCTATGGCGTTGAAACCGGGATTATGATCGGACCAGCCAAAGTGGCGTTGTCTTATGCACGGTCCACCGGAGACGATCCAAATACAAGAAAGGACGATGAGGATTCGGCCAGAGGTTCAACCGGGCTAAACGATTGTGTCATGAAATATTGGGCGTTCCTAATGTACCACATGTACGGAACCGGCACAAATTGGAACGCAGCGGGAAACGGGCAACCCACGAACCTTCACCATATCGGAGGGAGGCTAGACTACGCCGTCGCGTCCAATCTCAATTTTTTCTTTACTAATTCGTGGGCTTGGCGTGATCAGACAAATGCAAATGTTCTCGGAGGCGACTATTCTCACACGGTAGCCCGGTTTACCAATGACACTGTTGCTCGACACCAAGGGTTCAGTGGCTTTGGCGTTCCGGTTTAAGGTTTACAGGCTGTGCCAAACCATGCTTCCGATATTGGTTGGGAGATCGACTTAGGCCTCAATTGGGCTCTTCTAGAGAATGTCACATGGAACGCCGTGTTCGCGTTTTGGAAGCCTGGAACATGGTGGTCCCACGCGTATCCTAACACTTCGTCAATTTACAGAAGAAATGGAGGAATTGTTCCCCAGGATCCGAAGGACCAAGCTGGAGCAATTACCGGAATGGGCCGGAGCATAGATCCATTAATCGCTCTCCAAAGCGATATCACTATCAGTTTTTGAAAAGTTGATTCAACCGAGTTTGTTAGTTATGAACGCTGAGCGTCAATTTAGCAAAAGGGCAAGGCCTCGAGCGTGTCGACATGTGCCGCACCCCAGGCTAATACATGTTCCATTTTATAAGATTGTAGAGGACTCCAAGTCCGGCGCTGCAAACTATCGTTGTGATTACACTCAGCTTGAATCTAAAAATAGCCAATATAGCTAATGCGGTTATAAACAGCGCAGGGACGTTCAGCGTATTCCAAACAGGCACGAGAACGCTCATGCCGAGCGTGTGATAGCTCTCGACCTTGCCAAAGATAGTATTCAATGCGAACCATATTGCCAGATTGAGGACTACCCCTACTACGGCGGCGGTGATGGAAGACATCGCCGTCTTTAGTGATTTGTTTCCCCGCAGGGCCTCTACGTACGGCGCTCCGAGGAATATGAACAGGAAGCACGGTATAAACGTCACCCAGACGGTCACCGCCGATCCCAACACTCCGGCGAGCATGGGATCGAGTCCGCCCGGGTTACGGTATGCGCCCAAGAAACCAACAAATTGCAACACCAGGATGAGCGGCCCGGGGGTTGTTTCTGCCAGTCCCAAACCATCCAACATCTCGCCCGGTGTGAGCCATCCATATATCTCAACAACCTGCTGGGCCACATAGGCCAGGACAGCGTAAGCCCCTCCGAACGTTACAACGGCAGTTTTACTAAAGAAAACAGCTAATTGAAAAAAGGCGTTTTCTGATCCAAGATAAAGAAAGATCAGAAGTATCGGTCCAAACCATAGCGACGACCATAGGAGGACAACACCAAGGGACCTAGAGAGAGAAGGACGAACATGCTCCAAGTTCCCCCTATCCAACAGCATATCTATGGCAGGTCCATCACACGCCAAATGACCGTTTGTGACCGCCTGGGGCACAGAGAAGGCATCGGGACTGAAACGACCTCCAAGGAAACCTATGATAGCGGCAGACAGCACGATGAGTGGAAAGGGGACGTCAAAAAGGAAGATCGCCACAAAGGCCAGCACGGCTAGTGTGATCATCACCCTATTTTTCAGAGCCCGTCTAGCGATGCGTAAGACGGCTTCCAGGACAATTGCCAGTACGGCCGGTTTAAGGCCAAAAAAGAACCACTGCACGACACTGAGGTCCTGATACCCGGCGTAAAGGACGCTCAAAAAGAGCATGAAAAAAAAACCTGGTAATACAAACAGAGTTCCGGCCACAATCCCTCCCCTGGTCTTGTGGAGGAGCCATCCGATATAAGTGGCCAGTTGCTGGGCTTCAGGGCCGGGCAGAAGCATGCAATAGTTTAGGGCGTGGAGAAAGCGCTCTTCACTGATCCAGCGCTTTTCCTCCACCAAGTACCTATGCATCACCGCTATCTGGGCAGCCGGACCGCCAAAGCTGTTGAGAGCGACCTTGACCCAGACCCGGAATGCATCGGAAAACGATACAGAAGTTCTTTGGATGCCCTCGCACGCGTCCTCTTTACCAACATTAGGCCCACCGCTATTTTCCGGCAATTCACACCTACTTTTTCTGGTTTCACTCTGTCTGTATGATTCTATTGAGTCTTTTCTGTTTGGGTTTTACACCACGCATAGAGGGCGTCGTACACGGGAATTTCTAGCTTGATCTTCTCATGATCATCCAAGCCGTGAATGATGGCAAAACCACTGGCAATGGCTTTCAACCCTGCCCCTTGGGGAGATGAGTCAATGTCAGAGGATACGTCTGCGGCATGTACGACCTTTGCCATTGCGACTAAAGCGGGATTACCCATGAGTCCATACTTGAGCATGATGCTTTCAAAAGAACAACGCCCATCTACGTGACCCAGTTCTGCGCCAGGCACGTCGTAAGGTATGGCGTCCTCAAGTTTAACGACATTCATTACCTCATCTCTGGGAGCAAAAATAAATTCTGCGTCAACGTCTATGAATCGTTTTATCAACCAAGGACAGGCTATGCGGTCCACGTTGGCGTTTTCGCGGGTAATCCATCTCATGGTCTTCACTCCACCGTTTCACCGAGATCCACCCAGGCTTTGATTCCACCTTCGAGAAACTTGATATTCGGGTGGCTTTGCTTAAGCCGATCAGCAATTGACTGACTTACAGAACCGCCCTTGACACAGTACGCGACAACAGGCTTATCCTGGGGAATTTTAACGCTCCATTCATCAACCTTTTCCGGATCGAACCAGGAAGCGCCGCCAATTTTTTTGGGTTCGGCCTCGAAGTCCACTTTTCTTCGCACATCCAACAGAACCGGTTTCTGGTCACTGTCCAGGAGAACCTTTAGTTCCTGCGGGGGTACCGAATCAGCCATGTTCACAACACCTCTCTTCGTGTCGTTTTGATCGTGTGAAAATGCGGGGAGCAAGGCCCCCGCAGTTCTGACAGAATTTAAAAAACTCAAAAAGTCCTTAATGACCTCTTGACTTAAGATACGGCTGTATCATAATAGTGTCAAGAGTTATTTGGAGGATTTATCCATGGCTGAGTGTACGGATGGAAAGTGGTTGATACTCATTCACCAGATTCCCACCAAGCCCGCTTATTTCAGGGTGAAGATCTGGCGAAGGCTTCAAAGTCTGGGAGCCGTGGCGATCAAGAATTCCGTGTATGTCATTCCTGAAAATGAAGAAACGCTGGAGGATTTTCAGTGGGTCTTGCGAGAGATTGTCCAGGGCGGTGGTGAGGCTTCGATCTGCGCGGCAAACTTTATTGAGGGGCTGACAGATGACCAGATTGAGGCCTTGTTTCAAGCGGCAAGAGATGCTGATTATGCCCAGATCACAGAGGATATCAGGAATGTATTGGATTTCGCTCCGGTCAGCGCTTCGGCCATCACCGACGAAGACAAGGCTACGCTGGAAGTAAATCTGAATCGTGTCAGAAAAAGATTTTCGTCCGTTTCGTCCATCGATTTCTTCGGGGCTCCAGGACGGAAGGCTGCTCAGACTTTGATCAAGCGCCTTGAGGATCGCCTAAAGGAAGCGGAAAAAGAAAGTGAATATACCAAAAACCAAATCGAAAAACCTGATCTTGCAAAGCTACGAGGACGAACATGGGTTACTCGGAAGGGTGTTTTTGTGGATCGCATAGCTTGCGCATGGCTCATCCGCCGTTTCATTGATCCCGAAGCGAAATTCAGGTTTGTTTCCAGCAAAGGTTACAGACCAAAAACAGGAGAGGTCCGTTTCGATATGTTCGAAGGCGAATTCAGCCACGAGCGTGACCGCTGCTCTTTCGAAGTCCTCGTCAAGCAGTTCCTGGCGTTTGATTTAGCTCTGAAGGAGATAGGTGAGATTATTCACGACCTGGACTTCAAGGACTCTAAATTCAATAAGAACGAAACCGCTGGAATCGGAGGGCTCTTGATTGGAATATCATCGGCCCACGAGACTGATGAGGCGCGCCTTGAGCGTGGAAGAGCAATCTTCGACGGCCTGTACGAATACTTTCGACGAAACCCTTCGTAAAGAGGAGGAAAACAATGCCTAACATTGAAGAGCATTCAAGAATCAGTTTGGCAAGAACCGGCAAAGATTATGCTGAGATTCATGAATGGATGGACAGGGATCCGGAGAAGAAAGTGGAGCGCCACAATGTTTCCAGAATCTGTGAATTTGGTAGCATAATTAGAGCAAAATACGGAGAAGAAGGTTTAAATGAATATGTGCAACACATTTACGATGACGTAATAGCTCGTTATATGATGGGCGCAGAGAAATTATCGGCACAGCGATTTCGGCCAGTCTCGCTCATCATGAATTGACGTCCCTCAAGCAGGATGAATCTAACGGTGTTTGTCGTATGCGACCTTCCGACATCGATTTACTCATACAAGCGGGTCTTGCGACAAGAGACCTGGAACATTCGATTCATGTAGCCCAAAAAGCTCTTGAAATAGCGGAACGGACCGGCTCTGGTTTAGATATGGATCTTGTTGGTAGAGGCGCTCTTCTGCACGACCTGGGCAAAGGGAAGAGCAAGGGAATTGATCATGGAAAGGCAGGGGCGGAGCTTGGAGTAACCCTTGGCCTTCCTGAATCCATTACGATTATCATGGAAAAACATGTGAACGCAGGCTTGACTGAAGATGAGGCTAGAGAACTCGGTTTGCCTTCGAAAGACTATTCGCCATCCCGTCTCGAAGAGAAAATCGTAATCTATTCCGACAAGTTGGTCGATATCATAAGTCATCCTGATAGAATTGTAGATTCCGAAATCGAGGCGGAACATCGCTTCAAGGAGATACTTGAGCAATATCCGAAGCTGGCCAAGAGCGAAAAGGCATTTCAAAGACATTTGGCTTATCATGAAGAGATACAAAGGCTGATTAAGGGAGCGACACTGAGAAGTAAAGAGAGGCCCGATTCATGACAGAACCAGACGTAAAAACTCTGGACGATGAAAGTGGCGTTACAGGCACGAATGGTGGAATGAGAGGCTCTTTCGCCGGCCTATGCGCAGTCGGGTTTCTGGCTCGAGCTTCCTATGCTTTAGCCAGGACACCTGTCCTCGCTTTGTTTGCGGCCTCTCTAGGAGTCGGACCAGAGGCCATAGGTTTTGCTGTCGCAATCTCCACTGTCACCGGAATATTCTTCAAAATGCCGGCGGGTGTGCTTTCCGACGTAATAGGCAGGACTAGAACCCTATTCATGGGTTTGGCCGTATTTGCGTGTGTCCCGTTCGCTTACTTATTTGTTTCGTCTTACGAGGCGCTTGTAGCAGTTCGTTTCTTTCATGGCTTCGCAACGGCAATTTACGGACCCGTAATCATGGCTGTGGTGCTTGGCGTCGCCGGATCAAAAAGAGCTGAAACACTATCATGGTTTTCTTCGGTCACTATTATTGGAAACCTAATAGGAGCGCCTCTAGGCGGGTTTTTGTTGACATGGCTGGCTCACGGTCAGGAGCCAAACCTGACACACTTCCACATCGTCTATGGAGTTGTGGCTGCCCTCGGTATGTCATCCCTATTTATGGCTCTTTGGGTCATGAAGGGCAAATGGGACCAGCCTAATCATACGAACGGCAAAACCCTCTCTGCGGTATGGACACAATTTCGGAAGGGAATCAGAGAGATCTTGATGGATCGAAGGGTGTTGCTGACCAGCAATATGGAAGGCGTCCAGAACCTCTCAGTCGGAGCCCTGGAGGCATTTCTTCCGATCTATGCGGTTGTAATATGCGGATTTTCGGCATTCGAGGCCGGGCTTTTGTGGGGCGTACAGGTTGCGGTTACTATCCTGACCAAACCATTAATGGGAAGATTTTCAGATCGGCATGGCCGCCAAACTTTTCTTTTTTGGGGAATGTTCGTCTGCGCGATTCCGTTCGTTCTAATTCCGTGGTTCAAAGGTTATACGGTCATTCTGTTACTTTCCGGAATTTTTGGCCTGGGTGAGGCGATTGTCACATCCTCAGCAGCAGCTATGGTTGCCGACTTCTGCAAAGACGATAACCTTGGTTCCGCAATGGGCACATTTGGCACGATCTTCGATGTGGGGCACGCCTCAGGCCCGTTGCTGGCCGGGGCTCTTATCGGCTTGACCGGGTCAGGATCCGATTACCGGTTGTCTTTCGCTATAGTGGCAGTTCTAATGGTAGTAGCCGCTATTGTATTTAGATTCGGAGTAAATGTTGAGCCCAAGAAATTGGGCACGTAAGATCATGAATAATAATTGATAAGGTAGCGCTATTTGTACGAATGATAATAAGAAAAAATAATTTTCTACAGTTAATCTGCTACAGTAATTCCAGAACTTAAGGAAACTAAATCCATGTATGCAGACAAGGTATCATATGGAACCCGCCGATTACTTGCCATCCATCCGATCGACATCTGCATCAATCTTCTGGGCGCCGGCATAACGTTTGTCTGGTTTTCACACATGCTAGCCTACTTCGTTTCTGAATCATAGATCCGAACCACTGTTTGTTGGGAACATTCTGTGCTGTAAGCGTTTTCATTTTCAATAAGTTATGATATAATGATAACATTGAGTAATACCTTTTGACTAAAACACTGGAGGATTAACATGAGATCTTCTGCCAAGATCTGCGGAATTATACTTTTGATCACATTGCTGAGCGTAAGCTTGGTAATGGCGGTAGGTTACGAAAAATATGATTCTTCCGGTAATCCAATTACTGGAACAGAAAAAGATTCGAATCAGGAACAAAGTGTGTCCTCTGCTCTCCAGAAAGCTACTTTTGCTGATAAATACCCGGAAGTTATAGATGAGGTTGCGTTTTTCATCAAAGACATATTGAGCCAGTTCGGTTTAACCGAGAACAAGAATCCTTGAACTTAAACTCTGGGAGGAAAACCACCCGACATAAGGCAAGAGTCTAAGACCTTGGCTTTATGGTTTTTTACTGGAGGTGATTCAAGATGACCGGGTTTACTCAAGAGCCGTTATCCTATAATCAATTTTTTGAGGGGAGTCGCAGGTGAAATCATACTGGACACTGATTTTTTTGACTCTCTCTTTCATTTTCCCGGTTTCCGCCATTGAGGCCGCTGATAATTCCGATCAGTGGCATTACAACACCGGCTTGACTTCAATGAAAGATGGAAATCCAAGGGAAGCCTTAAAATATTTCACCAAGGCGATAGAGATCAACCCCAACGAAAGCAAATATTACAACGACAGGGGAGTAGCCTACAAAAGATCTGGTGATCTCGAAAAAGCCCTTAACGATTATGAGAAATCGCTCGAAATCAATCCTCATTATACAAATGCGCTCAACAACAAGGGAGTGGTCTTTTTAGAGCAGGGGCGTTACGATGAAGCGCTTGCAAGTTTTGAAGAGGCTTTAAAATACGGGGGGTTGGAAGGCAAAATTTTTACGAATGTCGGCATTGCGAAAGCTGCTAAAGGTGACCATAAAGCGGCTGTGAAAGACTTCAACAGCGCTGTGTCAATGCAGCCTGTGGACCCTAGATCTTTCCTGTTCATGGGGCAATCGCTGGAACATCTTGGTGATAGGGACAAGGCCCTCAAAATGTATCAGGTTGCGCTGGGAATAATTAAAGAAGCCCAGATCATTGCTATAGTTGAAAAGAAGATTGCCGCTCTGGACAAGAATGCCGCCGGACCAATTCTTCCGGCGTCGAATGACCGAGCCACACAACGTAATCCCCAGAAATCTTCGGGAGCTATCCAACCGCCTCCTGGTAAATCATCGCGGGAAATAGTTCTTGCCAGCAAGCCACCAAATTTAATTGAACAGATAGTAAAAAAAAGTGCGCCCAAGCAGGAATTATCAACTTTACCAGAAGCTTTGCAAGAATTTAACAACCAGACTAGAGCTAAGATCATAGGTCAAATGGGGCCGGCTTCGGCCGAAATTTTAAGACAGGCGAATGATTTCGTAGAAAAATCTGATGACCATAAGGCAATGGTCCGATTCGAAGACATCAAGCAACTGGAAAAAAGGAACAAGAATTATAGAGCTGTGGGATGGGCATTACTCGAAATTGGGAGAATTCATGTTCGCAGGGGGGATTATGTCAAAGCTGAAGAATCCATCGACAGCGCCCAGAAGATTTTTTCAAGTCTTAAACTGGAGAATGAAAAAATATTAGCCGTAATCGAGCTGGCAAGACTCAAACGGGTTGAGAAATCGGATGAAAAATCTGTAGTTCTCTTTACGCACGCTCAGCGATTGGCCGAATCTTTGAATAATCCGGCGTTGTCAAAAGGCGTAGAGGACTTGGCAAGCGGATCATTTGAAAAGTCAAAGAAAAAAGAAGCTCAGGCCAAGAGGGAACCCCCGGAGGCTTCTCCACGTGAGCCGGTTTCCCTGACTAAAGTCGAGTTCCCTCAACAAAAACAGGAGGCCAAAGCTGAGGCGCCTAAGATTGTTAGTCAAAGCATTACACGTTCCGATCTTAGAGGTGTCAAATCAGTATTTGACTTGAAAAATCAATCAAAAAGCCACAACGGGAGTTCTCCTTTGAATTCCGGTTCGGTGGCAAGCTCTTCGTCCAAAGACACATCGACCGTAATGAGCAACGAGAATTCAAAGGTTTTAAAACAAAGCGATCAAGACAAAGCCGGAGTAGAGTCTCCATCTGCGGCGAGACATCCTGATTCGGGGAAGTCTTTGACAATAGTTCGAAGCAAAGATCCCAAAGTTGAGCAACCGCCTTCGAAAGATGACCTGAAAAGATCAATCGAAAGGGACCTTAACGAGATACGAAAACTCCGGAGACAAAATGACGAAAAAGAGATGATCCCTATACTGGAAAGACTTTCGAGAAATTACTTAGAATACGGCGCTTATGAAAAAGCCTTAAAAGCCATCAATGTCGACCTGATCTTTCGGGTCAAATTAGCCATGAAGGACGGAAGATCCAGCGCATTGCAGTTAAGAGGCTCAATTTATGAAAGACTCGGAAAGAATGTTGAGGCTCTGGAAGATTATACATGGGCTCAGTCGCTTTCGAAAAACAAACCTGGAAATCTTGGGGTAAAAGCGGAATACCTGTCTACCAAACTTGGTCTAAATGCAAACGCCGTTATATCCTCGTACAAGGCTTTGTGGGAAGCGAGAGAAAAAGAGGATTCTCAAACGGAGATCAAGAGTCTTCTAGATCTGGGTAACATGTATGCCAAAGCTGAACATCTTGAAGAAGCTTCCAAGTACTACGAATTGTCAAATGCCTCATTGATGGCGGAAAGATCCGATTTTTATGAGAAACTTGGCAAAACCGAACAGGCCAAAAAGATTAGGGAAGAAGCCCTTCAAGCACTCAAGTCTTTAGATTATTTAATCTATTTCTCATATATTAATCGTTCAAAATCTCAAAATAAACTGTCTGCAATTCAATAGAGTGGCAGAAATCTAAATGTTTTCAAGAATTCTAACTAGTGATGTCTTTGCTTTGGTTCTTGTTGTGAGTTCTGGAGTTTTATTGGGTTTACTCTATTTCAAAGGTAAAACCACTGAAGCCATTCTAGGAGCAATAGTGCTTGTCGTGGCTGTTATTCTTATGGTCGTGGGGAGAGGGCGTTCGGACAAAGTAAAGCACTAGTCCAATCTTATTAAGTTTAAAAAATGGTAGCTGAAACTAATCGGATTTCTAGGGGGAGGTTACCTGATAAGTGTAAGAAAACTTCAATCCGTTGCAGCCATCCAGACAAATCTGATGACCATATCTCTTGCATGCCATGTCAGCGTCAAACCCTACATCAGGGGAACGATCAACAGGAATCATAAATGAAAAGTTGCCGACGGAATTGTCTCTAAGGCACCTGCAGGTGATATGGCACTTAGTCCAGACCTGGTTGGTGAATCCCACGTGACCTTCAATCAAGATTATTAATACAATTACTAAAAATACGGAACACGCTCTAAAAAGTCGCATGGATTTACCCTTTTATCTAATTAAAAAAATTCTATCATAGAGTTGGGTTCAGTTTCAAGAAATTCAGATTAATGTCCGTATAAATACCTGACGCGTAAAGCTGTTTCGTCTTATTAAAATATCAAGGTAACCAGTTACAGACAGCCATCTTTTTAGTCAATGTGTCAGTGGGCTCACCTTGAATTATAGGCGTTTCTGAGGTATTATTTATTTTCAACGTCTTTTCTTATCAGATATGCTGACTAAATTTATATCTCAGCGTAAGACATTTTTTGAGGAATTTCTTCCGATGCTACGAGAACACATAAATGACATACGAGTCCGATGGAGTCCCAAAGAACGTGCCGGTAGCCAATACGACCCTCAAATTTATTTGGAGAGTCCTGAACAGGCGCGTAAACTTATTAACTATCTTAATGAAAAGCTGAAAAGGGCCAGGAGAAATCACGACAGGGTTTTAGCAGAAGAAATATCCCAAACACTCTTGCAAGTGGAAAATTTGTCGAAGAGGTTTTTCCGATGGGAAGAGAATATTTTCAAGAACTTGGAGAAACATGACCTAAAAGAAATTAATGAATTACCCGTAAGATTTTAAATGATTGATTGAGGTAAAAATGAATTACGAAGAGATGACAAAAGAAGAACTGGCCAAAGAATTACGCGCTCTGAATGATTACATGGAAAATATCGTTGTATTCTGGGGAGATAAAAAAGGTTTTCGGGCCATGTTTGAAGAAGTAGCTCGCAATGGCAACTCGGACTATACCCCGCAAGAGGCCCTGAACGCCATGTATATACTGGAAACTGAAGGCGCTTTTGAGCGTTTTATTGAATTGTTGCAGGATTCTTTTGAAAAAGGCGGAATATATCACGCAATTTCTGAAAAAATGTCATACATAATGGAGCAAGTTGCTCAGCCTCAAAAGGCGAATTAAATTTTCGCGTAAAAACAATCAGTATATCGAAACTATTATTCAATAAAGGTGATTTTTACGTCTGAACTTACTGGAAAAAAAAATAAAAATAGTTTAATATCCTATTACAAGAACTGGTCTAATTGATTTATTTTTACGAATGTGTAACTGAAAGGAGATAGATGCTGTGAACTGGAGGCTACAAATCCTGATTAAACTTTCCAATATATTATTGGTTGCCACTTTATCGGTGGTATTTGGGGTCAACGGGAAAGTGTCAGCCCAGGGAGCGGCTTCAGATTGCTCGCAATTGAAAACTGAGTGGGAACAACTCTATCAGGAAATGAAGGATAAAGTCGACTCATTTGCCGCGCTGGAACAATCTCCTGTAGAACGGATAATCAAGAAGCCTATCGTAGATCCCAACGAATCAAAGACGATTGCCGCCCAGGTATCATCAGCGCTCCAAATTAAAGAAGACTTGTTGACCACACAGAGAACAGAGATGCGAAATCTCATGAATTCGGAAACAAGAGTCTTCAATGAATTACAACATTGCATTCAGGCCGACAAATCTTCCAAGAATAAAGACACGGCGAGTATATCGAAAAAAAGACGCGCCTTGCTGGATAGATTGAATGTTTCACTGGCGGAAGTCAAAGAAGTAGAAGGCAGGGAAACGGTCATGCCTTATTCCGAGGCCGCAGGCCAAGATCAATACCGCCGAAGCGTCAACAATCAGTGGCCCAACCAGGATCCTTACCGCAGTTGGTGGGGATATTGAGAGCCTGAGCCCTTAACTCATCCCCTGAGCTAGGGGATTATTCTACATATTGAATATTTTTTCCAATCGATCATTGACTGTAATCCATACTTTGTATAAAATTATAATTTGGCACGTGGTAGGGGGCCCATAGCTCAGCTGGTAGAGCTCCCGGCTCATAACCGGTCGGTCCCTGGTTCGAATCCAGGTGGGCCCACCATTTTCCCGGAAGTTTTAATGAGACATGAACATATAATTTTTTTGCTGGATTTTTTCCCACGGGGAGCTTGAACAGGCTCCCCGTGATGTTTTTACCGGTAAAATTTAATCTTTGTGGATCAACTTTCACATTAAATATGCCCCAGATCACCATGAATTACAGATTCAAATTATTCATTTCGTCGTCGACAATTTTCAAAATTCAAAACCGGTTGAAATTTATCTAATGACTCCAACATTATCGCAACTCCTGAAGTTAGCCGACAGCATGTTTCCTTTTAGCTACTCGGAACCTTGGGACAACAGCGGTGTACAGATTGGAGATCTTTCCAGGCCAATAACCTCAATTGTTTTGAGTCTTAACGCATCGATTCAAGCAGTGCGGTTTGCAGCGGAAAACAAAAGTGAATTGCTGATCAGCCATCACCCGCTTCTCATGAAACCAATTAACAACATTCTTTTATCCGATATTAGGGGAAACATAATTCTCTCTGCGGCAAGGTTGGGCGTGGATATCCTTAGCATGCACACCAATCTTGACGCTGCGGAAGGAGGATTAAATGATTTTCTTGTAGAACTGTTGGGTTTGTATGAAGCGGAGATTCCCGAGAAAGCGCCTTGCGCTAGGTTGGCAAGACTCAGGGAAGGTGAAACCATTTCTATTTTTTCTCAAAGGATATGCCAAAAGCTGGGATTGAATTCAGTTAGAAGCGTTGGTCCTCCAGACAGAATTGTTAATTCTGTCTTCCTCGTTTCGGGTAGTGGGATGGGTTATCTTCAACAGGCAATAGCATCCAAGGCGGATGTAATAGTCACAGGGGATGTTCGTTATCATGGCGCTCTTGATAGCGAAGAATACGGAATTGCGGTCATAGATGCCGGACATTTTGGATTAGAGAAATTCGCAGTCGATTTAATGAGCGATAAATTTGAAGAAGAATTCTTGAAACTGGAATGGAAAGTCCGGTTAACGCCTTTTAAGGGAGAAAAAGATCCATTCAACGATATACACTGTGAAATATTAGGAGGAATCATTGAAGGAACAGTTAAAGTTGTTTATGCGACTTCAGGAAATAGACACCCAGATTGATCAACATGAAGCGGTCCTGGCGGAGCTCCCTCAGGAAATGCAGGAAATGGCCAGAAACCTGGTTTCATTGAGGCATGAAATGACTGAGATTCAAGAAGTATTGACAGGCAATGAAACAGAGCTTCAAAAGAAAGAAGATGAACTCAGCATTGAACAGGAAAAAATCAAACGTTCCGAACGCAGGTTGCTGAATATCAAAAATTTAAAAGAACACGAAGCCTTGTCGAGAGAAATCAAACTCGGGAAAAAAGTCACGGGAGAAATTGAAGATTATATGCTTGAATTAATAACTAAAATCGAGCAATTGAAAAAAAATCTCGACAGAAAACAGGCGGAATATGAAGAGTGTGAAAAGAATCTAATTGAAAAAAAGGCCATGTCTGAGAAGATGATTTCTAAGGCTACAAAGGCTTTGAAGTCTCTTAGAATTGAACAGGCGCAACTCGAGGAAGGCGTAAATAAGGAATATTTTAAGCGTTATACAATGGTCAGGAAGGCGAGAGGAAATGCTATCGCGGAGATGGTAAACGGTTCATGTGATGGTTGTCACATATCCATTCCGCCTCAGCTCGGCATTACTGTATTGCGCCAACTGGAATTTGTATTTTGTCCCAATTGCAACAGGATACTGTACGTTAAACCGGAAAACATACCAACCCCCAATGGCGGAAAGTAGTTGCCCGCAACATACGTTTTTGAGAGATTATTAACACACGTTCCAGCTTACATTTCAGTAAATCTAAAAGATAATAATGCTGAGACGTTAAGAAAACAACGTTTCAAGAGGTTACGATGTTTCCCAAAGAGTTGTTGGCAGGTATTTCCATAACGGACATTGAGCGAATAATCCGGACTGAGCACTCGGATCCACATAGTGTTCTAGGTGCCCATCCGGTTCAGATAAACCGACAAGCAGGTCTAATTCTAAGATTTTTTCATCCGGACGCAATATCGACTGAAGTATTGGTCGGTGAAGAAACAATCCCTACTCAAAGGCTGGAGTCACAAGGAATATTCTGGCTATGGATGCCCGGGCGAAGCTTGCCGATGGAATATAAGGTCAGGTTCCATTTTGATGGAAGCGCCACTTGGACAGTTGATTCTCCGTATCGTTTCATGCCTACGCTGGGAGATCAGGACCTGCATTATCTCGGCGAAGGTAAGCATTACAATCTTTACGACAAAATGGGAGCTCACCCCAGACAAATTGATGGAATTCCAGGGGTATCTTTCGCAGTCTGGGCCCCGAACGCAAAAAGAGTAAGCTTGATAGGAGACTTCAACAATTGGGATGGCAGGGTCTATCCCATGCGCAGTATGGGAACATCTGGAATATGGGAATTGTTCGTTCCAGGACTGGAGCAGGGGGGGCTCTACAAATATGAAATTCAGACAAACGCTGATGAGCTCAGAATCAAGACCGATCCATTCGCGTTCTCGATGGAACTGAGGCCTGGATCAGCTTCCGTATTGTGGAATTTGGATAACTATTCATGGTGTGACGATCAGTGGATGAATAACAGAAAAGAGTTCAATCATTTTTCATCCCCTATGACTGTATACGAAGCGCATCTTGGTTCATGGTTACGCATACCTGGAGAAGGAAACAGGTGGGCCAGCTATCGAGAAGCCGCCGAACCACTTGTTGCCCACATGAAGAAATATGGATTCACCCATGTTGAACTCATGCCAATCATGGAACATCCCTTTGATGCTTCATGGGGTTATCAGGTTACCGGGTACTATGCCCCGACAAGTCGGTTTGGAACACCTGATGATTTCAAATTTTTTGTTGATTTCCTGCATCAGAATCAGCTTGGAGTAATCTTAGACTGGGTGCCAGCTCATTTTCCTAAAGACGATTATAGCTTACGTCTTTTCGATGGTACCGCTCTTTATGAGCACTTTGATCCCAAGAAAGGTGAACATAGAGATTGGGGAACATTGATTTTCAATTATGGCCGAAATGAAGTCAGAAATTTTCTGGTAAGTAATGCCCTATTTTGGCTGGACAAATATCACGTGGATGGTTTACGAGTGGACGCTGTAGCCTCCATGCTCTATCTGGATTACAGCAGATCTGAAGGCGAATGGATCCCAAATATCTTTGGAGGAAACGAAAATCTTGAAGCAATTGAATTTATCAAAGAATTCAACTCTGTAGTTTACGGCAGGTTTCCAGGATGTTTCACTGTAGCCGAAGAATCTACAGCATGGACCGGAGTAACTACTCCAACTTATCTTGGAGGCCTTGGTTTTGGTTTCAAGTGGGATATGGGCTGGATGCATGACACTCTTAATTATTTCTCGAAAGACCCGGTACACAGAAAATTTCATCATAATGACCTAACTTTTTCTATGATGTATGCCTACAGTGAAAACTTTGTATTGCCATTATCTCACGATGAAGTTGTTTATGGAAAAGGTTCTCTTCTTCGAAAAATGCCTGGAGATGATTGGCAAAAATTCGCCAATCTTCGATTGCTCTTCGCTTATATGTATACTCATCCTGGAAAAAAATTACTCATGGCGGGAGCAGAGTTCGGAACTTGGGATGAATGGGACCACGAATCAATGCTGGAAAGCCACCTGCTTCAATATGAAGCCCATTCTCAAATCTCAAAATTCCTTGAAGATTTAGGCCAAGTTTACTTATCGCGTAATGCCCTATGGGAGTGGGATTGCCAACCGGAAGGCTTTTCGTGGATAGATTGCAATGACAGTATGAACAGCATACTTTCATATATCAGAAGAAGCCGTGATCAGTATTTGATTTGCATTTTAAATTTTACTCCGATGCCGAGAAATGGGTACAGGATAGGAGTTCCTGAAAAAGGCTTTTACAAAGAAATTCTTAATTCAGATTCCGAATACTACGGGGGAAGTAATCTTGGTAATGCGGGATTGATTGAATCAACGCGAGGCCGTCATCATGGATACGATCAGTACCTGGAACTAACATTGCCGCCCTTGGCTGGTTTGATTATTACCAAAGGCTAAAAACAATCCCGGATCTATATTCCTAACGAGATGAAGAAAAAAGTTGACAGAGCGAACGATTAGACTTTGAAATAGGTTGTCAGATAAGTTTCAATGTATTTATGTCGGCTTCCGGCCTGATCAAAAGTGAGGAATACAATGTTAATAGTCACGATATCCAGATTGGTAGGATCTTACGCCGATATCATCTCCGCCACAGTGGCTCGTAACCTGGGCTTGGATTTGGTAGGTCGGGATCAGGTTCATCAAATGGCCCAAAGTTGTGATTCCGAATACAATCGGGCTTGTTCCCTTTATGAGACTGAACACGGCCCCGGATTTTTCGAGAGGATTTTCTTTGACAGGCCGTCTTACACAAGTCTATTTGAATCACTCACCTATGAAAAGGCCAGCCAGGGCAATGTAGTAATTATAGGAAGAGGAGCCCAGGTAATCTTAAAAGATATTCCGGGGGTTTTCAGTTGCCGTGTAGTAGCCCCTTTCCAAATCCGAGTGGAAAGGATCATGGAACGCTATCGATTCGAAAAGGAAGAAGCGGCGGACTTTGTCAGAAAATATGATCACGAAAGAGAGAATCTTATAAGATCGATTTTTAGAAGCGATCCAAACGAATGGTCCCTTTATGATTTGATCATAAATACTTCGAAATATTCCTCCGGTAAAGCAGCGGACGTTGTCATCGAGGGTATAGAAAAGATTCAAAAACCTGAAAACGATGAGGCTCTCAAGGAAAGACTCAAGAATCTGGCCATAGCCAAGAGGATCGAAACAAACATCAGACGCAAGCTTTCTTCTTCAGTTGCCCGCAATCTGGAAATTAAAATGGAAACAGGGGGCACAGTAACAATTTCAGGGAGAATAGGGGACAGGCGTGATAAAGAAACCGCGGAAAAACTTGCCGGTCAGTATCCAGGAGTTACCAAAGTGATTAATGAACTGAAAGTTACTGAGGCGCTCTTTGGGTTATAGAGTTTTTGTTCGCAGATTTCGCCGCTGATTCGAAATAACTCTCTCAAATTCTTCGTTGAGACGCGACCCAGAAGGATTCTCTAATCTATCAGAGGATCCTTTTCCAAATAATTGAGCGCATAATCTCTTACCGCATTTTCGAGAGAAGAAAAATTTGCTACAAATCCTGCCTTTCTCAATTTTTCCAATCTTGCGCAAGTATAATATTGATATCGTGATGCCAGCCCAGTGGGCATGTCAACGTATTCTATCTGAGGATTGATGTTGATAGCGGAAAAAACCGCATGAGCGAGCCGGTTGAAAGTATTGGCCTCTCCCGTTCCAACATTGAACAGGCCATTTACTTCAGGTTTTTGAAGAAAGAACAAAGTTACCTTAACAGCGTCTTTAACATAAATAAAATCTCGGCGCTGCTCTCCGTCAGAGTATTCAGGGTGGTAAGATTTGAAAAGATTGATGGTCCCTTTTTGTTTTGCCTGAAAATAAGCTCTGAGCGCTACACTCCTCATGTCTCCCTTGTGATATTCATTGGGCCCAAAAACGTTAAAATATTTCAACCCCACTGCGCGATTAAGAAAACCGGTCTTATTTGCCCAGCAATCGAATAGATGCTTTGAATAGCCGTACATGTTCAATGGGAGAAGTTCCGGTCCGGCGGGTAACGTTTCATCCGAATATCCCTGGAGACCATCGCCATAAGTGGCCGCGCTTGACGCGTAAATGAAACGTAGGCCTGGCTTTCCAGCAAAGACCATAGCCACTCTTCGCGAGTATTGGTAATTGTTTTGGATCAGGTAATCGGCGTCTTTTTCTGTAGTTGAACTGCATGCCCCCAAGTGGAAGATGGCCCACACGTCGTGATCGAAGAGGCCATGTTCAGCCTTAGCGATGAATTCTTCTTTTGTTTCAAAATCCAGGAATTTAATATTCCTAAGATTTTTCCATTTTTCTCCATCCCCAAGGTGATCTACGATCAAAATGTTGTCTTCGCCCATTTGATTAAGAGCGTGAACAAGATTGCTTCCTATGAACCCAGCCCCGCCTGTCACGATTATCATGCTAAAGTAGAGCCTTTCTGGATGTTGATATTATACGGTAAGTGTCCCAATCTATAATTCTGGCGTATAGAATGATTTATAGCACCCCACAAAAAATGGCAATCAATTATAATATCTTGCAAACCGGTCCAGTTTGAGCAATTAGTATCGAAGGTGAATCGCTGGACAAATTATGTCCTTATATGTTAATAAAAGCTTGTCATCCCCCAAAAAGGGTTCTCAGATCACTTAGGGAGTAACAAAATATGAGAAAGATACTTGTTCTGGTCGCTCTGACTGTTTCCGTCGGCTTCCTGACAGGCATGTACGCTGATACCGCGTCCGCATTCAGTTTTAACGGGTTGCCGTTTTTTGGGAATAGCGCAAAATCTTGCGCCGCTCCTGTTTGCGCTCCGGTTGGCTGCGGCTATTACTGCGCTCCGGTTTCTGCGTGCAAATCGGTAAAGGCCAAGGGTAAAGCCAAGGCTGAGACTGTGACCAAGGAAAAAAAGGTTAAGACAGAGAAAAAGGAAAAAAAGGAAAAAAAGTAAGCCTAAGATCAGTTACAAAACTAAAAGCAATGTTGAGTCTGAGGTTCGAGGAAGATGTTATGTCAATCGATTTGGGGATGACTTTCTCGATCACAATAACATCAAACCTCGAATCTGGATTCAAAAATAGTCCGATGTTCGGATAACTGTGCCAGCCCACATTTCCTCAGATCAAAAACTTCCGACCCATTGTGGTTTCTTAAACTTGATTATTTGACCTGTTCTTCCTAACACAAAAAAAGCGGGATAATTCACATTGTTCGAGAATTCTACCTCCGGTCTAAAAGACACAGATTGACGCGGTTAACGCAATTACAATGTTTCATAAAAGCTATCTCAGGAGGCGGAAATTGGGTTTTTGGGAAAAGTTTTCGAAAAGTAATCAGAAGGAAGGCGTACAGTCGAAGCCGCCCGCCGTCATGGATGATGACCGAATATTTATGGCGTGGCAGAGGACGCACATGGCAAATGAGAGAACCTTTTTATCTTGGTCGAGGACAAGCATTTCTCTGCTGGCATTTGGCTTTGTCATAGAAAAATTTGAGATATTCCTGAGACACCTGCTGGCGTTTGAGCAAGGCGTAAAAAGCATGAATCACGGAAGTGGAGCCGCCTACCTAAGTCTTTTGTGTTTCGTTCTGGCTGGATTCATGATTGTAGTTTCTGGATTACGTTTCATAAGGGTTCGCCGACACATAAACAAAGGCGAAGCTGTATTTTCGGTTGTGCCTGATTTACTGGCAGTAACCTCGGTAGCAGTAATCATTGGACTGGCGCTCGTATTGGGTCTAGAACGTTTTATAAACTGAACATGGACATTTCCGATTTTAAATTGCTGGTGGAATTTTCACCCTTTCCTTAGAGTTCAATTAAGAATCGAATATTGACACCAATTTTTACCTGTAACCATAAGGTTAACATCAATATTGACATTTCCTAAGATATTTAGTATGGTTACTACAATTCCATGTAAACAGGAGATGACAAATATGACAAGATTCCTTGTATTGGTATCTTTTCTAATTGTATGCTTGTTTGCAAGTTTTTCAGGACAAGCGCTTGCAGGCGTGACAAGCGATAATTTGTCTCTGGACAATTTCAAATTAGCTAATTCCAAACCGTACGATGCGTTGGCAAAGGCTTTCAAAAAAAGCCGTCAGCCAAGTGTCTCAAACTCAGGGACCAGCGTTCCTGATAAAAAGAGTTTTTCTAAATCCAACAAGGCTTCAAAAAATACCAAAAAAAGCAAGATTGCCAAAAGCAAGAATTCCCATAAGTCATCCGTAAAAAAATCCAAAACCTACAAGAAAGCCGCATTTCATCGGTAATTTATTCAATTAGACAATTTACGGGAAATCTCAATCTTACATAAAAATTGAACCCACCTTTTCATTACAAAAGGTGGGTTTTTTGTTAATATCATTAATACAATTGATTAGAGGTTTACCAATGGTGTCTAATTATATTAGGTCAATTTGTATTCACGGCCATTTTTATCAGCCCCCTCGAGAAAATCCATGGCTCGAAGAAGTTGAAAAACAGGATTCTGCTCATCCATTCCGTGACTGGAATGAAAAAATTACCTATGAATGTTATCAGCCGAACGCGGAAGCTCGACTACTTGACGAACGCGGACGTTTGCGCGGGATAATCAACAATTACGAATTCATCAGTTTTAACTTTGGCCCCACTCTCCTTTCCTGGCTCGAGCGGCGCGAAAAGAACACATATAAATCCATCATTGAAGCCGACGCCATTTCCAAATCTAACCGGGCTGGGCACGGCAATGCTTTGGCGCAAGTCTACAATCACATGATCATGCCTTTGGCTAACACGCGTGACAGAATCACTCAGATAATATGGGGTTTGAAAGATTTCAAACACCGTTTCCAGCGCGAAGCTGAGGGAATGTGGCTTCCAGAGACAGCCGTAGACCTGGAGACACTGGAGATCCTGGTAGATCAGGGGGTTCTCTTTACAATCCTTTCTCCCAAACAGGCCAGTAGGTTCCGTAACAATTCTGCGGCGCGATGGCAGACTGTTGATGGTGTGTCATTGGATCCATCAAGACCTTATCAATGCTTCTTGCCTAGTGGATCGAATATTACGATTTTCTTTTACGATGGTCCTGTTTCTCAGGCGATTGCGTTTGAAGGTCTGCTCAATGACGGTTCTGTTCTGAAGGACAGACTTCTCGGGGCTTTCTCGACAGACCGTTCATGGCCCCAACTAGTGAACATCGCTACTGACGGAGAATCATACGGACATCATCACAGATTTGGTGAGATGGCGTTGGCGTTTGCAATAGAACAATTACTTTACGAGCCAAATGTCAGGCTGACCAACTATGGAGAATTTCTTGCCAATAATCCACCGACAGCGGAAGTTGAAATAATTGAAAGGACATCTTGGAGTTGCTCCCACGGGGTTGGTAGATGGATCCGGGATTGCGGCTGTTCAACATCCCAAAGACCCGGATGGAACCAATCGTGGCGAACCCCTCTTAGAAGGTCGCTGGATATAGTCCGTGAACAGGTCGACGAACTATTTGAAAGACAGGGATCCGAACTCTTTCTGGAACCATTCAGGGCACGTAATGACTACATTGATCTGATCCTAAGAAATCGCACTGAAATTCCTTCGTTCCTAAAAACATGCCAAAAACATGAACTGTCACCATCTGAATCGGTAGAAGCTCTAAGTCTACTGGAAATGCAAAGAAATAGAATGCTCATGTATACCAGTTGTGGGTGGTTTTTTGACGATCTCACCGGTATAGAGACTTTACAAATTCTTGACTACGCTGCACGTGTGCTCCAGCTTGCGAGTGTTTATGATCCCGGGTTAGCGAAAGAGTTTCTGGGGGAACTTTTCAAAGCGGTCAGCAATGTACAGCCGCACATGAATGGGGATCAACTTTACAGAGAAAAAATTGCGCCCCACGTGATTGACTTGGCCCAAGTGGCGGCTCACGTTGCAATATCCGCTCTGTTTGACAAGCCCCGAGCTACTCAGGATATTTATGTGTACAAGGTACACACGATGGATCTCATGCGAGAAGAATTTGGTGAACGGATATTACTGATAGGTCAAACAAGGGTTCAGAGTTCCGTAACTCTTAGAGAACAAAGACTGGTTTTTGCTGTTTTGTATTTGGGTGCGGTTGATTTACGCTGTTCAGTTCAAACATTTTTAGAGGATCAGCGAGGGTATGAAGACCTTAAAAAAGATTTGGCCGACAGCTTCAAAAGACATTCATCAACCGAATTAATACGAAAACTAGATAGATATTTTCCGCACAAATATTTTGCCTTCAAGGATCTCTTTGTTGAACAAAGAACTCGATTGCTTGAAATAATTACGAAAAAAATGTTTCAGGACCAGGCAGCCTTACTTACAACATTTTACAAAAAAAATGAAGATTTTGCCCGACTCATAGTTGACCATGACGCAAGGCTTCCCGATACATTCAGAGCAGCAGCCCGATTTGTTCTGAATCGTCAATTTCTGAAAGAAATTGAAAAGCTGTCCCAGGAAATGTTCCCAGAAAGCTTGGAATCGGTTCTCAGAGACACACATTTTTGGAAAATACAGTTAGATTTGAGCGCTGCTCAAAAAATGATTAGTCACCGTATAGGGCTTTTGGTTGAAAAACTTGGTCAGGATTGGTCCAACCAGTCAACATTGTCAGAAATTTTCAGATTTCTGGACATGGCCCAAAACCTGGAGATTTATCTACAGCTTAGTGAAGCTCAGACAACTCTATTCAGGATTTTAAGGGAAGCTGAAAATACATCAGGTTTTCAAATACCCCCCGGAATAATGCAATTGGCCAACAGACTGGCGGTTAGGTTGAACGGTTTTGACATTTAAAAAATAGTGGTTAAAGATGACAAGATTATCTGTTATCTAAGTAACCAAACTCCTTAAGTTTATTCATGCTTTTGGTCCAGTTTGGAGACACTTTTACAAACAATTCCAGTCGAACCGGCAGGTCCAGAAACTCTTTAATGTTTTGACGAGCCAATGTTCCTATTTTTTTAATCATCTGTCCGTCTTTTCCAATCAGGATTTTCTTCTGACTTTGTCGTTCAACGTGAATGTTGCCTTGAATTAATACGCTCACTCCATCGTTCTTAAAGGTTTCGATCGTTACGGCGGTTTTGTGTGGAACCTCTTGTCCTAAAAGTTGCAGAATCTGTTCACGGATGATCTCAGAAGCAAAAAATCTCTCCGGCATGTCGCTCAAATCATCCTCACTATACAAATAGGGTCCTTCCGGCAGGAGTTCGATCAACCTCTCTATCAATTTGTCGCAATTTTGGCCGGTTAGAGCGCTTATCCCTATAATGGAGTCAAATCTCGCGTCACACGATGATCTGTTGATGATATTATCCAACATTTTTGTGTCTAACATGTCTATTTTGTTAATGGCCTGTACAACCGGTTTGTGAGATTCTACCAAGAGACGTTCAAGTTCATTCAACAAGTCTAACTTTTTGATGCCCGGATCAACGACATAGAGTATTACGTCAGTTAATTTAATGGTTTTTCTAATGCATTCGAGAAAAACTTCATTAATAATAGTTTTTGCTTCATGAAATCCAGGCGTGTCCTGGAAGATAATTTGAGCTCCCGGACGAGTTAGAATGATAGACACAGTGTTTCGAGTAGTTTGAGCTTTTCTTGACACTATGGATAATCTTGTCTGGGTGAGTTGATTTACAAGAGTTGATTTGCCTGCGTTAGGTAGTCCTACAATTGCTACAAATCCTGACCTTGACGTTGGTTCACTAGTTTCTTTCACTAAATATCCTTGACCAGATGTATAGTTAGGTCTATAAAATGTTCTTTTACGACAATGGAGAGATGCCCGAGTGGCCGAAGGGGCGCGACTGGAAATCGCGTGAATGCCCACAAGGTGTTCCGAGGGTTCGAATCCCTCTCTCTCCGCCAGAAGCCACCTTAATTTTTTGTAACTACTCTTTGTTCCTCATTCTTATCCGCAGCAAATCTTCAAACCCTCATTTTTCAAATGAGCCAGAATCTCAAGACGCAATTCCGGGATTGACTTCTCGCCGTTAATTCTCCTGATAAAGGAATCATCAAAAGTATTATAAATGGTGGCCACCTTTTCAAGGTCATCGGGTTTTTCAAATATGGAGAAACCTCCCGTTCGGCATTTGCCAATTCGAGATAGAGCAGTTGAAACAGATATCTCCATCAGGAAAACGATGTCTGGAACCGGGACCCTTGAACGATTTTCTATAAGAACATCAACAGGATTAAGTCCTCTGGAACCCTGATAAGCTGCTGAAGAATGGTAGTATCGATCACATATTACATGCTTATGATTTCTGATAGCTGGACGTATAACCTTCTCAACATGATCCAGGCGATCTTCAAGAAAAAGCCTGGATTCCTCTTCCGGAGTTAGCCTATTTTCCAGTTTTCTTAAATTTTGTCCGATAAGTCCATCGGACGGTTCTCTTGTCAAAATATTAGGGATTCCCAAAGATGTAAGTTTATGCGAGAGGATCTCAGCCTGAGTGGTTTTTCCACTCCCATCGATTCCCTCAAAAACTATGAACATTTGAAAATCCTCTAGCAATCTGTTTCACTGTTGATCAATATTGGTTCATTCAATATTTAATTCAAAGATAGACTACTTCACATAGAAACACGAAATAAAAACCAAGGCAATTTACATGGAAAATTTCCCAAATCATCGCGTAAAAGTTCTCAACAACATGCCGGTAAATGACAATGGAGACTTTGTTCTTTACTGGATGACCTCTTACAGAAGAGTCAGATGGAATTTTAGCCTAGATCGATCGATCATGTGGGCGAAGCGACTCGACAAGCCCCTTGTAATTCTCGAAGCTCTCAGGTGCGCGCACAGATATGCGTGTGACAGATTTCACAATTTTGTCATGGATGGAATGAAAGACAACCTTTTGGCGTCCAAGAAATCTAAAATAGTCTATTATCCTTATGTAGAGCCCACTCCAGACGCCGGTAAGGGGCTTTTACGAGAATTTTCATTCAAGGCCTGTGTAGTGGTGACTGATTTTTTCCCATGCTTTTTCTTGCCGGGAATGACTCTCTCCGGAGCTTCACAGGTCTGTTGCAGAATGGAACAGGTTGACTCAAATGGCTTATTCCCATGTCGTGAATCGGATCAAGTTTTTGTAAGCGCTTTTTCTTTTCGAAGGTACCTTCAAAAAAATCTGCCCAAATATATCATGGAAGCCCCTGAAGAAGACCCTCTGAGACGCAGCGAATTGAGACGTCTCAAGAAATTTCCGGACAACATTATTCAGAAGTGGCCCCCTGCGTCTGAGTTTCTGCTTCTGTCTGAACATCGGGACCTGACCAAGCTCCCTATTGACCACAAAATAGGATCTACGGCTTTAAAAGGAGGATCATCCGAGGCCTCGGTTACCCTCGGGACATTTTTGAACCAGCGTCTAAGTAGATACGCAGAGGAGAGAAATGATGTGGATCATCCAGCGACCAGCGGTTTGTCACCATATTTGCACTGGGGGCACATATCGGTACACGAGATATTCTGGACACTAATGCAATCCGAAGACTGGACGCCTGATAAACTATCCGAGAAAAGCAACGGTAAAAGGACTGGATGGTGGGGCACGGGGAAAAATGCCGAGGCTTTTCTAGATGAATTGGTCACTTGGAGAGAAATTGGTTTCAACATGTGCACGTTGACGCACAATTTTGATTCTTACGATTCACTGCCTGACTGGTCCAGGAAGACTTTGGCTGATCATCAATCGGACCTGAAAGAATTTTATTATGAAATAGACGAATTTGAGAACGCCACAACTCATGACAACATCTGGAATGCGGCTCAGAAAGAGTTGGTGAGAACCGGAAAAATTCATAACTATTTGAGAATGCTGTGGGGGAAAAAAATCCTTGAATGGAGCGTTACTCCTAAAAGATCAATGGAAATAATGATTGAACTGAATAACAAATATGCTTTGGATGGTCGCGATCCAAATTCTTACTCAGGGATTTTTTGGATACTGGGCCGATACGACAGACCATGGGGACCAGAACGGTCCATTTTTGGAAAAATCAGGTACATGAGTTCAGAGCGAACTCGAGGCAAAATAGACCTCAAAAATTATCTCACCATTTATCGTTAAGGCTAAAACAGCGCTGTGACAGTTAACTGTTTAAACACAAAATGGTATACATGAGAGTAGAGCAAGCTAGCTGAACAGGGCTTTCAATCTATTTAAACCAGGAGGATATGTAGTGAGGGCAACAATCAAGACTAACAAGGGCGAAATAAACCTAAAACTTTTTGCTGATCTTACCCCAGTAACGGTGGCGAATTTTGCAAACCTTGCACAAAAAGGGTTTTATAATGGCCTGAAATTTCACAGAGTTATTGAAGATTTCATGATTCAGGGCGGTTGTCCTTATGGAACCGGCACTGGAGGACCAGGCTACAAATTCGGTGACGAATTCGATGTCACGTTAAAACATGACAAACCTGGAATGCTGTCCATGGCCAATTCCGGTCCAAGCACGAACGGAAGCCAATTCTTTATCACTCACATCGCCACCCCGTGGCTCGACGGGAAACATTCTGTTTTTGGTGAAGTAATGGGAGATCAAGACCAGGAAGTAGTGAATAAAATTAGTAACAATGACATAATTGAAACAATCACTATCGATGATGATACCACCGAGCTATTTGGGAAAACAAAAAATTATATTGAGAGTTGGAATAAAATCCTCGAGAAGAAATAGACTGAAAAATTAATCAAATTTGAGTCCAGAACTACGAAAGCAATATAGGGCACAACATGTGCAAACCCCCTCAAGTTGTTTTGGAAAGTTTATAGTTCACCGAAGTAAAGGTCACGTACCAGGGCGTCAGGCTCCAAGGCCGACGCCCGTTCTGTTTAAGCGCGTTTTATAAAGATACCGCTACAAAATTAATTGCCCAAACTGGGAATAACGATCTCATTTCGGATCCAAACCGCTTCACTGTATTTATTAAGTCTTTTTCTGACCTCATAGTCGTGCCTATCTTTTGTAAGAAGTAACTCCTCAGGATAAATTTTTTCCGGTTTCTGTTTTTTGTCCTTGAGATCCTGCTCTATCTTTTCCTTGAACCCTTCCAGTGGCCTGATCTCAAGATTGTAAATGGCATATCCGTTTTTTTCCCTACAAATATAAAAGATTTTACCTCCATCGGTAATCTTGATTGAAACCAATTTACCTGTAGTGGGAACTTTAGTGTAATGATTTTCATGTCTTATCGCTCCAAATTCTGACAGTATGTTTTCGGCCAAACCAAACTCTGCGGCATGAACAACCCCCAAGCAAAGGCAGGACATGCAACTTAAGATAATGAAAGAGCCAAGCGGTTTCATATTTTTCTCCTAAACTAAATAGATTGCCCCAATTCAAATCCAGAAAAAACGCATATCTGTCAGCCTGTCCAAACCCGTCAGGTTCGGGATAGACACCCAACGCTGTTTAGAGTATGCTCTCCGCAGTTTTAATATCAAACAAGGGGAAGATGCAATGAGAGATGCAAATGTTGTTAAACTGTTCATGATATTAAGTCTTAGCGCTATTTTAGCTGTTGGCTTTTCGACCATGTCCCTGGCTCAGGGAACGAAGATGGCGGATGTCAGTATGACTGACATTTCTAACAAATCCCAGAAAGTGAAATCAGCGCTCGAAGAATTAAGAAAATTTCAATCTGAACCAACCCCAAAAATGACTTCATTGAGCTTAGATATAAGGAAGGTTCAGGAAAGTCTAGAAAAAGACAAAGCAAATCTCAAAGAGGCTGATAAAGATAAGCTGGAAGATGAGATCAGAACTAAATACCAGGAACTTCAACAGGAGCAGCAACTTTTCAGAACAAAGGTAATGGAACAGCAAAAGGTTGTAAATGATTCCATGATGTCTCAAATAAATCAATCCGTGGCAAAAGTGGCTGAGCAGGAAGGAATAGCTGTGGTTTTTCTGAAGGAATCCATAATTTATTCTAAAGATATGCCCGATATAACCGACAAGGTCATCAGCCATCTTGACTCTACTATGCAGCAAGCGCCGGCCAAGAAGTGATCCTTGAATAATCCATGCGCCGGTGAATGTTATCCATAACCAATAAACCTAACCAAGATTCGTCCAAATGAGCGAGAAAAAAATTCGATTACTGGATACGAGGGCTCTACCAGCATCAGCAAATATGGCCCTCGACAATATAATTTTGGAAGAAGTCTCATCTGGATATTCACCGGCGACATTCAGATTTCTGCAATTCGACCGAATGGCCGCGTTGGTGGGATACAATCAGGATACAAATCTGGAAATCCGCACCGATTTTTGCCAAGCTCACAACATTGATGTCAATAGACGCATTACAGGAGGCGGGGCAATACTATTCCAGCCGTCGGCTCTCGGATGGGAAATATTTTCGGCCACAGGCGTTCCTCCTTTTACGGGAGCGTATGAAAAAGTTTTGGAGAGAATTTGTTCCACCGCGGCCGAAGGTTTGTCCAGGATGGGGATTGACGCTCAATTCAGACCACGAAATGACATAGAAGTTAATGGACGTAAAATTTCCGGAACAGGGGGAGCTTTTATTTCCGGCGCAATGATGTTTCAAGGAACTGTGTTGATAGAAAATGAAACAGAGTTGTTTCTAAAGGCATTGAGAGTACCTGTAGAGAAATTGAAAAAACGTGAAATAGAATCTCTAATGGAGAGAATCTGTTTTCTGAATGACATCGTTAAATCCCCTGTAAATGTGGATGATCTGAAAGAAGTTTTTGTTGAGGAATTTTCACGAAACTTGGGCCTTAATTTCTATCTGGATCAACTAACGGATAGGGAAAATATGCGATTAAAAAATGAACTAACATTTTACTCCAGCCCGGATTGGATTTATTCACATTCAAGGCCGAAAATCGAAGGAGATTCATTACGTTCCATTTCTCAAAGCGAGGGAGGTTCAATCAGGGTTCATTTATGGATGGGGCCTGGAGGGAAAAGAATTCGTCAGGCTCTCATAACTGGAGATTTTTTTGCCATTCCTCAGAGATTGTGCTTCGATTTGGAAGCGTTTCTGGTGGGTGTTCCTCTAGACAGGGACAGGATAAAGGACCGCGTGATGACTTTTTTCAGGTCAGTCGGAGGACAAATTTGCGGAGTAGATCCTGACCGAGTAGCAGAAGCGGTAGCCGAGGCCTCCGACAGACTGAGATTGGTTTCCAGCAATTTTAGTCTACCAGAAGTAAACGAATTATTCTTTATTAATGTTTCTCCGGATGCTATCAAAGGCCAAGGTGCAAAATGGTTATTACTTCCGTATTGTTCTAAGAATCTCGATTGTGATTTCCGTGAAATAGAAGGCTGTTCGGAATGTGGGGCGTGTGAAATTGGATATTTCTTCCAGTTGGCCCGACAATTTAATCTCGAGCCACTGACTATCCAAAGTTTCGAACATTTGATAAATACCCTTCATGCCAAATCCTCAAGTGACAGTGGACTTTACATCGGCTCATGCTGTGAAGCGTTTTATTCCAAACACAGACTGGAAATGGAAGCGGTTCCTGTTCCCGGAGTTCTTGTTAACCTTGATTCCACAACATGTTACGATTTAGGAAAAGGGACGGATGCTTACAAGGGCAAATTTGATAACAAAACGTTTCTAAACATAGAATTATTAGAAAAAACCATCAGGCTAATTAATGATTCAACAACTTCAATGTGACGTACTGGTAATAGGGGCGGGGCCGTCAGGCTCAAGCGCAGCTCTAAGGGCAGCCAGGGAAGGGCTTGATGTAATTCTCATCGATAGCAAGCCACGAATTGGTGAACGGCCTCATTGCGGAGAATTCGTTCCATACCAGCTTTTCATGGAATTCGATCTGAACAGGAATTCCATAGTCAAACAGGTGGACTATCTTGAGACATGGATAATGGAGACAAAATCGGACATCCAGTTCAAGAAAAGCACAATCCAGTCGAAAGGTTACCTTATAGACCGACCAAAATTTGATCGAAATCTGGCTAGGGAAGCGGCGACTTCAGGCGCATTAACAATGTCCTCGACTTCCTTTGTGGATTTTGAAGGAAACAAGAGCAGGATAAATTCAGTTGGGGAAAATCTACTGGTTAACGCCAAGTTTGTTGTGGCCGCGGACGGGGCCTATTCTAAGGTGCGACAAAAAATGGGCCTGGAAGTAAACGACTGTATCATAGGTTGTCAGCTTGAAGTTCCTCTTAACCAGAACATTTCAAACGCGATGGTTTTTCTGGATAAAGATTACTACGGGGGATACGGATGGCTGTTTCCGAAAGGCTCAACAGCTAATGT
Source organism: uncultured delta proteobacterium (assembly GCA_963811075.1). Taxonomy (GTDB): domain Bacteria; phylum Desulfobacterota; class Desulfomonilia; order Desulfomonilales; family Desulfomonilaceae; genus CAJBEZ01. Next base: position 497,234 of record CAWEPY010000003.1, read on the forward strand.
CGGACTGGGAATGTTCCCTGGCGCAGACATTACACCGGCAAAAGCTCTCCATAACTTTTCTAACATGTTGACAAAAAATGGTTTGACCAGACCAGGATGGCTGGCAAGGACAGGTGGATTGATTCCATGTCACGGAATCAGATTTCCGCTAGTCAAGGATAATGTTCTTTTCTGTGGTGACGCAGCGGGATTGACACATCCCGTGACCGGCGCCGGTATTTCTCAAGCTGTCTCACTCAGGGAACGTAGCTGGGGAATGTGTGGCCAAGGCGGTGAAGTCTAAAAATTTATCATTGGTTAACGAATATCACAACAGCATATTGCATCAATACGGGGGCATCTTCCGTCACGCTCTTTCCAAAAAGATATTACTTATCAAGTGTTGGGAAGAAGAAGATTTCACAGAGCTTTGTGAAAAAACCTGGATATCTTTCAAGGGTTACAAGAAGCGGGAAAGAAATTTTTGAAAGAAACCGATCCTCTTTTTACCAAAGCTTGGACTCTCTCCAGATCTTTTCATGGATCGGACATAATATTCTATCAACCGGGAATGTTTGTTGTAGATGGAATAAGAGGAGCGTACCCCGCTGCGTCAATCACAGGCTTTAACTGTGAATTGATTTGTGATCACTGTAGTGGAAAATTGCTGGAGAACATGTTCCCCTGTCTGGATGGGGACGACCTGGTAAATTTCGCCAAGAGAGCGGAAGCGAGGGGTGACAAAGGCATACTAGTCTCTGGGGGATGCGACCAACAGGGCTCTTTGCCATGGCCGAAATTTACGGAAGCCATTCGTCAAATCAAGAACGAAACAAACCTGGTAGTCACAGTCCATACTGGTCAGATTGACTTAAATCACGCCAGAAAACTTAAAGACGCTGGAGTGAATCAGGCTCTTATAGACGTGATGGGCTCCGACAGCACCGCCAGAGAAATTTTTCACCTTACTGAAGGAATAGCTCCTATTCTTAGATCTCTTGACGCTTTGCACTCGGCAGGGCTTGAGGTCGTTCCCCATATAGTCTATGGAATCCACTACGGAATGGAAAAGGGGGAAACAAAAGCGCTCGAAATAATCAGTAATTATCCGATAAAAAAATATGTGATCGTGGTGTTTACCCCTTTGAAAGGGACTAGAATGTCCTTGACAAAGTCGGCTAGTCCGGCAAATGTGGCCAACTTCATAGCTAGAGCTCGAATAATGCTTCCTCAGATGAAATGCTCGTTGGGCTGCGCAAGGCCAGGAGGCAATTATCGTAAAGAACTGGACAAATTGGCCATAAAGGCGGGTATAAATTCGCTGGCGGTTGGATCGGACGAAGCCATTATTGAAGCAAAAAGACTTGGTTTAAATGTAATTCGCAAATTTACATGCTGTTCCCTGGACTGACAGCAATAATCCACTGACACTGAAATAGAGCTTTTCAGATGACCGGACAAAACAAACGAGTGAGAAAATGACCTTCAACGACTCTTTAAATCAGGAAAGTCCCGAATATCTAAAAATGTCCTTGGCTGCGGCCATGACACTAAAATTCTTACCAGGGTTGTTCTATCGCGGCGCTCGGCTTGGTTGCGTCAACCTGCTGCTGCATTATTCCGATGGATGTAAGGCCAACTGTTCGTTCTGTGGCCTGGCTTCCCAGAGAAAATCAGACGGATCGGTCAAGAGTTTTATCCGGGTTCCCTGGCCGATTTATTCCAAGGATGATATCATAAAGGCAATCAAAACGGCCCCCAAACATGTAACCAGGATTTGCATATCCATGGTTACCCACCCAAAAAGTAAGAGAGATACGATTGAAATTTGTAGAGAACTTGTTGATAAAACCGGTCTTGCTGTTTCCTTACTGATTACGCCCACGCTGCTAAATCGTGAGGATTTGATTGCGATGAAAATGGCTGGGGCGGAGCGGATAGGAGTAGCTGTTGACGCCGCGACTGAAGACCTCTTTGTTGGTTTGAGAGGTAAGCCGGTAAAAGGACCTCACGATTGGAACAAGTACTGGAAAATTTATGAGGAGAGTCTGGACATCTTTGGTGAAGGAATGGCAGGTGTGCATCTAATCTGTGGATTGGGTGAAACGGAACGGCAAATGGTTACCGCCATTTGGAGGGCAAGAAAAATGGGCGGGTCGACCCATCTGTTCTCATTTTATCCTGAACAGGGGTCAGCGATGGAATCCGTTCCTTCGCCTCCAGTGGGTCAATACAGACGGATACAGCTTGCCAGATGGCTTATCGACAATGATATAGTCGACGGCGATTCAATTGATTACGATACGAAAGGTCGAATCACAAGTTTTGGACTTGGGAAAAACCTGATGGAGGAAATTATAAACTCCGGTTCTCCATTTCAAACTTCAGGCTGCCCAGGGCCTGATGGTAAAGTAGCCTGTAACCGGCCATATGGTAACGAAAAACCTGGACCAAACATTCGGAATTTCCCGTTTACCCCTCAACCTGAAGATGTTAACCAGATAAAAGACGAAATTGTGAGATATGAATGATTTCTTGGGAAAGGGCCCGTATTGAGCCTCTCTAGTTGAGGGCTCAATAAAGGATAAATTTCTTTTCAGGGTTCAAACAGCTTAACGCTGATTCCGTTTGGATCAAGAAGAGAAGCGCAATTTATTCCGTCTCTCTTGCCGTTTCTTTCTATGAAGCGAAGACCTTTTGATTCAAGGAACCTGACCGAAGATTCCAGATCCGCGACCTTGAAACTCATCCCAGGAACACTTTTGCCAACGCCGTTCACCTTGGGAAAACTGGCATATAGTATCTCAAGTTTGTAGGGAGAGCCTTCCTTTTCCATCGAATAAACGTCCAGACTCGAAGATAATCCATCAGCGGGTTTGAAACCGAGTCGCTTGTAAAATTCAATCGTACGTTCAGGCTGAGTCGTAGGCATTTTGATAGTGAAAGGATAATCTTCTATGGAAGATTTCATGAAGCTGGATGATTCGGCCTCCGTGTTGTATGCAATCAGGAGGGCCAAAACCACCAAGAACATAATCGAGCAAGTGAATCCGAGAAACAGCCTTTTGGCGTGGCCTGCCGGCAAGCTCATGCTCGTTCAACCTCCTAAATCAGAATAGCATTAAAATTTAAATAAACAGCCTTTTCAGTGAAAGGCAAAAAAACCATACACAAATCTAACAATAAAATCAAGAATAATATTAATATAATGGCAATTGCTTCATAATATCTGATTACAATCAGGCCAGATTATAATGTTACACAAAGCATGAATGTATATTATTGATATAATAGACTTAATAGTTTAAAGCTACTAAAAATAGACTTATTCTTTAAAACAAGTTTTTGAAGTTATTTGAAAAGTTACCGGATTTGTTTGAAATTAAATACTCGTAAGCCATCTTGACTTCCGGATCATCCAGAATTTGATCGGTGTCAAGACTCGATCCTCGATTTCTGGTTCTTCTATATTCCCGGTTAACTGTAATGTTGGGGCGAATCCCTGTACCTTCTATGTCATTGCCGTTGGCCGTATAATAATGAGCGGTTGTAAGACGGAGGGCTAAATCGGCCCTGATTGGAAATACATCCTGAACACTTGCTTTACCAAAACTTCTAGAGCCTATGATCAATGAATTTTTCCTGTTTTGTAGGGCTCCTGCGAGGATTTCAGAAGCGCTGGCGCTTCCTGAATTTATAATTGCAATCACGGGTAGGGAATCAAAAGGACCATTGCCGCTAGCCGAAAAGTCCCTTTTTATTGTCGCCCCCCTGCTTCTAAGGGAAGTAATTACTCCAGCCGTCAAGAAAAGATCCGAAACCCTAATAGCTTCTGAAAAAAGACCGCCGGGATTGTCTCTCAAATCCAGAATCAATCCTCTCATTTTACCATGGGTTACTGACTTCATTTTGTTTACAGATTTCAGGACTTCTTCTCTCGTGTCTTTCTGAAAATTCGATATCCTAAGATATCCAATATCGTTTCCTAAGAGTTGTGTTCTGACGGAACTGGCCTTGATCATAGTTCTTCTAAGTTTGACGTCATGTATGTCGCTAGTCTGTGGGTCCTGAATCTTGAATCTCACCTCTGAACCATTGCGGCCGCGTACCATTTTCAGGGCCTCCATCAAAGTTAGTCCATGGAGCGGAACGCCGTCTATCTCAAGCAGTTTGTCGCCAGCCCTGATTCCGGCCTTATATGCGGGTGAACCTTCGAACGGCGATATAACAACATAATCGTCATCCCGGAAACCGACAGCCATTCCCACTCCGGCAAATCTGCCCAATGCCGCAATCTTAAGTTCATTTGTCATTGCTGAATCGAGGGAAGATGAGTAGGGATCAAGGTCCTTCAGTAACAGATCCAATGCTTTGAATGAAAGTTTTTCCGGATCGTAACCACACCTCAGTGATATGATCATGATGGAATCGGAAAAACAGCGATAAGGATCATAGGGGCAGTCCCGCATAGACGCCAGATTGTCCTGACAATATGGAGGAGTAATGAAGACCAGTTTTCGTATGGCATTATTCAGCAAAGTGGATTCATCCACTTTTTCGACAAAATGCTGCTGAACAAGTTTAAGCGCCTGAAAAAAGTCACCCAGAAATTTTTTATCGTATCCCCCCTCAAACGTTTCATGAACTCTATGATTGTCTTTCAAGTCTCTTGAATCGGACTCTCCCCGGCACAATTCCACCATAAATCCAAGCAGTATGGATAACATCAATACAGGTAAAAAAAATTGGCGCGACATAAGCAAGTAACTACTGTATCTCAACGAAAAACCTCAAATCATCAGTTTTACTGAAAAGACGTTTTCAGACATTGTCTGTCCTGAATTATCAAAATCGCTTGTTGTGAATGACAGCGATCTCAAGAATGTTCCTCGTCTCCGGTCCAACTGCGTGGGAATTGCATCGCCTTAACCCCGGAACCCAGATTACCTCACCATCCTTTATCACCAGTGGCAGCCTTGAACGAATCGTTCTCGGAGTTTTCGAATCTATAAACAGCTTATTAATCTTCACAGGTCTTGTCCTGCCCCATGGAATCATTCTGTCTCCCGGCTGGAAAGGGCGAATGAGAAACGGGAATTCAAGTGTGTCCAAATCGAAATACTCTCTTTGAGAATCATGCATAATGTGACCCTCAACAGGCAAATTATTCAGCATGGAAAAACTTATACTCATGCCTGCTTCCAGAATTTCTATTTGGCATGGTTCCTTCACAATTAAACTATACTCTGTTTCTGACTTGTCGTGAAACTTTGAAATTGTGGCTTTTTCGTAATCTTTGATGAAATATAAGCCATTGGGCAACTTCAGTACGTTCGAGGGCTTGCCCTGTTTCAAATGCCTGACAATGGACTTGACATGTAAACTGGTCCATCTTGAATCCGGTGGGGAGAGGGCAAAAAGAATAGATCTCACTATCCGGGAAGATACTGCCTGGGGAAACGAGTTTATTTCCCTCACATCTATTTCGATTCGATTCTCATATTCGAAAACAACTTTTGAATAAACCAGGTCCACAACAGTGTTCAAATATTTTTCATCTTCCTGAATAAGATCTATGGTGCGTAAGGTAGGTTCCCGGAAATTGGGGAATCTTTCCGTCAATACCGGAATAACCCGGTTTCTGATGTAATTTCGGTCAGTTTCCAGTAGGAGATTTGTCCTATCCAGCATATAGGGTATGTTTTGCGAAGCGAGGAAGTCCATTATTTCAGATCTATTCAGCTTGAGCAGAGGCCGAATTATGTTCCCGCGTACTATTGGAATTGATGACAAACCAGTGAGTGATGATCCCTGCAGAATTCTGAGCAGAAAAGTTTCTATTACATCATCCGAGTTGTGAGCTGTAGCGACTTTATTGGATCCGGTATCAATCCTGACCTCTTCGAAAAATCTGTACCGAGCTATTCTGCCGGCCTGTTCAATACTGATTTTGTTCTGGCTCGCCAGTTGAGGAACATCAATCTTTTTGCCGTGAAACTCAATCCCCAATTCTTCAGCAAGCGCTCTCACAAAATCAAAATCTCTTGACGATTCTTTTCTTATGGAATGATCCAGGCTTGCAATTACAAGCGAGCACGAAAACTCTTCTCTGAGCCGAGCCATCACGTGGGTCATAGCGACAGAGTCAGGCCCCCCAGAGACGGCAAGGACCAACCTATCTCCGTTTTGAATCATCTTATGAAGAATCAGTGTTTGGCGAACCTTACCAACACAATCGACTTTGCGGGATGAATTGACCATAGGGTTGATCTGTGAAAATCGTCTATCAATGATCGCAATGAGTTAAGGCGTGAAAGCCCTCGATGATCTTTGACAAAGAACCTCGAGGGCTTTTTCTGGATGAGCTATACTTCCATCCGCTGTTAACGGTGGACAAATTCAGCTTTGGATTTAGCGCCCTTTTCAACAAAATTCTTCAGACCAATTCTGTTATCCTCTTTAGTCCAGCATTGTCCGAATGTATGAGCTTCGTTTTTCAAACCATCGTCGAGTGTCATTTTTCCGCCTTCCAGAATGGCCTGGACGGCAAGTGCGTCAATGGCCTTTGACAAGTGCCCCAGATCTACATCCGGCAGCTTGTCTGGAACATTTGGCAGCGGGCCCATTTCTATAAGTTTCGGTTTAACCTTTCCGGCCGCAATGTCTCTGGCCAGGACGATAGCTCTCTCGAGTACATCCCCTACGACTTCTTCGTTGATCAGGCCATATTCCAGGGCTTGAGCGCTAGAAATAGGCCTTGCGGTCCTTATCATCTCAGCAGCCCGTTCAAATCCAACAAGCCTGGGAAGTCTCTGTGTTCCTCCCATTCCCGGGATGAGGCCAAGGTTAACTTCCGGCTGACCGGCAAAGAATTTCAAGCCCTTGGGGGCCACTCTCGCTGTGCAGCACATGGCAAGTTCGCATCCACCGCCTAGAGCGAAACCATTGAGCGCAGCGACGATCGGTTTGCCAAGTTTTTCAAGTTCGGCTGACGCAATCTGTCCAAGACGCGCGAAATGCTCACCCTGAGCCGGTTCGGTTAATCCGGCCATTTCCTTTATGTCCGCTCCGGCCACAAACGCCTTGTTGCCGAAGCCAGTAATAACAGCGGCTTTTATTGCCGGATCGTTCTTAATTATGTCACAGTAAACATTGAGTTCGCTAAAGACTTTGCTGTTCACAGCGTTAAGGGCCTTTGGTCTTCTTATGGTAATAACTCCAATATCATCTTTCTTTTCAAAAAGGACATCGAGGATTTCCCATGGCTTTCCTGAATCAGCCTGCTCCTTCAGCTTTTTTGACACAGGCATTGGCGGATACTTTTTGGCAAAAGTCTCAACCAGCTCAAAAGCTTTTTTGACGCCGACGGAATTCATGAAACTGAAAGGAGGTTTCATATCAAGCGCCACGCTTATAAGCAGGTCAAAGTCACTTGTGGTGATAATTTCCGCATCCAGCATGTCACAAACGATGGCGAAGTACGCCCCCATAAGTTCTTCTGAAATCGCTTTCTCTTTTTCGGGGGAAACTTCTATCTTTTCACCGCGACCAGGGACTTCCCAATCCGATTTTGACTCCAGCAGTTTCTTCAAACGGTCAGGAACTCTAAACCAGCCATTGAGACTGTCGTGCATCTCTGAAAGACCATGCGCCGTGATAGGGTTTCCGCCTGTCAGATTATGCGCTGTGAACGGCCCTACATTAAGTCCTAACGCTTTTGAGGCAACATAATCGACCTGCTTGGTGTCCCCCAGCCCAGCGTCAACACACTGGACACAGGCCAGTAAGAGTCCCTCGAAGACTGGATCAACGGCATATCCATAACGTGAGCCTACCTTGATGGGTATTTTTCCGATCGTTTCGTAAAATCTCATCATGAAATCAGTGGTCTTGGGATCGGTATCCTTTCCAGGGATGATTTCTATGGCAGGGTTTCTTTCTGCTGGGAAAAAGTAATGAGTGCAAAGCGATCGGCCTTTTATCTTGAGTTCATCAAAAATACGCTCCGGCTCCAAATGCGATGAATTACTGGTTAGGATGGCTTCCGGGGATACCAGTTCCTCAATTTGCCTGAAGATCCGTTTTTTCAGGGGTAAGTCTTCCGTGGCCGCCTCCACCACAAGATCCGCCCCCTTCAGTTCATTGTAATCGGACGTGAATATGACGTGGTTCTTCATTCCCTCGACTTCATTAGGTTTGAAAGCGCCGGTTTGCCCACCTTTGTCAACCTTCTTAAATAACTTGGCTTTACCTTTTTCAAGCGCGTCAGTGGCTATGTCAACGACCGTCACACACACATCAAAACCATGTAAGACTTTTACAAAATGTAAAGCGATATCAGGGCCGATTTGACCGGATCCTATAACAGCAACCTTGTTTATTGTACGTCCACGGAACGAAAAGGCCATCTCAAGTCCTCCTTCAACGAAAAATAGAGTTAGACTGAATGTGTTTAATTTGGCCTTTAAACTAGCATTAATGGCACAATTTTGTAAATGAATTGAAGACAAGCGATTTGGGGCGGCGTCGTGCTTCATATACAATTGGACAAAAATTCGATGATGTGTTAGATAATAGGTAATAATATTGGGAAAGTATTGTCTTGTCTAAATGTTGATAATGAACTCAAAATGGATTCCTGTTGCATGTCTGATGATTGTGTGGGCGATAGCCGTTTATATCGTTGATCCTGTCGGAGAATTTTTGGTCAATGATGACTTCGGTTTTGCAACCGCTCTACAAAATGTCATCAACGGAAGGGCTTTGGGCCCCACCTGGCTTGGACCACAAGGCTCTGGAGGTGGACCAGCCCTTTTTGTGCATTTGCTATGGGGTCAGCTTTTTTCAAACTTTTTTGGATACTCATTCACTGTTCTTAGAGTTTCAGTTCTAGTCTTATCCATCACGGGTTCGCTCGCTTTCTTTTTCTTGTTAAGATCTACAAATGCCGGCGACTGGTTATCGTTCTGGGGAACATTGACGTTAATCTTTAATCCGCTATATTTTTCCCAGTCTTTTACCTACATGACGGATGTGACATTTATATCCCTCACTATTTTTTCCTTTCTCATGATTCATCGGGGGATCGAAAAGAATACCGTTGCGCTCGTAGTGATTGGGTTGTTTTTTGCTTTATCGGCGACACTGACAAGGCAATTTGGACTTGTTCATAGCGCTTGCTTTTGTGTTGACATGCTTCATTCATCCACAAGGGAGGCGGTTTGGGTCCTTTAAAGCATTGGTCCTGACGCTGGCGATTGTTGTAATTCCATGGGCGTTTTTCGAGTACTTTCTCTATCGGGTCGGAAGCACCCCTGTCACAGACCATCAGTTATTGAATGAAATATTGAGTTTTCCGGGACAAAAAGGATTCCCTGACTATCTGGTTTTTGTAACTATTCAACTGTCCCAAAATGTTTTGGGATATACATGTCTTGCAATCTCTCCCGTGGTCGCTCTTTTATACAGGCAATATTTAGACCGAAAACGTTATCAATGTTTTTTCGTATTGGTTTCCGTTTTTTTTGGCGTCTTGGTACTGGGGATTTATTCGGGATGGTTCAGCCTCCCTATATTCCTGAGCGGTAATGTGGTCTTCAATCTTGGCATAGGGCCAATTCTACTCAAGGATACGTACATTCTTGGTATCAAGAGAATGGTGAGTCTTCCATCGGAGATTTATTATATTTTATTTTGGTGGACAGTTTTGTCTGTAGGACTGGTCGTGCCCCTTGTCTGGAAGAGCATGCGAGATATTTCAAAGACGATCCTTGGATCTGAAAAAAACACAAGCGAAAGTTTCTTAACATATTTTACTCTCATATTCATTCTGCTTTATACGGGGACGATTTCTTTGACAGGCATTCGTGACAGGTACACAATTCCCATAGCCGCAATGACAATTGTATTCCTGTTTTCCTTTTCAAATGAATTGAGAAACTTCAAGTTTTCAATTAAAACCGGGTTACCAGCCTTTGTAGCCTTTGGTATGATAGGTTTTTTCTCTCTGTCGGGTACTCACGACTTCATGTCACTGAAAAGATCTCAGACCAAAGCCCTTAATTATCTCACCAATGATCTAGGGATACCGCCCAACCATATAGACGGGGGTTTTGAATTCAACGGCTATTATTGTTATAATAAGGATTTTCAGCCCAAGGAAGGTAAAAGCTGGTGGTGGGTAAATAGAGAGGATTATGTTATAACCCTGGGCGATTTGAGTGGCTATGAGACAGTGAGACGGTTCCCGTTTCGAAGAATAATCGGTCAGGACGGTGTAATCCACATCTTGAAACCACTTGCCGTCAAAAGCCGATGACCGGCTGACGCAGGAATAAACCAATCATACCCTAATCCGGCGTCTTTTGTTCCAGCGCTGGATACGCGATCATACCGAGCAGAATATGAAAATACCAGCTAATATGGGGATGGAGAAGTCCGTCGAGGATTTGAAAGTCCAGAAGTCCGGCAGTTATAGGCAAGAGCAGCGCCAATGGGGGCAAGTAGCTTCGAGGATTCGGTCTTCTTAACGATCGTATCAACCTGATTAGCAGAACAACCAGACACGCCACGTAAAGAATCAGGAACGGGAATCCCAGATCAACCATGAAATTCAAGAAGACATTTTCTGATGTCACTATAAAACTTACTGACTCCCGAAACTTTTCTTTTGTCACATACGGATACTTAATTTCATAATCTTCAAGGTATCCGTCCCTTGGAGACCTGAGTCCTATGCCCAAAATCGGGTTCTTTTTTGCAATATGCCAGGAAAAAGGATAGTTTTCGGCACGATAATAGGCCGGTTCGTATTCAAGTTCTATTTTTTCTTTTGGGAGAAAATGGAAGAAAGTTCCCACTATCAATGACAACGGGACAAGAATCGCTACAAGATGTCTCGGCTTGATAGCTCCAAATAGTGCCGCCATGATTCCCAGAACGATGGGAATCAGGACCGCGGATCTCAGGTTTCCAGCCAAGAACACAACGTAACTTAAGCAAAGTAGCGATACACCAACGATTGTATTTGTTTTGCCGCCCCTCAGAATAAGAGCCAGCGGAGCGAACCAGAGCAGTAGTATCCTGCACACGATCGGGTGCTTGTTCACATCCAGAAAATAGACAATGTCTCCGGCAATAATTTGTCCTAAGATGGCCAACAACACTATCGCCGCAAGAAGTACCAGGCAGAATTTGGTGAACAACGCCTGCCGGCTACTGCTGTGTAAAAGTATTCTTGCGCACCAGAATCCTCCTGCAGCCGATGCTATGACTACGAATCCCCGGAGCGACGAGGAAAAAGCGGTCGAACTCATCAAACCACTCAACAAAATCATGACACCCAACAAAACCGATATGCCGATTTCTGCGAGACTGCCGCACTTCAGAGGCTTTCTCACAAATAATACTGAAGCTACCAGACTCAAAGCGCATAACAACCCGGTAAAAAGTTTTGCTCTTTCCCCGGAAACAATAGTAATTTCAGGTTGCAGAAATGCGGCTTGAATACAGGTTATAGCGAATAATAAAATAGCAAATTTCTCACCGGTGGAAACCGCCTCATGGCTACCCGAATCAGACTTAACAATTTCTTGAGTCATGGATGTATCCAAATTTGACTCCTTATCAAAAAACAAAACCTGCTGACGGCAGGCTAAAAACACATAACACATATTTTCTTAAAGACACACCAAATATAAAGAGTATCACGGGGCATAACTCATTATTGCCCCTCCCGTCAATTTACCTGGATTGTGTCCATTATTTCAATAATCTGATCGCTTATCCCTGGACAACTCTGAATTCTTTTCTTCTACCTGATTTAGGAACCGATGCCAAACCAATTCGAGATATTTCTGATAAGTCCTATCGTCGTGTGTAGGTATTATCCAGTTTATTGTGATCTCGCAATTCCTTAGTGATCTGCATCCAGTTATCCGAGGGGATTCAGGGTGAACTTTTTCGGATTTTTTCCCATACGCAGGGCTTGGAGCCGTTCATCTTGACGTCTACGGAGTCAAACTCGAGATCGCGAACGCCGCATTCCAAAAGAATCAGTATTTCCTCGTGGCTTCTGGCTCTCTGTAAGCGTAATTCCATGTAAGAATTGAAACAGGACAAGAACCTGAAATCATGTCTATTCTTGATAACATTCGAGAGTCTGTCCATCCTGTAAAGCTTCAAGACTACCGTCATGACGGCGATAAGCCCAATTACAGTAATAGCGCCCAGAATAGACGTGACACGAGATTCCGGTGTCATGGTCACCATTAGGGTCAGTGCGCAGAAAAGAGCGCTAAAGATATAGAATATCGCAATTACAAGCCTGGGTCGCTGGAACATCTCCATGAAACGATGGTGTATGTGATCGGCGTCCGGCATGAAGATTTTTCTTCCACTGATCCATCTGCGCGCTATTGCAAGAAATACGTCGAGCAATGCCAGCCCAAAAGGCAGGAACAGGGCTAACAACGTTGTCAATGTCGAATAGCGCTGTCCAGGAGCTTTCACGAAACTGCTGGCGGCAAGGACGCTCAATAGAAACCCTAGAGTCAGACTTCCTGAATCACCCATGAAGATTTTGGCAGGCGGAAAATTGAACCGCAAGAAAGCCAGCAAACTACCCGCAATCGTAAACGAAATAGCCGCAATCACAATGTCGTGTCTGTATACGGCGAAAACGCCGGACGTCATTGCCGCAAAGAAACACACTCCACCAGCAAGTCCGTCCATCCCGTCGATCAAATTTACGGCATTGGTAACAAGGATTACGATAAACCCTAGAAGTGGATAGCCAAATGGACCAAAGTCCAAAGGTCCATAGAATGGTACATCGACAGATCCAATGGTGTGCCCGCCGAGAATAATTACGCCAACCCCGGCGATCTGGCCGAGAAGCTTTTTCTTCCAGCCGAGATTTATCCTGTCATCATAAATTCCCAGGCCAAAAACCAGCGCCGATCCCAGGAACAGGGATGTGATCTTGGAAGTCTCCGCATTATCTATCGAAAGTGATCCACAGTAAATCAAGTACAGGAAAAAGATGAACAGAAGGACTTGAGGCGCAAATATAGCAACTCCACCCAGCAGAGGAATCGGATCACAGTGAATCCTTCGAACGCCGGGTTCAGCCACAAAACCGTAATTGACAGCCAGTTTCTTGGTTACGGGTATTAAACAGTAAGTTAGAACAAAACCAAGGCCGGCAAGTAAGGCTAAATATTGAATTTGTACGGGCAAAACCGCCCCCAGGGACTCACTTTAAATGTAATAATTGATGATATTGTATCAGAAATTTATCGATTTTTATACAATTCG
>CAWEPY010000004.1:0-17567 GCA_963811075.1 uncultured delta proteobacterium
CCGCATTCCCCGCAGAAACTTCATACCCACTGGATTTCTCGAATTGGCATTTCCGACATTTCATGGCTTCCCCCGCTGGATTGTCGAGAAAGAGCGAGTGCCGGAATCCTCAGTGTGTGAGGATACGCAACGTGAAGGAATGAAAGATTATTATCCTAACAATTAGATTAACTCGAATTTACTTTAAAAGGCGGTTGAACGTGTGTCAATCAATTTTATTGCGCAAGTTGTCTTTTAGCTTGGTTGTATACCTAACTAATTTTTCTTGATAGATCATCCTTTTTTATCATGTAATTATCTTGTAGGATCGATAGACATATCAATTCCTAATGTTTCATTTTTACAATGGTAATATCAAATCGTATTTTTTAGCTACATAAACTTGTTAACGGCAATCTGACGACTATCGCCGAATACCGAACACACCATTGATGGTCTAGAAAAATGCGCTCTGCATAAGTGTATAACTGCTTCAGACCAGTCAGAAAGAAAATCACTCCGTGATGTCACAAACCGTTAAACCTTTTCTTTCAATTGCTTGATTTTGGAGCATTGACAAAGAATTTCGTTTCCACGGCATACGACACATGTCTGCCTCCAAGATCTATTGTGTCACCGGAGACATTAAGGCGGTTCATGAAATACTCGGTCATACAAGTTTCAAGACTTCAAGTAGATATATCCATGTATTTACAGAACACTTTAAAGCGATAGCTGACAAGATGGACCCGCTTCGCAACATGGCGAAATAACTAGGCTTTTAAATTTGCCCACCAAATGCCCACCTTGGCTATTTTTATCAATCATTTCCAGATTTATCCCCTGACTCTTAATCAGTAGGTTTGGGGTTCGAGCCCCCGACGGCCCACCAAACTATAATTAACCCAAGTAGTTAGCCAGGAGCAGTTCTGGCTTTTTTTGTTCCTAGATCTCCCTTCCGTTCTTTTTCCACCCTTTCACCGCTAATGATTTCAGGATGTTATAACATTTTAGGTAAATCACGACATGTCAGTGCCCTCCAAAATGCCCTCCAACTAGTATTTCATCTATGATTCCAATCTAGTCTACTGACTGGTTGTCAGTAAGTTCGGGCTGCAATTCCCCGTCGGCCATGCCAAACAGAAACCAGGTTTCTTGATTCGTATTTGATTTAATCAACGGGACACGCCCCTCTCAAGGCAGAGACACCGGTTCGAAACCGGTTGGGACTGCAACAAATTCAATTGGTTACGATTTTAAGCGATTTTATTTTTTGAACTGCGACCCGGTTTTTTGAAAAACCTCAACAGTTTTTACCCGCTTTTTTTTTCGAGAGCGTCTATGTTGTGCTGTTGCCACCTAGAATGATTGCTGTCATGTTGCTCGAATTTAGCAATTCTGATACAGCGATCTTCCAGATCTTCCTGGACCACGGCTATCGAGACATCCAGGTCAAACGCCCCCGAAACACGCTTATTTCGGACAGACAATACCTCTTGGCATAAAAGCAAATAACTGGATAGAGGACTATTTTAACCGATCTTTCTGCCCTACTATTCATATCTCAACCCCATCGAACGCCACTAGCGTATCATCAAAACCGAACGCAGAGGATCTGATATATAGATTATAAAACAAAACTGGTCAAAGATTGTCGATTCTTGATCCCAACATTACATTCAACTTGTATAACAGGCGGAGTAACCGTCGTGGTCACTCCGCACTGTGCTGCTTATTTAGATCCGGGTTATTTTTTCTTCAGACTGGCTAATCGATCAGATAAGGACAAGTTCTTGGTTTCAGGTTCGCCGACCACTTCAGCCAAAGCCGCCTTTATATTGTCATCTTGCCCCTTGGGTTCGACGCTAAGAAGTTTAGCTTTCATGTCCGAGCTAGCCGCCGCAGCTTTTGCTTCCTCAGCTTGTCGATTCATCGCTGCCAGGGCAACGCCCAGGTTGGAAGTCTGGCTTTTCAGCCCCGCCGTTGTTAGAACCCTGTCTGCCCTCGCCTGCGCGCGTTGACGTTCCAATTCGGCTCGCTGCATATCTCTGTGGCCCTTTCCCAACATGTCCTTAGCCTTTTTGACCTTATCCGCAGTAACTTGGGCCAGTTCTTTCAATTCTTCAAAATAAGCGTTTGCCTCTTCAGCCTCTTGAACTTCTCGTTCGAGCTCTGGCTTCAATTCCTCTAGGTTTTCCAAAAGTTTATTTAGGCTATGTGATAGTTCAAGGGCCTTAGCTTGATCACCCGCTGACTGATTTTCCTCGAGTCTGTTTTGTAAGAGTTCAGCGGCGGCAAGGAATTTGTCGTAATTTTTTTGAGCCGCTAGGGCTTCGGCCTGCTCCCGGTCGTATGCTGCCCTAGCCTTACCTGCCTCGGTGGTTATTTTATCAAGTTCACGGATCATCTCTTCGATCTCAGCTTGAGATGCGGTCTCTGGGTCCCATGAAACGATTTTCTGAGTGATGGTTTCGCCTACTTTCCCAAGTTTTTCGATACCAAAGCTCTTAAGGAATCCAAACATTCCACCCATAAATAGTCCTCCTGACTGCTTCTAAATTAGATAACTTTTATTGAAGACGCTGCCAATTATATACCAACCACTAATTGAACCGACGCCCCAGCAGGTTCATCAAACGCTGATATCAACAAATACTCATCTAGATTTTGACTTAATTTCGTCCGTAAATCATGCTCTCATAATTCACGTTGCAAGTCTTTTCGCCAAAAGGGTCTAGGCAAATTGGTACGGCCAATCTTAACCTCTCTATTGTGTCGATTAAGGGCACAACCGCATCACTTTTGACAATCCGAGTCGCCTCAGGGTTCCCGATACCCTAATAAAGCGTACAGAGTTTTTTGTATTGAAAATGCTCAAACCATTATATCCATCCTATTCAGCCAGCCAGAATCCCCAGTCGTTAGGATAGATTTCGTCATAAGGTATGAAAAGTTTAATCATTTTCTTGGCGTCCGCTAAGACCTGAAGCATGTGTGGCCCCACAAATTTTCCAGAGAGTCTCCTCAACAAAAAAGTTGAGCCTATAAATCAATCCATGATGGAATGACCTACAATAAGCATTAACAAAAGCGAGGCTAATGCCAACGGACTGGTATGAACCAGATAAGTCCACTTTGTTATAACTTTTGGAGCCATTCTGAATTTGATCAAGATGCCAATTATTACCAAGGAAGCCACCATGAATAACCCCCATTCGGGCAGAAAGGTGGACCTGCAATACGACAAGAAAAAATGTATAGATGCCAAAACAAGCGCCAGAGGATTAATTAAGTAATGGACAGGCATGCCAAATCTCTTTTGAGTCTGATTTATGCGCTTGATTCTTTCTTTCGTATGAGTAGAAAGAACGGAGAGCTTCACGGCCGTTTTGGATGCCAGGCTTATCGCAATAGTAATATTGGCGATGGCGAACAACAAAGCGGCCGCTTCTCCGGTAGCTTCATTGCCTTTATCTTTCTCCGAGTGTAAAGGGGCTTCCGAAATTGTCTTGTTTTTTCTCGTATGACGGCTGTGGTCATCGTCAGCATACAGACCTGCGAAAAGAGAGAATATAGCCAATAGCAACGTGGTGAGAACAGTGTATCGGACCCAATTTACCATAATTAGCCTCGCATTGTTTCCTGAAAGGGGCGGCTTAGATGTCAGGTTAAACCTGTACGAACCAGACCGCCCGGACTTAATCAAAAATCGAAGACTTTACCGAACCAGGACTCTTTCCGCTTGCCGTGGTGATTATCTGATTGGCGGTCATGTTCTGATCGCAGATTACGATTCTCCCGATCGGGAAAAGACGGGGTTTCGGAGACGGATCTCTCTATAATTTTTTCCAGCTCGCCCCTGTCAAGCCATATCCCGCGGCACTTGGGGCAGTAATCGATCTCGATTCCCTGCCTCTCGGTCATCAACAAGTCAACGTTACAGATAGGACAAATCATTTTTATCTCCTTTTGAAAAGCGTCTTGAGGTGAATAACACCTCACGAGTCAAGACGGCGGATCCCTTGCGAGGCCTGCCGGAAACATCAGGCCGATAGACTTCTCGGTCCACCATCTGCCGGCCCCGTCACTTCACCCTAAATGCAATCATCAAAGAAAAAGCCAATAGCCATTTGCAAAGGCCACTATCCCAAGACCCCCTAGTAGCAGCCCCAGGACCCAAACACTTTTGTTCTTCATGAGCGCAGCGATGGACGACAAAAGAATCGCCAACTGAAGCAATATCACCGCCAGCCCGAATGCTTGGGAATGCCGTGTACCGAGATCTCTTTCAGCCTCAAGTTTCTTGGCGTCGCTCATGATCGCGGCTTTTTCATCGTCGTATCTCTTTATTCTCTGGGAGTACGACGCGATCTTTTTCTCTAGTTTCTCCGTTACATCACGAGACGCTGTCTGCCCAATCGTGTTGAGTTCAAATTCGAGTTCCTCTTTTTGAATCTCGTACAAGAACTCTTGATACTCTTGGCCTGAAAGTATGACCACTGGTTTGAATCCTGGGTCTGCTTGAGTATCGATCCGCTAGAGAAACTCCCAACTCTCAGTGTGGAGAGGGTTGCGCCAAGGGCAATAATAACCGTGATTAAAGCCACATAATTCAGCCACGTTTCTTTCTTTTCCTCCATTGAATCATCTACAGATGTTTGAATTCCAGTGGTCGATTAAACGGGTTTTCGCTGCAACAGCCCCAGGGGTTCTTTCAGTAGTTGGTCCTTAAGTTTGGTCCCCCTTTTCTTGAATTTGCCGTTTGACCGGTCCATAGCCTTGGTGAGCCGCTTTTCCTAACCATCTAGCGGCCTCCAGGTGGTCTTGGTGGACTCCTTTTCCCTGTGTGTACATGGTTCCAAGTTTGTATTGAGCCTTGGCGTGTCCCTTTTCAGCAGCTTTCAGATACCATTTCGCAGCTTCTTTGAAATCCTGCGCCTCTCCCAATCTCGCCTCATATATTGTGCCCATTTTATACTGGGCTTCTACGTTTCCTTCTTCAGCAAGCTTTCGGCACTGCTCAAGGGAGACGGCGACAGGTTGATTATCTTGGCCCGCTGCCGATGAGGTTTGAAGCAGTAGCCCTATGGTCAAAGCGAAAACAGACCAATACACAATGGGTGTCATTGGGCACAATCCTTTGAAGGAAGAACAAGCAAGCCAGTGTTTGCGTTCTTTATCCATTGAAGTTCCGGAGTTTGTAAGAGAGATTGGAAAAGGCATATTGTATGTCATATCTTGTTTCTCCTTTTTGGTCGGGCTCTCAAAGATTTTCCGTTGCTTGTCCGACGATACGGAAACTGAGTCTCGCTATTGGTTCCGTTTACTCTCCGCACGCCTTTAGGAGCTCGTGGTTCGACATCTGGGTCACATTCCAAACTATTGCGCTTGGCGCTTCGTTGCTCTCCATGAAATTTTGTCAGTAACTCGTGGCTCGAGGCTGTCAGGAGACCTCTTCTCCCAAGAAGGTTGTTCTTCTTGGGCTCATGAAGATGGCCACTGAAGTATCTGGTGTTAGCATGATCGTACGCCATCAGTTCGCTAATACAACTGGCAGCATGTGTTCGCCAATGTTGAAAGGCAACCGGATCAAAGTCAGTGTCAATAACATTCTTCCCTGCTTCAATTAAATCCTCGAACTGTTTCTCAAAACTCATTTGCTGACTCCTCAGAGGACGAACCTCGCGAAAAACCTATGGATGATGGATGCCTCGGAAGGAGCTTCTCTTTAATGCGATTATTCAAGCCGATCGGTCGAGAAAGGTAAAACAATAAACTACACGCGACCGTTTGCCTGGGAATCGCCGGCTTTTCATGGAATTGTGTTCAGCAGTCAATCCGAGTGCTTGATTTAGACCCTTGAATAAAGAAATGAGGGCTTGGTGAGGCTCAAATGAGAAGGACGACCGTCCGAAGAAAGGAGAAAGACCTTAAAACTGTAATGGATAATCTTGCGAATAGGTCACCGGAGTAACCACCTGTCGACAAGAAGGCATCACACAAAGAATTGGAGTGTGCCGCTTGCGAATTTCCCAAGGAAGCGCCATGAAAACGGAAATGCCCTGCCCGAAATGCACCTAGAACAACTGGGCTGTCGGAACACCCAGCACACTGATGCTGGGAGTCGGGAGCATCTGGAGGATCACAAGGGGCCTTTTGTATATCACGACATCCTGTCGCTTCAAAACACCACACCTGGTCCAGAGATCCCAGTGATCCAAGAAAAAGTGCGAGCATGAGCCCCAACCAGATCTTGACTTTCAGTTTATTCATGTCTTTGATACGAATTACCGTCCCTGTTTTGGGAAATCCCTTATTGATCGACAGATTAAAATTGCTTCATGTCGGTGAATCTGTAAAGCGTTGACCGAAGACGTTAGTTATAAGCCAAGCGGATGCACCATGAAAATTGCCCTGTTCTGATCCCTTTCCGCACGGCTAATAACTATTGATTCAATCAGATCCTCTGATCTCGTTAATATAACGACAATTCGAGGCTGAAATCGTTCCATATACAAATCTTTCTCTGCCGGTTAAATAACCTCAGTGGTCAGCGCCTGCCGATTCCATGTTTTTTTAATGCTGGCTCCTTCGTGGCGAAGACTGCATGGGTCGAAATTGCAGACAGGGCAATGGGGCTCGGAACACGGATCGAGATGAATCAAGACTTCGGACGACCCACCGAAGTGGTCCGAGAAGACCTTTTCCAATCCTCTGACCTCTCGGTGGGCAGCTTCAAGCGGCAATTCTCGCTGAAGCACCAAATGAAAATCCGCATGTACCCGACTGCCTGATTTCCATGCCCTAAGACGATGCACATCGACCCATACGTCCTTCCTTTGGCGCAACAAAAGATTGCAGATCTCATCCAACAATTCAGGGTCTGAGGCGTGCATCAAGCCACCGTATGCATGCCGCACCAGCTTGAAGCCCCAGAAAACGATATTCCCTCCGGCAACACAGGCAATAATACCGTCGAATCGAAACCATCCTGTAAAATATACGAGTACCAGACCGAAGAGAACCGCACCGGAGGTGAAAACGTCTGTAAGGAGATGCTTTCCGTCAGCCTGAAGAACAATCGACTTTGTGCGCTTACCGACTTTAAGCAGGACCAGTCCGAGGGCGAGGTTCCCAAGACCACCAACGACGAGAAAGAAAAGCCCTTTCTCAAGATTGGGCAATTCTTGCGGATACAGAACCTGTTTCATACCATAAAAGAAAATCCCTACCGCAGCAGCAATTATGAGAGCCCCCTCAAATCCTGCGGAAAAGAATTCAATCTTTCCATGACCATAGGGGTGGTCTTCATCGGCGGGCTTGGCTGAAAAGACGATGCTCCCTAGTCCGAATCCGCTCGCAACAACGTTTATTATCGATTCCAGAGCATCAGAGAGAATTGCGGATGAACCGGTAATCCAATAGCCTAAGAACTTGAGCCCCATCAAAACTATTCCGACAGCGAAGGTGACCAGCATCACGGCGAAATTGGCTCTGAAGTCGGACCCGCCTATTGTTTCCCTAGCTAGTTCAGACTGAGAGTCACCGTTTATTGTAATTGATGGATGATTCTCCATCCATAGGCCTCCTATTTAAACCCGAGTTCAAAAACGAATGAAACCTTCATGAGAATGCGCCACATCTTGCTCTGAGACGTAACATCGCATTCTTCGATACGGATTCAACTGTAAACGACAAATTATGGGTTTGTCATTACTTTTTTAATTCGTTCGGCCTTGCATAGTTTGATGGGTTGTCAACAATAAGAAACCACAAACAAAGTTTCGGGTGCGACTCGGAGTATCTTGCGTAAGTTATAAGCATTTGTTGATAAATGCGTTTTTACAGCGGGGTTGTACAAGTGAAAATCGATATAAATATCTCCATCCTCGACGTTTTGCGGCACAAAGCACCCCTCAACCAGGCGTTCAAGGCCAAAGTGGCCTTTGAGACCATTAAGGAGCAACAGACAATTTGGGTTCATCAATGGACTTCGGAGCCCGACGTTCAAGAGGAGGAAGACTCTCAAGACTGGTCGTTAAGACTGCCGGATCGGCTCCGCAAATGTGACAAAATTGCAACCCGATGTCATTGGACGGTGTAATTGACTTGTCCTGTCCCAGGTGCTATCCAAAATAATAGGCCTTTTGCGATTTGATATTTTTTGGATTTGCTTATCGACTCGCGATTCAGGGAGTTCTTCGTTGATAGCGGCATTTGACAGTGATGCGAAGAAATCTCTATGCTGGACGTCCATTTCTAGCCCGTACGGAAGCCGAATTAAGGCCTCGGATTCCATTAAGGAGATGCCATGAGTTCAAGAAAGATAGGACGGCGAAAATTTATAAAGGGAGCTTCATCCGCTTTTTTAGGACTAGCTGCGGCTCCCTTTTTGAACGTCAATCCTTCCTTTGCAGACACCGAAAAGACGGTCACTCCTGAGTACCGAACTCTGGGAAAGACCGGATTAAAGGTGACGGCCGTTAGCATGGGAGTCATGAACTGCAGCGATCCGGCTGTGCTTCATCGCGCCTTCGATCTTGGCGTCAATTTCTACGACACTGCGAATGCCTATATGGCGGGCAAGAACGAGGAAATGGTGGGCAAGGTATTTCGGGGAAAGCGGGATAAAATACTTATTCAGACCAAGATTCGCTTCCATCCTACAGAAAAGGAAAACAGGGAGTCTCTTGAGACAAGTCTTCGTAGACTCCAAACCGACTATGTCGATGTGCTTTTGGCTCACTCACTCAAAACTCCTGGCGAAGTTTCCAATCCTGCGCTCATCGAGTTCCTGCAGACGATGAAAAAAGAAGGCAAGGCCCGTTTTACCGGCTTTTCATCACACTCTGATATGGCGTCTCTTTTGAAGGAGGCTGCAAAATCCGATTTCCACGACGTAGCTCTGGTTTCGTACAATTTCACCCATGCAAACGAGCTAAAGGAGGCGGTGGCGTCAGCCGCAAAATCAGGGATAGGCGTCGTGGCGATGAAGACCCAGGCAGGAGGTTATAAGGCAAATGATATGGGCGGACTCAATCCCCATCAGGCTGCCCTCAAATATGTACTTATGGATCATCATGTTTCCGTAGCCATTCCGGGCGTCACCACGATTGAACAGATCGAGGAATGTGTCGCTGTTATGGGAACAGCCTTGTCCAAGAAGGACGTAGATTCTCTAAGGAAGTATCAGTCTCACCTTCAAGGAAGAATCTGTACGATGTGTGGTGGCTGTATCGGCGCGTGCCCTCATGGCGTCGCTCATACTGATTTCCTGAGAGTAGTTATGTACCGCGACGGGTACAAGGACGACAACCTCGCCAAAGAAGTATTACATAAGGGAGATGCTTTACAGAAAATAAAACAGTGTTGCGCATGTTCATCTTGTGCCGTCATTTGTAGAAGGGGACTCGACATTCACTCTCAGATAAAAGCAGTAGGTCAAATGTTCTCGTGAGAATCGAAATTAGATAGGAGAACGGTCTAATGATAAGGCGTGAAGGTCTGATTATTCTCTCTTTCCTTGTGGTCTTATTCGCTTGTCAAGATGTATTTTCCGGTAAGACTCCGATAGAATCGCTCGTTCTGAAAGTCGCTCCCGATGGATGGACTCTGAGAGATGCCCCTGAAACATTTACGAGAGAGACCTTGTTTGAGCATATTGATGGTCAGGCGGATCTTTTTCTCGAGTACGGATTTGAGAAGTCCGCCTTCGCAATTTATCGTAACCTGAATTCCTCCGGGGACATAATAGACGTGGACATTTATGACATGGGCAATCCGCTCCAGGCTTTTGGTGTTTTCTCAAGGTTCAGGCAAGAGGGAAACGCAGCGGGGGTCGGACTGGATTCCTCCCTTGGGGATCGGTATGCATTTTTCTACAAGGGCAAGTATTTCGTTGTGCTCCAAGCCACGGCTCCAAACGCTTCAACCTTGAAACGATTGGCACAGGAGATAGAATCTCGGATTTCGGACGATTCGACCCCACCGAAAGAGATTGCGTATTTTCCAAAAAGCGGACTCAAACCGGGTTCGATGGAATACTTTCCCTACGGCCTTCTCGGTCACCAGTTTTTGGGAAGAGGCTTCAAGGCATCCTATGTAGAGAAGGACGAGACAAAGACCGACCAAAAGACTACTGGGGAGGGTCGGGATTTTCATCTCTTCTTGTCCATTTTTGAAAATTCTCAGGAAGCCATAAATGCCCTGAAACTCTTCAAAGATCATTTGTCCAAGAAAGGAAAAGTAGCGGAGGGAATTTCGACGCAATTTGGATCTGATTCTTTGACTGGGGTAGATCCCTATCAGGGCCAGACTATCGTGGCGCACAAGGGACCCTATCTCGTGGGCGCCGTTGGTTTTGAACATGACAAGAACGGTGAGCAACGGCTGGTTGAATTGATAAACGAAGTACAGTGAAAACCCCCAAAGTTTGTAAATTGCCACTCTGATTAGTTGAATCTCTGTTCTATTTTCCTGGGCCGCTTCTGGTCACCAGATAAGCTTCGGGCAGACCATGCCTCCACCGTAAACCAGCGAATCGAAAGTTAGATGAAATTTCCAAACACCACACCGAATCTGCCTCTACACGCGAGTAATATCCCCAGCGGAAATGGGGCGAATTTTTCCGAACAACTACTGGACAAGGCGCGTAAAGATATCGATGCCGTTCTAAAGGAGCTTAAGTCGCGTTTAACCGGCTTGAGCGTGGCGAAGCCAACGGCCGCATCAAACGTTACGGGTTGAACGAGATCGCGCGTGAAAAGCGCCAATCGCCCCTGAGGGCCTGCTAGATCATGTCAAGAATCCGCTGATCATATTACTGGCAACGCTAGGAGTACTTTCATTTAACCGGTGACCATAGTGGAACGTTATGGAGGACGAATATGGGTTGACTCGAAGGTTGGCAAAGGATCAACTTTCTATTTTACACTCCCCAAGGGGTGATATTCTGGTAATGATTGACGTCGATATAGCTCAACGGGACTATTTGCGCTTCGTTTTTGAGAAAATCATCCGACTTCGGTCAAAACACGCTGAAAATCGATAGCTGAGAAGATCGACCCACTTTGTAAAATTCTGAAATAACTAAGGTTTTTCCGTGCCATCCAAATGCCATCTGTGTCGTATTTCGTCAATGTTTCCAACATGTTCACATGGCTCTTAATCAGTAGGTTTGGGGTTCAAGCCCCCGACGGCCCACCAAAATGTAATCTTCATGCTTTTCTCATCGGGCGTCGGGATCATTTAATTGACCCGACAAACATACCGACAAGAAATCAAACAGATGGAGATTCGTTGTCCCACAAAGGCACAAGTTTGAGTATCCAGCGAGTCATATAAACCCCGGCAAACGAAGAGACGACAACAACAGGGATCATCACTGTCCAGGCTCTCCAATCAAGCGGGACCACTCCAAAAAGAAAACTTAATGGCGTATACAAAGCCATTAGCTGCAGCCCAATGGCTAATCCATAGCTCCAAATCAACGGCTTGTTAGACCATATCGAAAGATCGTCAAGTTGACGAACCACCAAGACTCGGGTAAACGCATGCAAAACAATACTCGTAAATAACATTGTCCGGGCGTAGTTCAATCCACCTAATTTTAATCCCACCCAGAAAATGAACAGATAAGCGACCAGGGTCCTTAGAATGCTCCCGGCTATTGTGGCGTAAATGGCCTTGTTGAGTATGGATTCATCATGACGTCGTGGTCGTCTCGACATCAGTTTCGGGACTGCAGGGTCCGCAGCCAGGGCCGCAGCGGGCACTAGGTCCGTCACGACATTCACCCATAAAAGCATCTGGGCCGACAGGGGAAAATAGCCACCAATAGATAAGGCTAAAACAACGAATACTTCACCAAGGCTCGTACTCAAGAGATAATTTGTAAACTTTCTAATGTTGTCGAAAATCCTACGCCCTTCTTCAACAGCAGCTACAATCGTCTGGAAATTGTCATCGAGAAGAACCATATCCGAGGATTCCTTAGCAATGTCGGTACCTCGAAATCCCATGGCAACCCCGACATCCGACTGTTTGAGCGCAGGAGCGTCATTGACACCATCTCCTGTCATCGCTACAAAATGTCCCGCATCCTGGAGCGATTGAAGTACTTTCTGTTTAGTTTCAGGTGTGGCTCGAGCTATTATATCAATGTCACGCATTTGTTCTTTAAGGTCTTCCCTGGACATTTTATCAACATCACTAGATTCTAGGAACCGGTCGCCGATTCCTAGTTGTTTACCGATCTCCCTTGCTGTGAGTTTGTTGTCTCCTGTTATCATTATGACGCGTATACCGGCGCCTTTCGCCTTGGCAATCGCTAAAGCCACTTCAGGTCTGGCAGGGTCTTTCATGGCTTGCAGCCCCAAAAATATCAGTCCCTGCTCTGCTTCCTCATTCGCTTCGGATGTTTCCAAGTCTTTTTTGGCCAGGGCCAGAACATACATCGCCTCGCTTTCAAGTTTATTTAACGATTGATGGATCGATTCAATCTCAAGTTCA
Organism: uncultured delta proteobacterium; assembly: GCA_963811075.1. Lineage (GTDB taxonomy): Bacteria > Desulfobacterota > Desulfomonilia > Desulfomonilales > Desulfomonilaceae > CAJBEZ01. The sequence continues at coordinate 12,490 of CAWEPY010000004.1, forward strand.
TCCAGAGGCAGGACTTGTCCATTCAGGACAAAACTGGAACACCTTGAAATGATAACTCCGGCAGCCCCTTTACTGTAAGCGATGAACCCCTGTCCATTCTGATGAATAGTGGTCATCATTTTGCGTTCGGAACTAAATGGTAGTTCATTAACTTTTTGGGACTTTATTCGTTCCTTTTCGGCATTCAAGCCGGCTTTTTCGGCCACTCTGAACATGGCCTTGTCCACAGGATCGCCTACAATCTTGACATCCTGATCTTTAACAATAATCGCTTCGTTGCATAGTAATCCTGCTCTTATTAATTCGAACTCGGCAGGATGACTCATGTCCATTGTTTCGACATCCAGAATCCGGTTGTCCACAAAGACACGCTCGACGGTCATTGTGTTTTGAGTCAAAGTGCCGGTTTTGTCAGTACAAATGGTATCAACCGACCCTAAAGACTCTACTACGGCCAGCCGTCTTATTACCGCTTTTTTGGACGCCATTTGATGGGCCCCAAGGGCCAGCGCAAAGATTAAGACAATGGGCAAGCTCTCAGGAATAGTCGCAACAGCCAGACTCAACGTGTTCAGCAAAACATCAACAACCGGCTCTCTCAACCAGAAATAGAGAATCAAGGCCACTATGACAGTCAATGCCCCTACTATTAATGTCATCTGACGGGCCATGACTTGAACCTCAAGTTCAAAAGGAGTCGGCCTCTCGCCTATGTGTCCCAGACTTACCGCAATTTGCCCGACTTCGGTCTTCATGCCGGTACTGACCGCTACGGCCAAACCTTTACCATGAGTTATATGTGTCGAACCAAAAACCATGTTGGAGCGTTCAGCCAAAGGGGCTGACGGGTTCACTGGTGATTCGAACTTTTCCACGCCCAAACTCTCCCCGGTCAGAGCGGACTCATCAGTCTTCAGGCTGTGGGATTCTATGACGCGAGCATCTGCCGGGACCTTTTGTCCATGCGAAAGGACCAGGATGTCCCCCGGCACGACTTCATCCGCGTCTATTTCCTTATGGAATCCTCCCCGGACCACCGTCGCTTTAAACCTAAGAAGTTTGTCCAGGCCCCTGAGTTCTTTTTGCGCCTTATATTCCTCGAAGAACCCTAGGCCGATAGTTATTCCTATGATCCCTAGGATAAAGAGCGCAGTAAGATAGCGGTCTCCTTCGCCCGGCATAAAACTCACTGCATATGCCAGGCCAGCGGCAAAAAAGAGGATCAACACAAAAAAGTTTGAAAATTGCTTAAGGAAGATTTCAAGTGGAGTTAAAGGGTTACCACGAATAATTTCATTTCGTCCGTAACGACCCTGTCTTTCTTGAACATCACGATCATCCAACCCTTCAATTCCGGTTCCCAAGCTTTTAAAGGTTTCTTGAATCCCTAGTTCATGCCAAGCCATTAATTCATTACTCCTGAACTGATTTCTTCGTCAAAAAACAATTTACGTGACAATAAGTATAATCTTTATGCAGACATTCATACAAATCAAATTATTCTGTGATGTTATAAGTTGAGCCCCTTTCAAAAATGTAATTATCCGCCGTTAATAAGGTGAAAAGCGAGCTTCACAGCCAGGATCGTGGTACATAACCCAAATACGCTTCGTCACAGGAAACGCCAGTGAACTAGAAAAAATATAATGATTGATGGAAACACTGCAAACGATGTCTGTTTCCTAAATTGGAGGAAATCACTCCATCCTATCACAAACCCTTAGACATTTGCTCTCAATTGTTTGATTTCGGAACATTGACAAAGAATTTCGTTTTCATGGCATAAGACATGCGTCAGCCGCCAAGATATATCAAGTCATTGGAGACATTAAAGCTGTCCATTGTTTTTCCCTGTTCCTTGCTCAAAATCCCGTTCAAATCATTCCGAAACGAAGATTTTTGGAAACTTCCGGGTTGCTGGAGTTATTAATAGTCGTTCCTTCAAGACAACATTCAAGACAACTTTCCTTGACACGCAACCAATTCACTATATAATGTATTAGTTAAACCATTATAGATTGGACGAAAGAATGCTCTGCAAAAATTCCACTGATTGTTGTTCGGCAAAACCAAGCATAGAGAAGAGGCCGCTAATTTCCCTCAAAGATTCGGTAGAATTGGAAGGACTTTTCAAGGTTCTAGGGAATCAGACCAGGCTCAGAATGCTTCATGCCTTAATAAGGGCTAGTGAAATGTGTGTGACGGATCTTGCTGAAGCGCTCAGTATGAACCCTCCGGCGATTTCCAACCAGCTTCAGCGTCTGGTGGACAGGGGCATGGTGGCTTCGCGCCGAAAGGGGAACAACATTTTCTACAAAATCGTGGACCCGTGCGTCGTAAATCTGATCGACAGGGGGCTGTGCCTGATGGAAGACGAGCAGGATCGAGCCAGATTAAGCATGGAAACAGCTCTAAACCACTCTCTTCACTCCGAGCAAGTAAGGTAGTTTAAGATGCGCCAACCCAGCAATTGCTTTGTACCAGTTGAAACCAGGGCAGTTTATGGTGAAACTATTGGCAAGACGGTTACGGAGAGTTCCTGACCGCCGGCTGAAAGGGTTCAGTTGAGCCCTCCCAGACTAGACCAGCCGTTCGTAGTCAGTTCTGTTTCAACTAACGCCGGGACTGTACCGAAAGTTTCGTACGAACTCACATCAGCAGACTCATGGGGAACCGTCAAAGTCCGATGGGGTGTTGGGCGAATGAATTATAAGGTTGATGCGGGATTATACGCCCTGGGATGCCCTGATGAAAAATCCCCTGTTTTAGTCTCTGCCAATTACAAGTTGAGTTTCGATATACTCAGGTCGGCCCTGAAAGGACGAGATCTCTGGATTTTGGTGCTTGATACCAACGGTGTCAACGTATGGTGCGCAGCCGCCAAAGGAACTTTCTCAACCAAAGAACTTGTACGCCGCCTGGAATTTAGTAGGCTTGAAGAAGTGGTTTCTCATCGCAGTCTCATATTGCCTCAACTGGCAGCTCCCGGCGTGGCTGCTCACGAGGTCAAGAAGCTTTCCGGGTTCAAAGTAACCTATGGACCGATTCGATCAGCAGACTTGCCTGCTTTCATCGATGGTGGGTTCAAGGCAACCTCTGAGATGCGTCTGAAGACATTTTCCACATGGGAAAGGCTGGTATTGGTTCCTGTAGAACTCGTCGCAGCGCTGAAAATGACGATCATCGTCGTGCCTATCTTTTTCTTCTTGGGGGGGCTGGGGGGATCGAGCGGTTATTGGGCCGACCTTATGAATCATGGTTTTTTTGCCGCCGCTGCTTTGTTTAGCGGAGTTTTGGCCGGGACAGTCCTCGCTCCCATCCTTTTGCCCTGGCTGCCCGGACGCGCCTTTGCCTTGAAGGGAACGATCCTTGGTCTTTTAGTGGCATTGGCTCTGGTATTCGTTTGGAATGCCGATTCGATGCAAAGATTCATAACCCTCGAGAATCTGGCCTGGTTTTTCATAGTTTCAGCTTTGTCCGCCTATTTTGCCATGAACTTCACAGGAGCCTCTACTTATACATCCCTTTCCGGGGTCAAGAAGGAGATGCGGTGGGCAGTCCCAGTGCAAATAGCATCTACTGCCCTGGGACTGGTGCTCTGGACCTGGTCACTCTTCACTGCTTAAGGAATATTGAACAATGACTAAGTTCGTCTATTTGAAGGATGTGGTGACCCTGAACGTTGACGCTGAGAAGTGTTACGGTTGTGGGATGTGTCTCGAAGTCTGTCCCCATGGGGTATTGGCCAGGGGGGACAACGACAAGATTCGCATTAAGGATAAGGATGCTTGTATGGAGTGCGGAGCTTGCGCCCGGAATTGTCCTGCCGAGGCCCTGAAAGTACGCACCGGCGTAGGATGCGCTGCGGCGGTTATAAATGCTGCCCTGGGGCGGACGAGTTCTTCGTGCTGTTGCGTAATAGAGCCGGAGGAACCCGAGGCAAAAACCAAATCGGCAGTAGGTCAAAGTTCCGGTTGCTGTTGAAATCGCGAATGTCATACGGTCCACGAAAATGGAACCTATTCAGGGGATCAAGAAAAAATGGAGGCTAAAATGAGAAGCAACTCGAACCTTTCAGGCGCCCAAGGCAATAAACAATTGATCTGCTACTGTTTTGGCTATACCAGACATGATCTGGAACAAGATTTCATAAAGAATGGCAAGTCAACCATCATGGAAAATATTATGGCCGAAAAGAGGCTTGGAGGTTGTCAGTGCGCCACCCAAAACCCATCTGAGAAATGATGTCTCGGTGATATCCGCCGTGTTGTGGATGAAATATAAAACTTCAAATTGATAGATCCATTTGTATACAGATCACTTTAAGACGATAGCTGAAAAGATTGACCCACTTTGTAACATGCTGGATTAATTGCTTATTTTGGGTTGGCCCACCAATGGCCCACTACGTCGTATTTGTTCAATGATTTCAATATATTTTACTGACTCTTAATCAGTAGGTTTGGGGTTCGAGCCCCCGACGGCCCACCAAACTATCATAAATACAACTAGTTAGCCAGAGCGGACTCTGGCTTTTTTTATTCTTGCTCCTCCTGTTGCACATTTTTTCCCTCTTTTGCGAATAATGATTTCAATATGTTATAATTGAAGAGGCCCCGTCGGTGGAATTCGCTACCGAGGAAGCGAGCGAAGACTATCTTGACTACTGCGCTGCATCCGAGGCGATAGCCGGAGCCTTGGTGAGCGGCGAGATACGCCCTTTTGATGAGTTCGCCAAAGAACTCGGTATCTAATTCCTGACGTGTCTTACGCCCTTCATATTTTAGGCCATGCGCTTTTTGCGAAGTCACGCATAAACCGACCTCTCAGTAGTTATCTGCCGGAACTTCGCTGTTTCGCGAATGTCATGACCGCATTTGGGACATGTCATGGGATCATCTCCATTACAACCCGCTCTGTCCGTTCATTTTTGCTCCACGTGAAAACCACGCCAGGGAATTGATTCCCTCCGTCTGTAGTTCCTCTTGACGCTCGATTAGTCGCTCGATGACTTCATGTTTGTTTATGGGCTCAGGATCTTGCTTGAGCTTTTCAGTTTTAAGCCTACTCCTTCCGTC
>CAWEPY010000005.1:0-10715 GCA_963811075.1 uncultured delta proteobacterium
CCAGATCCTCGAACTAATTCTTTTCCATAAATCTATAAAAGAATTTTATTCAACCAAAACCCTTGTCAATCTTCATTTTATCCAAATATATCTGAAACGTTTTATGGAGAGTGTTGAGGCTCTAAATCGTAATCCTGAGTCGCTATAATCCAATGAATTGACGCTTTTGCAATTCAGGGGTCCCAACAAAGTGCTAAGAAAGCGAATAACCACTCTAACGCGAAAATTGAGCGGCGATAGGCTTTTTCGGGAAGAAGCGGGCCGCCTAAAGATCAAAAAGCCCTTAGAAAAGGCTTGAGGCGTTTTTAAAGCGTGAGCCTAAATGGGTAAATACAGATAAATCAATTAGTTGCTTGAGGAGGTGTTTGGATCAGGAATCAGAGCTGAGCGTCTATCAAGTTTCGGTCATTAAGATCCAGGTAATCCAGACATAGTTCATCCTAAAGGAAAGACACTTTTTTGTTGATGAATGTGAGAGTATTCGGTGTAGACTCTATTACATATCCCATGATTTTATCGCCAGAAGTCTTCAGAGAAAACCCGTATCTTTTGGACCTCAAAAAAAAAGAAAGGTAATAGACCCGTCTTCAGTCAATTGACTCCGTTCACAATGACATGGATGGACAAGAGCCAGTGTTTATGGCCCCGATAAAACCTTGCCTGATTGATGTTTCTTAAGCGCTCGCCGCCCATTTTACTATGCCAAGTTTAGAGCCGCCTATGCACTTATGTAAATGTCCATTTTCCTCGACCATTAATCCAGTTCTTCTCATGGGGTTACAATTCAGGAGTTGAAGGGACAGTTGTTCCGGGACATAAGCGCTATCAGGCGGCTAGATGTTGGGAAAGCACAATAAAATAAGAAACAGAGGGGGGAAAGATGTTTGGTTTTACGGCAATTCAGAAGTTGATTCTTTGGTTCACTTCGTCGCCAATTATCACGGCGATAATCACGACATTGATTTTGGAGTTCAAAAAAGAGGGCGAGAGCCTGTTCACATTTGCGTTGAATTCCATCAAAGAGGCCATGGCGTCGGTATGGACAATATTGACCGCTTTAATTATGTGAAAAGTAAACTTGTCCGGAAGTTTCCGGAATCATCTGAAAACGTAATTAACACGGTTATCGAGAGCGTGTTGATTCTTTACAAGAAAGAATGACGGATGAGATGGTATGTGAGTTGACTGTGGTTTAAATGATCGCAGTAGTTTTGCTGGAAGGCAATCGGCCTGAACTGGTTTTCCGGTTTGGGCCGTTTTTTGTTGGGCGGGTAATTTGAGTGACAAAGAGTGACAAAAACTTAATTGTGATGGTCTTTATTATAATGTTGCCAAGTTAAACTTTCTGGCCTAAAATCAGCCATAATTATAATTTTTACATATATTTAGAAGCAAAAAACCTTATTAAGACTGAGTTTCAAATGTCTTGACATATTACATGTGTTGACATTGCAGCAATTATTTAAACGCAACAGGTTTGCTGTGGACTTGATTCACAAACTGGATTTGTTCAATTGATGGAATCGGAACACGGGGGTGTGACGAATGACGGTAAACAAAACGGCTGAAGACGATTTACGTGATAGCTTGAGCATGTATGAGGACCTATTGTCGAATATACCTGTCGGGGTATGTCGATTCAGGATGAAGGCTGGTGGGGGATGGCAATTTGATTTTGTTAATAGCCGCTTCTGTGAATTAATCGGCCTAAATCGTGAAGATGTTCTGAATAACTACGAAACGGTTCTCCGACTCATACATTCTGATGACCTGCCTGAATTTATCAGCCTGATTGAATCTGTTGAGAAGACCCTTGCTCCATTTACGTGGGAAGGCCGGCTCATTCGCCATGGGGAGACCCGCTGGACAAGAGTTGAATCCAGTCCAACCCAAATGGATAATGGTGATGTGGTTTGGACCGGACATATCACCAACATTACGGATCGCAAGAAGGCGGAGGAGTCTCTAGAAAAGAGCATTGTCGCTCTAACTGGTCCGCTGGACCAGGCCAATTGCATTGAGTTCGATGAGCTTTTCAACATTGAGGACATTCAGAGGCTACAGGACCAGTTTGCCCAGGCCGCCGGAGTGGCATCCATTATCACTCATACCGACGGCAAGCCGATAACCAGGGCCAGCAACTTCTGCCGACTATGCAGGGATATCATCCGCCGGACTGACAAGGGCTTGGCCAACATCCACATGTCGGACTCAGTTATTGGCCGCTATCATCCCGAAGGGCCGGTCGTGAGGCCTTGCCTCAGCGGAGGACTGTGGGATGCAGGCGCAAGCATCACAGTCAACGGAAGACATATTGCCAACTGGTTGGTGGGACAGGTGCGCAACGAAGCCCAGTCGGAAGAAAAGATAAGGGAATACGCTCGTGAAATCGGCGTAGATGAAGAAAATGCTGTAAAGGCATTCTACGAGGTCCCCACGATGCCGCAAAAGCAATTCGAGGCGGTCACCCAAAGTCTTTTCACCCTGGCCAACCTGCTTTCGACTGTCGCCTATCATAATGTGCAACAAGCAAGGTTAATCGTTGAACTCAAACAAAGACAAGAGGATCTGCGGGAAAGTGATCAAAGAAGCAGGGCTATTTTTGACAATGCGGCCGTGGGGATTGATACACTCGATCGACATGGAAAAATTACCGCTGTGAATCCAGCGCTATCTAATATGCTCAGCTATACTGAGGATGAGTTAAAGCGACTCACTTTTGAGGAAATCACTCATCCAGACGACCGGCAAATCTCGAAACAAAACCTCGAAACCCTTATGGCCGGGCATGTGGATTCATATAGACTTGAGAAACGTTATCTGAAAAAAGACGGAGAGATTGTCTGGGGTGACCTCTCGACTTCCTCTATCAAAGATGCGAAAGGAAATCATACGGGGACGGTCGGGGTTATCTCCGAAATCACCGAACGCAAGCGGATTGAGGATGCCCTGAGGGAAAGTGAAGAGCGTTTCAGGAAATTAGTTCAAAATGCGCCTGACGCGATATATGTGCAAACACAACACTGCTTCGCCTATTTGAACCCAATGGCCCTCAAGCTGTTTGGGGCTGAAACGCCATATCAACTTCTGGGACAGCCGGTTATTGATAGGTTTGATCCGAGGCGCCACGACACTGTGAAGGAAAGGATTCGTTTGATTAATGAGGAGAGAAGATCTGTCAATATGTTGGAGGAAATTTACCTTAGACTCGATGGAGCTCCATTCCATGTGGAGGTGTCGGCAGTGCCTCTCAAATGGGGTGAACACCATGGCGCTTTGGTCTTTTTTCGTGACATCACAAAGCGTCTTGAATTGGAAGAGAGGCTGCGCCACAATCAAATCATGCTGGCTCGAACAGAGAGGATAGCTCAAATAGGCAGTTGGGAATGGGAAGTTGCGACGGATTCCGTGACTTGGTCGGACGAGCTGTTTCGAATTTTTCAATTAGACCCTACACGGGGGGTGCCTTCGTTTGAAGAACACTCCAGGATCTATACCCCTGATTCCCTGGCAGGGCTACGTGAGGCCGTCGGTCTTGCTCTTTCTGACAGTATTCCTTACGAAATGGAATTACAAGGCATCCGCTCCGATGGAGAGATTCGCCATCATCGAGCCAGAGGCTTCCCTGAGAGGGGCCCAGATGGCAGGGTGGATTACATTTTCGGATCATTGGAGGACATGACCGACCGAAAACGATTAGAGGAAGAACGACTGGAGATGCAGCATAAGCTACTCCAAGCCCAGAAACTCGAGAGTCTTGCTGTAATGGCCGCCGGCATAGCGCATGATTTCAACAACCATTTGGCGGTAGTATTGGGGAACCTTGAGTTGGCTCTTGCTGATCAAACTCTCGATCCTGAGACCCTAGTGTGCATTGAGAGCGCCGTCGGGGCGGCCAAACGATCAGCGGAACTCTCCCGGCAGATGCAGGTCTACACGGGCAACATCATGTATTTCCCTGTAGACATAGATCTAAACGAGCTGTTGAACAGGGACCCCGCCCTACTGAAATCGACTGTTTCCAAATATGTTGATCTGAACTTTGAAACCAACAGCACACTCCCAATCTTTAAGGGAGACGCGGAACAACTGCAACGGTTGGTTATGAATATTCTGGTCAACGCTTCTGAGGCCATCGCTGATAAGGACGGCAATGTAACTATTAGAACAGGTTTCATAAATTGCGACTCGGCTTATCTGCGCCGGAGCCGGCTGGAAGAAAAGCCTGCGCCCGGTAGGTTCGTCTTTCTGGAGGTTACAGACACTGGTTGTGGCATGGATGTCATGACTCAGCACAAGCTTTTTGATCCCTTCTTTTCAACAAAATTCACTGGGCGTGGCCTTGGAATGGCCGAAGTCATCGGGATAGTTAAGAGCCATCGGGGCGCCATAATAGTAGAGAGTGAGGTTGAAAAAGGAACTACAGTCAGAGTGTTGTTTCCAGCTTTGGAAAAAGCTCAGGCTTCCTCGGTTCATGTCATGGACTTAGTTAAGACCAAGGCTTCGGGGCTTGAGACCGTTAATAGACGAAAAACCATTCTATTAGTCGAGGATGAAGCGGGGGTCAGGAATCTGGTCGTTAGACGTCTGGACCTCTTGGGCTATGACTCGATAATCGCTGAGGATGGAGAAGAAGGTGTTCGTGTTTTCCGAGAGCGTATGAATGAAATAGATCTGGTGATGCTAGACTACAAGATGCCCAAGATGAACGGAGTTGAAGCCTTTGGGGAACTTATACGGATCAAACCGGATGTCAAAGTCATCCTTAGCAGTGGATACACTGAGGATGTAGTGCTGGAGAGCTTTCCGGGGCAACGTCCCGCTTTTGTATTACTCAAACCTTACAAAACGGAAGAGCTGAAGGCTCAACTCGATCGATTGTTGGGGACCGAGAATTAAGGCTGTCTTCTGTCAATGCGACCTTTGGGAGAACCAGAGATGAAAAATCCGGATAGCGCCAGAATTCTCATCGTTGACGATCAAATCCATGCGCTCCAGGGCTTGTCAAGAATCATGACTAGCGCCGGATACCAAACATTTGAGGCAAACAACGGCGAGGATTGCTTGAAATTGGCTGCGGAACACAAACCTGACTTGATTCTTCTAGATGTAGTCTTGCCGGACATTGACGGCAGGGAGGTTTGCAGACGCATCAAGTCCAATCCCGAAACTGCAGACATCTATGTGGTTCTACTTTCCAGTATTCAGGTCCAATCAGACAGCCAGGCAGAAGCTCTGGAGCAAGGGGCGGATGGTTACATAGCGAGACCAATGCCGAACCGTGAACTTCTAGCCCGAGTTAAGTCTATGCTGAGACTCAAGCAAGCCGAAAAACGGTGCTGTGAGAGTGCGGAGAGATTTCGTTTACAATTTGAGGCACATGACGCTGTCATGTTGCTGGTCGAACCAAAATCAGGGGCTATTGTGGAAGCCAACACTTCAGCGGCCAAATACTATGGTTACCCTCGTGAAACACTTTTAAAAATGACTATAAACGACATTAAATGCTTACCACTTGAGGATGTCTTGGCCGAAAGGCAACAGCCTAAACGGGAAGAACGGAAAACCCTTGTGGATTTTTTGTCATATCTGTCAGACGCAGACATATCGGTACTATTCCAAGTCCTAGATGTGGCGCACCAGAACTTGATTTACGAATCTACCGACGAACTTCTGGTTATGGACCAATTTATGACGAGCCTTTGGCTAGCGGCTAGAGCTAAGTCAATTTAATATAAGGACCTATACTTATGGCGGAGAAAATGGCCCTAGACGAGAACGGAAAAGGCGCAAGCGCCCTGAGGGACTTAGCTGAGAAGAAACTCTCCAAGTCTCCGGATGAAACACTCGACCTAAAAAAGAAAACCCCAGAAGAGATCATCCATGAACTTCGGGTTAATCAGATTGAGCTAAAGATTCAGAATGAGGAACTCAAAAGAGTTCAACTGGAATTAGAAGCGTCCAGGGGTAAGTATGTTGACCTATATGACTTAGCCCCAGTTGGTTACCTTTCAGTGGACAGCAAAGGGTTTATCTTGAAATCCAATCTGACAGCCGCCAACCGGCTGGGCGTAGCAAGAGATTCTCTCATCAGGAAACCACTGAGTGGTTGTGTTTTAAAAGAGGATGCGGACACCCTTTGTCTGAAGCTCAAGCAGGCCTTAGAGACCCGAGCAGAACAGACATGCGAACTCAGATTAATAAAATCGGATGGCTCATTACTTCACACCCAATTCGATATAAAGGCTACCGACATCAACCACGTCAATATCATATTCACTGACACTTCAAAGCGCAGAGTTGCGGAAGACTCTTTAGGCGCAAGTGAACGCAAATACCGTATGCTATTCGATGTCACACCTATTGGTATACTACTGGTGAACCTTGAAGGAGAGGTTCTGGAAGTCAATCGGTTTTTTCTACAGGCGCTAGGTTCTCCCGGCCCTGAGGCCACAAAGACAATAAACGTGCTAACATTTCCATCAATGGTGAAGGCTGGGCTCTCTGATCTCTTTAGAACTTGTATGACCGAGAAAAGACCAATTTCCACCGAAACCTTATATACAACCAAATGGGGCAAGGAAACTTACCTCAGGATAGTTCTCACCCCCACACTAAATGAGCAAGGATTCGTTGATGGGTGCCTGTATGTAGTTGAGGACGTGATGCATCGTAAACAGGCTGAACAATCGCAACAGGAGAGTGAAGAAAAGTATAAGGCGCTCGTCGAAACAACCGATACGGGCTATTTGATTCTTAACTCCCAAGGCAAGGTAACCGACGCAAACAGCGAATATTTGAGACTCTCCGGTCACACAACATTAGATGAGATAATCGACAGAAGCGTGGTCGAATGGACGGCCGAACATCACAGGGAGCGAAATGCCGCTGAAGTGACAAAATGCCTGGAGCAGGGTTATGTCAGAAGCCTCGAGATTGATTATGTCGATAAGAAAGGGCAAATAACCCCAGTCGAAATTAATGGGACTGTTGTGAAGATCGGTCAATCCTTTCAGATAGTGGCTCTGTGCCGAGACATCTCCACGCGCAAGAGGGCTCGGGATGAACTTGAAGCTAGGGTGGAAGAGCGCACGAGCAAACTGCGGGAGGCGAATAAAAAGCTTGAGCTGGAAATAGCTGAGCGCAAGCGAGTAGAGCGGGAGTTACAGAGGAGTCTCCAAAGGCTGGAACTCATCCTGGCCGAAGCGTCCCGGCTTCGTGTTCAGGCATACCTTGCAAGCGCAGCCAAGAGCGATTTTCTCACGAACATGAGTCATGAATTACGGACACCATTGACAGCGGTCATCGGTTTTTCTGATCTTCTTGGAGACCAATTGTTCGGCAAACTCAACGAAAAGCAGTTGGAATATGTTAAAGAGATTTCGGGTGCGGGACGTCTTCTATTGATACTAATCAACGACATATTGGATCTTGCTAAGGTCGAATCTGGAAAAATGGACATTAGAATGTCCCCTGTTGACTTGAGGGAATTGCTGGAACATTGCCTGCGAATGATCCGGGAAACAGCTATAAAAAGAGGATTGAACGTTAGTCTGAGAGTGTCTGAAGAGTTTTATGAAGGACAGATTCAGGCTGACAATGTGCGTCTCAAGCAGATTGTAATGAACCTGTTATCCAATGCGGTAAAGTTCACTCCTCCGGGAGGGACAATTCGACTGGAAGCCGAAAGGCGGGGGAAAGAGATTCTAGTTAGCGTTTCCGATACAGGCATCGGACTGAAACCAGATGACCAAAAACGAATATTTCAGGCCTTCGAGCAATTGGATTGCTCTTTTTCTCGGCAGGAACAGGGCACAGGTCTTGGACTGGCGTTGTTTAGCAAACTTGTGGAGCTTCATGGAGGCCGATTTTTGGTCGAAAGCGATGGCGAGGGCCTCGGCAGTACTTTCAGTTTCTTCATTCCCTTTATCAGGGAGGAAAAAGATGCCGAGGCTCAGTTGGCGCCGGCATCGGTAAGACTTCAGTTTCAGTCGCCATCTGATCCTTCAGTTGAAGAAAAAACCCGCCCCAAAGTTCTTGTCGTCGAAGACAATGAATCCAATATGAAATTTATCACAGATCTGCTGGAAGACGCTGGCTACGAAGCCATACATGCGTTTTCCGCTGAGACAGCGATACAACAAACTGAAATAGAGAAACCTTCTCTTATACTTGTGGACATCTCACTTCCGGGCATGGACGGACTGACCGCCACCAAAGTCCTAAAGAGTAATCCCGTCACGGCTCATATTCCTGTAGTAGCTCTAACGGCGCACGCCATGAAGGATGATGAATCAAAAATCAAGGAAGCGGGTTGTGACGCATATATACTCAAACCAATAGACACCAGGATTTTCTACAGCGCTCTGTCTAGGCTCATAAAAGCAGCAGACTTCGGAGTAGTAGCATGACATAATAAAAATCTATTAATGTGAAGAGGATTCCAACCTCTATATTCCAAGGTCAAAGGAGTAGCTAAAACGATGAAGGTTGAAAAAAGAGATGGCTTTACCGTTGTGATTACAGATGAGAGGCTGGATATCTGTAATGGGCCAAAGCTGAGGGAAGCGGTAAAGGGGCTGGCGCAGGAACCTGTTTTCAGACTAGTGCTAGATATGGCAAAAACCCGTTTTATTGACAGCATTGGCGTACATACGCTTCTGTCGTTATACGACATCATGAAGAAGAAGAACGCAAACCTAAAAATTAGCACTCCCACCCCCAGAGTTCTTGAGACTTTTAAAAAAATGGGGCTTGACCGATTGTTTGAGATTTATGACAGCGTTGAGAGCGCCATGCAGTCGTACAGTTAACCCTGCTATATTTGCCGTCTGTGGCCGCCTCACGGACTCTTGGTGTGTATGATTCTACGCCTGGTCGGACCCAGGAAGAGATAGCTGGGATGATTAGTATAACACAGATGTCTGTGTCAAGATTTATAAACAATTTTCCAGAACTGGAAAAAAGTTTAATAGCAGCAAAAATAACTGAGACAAGGACGTCAATATCATTTATCGTCTTCATCTCTAACATCCAAACACCTGGTTAGTGCCGAACTGAAATTGTCGCCGAACACACCGACCTTGATTGTAGGATGTACAATTTTCACATTTGACATCAGAGAGAGTTTCAATTGATTTAAGTTTTCTCATAATTCTTGAACTCCTTTTTGATTTCTTCTCCAGTTAGTCAACGTTTCTATCACACTTACGGTAGTTGTCTGTTAGAGATGTCCGTCTATTAGGCTGCGGCCGGATAAAGATGTTCTTGTAAGCGCCTGATGCCAATTGACTATCTGTCCGTACATGGAACACATTGGGCCCCCTGAAATTGACAACCATCTAAAATCTTCTTACCAGAATAGTGATTCCGATGAGAATCAGCACGAAGATAACAGCAATTGAAAAAAATATCGCCGGTCTATAATAACGCTCCCTAAAACTCGGCTTTTCTTCGATAGTTACTTTGAAACTCATATTAAGAAATGAACTGGCCATCTCTGAACTGAGCAAAGGAATGACTACAGCAGTAAAAGTGGAAACTTCCGTATTATCGGGGAACTCCTTTTCCAGGTCTTCCACCTCTCTGAGTAAATGGGCATAACAGTATTGAATTGAGCAGGGAACCTTATTGTATCCGTTATACCTATCCACAACCAGCGTTCCTTTCAATGGTTCTTTGCCAAAAACCGCCAAGGGGACCTGAGCGGATCTATTTTTGCCAAATTGAAAGATGCTTAGGTCTTCAGTAGCGAACAGCCACACGTAGCCGTTCTCCCCGTTTGTTCGCCAGGTAGTCTCGTCGGCATGCTTTACAGGAGACTCTCGGTATTGTTCAATTAACTTCTGGGGCACATCAGCGAACAAATGAGAGCAACGTCGAAATATTCCCGCAAGACTCCCACTTCCTATCCCCAGATTCTCGCAAACCCGCTCGATTGGAACACCGTGGAGATAGTGCATGGTAACGGCTTTGGCAATAAGACGATTCCCGTAAAGACTCTTGGGAAGGACTCCCGGAGGTTGTGGAGTAAAACTCTTGCGACAGTCAGGACAATACCTTTTGTGAAGATTGAAAGAAATCTTTTCCGGTTTGACCAAGGCAATGTCCACGACGCTCCTGCGCTCTATTCCTTTCTTCATTAGTAACTTGCCGCATTCAGGGCATGTTTCTGACACAGGAAAAATGTCTTCCGTACGATCTTCCCCATCTCCATGTCCATTCCGACCATGTCCCTTGTGGCCAGGACGAGCGCCCTTTGGCTTTTCTTCTTTCTTGTCAGTGGTCTTTTTGAAAGGTTTTTTTGATGAAGGTGTAGATGAACCAAAAAAACCATCCTCCATCTTGCGCTGTTCTCTACCCAAAACAGCCCTTAGACTTTTGACCTCGTCTTCAAGTTCATCTATTCGGCGCTGCTTGTCCAAACATAGAGGACAGTTGTTTAGAGCCATCGTTACAGACCTCACGCCCTTTGAGGACCCTCAACATGGCTCAATCCTCTAATCCATCTCTCCATAAATCGCGAGAAAAAAATATCCACCCCTCAAATTTGCCACCCATAACTGAGGGGTTACAACAGGGCTTGTCAAAATTTGTTTGAGCGTACACTCCCACCTCCCCCAGCGAATTCGTCAAATTGCTATCGGCTAGAATTCAACCACCATCAAGTTAATTATCTTAGGCGGTGACATTTCAACTGTGACGCTTTTTCGAAA
>CAWEPY010000006.1:0-361733 GCA_963811075.1 uncultured delta proteobacterium
GTCAGATACCGCTGACTTGCTCCTGCCGTTCTCAGTTAACACTATGATGCATCTTATTTAATGATAACAAGTTGTTGTGTTGCTATGGCGGTTTCTAGTTAACATAGAATCACCGCGTTGTTAGCCACCAATATAGACACCAGTGGACACCTATATGGACACCAACAAATCGGCTGCTTTGCCTTCTATTCGCGCCTCTTGCAGGGTTTATAATCCTGATCTTTTCAGACCCCAAACCTAAGCAACGTCAATTACCCGGGTTCTCAACAATCTTGTACTCGTGCCGTTATTCATGATTATCTTTTCGGTTCGTGCCTTTCTGGGCACATACTATCGGGCACCATCCCTTTTTTCTCGATCTATTCCAGCCAGGACGAATCAGCGCATAATACAATAGCCCGATCTCCCGGCCGAATTGAGATTCAAAATAAGCATAAGCAATCCTGCTACTAAAATATTCTCTTTATAATTCTTGATTATTTACTAGGCTCGTTGCAATCGATTGCAAATTTTAATGTCTTGGCTCTATTTATTCATTGGGTAATGTGGTTGTTTAGATACTTGTGGGCGCTGTTCCCGCAGATGATATTCATTTCATAATTCTGGTTCTTAAATAGAATTTGCAATCAATTGCAAATATGGTTCAGTAATATCTGATATGTCTGTTGTTACAACTCACGCTTATAGTCTTTGTTTTTTGGCGCTCCGAGCGTGAAAAACAGACCAGAAATATTGGAACGTCGGGCAGCCAGGTGCGTTTATAAGAGCAACTATATGGGGGCATTTCGACTAGGCCTTGGAGCATGTTACACTTTACGGTGCTGTCTTCTTTTATAGCACTCTGGACAGCCTGTCCCGTTGGGCTTTGTTCCGTTATACACAGTTGCTTGCCACTCATGACCACAGTCTTTACATAGCCAGAATCGGTTCTTATTGCTCTTGGGAGTCACATCATAAGGAGTAAGGTCTCCGTTTAAAGTTGGATGCCATTCATCAGCAATATGCTTGAACTGTGTTGCTAAATTATGTTCAGGAGTAGCTACCCGCTTCAGGCACTTGTTACAGCCTCTTTTACCGCCGGCCCTGCTATCTATAGCAGCTTCCCAGCGATGCCCCGCTGAACAAATCCAATGCGCCGGTTCATTGCTACCAGCGGCAACATCCAAGGGTGTAAGAGGATAATTCCTTTCATAATCCCATTCAGCGGCAACATTAGGGAATTTATATTGCAGTGTCTCCTCAGGCTGTGGCCCCGGAAGATTAGAAACCATTCTACGAAATTCTTTTTTATTTACGAGATGCCCGCCAGACAGATAACTTCTAATTTTGTCTGTGTCCTCCAAGTTAATCTTTTCATGGTTTAGCACTCTGTGTAGTAATCTTGACATGATAGAGAATTTGCCTTCTCTTGCTTCTCCTGTGATGTCGTTCTTCGAGAGAGGGGCCAGCCCCGCCTGGCGCACTCGAAACAAAGTTACACCAGCACCTGAAAGTTTCTGGTTTTTAATAATGTCTTGTTCATGTCTTTCTTGGTGATAATAGACTCCGTCATATTCAACTGCGATGTTGTAATCGGGGATAAAAACATCGCATTCTTGCCCATTTACCTTTTCTCTCCATCTGACGTTTTGAAAAATAGACTTTAGTTCACAATAAATTAGGATTTCCATCTGTGATGTCTTTGGGTTACATGTTTTGCAACTTGCCCCGTTTGCTCTGCTCTTTATTTCTGCTTCCCATTCATGACCTCTCTTACATCTCCACCATACTGATTTGCCACTCTTGGGAGTCACATCATAAGGAGTAAGGTCTCCGTTTAAAGTCGGGTGCCATTCTTTGATCAACTCGGGGTGTTTGACTCCTAAGTTATGGTCTTTGCTAGGTATCAGATTTTTACACCTGCTACATCCGTTTCCGTTATGAGTTTCTACTTGCAATCTTAGCCCGCCACTCACGCTCACATTTTGAACAACGCCACCATGCATGTTGTCCGCTCTGAGGAAAGACTTTGTCTGGAGTAAGGTCTCCGTTTAAAGTTGGGTGCCACTCATCGGCCAATTCGGGAAATAATACTCCTAAGTTGTATTCCGGGGTAACGTTGTCAGCACAATCTTTACATCCCTTACCGTTAGCTCGGTTCCTCACTATAGCCCGCCACTCACGCCCACATTTCAAGCAACGCCACCATGCATATTGTCTACTCTTAGGAAAGACTTTGTCTGGAGTAAGGTCTCCGTTTAGAGTCGGGTGCCATTCATCTACCAATTCGGGGTAATTGAAGGCCAGATTGTATTCTGGGGGAGCTTCTAAACGACACTTTGAACATCCACTTTTACCGTTGGCCCGGTTCTTTACTTTAGCTTCCCACTCCTTCCCGCACTTCGAGCATCTCCACCATACTGATTTGCTGCTCCCAGGAAAGACTTTGTCTGGAGTAAGCTCTCCGTTTAAGGTTGGGTGCCACTCATCGATTAACTCGGGGTGTTTGAAGGCCAGATTGTATTCTGGGGTAATTTCTTTGTAACACCTCGGACATCCGGTTCCATTGGTCCGGTTTGAAATTGCAGCTTCCCACTCTTTCCCGCACTTCGAGCATCTCCACCATACTGATTTGCTGCTCCTAGGAAACATCTTGTCTGGAGTAAGGTCTCCGTTTAGAGTCGGGTGCCATTCATCTACCAATTCGGGGTAATTGAAGGCCAGATTGTATTCTGGCCCTAGTTTTGGCCTTTGGGGACGATCTACCATCTCTTCTCCAATTCATTGTTGGATGTCTGGTAACACCCTTTATAGCAACCTTTTCACCTGGCCTTGTTGCACCACACTACAGCATTTCTGCCGGCAGCGGATTCCCTCATTGTATATTCTATCATTCACTCATGGCGCATCTAGCTTCACTCCTCCTACACTACTTTACAGCTTATCTTCTGATTTACTTATTCTCGCGTTTGTTGAATGAACTCGTGTTCATTTTTCTTTCATACCGTTCACATGGTCTACTATCGAAACATTATTCTCACGGGGTTCTAGAAGGGTTCTAAAACGCTCGTAGGCGTACGTTTTCTTGCGCAGAACAAAAGGGTGGTGTTGAAATAAGACGGCTCAAATGAGCCGTTAGAACCCAAATTCCGCGACCCTGTATTAGCTATCAATTACAGCTTCTGTAGTTTCGGCGACCTCAAGATATAGCGTGTGGTTGAGGCAAGTGCATACCCCTATATTATAAATAGTTAGCGGGGTCATAAGGTATGTTTTTGACGTCCAACCTGTGCGTCGAGCCGGGCAGATGTTACAGGGGATGGGTTTAGACAAAGGCTCCTGTTCGGTCTATTAATCCAATCATATTAAAGCTTGAGAACATAGGGAGTAGGGTTCATTGCAGTGTCCACAACATACATGATATTGTTTTTTCAAGATTCACCATAGACTCCTGTGAAAAAGCGTTCTTTCTGTTAAAACGCTATACCTTGGGGCCACCTGTGAAACTCCTTGTTTCACCTGACTAATCACCGGAAATCCTTTTGCAAGAGGGTCTTTAGTAAACTTCATTGTCAGGATAGTTTCATGCGTACTCTTTTAGTGAATCCGGCTCATCCCCAGACTTTTTGGTCTTTGGGTAAAGTAATGAAGATGACCGGAAAAAAGGGATTGTACCTGCCTCTTGGGCTCCTTACCCTGGCTTCTCTCCTGCCAAGTGACTGGGAATCGGAATTGGTTGATATGGTGTTTCAGGAAATATCGGAACCACAGTGGGACCGATCTGAATTGATAATGATATCCGGAATGGCTGTTCAACAAAAAGGTATCATAGAGGTTATCAAACAAGCCAAAAAACGAGGCAAAACGGTAGTCGTAGGTGGTCCGTGGTCTTTTCATGTTCCAGACAAGATTCTTCAGGCAGGGGCGGATATTGTTGTCAAGGGGGAAGCTGAAGTCCATATAAGTGAACTCCTCAGCGGCATCAAGAAAAAGGATTTCGGGCGCATCATACAATCTGATGAACGGGCAGACATGACTAAAAGCCCTCCTCCTCGATTTGATTTGCTGGACCTAAAAAGTTACGCACAGATGGGAATCCAGTTCACAAGAGGTTGTCCATTCAAATGTGAATTCTGTGAGGTGACTTTGATGTTAGGCCGTAAAATGCGTACAAAGACGCCGGATCAGGTCCTTCAGGAATTGGAGATATTATACAACCTTGGATGGCGACGCTTCGTATTCTTTGTTGATGACAATTTTATCGGTAGCGTTCAGAGAACCAAGGAATTGTTAAAAGAGCTGATTCCGTGGATGCAAACCAGGAGATGGCCATTTACTTTTTTAACCCAGGCCTCGGTAAACATGGCTGCGGATGATAAACTGATGGAGGATATGTTTAGGGCCGGCTTCACAAAGGTTTTCATAGGCGTGGAAACATCGGACCAGGAATGTCTCAAAGACGTTGGGAAACTGCAAAATGTCAACATTGACCTGGATCTGGTGGCTCATAAAATAACAAAGGCGGGATTTGAAGTAATAGCAGGGACAATCCTGGGTTTCGATGGTGAAAAAAAAGAGGCTGGACAGCGGTTGATCGATTTTGCCCAGAAGAACCACATTCCGGAGCTTTTCACTACCCTTCTCCAGTCTGGACCTGGCACTGACCTTTGGGCGAGGCTTAAATCCGAAGATCGTTTACTAATTATGGATGAAGAAAATATCACCAATCAGACGGGCCTGATAAACTTCGTTCCTACAAGGCCACTGGAAGAAATCGCAAATGAATTTGTGATTCTCTATGACACTCTGTATGAGCCGCATGCCTATCTTGAAAGAGCTTACCATCACTTCGCCGCGATGGATCCTCCAATAACTCTGCCGTTCAAGATGCCGTATCTCTGGGAATTGAGGGCTGCCGCCATCATGATATATAGAAATGGAGTGTTGTACCCGACAAGGTTCAAGTTCTGGAAATATTTATTGAAGGCGCTTTGGAACTTTCCAACACTGCTTGTCAGGTTTAACACTTCCCTTATTGTCGCTGAACATTATTACGAGTTCAAGAATGTGATTCACTCAAGTATTCAATCACAACTGAAAGAGCTTGCTCCTGAATTAAAAAACATTTGTTATAAAAAACCCATTATGGAATATGACTGCAAGCCGGTGCAAGAATCAATAAATCAGTGAGAAAGAATTCTCATCCATAAAAAACTTGAAACGTCTTATTGGCGCAGAAACCAAACTGAAGGATATAACCCTGGGCCGAGTTGAAGCTTATCAAAAAAACCGTCTTCAGGAACCCTCCCCTAGGCATGTGGGCTTTCAAGTTAAACCTGCAACAGTTAACCGAGAACTCTCCTGTCTACAAAGCATGTTCAATAGAGCTGTTCGCCATGACAGGATAGAAAAGAATCCTATTTCTGAATTAAAGCGATTACCAGAGAACAATGTCCGAATGAAGATACTTTCACAGAATGAGATTGAGAACCTACTGGCGAACTGCCCGTCACACCTTCAGCCCATAGTCATACTGGCCTTCTATTCGGGGATGCGGAAGTCGGAAATATTATACCTGACATGGGAGGAAGTTGATCTTGAAAATGGTTTCATTCGCTTGCACGCAGACCGAACAAAAACAAAGGTTGCCAGGTCAATCCCTCTACATCCCCGGGTGAAAACTTTGTTAGCCGACCTGCCAAGGAGTCAGGAGACAGATCGCGTTTTTCTGCGAGATGGCAAGCCGTTCAATGATTTTAAGAGAGCCTTCAAGACCTCCTGCACCAAGGCAGGGCTTCAAGAATTCACATTCCATGATCTGCGGCATTGCGCTATAAACAATCTGCGACTAGCCAAGAACGATTAT
Organism: uncultured delta proteobacterium; assembly: GCA_963811075.1. Lineage (GTDB taxonomy): Bacteria > Desulfobacterota > Desulfomonilia > Desulfomonilales > Desulfomonilaceae > CAJBEZ01. The sequence continues at coordinate 5,846 of CAWEPY010000006.1, forward strand.
TTCAAGATCATGGCGATTTCTGGTCATGAAACCACGGCTGTCTTCAAGAGATACAACTTAGTCACAGAGGATGAACTGAGCAGTGTCGCTTGGGGCGATAAAGTTGATACAGACGGAAGATAGACACCTATATGGACACTAGCTCATCATATCATGTATCAAAAAGGAGTTAACCTATTGTTTTTATTGGTACGCCCGAAGAGATTCGAACTCCCGACCTTCTGATCCGTAGTCAGACGCTCTATCCAGCTGAGCTACGGGCGCATATTGTTAATAAGAAGTAAAGACAAGTACAATAGCCAAATCAATGTTACAATTTAATTTAGGTTGGTTCACTTGTCAACAATGCCGTCGTTTTTTTCCTCAGACTGTGCTATCTGGCGATTCTTGGGTCTTCAGCCAGTCTTATTGGTACCACGGTCTTTTGGCCACCTTTGAGAATGTTTAATCTTACTTCATCTCCACTGTTTTTCTGAAAAATCAGGTTCTGGAAATCGTCAAACGTGGGGGTCGGGATATCATCCACTCCTGTCACAATGTCCCCACCAAGAAGCAATGGCCGGCCTCTGTAGGAGCCCGCCAACTGAGTGCCCCCACGGAGACCGCTCTGGTAAGCCGGACTCCCTTGCGCCACCATCGAGATCAGGAAACCGTTCACAGACGGAATGCCTAAACTCTGCGCCAACTGTAGATCTATATCGGTGCCCGAGACTATCCCAGTCCACGGATAAACCGCACGACCAAGTTTTAATATCTGGGCGGATACCTTTTTGGCTCGATCGATAGGAAGAGCGAGGCCAATTCCCATAAACCCGCCCGTCTGACTGAAAATCGCTGTATTTACACCAATCACCAGTCCTCTGGAATTGATAAGCGGGCCACCACTGTTGCCGGGATTTATCGCGGCGTCCGTCTGTATCATCCCTATCATGGTACGCTGATCTACCACTATATCCCTATTCAGTGCGCTGATAAATCCTGCGGTAACAGTGTGTTGAAAACCGAACGGGTTGCCTATGGCAATTACCCGTTGTCCCACAGCCAGGTTGTTGGAATCACCCAGAGGAGCAATCGCCATACCCTGAAAAGGATCGATCTTGATTACAGCAAGATCACTGACCGGATCTTGTCCAACCAATTTGGCGGGGAGTTTGCGTTCCCCGATGAACGTGACTTCGATGTTCTGGCTGTTACCAACCACGTGGCTGTTGGTAAGAATATGCCCCTGGTTGTCAATAACAAATCCGGTCCCTTGCCCGGTTTGTGGAACGACCTGCATCCAGAAATTGTAGGCCAGCGTCTTTGTTACAACGTTGACCACCGCCGGACTGAGTTCGCGGTGAACACGCATAACCACAGCCTCACCAACCTCCAGCGCCTTGTAGGATTCAGGGTCAGGAGCTGCAGGTTTCACGATGACGGAACGCTTGTTGATCCACATGCCAACGATTACTCCGGCTATGAGAATTATCAGGATTGTTATAATCGTAGACCAGCCTCGAGACTTCATTATCTACCCCAGACTTGCGCAGGATATCGATCCATGTAACCGGCGCCTGATTGATAGGGAGAATTCTGTGTTCTCCCACCATAATTGTTATAAGACTCCTGAAGCTCGGAATAGTCCATCGCCCCTTCATAAGGCCCTTCCGGATAAAACAGGGACCTGCCTCTGTCATCACGCAAGGTCGATGCGTATCCTATAGTTTGACCCGTGGGAGAGAGAACTCTAATCCCTCCCTGGTACATGTACGTTTGCGGATAACCCATCGACCACGGTTGTTGCATTGAGTTCGTGTCTCCCGAATACATGAAGTGTGGAGCGTCGACGGGGCAATAAGTCTTGGCTCCGAATCTCGGGTCAAAATCAGCGCCGGATGACCCCGATTTACGGCCATACCCATCCTGCAGCTCGTTTTCTTTTCCCCGGTACGCAAGTCCCGGTGGCGCAGTATACTGTTCGGAAGTAGTCCCCTTTAGCAATTCACCCATGAAATCCATCCACACAGGTAAGGCAGCCACTCCACCATATTCTCTCTTTCCAAGAGAAAGTTTGGAATCAAACCCCATCCAGACACCGGTGGTGTAGGTAGGGTTGAACCCGATAAACCATGCGTCCGCGCAGTCATCGGTAGTTCCTGTCTTACCCGCAAGATCATTTCTTCGAAGTTTCGCCACATTTGAGGCCGTGCCTGAAATACACGCCTGTGATAGCATTTGGACCATCAGAAAAGCTGTTTGAGGACTTATAGCGCGTTCCATAACCCTTACGTCAGGACCTTTTGAACTGGGGAATGATTGAGTGAGCACAAATTCCAGTTTTAATCCGGGAGATTGATTCTCGTTCAAGTTGTTCTTGTCAACTGGTTCATGCTTCGAGACATCCGGTTGGACCTGTTCCTCGTCGGGATCGTGGACAGATTGATTATGGGGGCCTTGATATGAGGACATCCAGGTTGGAGCGGGGTCAATATTTTGGTCAGCGTTAATCAATGGCTGCGTGTTGTCCTCGAGAACATTTCCAAAACGATCCACGACCTTCTTTATCATTACGGGACTTATTCGCATACCCATGTTTGGGAAAACAGTATAGGCGGCGGTAAGCTCAAGCGGAGTGACTTCCGAAGATCCCAGGCCAAGAGAAAGGTTCCGCCCCAACGGGGATTTGATTCCCATATTTCTTGCGGCGTTTATGGTGGTTTCCAGGCCAACGTCCATAAGCAATTTTATGGCTACAACGTTTCGGGACATAGCCAGCGCATTTGTAAGGTTGGTTGCCCCTATGAATCCTCCATCCGAGTTAGCCGGGACCCACTCTGGCTCTCGCTGGTCAATCAGGACGGCTATAGGTTCATCGACAACCAGAGTGTTCGGACTATACCCGGCCCATTCCAGCGCCGCTGAATATACGACCGGCTTAAAGGCGCTCCCCGGCTGTCTCATTGCCTGCGTGGCCCTATTAAATGATGACGTGTCAAAGTCCAGTCCGCCAACCAGAGCCATGACATAACCGGTCCTGTTCTCAATGCAAACAAGCGCCCCCTGTACCGGAGGTGAGGTTATCTGCTTAAGTGAGACATTTTTACTGTCATCTTCTACTACCTGAAATTCTAAAAGATCATTAATTTTGTAAGTAGAGCCCGTCGGCAGTTTCATGCTAAACTTGAGGGCGTTGCGTAACGCTATGACGTGTTCCGAGGACACGGGCTCCTGGTTCTTTTTTCCTTTTCTTTTCTTATGTTCCGGAGCTTCGATTACCAGTCCCTGAACTAGGTCTCCGAGATTGATCGCATTTGCAGCGGACGCGTTCAGAAATTCTTTGGCCTCAGCAGGTTTCAGTCTTTTCACAAGCCCAACCGGACGCCCTTCACGCTTCTCCCAGGCCTGCGCTCCATTTAACAGGGCCGTTGAGGCTGCCCCCTGCCGAACCGGATTCATAGTCGTCCAGACCTGCAAGCCTTCATTATATAGACGATTCGAACCATATTTCTCGATGATTTTCTGCCGAACCGCCTCTGTAAAATATGGCGCCCTGGAAAACGGATTTGGAAAACTTTCCCTAAATGTCGGGGCTTCGCTCATTGCCTTTTGAAAATCGGCTTCGTTTATGAAATTGTTTCGGAGCATGCTATTTAGTACAAATTCTCTTCTCCGGAGCGCGTTTTCAAGATTTTTGGGAGGGGCGTACTTGTTGGGATTTGACACAAGGCCCGCTATCATAGCCGCTTCGGCAATCGACATGGCGCCTGCGGATTTTCCGAAGTAGGTCCTTGCGGCCGCTTCTACGCCGTAAGCTCCTCGGCCCAGGTAAATCTCATTCAGATACAGGTTCAATATTTCCTGTTTCGAAAGAGATTTCTCAAGCCGAAAAGAAAGTATCGCTTCACGAATCTTCCTTGAAATTTTCTTTTCTTTGGTAAGAATGAAATTTCTCGTAACCTGTTGTGTTATCGTACTGGCTCCCTGGGAGAAGTTTCCGGATTTCAAGTTTCTGACGATCGCTCTCGATATGCCGATGAGGTCAATACCTGGATGAGAGAAAAATCTTGCGTCTTCAGCAGCCAGGAACGCGTTTGTTACATTGGGAGGTATTGATACGAGAGGAACGGGGAACCTCTTTTCCTTGTAAAACACTCCGATCACAGAACCATCATCAGCATAAAAGGTGGAGACAGTCTTTGGTCGATATGCCTTAAGGTCGGGGATATTTGGCAGGTCCTTTGAGAAGATGAGATATACGCCTAGGACGGAACCTAGTATTCCTGAAAACAGCCCAACCATCACCAGAACGGGAATACCGACCCATATCCAGGCGACTATACCGCTGAACGGTTTCAAATATTTGAGTTTGTTCTTTTTCTGGGCCATCTTTGAATGCCATAAAACCAAAAGTTTTTTACAAATTTCGGCTATTTTTTCGAATACTTTGAAGTTTATGCCAGCCTCACAACCTCGTCAAGGGAAGTCCATGTCATCACGCCACTGAACTAGAGCACAAATCAATAGAATTTTTCTCAAGCCTAATTTAATAACCATTTGAACGACACTAATATTTTCACCATTCAAAAAATTTAATCCTGTCATATAATGCCGGAAAGTTGTGGAGATTTATTGGAAAGACACCATGAACTCAGATTCAGCCACCCGAAAACTAGTCGCTGTAATGCACGCTGATGTCAAAGGCTACAGTCGTTTAATGAATGAAAACGAGGTTGACACTGTTCGCACACTGACATCGTATAAAGAATTACTGGCCAACTCAGTGACAGCTCATCGTGGTCGTGTCGTCGACATGGCCGGCGATGGGTTTCTGGTTGAATTTAACAGTGTTGTCGACGCCTTGTTATGCGCAGTGGAATTTCAGAAAGAAACTAGGGTTCGTAACCAGATCTTGCCTGAAAATAGGAGGATGGAGTTTCGAATAGGACTAAATGTTGGGGAAGTGATACAGCAAGGACAACAAATATTCGGAGATGGGGTCAATATCGCCGCACGCCTCGAAGCCATCGCCGAACCGGGTGGCATTTGTATTTCCGGCGAAGCCTATGACCAGTTAAAAAGAAAACTTGAACTAGAATTTGAGTTCCTGGGAGAAAAAAGCGTCAAGAACATCAGCGAACCGGTGCGGGCTTACCGTGTCGTTGTTGACGGTGGAGGTGCGCCAACCGAGCGGAAAAAGGCCAAGACTCCAGGCATTGAATCAAAAAACTATTTCTGGCCATTAATTATACTGGTTGGTTGTGTGGTTGTCCTCGTTGCTTCAATTACTCTCCACAAGGTATGGAAAAGAGGCCAGGGCAAGAACAGGGCATCGAACTCAAATTACCAGACTGGACAAAATTTTGAGAAAACTAAATCTCAGGATGCTTTTCAACCAGTTCCTTTTTCACTAGCTGTTTTGCCTGCGCCCAAAATTAATGACCCGAAAAATCAGGATATCGCTTATGGGCTTGCCTCTGTAGTTACTGAACAACTTGAAGAGATTCCGGAATTCAACGTGATTCCAAATTATTCAACATTTTCATTCATGAACTCAAAAGTCGACAGAATTTCTTTGGCAAGGCAACGTGGTATACAATACATTTTTGAAACGGACTTAATCTTCGATGAAGAGAAGACCAAGGGGACACTCAACATATTCAGCCTACCGAAGAATTCGATCATACATTCATCAACCTTTGATTTAGATATAGGCGATTTGTGGAAACTTCCGAATTTATTTGTCTCTAGCGCCATTGAAGCTTTGCGTAAAGAAGGACTGAATCCAGTGGGCAAAAAGCTGTCAGGCCAACTTGTCTCCCCATCTAACGGCAATACTTATAAGTTGTTTCTTGAGGCTGTCGGTAACCTCGCCGCACACTCCAAAAAGGGAAATGAAACAGCAATCGGTCTGCTCGTCGAAGTAACCCAATCCGACCCGGGATTTGCGCCTGCTCTAGCCGAGTTGGCGCAGGCGTATGTTTCAGAAGTAACACGCCAGTGGACCGAGACACCACGGAAATCTCTTGAACAGGCCTACGAACTTTCCATAAAAGCGCTAAAATTAAATGACAGTATTTCTACACCATACCGGGTGATCTCGTTCATCAACGTACAGAAACGCCAATACAGCGAAGCTGTTCAAAACGCGAAGAAGGCCCTCGAATTAAGCCCTGGTAGTTCAGAAGCGTTGGAGAGTCTTGGTCTGGCGCTCACATTCTCAGGTCAGAGTCAAGAAGCCATACCGTATCTGGAAAAAGCTATTTTACTCAATCCGGAAACATCTGCGCGCTGTTTGGCTATTCTTGGTCACGCCCACATGGGTTCAGGAGATTATGATGGCAGTGTCGACGCCTTCAAAAGAGCACTTGACCTGGAGCCCAACAGCCCGTTCATCCTTTCTTTTCTGGCCGCTTCCTACGTTCTTGCCGACCGGATGACCGAGGCGAGGGCCACCACTCAGGAATTAATGAGAATAGCCCCGAGTTTCAATTTAGATAATCTTAAGAAACGCCTCCCATTCAAGGATCCTGCTCAAGGCGCCAAAATTATTGATTCACTAAACAGGGCCGGTTTGGGTCGATCAGATCCTTGACGCGGAAATATCCATGAATTAAGCTCCGTGCATTGATTTTCGGAGGAATTGTATTGCGAATCGGATATGGATTCGACGCTCATAGGCTGGCTCCACATCGAAAGCTTGTGTTGGGAGGGGTCCAGATTGACTACCCACTGGGGCTAGAAGGACATTCCGACGCGGATGTTCTGATTCACGCCATAATCGACGCCTTGCTGGGCGCTGCGGGCATGGGCGACATCGGCATGCTTTTCCCCGATACGGATCCGTCATATGAAGGGGTGTCAAGCCTTCGACTTTTGTCTGAAACGGTCTCCAGGATAACTCCCCTCGGTTTTGAAATTTCAAATGTTGACGTGACATTGTTTGCTGAAAGACCAAAAATAGGACCTTATCGTGAGCAAATTGCCCAAAATGTGGCCGACGCTATCGGGGTCCACAGAAGTCGCGTTAACATAAAAGCCACCACCACGGAAGAACTTGGATTTGTCGGCAGACGTGAAGGTTTGGCGGCGGCGGCGGTAGCATTGCTCAACGAAACCAAGAACGCATGAAGTAACATTTTCAGGGAGCGCTGAATGGGTCTCAAAATCTACAATACCTTAACCAGAAAGAAGGAACCGTTTGTTCCTGTGAATCCTGGTAAGATCGGAATGTATGTCTGCGGAGTCACCGTTTACGATATGTGCCACATCGGGCACGCCCGTTCCGTAGTACTGTTTGATGTCATATACAGGTACCTTGTCAAAACCGGTCTTGATGTCAACTACATCAGAAATTTTACCGACATCGACGACAAGATCATAAACCGGGCCAATCAGTTGGGAGAGGACTGGAAACAATTAGCGGAGAGATATGTAAAAGAATTTCACGTTGATATGGACGCACTTGGCGTAAAAAGGCCCAACATTGAACCGAAAGCCACTGACCATATCCAGGACATAATATCGCTAATAGCGGCCTTGATCGATACCGGGCACGCTTACGAGGCGGACGGAGACGTGATGTTCTCTGTTAAAAGTTTTTCAACATACGGAAAACTTTCCGGTAAAAAGACCGAAGATCTGGTGTCCGGAGCGCGCGTTGAAGTCGACGAAAAAAAGAAGGACCCTTTAGACTTTGCGCTTTGGAAAGCGGCGAAGATCGGCGAACCATTCTGGAACAGTCCTTGGGGTCCGGGGAGACCAGGCTGGCATATAGAATGCTCGGCAATGAGCATGAGATACCTTGGTCCCACCTTTGACATTCATGGAGGTGGAGCCGACCTGACTTTTCCTCATCACGAAAACGAGATCGCCCAATCCGAAGGCGCTACCGGGGAGCCTTTTGCGAAATACTGGATCCATAACGGTTTCGTAAACATACGCTCGGAGAAGATGTCAAAATCTTTAGGTAACGTGCTAAATATCAGGGATATACTCAAAGAAACCCATCCAGAAACCCTGCGTTTATTTCTCCTGTCAAGTCATTACAGAAGCCCGCTTGATTTCAGCGACACTTCGATAAAAGAGGCTTCTGTTGGATTGGAACGACTCTACGCGGCTCTTTCCTCGCTTGAGGAACTAGAGCGGTCAGGTGGCGAGATTTCGTCTCTTCCAGAAGAATTGTCAAACCTGGAAATTAGGTTCCGGGAAGCGATGGACGATGATTTCAATACCCCTAAGGGCCTGGCTATAATGTTTGAAGCGTCCAGAGCGATTAACAGGATCCATACCGAATCTGGAGGAAATAAAGAAAAGATACCTTCTCCGGACTTACTCGAAAAAGCCAGGAAAGAATTGCTGGGTTGGGCTCAGAGTGTGTTTGGAATTCTTAACGAAACCTCTCAAGATTTTCTGGAAAAGGCACGAAAGTCAGGGGCTGTTGAGCTGGGAATTTCCGAAGATGAAATCAGAGAACTTCTTGATCAGCGAGCTGAAGCTAGAAAGGCTAGAAATTTCAATCTGGCTGATGAAATCAGGGACAAATTGTTGAGCTGGGGAATTCTAATTGAGGATGGCCCGAAAGGCTCCATCTGGCGGGTGAAAGAGTAATTTTCCCGGAGCGTCCTTAATCGGGGCTTTGGATAGGAACAAAGACGGATTATTGGAAATTCGAGTTGAAAACCTGAATTACCATTATAACAACGGGACACCTTTTGCTCGCCACGCATTGCGTAACATCAGCTTTACCGTTCCTTCCGGAAAGGTCTTGGGCATACTTGGGCCGATAGGTTCCGGAAAAACGACTCTTGTCAGAAACCTTAACGGTTTAGCCAGCCCTAAATCTGGAAGGATTTTCATCGACGATGTCAACATAGCCCAAATTGGGCATGGATTGAGAAAAAAGGTCGCCCTTGTGTTTCAACAACCGGAGAAACAACTCTTTGAGGAGACGGTATTCGCCGACATTTCTTTCCCTCTCGTGAGCGGCGTCGACTTCGAAGAAGAAGATGTCAACCTTCGAGTCAGGCAGGCTTGCGCCATAGTTGGTCTCGACATTGACGTTATTGGAGATCAGAATCCTTTTGATCTTTCCTCAGGCGAAAAAAGGCGAGTTGCTATTGCCGGCGCGCTCATCAATAGACCGGACATTTTGATTCTTGATGAACCGGCCGCAAACCTGGATCCGCCTTCCTTAGAGGCTTTGAACAGGATGGTAGACGAGTTCAGGAAGAGTGGAGCCCGAACCGTAATAATAGTCTCACATGATATGGACTGTTTACTGCCTTTGCTGGATTTGCTGGCAGTGATGAAGGCAGGCGAGATGGTTGCGTTCGGTTCTGTGAGCGAAGTTTGCGCCCAGCTTAAGGATAATCATGAGTTAAGACCGATTCTGCCTACCATCGGCCTACTGGCGGAAGAACTAAGAGCCAGAAATATTCCGATACCCAGTAACAATTTTGATTTACAATTGATCAAGAAAGCGATTATGGACATGTTAAGCGCAGAAAGGTCATTGAAGTGAAAAAAACCTGTTTTCTCCTCCTATTCTTAATTGGATCGTCCGCCTGGATATCCAGCCCGGTTTTGGGAGAAAATCCGGAAGTTCACGAGTTGGTAACAAAGATTAAGGAAGTATACAGCGTTAATTGTTGCTTTAGCGCTTCCTTTGATCAACTGACGGTGAACGTGGCCATGGACATGAGAGACAGGTTCCAGGGTCAGATGTACGTTAGGAAACCCCTGGAAATAGCTCTTGACGTAATGAGCCCAGAGAGACAGAAAGTTGTAATGAAAGGAAGGAGTTATCTTGTTTATTTCTATGACGATGGTTCACAGGTAAATGGTGAAGTCCCTCCTGAAATAAACATCGAAAACTTTTTTGGTTTCTTCACAAATATAGGCGCATTGGACAAGAATTTTACTATCGAGATTTCTCCAAGACAAACTGAACCCGAGGATAAAATGATTTTCCTCGAATTGATGAATACGTCCAATTCGCAAACCGGTTTCAAAATAGTCCTTGGCGTGGATAGACAGCAATTTACCATCAAGAGGGCAATAATCTATGACGCCCTTGGTAATTACAACCGATTTGATCTCTTCAACATAACCTTCTTGAAATCAATTCCTGACTCCCGTTTTGACCTAAAGTCAGCCCAAAACTAAACGGTTCGTTCGCAGATACGAGGTCCCCTTTAGCCAGTGAAAAACCACGGATATTTCAGTCTTATCAGCCTCGGTTGTCCAAAGAATCGGGTTGACAGCGAAAAAATCCTTGCCGCTCTCATGACCGAAGGATTTGAGCACACTCAGGATCAGGAACTGGCTCAGATCATTGTGATCAATACGTGCGCGTTTATCCAGCCGGCGGTTGAGGAGTCTATAGCGACAATCCTGGACAGTTCAGCGGTAAATCCCGAGGCCTATCTGATAGTCGCAGGTTGCATGCCGTTACGCTATGGGGAGTCGTTAAAGGATTTGCTACCTGAAGTTGATCTCTTTCTGAGGCCTTATCAGTTAGGTATGATTTCGGATATTATCGGCAAGCCCGCTCCCCAGCGTCCAGCAACCCCTTCATCCTCATATTCGAAACCTGGAATCTATTTACCCGACTCTACCAATCCCGCCGATCTCCTGAAGACCTCAGGGATACGTGCCGACTCCGGTTGTATCGTCTGCCGGGGGGGGGTAAGCAGAGTCCTATCGACCCCGGGTTACGCGTATTTAAGAATTTCCGATGGATGCAACCATGGCTGTAAATTTTGCGCCATACCTCTAATAAGAGGAAGGTTAAAGAGCGAAACCATGGACGATCTGGTCCGTGAAGCGTCCGGACTTGTAGATTGTGGAGTGAAGGAAATTGTTTTAATTGCGCAAGACCTTACATCCTATGGCCGAGATCTCGGCATGAAGAATGGTCTCCTTCAATTATTGGAAAAGCTGGAATCGATAAGCGGGATCGAATGGGTACGGCTGATGTACCTTTATCCCAGCGGAATAACACCGGAACTGATACACATGATCAGGGATTCCGACAAGATACTGCCTTACGTGGATGTGCCCATACAGCATATCTCGGAAAATGTTCTCAGATCGATGGGTCGCCCATGGAGAGACCTGGAAATTCGTAATATGATCGAATCGTTCAGGTCTCAAATTCCTGAAATAGCAATTCGAACCACTCTGATGGTTGGGTTCCCGACTGAAACAGAAGATGATTTCACTATGCTAACGGACTTTGTGAGACAGTCTGAACTCGATCACGTGGGTGTTTTTTCATATTTTCAGGAAGAAGGTTCTCCCGCTGAGAAACTTGGTGACCCAATACCAATCGAAAATCAAGAATGCCCGAGCACGGAAACTCCGGTCCATACACTCAACCTTCATAAAGAAAAAGATGAAAAAAAGAGTGGGTTCCATAGAAACCGCAATAGTGGAGGGATTTTCTGAACAAACAGATTTGCTGTTACAGGGAAGGATCTGGGACCAGGCCCCTGACATTGACGGCAAACTTTATATCACGGATGGTGAGGCTTCTGTTGGAGAGATCGTCAAAGTGTTGATCACCGAAACCAATGGCGTTGACATCTTCGGGGAAATTAAAAGATCGGAAAACCAATCTGTAGGCTGATCATTCGAGAAAACACGATCCACCGTGAAAGAGTGTCGTTTCACGCTATCTTGGTATACAAGAGGCGTTGTGGAACGCCCCTTGATTGATCTATGTCATTAAATCCAACTGATTAATAGAGGTTCTTCATGCGGGTCTTGGGCGGAGCTTTTTTAGTTGGTTTAGCAGATTGTTGAGCATCCTGAGTTTGATTTTGCTGATTCGCCGCATAGTAGTCAGCTTGCGGATACCCGGCGGAATCATAATAAGGCGAATAGGAATCTGTGGAATAGGAACCCGTTGATCCCCCTGACCAGGAGGGGAAACAACCCGCTCAACTGGCCACGGCGCTGCCGGTGAGCGCCAGTGTCGAAATCATCATGGCCAAAACAACTATGATTCTTTTTCCCAAACCTTCCTCCTTGATTGAACCCCAGAATGAACGAGAGTTAGATCTTGTTAAAATCGTGTGATTTTAAACTTTTTTTTTGCTTTCGTATACATAAATTATTGAATGAACGCTGGCGTCAGCATTTACAGAAATTTGCTAAACGCTTGAATAGTCATTACCGTTGACTTAATTCAATTGATGGGATTTACCTGACGCGACTTGACGGTCTGAATTGGAATGAATTAAAGTTATAAATTGCTTTAGGCTGTTTTGCGCCCCACATAAAGAGGAAAATATTAATAATTTTGTGACATGGAGATGAACCGATGGAAGCGCTTGGTATGTGTCTGGGGGCTTCAACCCTGAGTATTTGTCGAGTTAAACGTGACGAAAAAGGTATTTCAGTGATAGACGCCTCGACTATAACTCATGAGGGTAACCCCAGAAAAACCCTGCTGGATGCCCTCGAGAAAATACCTGACATAAGGAACCTTCCCCTTGCGGTGACCGGACGGAAATTCATTAACTTTATAAGATTAACCACGATTTCGGAACCTGAAGCGGTCGAAATGGCCGCCCCTTTCTCTTTGCCTGACAATAGCAAATACAGGGTCGTAGTGAGCGCCGGCGGGGAAACTTTCATGGTTTATCATCTGGACGAAGACAACAAGATCCAGGCGATTCAAACTGGGAACAAGTGCGCTTCAGGAACAGGGGAGTTTTTCCTTCAGCAAATAGGAAGGATGAATCTGGACCTTCAGGATGTTGAAAAATTAGGGGTCGCCGAGCACCCGCACAAAGTTTCCGGCCGCTGTTCGGTTTTTTGCAAGAGTGATTGCACGCACGCTTTGAACAAGGGAATTCCCAAAGATCAGGTAGTAGCGGGCCTTGCGATGATGATGGCCAGCAAGATTGTTGAGCTTCTCAAGAAACTGCCTAAAAAATCTGTAGCGCTTATTGGTGGTTCATCTCTCAACAAGACAATGATTCACTATCTTAAACAGGAAATAGAGGATTTATTAATTCCTGAACAGGCGCCATATTTTGAGGCCATGGGCGCTGCTATCTGGGCATTGGACAACACAACAGTAAATTATTCTGGAGCAGATGAAGTCTATGAAGAAAAAGGCTCAGCATTCTCTTATCTCCAACCTCTGGAAAATTTCCGCCACATGGTCAGCTTCAAGGACCGCCCCAGGGGCGAACCCGTAAACGGTGATACAGTCATTCTGGGACTCGATGTTGGTTCGACCACGACCAAAGGTGTGATAATGAGGAAGAGCGACAAGGCTATACTGGCGGCGGATTACCTCAGGACAGACGGCGACCCTGTTGGAGCTTCCCGGAATGTATATCGAAGCCTACTGGAACAAAACAACTGTGAACTAAACATAGTTGGTCTGGGTGTTACGGGTTCAGGAAGACAGATCGCGGGCCTACACGCAATGACCGATGGCGTGATCAACGAAATTATCGCTCATGCGGCGGCAGCCGTCCATTTTGATAGAGAGGTCGACACGATTTTTGAAATTGGGGGGCAGGACGCGAAGTACACTTACATCACGAACGGTGTTCCAAGCGATTATGCCATGAATGAGGCTTGCAGCGCAGGGACAGGATCATTTCTTGAAGAGTCGGCAAAGGAAAGTCTTGGTCTCAAGGTTACCGAAATCGGCCCGGTTGCTTATTCTGGATCTAAACCACCAAATTTTAACGACCAATGCGCAGCATTTATCGGCTCTGATATAAAAAACGCCGCACAGGAGGGAATCCCTGTAAATGATATTGTCGCGGGGCTCGTTTATTCAATTTGCATGAATTACTCCAACAGAGTCAAAGGGAACAGGCCGGTCGGGAAAAAAGTCTTCATGCAGGGAGGCGTGTGCTACAACGAGGCTATTCCAGCAGCTATGGCCGCTTTGACCGGCAAGGAAATAGTTGTTCCACCGGAACCGGGACTGATGGGAGCATTTGGCGTGGCGCTGGAAGTTGATCGAAGATTGAATCTTGGGCTTATGCATGAAGACAGGTTTGATCTCAAACAGTTAGCAAATCGCGAAGTTATTTACAAGAAGCCTTTTATTTGCGGAGGGGGAAAAGAGAAATGCGACCGTCGCTGCGAAATAGCCCGCATAGAACTCGAGGGGAAAACATATCCATTCGGTGGAGCATGCAACAGGTATGTCAACCTGATCAAGAACTTACAGTTTGAGACCGAGAATCTGGACATGGTGGACTATCGTCAGAAGTTGGTTTTTGAGTCCCTGGAGGAGGAAAAACCATCTGATGGCAGGCCCGTTATCGGAATGAACAGGTCGTTTCTTATAAACACTTATTTTCCGCTTTTTAAAAGTTTTTTTACGGAACTTGGATACCGGGTCGCTCTTCCTGACAGATTGGACCCTGAAGGCAGTGATCAGCAGGGAGCCGCCTTCTGCTTCCCGGTAGAACTTTCTCACAGTTTCTTTTCCAATCTCATTAAAAAAGACCCGGACGTTTTTTTTCTTCCGCATGTTCGAGGTATTCCGACCGATGAAGAAAATCCAAACACATGTACCTGTGTATTTGTTCAGGGGGAGGGCTTCTACCTGTCGAGCGCATTTGACCAGGTGCTGACTAAAAAGGTCCTCCGCCCTTTCCTGGACATGAGTGGAGGCTTGCAGTCCTGCAAGGAAGGCTTCGTCGGGATGGCGCTCGAACTTGGCAAGAGTAAATCTGAAGGAGTCAGGGCTTTCGAGGCCGCTGTCAAGGCTCAAAACGAATTCAAGACCCGACTGAGAGCCAAGGGAGAGGAGATCCTCAGGGAAATTGAAGCGTCTCCTGAAACGACCGCCATTGTTCTGTTTGGAAGACCTTACAATTCATTTGCGGCGGAAGCAAACAAGGGGATCCCCGTTAAACTGGCCTCAAGAGGATATCGTATACTGCCATTTGACATGCTTCCCTATGAAAATCAATCCATGGACGACGAAAACACCATGTATTGGTCAATGGGCCGAATGATTCTCAAAGCCGGCCGTTTTGTCAAAAAGCATCCACAGCTTTTTGGGGTTTTCATAAGCAACTTCTCGTGTGGACCCGACTCGTTCGTTGTTGGCTATTTCAGAGACGAAATGGGAAGAAAGCCCTCTTTGACCCTGGAGCTTGACAGCCATACGGCGGATGCCGGTCTTGAGACAAGAATTGAGGCGTTTCTCGACATCGTCCACTATTACAGAGAACTTGAGGCGCAAAGAAAATTTGCGCCCCCACGCAGGAAATTTGAGGCGGCCCATACAGGAATGGTCGACGGAAAACCTTGCGTAATAACTCCTGATGGAAAATCCTACCCGTTGACTCATCCAAATGTGCGTGTCGTTCTTCCCGCCATGGGGCGATTCGCTCATCAGGCTCTCGTGCAAACATTCAGGAAGGTCGGAATCAACGCCTACGGATTGCCACCAGCCGATGACGAGGTATTGAAAATTGGTCGTGGGAATTCATCCTGCAAAGAGTGTCTTCCTCTCCAGACCACTGTTGGATCTATGCTCAATTATTTCGACAAGATTAGGCCGTCAGGCGAGATTACGGCCTACTTCATGCCCGGCGCAGCGGGTCCTTGCCGTTTTGGTCAGTACAATGTCTTTTCACGACGTTTGATCGAAAGACACGAAATCCCAAATGCTGCAGTCCTGACCCTGAATGCCTCCAATGGTTATCTGGGTCTTGGGGACAAATTTACACTGCCGGCATGGAGAGCGATTCTGATCGGCGACGTGATGTACGAAATCTGGTCAACTATCATGGCCGCGGCCGAAGACCGTGAGCAGGGGCTGGAGATTTTCTTCAGGGAATGGAATAGTCTTGTGGATGTTATTCACAAGTCATGGAAGGACATCAAGCGTCAGATAAGTTCATCTGCTGTTGAACTTTCAAAGATACCATTGAAAGCCCCTTATGAGGACATTCCCAAAATATCCCTGATCGGTGAGATTTACGTTCGGAACGACCCCATCTCTCTTCAAAAACTGGTGGAGAAGATGTCCGACCGTGGCTTCATTGTCAGAACATCTCAAACAAGTGAATGGATCAAGTACGTTGACTGGCTCATAAAGACAGGGATTGAGGGCGATTCCAGGGATGTTCCGTTCTGGATTCGCTACTTTGTAAAAAGACATTTTGACAAAAAGGTTAGGAAACTGTTTGAACCTTCAGGATTGTTTTTTAAGGAAATACTTGAAGTTGGTGATCTGATAAAGGCCGGGGAGAGATACATATCACCGAAACTTACAGGTGAAGCCATCCTTACGGTTGGAGCGGCCATACATGAAATCCTCCATCCTTCTTGCGGTATCATCTCAATAGGGCCATTTGGATGCATGCCTACAAGAGTGGCGGAAGCTATCCTTTCAGAAAAATTTACAGTTGGCGAAAAAATTGTTTCAATGGGAAGTAATGGGTCCAGTCCTGATCTAAATAGCCCCATATTCAAAAATCCGGGAAGAAAATTGCCCTTCCTCGCAATAGAGACAGACGGCAACGCATTCCCTCAGATTATTGAGGCCAGAATCGAGGCTTTCTCTCTTCAGGCGAAAAGACTTCATGAAAAAATGATGGCTGAAAGGCACTAGATTATCACTGATTCCAACCGAGAAATTGATCCGCCTCTCCCGACCCGAACCAGGGGGGCTCGGGCGGAACGTTTGGCGGAACAAAGGCTTGTGGAACTTGGATATAAAATAATAACAAGGAACTATTTCTGCAGGTATGGCGAAATTGATCTGATCGCCGTCGAATCCGGCGAACTGGTTTTTGTAGAAGTAAGGTCCCGGCATTCCAGCGAGGCTTTGAATCCACTGTTTACTCTTGACCAGCGCAAGATCAAAAGGATAATCAAATCCGCCAAATTTTATCTTTCGGGCAAAAGAATAGATTCCCCGATAAGATTTGACATTGTGATTGTAACGCTCGGGGCTGCGCCTGATTACGAAATCATTCAAAATGCCTTTGACGCCCCTTGAAAACCGTGCCGGGATTTGTGAGTTATTTTAAAACATGCCCATATTTGATGTAAGCCAAATTCTAGACGAATCGACGCCTATTTTCCCCGGAGATCCGCCATTTTCAATAGCGCCCGTATTTTCGAGGGAAAATCATGATGAATTCAATTTGTCCCTTTTGTCCATGACTACTCACACGGGGACACATGTCGACGCTCCTCTACACTATCTGGATGGTGGCCGAACCATAGACGCACTCCCCCCTGATATCCTCGTGGGGAATGGAATTGTCCTTGATTTGAGGGGCGTTGAAATCATTAACAGGGCTATCCTTGAAAAATCACCATGGAACGAAGAAACCCGCATATTTTTCAAGACTAATTGCAGCGCTGGACTTCGAGAAGAAAATCTGAACAAGAAACATGCCTATATGTCGGATTCAGGAGCCCAACTTCTTATGGAACACGGCGTAAAACTCGTCGGGATCGACTGCATGTCGGTTGACAGGTGCGACGATCAATATGCGCCTGTTCACAAACTTCTTTTGTCTTCGGGCGTAATTATAGTTGAAGGGCTTGACTTGCACGATGTCCCCGAGGGAATCTGCCGAATTTACTGTTTGCCCTTGAAGATTCGCGGAGCCGATGGGGCACCGGCCAGAGTCTTCATCGAAACATATTGAGGCGGCTTAATGAAGGTTACCATACTTGGAAGCGGAACAGCGACACCCTCGCTTCAAAGAAATTCGTCCGGGTTGTTCATTGAAACAAACGGCGCAAATATTCTCCTGGACATGGGACCGGGCACATTGCGGAGGATGTGCGAGGCAGGTATAGATTACAGAGATATCGACATGATTGTCCTGACCCATTTTCACCCTGACCATGTAGTGGATTTCATTTCGTTTCTGTTCGCTTCGAATTACGCTTATGGCCCTATTAGAACTGATCCGTTTCATGTTGTCGGACCTGTTGGATTGAAAACATTCCACGATGGCCTGATCGAAATCTTCGGATCATGGATTATTCCAAGCGACAATCGTATGACAATGCATGAGATGTCGGCTGACAGTTCTGATTCCTGGGAGATTAAAGATATGCGAATCATGTCGCGGCCAGCCGCTCATTCGTTTCCATCCCTGTCTTACAGGATAGAAGCCGACGGAACATCCATCACGATATCCGGTGATACGGACGTATCTGAAAACCTTGTCCAACTGGCAAAACACTCGCATACCCTAATATGTGAGTGTTCGCTTCCCGACAGTATGAAGACTCATGGGCATCTAACCCCTGCGGAAGCGGGGTTAATTGCCGCCCAATCAGGGGTTGCAAGGTTGATTCTTACCCATCTTTATCCCCCTTGCGAGTCAGTGGACATTGTGAATGAGACCCGGAAATGGTTTAAAGGAAACGTCCTTAAGGCCGAAGATCTCATGACGGTGGATTTTGTCAGTTGAATTGCGCTTCGGAATCCGAAAATCCTAATGGTTGGATCCGGTCAGTAACTTCGGTTGTTTTCACTTTGATTGCGCTTCCCCTACTCGTGTTGTAGGATATAATAATGAGACAGTCCGGTCAGCGCAAACTCTCCAGGGGTTTATTTACCCTGTTATTCGTAGTGCCAGTTGTTCTTGTCATTCAAATTCCGATAGTGATGATCGGGGCAATTCTTGGCGCTTACATGACATATTCCCATGATCTCCCTGACGTACCCGACCTGAATTCATATCAACCAAGGACAGTGTCGACTTTTTTCTCAGATGACGGCACTGTAATCGGAACATTTTTCAAACAAAAACGTTTTGTTATCGACCTCAATCAAATGCCTAAACATGTCATAAACGCCTTTTTAGCCGCTGAAGACGCCCGATTCTATGAACACGACGGGGTGGATTGGCAGGGCATTTTGAGAGCCATGGTAAGAAACGTCATGTCGGGACGCATAACCCAGGGGGGCAGCACCATCACCATGCAGGTAACCCGAAATTTTCTTCTGAGCAGGGAGCGCACATATTCTCGGAAATTCAAGGAAGTTATTCTGGCCTCCCGTTTGGAGAAAAACTGGGGAAAAGAAAAGATTCTACACGTTTACCTCAACGAGATCTACCTTGGGGAAGGATGCTACGGCGTGGAGGCTGCGGCTAGAGGCTACTTCGACAAACCGGTCGTCCATCTTACGGTCGCCGAATCGGCGATGATAGCCGGACTGGTGGCCAGTCCGGCTCGCTTCAACCCATTCAAGAACCAGGAACTCGCCAGACAGAGACAATTGACTGTGTTGGGTCGTATGCTTAAAGCAGGATTCATTACGGAAGAACAGTACGCCAAAGCCAGGGAAGAACCTCTGAACTTTATAAAAGAAATGGTTCGTCCACTCGATCTTGCGCCTGATTTTACCGAGGTAGTTCGCCGTTATGCAATCAGAAAATATGGCGAAGAAAAACTTTATAATGATGGTTTGAAGATCTTCACGACGTGTCGCCTCGATTTCCAGAGAAAGGCTATTGAGGCTATGGATAAGGGACTTGATGAGATAAAGAAACGTCAGAAGAACCTCGCTATCCTAAAAACCGTTCAACCTAATCAAATACCTGATTTGCTCCAGAAGCGCCTTACTCCAAACCTTACGGAAGGCAAGATTTATCAGGGGATCGTTGTCAAAACATCAGCGGCTCCCAATAACGAGATTATTCTGGAAGTGGCCTTCAGCGGCAAACTCAAGGGTAGGGTCCGGCTTCCAAAATCCGCCGCGTCCATTTACAGGGTTGGCCAGGTGCTTGCGCTCCGCTTTGAGAAATATGACAAGAATTTTCCTGAATTCATCCCCGATGACGACCCTAAACTGCAGGGCGCAATGGTGTGTATTGAAAACAACAACGGCTACGTCAGAGCTATAGTAGGAGGATCATCTTCCGAACATTTTCAGTTTAACCGCGCCATTCAAGCTAAAAGGCAACCTGGCAGCTCCTTCAAGCCCATTATTTACGCGACGGCGTTGGAGCAGAAAAGTTACAGCCCCGCCACGATAATAGTGGATGAACCCATCGTTGTTGATGTGGAAGGGGCTGATGAAGAGTGGGAACCCAGGAACTCGAGTGGCAGTTTTATGGGGCCCGTCAGTTTCAGAAGAGCCCTTGAACTGTCTCGAAATATCTGCACGATAAAGATTCTTATGGACGCTGGATTAGGGCCTGTAATGGAAATGGCGAGCCGCATGGGAATAACTTCGCCTCTCGGGCGCAACCTTTCGCTCAGCCTGGGCACATCAGAGGTGACTCTTCTGGACCTGACTTCTGCTTACACGGTCTTCCCTAATGGGGGAGTTTGCGTCGATCCAATATTTGTTAAGCGCATAGAAGACCGGTTTGGAAACGTACTCGAAGATCACAGTGGCATTCCCATGCTCGAATCAGACCCGCTCCGCCCCGTCGCGCGTGAGGAATTTCGCGAATTGGTAGAATCAAGCGAAAAGAAAGTTTCAAAGGTTCAAGGATTGCCGACTCAGGCTATCGCCAAACCTGGGTCGAACTTTCCGCCGCAGTTCCGTCAGGCCTCGGCGGAACATAATCCGAACGAAGTTGAAGAAGACGACCGATTGACTGACCCGCCACGCGTAAGGGCGGTGATGTCTCCCCAGACCTCTTATATAATGACGTCCTTGCTCCAGGGAGGGATCCGTCAGGGTACGGGCGCCCGGGCAAGCCAATATATAAAACGTAAGGACATCGCAGGGAAAACCGGAACGACCAACAACGCGGAAGACACCTGGTTCATAGGCTTCAGCCCCGAATATACGGCCGGCGTATGGGTGGGGTTCGACGAAAAACGGCCACTCGGACGCAGGGAAGAAGGCTCAAGAGCCGCTTTGCCTGTCTGGGGTTATTTCATGAAGGAAATCCTTCAAAACAGGCCGGAACGGGAATTCGTAATTCCTCCCGAAATTATGTTTAAAGAATTTCTGACAGTCGGAAACGATCCCAAGGAGGGAACCACATTGAAATCCGTTATTGAGCCGATATACGCTCCATTTAACGGCTATACGCTTATCCTCTCTCCGCTTGACTCTTTTGAAACACTCGGCGAATTCGTAAAATCTCCATTGCCCCTTTATACAGAAGGCGGCGGTATGTCCGCGTCCCCTATCACTCAACAACAGGCGCCGCAGCCCGGTGGGTTGTTTGGACCACTCTTCGGTCCCAACCCCAATCCGCCTCCCCCTCGATAAGAATCAGAGCGCCTGAAACATGAAAATGGCTGTTGCCCTCAGTGGTGGTGTTGACAGCGCTTGCGCCGCGCTCCTGATGAAAGAAGCCGGCCACTCGGTGATAGGGCTTCACATGAAACTCATGCCCTCCCAGACCGATGCGTGGCCAAAAGCTAAGTCAGTCGCAGAAGCTTTAGGCGCCCCGATTGATTTGGTAGACCTAACAGTTCAGTTTCAAAGAGAAATCATAAGTTATTTCATTTCAGAATACAGTCGTGGACGTACCCCATCACCTTGCCCTCCGTGCAATCGGAAAATCAAGATGACGTTTTTGCTTGAACACGCTTTTAAATCGGGAGCGGACAAGCTGGTTACAGGACACTACGCCAGGATCATTGAAGAAGAAGGTGTTTTTCATCTTTTTAAGGGACTCGACAACGCCAAAGATCAATCGTATTTCCTGTTCATGCTCGACCAGGAAATTCTTTCAAACCTTCGCTTTCCACTCGGGGAGCTTACCAAGGCAAAGGTAAGGGAAATAGTTGTAGACCATGACCTTCCCATACAATGTGAAGAGGAGTCCCAGGAACTTTGTTTCGTCCGCAATTCATTGTACACGGATTTTCTTGTGGAACACGGGTCCAGGCATGAACCAGGCCCTGTAATGGATGCCAGTGGTCAAATTATTGGAAAACACAGGGGAATAATCTTCTACACCGTTGGTCAGCGTAAAGGGCTGGGAATATGTGGCCCGGATCCTTCTTATGTCATCGAAATCAACGCGGAAAAGAACTCTGTCATAGTCGGGGGGAAGAATTCAACCTTCGTTTCGCGCATCTTAATAAATAATGTGTCTTTTATTTCCGGGGAAAGACCTAGAACCGGTGATGAATTCATGGTTAAGGTCAGATCAACATCGAGAGAAGCCCCTTGCATAATAGAAGAATTACGAACAGAAGGTCTATTGATAGCCTTTCGATACCCTCAATCCGGAGTGGCCCCTGGTCAGGCCGCCGTAATTTATAACGGTGACGAGGTCATTGGAGGCGGTTGGATTGAGCGCAGCATGAAATGACGAATCCTGCCGTGTTTTTGCACGGACAAGTAATATGTATAAAGACGGCGCTCCTGAGCAAAAATTTGACCAGCAAAGAAAGAAAACTTCAAGAAGTAATAGCGGATCTTGCGGCTGGGAAGATTGTGTTTGTAGCATTTTCGGGCGGCGTGGATTCGAGTCTCTTACTGTTGGAAACAGTCAAGACTATTGGACACGAACGCGCTTTAGCGGTGATGGCCCTTTCTCCAACGGCGCCACCGGACCAACTCACGGAAGCGCAGGATTTTGCAAATGCTCTGAATGTAAGGCTTATCACTCTTGAGACCCAAGAATGCCAGGACCCTGAATTTCGCAGCAATGGTCCGGAACGTTGCTATCACTGTAAGATCATTCGTTATAAAGCCATTAAACGACTACTACTCGAACAACCTGAATCGGCAGTCATTTTCGATGGTACCCAGTCTGATGATGACCCATCAGACAGACCCGGCTTCAAGGCCTTGTTAGAACAAGGGATCCAAACGCCTCTCAGGAATGCCGGTTTCGGGAAAAAGGACATCAGAGCGCTATTGAAAAGCTCCGGTTTCCATAAGTTGGCTACCAAGCCGGCGCAACCGTGCCTTGCCACCAGGATACCGCATGGAACTCCCATAACTGAAGAACTCCTGGACCAAGTCAGAGCCGGCGAGAATCTTTTGAGAAGGCTGGGGTTCATTCAGTTTCGCCTGAGGACTCGTGGGAGGTGGGCACGCATTGAACTTCAAGGAGATGAATTTGAAAAGATTTTATCGGACCCAAAGATCAGAAAGATCATCGTTGATGAACTTAAGAAGATTGGATATGAAATCATATCGCTGGATTTGGAAGCATACGGATACACTGGCGTAACCGGTTAAGATGTAGAAGAAAAAAAGCCCGAACGAATCGTCCGGGCTAGAGGATTTAGCTTAACAATCTTAGAGTGATTAGCTTTTCGGGCCGAATCCCATTCCACCGCCTTTGCCTTGGCGGCATCCACCCATTCCACCAGGTCCACCGTGGCCACAAGAGCCCCTTCCTAATCCTGCTACGCCTAGTTTCTCTCGCTGCTCCGGAGTCAATAGCGAACGGATCTTCGTACCGAAGGCCCTGCCTTCATTTCTCATCTGGTCCTGAAGCGCCCAGATTTCTTCCTTCTTTTTCTGGATAGTCGCTTCGTCCTGCGGGTTCTTGGCGGCAAAATCCATCAATTCGATTCTTTTCAGAGCCTTCTGTGATCTTAATACTTCTGTTTTCTTAAGGAAATCGGTTTTTTCAGTATTAATTTTGTCCTGCTGATCCTTGGTTAGATTATCAATTTGAGCCAACCCTGCGCCAAAACCCATGCCTTTCCCACCACCAAATCCCGGGCATCCGCCGCATGGTCCGGCGGCAAAAACGCTTGACGCGACCAGCAATGACATTGCAGCAATTAATCCAAGGGCCATTTTTGATTTTCTCATTTGATCACTTTCTCCTTTTCTTCTTTTTGATGACTATCAATTTTTGATGCTCTTAATTATTACTTACCGCTCGTCTCGAAAAATCCCGCGAAAAAAATTTGGCAACATCGATTCCAAGAAAAACAAAAGCGGACTCATCAGTCCGCTCCTTCTGGATGACGCTTATTCGTATTCGCGTTTAAATAAATAACTTTGCAAACACCGGCATGGCGAAAGTCCTACACCATGCCGCAATGTTACTGTCCGTAAGCAAAAGGGTATTACATCCCTGGCCCTGTTCGAGCTCCACCCTCCGGAGGACAGCAATCGGCGCCGCCCATCTTCCCCATGCCTTTCCCAGCTCCCTTCATTCTACATGTCCGGCGCTTCAGAAAATCCAGGAACGCCTCCCTTTTCTCAGGCGTCAATGAAGCCATGGTCTTGCTAACACGCTGCAATGTCTGAAGTTCCAGACCGGCCCTTAGGTTTATCATGTCCTGAATAGCGCCCTCCGCTGGTTTGAGATCACCGGGATTGGCGGCGACAAGATCGAGGACCTCCGCTCTCTTGGTGTGAAGTTCCTTTCGCGTAGCCATAATTGCCTGTCTTGCGTCATACCAGTCGCCTGATATGCTTTTTACGTCCTGGCTCGAAAGAGCCGGGCATGAGCTAAGTATGTCCTTGTCCCGTGTGTCGTGCTTCAACCACCAATGCCTTGCTATAACAATCCCAACCGATACGTTGATCAGCAAAGAAAAAACCAGTAACCCAACAAAGAAAACTTTTTTCATTGAGAATTTTCCCCCTGACCGAAATTAATCATGATCTCGGATAGGGATTCCCCATGGTCCTGAAGCAGGGTATCCAGTC
Source organism: uncultured delta proteobacterium (assembly GCA_963811075.1). Taxonomy (GTDB): domain Bacteria; phylum Desulfobacterota; class Desulfomonilia; order Desulfomonilales; family Desulfomonilaceae; genus CAJBEZ01. Next base: position 30,399 of record CAWEPY010000006.1, read on the forward strand.
TTGGCGGGGCTTCTTCATTGTTGAGCGCTTCTGTCAATGTTTTGCCGGCCATGTCACCCACGCCTATGGCCAGAATTGCTATCAAAGCCCAGATCGGGACCTGTTTCAAAAGGGAGAGATTCCAACCCACCCAGGTTTCCTTAGGTTCGCCTGAGATCAGCGCCTTGACCCGCCCGGTTAAATGCGATTCGGGAATAGAAATTGTAACCTTGGCCAAGGTGTTGTTCAAAGAAGCCATTTGTTCGTAGACCCTCATACAATCGGGACATTCCGTCAGATGAGCGAGTAAATCCCCGGCGGATGCTTCATTCAATTCACCATCCACCAATAAAGAAATCCGCTTTTGGTAATCAACATGTCTCATGGTCTGTCCCTCCTTTATCATATACATGGAACTAGCGTAGAACCCGCGGAAATCTTTTATCTTTCCACGAGTCCAATGATCTTTTTTCTCGCTCTAAAAATTAGGGATTCTACCGAAGAAACAGAAACATCCATTACTGAGGAGATCTCATCATAGCTTAAGTTCTCCTGGGATTTTAATAACAAGGCCGTTCTTTGCCTTTCAGGCAATTTCTTGAGGGCTTTTTCCATCATCTGAAATTGCTGTTTTATGGACAGCATTGTCTCGGCGTCCTGAGGCTCCTGAGAGATAGGGTTAGATGAGAATTCAAGTTCCGGTTCACCTTTATCCCTGTCGCCAAAAAAAATTAAAGCCTTCCTTTTCACCGAACTAACAATATTGACGCTCTGGTTCCTGGCAATTGTCAGCAACCAGGTCTTGAAGGCCGATTTTGAGTCGTCGAACATGTCCAGATTCTTGAACGCCCGAAGAAAAGTTTCCTGGACAACATCTTCAGCTTCTTCATGGGAACCGGTTATTGATCTCGCAACCCTGTAAACCGAGGTCGTATGCCGGTCTATAAGCGCGCTGAAATACTGCTCTGAGCCGCCTTTCGAGCCTGTTACCAGTTCTTGATCCGTCAGAGTTTCAAAAAGTCCCATAAAGTTTTACTTTGAACCAGTTTCAGAATTTGAATCTGGAATTTTTCGGCGCATTAGTCTTTTGAGTTATACTTTTCTTCCAGGCGTTCTTTCAATGTCTTCTCGAAGCCCCGATCAGTTGGATAATAGAATTTTCTTCCCTTTAGCTTTTCTGGCATATGTTCCTGGTCAACCTGCGCGCCGGGAAAATCATGTGCGTATTTGTATCCCTTCCCGTATCCGATTTCTTTCATGAAACCTGTTGGAGCGTTTCTTAAATGCATGGGTGGCGGCAGCGCCCCGGATTCGCCTATTTCTTTCTTGACCGCTATGTAAGCGGCCTCCAGCGAATTGGACTTAGGAGCGAGAGCTAGATAGACGACAACTTGAGCCAGGGCCAGGGCGCATTCAGGCATTCCAACAAACTTGCAGGCCTGAAATGCGGCTACAGCCTGTTCCAAGGCTTGGGGTACCGACAGTCCGACATCCTCACTTGCGAACCTGACAAGTCGTCTTGCGACATACAAGGGGTCCTCCCCTCCTTCAAGCATCCTTCCCATCCAGTACAGACCAGCGTCAGGGTCGCTGTCACGAAGCGATTTGTGCAAGGCGCTTATTAGATTATAATGCTCTTCTCCCTGTTTGTCGTAGAGCAGGTTCCTCCTTTGCGCCGCTTCCTGAACGACTGACGCGTCAATGATTTTCTGAGGGTTACCGTCCACAAGGTCAGCGCCTGCTTCCAGGATATTAAGCGCAGTTCTGGCGTCCCCACCTGCCAGGGAAACAATAAGATCCATGCCTGAATTGTCAACCTCCAGGTCATGTTGGCCCAGACCGTGAGTGTTATCTGTCAGGGCTCGAATGAGGATTTTCCTGACGGCTTCCGGCTGTAAAGGATCGAGAATGAAAACCCTCAACCTTGAAAGTAGCGCAGAGTTCACTTCAAAACTTGGGTTCTCAGTGGTCGCTCCTATCAGTATTAGATCTCCCTTTTCCACGTGTGGAAGCAAATAATCCTGTTGCGCTTTGTTGAATCTGTGGATTTCGTCCAAAAAAAGGATGGTCCGGATACCCGCGAACTTCAGGTCCTGCTGCGCTTTCAGCGCCACATCCTTCACATCTTTGACACCTGCGGTAACTGCGGAGAACGAGTAAAACTTCGACTTCGACATGACGGCTATGATTTCGGCTAACGTTGTCTTCCCCACACCGGGCGGCCCCCAGAAAAGAATTGAGGAGAGACGTCCGGCTTCGATAGCCTTCCTCAGAGACTTTCCGGCGCCAAGCAAGCGTTCCTGACCGACAAAGTCGTCCAGGATTCTTGGTCGCATTCGGTCGGCCAAAGGTCTTTGTTCAAATGAAAGATCATCGTTTTCAAAGAGGTCCATGCTACTTCTCTGCGGTCCGGACATTATGAACGTCCCATTTCACCGGCGGATAGATAAGCGACATTCTTTGCGCGTGAAGCCGAACTATCTTATCGGCTGAATCGAGACCATCACTATTGAGCCTATATGATTGAGAGGCGCCCATCAAGCGGTAACGTACCCGTTGCCCAAATTCAGTATATTTCCCTAGATTTTGACACAAAAACATGGTACTCAATGTGAACGATTTATTTGTTGGTCATGGCGGGGCGATCATGCGCAAAGTGGGACTGGTTTTAAAGAGGGGACACACCCAGGCTTTGGCGTTGGCCGAAAAAATTTCCCTACTCCTTTCTGAACTTGGAAAAGAGATTTTAGTAGAAGAATCCTTTTGCGACCTGCCGGAGAGTTGGGGCATCCATCCCTGCAAGAATATAGCGGATGAAGCGGATCTCATAGTAGCGCTAGGAGGGGACGGCACAATTCTGAGAGTAGCGGCGCTACTTAATGATAGGCCGGTTCCAGTGCTTGGCGTGAACCTCGGTAGAGTGGGTTTTCTGGCTGAGATCTCACCGGAAGAGGCCTGTTCAGAACTCCAGTCGGCGCTGGAAGGTAAATCGATCCTGGCCCAAAGGATGATGCTTGAAGCCACTTTGCCGGACAACCAGAAGATAAAGGTCCTTAACGAAGTTGTGATTCACTGGAGCGGAGTCGCAAGAATCATAGATATTTTACTCAAATTAGGGGCCACAAGAGATATTGAACTCAGGGCCGACGGTGTTATCGTGGCGACGCCATTAGGGTCGAGCGCATATTCTTATGCGGCCAATGGACCGTTGGTGCATCCAAACGTTGAAGCCATGATGATTACACCGATATGCGCCTACTCCGGCCTGACCAGGCCGCTAATACTGCCGGCCGACAGATCTATCGAACTGGTTCTGGAGAGAGGCGAAACATTTAAAGTAACGATAGATGGGCGTCTTTCCGCTGATTTGGAACTGGGCGACACTATCGGCATCCGGAAGTCTTCGATCCCATTTATAATTATCAAATCCAGGACTAGAGGCTACTTTGAAGCTCTCGAGGCCAAGCTCGGACTGGTCGGATGAATCTGGATAAATGTAAGGTTATTGCTTTATAACATTATTTCATTTAGTTATATTTATATGTTCACAAATGATTTTTCTGAAACATGCTACGGTATTTAAGAATTAACAACTTTGCCATTATCGACGAGATCGAGGTTGAGTTTCGGGAGGGCTTCAACGTTCTGACGGGAGAAACAGGCGCAGGCAAGTCAATTCTTATCGGAGCGCTTGGCCTGATACTTGGCGCCAGGATCAGCCAGGATTTTATCAGGTCTGGGGCGGATGAAGCGCGAGTAGAAGCGCTTTTTGAAATTGATGACGCTTCTGTTCTCCCAGAGGACCTGGAACCCGATTTCAAAGATTCTGGAGAATTGGTCATTTCCAGACGGATCCAGCAAAACGGAAGATCGAGATGCGCCATAAACGGGCGAATGACGGCCCTTTCAACTCTTGAAAACGTCGGAAGCAGGCTAGTCACAGTCTTTGGCCAGCACGAAAGCCACATCTTGCTTAACCCTGATGAACACATCGAAATTCTCGATAGATCTTCAAACCTTGGAAGTCGTCGCCGCAAGGTGGAACAGCTGTTCAGCGTTTCCCGCAAGGCTATCGGGGAGCTGAATTCCTCAAAACAAAAATTCCTGAATCTCGAAGCCGAGGCCGCTGAACATGAATCAATGATTAAAGAACTGGCGGACTCAAATCTCCGGGTTGGGGAAGAAGACGACCTGTTGCAGGAAAGGGACATCCTTAGAAAGGCCTCGCAAATTAGAGAGAAGGCTTACGAAGCTTATCAGCGCCTATATTCCAAGTCCGGGAGCGTTATGTCGAGCCTTGCGGAGATAAGGAAATGGATTCAGGCCCTCGTTGCGCTGCACCCCGGAACAAATGATCTCTTTGGAAATTTTGAAGCCTCTGTTTATCAGCTTGAGGACATTGCGTTGGAATTGCGAAACGTCACGGAGAATACCCATGATGACCCCGTGAGACTGGAGCAGATAGAAGAACGCGTTTCGCTTTTGAAGAAACTCAAGAAAAAATATGGTGGAGACATTGAACATCTCCTCGAGAAGCTGGACTCATTGTCAGAGCAGGCAAACACACTCATGGAAGCTCACAAAGTTCTCAAGGACTGCGAAAAACGCGCTGAACAAGCCCAACATGACTTCCTGGCTCAAGCAAGGATTCTCTCTCACGAGAGGCGCAAGGCTGCCCATAATCTGGAGTCCGCAATGAAACAGGAGCTTTCGGACCTTGCCATGAGAGACGCCCAATTCTCGGTCCACTTTAAGGATGTTCCCGATGAAAAATCCGGCCCTAAAGGCCTTGAAGATGTCGAGTTCTATCTCACGTCAAATCCCGGTGAAGCCGCAAGGCCTCTTGCAAAAATTGCCTCAGGGGGCGAACTCTCCAGAGTCATGCTTGCGTTAAAAGCCCTGGAAATTGATTCTATAGGACAGGCTTCGACACTTGTGTTTGATGAAGTTGACGCGGGCATCGGAGGTCATACCGCCATAGCGGTCGGCGACCGACTGGCAAGGGTCGCCAAGCGACAGCAAACCATCTGCATCACGCACCTCCATCAGATTGCCGCAAGAGCTGACCATCACATAGCGGTCAGGAAATTTGTAAAAGATGGGCGCACTTCGCTTGAGGCCGACTCAATGGCCAAGGAAGACCGAATAGCGGAGTTGACACGAATGTTGGGAGCGGCCGACAATGCGGAACCAATTCGGGATCACATGAGAAGCCTGGTCAATGAAACAGGCAAAGGATCTTGATTTGATAAGAAAAGCATCACTCAAAGACGTAAAAAAGATTCATGCCCTGATATCAGAACAGGCCAAGGGCGGTCATCTGTTGGCCAGGGCTATTGCGGACCTTTATTCTCAGATCAGGGATTTCTCGGTGGCAATAGACAGGAATACCGGGAAAATAGTCGGATGTGGAGCTCTCAGAATCGTGTGGGAAGATCTGGCCGAGGTCAGGTCAGTCGCAGTCCAGAGTGATCTCCAAAGGCGGGGAATAGGCCGTAAACTTGTGGAGTCGCTGGTGGAAGAATCTTTTGAAATGAAGATAAAGAAGGTTTTTGTGCTAACTTACAGAGTAAGTTTTTTCTCAAGTATGGGCTTCGTACTCATGGACAAAAATCTGCTGCCCCACAAAATATGGGCGGACTGTGTCAAGTGCCCGAAGTTTCCGGAATGTGATGAAGTCGCTATGGTTAAGGAAGGCATTCTCTAAAAGGATTAATTCAATGATGAGGGCCGATGAAAAAGGCATCCATTTCAAAATTATTTAATTTATCATGGAAAAGAAATCCTCTCGATAGGATCTTGTTGATCATTGCCTTCTGCTTGATCTTTTGCTGCGTGGAAGGATGTGGAATGATCAACCCGGGAAAATGGAAAGGTATTGAGACAACATCTTCTGACGAATACTATTACCTGGTCAAAGATGTCTTCCTTTCACCCGGTTCGGCTTACGCGGCAAAAGACCACTTTGATCATAATGTGAACGAGTTGGTGAATCTATTCTTTGTTCCAAGAAATGAGACAAATCAGTATACGGCCGAAACGATATGGTTCGACCCGTCGGACCAGGAATTCAGGAAAGTCCGTCAGACTTACGATACCAAGTCAGAGAGCAAACAGGGAATAAACCGTGACAGTAAAGGGACCACCCGGGTTCACTCAATGCCCACTGCGCAGCTTTTCAACCACAAACCCGGCCTTTGGAAGGTTCAATTGTACCTTGACGGCAAACTGGCTCGCCGGCTTAATTTTACGGTCAGATAGATTGTTGAGAGCGAGGCGCTGAGAAATTATCCCTATTTCGTTTTTAGTGGCGTCTGGGCCAAAACCGCCACCGAAGGATTCAGTAAAGCATACCCGGTGAAAGTTGTGCGCTCTATTGCTTCAGTTTCACTGAATTTGTTAAAATACACAGATAAAGTTAATACCGGAGGTCCGGTGATAACATACCGAAATACCAATTTTATTATATTGATGGCTCTTGCGCTTCTCGCGCTACTGCCCGCTCCCTGTATTCCATCCAAATTGTACGCGCCGGATTACCTTTGGAAAAAGGGGATCGCTGAAAAAACGGAACCTGTCGAGATTGCGGACACGCATGTTGGTATTCCATATCGAGATGATGGGACACTCGATGACCAGGGGAGATTCACCACCTTTGATCGACCGGATCGGTTTTTCGACACGCCCGGTCTTAATTGCAGTGGACTTGTCCTGTCCATCTCGAGGTTCCTTTTTGACAGGAACTGGACCCTCGATGAAGCCAGGAGAGACCGCCAGGGCAACAGCGGGATCGGGGCGGCTCTGGGCAAAGACTGGGATTTTGGATTTGATCTCATTCTAAATTTGACTGATGGTCTTCAGCGGCGAGCGGTCATGCCTGACAACCAAACAGTGGACCTCGATAAGGCTGATGGGATGAGCCTACGGGGCTTCAGGATGGACGACCAGCAGGCGTGGTCTCGGGTAATAAAACAGATGAAACCGGGTTACGCCTATTTCGGAGACATTAGTAAACCCTCACATGAACATGGATACAAGCTGATTCACTACCACGTCGTAATTGCGATACCTGACGATAGGGGTAATGTCTGGTTGTACCACGCAACCCAGAGAAGCAGCGCCCACAAAATGAACGTCAACTCGCCCCAGGGGCTTGCCAGGTTTATGAGTCAGTTCAGGGGCGCCAGGGGCGACACAAAGGACATTCTATTTATTGAAGCAAAACTCCCCGATTTAAGCGCCACTGCGCAGGAACAACCGGCTGGAACAACTGTAGCAAGTGACAAAAATTCAGACAGGGAAGACAAACCGGCGCCAGAACATCAGGCATCCTCAACAACTCCCGCAAAACCACAATCAAACTTGATCGCCATGGAACTTCCTGCGGAGCGGGAACCCAACCAAAATCAGACAGTCCCTCCCACCGGTTCGACGTCCAGCGCTCAGCCGGGAGCTGCGCCGGCGGCAAAGACTCCGGAGCTTGAAATCTACCATCAGGCGGGAAAGGTATATAACCGGGTCCCTGATATAGTGACTCACATACCAAAATTTGCAGACTCATCCAGGGCCTCTGTGGCTTTTGTGTTTCAGAACCGGGTCAATACGCCGCGGGAAATCAACATATTACTTCGGACGCCAAGTGGAGAGCTTCATTACGATGGGAAAATCCCCCCTTCAATCAATGATTTCAGGGTGGTCTACCCCAACGATTTTGAAAAGTCCGTCTCGGGAAACGCTCCCTTGGGCCAATACGTGGAAGAGGTGACTATAGATGGAAAGCCATGGCTGGCTAATGTTTTTGAGATAGCGAAACCCAGGGAGGCCGAACCGAAGATACTCAATGTCAAGGTCCCCAGCGAGGCGCAGGCGGGGAAGACGTTTACGGTAACTGTGCAGGCTCAAAACAAGGGCGCTGAGTCGGACTATGGGGGAATAACCGTCTCATCTCCTGAACCCGCCGGTTTAAGGATTGTTTCGGCGAAACCCGGCAAAGTTTACCCTGCAGGGAGCACCGTCCTTTCCGTCACAACGGACAAGATCCGAACCAAGGTCCCCATGGCCGAACAGTGGATTGAACTTTGGGGAGAAAACAAAATATATGAAATGCAGGTCCAGATCCAGGCAGGCAGGCCTGGAACTCATGCCCTCTACGTTCGTTGCGCCATCAGGGGCGTTAATGTCAAGAGCAGTGTGATTCTCATGGATCCCGATTCCAGCTCTGTTGTAGATCAACAGGGATTCCCTGTTTACGTTTACATGATTAATGTACGTTAAGTTGCAAGTAGGGATGGAGCTTAATTCTAAGACAATGTTTTGGAGCTTGATATGGCTGACCAGATAAAATTGTTGACTGTATTTTTGACGGGCTTGCTCTTCTGTACCGCTATATGCGCTTATGCGGCCCCTAAAGAAGAGCCGTGGTCCGAAATCGAGGCCAGGACTAAATTTCTCAGGACCAAGCATTATATCGAAACCATTCGTGTTCATTCAGATGTGTTCAAGACGGCGAAGGCAAAGGGTGGACAGGATGTGCCCGGTCCCTTCCCCGTCCATGTAGTCCTTCCGGAAAATTATGAAACAGACATAAACAGACGCTATGGGGTTGTTTACCTGCTGGGTGGGAAGTCAGGATGGGACAACGGACCTGAGTTGGGTGGAGCGACTTACTGGTCAGTCTGGTGCAAAACACCATTGACAATGGATAATCTTAAATCGGGAACCCTAACCAAAGCTAGCTTTCAGGACAACATCAACGATCGTGAACTCCAGACTTTCAATCAGTGGCTCGGGGAAAACCCATATGAAGACATCATAGTTGTGTCTGTCTGGAACCCTGGTGGCGGGGCCACGGGAAACTATGAAAAATACCTGCTGGATGAGGTTGTCCCATTTATCGACGCGAATTACAGGACTGTTCCGGACCGTAGGTTCCGCGGCATTGACGGGGCGTGCGCAGGCGCAGCCCAGGCAATTATGATATCCGCCAGGCGTCCTGACATTTTCGCGTACGCCGGAGGCCAGCAAACTGATTTGGGCAGTTATCCGATGACACCGGAGGTTTGGAGAAGCAACATCTCAAGAATTAAAAAGGCCGGGGGCATAGCCTACAATATCAACACAAACGTTAAAGATGGCTGCAACTCCTACAGTAACAGGGGACGGCTCTATGAAATGATTCAGGACATGAAGGGGGCCGGCTTTCCGGTTGACGTTCATGTCTTTGAAAGTTGTGGTCACGGATATTGCGCTTACAGATATCCTAACGGGCATCAAGCCCTTTACTGGTTCTCCAGGCAATTCTCAAGAAATTTTAGCGCGCTAGGGATAAACCAGGACATCCAGCCTGTCATCGCCTCGGATCGCCAACCGATCAAAAACGTATCCAGCGCTGTGGACGAAAAGACCGGAGCGAGAGGGCCCGGTATTCTTCCGGGTTATTGGTAGTGATCTCAAGACTTTTTTCGACCGGCTATTTGGGATTTGCCGCGGCGCTTGTTGTCGTTGTGATGGCGTGTTCCGGTTGCTATGATCAAAAATCGTCGGACCCTACGACGCATAAACAAGTGGGTATAACTCGAGACAAAGACCCTTCAGACGTCCATTCCGGAGGAAACGATTCCATTCGATCACCGTCTTCGACTTCTGGTGGTTTTCAGAAGTCCGTATCTGAGCCAACACGGGGCTTGGACGAGACAGAATCTACCGGAGCGCCTCTTTTGACATCTGTAGAACCGGTGTCCGGACTAAAAGCCCCAAGTGAGCGCCTTATTCTTAAATCAGCGCACTTGCCCGACGCTGTCGTTGTTGTGACACTGCCACTCGATTACGAAAAACATCCAGAGAAAAGATATCCTCTTGTTATAGCCTTTGGTGGGGCTGGGGAATGCGCGCGACCGCCTCGTGATGGGGCCTTGGCGTGGGCTCAATATTACAGGATGGATGAAGCCATAAAAGCTTTGACCTCCAATCATCTTGAATCAGTTGACTTTAAAGGTCTGGTGACCCCTGAACAATTGACCTATTTCAACAACAGGTTAAAGAAAGAGCCTTATTCAGGTGTTATCGTGGCCTGCCCATATTCCCCGCTGATCAGCGGCGTGGGAGAATTTGAAGACCCAAAATATGAACATTTCATAATCGATGAACTTGTCCCGCTGTTGAAGCGGAGATATCGGGTTACAGAAGGACGCGTTGGCGTTGATGGTGTCTCCATGGGTGGAGCAAGATCGATGTTTTTTGGACTCAAATACCCCGCGACGTTTTCCTCCATCGGATCGTCGCAAGGCGCTTTTAGGCCATTTATGGACACGTATCGAGACCTTGTGCGAAGAAATAAGGAGATCCTTAAAAAGCGTCCCATTCAACTTGTCACAAGTGATGGTGACCCAATGGCCCCTTCTGTTCAAAAGATGAGCGCCCTGCTCAAGTCGGAGGGTATTGCGCATACTTACTTGAACCTTAAAGGACCTCACGATTACATATTCAACCAGGGCCCGGGCTCAATATCGTTGCTGATGTTCCATAACACGGCCCGGCCGAGACAATCCGCTGGACCTGTAAAGTGACGCCGATTCACGTTTGAACATGGGATTGTACAAACACCGGCATGACGGGAGCGTAAAGTGGTGTCGTTAAAAAAAGCTGATGCGCTTCTGATGGGCGCTTTGAACCGGCAAATGTTTACGGCCGCAGCGCTAATAGTCTCGTCACGAGATGAGGCTATTCACGCCGGCTACTACGGGACCCTTGGTGAAGACCACGAATCCCCCGTGAATGCGTCCACATTGTTCGACCTTGCTTCCCTTACCAAGATAATCGCCACCACTCCATCATGGTTTCTATTAAGCGCCAAGGAACCCGAGATCCTTGACGATCCACTGACCAGATGGTTTCCAGAAATCCCCCTGGACAAATCGGAACTTACCCCAAGGATGCTCCTGGCGCATTCATCGGGCCTACCGGCATGGAGGCCTTATTATTTAATGCGTATGGGAGAATTTCCGTTTGAGTTCTTTAAACACAGGATTTTTTCAGAACCACTGATCTATAAGCCCGGTCACGGTTTCCTATACTCGGATCTCGGATTTATACTACTTTGCTTGATCGTAGAATCTGAAACTGGTGAGCCTCTCGATCAGTTCGTCAAAACTTGGGTCTTCGAATCGCTTGGCCTGCAAAATGAACTGATGTTCAAGCCCTTCGATTTTACTGACAGGGTAGCCCTTACCCGACCGGGCGAAAAACCCGGCCTTGTGAATGACTTGAATGCCCGTTCACTGGGTGGAGTGTCTGGACACGCGGGGCTCTTCGGCACAGCCAGAGGCGTAACAGAAATGGCTCGCCAGACACTGATAAGCCTCAAATCCCAGGATGCTTTCTTTGATAATCGCACAGTGTCAAACTTCTGCATGCCGGCTATGTTTGATCCATCTTCCACCCGAGGCCTCGGATTCGACACAAACCTTCAGACGGATTGTTCTTGCGGGGCCTTCTTCAGTCCGTCCAGCCTCGGCCATACAGGATTTACAGGCACATCGCTCTGGATAGATCCCGAAAGGGAGTTGATAGTAACTCTGCTGACAAATCGCGTTTACATGGGGGAATCCGATTTCAGGATCAAGGATTTCAGGCCTCTCTTACATAGCGCAGTCGCCGAAGAAGCCTAATAGACCATCACATACCATATTATCGGCGCCACTATGATCCTGTAGTAGGCGAACGGGGCCAGACTCCACCTTTGAACCATTGCTATGAAAGACTTTATGGCAATGGCCGCCACAATGAAAGAAACGACAAAACCAATAGTAAAAAATGGTATGTCCGAAAATTCCAGGATGTGCCAACTCTTGAGAAGATCATAGCCTGTCGCTGCGATCATAATCGGGACAGCGGCCAGGAATGAGTACTCTGCGGCTGTCCTTCGATCCAGACCTGAAAGAAGACCTCCGACTATGGTAGAAGCGGATCTGGACATCCCAGGCCACAGGGAGAAACACTGGAAACACCCTATGATGAAAGCCTGACCGTAACTGAGTTGGTCAAGACTGGCGGTTCGGGAAGCCGGCTTGTACCTTTCAGCGACTAGTATGGCGATTCCACCAACACCAAGAGCGAGGGCCACTGTCATGGGTCCGAATAGATAGGCCCGGATTGCGTGCCGGGACAGATAACCGACCACCATTGCGGGAAGGCTTGTGAGGACGAGAAATAATATCCCTCGATATCCCTTGAACCCATTGGCCTGATCCAGGCTGAAGCCACCGACCGGAATCAGGCCAACGAACCTTTGCCAATATAGGACCAGAACAGCAAGTATGGCCCCGAGCTGTATGAATACCTCAAAGGAAGCCGCCTTCTCGCCGGTAAAGTTGAGGAGGTCTCCGGCGATTATTAAATGACCCGTGGATGAAACAGGGAGGAATTCTGTTAAACCCTCCACTATTCCCAAAATTACGGCGATCAGGTATTCGTGAATCAATTCAGGGCCTCCTCACGGTTAAACTTTTTTACCACCCAGTTCAACTTATCATGTCATTTCGAGGAGTCCCGCGACGAGAAATCTTGTCAAGCAGCGGGATGGATTTCTCCCTGCCGGTCGAAATGACAGTGGCGGGCGCAGTTCATCAAACAAGGAAAATCGGACATAATCTTTTATTTGGCGTCCAACAACTCAATGTCGAAGATCAATGTCGCGTTTGGTGGGATTACACCACCCGCTCCAGATGCGCCGTATCCAAGGTCGGGAGGGATCGTGATCTTAGCCTGGCTCCCAATGGGGAGGAGTGCGACACCTTCATCCCATCCACGTATAACCTGGCCACCCCCAAGATTGAAGGTAAAAGGTTTCCCCCGATCCCTTGAACTGTCGAATTTCTTGCCGCTTGCAAGCGTTCCAGTGTAATGTACCGTGACATCCTGGCCTGATTTCGGTTTGGGTCCGGCGCCTTGTTTGAGTATCTCAACTTTGAGACCGGATGGTGTAGTAAAGGAATCCGCAGCGTTAACTGTTGTAACAATCATGAAAGGCAGTATGGCCGAAAAAATAATTAAACACGCCAATATTTTGTTTTCCAAGACAAGTCTCCTTTTCAGTATAATGATAAGATCGACGCATGTTTTACCAGTTGGGAGTTTCTGTGTCCAGACATGATAATTAATCAAGATACCAATCACAGAATTATTCTGGCTTCAGCTTCTCCGAGACGGAAAGAACTACTCGAAGCCATAGGTGTTCAATTCATTGTTAGACCTTCAGAGGTCGAAGAACTCATGGACCCTGACGAGATTCCTGAAGATCAAGTTCAGCGGCTTGCCTTCGAAAAGGCCTCGGACGTCGCGAAAAGATATCCAGAGTCGTGGGTACTCGGAGCGGATACCATAGTTGTAATTGATGGCCGCATTCTGGGCAAACCATCTGATAGGGCTGAAGCGGAGTATATGCTGTCAACCCTGTCAGGAAAGACTCACACCGTTTTTACGGGATACGCGATACTGAACCTCAGTTTTCCAGGCTCGAACATTGTCGGGTCCTCTCGCAGCGAGGTATTGATAAGACAGCTTACTCGTGATGAGATAAAAGGCTACGTCGATACCGGCGAACCTATTGACAAGGCCGGCGCTTATGCGATTCAGGGTGTGGGCGCGGCAATAGTGGAGAAGGTTTACGGTTCCTACACCAATGTAGTTGGACTACCGCTATGCGAAGTGGGCCGCGATTTCAAAAAATTGGGAATATTTGATTTTCTGGGAGTTCACCGAGATGATAAAAGAAAATCTTGATCTGCTGCGCAGGAAGATTTTGGCCGCCGCCCGGAGGACGGGTCGTGACCACAATACGGTAAGGATCGTCGCCGCAGCGAAGTCCCAGAGTCGCGGCTCGGCGGAAGAAGCCATAAGGGAGGGCGTCACCTTAATCGGACACAATTACGTTCAAGAAGCTATCAGGGAAAAACCCTCGGTCGGATGCGGCCCATACGAATATCACATGATAGGACATTTACAGAAAAACAAGGCTAAAAAAGCGGTAGAAATATTTGATGTAATTCAGACCCTGGATGATTGCGCCACTGCGGAAGCGTTGGACCGAGCGGCCCATGAAGTCGGCAAATCGTTGGGAGTGATGATCCAGGTTAATCTTTCAGGTGAACCCCAAAAATCCGGAATCCCCCGCAACGAAGCCGACGCTTTGATACAAAAAACTGATTCATTGAATAATATTCGTCTTTTAGGGCTTATGACCATGCCCCCATTCTTCGATGACCCGGATGCGGCCAGGCCTTTTTTTCGGGAATTAAGGCAAATGCGGGATGAGTTGATTGACGCCGGCGTTATGGAGCGATCCGCCACTGAACTTTCCATGGGTATGACCGGTGATTTCGAATGCGCCGTGGAGGAAGGGGCGACACTGATCAGGATAGGGACTGCCCTATTTGGGGTGAGAATCTACGCATGACACAATTATGCATTTGCAAAGGTAGCGTACAAATGCGGCATGATGGCTTGGAAAAAGCTTTTAAATTTGGTTTAAGCAAAAGGTGGGAATAACTCGCCACAATCGGGCTATGATTGCTGCTGCGGATAGATGAATAATGTCGCTCAAGTCTGCGTCAGGAATCGGAACAACGCTGCTGATACTGTTCGCTAAACCTATCAGCGTATTTCATAATCCAGTCAATGGCTGCTTCCGTACCTAGGTCCCTGCCCGCTTTTTCGGATTCAATCCATTTGTGGCGTTCAATTTCCTGAGCTTGAATTTTAAGATACTGTTCCAGATCCATTTTAGTCTTGGGCCTCAGTTGTCAATATATCCAGTTTCATGTAACATTCCAGTTGTTATTGTTATTCAAGACAAAGCCTGATGTCAAGGTTATTGTTAAATTCGCGTGAGTTTTTGGTTCGTTAAGCGTTAGGATGGAGGATCGCATGTCCAACCCCTTGAAGATCACAACATCTCTTGGGCAATCTATATGGTATGACAACCTGGGCCGGGATTTGCTCCGGTCAGGAGATTTAAAAAGACTTATAGAAGAGGATGGAATTACCGGCGTCACATCAAATCCCACTATTTTACTCAAGTCCATAAGCGGCCAGAAAATTTATGACGAAGACATCCACAATAAAGTGGATCAGGGCGCCGACGTGTTCGCAATCTATGAACACCTTGCGCTGAACGACATAAAGGAAGCGGCCGACATCCTTGAGCCGGTGTTCAGGGATACAGAAGGCCGTGATGGGTATGTCAGCCTGGAGGTCCCACCGGACCTGGCTTATGAGCGTTCAAAGACCGTGGTGGAAGCGCGGAGGCTTTTTGAGCTCGTGGACAGACCGAATCTCATGATCAAGGTCCCCGCCACATCCCAGGGAATCGGCGCTATCAGTGAACTCATAGCCGCCGGCGTAAATATCAACGCAACACTCATCTTTTCGTTGGACCAATATAGGGCGGTGGCCCATGCGTATATACACGGGCTTGAGAAATGGATTGAAGCAGGCGGAGACCCGAAGAAAATAGCTTCCGTCGCGTCCTTCTTTGTCAGTCGTGTCGACACGGCCGTGGATGAGCGACTTAAGGAATTCTCAGGACAAGCGAGCCGTTCCACGTGTACGGCTCTAATCGGAAAAACCGCTATTGCGAACGCTACTCTGGCTTACGAACACTATAGGGAAATCCTCGATTCAAAAGAATGGAACACCCTCGAAAAACATGGCGCAAGGCCGCAGAAGGTCCTGTGGGCAAGCACCAGCGCCAAGGACCCTGCGTATCCGGATACATATTATGTTGATAATCTTCTCTGGCCTGGTACCGTCAACACTCTGCCGCAAGCCACTGTGGACGCGTACAGGAACCATGGAGATCCCGGCCTTCGTTCGGAGCCGGACCCTGCTCAGGCGAGGAGTGTCTTGGAGGCTTTGAATCAGGAAGGTCTGAACATTGACCTGATAATGCAGAGGTTGCTGGAAAACGGCGTGAGTTCTTTCGCCGATTCATTCAGCGATTTGCTGGCGGAAATAGCCGGAAAAAGAACGAGGCTGCTTAGAGGTTATGGTCACCGTTCCGCTTCTCTTGGAAAATTGAAGAAAAACGTTGATGAAATATTGCATAGGCTTGATGCCGAGAAAATTACCGAAAAAATATGGGACATGAGGCCGGAACTGTGGACAAAGTCTCTGGCTGGCCAGGCGGAAATAGTCCAGCGACTTGGATGGCTGCGTGTAGTTGAAATCATGCAGGGCGAGGTTGAAAAACTCAAGGCCTTTGCCCAGGAAATCGTGATCGAGGGCTTCAGTCACGTCGCTCTGATAGGAATGGGAGGAAGTTCACTTGCGCCCGAAGTTTTTACGCGATGTTTCGAGGCCGGTGGAGCCCGTCTCGACTTGAGGGTCATTGATAGCACGGTCCCTGACGCTGTTCTGGACATAGAGCGTTCCATGGATTTTCGAAAGACCCTGTTCATCGTAAGTAGTAAATCCGGCGCAACTGTAGAGGTCATGTCCCTTTTCAACTACTTTTATCATCGCATGCAGGAACTGGTCGGCGCCTCCGCCGGCAAACATTTTATAGCGATTACGGACCCTGGCACAAGTCTGGGAAAACTCGCCGCAGAGAAAAAATTCAGAAAAAATTTCCTGAACCCGTCCGACATCGGTGGCCGATTTAGCGCTCTATCATATTTTGGGCTTGTTCCCGCAGCCCTCATTGGAGTTGACATATCTTTTCTGCTTATTCGCGCGGCGCAGTCGGTGGAAGGCTCCGGACATGACGCCCCTGCCCTTGAAAGCCCTGCGGCCTGGTTGGGAGCGATAATGGCGGGAGGGGCGCTAACCGGGCAGGACAAGCTGACATTTATCATATCGCCACCGCTTGACGCATTCGGATGCTGGCTCGAACAGCTTTTGGCGGAAAGCCTCGGCAAAGACGGCAAGGGCGTATTACCGGTTGTTGGTGAATCGGTGGGGCCTCCTGAGGCTTATGGAGCGGACCGAATTTTTGTCTACATGCGCCTGGATGGGGACTCGACACATGACCTGACCGTTTCCGAACTTGAGGGAGCCGGATTCCCGGTTGTTACCCTGAGAATGCACGGAGCTTACGATATAGGAAGGGAAATATTCCGATGGGAATTCGCCACCGCTGTGGCAGGCGAAATTCTCGGGGTCAATCCCTTTGACCAGCCAAATGTTCAGGAATCCAAGGATATAACCGCCGGAACATTGAAGACTTACTCCTCCGAGGGTACAATCCCCCAGGGTCATTTCCTTGAGGCTGACGATCATGATTTTGCCGGACAGATTCAGGGCTTTGTGTCGCAGGTAAAGCCCGGGGACTACGTGGCTTTTTGCGCCTTTATCAGTCCTTCAACCGCAAACTATGCGCAACTCGATAGACTCAGAACCCTTATAAGAGATCGATTCAAGGTTGCCGTGACAGTCGGTTTTGGTCCAAGATATCTGCATTCCACGGGTCAACTCCATAAAGGAGGCCCCAATAAAGGGCATTTCATTGTCATTACTTCGAAAGACATTGATGATTTCCCTGTGCCAAAAGCGAATTACTCATTCGGCCTCTTGAAGGAAATGCAGGCTTTGGGGGATGTCGAAGCCCTGCGAAAGCGTGATAGACGGGTAGTATGGGTTCGATTGAATGACGATTCCCAGTTGTGTAAGATTCTTGAAGCGCTGAGTTAGCGCATTTATCCACGAGGAATTGTCCTTGGTGATATGTTGCGGTATTCTGGAGAGAAGATCCCGGAGGGGTCCATATATAATAGACCATAGTGAGGCTATGGGACCTCGATGATTGAAATGGTTGACCACGGTTACCCACGACGATGCCGTGGGCTATTATGACGCCGCCCCTCCGGGGCTGTTAACCACATGTCCTAGGTAATGTTTTTGGAGGTGATATGCCATACACTGAATTCAGAACTGTAAAAGAATCGGAAATGACGGAATTTCAGAAGCGTGTCCAGGAAATCGACACCTCCATTCTTTGCGTTGCGGAAGCGGAAAAAATGATAAGAGAGATTGGGGCCAACCTGGTCGTTGATATGGATATTCCCAAAAAACCCTCGTTCAATGTGTTCCGATCTAGGACTTTCCTAATGTGTTTCAGACGGCAAATCATCTGATGAGAACCTGAAAGAAGTTCTAGAAAGAAGCCCGTATCAAGCCCGATCCTCTTTACGCTCGCCATCAAGGGATTCCAAAGCGTCTTCAGAGACCGCGGAGGATCCTATCAGAGAATACATGCGCCGAGCAGTATCCTGTTTTCTCTTTTCTTTTAGGAACACAGTGAGGGCCCTGGCGGTCATCGCAGACATGGAAAGCCCTTCGTTCAGGGCGGCCATCTTCAAAGATTCGGCCAAGTTATCAGGGATGTGGACGGTGATACGCATTTGAGCTCCTCAATCAACATAACATTTATATGAACATAATAGAGCCTGTTAAAAAATCAAGGGGCCCCTCACGCACTAACACTCGTCCAGTACTTGTGAAATAAGTATCGGTTCAGTTCCTGTCATCTCGAGCGAGCGCAGCGACGAGAGATCTAATTAGCAGAGGAAGCCGTACCTGCTGAAGTCCAGATTTCGTCCCTCCGATCAAAATGATTATTAGGAACGCCTTTTCTTTGTACCACGCCCATTTTGTAACAACGACACACAAGATTCCCACGGCGATGCCATGGGCCAATGAGATTAAACAGGTGTCCTGTTAAGATCATAAAACATGATCCGGTTACGTTTGTGCCTGTCTTTATCGTGTATGAACTGAAAGCCCGATCGCATGTAAAAAGACAGAACCCTGGAGTCGTTATATGCGTCCAGAGTAAGAAGGCGGCACCCTGTCCGATTGTTTGTCACGAAAAACATCTTCGTCAAATTCAAGAGCAGGGAACCAATCCCCAAATGTTGAAAATCTTGTTGGACTGCAAGCCTGGCTATTTTGACCGCAGGGATATTGGGATAACGCTTTTTTTCTGGAATCTCGTCTTCGTGATCCCTGAAGTCTTTTATTCGAACACTATCGTTAGAATAGCTAATCAGGCCGACTATCGGGCTTTTCCCCGCCATTTCAGCATCATATCCGTACAAGCAATAAGTTTTTGTAAATAATTGCCTTTCGTGGTCGCGAACGTCGTTTCGGAAGAAATCGTTAAGGTCGGAATCACCGCAATCGAATGTCAGAGGGAATTGTTGCTCAGTAAGTGGCTCAAGGGCGAAACCCTCATACAGTATTCTATTCCTCTGCTGAGTCAGCATTTTTACGAATCTTTTTTCGGGCTTGTTCGATTCTAGGTAGCGGCGTTAGCGGAACCTTGATGTCCTGTTCTTTTAAAATGGTCTTGATAAAATCCGCAGCGTCCTTTCCTTCCAGGACCGGTGTTGGAGTTATTGGAACAGCCATGTTAGTCCTCCTTGACAAATAACTTATCCATGTTTAGCGAAATTTGCAACAGCCTACGATAGATTGAATTATTTCATGGCTGGGATCACCCTGTACTTTAGAAGATAGTGGAACAGGAATAACAGGTAAACATGCGGATCGCTAAGAATGCCGCCAATTATATCCGCCATAGACCCCGGGTTACACAGAAAATCCCATAGCGACGCTATGGGACGCGAGCATCATGAATTGGAGGAGGGATTTTAATGCAGCATCCTCTCTCAACGATTGGGCCCCCTCGATGATTAAAATGGTTGACCACGGTTACCCACGGCGTTGCCGTGGGCTATTATGACGACTGCCCCGTCCGGGGCTGTTTCGAAACGTGTGGGAAATGGGCGCCTACGCCGTGTTGCTGACCCCGGAGGGGTCACACAGAAAAGCCCATAGCATCGCTATGGGTTTAGATTGGTCGGAGCCCTTCATCAGGAAGCCCGTTTGTATTTCACAGCGCCTTTAGTTTCGGTAGCTAAAGCATACGGCTGTATTAGGGCTTCTGCAGATAATCCCAACAATTCCGATAGCCTTCGGATCATGGGTAGTGTAAGCGCACGCCTCCGATTCAAGATCTCCGAGACTCGAGCTCGTGATCCAATACAGGATTCGAGGCCTTTCCGCCCTATACCAAGTTCTTCCATTCGAACAATTATGGCGTTGATCGGATCGGGGAACTCCATCGGGTAGTTTCGACGTTCATAAGCTTCAATCAAATCAAGGAGAATTTCCAATTCATCTGATTCCGGTGTTTTTTCGGCTGCGTTCCACAACTCTTTCGCGCGCGATAGAGCGTACCTGTAGTCAGTTTCATTCCTGATCGGCGTGATAATCATAGGGGCGCCTCCTGAAAAAGATCTCGGCAAACAGGATCAAATATTTTTTGCGTTAATCCGATCATATTCCGCGTGCGTGCCCACAAAACGTATGAATAGTCTCTGTCTGGCATAATCTATGTCGACAATCAGTCTGTATTTATTGCCTTTTATGTTAAAGACCACTCTGTTGTCATTAAGAAAACTTGCAGATGGATATCGTTGTTTCAATATACCACGATCCCATGTTGGGATCAATTAATTTAAGAAAGATCATGTATGCCAAAATAAAAAACGGAGGACCACATGATCCTCCGTTTGAGTTAAGTCAGTTTATGTTGTTAGTTTAGAAATCACCCTCAAGCTTGAATTCCAAACCGAATACTGGATCGATGGTCTTGCCGGGGATAGTCCCCCAAGCGCTGAAATTTGAAGAGTAGTTACCCCAATTCGGCACACTTTTGTCTGCACAGGCATAGCTGAACCAATTGCCAGGTAGCCAATAACCCGCCGTACATCTGGCCGTCAAACCTTCGAGCAGTTTCCAATCAAAACCAGCGTCAAATTCGTAGCCAAGAGCGCCATCGGGTATGGTGGGCGTCTGTAGGCCCGCTCGAGTATTGTTGACCATCGCCACTTGGCCAGCATAAGAAGGAGCATTAAATGTTCCTGTAACAAGACCATCGAGGCCAGGCGCATTGGTGGTTATCTGCGTTGGACCTGCGGCGTTACCTATGGCAGGTCTCAAACATCCCCAAAGGAAACCGCTGTTGGAAAATCTTTCCGCCCATGCAAAACTACCAAATAGGTTAAGGTTAGCCGCTGCGGCGTAGTCAAGTCTTGCGCCGTAAAAAGTAGCGTCCTGTAAGAATCCATTGCCGGTGTCTCTTGCGAAACTCGAACCTAACCCGTAGCCGTAAACCATTAAGTAGCTATAGGGCCTGAAAACGCCTGTATTGGAATACACATCGGACTGAAGTCCTGAAGTAACCCTAAACATCCCGTTATTCCCGTTGAGTGTTCCACCTCGGTAGTCGTCACCAGTATACCATGCCCCTATAGCTGTAATCTTGGCAGGCCCGCATAGCGCTCCAAGCTCAACAGCGCCGGAATCACTAACAACGTAGGCCGGATTTATTGCCGTAACGTTCCTTGTGCCAAGATTGGCAGAGTAACTTCTTACGTCGGATTGTCTGTCAAAATTGTATTCTGCGTTCAGGAAAAATCTTCCGTTGTTATATTTAAAATAGGCCCCACCGTACTGTTGACCAAAGTCAGTGCCAAATGCGCGGGTAGTGCCAGTCCCATCCGCTCGGTTAGCTGGAGTCCCGATAAAACCTTCCCGGCCCCTGTGACGGAACACCCACGTTACAATTACACCTGCGTCTACAGGACCGGACTTGTAGGTAATATTCGGAATGGTCATATCAAATACGCGAGTGTTGTTTTTGTCAGGTCTCTCATTGTACCAGGCTGACGCGTTTGCGTAGTCGTCAGAGTGATACCCTCTTCTGGATGGGTAGAATGACAACTGGACCCTAAAAGGGCCGTAAGGCACTGCAAGAGCCAATGAATCAGAAGATCTGTTGTCCGCCCCGTTGTAGGAAAGCCCCATACCCCAACTGGACGGCCGCTTTCCAATGGCGAGTTCGCCCCATGGCAATTGCGCCGAAAGCCAAAGTGTTCTCCAATATCCCGGTGAGAATGACCTCTGCACGCCGGGGTTGTCCTGAGTCAATGCGCCCGACGACACCATTAGACCTTGCGAAGTGCTGTACATGGGAGAATTCCAGGAACCGATGAAGTAGTTACCCCTTATACGAACAGCCTTGTTCATCCGGACCTGCATGTTGGTGGACATCCAGAAAATCTGCCATGAAGCGTCGGACCCTGAAACAATAGATTCTCCACCAGCAAGCGAAGTTCCCTGCCCACCGTACGCTGCAGCCCATATGGTAGGAAGTCCAGTAGCCAAGGGGGGATTACCATTCACCTTATGAAACCCGCCCAGATAGAAATTGTATGGCGCAAACGCCCCAATACCTAAATTAGCAACTCCATCATTCTGGGCCTGATCGAATGTTCCAAAGAAGCCTTCTTTTCCCATTTGGCTTCTATACTCATATAGCCAGGTGAAAGTCCCGTCCATCGAGAACTCCCATGCGCAGGCAGGAGCCACGAACAGCGCGACGGAGAGCCCAAGAACAAGGGCGGTGGTTAATAATCTACTATTCTTCATAACCTTCCTCCTTATCAAATCAAAAGGGGACGGAGACGTATCCGTCCAAAATTGACACTATACAAGTCCTGTACATCTCTAAATCGCAGCCATCGGCCAATGGCGGCATGTTGAGACAAACAAAGACATTTTTCCCTAACAGGATTGATTTGATTATGAGAATACTAAGGAATAAATGTCGTTGTCAAGGCAATTAAATGGCAATGAAAATAATAAGTAAGACAATTTTGTAACATTTCGCGACGGACCTAAAATGAACCATACATCCATGTCGGAATCGGGTTTTGGAGGGTAGGAAAACCATGAGGCATGCGCGTTTGCAAGTCATAAACGTGGTAGTGTCGGGGAGAGAATTATGTCATTTCGAGGGCAAAGCGCCCCAATTGGCGTGTATGCGACAACCCGATTGAACTCGGTGTTATTTCATTTGCGTCAAAGAGGTAATCGATATCTTATCTCATCCAACGGATCAAGCGGTTCTATCGGATAGTGCTTATCTCCGTAGGCCTCGACCAGGGTCACAAGGACATCCAACTCGTCAGACTCCGGTGTTCCTTCGCCGGCATCCCAAATTTCTCGCACTCTGGCTAGAGCACTTTCATAATCTTTTTCATTACGGATTGGTTTTATGATCATAGGCACACCTCCGTTGCGAAAGGTCCTCCTCAAACTAAACGACTTTTGCAAGAGACTAAACTGACTGCCATTTTCTAATCCCAAGGGATTCTGATCTTTGACGGTTTCTCGAGGTCTTCCCAGACAATCCCAAATTTGTCCTTAAAAAGCGGGCCGAGCCTCTCGAAAAGTCTGCGCCAATGACTTTTCCCCTCTTCCAGCCCCTGCAGGATTTCAGCCGTGTAATCGCCAAGCGAACCCATCTCCTCCTTGGGCAGAAATGACACGGCCCCCAATTTTAATGACCTGTTCATACTGCGAATATCGGTGGCCTTCGCTGTAAGCATGGCGGCCGGAATGCCTCTGGCGGCGCACAATTCGAGAAGTCCGAAACCATTGACCCCCATTATGTCCAGAATAGCCAAATCGTATTTTTCGTTTTCGATCAGTTTTTTTGCGCTTTCATAATCTTTTGCGGTAACAACTTGACATTCGGAAAGCTCTTCGCAGATTACTTCCAACACATCAGGCTCATCATCCACCGCAAGAATTTTCTTGTCTTTCAGAATCGCTGGATTTTGCATACGCGGTCTCCCAACATTTTTTACCATCTATACACTCAAAGTTTATATCTACAGGGGTCTAGGGCCTATTAACGGATAAATTGTCCCGATAATTACGCCTGAGCCAATTTTGCCTTTTTACGAGCAATGAGCTGAAATGCGCCTATGATCAAAAAAATACCTAAACCCGCAACATCTGTCATCCATCCTGGCTTGATCAAAGCCAGCGCCGCAACAAGCATGAGCAGCCTCAGAGCCAGACCCATTTTCGACAACAACCATCCCTGAACCGCCGCCGCCAAACACAAAGTGCCCAGCAATCCTGTGACAACGGTCATTGCAATGTCCAATCCTGTGGGGGAACCGGCCAAAACCATTGCCGGACCATAGATAAACATGAAGGGAATAACAAATCCCGCGAGGGCGAAACGCATCGATTGCCAGCCAACATCCCACGGCTTGGCGTTCGCTATCGCTGCGGCGGCGAAAGCCGCAAGCGCAACCGGAGGAGTGAGCGCGGACAGGCACGCAAAGTAAAAGATGAAGAGATGAGCGGCTATGGGAATAACCTGAAAATCTTTTACAAGCGCAGGCGCCAAAACCGAGGCTCCAATGGCGTAGGCCGCGGTAGTCGGCATGCCCATGCCCAATATTGCGGCGACGATAGCGGTGAAGACCAGTGCGAGCAAAAGATTCCCCTGGGAATAACTGAAAATGATCATCGCAAATTTCTGACCGAGGCCAGTCTGAGTGAGAACCCCGACAATGATGCCCGCCGCAGCGCATGTCGCAATAATTTCGATAGCCCCTCTGGCGCCATCGGAAAGTGTCTTAATGATTGCCGTGAAACCCATCCGGGTCTCTTTACGAACCCAACTCGCGATGATCAATGAAAGAATGCCGACTAAAGCGGCGCGGTACGGTGACCACATTAGAACCATCAGACAAACTAAAAGTGTGATTAGCGGGATCAGCAAATAACCCTTGTCAAGCATGACCTTTTTGAAGACCGGCATTTGCTCCTTGGGGATTCCTTTAAGTCCGATGCTTGCCGAATAAAGATCAATCATCCAGTATGCGGCGTTAAAATATAAAATAGCTGGAATCAAGGCCGCCAGACAGATTTCTGAATATGGCTTGTTGAGGATTTCGGCCATAAGAAACGCCCCGGCGCCCATTACCGGCGGAACGATCTGGCCGCCACTGGAATTCATAGCCTCGATGGCGCCTGCGATTGTGGGTCTAAAACCGGAGGCTTTCATCAAAGGGATATTGAACACACCATCGACAACCACATTGGCCACAGACGAACCGGAAGCGGTTCCGATGAGGGCGCTCGACACTATTGACACTTTGGCCGGACCACCACGCGCTCGACCAGCTATGCAACGGGCAAAATCAACGAAAAACTTGCCCGCTCCAGACGCATCCACAAAGGCGCCAAAAAGAACGAATAAAAAGATGTAATGAGCGGAAGCCTGAATTGGAAGGCTTAAAATTCCGTCCAGGCTGAACAGAAACGTTATTTCACGCTCCCAGGAATATCCCCTGTGCTGGAAAAGACCCGGCAAATAGTTACCGAAATGTCCGTACAGAATGAACACGATGGTAAGAATCGCCAACGGCAAGCCGGCCGTTCGCCTGGCCATCTCCCATACGGCAATGACAAAAAGAAGGGAAAAGAAGAAATCCCAAGCAGTTGGAACAACCCCAACTCGATATATCCATTCGTCAAAAACAGTAAAAATGTACACCGTCGGCGCTATCAGCATTAACATGCAAATGTAGTCAATGAGATGCGGCTGATCTTTTCCAAGCCCTTTAGCGGCCGGCACAATAGCAAAAAGGAGAACGCCACCCAATACGACGTGCAGTGTGCGAAAGTACCAGGGGTCAATGGGGTGAATAGTCAGAACCCATATATGAAAGAGACTCGTTATCAGCCCGACAGCGGCTACTATGATTGAGAAAGGCTGCTTAAGGGGACGCCCCCCGGACACTTCCAGGTCCTTTATGTGCATCTCCTCAAGTTTTTTCTCGACGTCCTTTATATCGACTGGAGCGAACTCATTAGACATGGGGAATACCCTCTTGAAATTAAAGAGTCCTCAGACATCATACAGGGTCTTGACAGGTTGATTCGAACGCGTTCCCGGACCATAACACCCCTCTCCGAAAGCACTCAACCTTCCTGCTCTTTCACTGTCTTGACGCAGACTGTCAAAATCCAGGACGGCAAGTTAGTTTCTGAGCGGTCAGAGAAAGGCGAAAATTCGACAATATTTATTTAGGAAGAATGTTCTCCGGCAACTTGATACCTTTTTCCTGATAAAACTTCACTGCTCCGGGGTGCAATGGAACCGGGCTATAAATTACGTTCTCCGGTTTAACCTCAACAGCGGAGTTATGCGCGGCAATCAGTATATCGATATTGCCAAACGTATTTTTAAGGACTTCATAAACGAAATCATCCGGAGTGTCCTTATGGACAACCATGAAATTCCAGAGAGTCAGGGTTTCAATATCTTTGTCCTTATTGCTCTTGTATGTGCCTTTGGGTACGACTCCCTTGGCGAAATAGGGATACTTGGCGATGAATTTGTCGCTCACATCATCGGGAACACCGTAGACATTAGCGTCATGAGTGGTTTCGACCTCAGTTATTGTGACCCATGGCAATCCGACCGAATTTCCGTTGGCGTCTAGCATGCCGTCTTTAAGCTGGGAATTCAGATCAGATGAACTGGCGTTCACGATTCGTTTGGGTTTAACGCCCGCTGTCTCTATAATCTTTGGCCAGTATGTCGCCGGTGTTCCACCAATGGGACCAACTCCGACGCTTTTGCCTTCAAAATCCTTGATACTTTTTATCCCGGTCTTAGCCAGTGAGTACATCTGGAAGTAGGTAGTGTAGAGCGGAAGTATCGCTCGCTGGTTCTGATATTTCTTCCCCTTGGCCCATCCTTCTCCAGCCCATCCTTCCGCAGCCGGAGCGTTGGTGATCATTCCGAAATCGAGGCTTTTGTTCTCGATAAGCTGCACATTATGCACGGGGCCACCGGTAGATTCCACGTTACCGGGTATGCCCATCTTGTCATTGAGAAGTTTGGAGAAACCGCCGGCCCAGATAAAGTAAGTTCCACCGATTGGAGCAGCGCCAATGGTAACAGATTTTGGCCAGCCGGCCTTTGTTTGCGCAAATCCCGCTGAACAAAACACAATCACCGAGATCAAGGCAAGAGACAAACCAAGGAATCGTTTTCCCATGAAAAACCCCCTTCGTATTATTGATAGCCTTCCGGAATAATTCCGGAGAATTCTCTATTGTAATTGCATACGGAAAACTGAATTTAATTTAAACAACCGGAGTATCACTGTCAAACAATTGTTTACTCCTGAGACAAGGCTTTTCATGGCGCAATCATCAGCAGAACTATCGAAAGAGGGACTAGAGAGAGCAGGGTGGATAAGACTATTGCGGTAGTCGCCAGGTCAACATCGCTGTTAAGTTGGGATGATAGAATATAGCCTTGAGGGGATGTCGGCAACGCAAAGTATATCATCGCCACGCTAAACGCTGTAGGTGAAACCTGGAAAGTCTTCATCAGCGTGTAACCGACGAGCGGCAACAGAATGAGTTTGAAGCCGGCGGCGACAAAGGCTGTTCCCAGATGATCCCTGGAACTCGAAAACGTCAGACTCCCTCCAATTGAAATCAGGGCCAGTGGAAGAGTAAGCAGCGACGTGAGGCTTAGGGCGTTATCAACGAAACGAGGTAAGGGTATCCCCAGTCCCGAGTAAAAGATTCCCGCCACACAGGCTATAATCAGGGGATTGGACACCGTGGCCTTTAGCATGGTCAGCGTCTTGTGATCTGCGTGACGGTCTTCACCGGAGAACCAAATCATTGTCGAGACGACCAGAACATTAATAAATGGGATCAAAAAACCTATCAGGATCCCAAACTGCCTGGTTCCCTCTGCGCCTAGAACCGACAATACTATCGCCATCCCGATATAAGTGCTGAAACGATAGCAACTCTGGGAAAATGACCCAACTTCATACGGAGGCATTCGAAATAGCCTGGCAAAAATCAGGCTCAGCAGAAAAACCACAAAGACTGCGCTCAGGGCGCAAAGGATAAAAGTCCATTCAACGCCAGCCGTCGTCGAGGTATTTCCGATCTTCCAGAAGAGAAGGCACGGGAAAAAAATGTAGTAAATCAATCGATCGGACGTTTTGATGAAGGCGTCGTCAATCCAGCCAATTCGTTTCAGAACGGCGCCGAGTGTAATAATTGCAAATATTGGGAGCAAACTGTTGAGAATTAATAACACGTTGAAACTTGCCTAAATTAATTCTGCCCCTTGAATCTGCGATCTTTGTCTGCATGAAGTTCCCTTAGCGGGTTAAAGGGCGCTACAGATGTTGACAACTCGTCAAAAGAGATCAATCATGTTCACGGGGATCATTGTGATCACAGATGATGGGGGTTCAAAATTTTGAACCCCTACAAGACCTTATTTCATAGAACAAATGGGTACATGATTCGCCATCGAAAACCTATCAGGTTACAGGGGTATGATTATTCCGGAATCGGCTCATATTTTGTTACAATATGTTCATTCCAACGGGCTTATCTGTTCGGAGAGATTCAGTCCGGAAACATGGTTCTTAATGATTGCGGCACATACGCCCAACAATGTTGGACAGCCATACCAGCACACTACCCTCATGTTTCTTTAGATGAATATGTAGTGATGCCCAATCACATTCACGGGATTATTACCATCCCGAACGTAGGGGTTCAAAATCTTGAACCCCTACAAGACGTTTCTCCACATAACCAATATCAACACATAATTCCCAAATCTATTGGGTCCATTGTTCGAGGTTTCAAAATCGGTGTCACTAAATGGTTTCGTAACAATACAGACATTGATGTTGTCTGGCAACGGAATTATTGGGAGCATGTCATCCGGGGTGATTTGGAGTTGAGCCGCATCCGCCAATATGTTCAGGACAATGTCGATCAATGGGAAACAGATTCGCTCCGCAATCGAACGGATGAACTGAAAGAGCATGATTTACTCAAGACTCTGTTTAAGTGAGCGCTATCATCATTCAAATTCAAGCGCAAAGGTCACCTTGACACATGCGGTCGCATTGCGTTAAATTTGCAAAGATATAGACGGAGGGATGGCCGAGTGGTTTAAGGCGGCGGTCTTGAAAACCGTTGATCCAAAAGATCCGGGGGTTCGAATCCCTCTCCCTCCGCCACTGCCGCTAATCCGCGCTTGCAGACTCCCGAGAATTGTAATCCTTATAAAACCTGATAAAATAATCCACCCCTGACCACATGGTGAGAGCCAGCGCAATGTAAAGCAGGATCGTGCCAATCTCGTTAAAATCGATCGTCACATAAAAATGATAGTCGTAATGGATCATCAATGGAATTATGGCGGCAAACTGGAAAAAGGCTTTCCACTTTCCGATGCGGCTGGGCTTCAATGTTGAGTCCCACGATTTCGTAGTCGCCCGCAATGCGCTGACAGCCACTTCACGGCTGATTATCAACATCACGATCCACGCGTCCACACGATCCAGGGCTATGAGCATTATCAACGCCGATGTCACAAGCACCTTGTCGGCTATGGGGTCCAGAAATCGCCCGAATGAGGACTCAACCTTAAGGCGGCGGGCTATAAAACCATCGAAAAAATCAGTTAACGAGGCTACGAAGAATATTGCGGCGGCAACCGCCGAAGGGAAACGGCCGGGGAAAAAGAGAAGCACGACTATAGGAGGAACCAGGAGCAGCCTTCCCAAAGTCAGAAAGTTGGGTAAATGTCTTTTCATGATCTCTTTTGAGCGCCTCGAGAAGCCCGTGACGAACCCGGCTTCTCCCACGGGTAAATTGCCGTGGTCAAACGGTCAACCGGCAGGAAGACTTCAAAAGTTGATCCCTTGCCAGCCTCCGAGGTCACCTTGACCATTCCCTTGTGCTCTTCAAGCAGAAGATGCACGTTGCTGAGGCCCATGCCGGCGCCCGTTGTTTTAGAAGTGAAAAATGGATTGAATATCTCTGAAATATCGTCAGAGCGTATCCCGACGCCATTGTCGACAAAAGCCAAGGATACTCCCGTTTTCGAATTCCTTACAGTAACCTTCAGTCTGCCCCCGTTCGGCATAGCTTCATAAGCGTTTCGAATAAGATGAAAGAAAACCTCTTCAATTGCAACGGGGTCGATATTCAATTCCGGGAGGCTCCCATCCACGTCCATCACAAAGTGGATCTTGTTGACGAGACTTTCAGGGAACGTTTGAACCACTTTATCTCTTGCCCGTTCAAGCAGCGGGATCAAATTGGTCTTCACAAAGTTAAACTTGTAAAATTTCGAATACTCAACATATTCTTCAATATCTTTGACCATTTTCTCAAGACGCGCCACATCGTTTATGATGACCTCGGTATACCTTGAAGTTATGGAGTCTTTCTCAGCCATGTTGTTGAGCCTCAGGGCAAATCCCCCCAGCGAAGTCAGGCAGTTCCTCACTTCATGGGCCACCCCTTCAACCACCTTGCCCAACGCGGCAAGTTTTTCGGATTTTTTAAGCTGTTGCTCAACTTCGTACAGCCTGGTTAATTCCGTCACCACAACAACGATGCCTTGGGCGCGATCTTTTTCCTTTATTATGGATGTTGAAAGATAACCGGGGAAAGTGGTGTTGTCTTTTTTTCTGAAATGAAATTCTCCTTCGACCCTGCCGTCTCTCAACGTATCTTTAACCAGGTCCCGATTAAGCATCGTTCGAGCGTCGCCCCTCACGAGAAAATGTATGTCCCTGTCTTTAAGTTCCTCAAAGTTGTATCCCCAGAGATTAGAGGCCGCACGGTTGATGGACTGAATCCTGCCTCCAGGATCAGTGGTTATAAGGGCTTCGTTGATAATTGTGGTAAGGTGGGCAAGATACTTCTCACCCCTGTGTATCTGATTCTTGAGTCGCATGTTCTCTTCAACAAAGCGCCGGTTTTCAAGAAGACTCTCCACCAGTTCAACAGCGGCTTCTGGCTCAAATGGTTTCGTGAGAAAATCGTCGGCCCCCATTTTCATGGCTTTAACGCCAATCTGCGGATTGGCGGCGGATGACATTACAACCACTATCGTTCGGGGGAGTTTTTCCTTTGCAAATCTCAGAGCGTCAAATCCATCGATTTTTGGCATGTGGACATCAATTAAAGCTACTTCCGGGCTTTCCTTAAGGAAAACATCCTTTCCCTCGGAACCGTCAAATGCCTGGACCACCTCAAACCCATGCTCTTCGAA
Organism: uncultured delta proteobacterium; assembly: GCA_963811075.1. Taxonomy (GTDB): domain Bacteria; phylum Desulfobacterota; class Desulfomonilia; order Desulfomonilales; family Desulfomonilaceae; genus CAJBEZ01. The sequence continues at coordinate 61,375 of CAWEPY010000006.1, forward strand.
AACATCCCGGAGCATGTTGTTCAGTATCAGCGAGTCCTCCGCTATAAGTATTTTTGGGCTTGCGTTCCTTGATCCCATATCGTCCAGCCTAAATCAACTCCTGTCTAAAAAACGTTTCTGACATTCATCCGAGCAGAAATAATAATGCTTTCCCTTGATCGTCGTGCGCCTGGCTTCCCATGCGAGAACGTATTTCCCGCAAACCGGATCTTTTGCCATTTCGTTTATATGATCTGTTCGCAAGCCTCGATCCAACTTCTCGCCGGCCGATCTTGAACCAAGCGCCTTGATGGCCCAACTCAGGACCCTGTAGCCAACGTAAATCCATATAATTGTAATGAGTATTTTAATCAAATAGATATTCCTGTTTAAGATCAAAAGTCTTGAACAACCTGACATCTTGAACATCCTGCCGGTCAAGTCTCTCCAGCATCCGCCTGAGGGTCAAGTTCAGCCCCGGATGAACGACATCCGGGGCAATTTCGACCAGCGGGACCAGCACAAAACCCCGACTTTCCATCCGGGGATGCGGGATTTCAAGCCCGTGCGCTAAAAACCTCCTGCCGCCAAACAGCAGCAGATCAAGGTCTATTTTTCGGGACCGGTCACTTCGGTGCTGTCGATGCTTTCCAAGGGAACGCTCAATTTTTCTGAGATCATTCATCAATTCAAGGGGCGTTAGTTCAGTTTTCAACTCCATCGCCGCATTCAAAAAGTCCGGGCCATCATCCACAAGACCCACCGGTGGGGTCTTATAAATACTTGAAACCTTCATGAGCGACACCCGGGGAAGATCCCAAATCTTTTTAAGCGCCGCGCTCAGCGTGGCTTCCGGATCTCCCAGGTTCGCTCCAAAACCTACGTATGCGACCGACAGCATGAAGTCCAGCTTTCAACCCTGTTCACGAGTGACCCTAAGCTCTCGATCCGAACTTCGACCGTGTCGCCGTCGCACATCGGGCCAATGCCTGAAGTTGTTCCAGTCGCTATAACGTCCCCTGGGAACAGTGTCATTACGCCTGATATGAACTCGACCAATTTAAACGGGTTAAATATCAGGTTGGAAGTTCTCGATGACTGCTTCGATTGGCTATTTAGCAGCAAGTCTATCTTCAGGTCGGAGGGATCAAGTTCCGTCTCAATCCAGGGGCCCAAAGGACAGAAGGTGTCAAACCCCTTGGCTCTGGTCCACTGACCGTCTTTGTTTTGGAGGTCACGGGCGGTCACATCATTGAGGCATGTGTACCCGAGGATAAATTTACCGGCGTCTTCTTCGGAAACTCTTTTGGCCTCAAGGCCTATTACTATCGCAAGTTCTGCCTCGTAGTCCACACGGGCGCTCTGACAAGGCATAATTATGGCGTCTCCTGGACCGATAACGCTCGAGGATGGCTTCAGAAACAGCAAGGGCTCTTCCGGAAGTTTCATGTTTAGTTCTTCGGCGTGGTCACGATAGTTGAGACCCACGGCCACTATCTTCGAAGGCTCGCATGGGGCTAGCAGCCTTGCTTCGGAGAGCCCGACCGGGCCACTGGCGGGTTTTGGACCACCCGGCATGATTTCATTGTCCTGAAGTATTCCGGAAAAGGTCCCCCGTTGAGATTGGAATCGTACCAGCTTCATTTTGCTTCCCTCAACCCGAGGACATCCTGCATGTCATAGAGGCCCGCAGGTTTGTCCACAAGCCAGAGAGCGGCCTGAACAGCCCCTTTTGCAAGCGCGTCCCGGCTGTGGGCTTTGTGAGTAAGCTCAATCCTCTCTCCATTTGTCGCAAACATTACAGTGTGTTCGCCGACTATGTCGCCTGCTCGAACGGCCATTATCCCTATTTCTTTTGGCTTTCTGGCGCCGACGATACCCTGGCGTCCGTATACGCCGACTTCTGAGAGATTTCTCTTCAGCGTGGCCGCGATGATCTCGGCCAGCTTGACCGCTGTTCCGCTCGGAGCGTCTTTCTTAAGGTTGTGATGGGATTCTATTATTTCGATATCATAGTCGTCGCCGATCACTGACGCCACCTGTTCAACAAGATTGAACAGAAGATTGACTCCTAGACTCATGTTTGGGGCCATCAGACACCTTATTTTCGATCCGGCTTCGGCTACTATGGTCTTCTGATCTTCAGACAATCCCGTAGTGCCTATAACTATGGCCTTGCCGGTCCTGGAGGCTTCTTCAACATTTCTTACAGTGGCGGTCGGGGAGGAAAAGTCTATGATGACGTCACAGGTCTTGATCGCAGCCTCGCAGTCATCAGTGACCCGCACACCCAGTGGCCCTACGCCCGCCAATTCTCCGGCGTCCTTTCCGATAGTCTGGTTTCCAGGGGCCTCCAGGGCTCCAGAGATCTCTATTGAATCGTTTTCGTGGGCCAGGGCGATTATCCTTTTTCCCATTCGCCCCGCTGCGCCGCTTACCAGGACCTTAATCATCTTTTCTCCTGAACTATACCAAGTTGAGTTTGCTCAAAACATTCCTGATCTTTTCCAGATTGGCGCTCGCCGGAGGACAAAGAGGCAACCTGAATTCAGGCTCAATCTTTCCCATGAGGCCAAGCGCGGCTTTTATAGGTATCGGGTTGGTTTCCACGAACATTGCCTGGCAAAGTTCGAAAATTTCGAAGTGTATCGCCCTCGCCTTGTCTATTTCCCCGGCCAACATGTGTCTCACCAGGGCGGACATTTTGTCTGGTATGATGTTCGTGACAACCGAAATGACACCCTTTCCGCCCAGGGCCATGAGAGGAAAAGTCATCTGGTCGTCCCCGGAGAGCACGTCAAAACCAGAACCGCAAAGCCTAATGACTTCACTCATCTGTAGTATGGACCCTGACGCCTCTTTTACTCCAACGATATTGGGCAGCCGGGAAAGCCTCTCCATTGTCGAATTCTCGATGTTGACCCCGGTGCGTCCCTGAATGTTGTAAAGCACCAGCGGTATGTCAACGGCTTCGGCTATCGCCTTAAAGTGCCGGTAAAGGCCTTCCTGCGTCGGCTTGTTGTAATATGGGGAAACCAGAAGCGCAGCGTCCACTCCAACTTTCTTAGCGTGCTTTGTTAATGATATCGCTTCTTCCGTGCTGTTCGACCCAGTGCCGGCTATAATCTTGACCTGTCCCGCAACCTCTTTCACCGTCATTTCAACTACGCGGTTGTGTTCTTCGTGAGACAGGGTGGGGGATTCGCCAGTGGTCCCACAGGGAACGAAACCGCTGACTCCACCATCCAGACCAAAACGAATCAGGCCTTTGAAAGCTTTTTCATCAACCTGACCACCCTTGAATGGCGTTACTATCGCCGTGAACGCTCCAGAAAACATCACTCGCTCCTTTTATTTAGCCTCGAGAATGTAACCAGGGATGATCTCTCCCCTGATCAGATCTTCATAGGTTTCTCTCTGTCTAATTAAATAGTAGTTCGACTGGTCAACCAAAACCTCGGCCGAACGCGGTCTTGAATTATAATTGGACGACATGGAAAAACCATAGGCCCCGGAAGACATCACAGCAAGTAATTCTCCGGGATCAGGATCGTCCATTTCGCGACTTCTGGCAAGAAAATCGCCTGATTCACAGATGGGACCAACTACATCAGCGACAATTTTCCTGGTAGGCCCATCATCTTTCGCTACTTTTATAATTGAGTGGTAGGCCTTGTAAAGGCTTGGTCGCATCAGGTCATTCATGGCCGCATCCACAATCACGAAGTTTTTGTCCGAACTCTGTTTTTTGTAAAGGACCTGTGTAGCCATTATCCCGGCGTTGCCCACCAATACGCGTCCCGGTTCCATGATCAGCGAAACATTCATGTCTGAAACAAGGTCAAGCACCGCTGCGCCATAATCTCCGGGGGCCGGAGGCGTCTCCTGATCGTAAGGAATCCCCAGACCACCGCCGACATCAAGGTACCTGATGTCAACGCCGGCGTCTCTAAGCTTCCTCAATAGTTTTCTAAGTATGGACACCGCCTCGAGAAAAGGGGCCAGTTCCGTCAACTGACTGCCTATGTGGCAGTCAAGCCCAACAGGATCAATCCCCTTAAGCCTGCTGGCCTGCATATAGATGTCTAGGGCCTGTTCAATGGGGACCCCAAACTTGTTTGATTTAAGTCCGGTCGAAATATATGGATGAGTGAGAGGATCCACGTTGGGGTTTACACGAAGAGCTACCCGAGCCTTTTTTCCTTTAGCCGAGGCCCTCTGATTTAGAAGCTGAAGTTCTTCTTCCGACTCCACATTAAACATCAATATGTCTGCGTCCAGAGCGAGATCCATTTCAGCGGCTTTTTTCCCTACGCCTGAATAAACTATTTTCTGGGAGGATATCCCCGCGCGAAGGGCCCTGAAAAGCTCGCCTCCCGAAACTATGTCCACACCCCCGCCAAGATTGGAAAAAATTCTCAGTATGGCCAGGTTTGAACAAGCTTTCATTGAAAAGCATATCAAATGGGGGACGTTGGAAAACGGCTCCTCAAATATTTTAAAATGTCTCTCGAGTGTATTGCGACTGTAAATGAAGATTGGGGTCCCAAATTCCTCAACTATTCTCCGCACTGGGACCTGCTCGCAGTACAGTTCGCCATTCTTGTAACTGAAATGATGCATTTCGGATTATCCTGAATTAAAAATTGTATCTCAAAGCTTCCGACGCTGTCCTCGCTGATTCTTCGCCAGGGCGGTTTTTTGCAAACGCTGTCACAGCGTACCGGTAAACTCGACCTTTAATAGCCTTGGTATCCAGCAACCAGGGTGTTTTGAGCGGTTCCGGATTCACCTTTTGAAAAACTCCTCCGGATTCGGACCTGTATATATTGTAAAATGTATCTTCATTCTCCATCTTGACCGGATTCCAGTAAACTCTTACTCCTTCGCGCGTCATGGCGACATTGACATTTTCAGGCGCTCCCCAGTATAAACTGGGAGCCACAGCTTCGGACTCGACCGATGGTACGGATTTCAATATAGTCCCTCTGGCGGATTTGACGGACCTTACCACATAAAAATACTTGGTATTCTTCGTCACGTCCTTGTCGACAAACCAGGGTTCCCTGCGTGAGGCGCTACCAATTTCCTTCATTTTCGAAACATCTTTTTCCGTTCCTCTGAGAATCTGGTATCGATCTATTTTTTCTTCCTCGGGTATCTTCCATTCAAGCCTTATGTGACCTTCTTCCGATTTTGCCGTCAAGTTGGTCGGCGCAGGAGGAGGAGCGTCGAAAAAAACTTCCAGAGCGTTACCGATGGGGCTCTCACGACCCCTCAGGTTGTATGCGGATACATCGTATGAATAGATCTTTCCCGGCGAAACGTCCCGATCCCGGAAGATCACCTCATTGTCCCTAATTGTAGCGTTGGAAGGCGCCTGAAAATCTATGTTCGCGAACAACTCTCTCTTGTCCCGACAATCCACACAGTCTTCATCCAAATCTCTGGACCCTCTGTAAACCTTGAATCCCGATAGGTCCGTCAATGATGAGCCATCCGTATTCGATGACGGTACCGCCCATTTGAGCACGATCTGGTCGGGAAAAACATCCGCATTGATGATTCTGATTTCCGCTGGAATCCGTGCGACCGCAGGTCTCGGGCTGGTTTTGTAACCGCATGAAAAGACAGAAATAGTAACAACCGCAAAAAGAATCGCAATTACGAGCTTATTCAAGATCGCCTGACGCTTCTCCTTTAGTCGGCCTCGCCGTTCAAATAACCGCTGCGCCGGAGAAAGTCCTCTCCCTCTTCTATCTGCCGAATCACGCTTCTCTTTCCTGTGGCGCCGTCCTGACATCTTGATTCGACCATTTCTTCCGGGGTCGGAGGATTAAATCCCTTGTTGGTCGGTTCTCCCCTAATAATTGCCCCTACACTGGCATGCGCTTCCCTGAAGGGAATCCCCTGTCGCGCCATAGCGTCGGCAACATCAGTAGCGGCCAGATATGGCGCTGAAGCGGCTTCCAGCATTATCGGCGCGTTGAATTTGATTCCTTCAACCAAGCCTGACATTACTCTAAGACTCGCAAGTGTAGTGTCAAGCGAATCAAAAACCGGTTCCTTGTCCTCCTGGAGGTCCTTGTTGTATGTAAGGGGCAATCCCTTGAGGATGGTAAGCAATGTAAGCAGATCACCATAAACACGCCCGGTCTTGGCCCTGATCAACTCACACGCGTCCGGGTTTTTTTTCTGAGGCATAATGCTTGAACCCGAACAATAAGCGTCCGGTAGTTCAATAAAACCGAATTCCGATGTGGACCATATTATAAGTTCTTCCGACAAACGTGACAGATGCGTCATGACCAGGGAACAATTGAAAATGAACTCCGCTACAAAATCCCTGTCCGACACGGCATCCATAGAATTTCGGCTCAAACCGGCAAAATTCAATGATTCAGCGACCATCTTCCTGTCAATTGGGAAGGTGACCCCGGCAAGGGCCGCCGAACCAAGAGGCATCACATCTATTCGTTTGTCCGAGTCCACAAAACGTTCCCAGTCGCGACGGAACATCTCAAAATAGGCCAAGAGATGATGCGAGAGCCTTACGGGTTGGGCCCTCTGCAAATGCGTATAACCAGGAAAGATAAGATCAATATGGTTTCTGGCCTTTTCAAGCAAGGCCCAGTTCAAACCCAGCAAAACCTTTTTTATGAGAACTGACTGATTCTTCAGAAACAATCTGAGGTCCAGAGCGATTTGATCATTCCTGCTCCTCGCCGTATGAAGCCTCCCCGAAACTTCCCCTATTTTATTTTTCAGGGCTTCTTCAATGTTTATGTGTACATCTTCCAGATCTTCCCTGAATTCGATTCGGCCTTTTTCGAAATCGTCAAGGACAGAGCGGAGACCTTCTTCAATCCTGTCTGCGTCATCAGGGGGTATTATCTTCTGGGCCCCAAGCATCCGGACATGGGCAATACTTCCCTGGATATCTTCCCTGAACAATCGGCGGTCAAATCCTATGGAGGCGTTAAACCCGGCAAAGAGGGGATCCATACCCTCTGAAAACCTCCCTTTTCTGATTCCTGAGGAATCGGTCGTCGCAGCCGTTTCTGTTTGTTGTTTTTCCATCATTTTCTGACACTGTCTCGGGCTATCGTTTGCCGGATTTTCCCATCAGAGATCCGATTCGAAGCCTTAGGGCGTTGAGCCTGATAAAACCTTCAGCGTCGGCCTGAGAATAAACATCATCCTGTTCAAAGGTCGCAAACCTCTCGTCATAGAGGGAGTTTTCGGATTTTCTTCCTGTGACTGTCACTCCACCCTTGTAAATTCTCAGCCTAACCTCACCAGAAACCACGGAGGCTGCGTCATCTATTGCCTTTTGAAGCATCTTTCGTTCCGGGGAGAACCAGTAGCCATTGTAAACTAGCCCCGCATACCGCGGGATCCATTCGTCCTTAAGCTTCGTAACTTCGCGATCTAGCGTGATCGATTCGATAGCGCGCCTCGCCGCATGTATCACTGTTCCACCCGGAGTTTCGTAAACACCGCGGCTTTTCATACCGACGTAACGGTTCTCAACCAGATCCACGCGTCCCACCCCATGTCTGCCGGCGAGTCTGTTGAGATGATCCAGCAAGTTTGCGGGTGTCATTAGAGTTCCATTCACCGCTACCGGATCGCCGGCCTCGAACCTGATGATCACATTCTCCGGTTTGTCCGGGGCTTTCCTTGGATCAACGGTCAAGACGAACATATCCGCAGGTGGTTCAGCCCAGGGATCTTCGAGAATCCCTCCTTCAAAACTCAGGTGCAGCAGGTTTCTGTCCATGCTGTATGGTTTTTCAACAGTTGAAGTTACCGGGATCTTGCGACTTTTCGCGTAGTCGATGAGTTCGGATCGGGACTTGAAATTCCAGGTTCTCCACGGGGCTATGACCTTTATCGAGGGATCAATCGAGTAATATGTCAGTTCAAACCGTACCTGGTCATTTCCCTTGCCTGTGGCTCCGTGGCTAACAGCGTCGGCGTTCTCTTTTTCAGCGATTTCCATTTGCGCCTTGGCTATGCAGGGCCTGGCTATCGAGGTCCCCAGGAGATATGCGCCTTCGTAAACAGCATTGGCCCGAAACATCGGAAAAACAAAATTTGTTACGAAATCTTCCTTGAGATCAACAACATATAAGGATTCAGCTCCCGTGGCCTCAGCCTTCTCTTCAAGAGAATCAAGCTCTTCTCCCTGTCCGAGATCTGCGGCGAAAGCTACGACCGGGCATTCATAAGTTTCCACAAGCCACTTCAGGATTACTGATGTGTCGAGTCCTCCGGAGTAAGCCAGAACTATTTTTTTTACATCCTTACTTTTCAATTTTCCTCCAGAAACAATTTCATACGCACTTCATGACACCTTGTCAGCGACTCAATAGTAGCTCCAGAAGCGCCTTTTGGACATGCAGCCTGTTCTCGGCCTCCTCCCATATCAGTGAATCCTTGGATTCAAGCAATTCCTCAGAAATCTCCTCGCCGCGATGGGCCGGCAGACAATGAAGAATATAATAAGGCTTTGCCGCATGTTCAAGAATCTCGGAGTTCAACTGAAAACCCTGAAACGCTTCTTGGCGGGCCAACGTTTCTCCCTCCTGTCCCATCGAGGCCCACACGTCAGTTGATATAGCCTGTGCGCCTGTGATGGCGTCGACAGGATCACGCGTCAGCCTCACATTATCCCGGTCAATTGGAACCACTGGATCGTATCCTTTCGGACACGCCAGAACGAGAGAAAAACCAAGTTTCTGGGCAGCGTAAATCCAGGAATTCGCTACGTTGTTTCCATCTCCTACCCATGAAGCTTTCATGTTCATGATATCCAGTCCGACCTCCTTTAGTGTAAGAAGATCGCCGAGTATCTGGCAGGGATGAGACCTGTCCGTCAACGCGTTTATTATCGGTATACCGGACCAGCGAGCGAACTCTTCAATTATTTCCTGACCAAAAGTCCTGACAACAATTGCGTCGAGATACCGCGAAAGGACACGGGCAGTGTCACGAATAGGTTCTCCACGACCAAGTTGTATGTCACGGGAATTAAGAAAAATCGCGTGACCACCCAACTGTTGAATACCCACATCGAAAGAAACCCTTGTCCGGGTTGACGGCTTGTCAAACAGGAGTCCTACACTCTTGCCTTTGAGAGGGTCCGCTGGGCCTTTGCCCGGTTCGCCTCTCTTCATGGCCGCGGCCCTATCAATAACATCCATGATGTCTTGTTTAGAAAAATCATTCATGCTCAGAAAATGTCGAATATGTTCCATTTCGCTATTCCATTATCTTCGCCAATGAGGCTTCCAGAATCGTTATCATCTCTTCAATTTCTTGACCTGAGATTATTAGCGGCGGCAAAAAACGAATAACCGTGTCAGATGTACAGTTTACAAGGACCCCACTATTTCTCATCATCGTGACAAGGTCAGCGCCCGGAATATTTAGTTCGATAGCCTGCATAAGTCCCATTCCTCTGACCTGTTTTACAACGCTGTGTTTCGGGGCGACGTCTTCAAGCCGGGATCTAAGGTAACCACTCATAATCCTTACCCTGTCCAGGAAACCCGGCGACAGGATTTCCGTCAGCACCGCAACACCCGCCGCTGATGAGAGAGGATTGCCCCCGAACGTCGTAGCGTGATTTCCCGGTTTGAATGAGTCGGCCACTCGGTCTGTGGCCAATAGGGCGCCAATGGGGACCCCGCCGGCCAGTCCTTTTGCCAGCGTCATTATGTCTGGCTCAATACCGAAGTTTTCATACGCGAACAACTTTCCTGTCCTGCCCATTCCGGTCTGCACTTCATCGAGTATGAGTAACATTCCTTTGTCATCACAGAGTTTTCTGACCTTAGTCAAATATTCGGGAGAAGGAATTCGAACTCCACCCTCACCCTGAATTGGCTCGATCATGATAGCCGCTGTGTCTGGATTGATTGAACGCTCCAATGACTCGTAATCCCCGAAGGCTACGTGAGAAAAGCCCTGAGTGTGGGGTTCGAAACCATCCCGGTATTTCGTCTGGCCTGTTGCGGCAAGAGTTGCCAGCGTCCTGCCGTGAAAGGAATTCTTCATAGTAATGATGTGATACCGTTCGTGTTCTCCTCTGTCGTGAAAGAACTTTCGAGAGAGTTTTATAGCTCCTTCGTTGGCCTCAGCCCCGGAATTGCAGAAAAACGCCTTGTCGGCGAAAGAATTTTCCGTCAGCAATCTTGCGAGTTCTATCTGAGGCTGTATATGGAAAAGATTTGAAACGTGTATGAGCTTTCCCGCCTGTTCGCAAATAGCTTTCACCAGCACTGGGCTCGCATGTCCAAGGGGGCATGCGGCGAGTCCTCCAACAAAATCCAGGTATTCTTTGCCTGCGCTGTCCTTAACATGCGCTCCTTTCCCTTCAACAAGCATGATGGGAGAACGACCATAGGTATTGAAAACATATTCCCTATTGGAAGAAATAAAATCCATTGTTTCTGTTGTCATTTGGGTCTCTCGGTTTGCCTGACATGATGATCTTACCGCTTGGGTGTTAGGGTTGAATCGCAGTCAGAATCAATTAAATTGGCCGCGGGAATTACCAGGGAAGACATGACCGGTTTTTATAGCCCCGGGGCTTTTTCTCGAACTATTTCAGTGCCTATACCCTCATCTGTGAGAATCTCGAGTAGAAGCGCATGTGGGACTCTGCCATCAATTATGTGCGCTTTTGGAACTCCACCTCTGATCGCAGACAGACAACACTTTACCTTCGGAATCATGCCGCCTGAAATAGATTCATTCTCTATAAGGGTTTCAGCGCCTTCCTCTGATAAGCTTGAAATAAGCCTGCCATCGGAATCCAGGACTCCAGGGACATCTGTGAGCAATATAAATTTTTCCGCCTTTAGCGCCGCCGCCATGGCGCCTGCAGCGGTATCAGCGTTGATGTTATACGGTTTTTCCTGGGGCCCTGCGCCCACAGGGGCGACAACAGGAATGAATCCTCTATCTTCAAGGGAAGAGATCAGGTCGGGATTGATTCGCTCAACTTCGCCAACCAGCCCCAGGTCTTCATCTGTATCGGCAAGCCTGGCGGGCCTCGCTTTTTTAGCCTTGATGAGTCCTCCGTCTCGACCGGAGACGCCAACAGCCTTTCCACCATATGAATTTATGAGAGAAACCACATCCTTGTTGACTTTGGCGACGAGAACCATCTCCACCACATCCATGGTCTCTTCGTCAGTGACTCGGAGTCCTTTGACAAAACGGCTTTCCTTGCCGAGTTTCTTCAGTAGGGCCCCTATCTGGGGACCGCCTCCATGAACTATAGTCGGTCTAACCCCTATAAAACTCAATAGAGCGACATCTTCAGCGAAATCTCTCTTGAGTGCTTCGTTCGTCATTGCGCTTCCGCCGTACTTTATAAGGATGCGCTTTCCCCGAAAGTTTCTGATGTATGGGAGGGCCTCCGCAAGTATGCCTGCCCTGGTAGCCGGAGTGATGGCGTCTGTATTATTGTGGTTTATCATTTAATGGCCTTCGCTTAGTAACGAATCCTTAACCACGGTTTAATCCGGGTAATGTTTTTGCAGCGTTACTTTCAGCCAGTCAAAGGCGTAATAAAATTTTTATTTTAACATGAAACTTTTCATTTTGATAACTAAAATTATAGAATCAGGCGTCTTTGACCGCCTCAACTATCATTTGATGTCCCAATTTCGAGAATCGAGCTGTCTCGTCGATCAACTTCCGAAATGGCGCCAGAGGATGGCATCGATCCTTAATCTCTCTCTCAGGGTGATACAGCTTTTTTCGAAGATTGAAGGACCTTGTCCTTATAGAGATTCTCCGGAAGCCTACTGACTTCAACAGCTTTGCAATCGTTACCGGATCAAAAAGAATTATGTGATCTGAACCATTTAGATAGACCCATTCAGGACCGTTAACAATCCGGGAAAGAGAGTTAAAATTAGTGGTTGAAAGCCGCAGGAATCCCCCCGGCCGTAAACTGCCGTAAACTCTCTTCAAACATTGAACGGGAGATTCGAGGTGTTCTACGACATCCCAGACCCTTACGGCGTCGAAGGTTTCACTTTCAACGACAAAATCTTCCGCCGACGAAACGATGATGTTTTTGACGCCTTTCTTGTTGAGATTGGAAATCGCGTCCCGGTTGATTTCTACAGCCCATGTTTTCCACCCCAGGTCCTTGGCTACACTGAGGAACCACCCTCTTCCTGGGCCTATTTCGAGAATTCTGTTCAGCTTTCTGTATGTCGCAAATATAGCTAATTCTCGGCAGATCCGACTGATCTGCGCAGAAGAAATCTGATCTTCACCCATGGAACCGGTCCCTGAAATTCTCTGAAAGTCCCTGTGCGCCTTCAACCTCGGGTTCACATAAACAAGCCCGCAATTTTTGCAACGAACGTGACTAAAACCTTCTTTTTCAAAGAGAAGCGCGGTTTCCGTAGAACAGCAGAGGTCGCAGGGCACTTCGATCTTTGCGCTGATCTTGGGATATTTTGATTCTGACGTCACATGGAACTCCAAAGATTTGTCGCCATGACTTCCCTAAAATATTTGAGTTATCGCAGATTATCAACAGATTATGACGTCATTGGCTTGTGTGCCGCCTTGATTAGTTGGGTGAACCGTGATAATGACACGAGAATAATATATTAGTATTTTCCAGGAGCTTAGATTTGGAGCTTAAAGCAATTGCTGATTTCCTCTTTGAAGTTGGGATGCTTAAGCGCACTCCTCGTTCCGGATTTCAATTCCTTGGAACTGGCAAGGAAACCGTTGCCGAACACAGCCTCCGTTGCGCGGTCATCGGTTATACGCTTTCCAGGATGTCCGGCGCCGGAGACACCGCAAAGGTTGTTCTGATGTGTCTTTTTCATGATCTAGTGGAGGCGAGGACCGGCGATCTCAATTATGTGAACAAGAGATACGTGACAGCGGATGAGGACGCTGCGGTCAGAGATATGACGGCCAACCTGCCCTTCGGTGAAGAAATAAGATCGCTCACCCATGAATTTAATGAAAAGGCGTCTTTGGAATCTCAATTGGCTAATGACGCTGACCAGATTGAGATGATCCTTCAGCTTAAAGAACTGGGGGACCTCGGAAATCCATATTCGGGAGAATGGATATCCACCGCTACGAAGAGACTACGGACAGAAGAGGGCAGTCGCCTCGCACGTAGTATAATGAACACCGACTTCTCCGCGTGGTGGTTCAAGGATAAGGACGATGATTGGTGGATACACGCTCTCAAAACAGAGTTGAGTGAAAAATAGCCGGGTGTGTTGGCTTTCGATTTCATTAATGGTTTTTCAATCTGAATCAACACTGGAGAAAAATCTCAAAGGCGGTGGAGATGTGATACGCCGAAAAAACCCAATTTTGGCTTTGGCGTCATTTTCAGGGATTCTTTGCTTAAGTCTGACCTTGCTTTTCATTGGCGGGCCAGTTTCCTGTACGGCCCAGGGCCTGACAATAAACACCGACGAATGGCCGCCGAGCGGCGCTAAGGCCTCAGGAGCTGGTGACGCGGCCACGCGGTTTTCCAACTCGTCCGGACGCCTGCTTAGGTCATCAGAAGAGTCCAAGCACAAATATCAGTGGCTTTTCAAACAACCCCAGCAGCAGGAGACCGACACCGAGATTAGCAGGACCAAGCTTCTGGAAAAGTTTGATAAAGAGGTCAGAGAGGCTAGAAGGTTGTACCTGGCGGGAGAAGTTGAAAACGCGGTACTCAAGTATAGAAACGCCATTGATCAGTTCGAGTACATTCTCGAAGATACCCCTCCATCACATCCACTATTGAAAGATCTCGAAGAAAGGTTTTCGATATTTGAAGAAATCACTACAAAAATTCTTGGTCCTGTGAGTTCTGATATCAAGGAAGAAGATTCCCCCAGACTATTCCATTTGATGGAGAAGAGGAGGCTCGCCCGCCGTGGGCTAGCTCTGAAGAAGGCTGGCGCTATCCAGCCTTTCGATGTGCCTGAAATCCTTTCGAACAGGGAATACGATATTCTCAACCAACTCATAGGCTTTAAGGAAGAGAGGGTTGAAGGGCCCACCCGAGTAAATGAAGATGAATTAAGAAACGAGTTGCTTGGAATTAGGCGTGAAATTCAAAAAACAGCCCCGAACTGGATGCTGTTTCGCAAAGGAATTCCTGTAACCCTTGGTGAGATACAAAACGAAACCTTAGCTCCGCACGAAATGATAATGGACTTCAACCTCCTGACGGACAGGGCTTTGGTTGGCATGATATTCAAAGAGAAAGCCATTTACTCGCAGGCCCCAGTCTGCAGAACCGAAATAGATAGAGCCGTACACAATCTTCAGGAAAAACTGAGAGAATATTCTACGGGTGATCAGTCAACATTTATGGGGCATGCTTGGAAAGAGCCTTGTCGAAGGGTATATAGGCACCTTATAGGGAAAATACCTACTCTTCCCAAGGACAAGACCACACTGCTGGTAATCCCGGACCGATCCTTATGGTACATTCCTTTCTCTCTCATGCTGGACTCCGAGGACAGGCCGTTTGGACAGGATCGACTGATAACCATGATTCCTTCCGCGGACATACTCAAAGGAGTCAGATTCAAAATCGATAAAAAGCCGAAAAACAACCCTCAAAATGACCTACTGGTCTTTGAATCTATTCCGTGGGTATCCGAAGATAGCCTGCGAGAAACATCATCCCCGGAAAAATCCACAAAGAAATCATCCAGTAAACTCACCGAAGGCGAAAAGATCGAAAAGCTGATTCTGATGAACAGTGTCTACCCAAGGCCTTCTGATATTGTTGTGGGGGTTCAGAAACTATTCAAAAATTTCGAAGTGTTCGTAGGACCTACGGCCACTGTTGACAGATTCCTGGAAGCGAAACCACGGTCCGAGATTCTGGCCATACTTGCCGTGCCTTTAGGGGTTCAGGACACCGTGTCTGGCGAAACCCAACCCAAATTTTTCTTTTCTCCTGACAAAACAGGTGAGAGGCGTTTCCTCGTGAAGGATCTGTTTTCAGTTCCCATGTCAAACGGACTGACACTTCTGCCAATTTCCTGGTTTGAGATTAAAGATCCTGAAAATTTAAACGGAGAAGGTCCGTTGTTGCTTAATCTGGCCCTTCTTTATTCGGGCTCAAAGCTGACTCTCATAAATTATTCGGATCCTAACTGGGGAGCCGAACAACCTTTCCTTTCTACGATCCTGAAAAAAATGGCGGCAAAGGAGTCCCCAAGTCAAGCCATAGCGGATGTTCCACGAGAGCTTCCTGCGGGGATGGATTCCTCATTCAGCGGGAAACCACCTTCCTGGTCCGGCTGGATACTTCTCGGCGATCCTGGAAAGTGATTTTAGATGATGGGGTTCACAGATTGGCAGACACTACCGTAACGCATTGAAGATCGAAAATAGTTCCGCAGAATCAAAAACTCGCAGCGCTAGCCCGCCAATCTTCTCGAAAGTCTGGATATCGATCTTGAAGCGGTGTTCTTGTGGAAAATCCCCTTGGTCACACCTTTGTTTAGTAATGACGTTGTTGCGTTTAACAGATTCGAGGCGTCATCTGTCTTTTCTTCAACCGCTTTGAGGTATTTCTTCACGGCTGTTTTCACTTTTGATTTATAGGACATATTTCTAAGGCGTTTCTTCTCGTTTTGCCTCATTCTCTTCAAAGCCGACGGATGATTAGCCATTAATAGCTCCTTCTCAAAGTCACCCTTAAACTCTTTCGCAACCAGTGTGATATGGATTTCACAGCCTGAAGCGCGGCGGTTAAGGGTAGACCCGCCTTTTACTACCGAATTTTTCTATATCTCAGAAAAACGTATAATAAGTCAATAGATTTTTTGCGCCGGCTATAAAATGGAGGCCTCTTCCCTTTGGGTTCAAAAAAGGCTAATTTATGTCAAATTGAAAAAGTAATCGTATTGCCGGGCCGTGTTCCGGGATTCGCCACCGGGTATAACTCCACTTATGCTAGTCTCACGCAAACAGCTCATTCTTAAAGGCACACTTCAAGGAATAGGATTCAGACCAACAGTTTATCGCCTTGCGACAAATCATGGTCTTTCGGGCTGGGTTATTAACACAACAGAGGCTGTGCGCATCGAAATCGAGGGGACAGACATCCAGTGTGAGAAGTTCATCTCTGAATTGCCCGGCGCAATTCCACCGCCAGGGCAAATAGAGACCTTAGAAGTTGCGGAAATCGATCCAATTGGAGGGACTGGCTTCAATATCCAGACAAGCCTTGCGACGAAACGGGAAATAACTCCTATCCCCCCGGACGTCGCCGTTTGCGACAAGTGCGTGGGGGAGCTTTTTGACCCTCATAACAGAAGACACCTTTACCCCTTTATTACGTGCACGCTATGCGGCCCACGATTTAGCGTTGTTCGCTCATTTCCCTATGATCGGGAAAGAACGTCCATGGCCGATTTTGTCATGTGTGAGGAATGCCTGTCCGAATATGAGAATCCTAATGACCGTCGTTTCCATTCCCAGACCAATTCCTGTCCAAAATGCGGCCCGAAACTTTCCCTGTTGGACTGTCACGGAAATAGAATCTCCGGTGATCCAATTCTAGAATCTATTAGGCTACTCAAATCGGGGATGGTAGTCGCCATAAAAGGCATAGGCGGCTTTCACCTGGCCGTGGACGCGTTGAACGACGTGGCCGCTCAAAGACTGCGGGACCGTAAAGGCAGAGCTGAAAAACCCTTTGCCGTCATGGTGTCTGGGGTTCAGGAAGCTCTCAATTATTGCAGTATAGACAGCTACGAATTACAGGCGTTGACATCAGCGGCGGCCCCTATTGTTCCGCTCAGGACTCAGGGGAAGAAAGCGCCCACCAGTATTGCCCCGTTTGTTGGCACTCTGGGGGTGATGCTGCCTTATGCCCCGGTTCACCATCTGCTGTTCAAACACCCTTATTTTCGGGGAGCTGATTCTCTGTCGTTACTCGTGATGACTTCGGGCAACAAATCCGAAGAACCGATAGCAGCGGGAAATGAGGAAGCTCTTGAGAGACTGGGACTCATAGCGGACGCTTTTCTGGTACATGATCGTGAGATTGTTTTAAGGACGGATGACTCGATTGTCAGAGTCATAAATGGTCGTCCTTCGGTTTTTAGAAGGTCCAGGGGATATGTTCCCATGAGTTTCCCTGTGGATGACGCAGGCGGAGTTCATACTACCAGAACAATTGATTCCGGGTTATCGGGCCAGCCGGAAATTGACAGGACGCGGGAACCCACCGTACTTGGAGTTGGAGCGGACCTGAAAAATGCCCCTGCGATTCTGGACGGAAAATATCTGACACCCGGACCACACGTGGGAGATCTTGAGTCTCCAGAAGCTCAAGACTATTTTCTCCGGTCGATAGAAACTTTGACAAGTTATCTTGAGGTCACTCCGTCCATAATAGCCTATGACCCACACCCGGCCTACTTCAGTTCCAATCTGGCAACACACAATGAAAAATGCCTTGTGCCGGTCTTTCATCATCACGCTCACGCTGTGAGTCTACTATTTGAACACGGTCTTAATGAGCCTACTCTTTTTGTAGTTTTTGATGGAACCGGTTATGGTGAGGATGGGACAATATGGGGCGGAGAATTTCTCCTTGCTGACAGGCATTCTTTCCAACGACTGGCCAGGCTGAGCCTGTTTCCGCTAATAGGAGCCGAATCCGCTATCAAAGAACCATTAAGAATTGCAGCCGGCATCCTTGCGATTTCCAATGCCGGGGTCATACCGGAAAGCGCCATGGGGTTATTTAGAGATTTGACGCCCAAACCCGCTTTATGGTTGGAGGCGTTGAAAAAGGGTATAAATTGTCCCATGACATCTTCCGCCGGCAGGCTTTTCGACGCCGCTGCGGCAATAGCCGGTTTTAGGCGCTCTGTAACTTTTGAAGGACAGGCCGCAATGTGGTTGGAATCGATAGTTGATGAATCGGAAAACGGATCATATGAAATCCATTTTCGGGAAGCCGACATATTGGAATGTGACGTGGAGTATTTACTGAGAGCAATGGCTGATGACGCAATACGAGGAACATCCTCCAACAAGCTCTCGGCTCGTTTTCATAATTCAATGGCTGACCTGATTATAAAAACAGTCCGGAGAATTTCCGGAGGCTCTTCTTCCAATATGGTCGGTTTGACAGGAGGCTGTTTTCAAAATAAAAGGTTGACGGAACTGACAGCCGATAAGCTGGAAAAAGCAGGATTTAATGTTTTGCGCCATGGCGCCGTTCCAGTTAATGATGGTGGGATTGGCATTGGACAAGCCGTGGCCGGCAGAGAAATATGGGCAAGGCGCTCTCATTTGTAGAAAATAGGACTGCGATGGATTTCACTTTTAGAGGTTAAATTTAATGTGTTTAGCTATTCCAATGAAACTCATTGAGATTACCGGGCCGGGTGTCGGCAAAGTTGACGCAGGCGGTGTAAGAACCGACGTGAGCCTGGCAATGGCCCCGCATGCCGTAATAGACGACTATCTGATCATACACGCTGGTTTTGCGATTGAGGTGTTGGACAAAGAGGAAGCCATGATCCGGCTGGATCTGTTCAAAGAATTGGCGGAAGCCACGCGAGATGAGGTCCCGGATTGAAAATCGAAACCGAACAGCAAGCTGCCGGAAAACTCTCCAATGACATAAATTCAATGCTTCACGACTACGATGGAACCATGAAGTTCATGGAAGTGTGCGGGACACATACCATGGCTATTCATTCCTCCGGCGTCAAGAGTCTTTTGAACAAACAGATCTCCCTTGTTTCCGGACCTGGCTGCCCCGTATGCGTAACAGAAAAGCTTTTCATCGATCAGGCCATGTTTCTGGCGGAACAACTTGGGGTTTGCCTGATAACCTTTGGCGATTTAATAAGGGTCCCTGGGTCTCATGGATCTCTTGCGGATTTGCGTTCCCGTGGCGGTCTGGTTAAGGTTGTCTACTCTCCTATGGACTCGATTGAGATTGCCCTTGCGTTGGCGCCGCAACCGGTTGTATTCCTTGGGATAGGCTTTGAGACGACTATCCCGACCGTGGCTGTGACTGTCAAAACCGCATTTGAAAGAAAAGTCAACAATCTCTTCATACTTCCTGCCTTCAAGACAATTCATGAACCTCTAAAAATACTCGCGTCCAATGAAGATTTAACTGGTTTCCTTTTGCCGGGCCATGTGTCGGCAATCATCGGGGTGGATTCATACGGCTACCTTGCGGACGATTTCAAAAAGCCCGGAGTTGTGGCGGGTTTTGATGGACTCGACATTCTCTACGCATTACGAAGTCTTGTAAAGATGACGGTCAGAGGCAAGCCTGGTATTGAAAACAATTATAAGACTGTCGTCAGGTCTGAAGGGAACATCTTCGCCAGAAAGCTCATTGATGAAGTATTTGAACCTGCCGACGCGTCGTGGAGGGGCCTGGGATTAATAAAAGGCAGTGGTTTAGCTTTCAAGGCTCCTTACGACACTTTCGACGCTCTCAAAAGATTCCCCATGCAACTACCGGACGCGCCCGATGATCCTCGCTGCAAATGCGCCCTCATCCTTACTGGGACATTGACTCCCAACCAGTGCGGCCTTTTTGGGAAAGAATGCGTCCCCGAAAACCCTGTTGGGCCTTGCATGGTTTCATCAGAAGGGACCTGCGCCGCATACTACAAATATGGAGGGACCTAGATTGACTCCTAAATTCACGTCCAGTTCCATTTCTTTGGCCCACGGCGGTGGAGGAAAGATGACTGGGCGGTTAATTCGCGACATGATTCTTCCCAGGTTGGACAGAGGAAAACTTGGAGCGCTGCCGGACTCAGTTGTGTTATCCGGTTTGGGCGAAAAAATAGCGTTCACCACAGATTCTTTCGTAGTCTCCCCCATCTTTTTTCCTGGAGGGGATATAGGATCATTAAGCGTTCACGGAACCTGCAACGACCTGTCATGTTCTGGGGCCCGTCCAGCGTATTTGTCGGTCGGTCTTATACTGGAAGAAGGTTTTCCCGTAGAGGAACTGGCCCGAATCCTAGATTCCATGTCGGAGGCCGCAGACGCTTCCAGCATAGAGATAGTGACCGGAGACACAAAAGTCACTCCAAAAGGAGCCACAGATAAAATATTTATTAATACGGCGGGGATTGGGCTCGTGCAGACATCAGTTCAACTCAATCCCTCACGTATTGTTCCCGGTGACGCGATAATTGTGAGTGGACCCGTTGGCAATCATGGGATGGCCGTTATGTTGAGCCGTGCGGAGTTCTCTTTTGACTTTGAGGTTAAATCCGATTCGGCCAATGTGTGGCCGATTGTTGAACAATTGTTGAAACTTGAAGATGGTCTCAAGTTTCTCAGGGATCCCACCAGGGGTGGACTCAGCGCTACTCTGAATGAGATAGCGAGTCTCACAAATTTAACAGTCTCGGTTGATGAGGCGTTTATACCTGTAGCTCCAGAGGTTTCAGCGGCTGCGGAGATACTTGGTATCAATCCCCTTGAGGCCGCAAATGAAGGAAGGATTGTAGCGGTCATCGACCATCGAGAAATCGATCATGCTCTTGACATGCTTAAGGATTGTCCTTTGGCCACAGGCTCTTGTTTCATCGGGACAATCACTTCAGAGAGAAAACCACGAGTAGTGATCAAGACGCGAATCGGGGGATCGAGAATCCTTGCGGAGCCTTCGGGAGAGCTTCTTCCAAGAATTTGTTAAGCGTCTTACAAATTTTGAAAGTCGCTCCGGTTATTTCAACCGGTCTCTTGGATCACGTTTTTTGTTAGGGGAAATCGAAATGACTCAGGAAACGAATCCTGAAACAATTGAAAATTCTGGTTCACCTTGCGCTGCCAGGAACCCTGGCAAGTCTTCCACGGGTAGAAGCGAAGATAATCCGTACGCCAACGCACTATTGCAATTTGACAGGGCGGTTGCGCATCTTGACCTTAAACGGGGTGTAGTCGACATGCTCCGTTGTCCTAAAAGGGAACTTACAGTCAATTTTCCCGTGATGCTGGACACCGGGCAAATACAGATGTTTCGCGGCTACCGGGTCCATCACTCAGTTGTCAGAGGGCCTACAAAGGGAGGGATAAGGTATTCCCCAGACGTAACGCTCGATGAAGTTAGGGCCCTTGCCATGTGGATGACATGGAAATGCGCATTGATGAATTTGCCCTATGGGGGAGCAAAGGGCGGAGTTGTGGTAAATCCGAAGCAACTTTCAAATCGTGAACTGGAGAGGCTTACACGGAGGTACGCAACAGAGATTAGTGTGCTGATGGGCCCAGAGAGTGACATCCCGGCTCCAGATGTGGGCACAAATCCTCAAGTTATGGCCTGGATCATGGACACCTATTCCATGCATCGCGGATTTTCCATCCCCGCAGTAGTAACAGGGAAACCGGTTGAAATAGGAGGATCACTCGGCAGGACAGAGGCTACAGGAAGCGGGGTTGGTTTTTGCATAATCGAGGCGTTAAAAATGAAGGGAATAAACCCCGGAAACGCTACAGTGGCTATCCAGGGATTTGGCAATGTGGGGTCAGTGGCGGCTAGAATGGTCCATGAAATGGGTATGAGGGTGATAGCCATAAGTTGTTCCACTGGAGGCCTGTACAGATCAGACGGTATCGACCCAATCAAAGTCACACGACATCTCGAGCATGGTGGGCGAATGACTACTTTTGAAGGAGCTGATTCAATTTCGAACGAAGAGTTGCTGACGTTGGATTGTGACGTTTTGATAGCCGCCGCCGTTGAAAATCAAATCACATCGTTAAACGCCGACAGGGTAAATGCAAAAATTCTGGCAGAGGGCGCCAATGGGCCGACGACACCTGAAGCCGATGACATCCTTAAGGAAAAGGGCACATTCATTATTCCCGATGTCCTGTGCAACGCAGGAGGCGTCACTGTGAGTTATCTCGAATGGGTACAGGATCTCCAATCATTTTTCTGGCCTGTTGACGAGATCAACAGAAAACTCCAGTACCTAATGGCAAAAGCATTTGAGAGCGTATCGGAAACAGTTCAACAATATAGGGTTTCAAGTAGAGAGGCAGCGCAGATTCTTGCTATTCAGAGAATATCAGACGCTATTTTGATCCGCGGGATTTACCCATAGAAACTTCAGAACAAAGGTATTTAATCTCAAACGCACTCTCGAGAACCCGGCCGCCAGTTTTCTAAATCTTCAATTATTCGGCGGCCAATTGAATATTTGTCGAGAGGCTTCGGCGTCGCTCTTGATCCATTTTCCAGGAAGTTTACAATAGTGGCTCCGAAGTCCTTTTCTAGCGCATCGTCTTCGTTCAACACCATTACATTACATGCCTGAACACTCATCGCACGTTGTTCCTGTTCACCGGAACCGTGGCTCTCGGGAATTACTACCGCCTTGACGCCGGTCAGCAGAATCTCGTTAACAGTATTATAACCGGCTCTCGAAATCACCAGGTCGGCATGATTAAAAAGATCAATAAGGTCCATCGTGAAACTTAGAAACCGTACACCCGCCGCTGAGGGATCCGCACGAAGGGTCTCCCCGGCTCTAGGGTCAAGGTAGGTATCCAGGACAACCACTACTTGGTAATTTGATTTCAGGTTATGTCTGTTGATAAAGTCCAGTATACGAACCGAAAGTTCCTTGACCCGACCACTTCGTCCCAGAGACACTACGATTAGAGGTTTGTCCGGCAGTCCGAATCTGTCAAGCGCCTCTGTTCTGCCAGGGAGTTCGTCAAGGGTCTTATTCGTTATTTTCCCCAGATAATTTATTTTCTTTTCCAGCTCAGGATCATTTCCAAGAAATTCCTTATTGATATCAATTACATCTCTTTCTTCAAGGACATACATGAAATCGTAGAGTGACCCTATGTTTATTGATTCAGACCTGTGTCTGGGATTTTGATATGGAATCTCGAGTAGAGGCACCCATTTCATGATACCTCTGCAGATGTGGGCTAACGCAAAATCCACCGGACCGCCTTTCCTCATCCATTTTTTCATGAGCAGGGGGATCAGTTCACTCATCTGACCCGTCATGTTATGTTCTATGATCAGTGCGTCAGGTTGCAGAAAATCAAAACTGGCTAGGATAAGACGCTGACGAAAGTCAAAAATCCTTTCCAGCTCGAACCCGCAAAGATATCTGGATGTTAGTTGATTGTCCGCTCTATCTATATCGAGTTTTACTGAGGGAAGCTTGATCACTTCGATGTCTTCCCTGAAAAAAACCTGCGGAACAGATGTGCCTGAGATCACCAGAAAATCGATATCAGGCCGCCATTTCTTGATACCGGTTATAACCGCTGCTGTCCTGAATGCGTGTCCCACCCCTATGGAATTATGTGTATAAACGAGTATGCGTTTAATATGGTGAGTCATTTTGTGATTAAAGTCCTGACAAACCCGCAGTATGGGCTACTGGCAACTTCATGAAACAGATGACAATTTGCGAATCTCATCTTTGTGATTTGTGTTCTGATTAGATCACACAACCCAGCGCATCGCAACCCCGTAGATCAAGAGACTCGGCAAAGTGACAGGCCACAAAGTGTTTAGGGCCAATTTCTCTCAGAGGGGGATAGTCTTCGGAACATTGCTTTTGCGCATACAGGCACCTAGGATGAAATGGGCATCCTGGAGGTGGATTGATTGGATCGGCGGGATCGCCTTTCAGTATTATTTTCCTTCCCATCAATTCGGGCCTTGTGCTTGGAACGTTTGACATAAGCGCTTCGGTATAGGGATGCCTTGGCCTCCCAAACAGATTCTCCGCCGGCGCATATTCTACAACACGCCCAACATACATCAGCACGATTTTCTTGCTGAAATGCCTTACCAGGCCCAGATCGTGAGATATGAAGAGATAGGCTATGCCCATCCGTTGCTGGATTTCAAGCGCCAGGTTGACTATCTGGGCCTGTACGGAAACATCCAGCGCGGACGTCGGTTCATCGGCGACCAGCAGCCGAGGGAACAACGCCATAGCCCTTGCCACGCTAATCCTTTGCCTTTGACCCCCAGAAAATGCATGGGGATATCTGTTCAGATGCTGAATCTTGAGCCCAACCATTTCGATCAGTTCTCTAACACGCCCTTCAAGTTCAGCGCCTTTGGCCAATTTATTGACAACAAGGGGCTCAGCGAGAATTTCACGAACCGTCATTCTGGGATCGAGAGACGCAAACGGGTCCTGGAAGATCATTTGGGCGTATCGACGGTAAGGCTTCATCTCAGAAGAGGTCAATGCCGCAAGGTTGATTCTTTCACCGTCATCCTGTGGTCTAAACCATATCTCTCCGTTTGTCGGCCGGTATGCTCCCATGATCATCCTACCGACCGTGGTTTTTCCACAACCAGATTCACCCACCAGCCCAACTGTCTCGCCTGGGTCAATTGTAAAACTTATCCCGTCTACGGCTTTTACATGCCCTACAACTTTCCGGAACACGCCCCTTTGAATGGGAAAATGTTTCTTAAGGTCTTTAACTTCAAGCAGAGGGCTGGATTGACTCAAAAGATCACCTCACACATTAATGCAAGTTCGTGGGCAGGCCACAAAATGCCTATCCCCAACCCTTGTAAGTTCGTACGGCTTGTCGCGGCAGATAGTAGCTCCACCACACTCCATGCATCTACCGTAGAACGGACATCCAACAATGTTTGTTAGCGGGTCCGGCAGAGTGCCTTCAATAGTGGCCAGTTCTGTTCTAACCGGAGTGTCGATACCCGGAACTGATCTTAGAAGAGCCTGAGTATAGGGATGTAGGGGATTTCTAAATATTATGTCAACTGGGGCCTGTTCCATCACTCTGCCAAAATACACGACTAAGACATCGTCACTAATGTCCGATATTACCCCGAGGTTATGCGAAATGAATAGAATCGCCATGCCGAATTCGTCCTGCAAGTCTTTGAGCAGAGCTAGAATTTGGGCCTGTATAGTAACATCCAAGGCCGTGGTGGGTTCATCCGCTATCAGAATACGGGGGTTGCATATAAGCGCCATGGCAATCATGCCCCTCTGCCGCATTCCGCCGGATAATTGGTGAGGATATGCGGCTATCCTTTTCTCCGGTTGGGGAATTCCAACTCTCTTGAGCATCTCTACCGCTCTGTTTCTTGCCTCTGCGCGTGAAACATCCGAATGCAGGGTAAGGGCCTCAATTATCTGGGAACCAACTGTGTGCACAGGACTAAACGAATTCATGGGTTCCTGAAAAATCATCGAGATGTCTTTTCCCCGGATACTTCGAGCTTCGGCGCCCTTTGGTTTTAGAGTAACGAGATCCAGACGATCTGACCCGTTTTCACTATTTTCAGTGCGAAGCCATATACTCCCGTTTACTATGCGGCCTGGAGAGGGCACAATTCTGAGTATAGATTGGCCTATGACGCTCTTTCCACTGCCGGACTCGCCCACTATGCCAAGCGTTTTGCCGGGCTTGACAGAAAAACTAACACCATCAACCGCCCGGGCGACGCCTTCATCGAGGAAAAAATGGACTTTCAAATTGTCAACTTCCAGAATAGGGTCCATCAGTTATTACCTCGAGTATGGGTCGACGGCGTCACGTAGGCCATCCCCAACAAAATTAAAGGACAACACGATAAGAATAACGAAAAACACAGGGATTAGTAGCCATGGGTAAAGGGCCACCGTTGTAACGTTCTGCGCTTCCTTTAAAAGAACCCCAAGGCTGGTGATCGGTGGGCGAAGACCAATCCCGAGAAACGACAGAGCGGTTTCAGCCAGGATCATACCTGGTATGGCCAGTGTAACGGATACAATGATATGACTGGTAAATGATGGAAGCAAATGCTTGAAAATTATTCTGGCGTCAGAGGCTCCTAAAAATTTTGCCGCAAGAACAAATTCCTCTTCTCTTAGAGACATAAGTTTTCCCCGGACCATCCTGGCCAAATCCGTCCAACCTACAAGTGACAATATAAGGGTGATTGCAAAGTAGACCTTCATTGCGGGCCAGTGAGGAGGCATCGCTGCGGAAAGTCCCATCCAAAGGGGAATACTAGGGAAGCATCTGATAACCTCTATGATTCTCTGAATGACGCCATCAGGCCAACCGCCAAAATATCCTGATATTCCTCCGAGTGTTACTCCGAGCAGGAGACTTAGGAAAACTCCTATCATTCCTATAGATAGAGAGATCCGTGTCCCGTACAGGCATCTAGAAAAGACATCCCGGCCCATCCGGTCTGCGCCAAAAAGAAAAAGTGTACCGGGTTGTTCGACTCCAAAAAGGTGCCTGTTCCACTCCCAAAGGCCCCAGAAGAGATAGGGTTCTCCCTCGACAAACAATTTTATAGGGAAATGCGTTCCTGGAACTTCCACTACCACGGCGCGATGCTTTTCCATATCAAGTTCCAGGATAGACTGTCGAACAAAAGGCCGGCTTAGCCTTCCTTGGTCATCAAAGAAATGAATTCTCGTTATTGGGGCGAATATTGCTTCCAGGTGTCTCGTGTCCTTGTTGTATGGCGCAAGGAACTCGCAGAATATAGCTGTAAAGTACATACCCGCTATTGATATCAAGCCTATCATGGCAAGTGTATGCTTCTGGTATTTCCACCAGATAAGCTTCCTTGTGGAGGCGTTCAAATATTTTAGCTGCTTTTTACTTATAAGATCTTCTGTCATAAGCCCTCTCGAGCTCCAAACCGTATCCGGGGATCAACCCAAGCCAGAAGGATATCCGACAACAAAGTCCCGACAACCGTAAGACTACTCAAAAACATGATGAAAGTACCCGCCAATTGCATGTCTTGACTCATTAATGCGCTCAAAAGAAGAGGTCCAGTGGTGGGCAAATTTAATACTACCGCAGTAATTGCAATCCCTGAAATCAATTCGGGCAGTGTCCAGCCGATTGTGCTGACGAGAGGATTTATTGCCACACGTACCGGGTATTTTAAGATGAGATGAGTTTCGGATAGCCCCTTTGCTCTTGCCGTGACTACATAAGGCTTGCGAAGTTCGTCCAGTAAGTTGCCGCGAATAATTCTGATGAATTTAGCCGTATGGCCGAGTCCGACTATGACCACTGGAATCCAGAGGTGCTTGAACAGATCTAAGACTTTCGCGGAACTCCAAGGAGCGTCTGCAAACTCTGGCGAGAACAGTCCTCCAATACTCAACCCCAGGTATGCGTAGGACACCCACAAAAGAATCAGGGCCAACAAGAAATTTGGGGTAGCCAACCCTATAAAGCCGAAAACCGTCAGCAAATAATCTAGCCACGAGTACTGCCGAACCGCTGAGTAAACTCCTATGGGCACAGCCACGGCCCATGTGAACAGAAGAGTGCATACGGAAATTATGATCGTCAATTGGAGTCGTTCACCGATCAATTCCGAGACAGGCTTGTTCCATTCGAATGAATGCCCAAAGTCACCGTGAAGAAAGTTCCACGCCCATTTGAAATACTGGATATAAATGGGTTCATCCAATCCGAAACGTTTTTTTAGAGATTCGAGTTCCGCGTGGTCGACTGTTTCACCGCTAGCGCTCAATTGAGAAACATAAGTTGTTAGAAAATCTCCTGGGGGCAATTGAATGATGGTGAAAGAAATTATGGATATTGCAATCAGGGTCGGAATCATTATTAATATGCGGCGAATTATGTATGCGAACATGAAACGATTCCTTTGCGGAAACTCATAAATAGTGGAAAGGCTTGACCGTCAATGCTCACCAGACACAAAAGCTCCCTGTTGACCACCTTATTTTACACCAGCTTTCTTGAGTTCGAACGAAAACTGCTCCGGGTGGATTGGGCCAGGATTCGGATAAATCCAGCTTTGCAAATCTTTCTGGGGTAAATTAAACATCTTTTTGGAGACCACATAGTAGTCTGGAGGGTCCTGGACAAGCCCTATCACCCAGAGATTTCTTTCATTTGCGGCTATTATCTTGGCAAATAGTTCCTTTTGACGTTCAGGCGACATAGTTCTCAAAATTTCATCGTATATGTCCATGAGTTCTTTGATCTCCGTTGGCGGCTCCTCTCCTTTGGCGCCACTACTCTGAAACCACTGGCCATAAAGAGGCGCATTAAGGCTTTCAGAACTGAACGGGAAATACCATCGAGGATCGAGAAGACATTCAAGCCCTCCGTCACCGGGCCACAAAGCTATATCATGAGAAGCGCTCTGCGTCCTCTGCCTGAACAACTCCATGGTTTCAGATTTGACCTCCGTGTCAATTCCAACCACTTTAAGATTGGAGGCTATGATTTCCGCGCTGTCTACCCAACCGGGCATCGCGGTTACGACATCCAGAGCAATCTGGATTGTTCGTCCGTCAGCCAGGGCCCTCTTGCCGTCTCTGCCCATTTTCAGGCCCATCTCGTCCAAAAGAGAGTTCGCTTTTTCAGGATTAAACTCCGTATAGGCCCGTTCATAGGACTCGCTGTAAAATCCGGATTCCTTTAGAGGAGCCGCCTGCCTGATGATGCCCTTACCCCGACAAACTATCTTGTTGATCTCGGATCTGTTGACCGCGTGGGAAACAGCTATCCTGAAACGCCTGTCGGAGAGGACCTCCCTTATCATCGGGTCCTTATGATTGAGGTTCGGGGCCATCAGGATTCCAACTGAGGCCGAAAGGGTCTTTGGAACGAGCCTGAAATTTCCGCTGGTCGAACTCGCCAATAACAGGACCGTGTTCTGCATGCTTCCGAGATGCCGCCCCTGCATGTCAATTTCTCCGGCAATCGCTTTGAGGACAATCGTCTTTGGTTCGGCTACAAGTTCATGAACGACTGAATCTATATATGGCAGTTGGTTACCTTCTGGGTCCACTTTCCAGTAATATGGATTGCGAACAAGCGTAAACCTTTTTGAAGGAGCCGGCGTTTTGGTAATCCATGCGCATAAAGAAGGGAACTTATTACTTATGAACATAGCATGCCTGAGATTTGAAACATCATGAAACAGCTTGGCCCATGAGGTCACGTTGCGTTCTTTAATGAGCTGTTCAAGCTTTTCAGGGGGCGCGTATTTCTTGTGAAAGTTCTTTAAGTAATGTTTTGGCTTGGTTACAAGTTCCATCCCGTGGGGACAAGCCAGTTGTTTTAGAAAAATGCTGTATGGCTTTGCGAACTCAATTCTAAAAGTGTAGTCGTCTATCTTTTCAACCGTTGGACGTGCGCCATCAGGAGAAAGCCAGTTGGGAATTGTAACTGTGAGTTCCTTGTCAAACAGAATGTCATCGAAGTAAAACATCACGTCATCAGCGGTGAAAGGCTCTCCGTCAGACCACCTGACACCTTTTACGAGATGAAAGGTGTAGACTCGGCCAGTATCGTCAACCTCCCATGATTCGGCCAAATTTGGTTCAACTTCGAACTCCGGGTTCCAACGGACCAATGGCTCATAAAGTATTCTTCGGACACCAACCAGATCAGACATGCCTGTGTAGGCCCTGCGCCAATTCCCTCCATGATTACCGGTATGATCAATTGGTTTAACAATGACTGGAGTCGGAGGGAGTCTTTTTTCAACTGATGGTAAGTCACCGGAATTTACGGTCTTTGAGAAGAAAGGAACCTCGTTGAAGGCGTAAACGCAGGGAGCCCATAGAATTAAAACCAGGAATTGAGTCAGGTTTATTAATCGGGCTAGCATCTTTCTTGCTGACCAATCTGACATGAACACCCCTCACGTTGGAGCTCGCTCGACAGAAGAAAATAACAATCCAATGCCTAAAATGGAATGTCATCATCCAGAGGAGGTGGAGAGGACGATCCCTTGCTTTCAGATCTCAGTTTGCCGGTAGGTTGAGATGGTCCACCTGATGTGACATTTCTACTGAATCCTTCATCCTGACCTCTAGATTGACCTCCAGCGCCACCCAGAAGAATCATGTCGTTGGCGACTATTTCTACTGTAACTCGCTTGTTGCCATCTTGATCTTCCCATTCCCTGCTCTGTATGCGACCTTCGACAAAGACCTGTTTGCCCTTGCTCAGGAACTCACCGCAGATTTCACCAAGACGTCCCCAAGCGACAATTCTATGCCACTCAGTTTTTTCTTGATCATTTCCGTCCTGGTCCTTCCACCTCTGCGAAGTGGCAAGTGAAAAAGTGGCGACGGCTTTCCCCGATGCGGTATACCGCACTTCAGGATCCTTCCCCACATTTCCCAGAAGAAGCGCCTTGTTTAGAGACCTCTGGGCCATTGTCACCTCCCTCCCTGTGATAAAAGCACAGGAAAAAAATTGCCGTAATCTTATCGGAAAGGTTATCCTCTATGAAATCAAGTACGCTTGTCAAGTTTAAACGGTCAATATCGCGCCATAAGGAGAAACACCCTGACAACTAGACGCAGGATATTGGAATTACTGAAGGAAGCGCCAATAACGGCCAGAGGATTATCTCAGAACCTTGGTGTTTCCGAAAAGGAAGTCTATGAGCATTTGCCGCATATAGAAAAGTCCTTGCGAATGTCGGGTGGAATAATTTGTGCGCCAGCGCGTTGTCTAGAATGTGGTTTTATTTTCAAGAAAAGAACTAGATTCACAACACCGAGCAAATGTCCTGTATGCCGATCAGAGGCTATATCACCTCCATTGTACCTTTATACGCCAAAGGTTTCAAAACAAATTGACCTGCAAAATGATAAAAATGACGAAAGATCACTGAATGTTTATTCAAAGCCAGAAAGGTCTCCTGACATGGAACTATCGGATCATCATAAAATAGACGAATTGGAAAAAGTTTGCGAGTTTCAAGAAGACCAGTGGCTTCCTTCGCAAGAAAACAGGATACGCAATGTCATCGTCGAAATGGCTCGTTCCTGCAACGATGATAAAACCGTCGACCATGTCGGCGCTGCTTTAATTCCCTCTAAAGATGAAATAATTCGAATCCTCGGGATGCTCCAGGATGTCCTTTTTCCAGGTTTCTTCGGTAAACAGGAACTGAGCCCCTCGACCCTCGAGTACCATTTAGGCGCAGAGTTGGTGAACCTGTTCGAAGCCCTTTCAACGCAACTGTCAAGAAGCATAAGGCATGAGTGTCGCAGGACCGACAGCCTTTGCGTGAAATGTGTTCAGAAAGGTCGGGATGAAGCGATCACCTTCATGGAAAAATTACCGACATTAAGACAAGTGTTGGGTCTTGACGTTAAAGCTCATTATGATGGAGATCCTGCTGCCAAAAGCCTTGATGAAATAGTTTTTTCCTATCCGGGGCTATACGCGATTTTCGTCTACAGGGTGGCTCACGAGTTGTTCCTTAGGAATATCCCTCTCATGCCAAGAATTATGACGGAACACGCTCATTCCATCACCGGAATCGACATTAATCCTGGAGCTACAATTGGTAAAGAATTCTTCATCGATCACGGAACCGGCGTAGTTATAGGTGAAACCACAAACATCGGCGATCGAGTCCGAATTTATCAGGGAGTTACATTGGGAGCCCTGTCTGTTCCTCGCGAATCAGAGGGAGGCAACTCATTGAGGGGTCAAAAACGCCATCCAACAATTGAGGATGATGTTACGATATATGCTCAGGCCACCATTTTGGGAGGCCAAACAGTAATTGGAGCTAGGTCGGTTATTGGCGGCAATGTCTGGCTCACATCTTCGGTCCCACCGGACACCACGGTCCTGATAGAGCCTCCAAGTCACATATTCAAGGATGAACGCGGCAAATAAAAAAGAGCTCTATCCCAAATCTTTGCTGTGACATGAAACTGCCCGAGAGTATTGAAGACAATTAACGTTTTTGTTAGGATGATTAAATTGAGTTGTTTTGAAATAAAATTATTTCTGGAGAATAAATTTGGCAAAGATATTTTACGATCATGACGCTGACCCAACTTTTTTACAGGGCAAGACAGTTTCAATCATAGGATATGGCAGTCAGGGACACGCTCATGCCCTTAATTTGTCGGATTCAGGCGTCAAAATAGTTGTTGGTCTCGATAAATCCAGTCGCAGATGGGCAAAAGTGGGACAAGATGGTCTTGAAGTTATGGAGGTGGATTCCGCAACCCGAAACGCAGACATAATTATGATATTGGTCCCTGACGAAATTCAGGCAAGCCTATATCGTGAAAAGATCGCCCCAAATCTGGGCAAAGGCAAAAGCCTAGCTTTCGCCCACGGTTTTAACATTCATTTTGGGCAGATTACACCACCACAAGATATTGATGTTTTCATGATTGCGCCTAAAGGACCCGGGCATCTAGTGCGTAGAATGTATAAAACCGGATTCGGGGTACCGGCCCTGCTGGCCGTCCATCAAGACCCGAGCGGCAATTGCAGGGAAACCGGTATGGCTTATGCCAGAGCCCTTGGGGCTACCAGGGCCGGCCTGATTGAAACTACTTTCGCAGAAGAGACTGAAACCGACCTTTTTGGAGAGCAGGCGGTTCTTTGTGGAGGCGTGACAGAGCTTATCCAGGCTGGCTTTGAAACATTAGTGGAAGCTGGTTATCAGCCTGAAATAGCTTATTTTGAATGTTTACACGAACTCAAGCTTATAGTGGATTTGATTTATGAAGGCGGAATAGGCCGAATGAGGTATTCAGTTAGTAATACGGCAGAATATGGAGATTTGACACGCGGACCCCGAATTATAACTGAACAGACCAGACAAGAAATGAAAAAAATCTTGAACGAAATCCGCAGTGGAGAGTTTGCAAGAGAATGGATCCTGGAAAACGCGGCAGGTCGGCCAGTTTTCAAAACCAAAGAAAGATTGGGGACCGAACATCCAATTGAAAAAGTCGGCCATGAATTAAGATCAATGATGAGTTGGATTTCTTCGGGTTTGGAAGAAAAATAGTTGAAAATTATTTCCGGTGTCTCCTTCAACTGATTGAACTGGGCACGGCCAGATGAACTCGTGCCCAGTTTCGAACACAGGAATTTACTAGATTATAATTTATTAATTGAGGCCAGAGAGCCCTGATTATTTTTCCAATCAGGGCTCTAGACACTAACAACATTTAATTAGGATGTCTTACCCACATTCACATTATATGATTTTGCGCTATGTGTCTAAGTTAACTGGGAATGTGGTCCTGACGCATGACGACACGAGAAGTGGACACTTTTATCAGAAAGGTTCTTTCCTGTTATGATCAGAAGTATCAGAATCAAGAATTATAAGAATTTCAAGGAAGCCGAATTTGACGTTAGGCCTCTAAATATTTTTCTCGGACCCAACGGTTCTGGAAAATCAAATCTGGGGAATTTTCTTCTGATGCTTAGCTTCCTTGCGTCTGGGCCTCTTAGCAGCGCCTTTGGTCCCGGTCCCTTTACTTTTAGACAAACATTGAGTCGTAAACCTCGAGATTCGGAGGATGGCCAGGATTTTGATCTGGGCTTAGAAATAACGCTTCAAGTTGATGACATTAATTATACCTATCGTCTTGTTTTTACCGAAATTAGACGAAACGAATATCTTATCAAGGAAGAAACGCTTCAAGAGATCCAGGGAGAAATTCTGTTCACTATCTCTGATGTTAAAGCTCGCGAATCAAAAATGGCCCAAATGAGGAAAGGGCACGCTTGGAATGACGCTGAAAAACGAATTCGATCAGTCGCGCAATACTTGTCAAAAATAAAAAGGTACAGATTTGTACCAGATTTAATCAAAAAACCTACTGCAATTCAGGATTCGTATTTATTGGATCATACGGGAGAAAATCTTGCGGCGGTGCTCCACTACCTCGAGAAAAACTATCCTGATAATTTTTACCGTACTGTCGAGGAGGTCAAAAGAGCCGTTCCAGGAATAAAACGAATTTTTACGCCCCATTTGGGAGATCCTGGGCAAGTTGGTATAGGGGTGGAAGAGGAGCAAAAAACCGGATATTTTGTTGGCCCTCAGCTTTCGGATGGATTCCTCGTATTTCTCTCTTTGTGCACTCTATTTAATTTACCGGACCAGCCTCGCATATTCTTTGTAGAAGAACCGGAGACATTCCTGAATCCAAATCGATTAAGGGTGCTCTACGGGCTCATAAACCGATATGTGGCCGATAATCCTAACAAACAGGTTTTGATGAGTTCTCACTCTCCGTATTTCATAGATTGGTCAGATAACGCGCCGGAGGACCTTACCTTGATGTTGGAAAAGGATGGTTGGGTTGAGTTGCGAAACTTAAAGGGCTCTAGTGATCTACGACATTTTCTCGAGGAAGACCCGTGGGGTCGTGATTGGGTGGAAAAGTTTTTCAGAGCTGATTTTGCTGACGATCCCTTACCGAAGTTCTGTCTCCAAGAAAAAGAGACATTGGTCGGCGAACTGGTTATCCCTGTCGAGATTGATCAGAACAAGACCGAATCTTGATCTCAATTGCACAGAAAAACGACGATTCTGATCCAGAACATCTGGCCATTTCATGCCATTCAGTTTTGAATCGCGACACTTTTTATGTTTCAAGATCAAACAATAATGTTTGAGTGAGCCAAGAATCTTAAAAATTGTACGTTCGAAAATGAAACAAGTAGCAGAATAATTTGGAACATGATAATTATTGGGATTGATATCTTTCAAAACCGTCACCCGGCAAAGATTAAATCATCATCATAAGAAGGAGCGCTGAGATGGGTTTTTTGCAGATCCTGACTTACTTGAGTGGCCTGGTTTTCGTGATCGCATTCGCCGCAAAAATATTGAAGTATGCGACGATGCCGATGCACGTACGGTGGGAACTGTATCCAATACCTCATGAGGGGAAAGCATGGGGTGGATCTTTTTATGAGGAAGTCGATCATTGGAAAAAGACACGTCACAAAGATCACATGGCCCAATACAGGTTCATGGTACCCGAAATTTTCTTTATAAAGGCCTTGCATGAGGATAACAAGCCTTTATGGTATTGGTCATTTCCGTTCCACATGGGGCTCTACCTATGTATTGGCGGCTTGGCTTTCTTAGCCATCGGAGCGGTTTTACAGATTTTGGGCATGGTCCCTGAGAATTCAGCCCTCGCAAGTCTGTTTCAATCATTGACCATGGTTTTGGCCGTTCCAGGCTATCTATTGGGAACAATAGGGATACTAGGGCTTATCGTTAAAAGAAAAACCGATTCCGGCCTTGCTGACGTCACGGCAGGAATAGATATCATGAATCTGATATGGCTTGGGCTACTGTTTGTCACGGGCTTCATAGTGTGGCTTCAGGATCCTGGCTTTAGTAGTTTCCAGAGCGTATTTTGTTAGTCTTTTGACATTCAGCCCAATGAAGGAACCGATGGGCGCTCATTCACGTGATAAACCTTTTGGTCTTTATAGGTTTCTGGGCTTACTTC
Source organism: uncultured delta proteobacterium (assembly GCA_963811075.1). GTDB lineage: Bacteria > Desulfobacterota > Desulfomonilia > Desulfomonilales > Desulfomonilaceae > CAJBEZ01. The sequence continues at coordinate 96,657 of CAWEPY010000006.1, forward strand.
CCTTTTACTCACATGACTCACATGGTGTCCAAGTATTTCATGTGGGACAAGGTAAAGTGGGACGACGATCCAAACATGGCGATCCAGGGATGGACTCAAAGATAAAGAAGTATCTTGCCTATCCTGTTTCCTGGTCAGCCGAACACGTAGACGCCCAAGGGGGCAAGAAGAGTTGGGCCGAAGTTGCCACCTCTAATCCTTGGGAATCTAAGGAACAGAAATAAGTGGAGGAGTTGAGATGAGACCTGAAGAAATATCGAAAAAAACAGAACAGCTTGTTAATATAAAGTTGGAGGATTTACCTCCCCTTCCTCCTCCCTATACGAATTATGAAGAAACGCCGATCACTCCATTAAAGGACGAACAGAAGAAAGAAGTGGGAACATTCACTTGATGGCGTAAGTGCCCTTACAACTTCCGAAGACCGGAGACTCCGGAGGAAGAGGAACGACTGGTAAAGTTATTCTCTAAGTGGTCTTGAGAAATTAATGACCAAGGAAAATAACTGGACATTTCTTCAGCCCTTGATGCTGTCGATGGAATATTGCGCTAAGTGTCAAACTTGCGCTGACGCGTGTCCGGTTTTTGAGATGAGCGGCAGAAAAGATATCTACAGGCCAACTTTCAGAGCTGATGTTTTGCGCAAGATAGCCAAGAAATATTTGAGCCCGGGAGGGAAAATACTTCCGGGATTCAGAGGCCATGACATTGACCTTAATTGGGAGACGATAGCCAGACTGGCCGAACTATCCTACAGATGCACACTGTGCCGACGTTGCACGTCGGTATGCCCGGTAGGTGTCGACAATGGCTTGATGACATCATGAACTTACGTAAAATTATTCAGCCAGGAAATGGGAATTGCCGGCCCGGAGATTCATGAGAAAGGATCAGTAAAGCATCTCAAGTTTGGTTCCAGCACTGGAATGACTACAGCGGCCGTAGCTGACATCATAGAATACCTTGAAGACGACATAGAAGAGAAAACCGGCAAGAAAATTAAAATTCCTCTTAACAAAAAGGGCGCTGAAATTCTACTGATTCATAATGCGGGAGAATTCATGGCCTGGCCCGAAAACCCGATGTCATTCGCTATTCTCTTCGACGCAGCGGGCATCGATTATACACTGTCTACAGATTTAGTGGGGTATGACGCTGTCAACTACGGGCTTTGGTATGATGATGTTCAGTTTGCCAGAGTGGCGCTAAAACATCTGGAAATTGGTCGAGACCTAGGTGTAAAGAAAATAGTCATAGGAGAATGTGGTCACGCTCATAAAGCCCTTTCAGTGATCGCGGATAGGCTCCTTCCGGGGGACAGATGATACCTCGTGAGAGTTCCTATACTCTACTGAATGAAATAGTAAAATCCGGAAAAATAAAGTTTGATCCCTCCAAGAATGATTTCCCTGTAACATTGCATGACCCCTGCAATGTGGTTAGGTTAATGGGCATTGTCAAGCCCCAGAGAGAGGTGCTTAACGCTATATTTCCCCCGGGTCGTTTTAGGGAAATGGAACCGCACGGTGTTAAAAATTATTGCTGTGGAGGCGGATCCGGTTTTGCGATCATGAGTTCCGGAAACTTTACCGACTGGAAACGTCTTGTTTCAGGCAGAAAGAAACTGGCCCAAATACTGAACGCTTTTCAGGGAGAAATGGACCCGTCAATTAGAAAAATGGTCTGCGCCCCGTGCTCAAACTGCAAAGGCCAGATCAGGGACATGCTTGAAAACTACGAAGTCTTTGAAAAGACAGGGATTTGGTATACCGGCATGGTTGAATTGATGGTTAACGCTATGGTTGATCAGGAAAAGCCATTCGTTGAGTGGCCTGGTGACGAAGATGACGATGACATGTAGCTAGGTCTTGAGTAACAATAAAAAACGGTCGGTTTCAATGTAAACCGACCGTTTTTTGTTTGAGAGATCGGCTTTTATTTTTCGGGTTTCTCACTGCATAACTCTACAAGTTTGTTCCACCTTTCAGTGACCTTATCCTGAATTTGCTGAGTGAAATGTTCATCCAAATGCCTGTAACGGCCTTGCCCTTTAAAGTACTCGGAAACGGGTTTTAGTTCTTTCGGTTTCCTGTTGAGTTTCCATGCCCCATTTTCTACTTCATATAGCGGGAAAACACCGGTATCAACAGCTAATTGTCCGTACTCTATAGCCTTGTTGGGCGGTACTCTCCAGCCGGTAGGACAGACAGACAGAATGTGAATGTATGACGGCCCATTAACTTCTTTTGCTTTTTGAATCTTTTTCTGAAGGTCTGTAAAAAAAGTTGGGCATGCCGTGGCTGTATAAGGGATTCCGTGAGCGGCAGCAATGGCAACCATATCTTTTTTCCATGTCGATTTACCCTCAGGTTCCAGTTTTCCTGTTGGAGATGTCGTTGTAGTCGCCCCGATTGGGGTAGATGACGATCTTTGAATACCTGTGTTCATATAAGCTTCGTTATCCACACACACGTAAATAACTTTGTGCCCGCGTTCCATCATGCCGGACAACGCCTGGAATCCGATGTCCGTAGTTCCGCCATCCCCACCCATGGCGACAATCGTAACGTCTTTGTTCGGAACCCTTCCCTTGCGACGTAAGGCCTTGAGGCCCGACTCCACGCCGGAGGCTACCGCAGCCGCGTTCTCGAATGCCACGTGAATCCATGGGATGTTCCAGGATGTCAGTGGGTAAGGCGAAGAAATTATTTCCATGCATCCAGTGGCCATAGCCATGATCATGTCGGGTCCAATGGCTTTAAGGACATGCCTTACCGCAAGGACCTCAGCGCAACCCTGGCAAGCGCGATGACCGGAACTTATGTATTCTTCCATCGAGAAATTCTTTATTGGTTTAATGACTTTCTTTTTTTCGGTGTCAGCCATGTTATTCTCCAATCAGGCGTCGCTCAACCTCGCACACCATGAATGTTGTAGCCTTGATTTTTATTAGCCAGAGCCGTTTCAAGCATCTTGATTATGTCTTCCGGCGTAACATCTCTACCGCCCAATCCTGCAATCACGTTATATATATTGGGACGCTCCTTTTCGTGATACATGATTGACTGGATTTCAGACGTTACCGGACCGTTTGCAGCCCCGAAGGAAACCGCACGATCAAGCACCAATAAATTCTTGGCGCTTGAAATGGCATTCTTAATATCGTCTACAGGTAGAGGTCTCCATAATCTAAGTTTAACCAGACCGACTTTTTCCCCTTGCTCTCTCATTTTATCCACGGCCAGTGACGCAGTCTCGCAGATTGTTCCCATCCCTAATATTAGGGTTTCCGCCCCTTCGGTTTTGTAAAGCTCCACAGGTGAGTATTTCCTTCCGGTGAGAGCAGCCAGTTCATCCCACCCCTGTTTAATGACAGGGTAGGAATTCCAGAGGGCTTGGTCCTGTGACATCTTGGCCTCAGCATAAATCTCCGGCATTCCGAATGCGCCCATAGACACCACTTTGTCCGGATGCAGTTTGTGAAGCGGTTTAAATGGCGGAATATATTTTTGGGCCATTTCCTTGGTCCAGAACTCAATTGGTTCTATAACGTGGGTCAGGTTGAATCCGTCTACGTTTATCATTATGGGTAAAGACACCTTGGGATCTTCAGCCACTCTGAAAGAGTGAAAGATGGAATCATAGACCTCTTGTCCATTTTCGCAGAATACTTGAATCCAACCTGAATCCCTTACCATCATTGTATCTGAATGATCGTTCCATATTGACAAAGGAGAACTGAGAGCTCGATTCGCCAAAAACATGACAATGGGAAGTCTCATGGAGGATGCTATAAAAACAATCTCAGACATGAGAGCCAAGACCCTGAGACGAGCGTAGCTGTGAATGTTCGAGCACCCACCCCGGCAGACCCGCAGCATACGCTCATGGCCGAATGTTCCGACTCGACCGGCACGAACTCGGCGTCAAGTTCTCCAGAAGCGCATAACTCTGACAAATGCTCCACGACGTGAGTTTGAGGGGTTATAGGATAGGCCGCTACAACATCAACATCGCATAGTCCCACTGCCTCGGATGCAGCGATTGAAACTTCTATACCTACTTTCCGGCCCATCTTTAGTCCTCCTCCATCACGATGGCTTTGGCGGGGCATTCATAAGCGCAAATGCCGCACCCTTTGCAATAATCGTAATTCCAAACAAAGATATTTTTCTCCACGTCAGGGGAGATTGCCGCGTCCGGGCACATCACGTAGCATCTCCAGCATCTTATGCACGCGTTTTCGTCATATTTGGGCTTCTGCGAACGCCAAGTCCCAGTATGATAACAGGATGCGTTGCCAGGTTCAGTTATCACTCCGCCGGCTTCTATCTCCTGCCAGCTTATTTGTTCCATGGGTTTAGTCACTATTGCCTCCCTTAATCTCCTCATTTGACTCGGTGAGGGTTAAGTTTAATTGAGCCTGCAAATCAATCATGGTCAGCAAATTGTCGTTTCTTCGAAAGCTCTTTTCATAGCTTCAATATTTCTAGCAGCAATCTTCCCAAAACGTTTTTTGAAGGGTTCAATCAAAGAATCTACGCTGACAACTTCTACGGCTTTAACCAAAGCCCCAACCATTGTAGTGTTGGTTATGGGAAGCCCTATAACCTCCTTGGCGATCTTGGTGGCGTCGGTTAAGGCAAGCGGCCCTTCAAAGGAAATTCGTTTGCGAATAACTTCGGGACTTTCAGAAGAATTGATGACTAGAAAACCATCTTTTCTAAGACCCTCTACCGGGTTTGCTATATCGAGCAAAGAGGGATCAAGAACAATAACCACGTCAGGTTTATAAACCTTGGATCTCAATCTAACCGGCTTGTCATCAACACGAGCAAAGGCCACGACAGGCGCTCCCCTGCGTTCAGGACCAAAACTGGGAAACGCTGTGGCGAACTTCCCCATGTCAATAGCAGCCTGGGCAACTAATTCAGCCGATGTTACGGCTCCCTGTCCCCCTCTGCCATGGAATCTTATCTCGATCATAATTTCTCCTTCTTAATCAAATTCCTGGTTTTCTCTGAGTTGGATTTTCCTGATGTCGGAGTACTTGAGTTGGTCGTTTAAGATCTCGATACAGCTTATTATGTTCAGTTTAGCCTGTGAAAGCTCCAATATTTCAGAACTAGCCAATTCTTTTTTTTGAAGACGTGCTTCTATTCGCTCATTTAACAGATTCAGATGCCTCATGTCCGTGTTGAAAGAATCTTCTTCTTCAGTTGTGTCCGAATCATTTATGTCTGAAATTGTCTGTATTAGCTTGACATCCCATTCATCGGTCTTTTTCCACCGGGCTATTGTAGCGGGATGTACTCCCAATTTTTTTGCCATTTCTTTGTTGGTAATTCTACCACGATCTTGTAGAAATGTTTTTTCGGCGTTTTTTCGATCCTGGTTCTTTTTCATTCTAGTTCCAGACGCGTCATATTGATCTTCTGGTGTGTACCAAATATTAATTATTATCAGAAAAAAGCTGAATCATTCAATCAATATTTCATGTTTCAACAATCTGAAAAATGTAACTTCATATTAAAAGATCGATGGATTTCAGTTGTCGAAAGTTGGCAATACCGGCATGCCTGTTAATGAAACATTTCTGAAAAGCCTCCCTACAAGTCCCGGCGTATATCTCATGGAAGACAGCGACGGCAATGTCATCTATGTAGGAAAGGCTGCAAATCTTAGGAACAGGGTTCGCAACTATTTTTCCAAAACAGGCGACGAAAGACCAAAGGTCCGCTTTCTTGTGCAACATATTGCAAATATCAAGACGATCCTTACGGATACTGAAAAGGAAGCGTTACTTCTTGAAAACAATCTCATAAAAGAACATCGTCCCAAATATAATGTCAATCTGAGGGATGACAAGTCGTTCTTTTCTCTCAGGTTAAATTTATCCCATACGTACCCGCGATTGACATTGATTAGAACCCAGAAAATCAAGACTGACGGAGCAAGGTATTTTGGACCTTATTCCTCGGCTCATGACGCACGGATAACCTTAAGTCTGATTCGAAGAATTTTTCCTTTAAGACAGTGCTCTGACCGCCAGATTGCTACGGTCAGGAGACCTTGTCTGAATTGCCAGATGAATCGGTGCATGTGTCCCTGCACGGGAACTGTTGACCCTCGTGAATACAGGAGAATGGTTAAAAATGTCTCTCTGTTCCTGGAAGGAAAAAATGAGGAACTGATCAAAACCCTGAAAAAAGATATGGAAACGGCTTCTGAAAACTTGCGATTTGAGGAAGCGGCAAGAATTAGGGATTGTCTTTATGCTATAGATCGCACTTTGCAGAGGCAGAATGTTTCTTTTTTCCATTTCAAGGATCAGGACGTGTTTGCTGTCCTGGAAAAACCTCGGGACACTTACGTGGTGGAGATACTTTCTTTCAAGAAAGGAAACCTTCTGGCCGAACAATCATACATCATAAGAAACTCGACGCTGGAATACCATGAGATCCTAACATCCGCCATCAAACAATTTTATCACAATTCTAGTGTCGTGCCTCCAGAAATCATTGTGCCAAGAAGTCTTGAAAGTCAAGAAGTTGTAGAATTGTGGCTTTCTGATATACGCGGCTCCAGGGTCAAGATCAGGGTGGCAATGAGAGGAACCGGCGCCAGTCTGATAAGACTAGCCATGAAAAACGCTGAAATGGCTCTTGAACGTGAAGAACAAAGAAAGCTGGCAGCCAACGCATTGGACAAGCTGGTTGGAAAATTGAAATTGGCCAGCCCGCCCAAACTAATAGAGTGCTATGACATATCTAATATTAGCGGTTCTGAGGCGGTGGGGGGAAAGGTCGCATTTCTTGACGGAAAACCCTTAAAATCGGCTTACAGAAAATTTAAGATTCGTGATTTTCAGGATCAAAATGATCCGGGAATGATTCATCAAGTCATTCTCCGGCGCATTAACCACATTGATAAGGACCCACTGGGAGACTTGTTGATAATAGACGGAGGCAAGTCACAATTGAACGCCGCGGTCGAGGCGCTCAAAGATCTAGATCCAGACTTAAGACCGCGTGTGATATCAATCGCCAAGGCATCGAGCCCGGACGAGAATGACCAAATATACGAACCAAACAGGAAAAATCCTCTCAATTTCTCCAAAGGAGATTCATGCCTGTTGGCAATTATGAAAATTCGTGATGAAGCGCATAGGCATGCCCATTCATTCCATACAAGCCGCAGGAAGAAATCAGTCATCCGTTCAGCCCTGGAAAATGTTCCAGGGATCGGTGAAAGAAAAAGAACCGCCTTGTTAAAAACTTTTGGAAGCCTAAAAGGCATTCTAGAGGCTAAGGACGAACTACTTAATAATGTTCCAGGAATTGGTCCAAAAGATATTAGCCGAATAAGAGGACATTTTTCCGACAATGGGACAAGAGGTATGGACATGGGCTCAGATAAACCCTAGAACGTTTTATCGGGGAGGCCTTTACCAGAGACGTAGACTAGTAGATGCAGGAACTTCAGGGAATTAGAGTGTCATTCAATAAACTACCATCTTTTCAGATTTTGATTTACTATTCGCAAACATTTGGGTTTACGTGATCAATTTCAGATTTCCAAATACTCTCCTGGAATGCTGAAAACTTTGTGGATAGATGTTCCCGGTATTGATCAAATAAAGGAAACATCGTAAAAGGTTACCGTTGAACTAAAAATTTACAAAGGAAATGTCAAGTTGAGAATTCTACTAGCTGAGGACGATGTCATAACTCGTCGCCTCTTGGAGGCTCAACTCAAGAAATGGGGCCACGAGGTCGTGCCTTGCCCGGATGGCCAACAGGCGTGGGACCAATTAAACAAGGATGAATCTCCGAAACTCGTAATTTTGGACTGGATGATGCCCATCATGGATGGGTTGACTGTAAGTAAGAAAATACGAGAGTTAGAAACCAGGCCTTATACTTATATCATACTGCTCACTGCGAAAAGTCGAAAAGAGGATATTGTCGAAGGTCTTGAAGCAGGGGCTGATGACTATATTACCAAACCGTTCGATCCGCAGGAACTCCGCGTCAGAATAAGGGCTGCCATAAGAATTGTTCAACTTCAGGAAGATTTACTGGAGGCTTTGAAAACATCAGAATTTCGCGCAACTCACGATTCGCTCACTGGTCTGTGGAATCGCTACGCAATTCTCGGGATCCTTGAAAAACAACTGGCTCGCTCAGCCCGAGATGGTGACGAGATCGCCGTCATTATGGCAGATGTGGACCACTTCAAGAAAGTAAACGACAATTATGGTCACCTTGCCGGCGATGCAGTGCTACGTCAAGCTGCCCGTAGAATAAAAAACTTACTGAGACCATATGATGATGTAGGAAGATATGGGGGTGAAGAATTCATTTTGGTCCTTCCGGGATGCAACGCCGAAACCGCTGTAAACATTGCTGAAAGAATTAGATTGGAGTTTGAAAAAACACCCATCGTCAGTTCCGAAGGGACCTTTCCTGTTTCTCTAAGCTTTGGAGTGGCTATAACAGAGGGAAAAGATTGCGCAAGGACTGATGATGTAATTGGCATGGCGGACGACGCCCTGTACAAAGCCAAGGAGAGTGGGCGTAACCGCGTAGAGTTTGGAGGAAAACTCGGCCAAAAAACTTGAATTCTAAGCCTTTTTTTCCAGGGGGCTTCTTGACAATTTCTTCAGAGGCAGAGAGACTTAATGAGCTAGAGGGTGTTTACAAACGACTGAACGGCAGAGTTAAATTCTTCAGGTTTTTCCATCATGACCAGATGTCCGGCATCCGGTATCTTGACCATTGTTGATGACTTTATCTTCCCATTCAAATATTCCGAATACTTGACGGGTGTTAGAGCGTCTTTTTCACCAACTACAATCAGCGTGGGCACATCAATTTCGTGAATTTGATTCATGATATCGAATTTGTCACATGCCGTCAGGTCGCCATGTATTGTAAGGGGATTTGACTTACAATATTTGTCTACCATAAGTGTTTTAAGATGATTCGGACTTGAACTTGACAGGCAATATTCCGCTAGTTTCCTTAATGACTGAGACGGATTATTTATAAGCCCTTCCAGTATAAACGGATGGACTCGAAGGCGGGCTCCCGAGCCAATCAAACCCAGGGCAACGAGCCATGTCCTTTGCCTGACGGCGATCCACAATGCGATTGCGCTTCCCAGTGAACATCCCACCAATACAACCCGCTTAAGACGCATAACCTCAACAAACCGTTCAACCCAGTCGGCATACCCTGAAATCAAAGTTTCCCCCGGAGGCTCAGAAGACCCATGCCCCGGTAAATCCAAAGCTAATACAGAACCTGGCATTTTAATACCGTCAACTTGACTTCGCCAGTCTTCCCTATCTCCCCCTGTGCCGTGCACAAACACCATGACCATTTTGTCAGGGTCAAAATCATTTGGCCTGGATTCATATCCAATTAGTCTGCCATCCAAAAACAATTCGGACATTAAAGGGCCTTTCTGTATTCCGATATGGACTACGGATCGATATCAATCCAATCTCATCCCCCGGGGGACTACCACCACCCCACCGTCAGAAATTGTAAAACGGCTTTTGTCTTCTTCATGATCCAGACCAATGGTTATCCCGTCTGGAACCGAAACCTCATGATCAATTATGGCCTTCTTGATTCTTACGCCTTTTCCAACCCTGCATTTATCCAGAAGGACTGAATTCTCCACAACACTGTCCTGTCCGATCAACACTCCGTGCGAAAGAACTGAACGAATTGTTCTGGCGCCGGATATAATACACCCCCCGGAAATAATACAGTCTGTGGTCCCGACACCCTCTGGAATACTGCAATTACCGTCAAATGATGCGACAATTTTTGCTGGCGGAACTTGCTCCTGATAAGTTCTTATCGGCCATCCCACGTCGTACAGGTTACATAACGGATTTTCAGAGCAAAGGTCAATGTTGGCGCCCCAATAGGCGTCAAGTGTCCCTATATCCCTCCAGTAAGCCCTATCTTCGTTATTGGCTTCCCTAAAACCATGAACATATACTTTGTTGGATTTGATCATTCCAGGCACGATATCTTTTCCAAAATCGTGAGAGGAATCGGAATTCTTGGCGTCGTTTATTACATTCTTAACCAACGCTTCTGTGTTGAAAATATATACCCCCATGGACACAAATGACTTGTTCGGTTTCCCCGGGATAGTTTTAGGCTCATCAGGTTTTTCTTCCCAATCAACTATTCTGAAATCATCTTGGCAACCTATGACTCCAAATGCCCTGGCTTCTTCCCTTGGGGCTTCAACCCCGGCAACTGTGAGGTCTGCGCCTTTTTCCAAGTGAAAGGCCAACATATCATTGTAGTTCATCTTGTAGACGTGATCACCGGAGAGAATCAAAACTCGTTTAGGGCGTTCTCTTTGAAGAATGTAGACATTTTGATATAAGCTGTCGGCCGTTCCTCTGTACCAGCGATCAACATTTCTCTGTTGAGGCGGGACACATTCAATAAATTCTCCCAATTCATGATTGAAAATGTTCCAGCCAAGCCGAATATGGCGATCAAGTGAAAGAGATCGGTACTGGGTCAGAACATAAATGCGCCTGATATCAGAATTGAGACAGTTAGAAAGAGTAAAATCAACTATTCTGTATATTCCGCCAAATCTCACCGAGGGTTTCGCTGTGGCTTTTGTGAGGGGATAAAGGCGTTCTCCCTTGCCTCCTGCCATCAGTATGCACAGGGTATCTCTCATTTCTTTTTTCAGGTTCATTGATCCAACAACCTTTTGATTTCAGTTTTGAGTTTGGAAGTGTCGGATGATTTTACTACATAAGCGTCCGCTCCCCATGTGGTAAAATCGTCTTTATAATGGCTGTAAGCCGTATTGAGGATTGTCGGGATTCCCTTATCTTTTCCGAGTAGTTTTTCGAGTGTCTCTATTCCATCCATTCCAGGCATCTGGATGTCTAGGACTATCAGATCCGGTGGATTTTCGTCCACTTCCTGTAGCGCCTGTTGACCAGAATTTGCAAGAGTTACATCATAACCCTCTTCCTCCAACTCCATTTTGTACAATTCACAAATATGTTTTTCATCATCAACAACTAGGATGCGCTTCATTAATCGCCTCACATTCTAACGTAAAAAACCTGTAAGCGAATTTCTGTTTTTCGGTACCCACTTTTTCAGATTATCAAAACAACCGTATTACGAAAAGTGAAAGAATTCTTATTTTGAAATTTTATTTTAGCCGTGTCGTACAAGATGCCTGTCGATGCCGTAAGTCTTTGCTGATCTTTACCCCGAAAGGCTGGACATATTTCCAATTGTTCGAATTATAGCGTTTGTTTACCTGGCAATTGATCTGCTCACATCTTCTCTAATTTTATCAGACATCTCCTTTACGGCTTTGTTTAAAGCTTCCACTATAGATTTTGGTTCGGTGTCCTTACTCGGCGCTTTCACAGTGTAAACCTTCTTAAACAGTTCTCCTTTGCCTATGATTCCCGGCTCAAAATCGATTAGCTTTATTTCCGCTTCGATCAAACCTGAGCCTTGCTGATCACTGACAAGACCCTCGAATTTCTTTATTGCCCCCTCAAGCCCGTAGCGGTAAGAAACATTGCTTGTTTGATCAACCGCCTTCCTGAATAACCCTGAAGATTGCAAATCCCTCATTACCAACTCAGTAAGAGTTTCAGAAGGGTCCTGAATCCAAGCGTTGCTGGTAACAATTCTTTTGTTGGATCTTGGCTCGGCTATTTTAAGGAAGCGTGTGTCTACGGAGGAGTCTGTCAGGAAACGATATACCATTATGGTTTCGGAACTTACCGGTTCCTTGCTGGGATTGGGCGCAGGGTAATTTATGCCGTGAAAAGCGACTTTATCTTTGTCCCAAAGGGCGCAACCTGAGAAGGCCATTAAACCTATCAGAAATATCAATAGAATTTTTGCAGCCCTCGAGATGTTTGATGGATACTTCTTGAATAAATTTTTTGGTAGCAATTGAAAACTACCCATGGTCTCCATGCCTACCCACTCTTAGGAAAGTTGGGGTAATTTGAAATTCGTGGATCAAAATTCGGCAATGGCGGGACACGCCCTTTAACCTTCATCTGGTTTATTCTGAAGGTGATTCCAGCCGATCAAAATCTCTTACCTACTTTCACCAGATTTCTCGCCAGGTCCGAAAATTATGCTCGACGGTTTATTTTTAATCATTCTGGTGAAATCGATTAAATTATCGGCGCTCCGATCCAATTTTTGGGTTAGCAAACTAATATTGTTGTCTGTTCTGCGAATCATTCTGTCTGCGTTCCTCATTGTTTCTGTACTGGCTTGCAAGAATTCATTGGTCTTTTCAAAGGTTTTGGTAATAGACTTTCCTAATTGAGCTCTTGCAAGGTCGTCGTTGATTTTCTTTGAAGCTTCCTTGATTTCTCGGATGGCCTCTGACGCGTCAGCGCCTATTGAATCCACTTTGGAATCGGACAAAATTTTGTCCAGTTTTGAAGAGACACGCAACAAATGATTGGACATTCGCTCAATGTCTAGGGCTTTCAGCTTTTGAAAAATGTTTTCCAATGCGGCCCCTATTTCTTTGATATCAGATGAATACGTCGGGATGACCTTGTACCTGGGCGTAAAATCCAGTTCTATCGGCTCCTTGTATTGATCTGGTTTGAAAGTGTCGATTTCCAAATATTTTAAACCCGTCAGTCCGAGCAGATTCATTTTTATTCCAAGATCATCCGACAGTTTAAAATTCCGGTTAAGCCCCATGACAACTTCGATAAGAAGTCCATCCGGCGCCATGCGAATCTTTTTTACTCGACCGACCGGCACTCCCCGAAATTTTACAGGACTATCCGATTCCAAACCCTGCACACTCTCGCTGAAATACGCTACTACGGTCTGAGGGTTTTCAAAATACCTTGACGCGCCCAACCAGATGAGCATGGAGACCGTCAACAGTAAGCTTGCAACCAAGAAAAGTCCTATCTTCAACTTTGTTGACTTTGCGTGCATTATGAGTCTCCCGTTGTCAAATTAAACCGCCGTGAAAAAAATCTCTCACCCTCTTGTCTGAAACATCTTGCTCAAGTTCTCGAGGTCTTCCACGGGCTATAATGGTTTTTTCCGATGGGTCTAGGAGAATTACACTGTCGGCCACCGAATAAACGCTTCTCAACTCATGAGTTATCAGAACGACAGTAGTTCCCATGAAAGAATTTATTGAACGAATCGTCTCATCAAGTTCAGAACTCGTCAGCGGATCTAAGCCGGCGGAAGGCTCGTCAAAGAAAAGGATGTGAGGGTCCAGGGCCATTGCCCTAGCCAAAGCGGCCCTTTTTTGCATGCCCCCACTCAGTTCTCCAGGCAGTTTTTTTGCAGAATCCTGAAGTCCAACCAATTCGAGTTTCATGGCTACAATTTCTTCTATCACGGTTTGAGGCAGTGACGTAAACTGGGTCAAAGGCATTGCAACATTTTCGGCTACGGTCATGGACGTGAAAAGAGCTCCAGACTGAAACAGCACACCTATTTTTCGCAGTATCTCTATCTTGGGCTGTTCCGAAATTGGTTCCATTTTATCGTCGCCGTAATATATTTCACCTGAAGCCGGTTTTAGCAACCCAACCATAGCGCGAAATAAGGTTGTCTTCCCGCACCCAGACCGGCCCATGATCGCGAAGATCTTGCCTCCGGGGATTTCGAAGGAGATGTCGCGAATAACTGTCTCTCCGGCATATCCAGCCGTCAGGTTTCTCACAGAAATTAGTGAAACGTAATGATTGTCGCTCAATTATTAACCTTTAATACTATGTTGTTGCTATTGTGGAGCAAATTAATTGGACGTAAGGTTGCGCTAATGCTCAAAACGTCCATATACGGGGAAAATAATAAAACAGTACGGCAAACAGGGCATTTGTAACCGTTAGAACGAATATACATGTCACTACAGCCGATGTCGTGGCGTACCCAACACTTTCAGCGCCTCCTCTAACCTGAAACCCCCTGAGACAGCCTATAGAGGCAATCTCGATCCCAAACACAAGGCTTTTGATCAAGCCCTTTGTCACGTCACTAATCTCAAGTACTCTCTTAACCTGATTGAAGTAGGCTGTCGGGGTTATGTCAAGAGAGAAACCAGCTACTACGCATCCTCCAATAATACCCACGATGTTAGATATCATTGTCAAACAGGGGGCGGCAAGCGCCACTGCAATGATCCGTGGACATACAAGGTACAATATCGGATCTATACCTAAGACTCTAAGGGCGTCAATCTCCTCTGAGACCTGCATTGAACCGATGTGCGCCGCATATCCGGCCCCGGAGCGTCCGGAAATTATGAGCGCCGTCAATAAGGGTCCCATTTCAAGGCAGATGGATACGCTCACAAGGTCAGCGACAAAGATATTCGCTCCAAATTTGCGAAGTTGGATGGCAGCCTGAAAGGCTAGAATGCACCCCATTAGGAAACCAAGCGCAGCCACTATGGGAACAGCGTCCACACCGGCTTTTTCGAATAGCTTAGCCAATCCCTCCCACTTAATTGAACCCGAGCGCCGGAGACCTGACCAGAAAGCGTCAACGACTCCTCCTATGAAAGTGATCATATCGGCGGAACTATTCCTGAGATTAGATATCCCGTGCTTGATTTGCGTCGCGACATCAGGCTCATCGATTCCGTCTAGGATTCCCATGGTAGCGTGAGAGCCTGACAGGTGGCTCTCCAAGAAACGTTTTCCCCCTAACGGAATGTTTATCAACGTAGCATTGTTACTGAATTTGTTACAATTTCGGACAAAATTCCTGATTACGGCTATACCGGCTCCATCGAGATAATCAAGTCCCCCTAAATCGAGTTTTACGTTTTTGAGCGGCTGTGCTTCTAATATGTTCAATAATTCCCGATCGAGATCAACGGCTTCTTCAACTGAAGCACTTCCAGTGATCTCTATCAGGAGTTCATCAAAAGATTGTTGTAAAGATTTTATTTGAAACATTTGATTCTCGGGGCTAGGCCCAACTCAACTTCTCAATCAAGCCGCATAAAGTGAGATTGCCGGTGCTCCACACTTAATTATTGAAATCGAAGAACTCCTTCAAGTCGCTAATTGACCTCGTCATAGGACTCTTTTGCAGACTCTGAAAAAACATCTTGCCATAACTTTTTGACAGAATTCTAGGATCCATGACACATAAGGCGCCTCTGTCGTTTCTGGTTCTAATGAGTCTCCCTAGTCCCTGTTTCAAGGCAATTACAGCCATTGGAACCTGAAGCAGAAAAAAGGGGTTCTTTCCTGCCGATCTCAAAAGATCAACGCGAGTTGACAAGATTGGATCGTCGGGAGGAGCGAATGGCAGTTTATCTATTATAACACACGACAAAGATTCACCTTGAACATCAACCCCTTCCCAAAAGGACGATGTCCCCAAGAGCACGGCTCCGCTTCTGGATTTGAATTCCTCGATAAGCCTCGATTTCGGCCTCGTGCCTTGCAGGAGTAACGGGAAGCTCATGGTTCCTTTCAACTTTTCATAAACACTTTCCATATTCCTGATAGACGTGAAAAGCACAAACGCTCTGCCCTGAGTCACCGAAAGGATTTCTCCTATGTTTTCCGCAAGGAGCGAGACAAATTCGCCGGAATTAGGATCCGGCATTGATTTGGGGATATAAAAAAGAGTTTGAGCGCCATAATCGAAGGGGCTCCCGAGGATCACCTCTTTAGGGAAAAATGTTCCATTGAGTCCTACACTGGATCTAAAATATTCGAATGATCCGCTTGTGGCCAACGTGGCTGAGGTAAAGACAAGACTCGGAACTTTCTCGTACAATCTTTTGCGCAAGGCTGCGCCAACCTCTATCGGACATGCGTGCGCACTGACAACCCGATCTTTTTTCTCGATCCATGTCGCATAGTCTTTGGCGGAAGAAGTTCCAAATATAGTGTCTATTTCGATTCGAAGATCCTGAACCCTTTGGATCAGGATCTTCAATTCTTCTCTCGCCTTGGGGCTAGCCGATATCATCGAAGACAAACTGTCTAGAGATTGAGACAAGTTTTCCCTAGCCTCCGTGACACGTCTGTCAGTTGAATCTATTTTAGCTTTTTGAACTTGAAGGTCCTCAAATATACCAAACAAATTCCTCGCGTTATCGTCTGTTTTTCTGAGTTCCCTCTGAAATTTCTCTCCATGAATTTCGGCCTCAATAAGTTGGAATCTACAATCTTTGACAAACTTTCTAATCTTGTGGACTCCGCAATGGAACCCAAAATGTTGAGTCACCGCTTCCTCAAAACCATGCGCCTCGTCAATTATCAGGGCGTCGAAACGCGGTATGACTTCGCCTCTGCCGCTTGATCTAACAGCCATGTCAGAAGCCAGCAGACTGTGGTTGACGACAACCAACTGAACATCACCAGCCTTATACCTCATTTTCTGGACAAAGCATCGCTCAAAGTCCTCACAGCTACGCCCCAGACACGTTTCAGCCGTAGAACAGATCTCCGACCAGACACGACTTTCGTCCGGGAGGGCATCTATTTCGACTCTGTCTCCATCGCCCTGAACCAAGGTTATTTGGTACCATTTGAGAATTTTTTCGAGAAGTTCGCTTTCCCATTGCTCGTAAAAACTGGCCTGTCGAAGAAAGTCCCTAAGCCTTCTGTGGCATACAAAATTACCTCTGCCTTTCATAAGAGCCGCTTTGAGGTCGGGGAAAATGTTTTCTTTCACAAAGGGGATGTCTTTGAAGAAAAGCTGTTCCTGAAGATTTTTAGTCCCAGTCGAAATGGTGACTTTTTTTCCACTTAAAACCGCAGCTACCAGGTAAGCCAACGTTTTTCCAGTCCCGGTCGGAGCTTCAATGATCAGCGTATCATCAGCCATCATCGCTGAGAGGACTGCTTCGCTCATGGCAAGTTGCTGTCCCCGAAATTCATATTGAGCGATAGAACTTGCCATAATCCCATCAGGTCCAAAAATATCGTGGATTTTACCATTACTTGAATCTTTGTTGTCGTTCTCTCTCAATCGCTTACAACCAATCATGCCTTGAATAAATAATTTGGGGTTAAACTTTTATCATCCGTCTTGGTAAAAGACGTCTCATGGTAATTCCGGGCCTGATTCAAAATACCCGTAGCCCATAAAGGCGCCCCGAGAGTGTGCAAATGAAGATAGGTCCCCAGCGCTTTATACCGGAATATTCCATCAACAGAACCATTTATTCCGTGTCCCCGAATAACCTTGAACGCGTAAGAGTTGGTGTTGATATTATCTGACGGAATGAATGAATAATGAAATTCATGGCCTTTAAGTACCGATCCCACGGGGAAAAATGGATTTGAAACGACGACGTTTACCACCATGTATCCATGTCCCTGAGGTCTCCTCTCCAGTACTGTCTCAACGTCAAAAACACCAACCATGGGATAAGTTGTTTCGTCTATGGTTAATTGTCTGGCAAGATACATTAACCCACCACATTCAGCGTAAACAGGTAGGCCTGCTTTTATAGCCAAAAGCAAAGACTCCTTGAAGGTTGTATTCTTGGCCAGAACTTCAGCGTGCGTCTCCGGGAAACCTCCGCCAATGTAAAGGGCGTCGACTGGCGGCAGGGGCTTCGGCTCAAGGGCTGTAATCTCAACCAAACTGGCCCCGGTTGACGTCAATGCCTGCAGGTTCTCGGGATAATAGAATTGAAATGCAGAATCCCTCAAGATGCCGATTCTAAGATTTTCGTATTCTAACGTGGCTCTGGATTGGTTTTCCAAAATCCTTGGGCAATCCAGAGGTTCTGCGGACTTGGCCAATTTCATCAAATGGTCCAGATCTATTGACCTTTCCACCAGATTGGCCACTGTCTCAACAATTTCATTGGCCCCAGAGTGTTCGGAAAGAGGGAGAAGCCCCAGATGCCTTTGAGGGAAATCCTCAAGATACAGTTTATTTATGGCTCCTATAACGGGGATTGAACAATACTCCTCGATAGAATCCCTGAGTGTTTTTTCGTGTCTCGGTCCCGCAACCCTATTCAAAATTACCGACTTGATCAAAACATCAGAATCGAGCGCTTGACATCCGAGCACCAGAGCCGCTGCTGTTCTTGTCATTTTAGAGGCGTCCACTATTAAAATTACCGGGGTCTTGAGTAATTTCGCCAACTCGGCGGAACTGTACTCCCCAGAAGCGTTAACGCCATCGAATAATCCCCTGTTTCCCTCAATTATAGATACATCTTGGTCTTTCGCCCACTGGCAAAAGGACTTTTTTAGAGTTTCCTTGTCAAATAGATATGAATCGAGATTCCTACAGGGACGCTGAGCCGCCTTGCCTAACCAGCCGGCGTCAATATAATCCGGTCCTTTCTTGAAGACTGCGATGGACAATCCTCGTCTTCTCAAAGCGGCTGTGATTCCTATTGAAAGCAAGGTCTTGCCTGATCCGCCCTTGAGAGCTCCGATAATTATTCTCGGCGCATTTTGCATCATACGTATCCCAAATTGTCAGTTACTTGAAATTCTCGGCCACTGAACATGCATCGGAATTTATCGTTCTCGCATCCCGGAAATTTTCGGCCTTTCGTACAATAGAACCTGCCCATTCCGGCTCGCCTAAAGAATGAATGTGCGTGTAGACACCCAGGGCGTTCTGGACCGCAAGGCCATCGTGCGCTCCATCAATTCCATGTCCGCGTAAAACATCGAAAGCCCAAAACTCGCTATTTGGATGATCCAACACCATTGTTGAATAATGAAATTCGTGTCCTCGCAAAGTTACGCCTCGATCAAAGAAAGGGTTGGACCCTTTAGCTTTGAGTTCAACATATCCCAAACCCTGCGGTTTACGATTCAATACTGATTTGGCCGCAAAAACGCCTGCCATGGGAAATATCTTGGTGTCTATCACGAGGCTCTTGGCTAGAAACATCAACCCACCGCATTCCGCATAAACCGGTCCTCCAGATTCAACGAATGATTTTATTGATTCACGAAATATGATGTTCTCAGCAAGTCTTTCGGCGTGAGTTTCCGGAAATCCGCCGCCGATATAAAGCGCGTCTATATCCGGCAAAGGTTTGGACTCAAGGGAATTTATTTCAACTATGTTTGCTCCATTCAAAATTAATGCTTCAAGGTTTTCCGGGTAATAAAACTGAAAAGCCGCGTCGTGAAGAATACCTATCTCGACACTATCGACGCTTCCTGTTTTGACCAGGTCACGTTCCAGATTCAACAGATGAGAGGAAGACGCACTTGCGCCATTGAAGGCGATCCTCTCTATTTCCGACAAATCCAGACCATTCTCTATGATTGTTCTGGCTTCTTCCACGAAATCAATGGCGGATGGATGTTCCTGTATAGGCAACAGGCCGAGATGTCTTTGGGGAAAGTTCCTGAGCTTCATCCCGGGAATTACTCCCACTACTGGGATTGTGGTTATGCGCTCAATCGCCTCCTTGACGACAAGTTCGTGTCTCGTCCCCTTGATCCTGTTCAGAATTATGCCCGAGATCTGAAGCTCGGGATCGAACCGTTGACATCCCTTGACCAAAGCAGCGGCGGTTCCTGTCATCTTGGAGCAATCTATTATCATCAGTGTAGGACTACGCAACAGCTTGGCCAATTCTGCGCTGCTGGAAGAACCGGTGTTGTCAACCCCGTCGAAAAGACCTCTATTTCCCTCGATTATCGAAATATCTGAATTCATAGATCTTCTGATGAATGAATTTAAGACAGCCTCTTTGGAGAACAGATGTTGATCTAGATTGTAACAGGGCCTCCCGGCGGAAAGACTCAACCATCCAGCGTCTATATAGTCCGGCCCCTTCTTGAACACGCTAGGAACCAGACCCCTTTTACGAATAGCCGCCACTAGGCCGACAGTAACAAGTGTCTTACCTGATCCACCTCTAAGCGCAGTGATGAGAAGACTGGGGATCCTCATTTTTTATACTTGGATGTCTTCAAGAGAGATAATTTCATCAGCGAATGAAAGGGTCTGCCAATTCTGAAATACGGTAAAAATGTGGTCGACCAGGTTTTTACTGATTATTTTAAAATCAGGAGCTCTTGTATCATACGAATCCAATATTTCAACGAACACCTCTGTCCATTCCTGAATTGTTTTCGATCGGGCTATTTTAACAAAATTGTGACAAAATTGCTTCATGTCACGGTCCGCATAATTTCTGGCGATCATGCCTTTCATAAAACCGCGCATTATGGCCTCAAGGAATCCGTCCCGCAACCAAACAAAATCCCCTACCCCGTCAATGCGATCGAGTCTGGCCCTCACCGTAATGTTGGCTAAAAACATTATCAGAGCGTCATTTATGTTTTCCTCCGAATCCTCAGTGAAGATGATTCGATTTCCATATTGCCTGACGGTTATCAACTTTAAATCAGGATTTGGAGATAACTTGGCGATGAAATCTCCAGCGGCCAGATGCCATGGATAAATCTCCAGGAGTGATTCAAGATCGAGAAAATAGGTGAGTATGTAGGCGACTCTTTCAATCATCGTAATCGCTACGTCTTCTATAATCGCGCTATACCCATTGTCGGTATCCCAAAAGGTAAAAACAGTTTGCTCTCCCGGGACTAAACTCGAGACATGGAATTCATGATAGCCTCTGAACCATTCTCCCAGGAACATCAAGTTGGGAGTTTCAGTAATATTTGAACTACGATCCGATGAATCACTTATGAAATAAACTTCGGGAAGAAATCTCTGATCACCCATGGTTCCCAAGAATCTCATCAAATCATAATCCTGCTTGATTCTTGAAATTCCTCGATCGGTCAACGCAACATTCGCCACAAACCACAGTTGATCCTCTCCAGTATGGACTCTCACTGAGGCCGGGAAATAATCAGCGCCTCTTTTTTCAGCAACCAGATCTATCAACTGGATTTCTTTATCAAACCACTGGGCCTTTTTCTTGACAACTTCTTCAAATTCTTCAAAGTTATCGACAATAAAAGTTTGTATTGCCGTCAAATATGATTGGTAGGTTGAGGAACCAATATTTAGGATGGAGGAATCTTTACAAAGAGGGACTGCGCTCTTCAAGAATCCAGAGGGGAGAATTCTCGTTTGCGAGTCTGCGGATGTTAGCATGAACCGAAAATCGGGCATTTTGTTTGACATATTTTGTTCTATATCATGCATTCGGTCTTGAAATATTTGAGGAACCCGATTTACGCCGAGCCGGTTCTCCATTGGCCAGTTAAGCATATTAGTCTCTATTGAAAAGAATGTGAATAGATTCATCTGCGGCTGCTGTGTAGGCGACAAAATCCCCTGACATGTGTCCCTTATTTTCATAAAACTTCTTGAATAGTCTCTTCAAACGGACCCACTCAAGTGGGTTCAATTAATTAGAAGTCTGAGAAGATGTTATTTACTAAAAATGTTGGGATTTTTTTCTTGACTTGATGAAGCCATTTGCATTAAATTTTTGAGAATCTTCAATTCGGTGGCCTTTTTCATTCATGCTCTATAAATTCGCTGGTTTGAATACATTTTAAATTTGCATGAAGAACTTGAACAGTCGGGTTTACCGGCGTTTTTTTTTCTGGTCACTCGAATAGATCGCGATTAGTCGAAACGAAGAAGACCCAAGTAGAGAGGAGGAACCTTTTATGGGAAAACACAATACCCCTATGCTTGATGAATTGGAAAAGGGACCGTGGCCCAGTTTTGTTTCTGATATCAAGCAGCAGGTGGCAAACGGAAAACACATTCTTAAAGAAGCTCCTGATGACTTATTAGGAGTGATGGAATTGTCTTACGTGGACAAGGTCACCCATTGGAAACATGGTGGAATCGTTGGCGTATTCGGTTACGGCGGCGGGATCATTGGACGTTATTGCGATCAGCCTCAAATGTTCCCCGGCGTGGCGCATTTCCATACAGTGCGTGTGAACCAGCCTTCCAGCAAATTCTATACCGCCAAGTACCTGAGAGAGCTTTGTGATCTGTGGGAACGTCACGGAAGCGGCCTCACCAACATGCACGGATCAACCGGAGATATCGTGTTCCTCGGAACAACCACTGATCATCTTGAGCCTCTATTCTTTGAAATGACTCATGAACTGAATCAGGACCTTGGTGGCTCCGGATCTAACCTGAGAACCCCCGAGTGTTGTTTAGGTCAGTCCAGATGCGAATTCGCTTGCTATGACACTCAGGAAGCCTGCGACAATCTTACTCACGAATATCAGGACGAATTGCATCGACCGGCTTTCCCTTACAAGTTTAAGTTCAAGTTTGATGGTTGCCCCAATGGTTGCGTGGCCTCCATCGCGCGTTCGGACATGTCTTTTATCGGAACCTGGAGAGACAACATCCGGATCGACCAGGCCGCAGTTAAGGCTTACGTGGGCGGAGAATTTGCTCCTAACGCGGGCGCTTATTCAGGTCGAGACTGGGGAAAATTCGATATCCAGAAGGAAGTTATTGACCTTTGCCCCACGAACTGCATGAGATGGGATGGGTCCAAGCTCGAAATAAATGACAAAGAATGCGTCCGCTGCATGCATTGCCTAAACGTTATGCCCAGGGCTCTGAGAAAAGGTCTGGACACTGGCGCGTCGATACTTTTTGGCGCAAAAGCTCCGATCTTGGAAGGCGCCCAGATGTCAACTCTAACCGTTCCTTTCCTGAAAATGGAATCCCCCTTTTCTGAGGCGAAAGATCTTGTCGAGAAAGTTTGGGATTGGTGGATGGAAGAAGGCAAGAACCGTGAGCGTCTTGGTGAATTGATTCAGAGGAAATCCTTCCAGGAATTCCTCAGAGTCTGTGAACTGGATCCTGACCCACGAATGGTTGATGAGCCGAGATCCAACCCATACATTTTCTGGAAAGAAGAAGAAGTCGAGGGTGGATGGACCCGAGACATCGACGCTTTCCGAGCGAAACATCAGAGGTAAAGGGAGGTCAACAAGATGCCTTACGATCCCAGTGCACCGTTGAAAGATAGAATTACCGACATTGGCCCCAGACACTATGGGGAATTCCTTCCACCCGTGATTAAGAAAAACAAGGGCAAATGGCTGTATCATGAAATTTTACAGCCGGGCGTGCTTGTTCATGTCGCCGAGTCCGGAGACAAGGTCTTCAGTGTTCGTGTCGGTGGTTGCCGTTTGATGAGTGTCGAGCATCTCCGTGAGATCTGCGACATAGCCGACAAATACTGTGACGGTTATCTCAGATTCACCACTAGAAACAACATTGAGTTCCTTCTGGCCGATGAATCCAAACTAAAACCCCTGGTTGACGATCTCAAAAGCCGCAAATTCAGTGGCGGATCTAACAAATTCCCCGTAGGCGGAACAGGGGCGGGCGTCACCAACATAGTTCATACTCAGGGCTGGGCTCATTGCCACACCCCAGCGATTGACGCTTCTGGAGTGGTCAAGGCCGTCATGGACGCAATTTATGATCAATTCGACCACATGAAACTACCGGCCCCAGTGCGCGTATCTCTTGCATGCTGCCTCAACATGTGCGGCGCAGTCCATTGCTCTGACATCGCTATTCTTGGTATCCATCGCAAGCCACCCATGGTGGATGGTGAGTGGATCGATAAACTTTGCGAATTGCCACTTGCGATAGCAGCGTGCCCGACAGGGGCTATTAAGCCGGCTAAAACGGCTGATGGAAAGAAAAGTCTTGAAGTCAAAGCTGAAAGGTGTATGTTCTGCGGCAACTGCTACACCATGTGCGCAGCAATGCCTCTGGCGGACGAAGTAGGAAGTGGAATAGCCATTCTGGTCGGCGGAAAATTGTCGAACAGAATCAGCAAGCCCAAGTTCTCGAAGGTCGTTATTCCGTTTATACCCAACGAACCCCCCAGATGGCCATCAACCGTCGCAGCGGTCAAGAATATTATTGACGTTTACTCCAAAGACGCCCATAAATATGAGCGGCTTGGGGACTGGGCGGAGAGAATTGGCTGGGAAAGATTCTTTGAGAAAACCAATATTCCGTTTACTCATCATCTAATTGATGATTACCGTTTTGCATACACAACATGGCGGCAATCGACTCAGTTTAAGTTTTAATCGGCGGATAAGGAGCTTTCCATGACCGAGGAAGAAGCAAAAAAAATTATCCTTGAAGCGCTGCAAGGCAAATCAGCGGCCAAATCCAAGTTTTATCTCAAGGATTTTTACGCTATGATCCCTGACATGAAGGCTAGGGAAGTAAAAAACATTGTTAACCGGATGGTTTCCGAGGGTTCACTGGAATATTGGTCCAGCGGGAGCACCACCCTGATCGGTCTGAAAGGTATGGGTAAACAGCATTCAGAGGAAGATTAATATTCGACTCTAAGTGTTGTTGGACTGATCTCAAAAATTAAATAGCCGCCCAAAAGAGGGAGACCAATATAAAGTCTCCCTCTTAATCGTTGTGACCACTATCCTTTTTTCTGAAAACCAACCCGTTCCACTCGCTTATACGGACAGTATCTTCTAGGTCTGTCTTTTCACCGGAAAACTCTCTCTGAATTAAATCAACCATTGAGTCCGGTATCCCTGACAGAATGAGAAAATTCCCTGAGCTAGCAATGAGTTCTGTTTTAAGCCGTCTAAGGACTGGAGCGGCCAAATTTGCCACCACGCAGTCAAATGTGCATTTGACTGCGTCTAAAGGACCAACGTAAAAATGTGGACTTCTTTTATGAGCTTCGCAACGCAGATTATTATTTAAAACTACGTTCCTTTGAGCCAACCAGATGGAGGAAGGATCCAGGTCGCAGGCCACTATAAAGTCACATCCCAAAGCTTCAGCGGCTATGGCAAGCACACCGGTGCCTGTCCCAATATCGAAGATGGATAGCGGTTGCCGCCTGCCTGCCATTTGATTGATTGTCTTTTCCAGAAGTTCTAGAGCGATTAGTGTAGTCGGATGATCCCCTGATCCAAATGAGGCGCCGGGATCCACCACAACATTGAGGCGGTCCGATTCTGTGCGCCAACATTCCCAGTAAGGAACTACTCTCAAAGTGTTCCCTACATCAACAGAAACCAATCCACCAGTCCACCATTTGCCCATGGATTTTGGCCTATTTCGCTTTTTCAACAGACGTCACCTATCCATTTGAATTGAAATCCATGAACAAAATTGGAACCACAGACTTAACTATGGGTTGGAAATCTCATATTGCTCCTGGTGTAAATTCTGGTCCGGATTCAACTCAATGGTTAACCTGTGCTTCTTCTGGATTTCCTCCAGTTTTTCGCTTTCTTGCTCAAACAGCAATTTCACAACTTCCGGATGGGCTGTCACCTTCAAGCTGGAGGAACATCGTTCAGCAATGTGCCTGGTGATCGCTCTCAAAATTTCGTAACAAACGGTAGTCTGGGATTTGAGGAAACCCTTCCCTTCGCAGTAGGGGCAATGTTCGCATAGAGTCCGTGTCAAACTTTCTCTCGTTCTTTTCCTGGTCATCTGAACTAAACCAAGTTCCGAAATCTTTAATATGTTGGTCTTTTGCTTATCTCTCTTCAAAGCCTCCAAGAGAGCGTTCGTGACTTTTTCCCGGTCGGCCGGACGATCCATGTCGATGAAATCTACTATTATTATACCGCCGATGTTCCTCAAACGAAGCTGATATGCTATTTCTTTGGCCGCTTCAAGGTTGGTTTTCAATATTGTTTCCTGGAGGTTTCTTTTTCCGACGAATCGTCCAGTGTTAACATCTATAGCCACTAGAGCTTCAGTGAAATCAATGTTGATGTACCCACCCGATTTCAACCAGACTTTTCTTCCTAAGGCCTTGTTCAACTCCATTTCTATACCGAAATGGTCAAAGATCGGCTCCTCACCTTCATAAAGCTCCAAGCAGGGTTTAAGAGAAGGCATGAATGTATCCATAAAATCGAGTACTCTCCGGCATGTTTCGGAAGAATCCACCACAAGCCTTGTCACGTTCTCGGTAAAAAGGTCTCGGACGCCTCTCAGGCAAAGGTCCAGGTCCTCATATATCAGGGACGGGGCCGGAGCCTTTTTTTCTCTTTCCATAATCCTCTGCCAGGTACCCTCGAGAAAACTAAGATCAGCTCTCAACTTGTCTTCGTTCTCATGTTCACTCACGGTTCTGACTATTAGTCCGCATACAGGCGGTTTTATGTTCAGAATAATATCTTTGAGCCTTTGTCTTTCAATCTCATTCTCTATCCGGCGTGAAATTCCCACATGGTCAACTGTTGGCATGAACACCAGATGCCTACCCGGAATCGATATGTGCGAGGTAACTCTTGCTCCTTTACTCCCAAGAGGTTCCTTAGAGATTTGAACCAGTATGTCTTCTCCCTCGTTGATGAGTTCCTCTATCGGCGTAGTGAATTCGATCCCTTCTGAGATCCCCGACTGTAATGAGAGTTCCTCCTGTTTTTCGGAATCATCTTCCCCTTCTTCGTGGACTACCAAGTTCAGATGATCCTGAGGGTGATGGTGAACATCTCCAACGTACAAAAAAGCTGCTCTGGGCAATCCGATGTCGACAAAAGCGGCTTGCATGCCAGGCAGCACTTTTATGACCCTCCCCTTGTAAATGTTCCCAACTATGCCCCTTTCACCCCTTCGTTCGAGATGAATTTCCGCAACCTGCCCGTCTTCGAGAAGCGCCAGACGAGTCTCCCGATCATTAATGTTCATAATAATTTCGTTCCCCATGACGGTTCCCTTCACCTAAAATGGATCACGATTCAAATTCGACCATTATTTTTGTAATATCCAGTTTTTTCGTTTCTTCATCCGTCAAATCTAGAATAGATCTGACAGCTTCGTAAGGATTAACCGAACCAGACGGGGTCATTTTAATTCTCATAGTTAGAGTTTGGTCTGAGAGAAAAATTGAAGGAATGTAGCTTTTTAGATCTCTAGTTTTTCTTTTTCTTTCAGAACCAAACGATACTATGAAGCTTTCATTCTGGAAGAATTGATCTAGTCTATCCTTTATAACATTCCCATCGAATTTGCTGGTTAGGACTATTTCGTAAGAGACCGTCTGGATCTTAGCAGACACGGAAGTCTCATTCAATGAAGTTTCGATGATTTGAAGAGGCTTCAAACCATGAGGTAACGCGTTTTGAAGCAATTCTAATATCTGTTGCGCCGTAATGTCGGGTTCCCTCAAGTCAAAATCTACATACTCCGCAAAACTCTGAACACCCAAAGCTATTGGTGGGGAAAATCTTAATCTTGGATGAGGATGGAACCCATGCGAAAAATCCAGGCTCATGTCAGCCCTGCGAAATGCCCTTTCAAAACATCGCACAACATCCTGATGTCCCAACAATCTCAATGAACCAAGCTTTGAGTATTTTAATCTAAATCTCCTTATGTTTGACTCCGGCCGCTGGTCTTTGATCTGATCAGATTCAACGCCTGTTCCAACCAAACAAGTCTTTTGAATAATGGGGGCAACTTTCTCGAAATCGCAGACGCCGCAACCGCAACATTCCCCCAATCGACAGTCCATGGTTAACTTTTGCTCCAGGGCCTTGAGCAACTCACTAGCCAGATATTCTTTAGATACCCCAGAATGTATGAATTCCCAGGGGAGTGGACTATCTACCTGTCGCTCCTCCAGATATTTTGTCGGATCAATTCCCGATTCATCGAATGATTCTATCCAGGACTGCAAGTTCAATTGTTCATCCCATCCGTCAAACCTAGCCCCTTTCAAAAAAGCCGTCTCTATAACTTTAGAAAGATTTGCGTCTCCTCGAGCAAAGACGCCTTCAAGAAAACTTAAATTTGGATTGTGGAACTTTAGGGATATGGACTTCTTGCCGACGAGATTTCGAATGATGGACTGTCGTCTCGTAGTCTCTTCTCGTGATATCTGACCGGCCCACTGAAAAGGAGTGTGAGCTTTTGGAACAAAAGTGGAGATCGAGGCCTTTATTTTTCCGGCTCTTCCCCATCGTGCGGCCTTAAAGATTAGATCAGTGATGCCCTGCAGGTCTTCATCAGTCTCAGTGGGCAAACCTATCATGAAATACAGTTTGATTGACTTCCACCCCTCCCTGAATGCCGAGATGACAGCATTTTTCAAATCCTCCTCCGAGTTCCCCTTGTTTATTACGTTTCTAAGTCGTTGTGTTCCCGCCTCCGGGGCAAGAGTAAAACCAGTCTTTCTAACTTTCTTGATCTCCGCGGCTATTTCAGAATCAAACGTGTCGGTTCGTAAGGATGGAAGAGAAATTGCTATTTTTTTACCGCCAAATTCTCTATTAAATTCTCTGATTAGATTTCCTATTGCAGAATAATCTCCTGACGATAGGGATAACAAACCAATTTCGTCCCAACCGGTGCACGATAACAATCTTTGCGCAATGTTTAAAAGATTATCAGTCTTGCGCTCTCTGACTGGTCGATAAATCATCCCTGCCTGGCAAAAGCGACATCCTCTGGTACAACCCCTAGCTATCTCAAGACCAACCCTGTCATGCGTGATTTCACAAAAGGGCACCACCAGACTCTGAGGAAAAGTCGCTCCATCAAGGTTTGACACAATCCTCCTGGCTACTATCTCATCAGGCTGACGAAGACTTGGAACATATACTCCGGGCACTTCTTTAAGTTGTTTCAAAAGACTCGACCGATCCCCACCATGGGTTTTCCAAAGCCTACAAATGTCGGCTATCTCCAAGATCGCCTCTTCTCCCTCACCAACAAGGAACGCGTCAAAGAAATCCGACAGCGGCAATGGATTGAAACAAACAGGACCACCTCCAAGAATTATAGGATCGTCACTCCCTCTATCCCAAGACCTGAGTGGTATTCCCGCAAGATCAAGCATTTGCAGTACAGTAGTAGAGCAGAGTTCATATTGCAGGGAAAAACCCAAAATGTCTGTTTTTCTGACTTCATGCCTGGTTTCCAGTGTTAGTAATGGAATGCCCAGGCTTCTCATCTGCCTTTCCATGTCGGGCCAGGGAGCAAAGACCCGTTCAGCCTGTATCTCTTCCCTTGAATTCAGAATGTGATAGAGTATTTTGAGTCCAAGATGCGACATTCCAACCTCATAAACGTCCGGAAAAGCAAGAGCCACCCTGAGTCTAATCTGATCTGGATTTTTTATGACCGAGTTGATCTCTCCCCCGATATAACGCGCAGGCTTGTCTACCATGGCCAAAACATCCCAATTGATTTCTAAATCAACCATTGCATCCTACTTATCATTTTGGTTTTATTGGTTATATTAGATAACACAAGTGTGTTGGTGACGCAAAGTTTGTTACTTTCAGTCGAAAAAATGTTAACATACCATCCATGATAAACAATCTTTCGATACATACGCTTGTGGGAACCTCGGTAGCGCTCGGTTCATTCGGCGTCGCCATGTATGGTCTCGTGTCTCGGGACTTCACTTGGCAAGGTTACCAAATTTTCTGGCTTTCTCTCATTTTGGGACCAACAGCGATGGTATCAAGCATGTTTGGTTACGCTGCCTGGTGGTTGAGCAAATTTTTGGCGACTCTTTTGTCAAATCAAGACACTGCCGGTTCGGACAAAACGAACCAGGACTCAAATAATTGAAATTTAATTTGAGCCAATGGGACAAGAATCAATGTAACAGAACCTGAATGAAGTTGATTTTCTCTAGGAGCAATTGATGAAAGATTTTGAAGACAACCCATTATATAAAATAATGCATCCCAAAAGTATCGCATTTTGGGGGGCTTCTAGCAATTCTATGTCGATGGGAAGTATTCAGTTGGCGAATTTGTTGTCCATGGGTTTTGAAGGGGAGGTTTATCCGATTCATCCGAGGGATGAAGAAATTAATGGCCTTAAAGCTTATTCAAAGATCAGCGATGTTCCCAAGAAAATAGACCTGGCAATACTTATTTTACCCACAGGAGTCGTGCCTGGTGTTCTGGAAGAATGTGGTTTGTCGGGAATAGAAAGGGCTATCATTGTTTCGGCCGGTTTTTCCGAAAAAGAAGGCGGGGAAGGAAAACTACTTCAGAAGGAATTAGTGGACATAGCGAAAAGATATCGAATGACATTTGTAGGACCAAATTGCATAGGGGTAATAAATCCGTCTTTCAACCTCAACACCACTTTCTTTCCGTATGACGCTAGACCGGGCTTCATCGGGATGGCATCTGAAAGTGGGAGCTTCATCACACAAATGTTCGTACACCTTGCGAAGTTCAATTTGGGATTCAGCCAGGGTTTCAGCTTGGGAAACGAAGCCATGGTTGACTTGGCGGACTGCATAGAATATTTGGCCCACTGTCCAGTCACCAAGGTTATTGCCCTTTACATAGAGGGCATAAGAAATGGGAGGCGTTTCGTTGAGGTTGCGAGGAGAGTATCCAAAATAAAGCCCATTGTGGCCTTCTATGTAGGTGGATCTGAGGCAGGGGGACGCGCAGGGCTTTCTCACACTGGAGCTATGGCAGGTCCGGACCGACTGTATGAAGGGATCTTTCGTCAGTGCGGGATAATGAGAGCGCGTTCTATCGAGGAACTGTTCGATTTTTGTTATGTGCTCGGGAGTCAACCATTGCCAAAAGGAAACAGGCTCGGGATACTGACTCATTCCGGGGGGCCAGGGGCAGCTGCCGCCGACAGCGCTGAAAGGGCAGGCTTGGAGTTGGCGGAACTGACTCCTTTGACGGCCAAAACCCTGGCTCCTATGGTTCCAAATACAGCCAGCATCAAGAATCCTGTGGATCTAACTTTTGCAAAAAATTATAGTGACTACATGGCTACTCTTCCAAAAATACTACTTAAAGATGAAAATATAGATTTGCTTTTCATGTACTGCCTGATGCCCCATCACCGAGTTATGTCCGTAATTCTAGGGTCCGGAACGGACCTCATTCAAGCCACGCAGTTTGCGGAAGAATTTATTAAGAACCAGAGCGCTGTTACATCCTTGCTGGCGTCAGAGTCTGGGAAACCAGTGGTGGGCGGTTCCTTTTGCGACCGAACAGAATTATTCGTCCGTGAGTTGCAAGACCATGGGATGCCTGTGCTGCCAAGTCCAGAGAGGGCGGTATCAGCATTGGGAGCTCTTTACAGGTATTCGAGATGGCTCCGGATTTTTTCGTGATGGATGTGCGAAGATTACCCCGCTAAGAAGAGCCCACATCTGGAACAAAATCAATCACGGGGTAGTCCATAACTTTGAGGACATCCATGTACGTGCCATTTCAAGAGTGTGTTTAAAACTGAGCACTTTTGACTTATTTCTTTAATTCGGCCTAGCGTAAACAGATTCATCAAGCCATAGGCAATCGTATTAAGACCGAGGTTTAATATAACAACCGATTGAAGGAAATTCCTGGATGCTTTTCCATAGAATTTCTCAAAAAAGATGTATCGGGACCGATAGAATTCTATCCGAGCGCCAGCAGGAGCCGATTTCGCGGAACCGCCCTGAAGGTGTGTGGCCCTAGCCATGGGTTCGTGCTTTACCAACCATCCCGCCAACCTAAGTCTCACGGCTAGGTCTGTTTCTTCAAAAAAGAAAAAATAACTTTCGTCAAATCCTCCTACGTCTTCAAAAGCCTTTCTTCTTATCAGCATGACGGCGCCGATCACCGTTTCGACATCTATGGGCTCCACCAAATTTTGATTCTTACCCGGATAGCGCTTTGGAAACACTCGTTTCAACAAACTACGATTGGTACATTCTGTCAAAAGTGTAGGCGTAGCCTCATAAGATGTCTGGTTGGTTCCATCATTATTTAGCAATTGGGGAGCTACTATCCCGATTCGACCATTTCCTTCTGCCAATTCCAACATTTTCGACACAGAGTCTTTTTCAAGCACCACATCTGTGTTCACTAATAGCAAAAAATCTCCGCGGGTTTTGGAGGCCCCGAGATTGTTGGCTGCGGCAAAACCGAGATTTCTCCCGGCCTCATGCACGTTTACCCTGGGAAAAAGGGTCCTGGTCTTTTCAACTGAATCATCATTAGACCCGTTGTCTACTACAATGACCTCTGGTGGTTGTTTCAAGTCAGAATCAAAAACGCTTGAAAGACAATTGATTAAAAGTCCAGAAGTATTTCTGTTCACAATTATTACTGAAACTTCTGAGTTATTAATATGTTCTGACATAGGTCGCAAAAATCGATCGTAGGTCTCAAGATTTGGATTCAACCACCAATGGTGTTCATGCCGGTTTCCATTCTTTGCAAATTTGAATATCGGCTGGCGGGTTTAGCCATTACAGCCGCTTTGATAAAAGCTTCGAGCTGACTATCATCCGGATCAGTCCTGAGGAATGATCTCAAATCAATTTCCAGGGGGCTTAATAAACAGGGTCTCAATGAACCCCGTGCCGTCAACCTGAGTCTGTTGCATGTTGGGCAGAAATGTCCGGTCACTGGATCAATAATTCCTATCCTTCCCTGTGCTCCTTTGATTCTCAGCATTCTTGCGGGGCCATCCAGGGCGGAACTTTCTCCAGGAATCAAGGTTCCAAACGACTTTTCGATTATGCCAATGGCTTCAACTGCGCCAAATGAATTGGGAGAATTGATGGGTTCCGTGTCATTTCCGAATGGCATTCTTTCGATAAACCTTACGTCCAGAGGACGATTTAAAGTGAGCCTCGCAAATTCTGCAACGTCTATTTCGTTGAACCCCTTGAGTAGTACCACATTTATCTTGATAGGACTAAAGCCGGCTTCAAAAGATGTTTCAATCCCTTTCATCACTTTCAGCAGGCCATCAACGCCGGTTATAGCAGTGAAACAGTCGCGCCTAAGTGTGTCCAAGCTAACATTTATTCTCTTCAATCCGGCATCGCGAAGTCCCGGGGCCATCTCGTCGAGTTTAGAACCATTGGTGGTCAAGGCTACATCTTCCAGACCGATTTCATGAGTTAACCTCGATATGAAATCTACCACGCCTCGTCTTACTAAAGGCTCTCCTCCGGTGATGCGGACTTTTTTAATTCCAAGCGTTTTCGACACCGAGACGATTTTCAAAATTTCTTCGTATCTTAATATATCGGAGTGCGGGATCAGTTTTACACCTTGGGGAGGTCTACAGTATATACATCTGAAATTGCACAAGTCAGTAATGGATACACGCAAGTAATCAATTATTCTGCCGTGATGATCAATAAGATTTGGTTGCATGGCTTGATTGAACGCTTTCTATCAACAAAACTTGTTTTTCGATATCGAAATCAGTTGAATTCTAGTTTTTTTTCCGTCGGTATTCCGCCGACGATTGATAAAAACTCTCAAGAAAAGATTTTATTCTGCACAATGTTGAGACATTAAACGAGAGAAATTTTACAGTCTGGCCACCAAGTCAACTATGGACGAAGGGGCGGTCGCAAAAAGCCTTATCAGTGGGACTTTACCTACGGCGCCCCTATCAAATATTGCGTCGGGGACCCGTCCCAGTTCTTCCATCACGTCCTGGACGCCCCATGCCAGCGTGCTGCCTTCTTCCTGCTGGAGATCCGGAGGAGTTCTGCTCCTATCAAACTCGGCCACAGAGAAACCCAACGAACGAATCCGCTTAACCAACACATCAGAATAGGAAAGATTCATGGCTGCGCGGCGTTGCGGATCATATTCCATGGCAGCGAGCACAAGGTGATGAATCTGCCGGGAAGCTCCAAATCTTGCCCCAGTAAGAGTGTCTATTGTGTTGACAAGTCTGACTATTCTGCCTGGGAATGAAGCCACATCATTCACCGTCTCGGCGTAAGGTATCGCATAAGCGAGATTTGACTGCACTTCAGGTATCAAGTGCCCTATGTTGAGACGTTTCAGCCTCTCCAAGGCTTTATCGAGTTCTTCTATTACCTCTGACCTTGCAATCTCCCGTGCAATTGAAGCGTAATGGTTGAGAGGCCCTATTCCTTTGCCGATTCCCATGGAAAATCTTAATGCCCTGTAAAGATATCTCTTGGCCTTGTCTATACTCTCCATTACAGGCATTCCGCCTGCCAGGAAGGTTGATATTGCCGCCGATAAGGTGCACCCAGTGCCGTGAGTATGTCTAGTCCTAACTCGTTGGGTTTGAAATTCGTAGTCCTGATTTCCATCGTGAAGGACGTCAACAGGAGCGTCCTTTAAATGTCCTCCTTTGACCAACACAAACTTTGGTCCCATCTTCATTAGCTTCTTGGCCGCCTTTTTCATGTCCGAGACACTGTTGATTTTCTTGCCGTAAAAAATCTCAGCCTCTGGAATATTGGGAGTAAGAAGGTAACAAATGGGGAATAGTTTCTCCACCATCTCTTTCCTGCCAGATTCGTCCAGCAGGACGGACCCTGTCTTGGAAAGTATCACGGGGTCAACAACCAGCTTTTGTACCCCATACTTCAATAGTTGATCAGCCACTACCCTAACGATTTCACCGTTGCCCAGCATGCCTGTTTTGACGCAATCAGCCCCTATATCACTTAAAACCGCCTGGATCTGCTTTGCTACAAAGTCTGGTTCAACCAGGCTGATTGCATGCGCGCCCAGAGTGTTCTGGGCTGTGAGGGCTGTGAGGGCGCTCATACCATAGCCACCAAGCGACAAAATGGTCTTTAGATCAGCCTGTATTCCCGCTCCACCCCCTGAATCCGAACCAGCTATTGAAAGAACTTTCTTCATATCTTCCCCAAATTGTTGTATCAGACCTTTGTATGTTTATTCATTTGGTGGGACCTATTGTAGCAACTACAGAACTATTTTCCAAACACTACGAACTATTGATTAGCTTTTCTTCGCTTGTAAAACAATGACATCTGGAGGCTCTGAATTGAACGAAAACCTCATTAGCAGGATGAAACCAGCCCCAATTCTTGTCGCCGGGGATGTGATGGTTGATGAATATGTAATAGGAGACGTCGAAAGAATTTCACCCGAATCGCCTGTCCCTGTGCTTCTGGCCAAGAATAGGCACAGACGCCTTGGTGGAGCCGGCAACGTGGTACGAAATGTTGTTTCCATGGGTGGAGCGGTTGCTCTTTTCGCAACTATCGGCGCCGACGCAGGCGGTGAATGGTTCAAGAAACATTGTTCCGAGATCGGAGTGGACACATTCTGGCTGAAGTCCGAGGGATCACGACCTACTACAATCAAGACGCGTGTAGTGGCTAGAAATCAACAGATTGTAAGAATCGACGAAGAATATGACGGCCGGATATCGGAGGATCTTGAAAAGAAAGTCATTGACGACATCAAGGCTGTCAGTCCCCAGGTCAAAGCTGTCATAGTTTCAGATTACGGCAAGGGATTTCTCTCAGACGCGATCCTTGAAAGTCTCTTCAAAACAGCCCGGTCTGAAGGAGCGCCTTCTCTGGTCGATCCTAAGGGAATGGATTTTACTCGTTACCGGGGAGCCACTTATGTCACTCCGAATTTGAGAGAGGCTTCTCTGGCCTCCGGAGTCGAAATTAAAGACAATCCAACACTTGAAAAGGCAGGTAATATTTTACTCGACCAAACTCAGGCTGAAGGAATAGTCATAACTCGAGGAAAAGACGGAATCACCCTTGTAACAAGAGAGAAATCTCAGGATTTTCCCGTTAAACAGGTTGAAATAGTGGACGTCACAGGCGCTGGAGATACCGTAATCGCTACTTTAGCCCTTGCGGTAGGGAGCGGATTGTCAATCGAAGAGGCGATCCAAATGGCTAATCTCTCAGCGTCGTTAGTGGTGGCTCGATTTGGGGCGGCTTCTGTAACTCTTGAGGAGATGCATAATTCTCTAAAGAACTGGTCTCGGGTCACAAAGATTGTCAATAGGGATGAAATTGAACGAGTTGTCAGAAATCACAGACTTCAGGGACAGTCCATTGTATTTACCAACGGCTGCTTTGACCTGTTTCATGTCGGTCACCTTGATCTTCTCCGAAAGGCGTCAACTTTTGGTGACATATTGATAGTTGCGCTTAATTCAAATAAATCAGTTCAAAGAATCAAGAGTCCGCAACGACCGATCGTCGATGAAAAAGACAGGCTTGAAATTGTTTCCGCATTAAACTTTGTAGATTATGCGGTGCTTTTCGATGAAGACACTCCATACAATCTCATCCGAGACATCAAACCAGATGTGCTTGTAAAAGGGGATGACTGGAAAGGCAAAAAGGTGGTTGGAGAGGACATCGTAGTGAATCGAGGTGGAAAAGTCCAATTTGTCAACATGGTTCATGGGGTCTCTACCAGTTCACTGATTGACCGGATAGTCCTGGGAGCGGGTAAATAGTTTCATGCTTCCTTAACCCGCTTGATGTTCCGCTTGAAGGTCCTAGCGTCTCTCTCTGGGCTGCTGTCTGGGGTTTCTTCTCGTCCTTTGATTGTTCTGTTCCTGAGGTCTGTTAGGTCTGGGTGGACGTTTCATGTCTTCTAGAGCCACCCCTAAGGGCCCTCCTCTTACTACAGTTGTGGTTATTTCACCGTTATTGGATACACTCATTGTCACCTGTGGACTTCGACTATACTCCTCCACTAGTTTTTTTACAGTCGCGACCCTTAACCCTGTTTCGCCGGCGTATTCAATCAATACATCCCCAGAAACTATGCCAACTCGATCGGCGATCCCACCTTTCTGGACTTCTAAGATCTTTACCCCCGGTGAAGTTTCCAATTCCTGTAACCGGGCAAGAATTATGCGAGCGTTAATGCTGTCACCCATCTTCCTAAATTCCGTCAGGGCTTCCGTGTAGAGTTCCTTGCTTTTGAAAGTTCTGTTTCTTTCAGCGTATATTCCAGCGAGAGTGGCCTTGATTCTGGCTATCCATTTTGGATCGTCTCTCTTTTCGTAAAGTTTTAGTGCTTTCTCAAGGTCTTCAGTAGCATTGTCCCATTGTTGTTGTTGCGCTGCGAACATAGCCTGACGGAACAGCCTTATTCCATCTTCTTCGGTTGGTGGGAGCGGTTCGGACTGAGAAGACTCACGGACCTGGGCCCGATCTGAATTCAGGTTATGGGCGGTCTTGATGTCAGGCTCTTCTTCCATAACCACTCGGAAACCAAGATTCCAGAAACTCATTGTATCGCCGGAAAAGCCTCTGAATGCACACCTGCAATCGGTTGGACTTGCAAACCAGTTGCCCCCCTTGTTTACTCTCGAGGTTCCTGTCTGGGGACCCTGAGGATCCTTAATAGGCGAAGTTTCATAATAATTTCGGTCATAGTAATCTTGGACCCACTCCATAACATTCCCACCCATATCATAAAGACCAAAACCATTTGGTGGGAAGCTCCCCACGGGCGAGACCTGCTCATAACCATCATTTACAGTGGTCATACTTTCAGGCAATTTAGAATTACCGTCTCCAAAATTCGTGTCTTTATCGCCAGGAAGTTTGTCTCCCCAAGGAAACCTGGCCCATACAGCTCCCCCTCGGCAACCCATTTCCCATTCTGCCTCCGTGGGTAGCCTGTATTTTTTCTTTTCCTTTCTACTGAGCCATTTGCAGAAGGCCTGTGCGTCGTTCCACGAAACAAATACGACTGGTTGGTTATCAGCAATTTTCCAAGAAAGACTATCCCATTTCATATTTTTCTGAGGAACCCACCTGTTTTCCTTATTACTAAAAATCATTCCTCCGTCGCCTTTTTCAGGGTCAGTTTTATATTTTGTATCGTTAACAAAATCTCTGAACTGTTTTACAGTGACCTCATGCGCGCCCATGTAAAAGGGACGAGTTATTCGGACCGGGTGCAGTGGCGTCTCATCCTGAAACCATTGTTTATGACCCTCTCTCCAAATTAGGCGAAAAGTTAACCTTAGCCAGTCCGATTCTTGTTTTGGACTTCCCATCATGTATTCCTGCGCTGGGATTCTCACCAGATTCATACCAATAGAATTTACGTGTGTGACTGGTTTTTTTGGTGACTCCAACAACATGTTCAGCCCCTGCAAGGATCTGAGCCAATTGGCGCAGTCTCGGCTTTCTCCTGTCATTTGTTGGCATTCCTTCATGGTATTCCGAAAGATCTCAATGGCCCGGGCGGAATCACCCGACAAAGCTAGTTCTCCTGCCCGCTTGATACCTTCTGGAATACTAGAGGAACTTGTGTTGGAACCATCCTCGGAATTTTTGGATTGAGTCTCCTGACACTGGGCTATCATGCAGGATCCAAAAAATGCCAGTGCTACCACGATTGTGATGAAAGACAATTTAGCAGTTATCGGTTTCATATTTTTTATTGATTCTGGGACTGAGACAAAGTGGGGGCGTAAACCGTCTTTGATCACAGGATTAATATGTTTAAGATTAACAGTTATTATTTTAAAAAGATGATATATTTTAGCAATATTTTTTGTCAGTTTTTGTTCAATTGACTTATTGATAAACATATTTATCACCTTGATATTGATTTTTATTTTTATCATATCAAAAATTCCTTGACAAAAAGTAGAATCAGAGGAATTGTAGCAGAGAAACGGGGTGAGTCAAGCGTGGACTTAGAGACCAGACTCACTAGGAATCGGCATGAGCAGTTTGAACAGAAAAAAGATTGACAACATTGCTTAAAAGTAGTACCGATTAACAAACGTTTTTTGAATCTTTAAGAGGGAGCAACTGTTTTCGATTAGAGAACAGCGAATGTATTCTCGTTTCATGAGGAGGTAATGATTTCAATGAGAAGATTTGCAGTGACGCTCGCGGTTGTAGGTATGGTTATGTTGTTTGCTTCATACAGCTTTGGATTCTTTGCTTGGGCTCCTTATTCGTCCTGGGGCAATGCATCATCCAGTAGCAGCAGCAGCGGAACCTATACAGCTAGTTCATCAAGCAGCGGTTCTTATTGGCCCGCAAGCTCTTCAAGCAGCAGTGGAACCGTGGCTTATAACTGCGCCCCGGCTTCCAGCAGCAGCAGCGGTTCTTATTGGCCCGCAAGCTCTTCAAGCAGCAGTGGAACCGTGGCTTATAACTGCGCCCCGGCTTCCAGCAGCAGCAGTGGTTACTATTGGCCCGCCAGCTCATCTAGCAGCGGCTACTACCCTGCAAGTAGTTCATCAAGCGGTTGGTTCTAAAGACTAATTGTTAGTGAAAAGGCTTTTTCTTAGCTTTTTAACTTAAAAAGCATATTGGAAAAAAGCGATCTTTTGATTGAGGATCGCTTTTTTTGTTTTTGATCTGGTGTCTTTTTATGATTATGAAAAATCTCAGAGACCTTGCCATATGCCTTTTATGGATTGCTGGTTTCGTTGCCCTCACTTCGTGTCAGGATCACAAATCCACGCAGAAAATAAAAGAACCGCCTGACGAATTGATTGGCGCATGGGTCTTGTCGGATCGGGTCATCGACGGGCAACTCTCTCCGATACAAGATGGAATAATCAAACTGACATTTCGTAAGACCGGGAAATTTCAGGCAAGTTTTCAGGGTCAGCCAAACCAGAAATGGGTTGAAGCTGGTCAAGGGGTTTTTTCTTATGATCCGCCCCTCTTGTCCCTGTATTGGGATTCTGGAAGAGTGGTTCCCCTTCTCCTGAGTGAATTGAGTTCCGAAAGTCTGCGCTTCCACCACGGTAGAACAACGGTTCCATTGAAAGACCAGGAAGCTGACGAGGTGTTCAAAAGACTTAAGCCCGAAAAGGGGCCAACTCGTGGGACATCATAACCTTGCATCTGTAATTGAAGAATCTTCATACAACCTGA
Organism: uncultured delta proteobacterium; assembly: GCA_963811075.1. Classification (GTDB taxonomy): domain Bacteria; phylum Desulfobacterota; class Desulfomonilia; order Desulfomonilales; family Desulfomonilaceae; genus CAJBEZ01. The sequence goes on from CAWEPY010000006.1 coordinate 136,269, forward strand.
TCTTTATTTCGTTAGGTTAATCAATGCTTGGCGAGATTAATGAGACCTCCAGCCAACAGAATATTTCGTTCCCTATCCGTTATTTCGAGTCTTACTTTTACAGTTTTACCTGAGTCGAGTTCTTTGGCTTCAAGTGTCTCCGCCCCTTGTTCAATAGATTTTCTTATTCCGGCTATTTTCAATCTCGCACCCGTATTGAAAAGCTCATAGTCCTCCGGATTTTCGAATCTAAGGGGTAGTATGCCAAAGTTGATCAGATTTGCTTTGTGTATTCGCGCGAAACTCTTTGCGAACTTGGCTCGGACGCCAAGAAATCTGGGAGCTATAGCCGCATGTTCTCTAGATGATCCTTGCCCGTAATTCTCGCCCCCGATAATAAAGACCGATTTTGATTCTCTTGCGCGACTGGGAAAATCTGGATCGATGTTGTTGAATACAAATTCACTGATTGCGGGGATGTTGCTCCTCAATGGCAGGATTTTGCTCCCGGCAGGCATAATGTGATCAGTTGTAATGTTGTCATCAACTTTTAGGGCAACCACACCTTCAAGATCTTCTTCTAAAGGTCCAAACTCGGGGAACGGCTTTATGTTTGGGCCCATGATTACTTCCGTTGGTTTGCCCGGTTCGGGTGGATAAATAAGGTTATCATCATTTATGACATAGTTTTCCGGGTTGGAAACTTCTGGATATTCTCCCAACTTTCTAGGATCAGTGATCTTACCAAATATGGCTGAAGCAACAGCTGTCTCGGGAGAGCATAAGTACACTCTGTCAGGAAAGCTTCCGCTGCGGCCAGGGAAATTTCTTGGGAATGTCCTGAGGGAAACATTTCCGGTTCCAGGGGCTTGCCCCATACCGATACAGCCCAGACATCCGGACTGGTGAATACGTGCTCCGCCCTTAATCAGATTAATAAGCCCTCCAAATGATGTCACATTTAACAGGGCCTGGTTACTTCCAGGATTTATTTCAAAACTAACAAGAGGATGACAGTGCCTGCCCTCCATGGCTCTGGCGGTTATCATTAGGTCCCTAAAAGACGAATTTGCGGAAGATCCGACTATTACTTGATTTACAGGAATGCCTTCAATCTCTGAGACCTTCTTAACATTGTCCGGAGAACTCGGACAGGCAATCATCGGTTCGAGCTCGGACAGGTCCATTTCAATTATTTGATCGTATACGGCGCTTGAATCCGCCTTTATTTCTACCCAGACGGAGCCTCTACCCTGGCTCACCAGAAATTCTCTAGTCCGGACATCTGAAGGGAAAATACTCGTCGTCGCTCCAAGCTCGGCTCCCATGTTTCCGATGACAGCCCGGTCCGTTGCAGATAGAGTTTCGACACCAGGCCCAAAGTACTCATAGATCTTTCCTATGCCTCCCTTGACAGACTGTCTCCTCAGTAGCTCAAGAATAAGGTCTTTCGCTGAGACCCAAGGTTGGAAATGACCAGTAAGCCACACTCCTACAACTTTGGGCATATTGAGGTGAAATGTTTCCCCTGCCATAGCCATTGCCACATCCAGTCCTCCCGCTCCAATGGCTATCATGCTCATGCCGCCATTAGTAGGAGTATGGCTGTCGGACCCCAATAGTGTCTTCCCGGGGACGCTGAACCTCTCCATGTGAACCTGATGAGAAACTCCATTACCGGGACGGCTATAAATGACTCCGAACTTGGCTGCGGCTGTTCGAAGAAACTGGTGATCATCGGCGTTTTTGAAATCTGTCTGTAACAAATTGTGATCCACGTAACTTAAGGACACTTCAGTTTTAACTCGTGGAACATTCATTGCCATAAATTCGAGAAATACCATGGTTCCGGTCGCATCCTGGATCAGGGTCTGATCTATTTTTATGGCTATTTCCGAACCCACCTGCATCTTGCCTTTAACGAGGTGATTCTCAACAATTTTTTCAGCTACTGTATGACCCATTTTCAAGTTCCCCTATCTGTGGTCCATCCTTGCAAATGACTGCTTCCGTATCGCCATTGAATTATTTTAATAGGGGAAGCCAGTATTGAACCGTATTTTTAACCATTTGATCGGCCCCACCTTTGACGATTCGGTTGTGACAGGGCAAGAGAGTATTAATTTCCAAATCCCTAATTATTTCAAGTGATTCCTTGAGCATTTCGCTATCGGCTGAAAACAGATCATATCTACCTATTGCTCCATCTGCGTAAATGGTGTCACCCGACAGAAAAATCTTTCGTGTCTCATCATAGAGGCCAATACTTCCTATGCTATGTCCGGGAATATGGATGACTTTGAATCTGTTCACACCAACATCGAGGAATTCACCGCCTTCCAGTTTTTTAGTTACCTTGAATTCAAAAAAACGTTGTGGAATATCATATTGCGACCGAATCATAGACTCGAACATTTTGTTTCCAAAAACAACCCTGTCATCGCCCCTTTCCAGGTATGTGGCCTCTTCACGGTGGACCCAAAGCTCAATATGAGGACCTCGCTCCAGAAAATCCCGGAGACATCCAATATGATCAAGGTGAGTGTGAGTCATTATTATTCTTTTAACTTGTTCAATTGAAATTCCGTAACCGTCCAAGTCGTCCAGTTTATAATTCCCCATCTCAACTATGCCACAGTCAACTATGGTTAAATCGTCAGACCCAGTGTCCCCTAAAACATAAATATGTGAGTCCGGCATAAATTTATCGCGTCCGGCTACCCACAGTATACCGTCAGTAACTTTCTCCGCCACTTTTTGCTCCATTCAAACCAAATATATTATCTCAAATCAAACCTTCTACATGAAAATCCATTCCCAGTCATTTTCAGGAATCAGATTCTTTTTTATCTGCTCTGTATATTGCTGCATGATGATCCATTCACCTCCACCAAAGGCAACAGGCTCCACGCTCGCTCCATTGATGGCGTATATTGTACCCTGAGCGGTAAAAAACCGTGGAGAGGCTGGGTTTCCCCTAATACCCGATGGCTCACCGACAAAAACCAACTTCTCGTATCTTCCAACCGGCCTCAGTAGAGTAAATTCAAGTCTGACGGAAAGCCCGGCGGATTTGGTCAACATGAATCCTGCCCACGCGGTATTTTCGTCAAAAATTGAGATTAGGGCAGCTGGGTGTAGTTCGTCTTTAGCAATCAGAAAAAAGGCCGCCCGGTCAAAATCGTCACTATTCAAACCCCAAGAAACAGTAACTTTAATGTCGGAGTCAATTTGATCAAATCGGAACCGACGCTGCAATCCGGGTTCATTTCTTGCGTGTCCACAAACAAAACAATTTTTATAATAGGGCAAGTCCCTACTAACTTGCGGACTCTTCAATCGGGTTGTAGGTGGAGCAACCACTCCTGCGGTTCTTATTTCCGCTTTGAGATAAGGTTTGCGGTCTCCATGCTTTGTTATTTTTATGTCCAGTCCATCCGGACTCGACTTGTCCCTTTGGATTTCAAAGACAGCCTCATCACCTATGAGTATGCCCGACCCTCCAAATTTAAACTTTACGTTGATTGGATAATCCGGAACTCCGACGTTTCTCCATGCGTCTAGACATAACCCCATCCCAACTCCACCATGAGGGATTCCAACAAAGCCTTCGTGTTTAGGTTCGAAACGAATCGTAGACACCGCATGATCGCATGACTTGGATTGTAGCTCAATTGCGACAAAAGGATCTTTGCCGGTTAAAAAGGATTGTTCATTGTCTTTCAACAGCATTGGCAATACCTGTAAGATTATTTTTAATGATTGGAGGGGGCCGTACTCGCAGTTAAGGTTGGCCCCATCCTATCGAACACAATGTTAGCGCTAACGATCAACAAATAATGACACAGCCTCTCCGCCACCAAGACATAAAGACGCCATTCCGGTCTTCACGTCACGAGCACGCATGGCATATATGAGTGTTGTTAGTACACGCGCCCCACTAGCGCCGATTGGGTGACCTAAAGAGACAGACCCTCCGTTCACGTTGCACCTTTCTACATCGAGTCCCAGTTCTCTGATCACTCCTAGGGTAGAGCCTGCGAAAGCTTCGTTGATTTCCATTAAGTCTATGTTCTTAAAATCAATCCCTTCCTTGGACGCAACCTTTGGAATAGAAAGCATCGGAGCCATCAAGACATATTTCATATCTATTCCAGAGCTTCCCTGGGCTCCAACCCTTGCAAGGATCTCCAACCCCTTGTTTCTGGCAACCTCCTCGGCCATAACGCATAAGGCGCTTGCCCCATCAGATATAATGGATGCGTTTCCGGCTGTTGCAACGCCGGTTTTCTGAAACGCCGGCTTCATTTTGCTTAAAAGGTCGTAGGATGTTTCCCTGGGGCATTCATCGGTGTCGAAAATCTTAGGGTCTCCCTTTCTTTGAGGAATCGACACCGGTACGATTTCTTCCTTGAATCTACCTGTCGTAATAGATTCCATGGAACGAGCATAACTCAAAGCCGCGTATTTGTCTTGATCCTCCCTGGATATGCTATATTTTTCACTACACAGATCATTGCTTATTCCCATATGAAAGTCATTCACTATGTCCCAAAGACCATCGTGCACCATGTGATCGTATAGGACTCCATTGTTCATGCGGTAGCCATTCCTGGCCTTTTCTAAATAGTATGGAGCGGCGCTCATGTTTTCCATACCACCAGCAATCACAATGTCCGCATCACCCAGTTGAATCGCCTGAGCGGCTAGCATCACAGCCTTAAGACTTGAGCCGCATACCTTATTAACGGTAATGCACTCGACTTCGTATGGAAGGCCTCCCAAAAGCGATGCCTGCCGCGCAGGATTCTGACCATAACCACAGGGCAAAACTTGCCCCATAATGACTTCATCAACTTCGGTCTTCTCTACCCCAGCCCTCCTGACAGCCTCTTCGATTACCAGTCCGCCGAGTTTGGTGGCGCCGATTCCACTCAAGGTACCGTTAAAAGCCGCTAAGGGAGTTCGAGTGGCGCTTACAATTACCGCTTCCCGCACAGATTTCATATGCACTTCCTTTCAGTTTGTTTCGTATACCGTAAGTTGTAAAAACAACATCCATGGTCAGTAGTAGCGGCTCTTGGCACGCTTGTCACACATGAGCGACATGTTAGATATAACGCTCGACCAATATTTCGGCAATCTGTACAGCGTTCAATGCGGCCCCTTTAAGAATGTTGTCCGAAACCACCCAGAGATTAAGTCCCTTATCAATTGACTCATCCTCACGAATTCGACCAACCAGAGTATAGTCCTCACCGGCGGCCAAGGCTGTAAGCGGGTATTCACTCCGGGACGGATCATCCAGAACCTTTACCCCTGGGGCCTTTCTTAATATATCTTTAGCGTCTTGGGCACTGAGTTTTTTTTCGGTCTCTATGTTAACAGACTCAGAATGACCAAAAAATGTTGGGACTCTGACAGTCGTGGCAGTAACCCTTATATCGGGATCCAGTATTTTACCGGTTTCCCAGACCATTTTCATTTCTTCCTTCGTGTAGTCATTAGGCATGAAAACGTCAATTTGAGGTAAGCATTCAAAGGCTATTCTGTGTGGATACACCTTTGTTTCAACCGTTCGGAAAGGCTTGAGGCCGGACCACAATTTATCGAGACCGTCTTCTTTATTCCAATGAATACTATTCGCCATGTCGCGCGATTGATTTAACATTTCATCCAACGCGTCTTTCCCTGTTCCGGAGACAGATTGATAGGTCGAAACTACTATCCTCTTGATTTTTGCTACGTCGTGAAGAGGCTTTAAAGCAACCAGCATCTGGATAGTAGAACAATTAGGATTAGCTATTATGTTTTTTACCGTATACTTGGCAATCTGCTCTGGATTGACTTCAGGGACTACTAGAGGAACATCAGGGTCCATTCTGAAATGAGCCGTATTATCTATCACTATACAATGCGCCTTAGATGCAAATGGAGCGAACTTTGCGCTAATTGACCCACCAGCCGAAAACAGTCCTATGTCAATCCCTTCAAAAGAAGATTCAGTCAATTCCAGGACCGGATAATCCTTTCCTCTGAATTGCGCTGTTCGCCCAGAAGAACGACCAGAGGCCAGCATCAATAATTGTTTCACAGGAAATGACCGTCGTTCCAAAACGTTGATCATCATATTTCCTACCGCGCCAGTCGCTCCTACAACGGCGACATTATAAGCGTTTTTTTTCATTTGTACCTCAACTATAGATAGACTTGATGATTCTCCGTCAAAGATCTGAATACTCTTTTAGTTCTTGGGGCGATTGCTTCTAAGGTTCTCCGATTCGTTGAGTTGATCCACGGGGATCCTTTGAACAGTCATTTCGCCGGAGGCGTTATCTTTCTTGAAAATCCAGAGTCTCCCGGTTTCAGCGTCCAACATGAAAGTGTGACCTTTTATGTTAGGAGAGACAAATATTTGAAATCTACCCGAACCCGTCAGATAACCCCCTAATTCTTGTGGTTTGGTCGATCCGGAGGTGGTGTCTTTTCCCAGCGGCCATTGAGCGAAAGATTCAACACAAGAAAATGTTATGATCACGAACAAGGCAAAAGATAGTAGCAATAAGTTCCGCGCCATTTCTGTTTCTCCCGAATCTCTAGTATGCTTTAGTTATACCCATCAAGTTACCAACCGTCAAAGGTCAATTGTCTGGTTTTGATGATCATTGGTCGATTCATGGATCCCACAGAGTAAGCGCGGACTGGCCTAGTAACTTAGTAATCGCTTTGACTAATATCCCCAAGGTGTTTTATATCAAGCCAAGACAGAGGCTTATTTCAAATTTACCAATAGACTTGACCCCGCGGTCGGTTTTGTGGTATTGTTTGCCATATAACTGTATTATTTATATGTGTAATCATAAATATTTAAACCACTTTTCAAGATACAGCTTTAGTTAAGTTTAGTCTTGTATCGTCTAGGTTGCAAAACACATGAGACACAATGTCTTTGCGTTAATTATTACAGTAATTTTTGGAGCGTGCATCCTAACACCCGGTTTTTGTGACATGAGCGCGGAAGAAATACTGAAGAAAGTTGCAGAACTCAGCTTTAAGGAAAATTTTCGGCTGGCTTTGACGATAAAGACCTACCGTGGGAAGAAAAATGAGTCAACCAGATCTCTTTGGGTGTCCGGAAGGTTAAAACAGGATAAGGCTGATTTCTTTTTTGATTTTGATGAACCTCAAGAATCGAAGGGTCTTCGCTTCTTGTTGCAGATTCAACCAAACCAGCTTCCCAAGGTTTTCATGCACTTGCCCGCAACAGGCAAGACTCTTCCGGTCATTACCGATGACCCTTCCGCAGACATTGGCGGAACGGGACTTAATGTTGACGATATCCTGGGCTTTGCTCCAAAACCGGGCGAGAATTATTCCATTGCTACTGACGACAGGGTAGATGGTCAAGAATGTTGGGTAATTAGGATCAACAGACCTAACAACGGTGGTGAACGTCTGGTCTGGGTGCGCAAAAAGGATTTTGTCATTGTTAAGTCTCAAGACCTCGACGCCAATAAACAGGTAACCAGAACATATCGTGTTACAGATTTCTTCAAAACTGAAGATGGTAGAGAATTTCCAAGGGAAGAAGAAATCACCATGCCAAAGAAAAATATTCGAATTGTAGTCCGACAGGAACATGCGGTGTTTGGAATTGAGCTTTCTGATCAGCTCTTCAATCCTGAAAAATTTGGGACTTTCAAGTGGAAAGATTAGCTGATTTAGGCCCCTATTCAAGAATCTAGTTGACAATTATGTTTGTTAGAAAATCGTGAGATCAAAACCGATGAAATATTTCAGAATTTTTTTTAGCGTCGCTCTATTTACTCTGCCCCTCTCGGGGTGTGTTGGGTTGTCTTCCATTAGCCGAATGGGAAGCAATATGGAGCAAATGAGCTATTACATGGGGGTAATGGCTTCATCAATGCCTCAGATGGCTTTCAGCACCAAGCGGATGGCCGACACGGCTGAAGGTCTTCAAAGAAAATCCGACGGGATAATTAACGAATTCCAGAAGAAAGGCGTATCAACAGAAAAGGCCGTCCAAAATTACGCCCAGACTTTTATAGATAACGATAGAGCAATCATCAAGAATTTGCATGGAATCAAGGAAGAGTTGACTCAATTGAAACAGACTCAACCTCAGACTAAACTTTCCAGCGCTCCTTCAGAAAATCAGGAGAAATTAAATTCTGTAATTCTGGAAAGAATAACCAGGCTTGAAGCTCAAATTCAGGCCCTCAGTTCGAAGATTGGCGGTCAGTCAAGTACAGGCCCAAATACTTCCAACAGATAATTAAAACACAACTTGTTCTTTAACGAATCGTCTACACCCGGATTCATCAGTGAATTTCCAGATGAATTTCTTTACCCATACCTTTCAACATGGAAGCTATAGACTGCACACTGCGACTCTTGAAACCCATCTCTTGAGGTAAATTGGGATTTAGATGGGCGGGGTTGATCGCTTGCCCAAGAAATATATGGATACAATCGGCAACCAAAAACTCTTTTGCGAGCAAGCTAGCTCCATCCCTCAGTCCTGACAATTCATCTATATCTTTAATCTTATTAAGTATTTCTAAGGTATGATTCACAGTGTGAACCCCTTCTGTCACCAGATCAATTCCTTCCATTTTCCCTGTGGGGGGTATCTTATTCGTCATGGTTGACAGATCTACCGTAACATCTTTGCCCAGAAATTTGGCAAGGATTCCAGCCGTGGTGCCCCCGCTAATTATTTTTCGCCCCGGCAAAGAAAAGAATCGATTTGCAACCTGCAAATCGTCCTCTCTCCGAACTGGAGGACCTATCATGAAAGCCCCAAACCTTTTAGGCCTTATTTTTAGGACCCCTACAGTGGTGTCATCTCCGGGGCGATCCTCATACAGTTGTCTGGCCTGATCTACAAGGACCTGGGCGACCTTCTGCGCCGACACATCTTCATACACCTGTGTCTCAAGAAATTTGGCTATTTTTTCCCAATCCCAACCGAGATTTAGAAGACCTCCAATACCGGCGTGAATTTCTCCATCACTTACCGTAACTAGCCAATCACCGGCTTCCGCGTGTACATGCGCCTCCCTTATTTTTCTTGACCCTATTGTCTTATCTTTGTAGTTTAATTTGCTTATGTAGCCTTTTTTCAAGAAAAAGGTTGGAGGATTGTCGAACTCCGCAAGGTACGCTCTTCCGTCTTCCTTAACTTTCAGTAAGGTGAAAGTACTGTAGGCAATCTTCCTTACTTTACATTCCGGTAGGGTGTCTGTAAGAGTTTCAACAACTTCTTCAAGTGGGAGTCCTCTCTCCATCAATCGCGTAGCTATCTTTGTAGTAAGCGTGGCCAGGATATTAGCTTTGACTCCGCTTCCCAGACCATCAGACAATACCATCAGCTTCCCATCACCTATCGAAGATACGGACAAAGAATCCCCGCACAGGATTTCCCCATATTTGCAAACAGACGCGCCCCCCGATTCAATATAAAGAGGTAGACTCATCTGGTCGCTCCCCCTTCTCCTGCAAGTTTTATGAGTTCAAACAGGGCGGCCTTGGTCTCCGCCGTTGTTTCCCCCAATAAGCCTGCTATCTCCTGCGCTACGCGCATCTGTTCATGAATAACCTGTTGAGCCTTATTAATTGTTTCTGTCTTGAAGACGTCGGCCTGTTCATTCTTCATTACAGTTTCAGTGATATCAAGCAACATGAGGACCCTTAAATCCTCTTCCGGTAGACTGAAGTTGTAAAGCTTAGCGGTTCTTCCCACCTTCTCAAGTTTCAACCATTGGGACCCTCCTGACTCCTCTGAATCATCCAATGGGTCAATACCAAAGAGTTCCTTGAATTCCTTGCCCTGCACCTCTTCCTGAGATTCCTGGGAAGCGAGCTCCAGAAATGCCCTGTTATTGTAGACAACTCTATGCGCATCATCAGCCAAGGCAATGGCTACTGGCAGCCTTTGGAATATCGTCTCCGCTCTCTGTGCCGCATGTTCCCTTCTTGTTCGAGCAAGCATGAGCCGCGTCTGCAAGGCCGTGTAGACCATCAAGAGTAATTGGTGTGGACCAAAAGGTTTTGGTATGTAATCGTACGCGCCAAGCTTGACTGTTTCCACGGCCTCTTCCATGGCCTTGAAAGAAGCCGTTAGAATCACGAGTATTTCCGGCTGTCTTATTTTGATCTCTTTGAGTAGATTCTTGCCTCCCATCTCGGGCATTTCTATATCAATCACCACCACGTCATAGAATTCGCTTTCCAGTTCTGAAAAGGCCTTGCGGACAGATTCTGTAGTCTTGACTTCAAATCCATCGTTTTCAAGAATACGTTTTGAAAGCTCCAAAACTTTTTCGTCAGGGTCGACAAGTAAGATTTTAGAATTAGCTAGTGACGAGTCTTCCCCTGCCGGAGTAGGAACCAACGGGTCCGATATGTGAGCCATTATGTGGGCCATGCCGTCTGCCATCTTCTCCAACGACGCGAGCTTCTTGACTCTTTCAACCTGTTCTCTGGCCTGATCTAATTGACCCGTTTGCTCTGCAACTTTTGAAGCAAGTTGAGTGCCCCACTCTTCTAATTTCTTTCGGGACTCGGCGAGATTCCTAATCATAAGATTAAAAGTAGCGGCAAGTTGACCAATTTCATCTCTTGCCACGACCGGAACCTCATGAGTCAAATCACCTTCCGCAGCCCTCTTGGCCGCATTTAGCATCTGCTCAAGCGGCCTGTTGATCCAGTTGACCAGAAAATAGGATATGGAGCCCATCAATATAACCCCGCAAAGGGCAATTATTAAAAAAGCTCCCACAAGACGATCGATCACATTAAGTATGGGCCTCTCCAATGTGGCTACTTGAATGGCCCCGATGATCTTTCCCTCGAAATCTCGGAGGGGTTTGGTTGCGGCTAGATAGTCTTCTTGAAACTCTCTTTCAGGTCCTAAGACTATTTCTCCTTTTTCCAGAACCTCGGACCTCAAACTCTGGTTCAATTCAAAGCCTACGAGAGGTAATCTATCTTGGCCACGCAGGGAGGAACTTATTGCCACCTTACCTTGAAAGATGGCTACAAAACCAAGCTCTTTGTCTTTGTGAGCCGTATCATGAAACAACCTCTGCGCGATACGCTCTACAATGAGATGGTTGTTGTTTATTAAGATTCCGCCGTAGATTACTCCTATGACATTCGATTCGTGGAAGACAGGATAAGCGGCTACGAGCATGAGTCCATCTTTGGGGAGATTCGTCCCAAACCTCTGCGCTAAAGTGGGGTTCTCCTCAATTAGGCCTTTGACATCCGCCAACTTCATTCCTGACGCGCCCTTTCCATCCTTCGCCGCGCTTACTATTGAATTGTCAACCAAATCCACCGTGTTACATTCCAGTTGAAAAGCACGGGCCTTGTATTTGCCGTCAGGACCTATTAAAGACAAAAAATCAAGATCATTCTCCAGGCTCATCACTGCCAAACGATTCCGGATTGCGGAAAAATCTCCCCGTTCCAGGTATTCCTTAATTTTATCCGTGCCGGCAATCATTCTAATTTTAAGCTCAAGATTTTCTTGATGACTCTTGACAATGAAATCGGCCGTGGCCAAATCACTGGATACTTTTTTTTGCGCCTCTTCGATGATAGTGTATCTGGCGAGTCGCATACCTATAATTACGGTAAGCAACCCGACGAGTATAGCCACCCCCAGGAATCCCCCCAACACTTTCTGCTTCAGGGAGAAATCTTGGGCCCAACGCGTGAAGTTGTCCCAGTTTTTCCAAGGCATGCGTATGGTCTTTTCTGTGTCCATTTTCCGCCCACCTTCTTAGATTTTTTCGATAATCTCTTTTTGAAAAATTTCTTTTGCAACATCGACGGAATTAGCGTGAAACAAAACATCGTCAACCAGGAGATTGGCCCCGTCCGTACAATGGTCCATGCAAAAGGTCCCTTTTAACTCAACTTTGTTTTCGAGTCCTGCTTCTTTGATCGCGTCTTTGAAATAATTTATGATTTCATGGGATCCTTTTAAGTGACAGGCGCTTCCCACGCAAACAGTGATCACACGCATCAGGCTCAACTCCTTTCACAGGCTATATATTTAAGAACCAAAAACGAATTTGAATCACAGAGCTCTGAGGAATTCAGGTCTGAGCTTTCCTGGGTCTCTCGAACTGAGAACAGCTTCTATTGCAGTCAATATCCTTTTTTTGTCCCCGGGAAGGGTCGCCTTAACAGGCAGATAATTCGAAGCATGATTGGACCTAAAAACGCAGTTTGAGAATGAAGACTCGGCTATCATGATCCTGAGTTCTTCAATAAGACCGAAAGGATCCGGCAAACTAAATAGTCCTCTGGAAAACTCGTCATGCAAAGGAGTGCCTGGAACCAGAATGACACTCAACGCTCCCACGAAATCGGGATCCATATCCGTCAGTATCCTTGCAGTTCCCTTGGCGTGTTCAATACTGCCGTCTATCCCGCCAATTCCAAGGAGGACAGTTACCGACAAGGCTATGTTTGCTTCCTTGACTTTTTTTGCCGCCTCAACAAGTTGACCATAGTCAGCGCCTTTGCAGATTTTTTTCAGCAGTCTCTCGTCTCCCGTCTCTACACCCAAATAAACAATTCCCAGTTTTAATTGATTGAGTTGTCTTAGATCATCCACAGACTTGCGAAGAACATCCTTCGCACTTCCATATATTCCTATTCTTTCAACTTCAGGGTGATAATGGTTGACTAGTTCAAGGACTTCCACAAGCCTCTTTTGTGGGATACATAGCGCATCCCCGTCTGCAAGAAAAACTTTCCGAACCGGTCCCATATGCGCAGATTCTGCAAGGTCCTCTTTTATGTCCTGTATTTTCCTGATCAAAAAAGGTTTATTCAGATAACTGCCGCAAAATGCGCAACGGTTATGGCTACAGCCTAGTGTTGCCTGGATTATCAGGCTTTCCGCTTCGCTAGGCGGCCGGTATACTGCGCCAATGTATCTCAAGTAACGATCCTTTCGTTTATCAAGCTCACCGATAACCTATGCCTTCCCTGACAAATTTATCGAAACCTTTTATAGCGTCCTCGTGATTTGTCCCCTCAACTGTCAACAACAAGTAGTATACGCTCTCCGGGCCGGGGACGACATAGAGTATTTTTTTCTGGGGGATTACCGGCCCAACCAACACCGGTATTTTTTTTCCAATAAGTGTGTCATCCAGAGTAGATTCAGTCCAACCATCCGGCGCCTTATTGTCATCGTTGCCCAATTTTTTGTCCAGGCGCTTACGTTTGCGAATGTATTTGGTGTTGAATATTACCTTATAGGCCATTTTATCCCCAATCGACACATACTCCTCCCTGTCTCCAGGCTTAACTGTTTCACCTTCTGGAAAGAGAGCGGGATAATGAATTGCAAGGTTTTCAATTGACTTGGAGACCGGAGCTTTTCGCAGTTCAATTGAAACATCATCATTTGAGTCTCTGAACTTAGCTAGGCTGTTGTCTTCGTAAACTGTACGGAAAGGTTTGTATTTTATTTCAGTCATTCCCGCAGGCCGCAAACAACTCTGAAGAAGAACCGTTCCGATCCCCGCAGAAAAAAGAGTCAAGATAATCCTTAGTAAGCTCGACATTTTTTGTCACTGGCTGTGGCCCATTTACTCGCAAACCTATTAACAGTAAGCCTTAAGCCGTATCAGACATTATTCGGTTGTTATATCCGCTACTGCCAAAAACAGATCGGACTCTCTCAGGACTCCTATGAGTTCTTTGTTTTTATACACGGGCAACACCGTGACCCTGTTCCCATACATAAGCGTGAGAGCTTTCAAGAGATCGTCTTCCGCTTGTATGATCCCCCTAATTTTTAGCATTACTTGCTTAACTTTCGTGTCGGCATTTTTTATTACCCGTGCACGAAAACTCAGGCGTGACTCATCGAGTTCCTCGGTTCCGGCCTCGGCAAACGCAGCCGATACTCCAAGAGCCACAAGGCGCTCTGTCACACCACCGGCAATTTCTGGAATTAACACTCTGAGTATGGTACGAAAATCGAGAATACCGACAAGCTTGTTTTGGGAATCCAATACCAGTATATTCCGATGACCGGCCTCTGTACATTTCCCGATTTCCACTTGGCAATATACTTTTCTCAATGCCATGATTGCGTCCGATAATGGCCTGTCTTCATTTACTATGGCATAATCTTTGATCGGCACTAACAGGTCTTTGACTTTTCTCGTTAATGGCATGGATAACCTCTTTTTGATCAAATTTGTGAAAAAACTTCAAAGATTTGTTTCGCGAATTTAAGTCCGGTTTAGTGTCCTCCAGACCCTAAAATTCCGCTAGCCGCAACGCTCAAAATCAACGCCTCAAGTACCGATAAGGCCGCGTATAGTTTGTCATTATTCTTCCAGAGAACTGGAACAATTACAAGGAAACAGACTATGGTTACACCAGCCAGAAACGCAATTCCCACAAAATTGAGGAAATCTCCATACCCCAACATACCGACCCAAGTCCATCCGGCATGTATGTTGGTTGTGTGTAGATACTCATCAACGCTTAAAGTCCAATATTTTGATATTTGGTCAACAGGAATGTATGGTTTTATAATTCCCAGAACATACAGGGCAAAAGACAATAGAATCAAACCCAATCCCAATAGCATGCCTTTTTCCAGCACCTTTGCATATACAATCTGCTCTGGCGACGCCTGCAACGATTTATGAGGATCAGCAGTCATGTGGATCTCTCCCAAAATAGATTTTTAATCTCGATCAACTGGCAAGACATTTTTGTTCGCTAAATCCAATCAACTCAAAAGCCTAAGCCTTTGGTAAGCGCTTTTAATCCTGCAAAGCCTAGCATTCCTATGACTATCCACCTGACTAGGCCGGGTTTGGCCACTTTCAACAACCTAACCCCAACAAATGAACCAGCCATGATTCCAATCAACGAAGGAACAACCATCATTGGGATAACGCAGCCTTTGTTAAGGTATATCCAGGCGGCTGAAGTATCGGTTATGGATAAAAGGAATTTGCTCGTCGCCACACTTATCTTGAGAGGAGCTCCCATGAGAAGATTCAGGACCGGAACATTGGCCCATCCAGCTCCTAAACCAAACATTCCAGCCATTATCCCTATAGCGATAAATAACACCAGTCCCTGCCAAGTTCTATGGATCTTCCAATCTATTATCTCTCCCGTGCTGGCTTCCTGATAGACCCCGTAAATTCTAAGGACTGAAGATATGTTGTCGGCTTTCGGAACATCTGGCACTACGGATTTTTTGGCCACAAGCATCAGCACGCAAATACCTAAAATTGTGCCTCCTAAAGCAATTTGAACTATCTGAGTTGGAAGGGCCAATCCTATCATAGCCCCTATTATAGCGAAGGAACTAGCTATCAACGCCACCGGTATAGCTAGCCTGAGACTAGCCAGATTCATTTTCAACAAACCTGGTCCAGCCGCTAATGCTCCTGCAAGCGCCACGAGCAAACCGGCTCCCCTTACAAAATCCAAGTGAAAAGGGAAAAAACCGCTAATAATTGGCACAAACAAGACCCCTCCACCGACTCCTCCCAGTACAGCAGCGATCCCCATGACAAAAGTGACCACCAGAAGAAGAAGTGGCCACATCCACCATGGAGCAGAAGACACTGTGTCGGTCGCCACCAAGCCTTCGTCGGCATAACCGTTCCCCGCCAGAAGAAGAACCGAAAATAGGAGCGCAACAAAAAATACGCCCTGTTTACCGGTCTTTGTCATAATTCACCTCTTGATTAAGCATATTTTTACAGACTGGCCTTCCCTCAATTAGACCAATCCTAAACACTTGCAATGAACGTGAAAGATAACTTATTAGAAAACAAGCGTAATCCTACCATCCTCTAGTTTCTATTTAGATTACCAACCCTTATGCTCGATTATCTTGTTTATTTCCGCCTGCCTGATCCTTTCTTCGTGCTCTGATTTCCTCTGATAGGCGTTTTTCAGCTTCACTGAAAGGTCTTCCGTGCCTGTGGGCTTTAGCAAATAGTCGTAGGCTCCAATTTTCATACCTTCTATAGCCGTTTCAACTGTTCCATGGCCCGTAAGCATGATGACTTCAATCAATGGCCATAACGATTTTATTTCCTTTAGGGTTTCTACGCCGGTTTTCCCCGGCATCATAACGTCAAGCAACACGACATCTGCGGTTTCCTCTTTTAGCCGTGCAATTGCCTGATCACCATCGTGAGCTACTCTTATTTTAAATCCACGGGTTTCCAGACGCTCGGATAGCAACTCTGTGAATTCTTCCTCATCATCAACTAAAAGGACCCTGATTGACATTGGAAAACGCTCCCCCTTATTTTTTTTGGCCTTGTTTCATGATTTCTCTGGCAGATTCAAAATCTCCTTCTTCGGCAAAAGACGCAGCCACCATAGCCTGTTCCAGTTTCTTTTTGTAAGCGGATTTAAGCGTTCTCATGAGCTGATCAATGGGAATAGGCTTGCGCAAATATTCGAATACCCCCAAGCGTCGGGCCTCAGCTTCGTCCGCCTCTGAGCCATGACCCGTAAGCATCACTACCTGCACCCCAGGGTAAGCCTCTCGAGCTCTCTTGAGAACTTCCATACCATCCATCCCCGGCATCTTCAGATCGACCAGAAGCACGTCTGGTGGATCTTCTTCCAGTTTTTTCATGGCTTCTTCACCGCTCAAGGCGACAGATGTATCCAGATTACGCATCTGCATCCGCTCATCCAGCGTCCGGACAAAATCCTCCTCATCATCAACCATCAAAACCTTGAATTCTTTCATCATGTTCCTCCAGCCAGCTATAAACGTTATTGTACCGCGCTATATGTTTCCCATTGCCGGGGAAAAGTCCAATTAACTAACACCAAGAAGCGCTGGTTCGCATGCCTTTATGTCACTTCCCAAAATTTATCAGAAACGCATTTAATTCAACTTTGGCCTCAATCAATGTGTTTCGCGATCTGAGTTCCTCAACGATTGAATCCCACTCGGGGAGTGATTGGATCCTCTCGATGAATGATTGACCAGGCGTCACTGTTTTGACAAATAGCCCCAGCAACGGGGCTCCGGTCTCATTCTTCAAGGATTTCAATTGGATTTCTGACCCTTGCCCTATAAGCGGCGCCAGAAATTCGAGAACCCTGTACAGAATCATCCTACTCTTTAGGGGATCCGCTTCCATAAAGACTGATTTAGAGTTCTCCTCGATCAGGAATTTCACCCCATTTGTTCGGCTCAACTTGCCCGACAAAAGTAGCATCTGATCTATGACTGAATTCAAATCCTCATTACGGACCTCATAGTCAGGTAAATGAGCAAAGGAGTTCAATGTTGATACAATTTCGGCTCCTCTCACGACCTGTTTGTCTATCTTGTCCATTATCTTGGAGAACCTTTCTTTGTGGGGAAAGGTTGTATCTTCCGCCGCAACCAGAATATCCTGGGCTAGGCCTGCAGATTCTCTAATTATTGCAAGAACGTTTTTTATTTCATGCGTCATCGCTGAGGTGACTTTTCCCATGAAAAGGGTTTCTTTCATTTTCATCCCCGATTCATTTTGTCGATGAACCTTTATTGATCGCCGACCCAATCTTCTGAATTAGTTCATCTATTTGCAGTGGTTTCATGAGGTAATCAAAAGCCCCCAATCGCATGCCCGTAAGACCTTCGGAGGTTGATCCTATTCCAGTAAGCAAGATTACTTCAATTTTTGGATAAAGCCTCTTAACCTTTTCCAGGACTGTCAGGCCACTCATGCCCGGCATCATCAGATCTAATACCATGACTTCCGGTTCGTAAGTTTCAAGCTTTTTAAGGGCTCCCTCGCCTTCAAATACTGTTTCTGTGTGGATTCCTCTCATTCCTAAGCGTTCAGCCAAAGTTACGACGAATTCTTTTTCATCGTCCACCAAAAGCACTTTCCAGTCTTTCATTTTACACCCCCGACTGCGCTGGAGTCTTTTTGGGGAGGTACACCGTGAATCGTGTCCCGGTTCCGGTTTTGCTTTGCACCTCGATATCCCCGCCCAGTCGTTTAACTATGCCGTATGTTATGGATAACCCCAGACCGGTTCCCTCCCCTGCTTTCTTTGTAGTAAAAAAGGGTTCGAAAACATGTTTTAGGGTTTCTTCGGACATTCCGTGTCCGGTGTCTTTTATGGTCACCCCAATCATTTGGGAATCCCGTTCAAAACTTGATATGGCTATCGTTCCTCCATCGCCTATGGCGGCCATGGCATTGTTCAAAATGTTTAGAAAAACCTGCTGTAACTGTCCTCGGTCAGATTCAATCTTGCTCAGGTTTTTCGAAAGATCAAGATCGAGCTTGACATTTTTGTAGAGAGCCTCTTTTTCCAGAAATCCCAACGTTTCTTGAAGGACCTCGTTGACATCAAGGATTTGAGCCTCAACATCCATCCTTCTCGCAAAACCAAGGAGACGATGAGTAATGGTCTTGCATCTTTCAACCGATTGAATAATGGCCTTGACAAGATTGAGGAATCTCTCTTTATCCGGGAAATCAGGTATATATTGTATCAAGTCTTGCATCAAGCCGGCCTTCTCATTGATTACCGCGAGAGGATTATTGACTTCATGAGCTACACCTGCCGCCAATCGCCCAATTGACGACAATTTGTGAGAATGTTCAACCTCCCGTAAAGCTAGTGTCCTTTTGTCATCACTTTCTTTCATTCGTTTCATCATTATATTCGTTAGTTTGAGTACTGCCAAAATGATTATCACCAATCCAATCACAAAAACTATCAGCAAATCGGCCCTGAGTGTATACCAAACCTTCAGCACATCAGACTTGGGCTTGACGAGCACAAAAACGAAATCATTCTGGTTGAAATAAACATATCCAAGAAATACATCCCTGCCTAAAGGATCAATTCTCTCTATCACCGCTGGTTCGAAACTTCTGGGTGGAATTTCCGGGCATTTGTCCAACACATCACCATAAAATCTTGATTTGGTCTGAAACACACCTTGACGGTTAATGAGAAAAGCGTCACTTTCAGCGTCCAACCCCATTGAAGCAATCAGATCGTCAAGTTTTGCAGTATTGATTGTAGCTCTGACAATCCACTCTCTACCGTCATCCGCAATGTGCTGAACAGCTATCGCTATATGAGGAAATTTACGGTACCCCTTGAACACGTCACTAATGTAGACACCATTTACCCTAACATGCTCAAACCAGGCCTGACCTGCGTAATCTTTCCCCTGTAGTCCGTACGGACCGGCATAGCTGACCTGCATGCCGTTGGAATCAATAAGCCCAAGATCCACAAAACCTTCAAATTCTTTTTTCAAGACCCTGAAGATTCTATTCAGATTCTTTTCGTCGGCCAATTCCTCAAACTTGTAGGCGGAGGCTATGAAATTAACCGTTGAGAGACGTCCCGCCAGAAATAGTTCGAAAGAATGCTTGACCTTGTTCACCAGCACTTTCATCGGGGCCTGTATCTCGTTTCTCAGAGCCGCCTTATATTCGAAATAATTGATTACCGTCATGAGCGCCAGTGGCACCAAGGTGGTTATCAACATCAGAATCGCTATGTTACGCCCTACTATACGATATCGTTCGGGGGTGGATCTCTCTTCCGGAATGCTCAGCAGATCTTCTATCAAACCTTTTAGGGATCTCATGAATTCTATCTCGACCCGCATATTTTATGGCTATCGGGTTGATAAATTACCTGAATGTTGCAAATTATCAATCACCGACAATCAGTAGAATATTTTTGGAAACGATATGTGATTCTTGATAATCAAAAAAATATATAGCTAGTTTAATCTATCACAACTTGGTTTGAACTTGAACTAGAACTTATCTTACAAAAATTTGACATCCAAAGGCCGAACAAAGCGCCGGAGGCATTAGAATTTTAAAAAGCTTGATGATGGGGCATTGAAGGAAAAGATCGAGGCCAAGAAATTTGTCATTTCTGACAACATTACCAATGTTCCCTATTTAGAACGTCTAACTCCAAGCTCCAGCGGCATGATTTTCGTGATATATAACGGCATCCAATTAGGGAAAAACTTTAAAGCAATGGTTTTGATGCTGAACACTTTGTTGACCTGACCCTGCTTCAATTCTTATACATGTCTTTGATCAGGTCCCCGAAATTCCTGTTCACGTGACGCCGCTTCACTTTCATTGTCGGGGTTACCTCTCCATCCTCTTCGTAGAGCTTTTTGGGAACAATCCTGAACTTCTTGATGGTCTCGACATGGGAGAGAGTTTTGTTGATTTCCTGAATCTCGGAGTCAATCAGATCGATTATCTCAGGAGCTTTAGTTAGACTTTCATAGGTCGTGAAAGGAATTTTGTGGTCTTGAGAGAATTGGACAACGTTTTCTTCGTCAAGCACTATCAACGCCGACAAGAATTTGAGCCTGTCACCAATTACAATTGCGTCATTGATATATGGGCTGAATTTGAGTTGATTCTCAATATTCTGGGGAGCTATGTTCTTGCCACCAGCGGTTATTATCAGATCTTTTTTCCGGTCTGTTATCTTTAGGTAACCCTTTTCGTCAAGTTCTCCAACATCCCCGGAACACAGGTATCCGTTAACCAATGTCTCAAGAGTTGCCTTGGGATTCTTGTAATATCCCATAAAAACATTGCCGCCCTTAACGAGAATTTCCCCGTCATAGGCTATTTGGACTTCAACTCCAGGAAGAGGAGGCCCAACGTTACCCAGTTCAATGTTCTCCCCCTGGTGCATACAGGTAGGGCCAGAACCCTCAGTTTGGCCGTAAACTTCCCTCAGCGGAACACCTATTCCATGAAAATATTTCAGAACATCAGGCGAAATGGGGGCCGCCCCCGACACCGCCAGACGAACCCGCTCGAACCCGAGGCGTTCCCTAAGTTTGTAGAAAATGAGGACGTTGGCTATAGCTCGTGAAACCTTCAAGTATAGGGGGGCTCCGCCTTGTTGAAATCTCATTTTACCGTATTTGAGACTTATTTTCTCAGCCGTAGCGTAACATATTTTCTTGAACCAAGAGGAGTTAGCCATTTTGATTCGAATCGTTGAGTAATACTTTTCCCAGATTCTTGGAACCGCAAAAATTATAGTTGGTGAAATTTCCTGGAAATTAGCCTGGATTGTGTCCGTACTTTCCGCAAAATTGACCGTGTAACCGAAAGTAATTGGAAGGAATACGCTGAACATCCTTTCCGCAATGTGACTGAGCGGAAGAAACGACAACAGTTCATCCGTTTCACGTATGGGAATAGCCCTCCCAATAGACTCAGATGTCCAGACGACATTTCGATGGGAGAGCATGGCCCCTTTGGGTGGTCCTGTAGTGCCAGAGGTGTAGATAACAAGCGCCAGATCATCCTGACTGTTTCGATTGACCAACTGTTCAAACAAATTTGGATCTTTTTGGTCCATGGATTCGCCCAGTTTCAGCAATTCATCGAAGGTCATCACCATCGGATCGGAGAAACGGGTAAGTCCCTTGGAATCCATTATGATTATTTTTTCCAGTTCTGGGGTGTTTTTCCTAAATTCTAGGGCCTTATCGAGTTGTTCTTCGTCTTCTCCTATGTAGAACCTGGCTCCAGAATGCTGAACAACATACTCACACTGACCTGCCGAACTGGTTGTGTAGATTCCAACGGTGACTCCTCCAGAGGACATGACGGCTAAATCCGAATACAACCACTCTGGTCTGTTTTCACCAATTACCGCTACTCGATCTCCTTTCCGAAGCCCGAGGCTGATTAGCCCCAGACAAGTGAATTTGACGTTTCTCAGATAATCTGACCATGTCAAATCTCTCCATATACCGAGATACTTACTTCTTAGAGCTACCTTTTCAGGCGAGTGTTTTGCTCTGTCTACAAACATTTTGGGGATGGTTGGTTCAGTGTCTGTCATACCGTTTTCTCTATCCGGATTTTCAAAGTGGTTCAACGCCACCTCTTTTTACGTTTATACCGCTGGTAACCTTTTACGGATGTTTCCTGTCTGACCCCCAGATAAAACTCCTGAACATCTTCATTTTCTGAGAGCTTCTCCGGTGATCCTTCCAGGACTATTCTTCCTGATTCCATTATAAAAGCGTGGTCCGCAATACTTAGAGCCTTGCGGGCATTTTGTTCGACCAATAGAATTGTTGTCCCGGCACGGTTAATTGAACGAATTATTTCAAATATCTCCGATACCAGTAATGGTGATAAACCCAAAGACGGTTCGTCAAGTATCATCAACTTGGGTCTGGACATCAAAGCGCGAGCTATGGCGAGCATCTGCTGTTCACCGCCCGAAAGAGTTCCCGCTAGTTGTTTCAATCGATCTTTTATGACTGAAAAATAATCAAAAACTTTCACCAGGTCCGTATCAACATCTCTGTCTTTCCTAGTATAAGCGCCCATCATCAGATTTTCCCTGACAGTCAACTCCGGAAAAACCTCTCGTCCTTCGGGAACGTAAGCAATTCCTCTAGGAACTATTTTCTCGGTCTTCATACCATCGATACGTTCTTCCTCAAACCAAATCGAGCCTTTTTCAGGCTGATCTTCGATGTACCCCATGATAGTCTTAAGCGTCGTGCTCTTTCCCGCGCCGTTGGCTCCAAGGATAGCCCTTATTTCCCCCTTCTCAACTTTTAAAGACAGTCCTCGAACCACCATGATTTTTCCGTAATAAATTTCTACATTTTTTAGTTCGAGCATAGCTTTGGCTCTTGTTCAGTTTCTATTGATGAGATGTGTTGCAAGCCGGTCTCAAGTGAATCAATCCCTGCCAAGATAAGCTTCCAGGACCTGGGGATCGTTCCGCACTTGCTCCGGTGTCCCCTGAACCAATTTGACTCCAAAATTAAGTGCCATAATTTCATCGGAAACATCCATCACCAGGTTCATGTCGTGTTCAACCATGATAATCGTAACTTTAAAATCATCACGAATGTCACGAATCCAGAACATCATGTCCCTCTTTTCTTCCTGGTTCATACCCGCTGTAGGCTCATCCAGCAGGAGGAGGGTCGGTTCCATGGCGAGAGCTCTTCCGAGCTCAACCAGCTTCCGAATTCCATAAGGTAAAGAGGAAACCAATGAGTTCCTGTAGGCTTCAATTTCGAGAAATTCTATGATTCGTTCGACTACTTCCCTGTGATGGCATTCTTCTCGGGCAGCCGGGAAACTTTTGCCAAAGAAGAAGGCTCCGGAAAAAACTCCTGACTTCATGTGGATGTGCCTTCCGAGAAGCAGGTTGTCAATAGTAGTGAGATGACCAAACAGTTCTATGTTCTGAAACGTTCTGGCAATTCCCATGCCGGCTGAGTAATGAGACTTTTTGCCGGTTATTTCGCGGTCCCTGAAAATTACTTTCCCTTTGGTGGGCTTATAAATACCGCTGATGCAATTGAATATAGTGGTCTTACCCGCGCCGTTTGGTCCTATAATGGAGAATATTCTACCTTCCTCCACATCCATAGAAACTCCATGCAGGGCTACCAGACCTCCGAAAGACACCCACAAATTCTGTATTGAAAGAAGCGCCATCTGGGGTAATAACAATCCTTATGTTATTGTTTGAGGCGTCGAGACAATAGCATAAATGATCCTGCCTTCAACGCCTCGTTTGCAAGATGATCAAAACACTATTCACCCTTGTAGGTCATCCAATCTGATATCTTGATTTGTTGTCCTTCAGGGCCACACTTCGAGATAAACGTTGATTTCATACCCTGATGATCTTGAGGAGTGAAAGTGCAATCATAGCCTAGCCAGTCATTCCAGTTTCGGATAGTCTCCATGGCCTTGACAAATGTATCAGGAGTGAGGTCTTTCCCTGCCCTTTTCAGGCCTTCTACCATGGGTTCCACGAACACGAAGCCGGCAAGAAAGAAAATTCCCGTGTATTGTTCGTTTGGCGCGAATTTTTTCTGAGCCTCCAGATATTTCTTTGCCAATGGGCTCTCAATGTTGAGGAAATTCGCGTAAACAACGCCTTCCCACAGACCTTTTGTAATCTTGTACATCAAGTTAGAATCTGATAGCGTGGAGCTTGCAACCCACTGAGGCTCAAACCCTACGGCTTTTGACTGACCAAGTATTATAGCGGCGTGTTTTGGAAGTATCCAAAGGATTACAGCTTCCGCTCCACTCTCTTTCAGTTTGAGGGCGTGGGATTTCAGGTCGGTGTCCGTAACTTCCACCGGCACTTCCGCCGCCAAATTGAATCCGGCTTTTTTGGCGTATCTTTGGGCGCCTTCCAAGCCTTCTTTTCCATAATCATCGTTCTGATAGAAGAACGCTATTTTTTTCTTGCCCAATTTTTCTACAAGGTATTGGGTAAGGAGAGAGGCTTCGTCCGTATACCTGGGATAAACAGCGAACAGGTACTTTTGCAGAGGGTCCGACCAATGCTTGGACCCGGTAGCCGGTCCTACCCAGGGAACTTTATTTTCCATGAGATAGTCCCGCGCTGCCATACCGGTCGAGGTTCCCACACCCGATGCGACTCCAAAAATCCCCAGGCTCTCGACAAATTCTTTGGCTATCGCTTTGGTCTTTGACGGCTGATAAGCGTCATCCCTCATGAAATATTTAATTTTCCTACCGGCGATACCACCTTCCTCGTTGACAAGATCAAAGAAGACCCCTGTGCCGCGGGCCACTGCTCCCCATAGAGCTGCAGGGCCCGTCTGGGGACCCCATTGACCTATCAAGATTTCGGTGTCGGTTACGCCGCGGACCTTATCCGCCGCCCAACCAAATTGAGTCGGAATCAGGATCACAGAAAGGATCCCTAATACCAACAAAAGTTTCAGGCTTTTTTTCATGTAACACTCCTTCTCCAATGCGCTTGACTTGACCAATAATACTTATTTTTTGGACTGTTGTCGGTTTACTCGAGATTCGACAGTCTCAGCCCCTTAACAAAAGAAACGAAGGTCTGTTTTAACGTTCTATCCCTTGTACCAACGCCCGTTTTCAAAAAGAAAAACAAAGACGCTTATGTGTTCGCTCTCTTTTCCATTTTCACCTTGGATACGGACTCTTACGACCACAGAGGCTAATCTTTCTACGTTCGGCAAATTCTCTCTGTCCTGGTTTTCAGATATCTCCGGTTGAAATTTTAGTTCATAATCTATGACTCTTATGGGATTCAACCGAGACAACTCCAGATAGTCTTCGTAAGAATAGAACCTCCTGAAAACGGATGACGGCGCCAGTAAATTCCATACGGCATCGGCGTTACGAGTCATTTCAGCTTTAAAATAGCTCTTAACTGCAACCTGCAAATCTTCAGAATCGGAACCCCATGTGGTTGCAGTGTCATAAACACAGATCACAGCAAACAGACAAATGGCCAAGTTGATGCGCCAAGTTGTCATTTTCATGTCAAATTACCATAGGTCAAACAATCTCTCAAAAACTCAGACTTTTCTCTCGTAATGTTTCACAAACAAACCAGATGGCTTAACGCACAGAATTAAAACGATCACGCCGAAAGCCACTACCGATTTGAATTCTAGCGAGACGTACCCGCCGAACAGATTTTCGATTATACCAAGCAAATATGCCCCCGCCGCGGCGCCCGGCAAGCTTGTCAGTCCGCCAAGGACCCCACCGGCAAAACCCTTCAGCATCGGGTCGAGCATCATATTCGGGTCAAGCGTGGCAATCGGAGCGATCAACATCCCAGCAATCGCCCCGGTCATTGAACTCAACCCCCAGGTGAAAGTAAGGATTCGTCTGGTCGGTATACCCATAGCCTTGGCGGCGAAAGGATTTTGTTGAACGGCTTTCATTGCTGTGCCTAGCTTGGTGAATCTAAAAAATAAAAAGAGGATCAGCATGACCGCTAGACTTACTGTCAACGTCCAAAAGTTAATTTCAGTTACGACCACACCCCCAATCGATATGCCTGAATATTCTGAAAAAGGTACGGGGAACGCATTCTGGTTTGCTCCCCATTTCCAACCAGCTATTCCGTAAAGAATCATTTCAGCGCCAAGGGTTATTACTATGGCGCCCAATACGCCAGGATCTTCCGCAGGCCTCAGGAAACAAATTTCCAACAAAGCGCCAAGGGCGAAAGCAAAAACCATTGTAATAATCACGGATGTCCAAAAACCAGCGCCATAATTCGCCATCATGGTATACGCCACAAATGTGGCCAGCATGGCCATTTCACCCTGAGCGAAGTTGGGGACTTCAGAGGTTTTGTATATAATGACCATTGCCAAAGCGATCAAAGCGTAGCAAGCCCCGATAGCCAAACCGCCTACAATTAAGTCCATGAAAAAGTTCATAAAAGTCCTCTCAGAACGGCCACATTCTCCAATAGCGCTTGAATCTCAGATATATTCCCCTCATTCCAAGAGGCTCAAAGATGACTATGCCAATCATGATGCCTCCGATTATTATGCTTTGTATGTTTGGCAGCCCCTCGGCTGTAAAAAACCTTTTCGAAATGTCCAAAAGTATCGGACCAACAATTGGGGCTTCCTGAACAACCTGTAGCTTGATTTGAAGGTATGTCAGTAAAGCGGCTCCAAGTATGGAGCCCATTATTGAACCAAGTCCACCCACGATTATCATGGCCAGAAACGTTATGGAAAGGATCAGATTGAAACTGCCGGCGCTAATATGAGCTAGGGCAAACGCCATCAGAGCGCCTCCCACGCCTGTGTAAAAAGCGCTGATTGCGAATGCCAGTGTCTTATATTTAAGAACATTGACTCCCATAGCCTCTGCCGCTATCTCGCTATCCCTGATCGCCACAAGAGCGCGACCAACTCGGGTTTTCATAAGATTTATGGCTGCTATGGTCATTATTGCGGCGACCGACATTATTATTGCGTATTGCTCCAAACCGGTATCAGCAACGAAAGGACCAATCGACATTTTCGGAGCCGCCAACCCCATATGTCCACCGGCAAAATCCCAATGGCTTATGATCTGAGTCACCGCCATGCCAAAGCCAAGGGTGGCTATGGCCAGATAGGGGCCTTCCAGCCGTAAGGACGGGAGGCCGAGCAAAAAACCAAAGCCCGCTGAAACAAATCCAGCGGCCAACAGTGCGACTGGGAACGGAACCCCCCCCTTGACCATCAACAAAACGCTGGTGTAGGCGCCTATCGCAAAAAAGCCCGCGTGTCCAAGCGATATTTGGCCGGTATACCCCACAAGTATGTTTAGTCCGATCGCCACGATCGCGTG
The DNA here is from genome assembly GCA_963811075.1 of uncultured delta proteobacterium. Classification (GTDB taxonomy): domain Bacteria; phylum Desulfobacterota; class Desulfomonilia; order Desulfomonilales; family Desulfomonilaceae; genus CAJBEZ01. The sequence goes on from CAWEPY010000006.1 coordinate 163,472, forward strand.
GATGGCAATCAGATTGACCACATAGATGTTGTAATCGCCCAAGAGAAAAGGGATTATCATCAGGCAGCAAAAAAGAGCTATTGTCAGAACCAGAGCTGTGCGTGTTTTGCACAGTTGTATGTCTTCGTAATAGTCCCGCTTCATATCCATATTGAGACACCTATGCGTTTTTGAGTCTTTTCCTACACATTTCTAAAAATTAGCAATTGGTAGGATGGCTTCTCTACGTCTAAAAAAAAGATAAACAAATCGTTTTTTTGATCAACTTGAAGCGCGTGCGGAATAATGAGGTTATTTTTCCACGAAATTAACCTTTTATGTCAACTAATTTTTTTCTTGATCTCGGACGATCGGCAATAAAACAGGAGGGATCCTCCGCCAGATAATCTCCAGAAATTGCCATAGACCGTCCACGACATCCTCCACAAATGGAGTTGTACCTACAGTCGCCGCATTTTCCATGAAGCAGTTTTTCACGATCACGTAAATTTTTAAAAACCTGTGAGTCACTCCAAATTTTCAAAAACGAACTCTGTTTCACATTTCCGCAGTTTACCGGAACAAATGGGCATGGCCAGACATCACCGTTAGGTTTTATATACACGAAACCGCGTCCAGCGGAACAACCGTGAAAAAGTTTTTCAGCAAAAGAGATTGCGATATCACCCGTCATACCGTTCTTTTCAAGTAAATAAGGCCAGTACTGTGGTCCAGCCACAGGTTCCACTATTGTGTGAGCGGTTTTCTGTTTCTCGGCAAGAAAAGTCAGCAACTTCTTGTTCTGGTCCAAGTCCAGGGTCATATCTTCGATTCCCTGTCCCCTCCCGACCGGAACAAGTTGATACATTAGCATTATGCTCGCTCGTAGCTGGTCAGCGACGTCGATGATTTCGCCCAAAAGATTGAAATTATGCTCCATCGCTGTCACGTTTATTTGTAATAGAATCCCTGCTTTATTTATCGCCCTTATCCCGCTCATTGCCAGTTCATAAGCACGGGAACTGTTTCGGACAAAATCATGAATTTCAGGATTAGGGGCGTCTAAGCTCACTGCGGCGCCTACGAGACCAACTTTCTTTAGCTCTTGAGCGACCCTATCATCAATAAGTGTTCCGTTCGTCGCTATCACATTTTTGAAACCCACAGAATTGGAATATTCCATCAATTCAAAAATGTCCTGTCGCACTAGAGGCTCACCGCCGGTGTATACCAGCATCCTGAAATCAGACACACCAGCCAGGTCTCTAATGAATTGCTTGGCTTCCTTCGTGTCCATCTCATCGTCCGCTCTTTGCCCACCGGAAGCGTGGCAATGAATGCATTTGAGGTTACAAGCGGAAGTAACCTCCCAGGCGGGATGCGAAGGAAAACCTATACATCCCATTCCTATGGCCCCAGCCGAAACAGGCGCTGCCTTGAAACCCGCTCTAAAAAACCATTCCGGCATCCTACGCCAACCCACCAGATATCCAAAAAAGAGAGCGCTCGCCGCTTGTTTAAGTAGTAGTGAAGGCGGCCAATAAAAAGGTTTACAGATTTTTTGCAATTTTTGATTCCATTTGAGTTTGCTGTCAAAGGGCTGAAGGATGACTCAAGAAAGCAATCAAGAAGGATAGGGAAGTTCCCACATTTACCAGGATCCCTAAACCACACATTAATTCGAGCCATTGGCGGTCCCGCCACTTTCCAGCAAGAAAAGCCATGGTGACCAAAAAAGAAACAATGAAAGGAATTGAATAATAAATCAGGAAAGACGGCGGCGTCCCAAATCTAACCGCCAGAATTGCCGCCATCCAACTTAGCATAGCTACGAGGGAGTAGATTCGCGCTCCATTCCTCTTCCCGGTCTTTACCAGCAGGTTTAGTTTGCCGGCTGACCTGTCACTCTCAAAGTCCGGGAATTCATTGGCCAATATCACATTGAATATGGTAGCCGCTATTGGAATCGAAACAATTAACAGTAACGGTTCAAACTCTTTTGTCGGAAGATAGTATCCCACGATAACAGGCAAAAACCCGTAACAAACTCCTATCCACAATTCTCCAAAACCAGTTGAAACCCATCTTACAGGTGGGGTCGAATACAGAAACCCTCCCAGAATCCCTATTGTTCCGAGGGGAATTGTCCATAGACCAGTCCTGTATACAAACTGTATGACAAGTCCAACCGAAACTGCCAGCAAAATACATATTATGCTTGCCTTTCGCGCTGAGGAAGGTAGGGCCAATCCAGCGGGAATCGCTCCAGAGCCTCCGGCGAACCTGCTTTTTCCCGTATTATAAGATGACATGTCTTCATTGTAATCAAAACACTCTCCGGCAAAATGAGTGCTCAACATTATCAAAACGACAGCAAGTTCCGCTAAGCAAAACAATCCTAAATCGAAAATCCCCCTTATGCGCCAGGCAATTGTAAAGCCCAGAGCCAAAGGTAACATACCTACAAGGAGAAAGGGGATTCGACACATTATAGCCCATCCACGCAGTTGTTGGGCATATGTCAAGGGGGCCTTCATAGACCTGTCCGTGCCTCCTAAATATAATGATGTGACGTCACTGTGTTTTATCGCTAATTTGCCAATGTCCTGTTCAATGTGTCAACGAGCTTTATAGCTGCAGGTGAAAGCTCCCCTCTATTGTTGAAAAAAATGTCAATTATTGAAATATCGGAGCCGTAGTAGGCTTCGTTGGCGCTCCAATCGGTATCCAGGACTGAGCCCTGTATGGTCACACCGGCGAAAAGCCCCCGTGCTCTGGAATACGACAATATTCCCGCCGATAATGAAATGTCGGTTTCGGCTGAAGCTTCCCGTCCAACGGGTCCAGCGGAAATGGACGCGTCCAGACCAAGGGTAAATCTATTTTTGAAAAGATTTTTCAAATCCACGGCACTCATAACCAGAAGGGTCAAGTCCGTGGACTGAACTCCTATTTGCCAGCCGAAGCTTCCCCCAATCAAAGTGACAAATGCGGGTGGTCCCCATTTCCGATTAGAAGAGTCAAGGCGCAAGGCTACGCCTTTCCCATACTGGCCTCCTATACCCATGCCGACCTTGATGAGCGATGGAAAGATAATCACCGCCTTACTACGACGAAGAAGGTCCCGGGGTATCCCGCCGTCCGGCGCCTGAATCATTTCGTTAATTACTTTGTTGGCGTCACGCAGTCGGTTCTCAATTTCCAGGTTTTCAGCGCACACTGCTTTCTGAAAAAAAAATCCCAGAGCCAAAAGCGCCATTAAGAACTCGACAACCCTAATTGGCTTCATAGTTCATCCTAGCTACTAGTCCTGTCTATTATGTTTACATCTTTCCATGTAAATAGGCAACGCGCCCAGGGTCTCCAAAACCGGTCAATTCCCTTGACAATTCAAGCGAGTCTCTGTATTTGGTTGAAGAGTTTATCCTCCCTGAATTCCATCACAAAATTTTAAGGAGACCCAAATGAGAACGGGCACTTGCGTTTTGTCCATGGTTGTTGCGTGTCTGATGATCGGTCTCAGTATAGTTTGGGCAGATAGTAGGCCCATAAAGGTAGGGGTTGTTCTGCCACTGACCGGTGAACAGGCCAAATTCGGAGAAATTGAAAAAAACTCACTTCTAATGGGATTGGAGGAAATCAACAAAGCGGGCGGCGTTAATGGCAGGATTATTGAGCTATTGATCGAGGATGACACAGGCAAGCCAGATGTTGGACGATCCGCAGTGGAAAAGCTGATTTCTCAGGACAAAGTCGTTGCTCTGACGGGTGGCTACTCTTCTTCCGTGACTTATGCGGTTTGCGCTGTCGCTCAACAACGAAAAGTTCCTTTTCTTGTCTCTACCGGCTCAGCGGACAAAATAACAGAACAGGGCTGGGATTACGTATTCAGGATTGCTCCTCCAGTGAGTGAATATCCAAAAGCATTAAATTCTTTCCTTGCGGAAATAGTTAAACCACAGAGCGTTGCGATACTTCACGAAAATACTCTTTTTGGTCAGTCAGGGGCAAAAGAATTTGCCGAACAGTGTGAGAAGGGCGGTATCAAAGTTCTCATAAAAGACGGTTACGAGGCTGGAGCCGTCGATTTCAAGCCTTTGCTGATCAAGGTTAAGGCAGCGAAACCTGATTTGGTTTATATGATTTCATACGTGATGGACGCTGCGCTTCTGATGCGTCAATCTAAAGAGTTAAACTTCAATCCTAAACTATTTGTTGGGGGAGGGGCCGGATTTACGCTTCCAGAATTCGCCAAAAATGCCGGTGACGCCTCCGAGCTTGTTTTCTCGGCTGATTTGTGGTCTGCCCAGCTCCCTTATCCAGGAGCCAAAGAATATTCTGAAAATTTCCAGAAAAGATTCCGTTCCGCGACCGAATATCATGGAGCTGAGGCATACGGTTCCATTTATGTTGTAGCCGATGCTTTGAAACGGGCGAAGGAATTTACCCCAGCCGCAGTGCGGGATTCCCTGGCGTCAACGGACATGATGACCGCTTTCGGTCCGGTCAAATTTGTGTCATATGGCAAGAAAAAACAGCAAAACGCTTTGCCGACTTATCTGGTGCAATGGCAGAAAGGGATTCTTGAAACAGTTTGGCCTCGCAATGTAGCTACAAAACGGTATATTTTCCCTATCCCCGAATGGACTCAGAGGTAAATCGTCGTTGAAGCAATGAAATTAATGGGAAGGGTGTTTCAGCGTAGCGACTGCTAAGGCGTCGCCGCGCTGAAAAGATTTATTCAGTGACGGGAAGAACTGAAACCAGTTTTCGATGTTTGTCCTTGGCTCTGAATGCTACTACACCATCGATTTTCGCAAACAGAGTATAGTCTTTTCCCAATCCAACATTCAATCCCGGATGAATTTTTGTTCCCTTTTGTCTCACCAATATGTTGCCTGCCTTAACAACCTGACCGGCAAACCGTTTCACTCCAAGGCGTTGACCAGGACTATCCCGACCATTTCGTGAACTTCCACCTGCTTTCTTGTGAGCCATGGTCTAACCTCCGTTTTTAAATTTGTTGAGCGGAATCCGTCGCAACTGAACTACCGCCAACCTGATCATTTGTATTTGCGGACTGATTGATTTGTTCAACTTTTAAAAGAGAATACCATTGTCTATGTCCCTGTTTCTTATGGTACCCCTGCCTTCTTTTTTTCTTGAAGACGATTATTTTTCTGTCTCGAGCGGTTCGGATCATTCTAGCTGTAACGGTGACGTCCTGCAACAATGGGGTTCCGAACACAGGGCCGTCTTCATTAACCACGGCAAGCACCTGTGACAGTTCAATTGTTTCACCGGGTTCACCGGGAATCTTCTCAATTTTCAGCTGATCACCAGGGGCCACCTTATATTGCTTCCCGCCGGTCTGAACTATGGCGTACATAATAAACCCTCCTTGGCAATAACGTTTTAATAAACCATTACTATCGGCGAATGTCAAGCCAAATCGCGGGATCTGAACCAACCCGGGCCCGGCCCCCTTGCGCAGATCAATATCCAAAAGCCCAAGGTAAAACCCATGAGGCGACTTTAAGAAACAGTACCGCATACACGGAAGCAAGCAGGTCATCAAGTAATATTCCCCAACCTCCGTGCGCGTTTTGGGCCTCATTTGCAGGAAAAGGCTTTAATATATCAAAAAACCGGGTCGCGAAAAATGCCCATACTATAGTCAGAAAGGCGTTTGGCGTATTGAAAAAAAGCACTGTGAACCAAAAACCAGCCATTTCATCAAGCACAAAGGTCCCTGGGTCCTTTGTGCCATAGCGTTTTTCGGCCCATTCACCCAACACAACACATCCAACACAGGCTGCAGTTAAGAAGATCAGAATTACAATCCGTTGAAGCTCCGGATTAATAAAACAGCGTATGAATATGTAAATTATTATCGCCGGTATCGTTCCGACAGTACCAGACGCGATTGGTGAATAGCCCAACCACATCCCTGTCGAGATTATTTCTTTTGTTTTATCCAAAACGCTCTTCATGTGGTTTTTTGACCTGATTCTCCAAACTCTTCAAATATCCTTTTACTCTTTTCCTAACTTTTTTGCATTTATTATGCTGTAGTGTTTGGTTTATAAATCCTTTGCGAATGAACTGTTCAGGAGCCATGGTTTTCTTGCTTACGGATTCTTTGGTATAAGATTTCTATACATTTTTCATGTTTAAGCTAAAAAATAACGGAAAGCGTAAAAATTTGCATCGCAACATTATTCTCTGCCGTCACGGACAAACTCATTTCAACAGAACCGCCAGGATTCAGGGGCAATCTGACTCTCCACTAACAAATACTGGTCTTGAGGAAACCAAGAAACTGGCGAAAATCCTTTACCAGCATTCTCCCAGCGTTATTTATTCCAGCGCCTTGGGTAGGGCTGCCTATAGTTCCGCAATTTACTCACAGATTTTAGGAATACCTGTCCATTTCAGGCAAAACCTCGTAGAACTCTCCTGCGGCGAATGGGAAACGTCTTTGAGAACCGATGTAATAGGATCAGACGTGTTAATTAGATCAAGCTGGGTTGATCGACCACCTGGAGGCGAAAGTTATCAAGACGCGGAAAAAAGGCTAGACGTCTTCATCAATGAGCTGCTAACCGTTTCCAATTCTATATGCGTAATGGTCTTGGCGCACTCAGGTCTAAATCGGGCCCTAGTAAGGTCTTTGCTGGGCTTACCGATTGATGAAGCCTTATATATAAGATTTCCCCATGATACAATTTATCAAATCAACATGGACGGAAATGTTAATTGGATCGGATTGTCAAACAGGTCAGGAAGTGGATTTCTCAGGGAAAAGGAGTGATTCCCTGTTTATAGATACCGGAGCGGCAGGAAAACCAGGTTCTAGTATAGGCCCAAACCGAACTTTAGTTTTAACCAGTTTGGATGCCCGAGCCCGAACTATGACATTCCAACCCAATCGATTGTAGGGGAAAACACCTCCCAAGGTTCGATCAATCCAACTCAAAGCGTCAAGTCTGTAAAATTTCTTTTCCGCAGTTCCGATTCGAGGGATCTTGTAAGGCACTAAGTAAACTGATCTCCACGCCTCACATTCTAGCCCCACTTTCCTTAATTTTTTTGCCAATCCTACAGGTGTGTAAAACCTAAGGTGAGTTTCATCCCAACCAAACCATTTCTTGTCCCCCCGCAAGACCCTATGATAGGTTCCCTGAATTACGTAGTTGATAGAAAGAGAGTTCTGGGTACTTATGACCAGAATACCGCCTGGGGTCAAAATCTTGGAAGCGGCCTCAAGCAGTATGTGATCGTCGGAAGCATGCTCAATGACGTCCTTCATGAGGATTACATCGAAGCCCCTCCTGAAGGCAAAGCTAGGAAAGCCCGGACTCCGAACAAAAACGCATTGACGCGACACACCCTCACGTTCAGCGAAGTATCGGGCCGTCGACAAAACAGAATCTTCAACATCCACACCGACAACTTCTACAGCTCCGGCTTTGGCGGCATGAACGCAAAAAAAACCGGCCCCGCAACCATAATCAATAACCCGTTTCCCTTGAAGATCGCCAAGTAATTCTGTCACGAAATCGTTCTTGACCCGGCTATAAGCTTTGGATTGCTGCTCCAGGTAAAAACCCAACGCTTTCTCCGAGTCGTACGACCTCAACCAATGGTCTTCAGGGTATCTTGGGGGTTGAATTGACATGATCTCCAATCAATTTGCTCAGTTCGCCGGCAAAAGGTCTATCATGACATTGTCAATATGGTCATCTATTCAAGAATTTAAATTTTGACGAATCTCTTGTAAACCTTTTCCCAGCCATTTCGTTCCTGTAAAAGTGAAAAAGCCTTCATCTTTTGCCTTCCAAACTCGCCTAGCCTCTTTGCCAGCCCATCATCACTAAAAATTCTTTCAACTGCTTGAGCCAGTGCGGACGCGTTTCCCGGTGGGACCAATAATCCTGAAATTCCATCATCAATCAACTCAGGCATTGCCCCTACCGAAGTGGCCACGCAGGGAACCCCGGCAGCTAGAGCTTCCATCAAAATATTTGGGCAGCCCTCTGTTACGGACGGAAGAACAAAAACATCGAGTGAACTCAGCCACTCGGTGATAGCGTGATGAGGAGCAGGGTCAAGAAGGGTAACTCTTTGATGAATTTGCGTTTTGTTAAGTATTTCATCAAAAGCCCGTTTTTCCGAATCACGGAGTATACCCCGCAACTCAAACCTGACATTCCATTTTTCTGATAGGCCGGCCACAGCCTTGAACATATATGGCAACCCCTTGGCATATTTAAAAATCCCTCCACATCCAATTTTCAAACAGTCTTTTGGGGTTGGCTTCAAACTCCACGATTTAGCAGGAATTTCAACTGAATTGTATATTACACACGATCTGTCAAGAATTGGAGAAAGGGCGTTTGCCAGATTTATCAGATCCTGGCTAAGCCCCACAACACAATCCGAATTTTCAAGACCACTTCTGCAAACGGCAACTTTTTCCGGACTGAAAAAATATCTGTTCACATCATTGCCTACTATGCATGATATCATGGGCTTGTTTAATTTTTTTGCCAACATGCCTGTCACGTATCCCGTCGGGTATAGGAAAAAAGACTGAAACAGGTCGTATTCTGTTTCTGCCGCAAGGTATTCCAGAGACTGAAACATCATTTGCAAAGAAAGGTTATGAGGGCAGTCCCACAGATCTCGCTCGCCAGATTGGAAATTTTCCCTCCCAACCACTATGTCGTGAACTGTCATACCGCCAAGGTTAACTGTTTTTCGATTTTCATCAAGTAGAACCATCCGACTTGGATCTACTGTCAATTTTGCAACCTCGGTCTTCAGGCCCATTCTTGCTGCGTGGGTCGCCACCTTGAACGCTGTACGGGCCAAGCCGCCCCAATGTTCAGGTGGAAATTCAGGGGTTACTATAAGAATTCTGGCGTTATAGTCTTTCATTGGGCCACGTATAATTAGGAAAATCCTTACTTGTCTAATGGACAATGCTCACAATCTTTTATCATCTAGTCAACGAAACTGGAATACCGTTCAAACTTCAATTTTTCTCAAATCCAAACGTTCTTTCAAATTGCGTTACCCTTGAGATCAATCACTCGAAGGTATAAATATATCTTGAGACTTATCAAAATGCGTATAGCTTTAGTATTTCATAAAAACCCCTTTGCGCCGCCGGCGGGCATTGATCTGATAAGGTTGAGGGCCATATCTGCCGGCCTTAAGAAAAGGGGAATCGAAACCGAGATAGTCGCTCCAGTCTCCCGCCGTGGTATGTTGGAAGGTAACATTAAAGTGTACGGCGTCGAGCGCCTCTATGATTCTTCGGCCTATGACATCGTCAAAACTTGCTACCATGATTCCATAAGATTTGTATCCCCCTCTCAAAGAATTGTTGTTTCCCGAATAGTTCGCGTTGTCGACAGCAAATTTCCCGAGAGAGATCAAAAATTTAGATCCAGTTTACTGGAATGTCAGGAAATGATCAGGGATAGGGCTTGCGCAGTAATATTCAATAACAACGAAAACAGATTTAGATGGAGAAGCCTTTACGGTGAATCAACAGAAACAGAATTGGTGCCTACAGGCTGTCCTTCCGTCACTCCATTTCAGAATAGGACCCCTTACATCACCAGCAAGAAAATTTTGCTCTTTCTTGGAAGCATAGCTGCGACAAGAATGGCGCAGATTATGAACGAACTGGCGGAGCGCGTTTCGGACGTAGCGGAAATTCACCTGGTGGGCCTTAACAAAACTGAGATGTATGGCTCTGGGTCTGAACTCAGCCCTTTAATTGTAAACCACGGGGAAAAGACCGAACAGGAAACTTGGGACTACATTTACAATGCTGATTTGGGGCTGGCCCTTGCTACAGGATCCCTTCCTTTTGACAATGACATTTCAAAAATCTATAGTTATTTACGTGGCGGATTGCCCACGCTTTCTGAAGAACCAATTTTGAACAACAAATTGGTGGAGGGCCTTGGATACGGGTCTACCTTTGGATACGGGGATATGGAAGAGCTCGTTTCATCTTGTAGGAGGCTCTTGGCCAACCTCCCTCTAGAAAAAAGGGAACACGTCATGCGGATCATGGCAAGAGACCACTCCTGGGATGAACGAGTCGCAAGATACGTCAAGTTGTTTAATAAGCTCATGAAGCGTCAATTTTAGAAATCAACGAACTAGGGAAGCGATATGAAATTTGTTCTTGTCCGCCCTCCATTCTATTCCTTGTTTGGGTTGTCCAGCCCTAAAATGAAGACTTATCCTCTCAACCTTCTGTACTTGGCAACATATGTTAAACAGAATTCAAATTGGGATGTAGCAATATACGATGGAGAAAACCTGATTCTTTCAGACAGACCCTTGCTCGTCAATACTGACCCTGAACTGGTGATGAATTCAGAGATACCCCGAATGAAGAAATTGCTCAATGATCCAGATCACGAGATCTGGAATATTATCGAATCCCAGATCGCTGCCCACAAACCTGACCTTGTTGGTATTACATGCAATTCCGGTAACATGGACACAGTTCGCATAATTGTAAAGAGATTGAAGAGGATTGGTATTCCTGTTGTGCTTGGAGGTAGTCACCCTACAGCCTTGCCGGAACAAAGTCTTTTTTACACTTCGGCTGATATGGCGGTCACAGGGGAAGGCGAACTTGCCCTCCTAAGCCTGCTGAAGGCGCTAGAGAGGAAAGCCGATTTGTCATCTGTTCCATCGCTGGTATGGAAACGTCTTGGAAAAATTGTAATTAATCCCAGGGCCGAACTTGTTGGTGACATTGATTCTTTGCCAATTCCCGACAGATCATTAATTGATAGGCGTAAATATTTTGGGGAAGTCCTTTTGACCGGCAGGGGGTGTCCTTTCAATTGCGCGTACTGCGCTTCCAGGAACATCTGGGGGAAAAAGACTAGACTTAGGTCGGTCGGTTCGATCATCCAGGAGCTTTCTGAAATAAGAAGCGACATAGGAAAATTACAAAAAAAGGACAAAGATGTTTCTTCGAGCGCATCTCTCTCAGACAATGAAATGATCGACCTCAGGCCGGGAATCTGGGTAGTCAAGGTTGTAGACGATACATTTACCGTCGTGAAGTCAAGGACCCTGGAATTACTCGACACCATAATCGACAATCAACTGAACTGCTTTGAATTTACTGGCGGCGTGAGGGCCGATACTCTTGATGAGAAGCTTGTAAGAAAAATGAAAGAAGCAAACTTCAAACGCGTGACCCTTGGAGTTGAGAGTGGAAGCCCGAAGATATTAAAATTGATCAGAAAAGGCGAGAGCAACGATCATGTTATTAGGGCCGTGAAAATGCTCCGGGAAGAAGGCATAATGTCGCATGCTTTTTTCATGATAGGTTTTCCCGGTGAAACGAAAGAAGATATTGAACTGAGCAAGAAGTTGATACTTGAAGCGCAACCGGATCACGTCGAAATAAACATGGTGACACCTTATCCAGGGACAGACATCTTCACACAAATAATTACGGAAGAACCCAATAATATAGATCGCTGGTACAGATGGTTCCATCAGGGACTGGCTACACATTCTGAAGCTCTGGGATATGATCTCGACGAGGCCTACAGAAAATTTCTCGAATTTGCTCGAGACTACCACGTGTCGAGACAAAATGTCTCTTAACAGGCGGATCAACATGTGGCCATAATTTGGGCTTGCGTTGTGTGCGCTGGAACATTCTCCACGCAAGACAGTTTCGGGGCTCAAATTGGAATTTTCTCGTTTACTCCCTGACGAAAGGATTTGGGATAATGCTGGACATAGAAATTGTTACCGTTCGGACCCGCAATGATTTAAACGAATTCGTGAATTTGCCCTGGTCGATTTATCACTCCCAGGACAACTGGGCGCCTCCTCTAAAGAGAGATTTCAGAAGACTCTTGGATACAAAAAAGCATCCTTTTTGGAAATTTGCGCAACGTGAACTCTTTATTGCAAAGAAGAACGGACAAACGGTTGGAAGAATAGCCGCTATAATAGACACTAATTATAATCAGTATCACAAAGAGAAAATGGGAATCTGGGGTTTTTTTGAGTGTTTTAATGATCCTGACGTCGCTAAAACTCTATTCGCATCGGCTGAAGAGTGGGTCAGATCAAGGGGCATGGAGTTTATCCGGGGTCCTCTCAATCCTTCCACCAATTATGAGGCTGGTCTTTTGGTCGAAGGATTTGAACATCTTCCGACCATCATGATGCCATGGAACTTTTCATACTACCGGGATCTTGTTGAAAATTCGGGGTACTTTAAAGAAAAAGATTTGTTCACTTTTAGGATTGCTCAAACAGATCCGATAGGAGCGCGTATTGAAAGACTCAGCAGGAGAATTTTAAGACAAGGACATGTGAGTGTTAGAAACATTTCCAGAAAGAACTACGCCTCAGATATAAGGCTTCTCGCTAGTTTGTACACCGATGCATGGTCAACAAACTGGGGATTTGTACCGATGAGCGACGGTGAAATTCGTGAAATGGGGAGAAACTTGATACGAATTCTGGAAGATAATCTGGTATTTTTTCTCCTTTACGATGGAAAACCGGCCGGGATAGCCATGATGTTACCTGACATGAACCCTTTTCTTAAACAGGCCAATGGACATATTGGCATTTCTTCTGGAATCAAATTCTTATTCAGACGGAGATTTAACGCAGGCTTGCGAGTCGCCATGGCTGGAGTAAAAAAACAGTTTCACAGATTGGGACTGCCACTCGTTATGTATCACTATATGAACCTTGTTTTTCGCAATAATCAAAATGTTAAATTTGTAGAATTTGGGTGGACTCTGGAAGATAACAAAGAAATTAATGACATCGTGATCGAGGTAGGGGCTAAAAAATCCAGCGTGTACAGAATTTTTAGTAAGTCCCTAATCCAGGAACCAAGTATCGCTCACTAGAATGGTCTTTCCAATCTATTTCATCAATGCCTGGTGGTAACAGAAGATCTTAAGTGATTGGGCAGAGGACCACGTTGCGAAAGACTCATCGATTTTATATTAATTTCTCATTGTAGGAGTGCGTGGATCATTGAAAATTCTGATGATAAATCCAGATTTTCCGCAATCTTATTGGAGTTTCCCGGAGCAGTTGAAGTTTCAGGCGGCAAAGACAATGCTCCCTCCTCTGGGACTATTAACAGTTGCAGCCATATTACCCCAACACTGGGAGATCCGTCTTGTAGACTTAGCGGCGCAACCAGCGACGGATTTAGATTGGGCTTGGGCCGACTTGGTAATGTTGTCAGGAATGCTGATTCAAAAAGATGAACTTCTGGGCCTCATTCGGGAAGCGAAGAGACGCGGCAAAACCGTAGTGACAGGAGGACCTTACGCCACTTCAGTCCCTGATGAGCCTCTTGCGGCTGGATGTGATTTCGTTGTCAAGGGAGAAGCTGAAAACACCATTCCGATTCTCGTTGAAACGCTAAAGCAAGGACAGTTGAACGGCGTGATAGAATATCCTGAAAAACCGGACCTTTCTCAAACACCTGTTCCAAGATTTGACCTGATTGACTTGAGAAATTACTCGTCTCTGGGCATTCAAACGTCAAGAGGATGTCCTTTTGACTGTGAGTTTTGCGACATCATAAATTTATATGGCTCTAAACCAAGATATAAAACATCTTCTCAGATTATCAGTGAACTTGACGCTATATACAAACTTGGCTGGCGAAGTACCGTCTTCATCTGTGACGATAACTTTATTGGCAGCAGGAAGCATGCAAAGCCCCTGCTGAAAGACATGAACACCTGGATGAAAGACCATTCAAGCCCATTTTCCTTCATTACCCAGGCTTCAGTAAATTTGGGGCAGGACAAAGAAATGATAGATCTTATGACTGAACCAAATTTCTCTACCGTGTTTGTTGGACTGGAGTCTCCCGACGAAGATGTTTTGGCGATTGCCAACAAATTTCAGAACATCAGAAATCCGATGTTGGAATCGGTTCGCAATATTAATAAAAATGGACTCACGGTTTTGGGAAGTTTCATAATAGGGTTTGACGGAGAAAGACCAGGGGCAGGACAGAGAATAGCCTCGTTTGTGGATATTGCGAACATTCCTGTTGTCATGATCAACAAACTTCAGGCTGCTCCAAATACGAAGCTCTGGGATCGATTGAAAAAAGAAAAAAGACTTTGCGAACAGCTCGGATCTGGAAATTCTACTATTGGCGAGATGAATTTCTTACCGTCAAGACCGGAAACCGACATTGATCGAGAATTTGTGGCATTGTGGGATGAAGTTTACGACGCGTCAAATTTTTTGAGACGTACCTATAATTATTACTTAACCATGAGGCCAACAAGAAAAGCGATGGCAAAACTCGAGGGGAAAAAATCCGCGCCCGAATCAATTACTCCTCGCTCAGGTGTTTCTTTTTACAAATCTTTGTTGGATCTTTCACATCTACTAAGACTTTGCTGGCTACAGGGTGTAGTTTCAAAGGCACGAGTTCAGTATTGGAAACAGTTTTTAGGTATTTTAAGAAGAAATCCGAGCCGGTTCGTCCAGTATCTTACGGCTTGCGCTATGGGCGAGGACATGTTTGAACTCAGAAGAAAGATTATTGAAGCGCATCTCAGGGAGGAAACAAGTAATTGATGGTCATAAATAAGATGGACAGTTTTCATCATGTCTCGACGTATCAATGTTCTGATACGCCTTGCATAGAGGAGCGGAAGATTAATTTGATAAATATGCGTAAAGGGGTTGACAGCTGGATTCATTTTGTTAAACTAAAAGGATGCCGCGGGGTGGAGCAGCCAGGTAGCTCGTTGGGCTCATAACCCAAAGGTCAGAGGTTCAAATCCTCTCCCCGCTACCATTTTACAAGAGGTTACAGGTTAATTCCGGTGGCCTTTTTTTATTTCCTACGCCTTTCCCTCCATGAACCGCCAAGAATAGATCTCCATATGTTCGTTTCCTTTAGAATATTGTTTACTGATATTCCATTCGGGTCTATCATCAAACCACCCATATTTTTTTGAGCGGCTTGCAATCAGTTTGAGTATTTCATCGAAAATTTATGAAAACTGCAAATTCTTATTTGGCATACGAATTGCTAAGTCAAAGATGCTTTGTTCATCTAACTAGTTGGAGCAGGCGGGTAGAGTATCCAAGTTCAGCCTGTTTAGCTGTAGCAAGGATGTTATTCAGGCAGGAGGTAATCAATGCTGGTTAAAGATTGGATGAGTAAAAAAGTCATTACCGTTGACGTGAACGATTCAATGCAACACGCAATAAACCTTTTGATGGAAAATGACATAAGCATGATGCCTGTATTAGAAGAAGGGAAACTGGTTGGAGTTGTCACAGACCGGGATTTAAAAAGAGCTTCACCTTCCGACGCAGTCATGCTGGACATTCAAAGAATACTCTACCTTCTGTCTAAACTTGAGGTTGGAGCAATCATGAGCAGGTTTCCTGTAACCTTGTCCATAGATCATACCGTTGAGGAAGCGGCTGAAATCATGGTCAAAAACAAGATTTCCGGGGCCCCGGTTGTTGATGAGTCAGGAGAAATTAGAGGAATCATCACAAAAAATGACATGTTCAAGGCAATGATGGCATTGAGTGGACTTGCTCACAAGGGAGTTCAGTTTGGATTTTTATTGGAAGACAAACCCGGTTCAATTAAGGAAATCACTGATGTGATTCGTGGATACAACGCCAGGCTTGTGAGTGTCTTGAGTTGTTATGAACAGGCCCCTGAAGGTTATCGCAACGTCTACATCAGGGCATTCAATGTTGACAGGGAAAACATGCAAAGCATGAAGGAAGAACTAAGGAAAAAAGCCAAGATGCTTTACATGGTAGACCACAGGGATAATTTCAGAGAAATATACTGAGGATTGCATGAAGGAGCAAATTCATCTGACCCTTGGAGATTTGACGAGACTCAATGTAGACGCCATAGTTAACGCCGGTAATAAGAGTCTGCTGGGCGGAGGCGGAGTAGACGGCGCCATACACCGTTCCGCCGGCCCAGGATTACTCGAAGAATGCCGAACTTTGGGAGGATGCGAAACAGGTGACGCAAAGATTACAAAAGCGTACCAGTTGCCGGCTCGGCATGTCATTCACACAGTTGGGCCAGTTTACCGAGGAGGCCATTCCGGTGAAGCCCTGAAGCTTGAAAGTTGTTATCGCCGCTGTTTTGAGGTGGCCGCAGGCAACAGTGTCGGATCTATCGCTTTCCCATCCATTAGCACCGGCGCTTATGGATATCCTGTAGGGGAGGCCTGTCGAATAGCCTTGACCATTTCACTTGAACAGCTTGCGAAATTCACTCAAATCGAGAGAGTGGTCTTTGTCACTTTTTCCGGAAAGGACCTCTTGACCTACGCAAGACAATTAGCCGAAATTTGAATGACAGCCTTTGTATTCAGGACATCTCCGCTAAGGCCGAATTTGGATGCTGATAAATATCAGTAAACCAAATGCGGCTATGATAGCCCCGGATATCTTGTTTAGGATCAGTATGCCCGCTGTATTAAGCTTGCCATGAAACAAACTTATTATACTACTGAGGATTACCCACCACAGAGATGATCCACAAAATACGCCCAGTATAAGGATTCCGGTCAAGTGTGGCTCGCCCGGGACAGCTACTGCTCCCGACGCTGCAAATAAAGCGGCGAAAGAGATAATCGTTAGAGGATTGGTCAATGTCAGAATCAGCGTTGAGAGGTAGTTTCCGATGAACCCTTGTTCAGTCCCTTTTGTAGTTTTTTCGCGAGGCTTGGAAACAAAAATCCTCACCCCGAGGTAACAAAGAAATGCGCCCCCCATCAATCGTAAAACCAGCGAATGGTTCATCAGGAAATTAGAGAAGAGCGTTAGTCCAAAACCTGCTATAGCTCCGTAAATTCCATCTGCAGTAGCCGCTCCCAATCCAGATACCAGCCCTGCCATTCTACCATGGGTCAAAGTTCGTCTTATCAGCAACAGACCAATCGGACCAACAGGAATTGCCAGCGAAAAGCCTATTAATATGCCTTTAATAAAATAGCTTATGGCCATGAACTCATGGGTTCATCCCTTGGGCCCAGCAAGAAGCGCTATTTTTCGTAGAAGGCGAAAAAATCTTTTGCGTAACCCTGGTCGTAACGTTTCATTGTATATTGAAGCTGTTCTGGAGAAAGCCTATCTCTTTTGATAATCTTGTTATTTTCGTCCCGAAAATAAAAATTGCATACGATATTATGGATGTTGGCATCACCGTGTATGGCCCTCTTGCATCCTGCAAGAACCAGCGCTTTAGCCAGATCTTTAGTGCCAACATGGTGGCCCATGGCAAAAACCAGGTTTCCGTCATCCCTGACGCCAAAAGCGGTCCTGTTCGCCAGGAACCAGAACTCGTTGTTCATAGTGCTTCTACCGTCGTTATCAATGAGGAAGCCACCAAGACCTACTTCTGAATCAGTAATTCTACCATTTTTTAATACCTGGTTGACTACCTTTCCATCTCTCACGATAAGATGACGTAACTGACGAGCGTCCTTGATTGACGACACAGGTATGTCGTTAGACCATTCCAGGACATCTACAGAGTCGTCTTTATAAATGACGAGACTCGCCATGCCTGGAACCATTGGATAGACAACCTGACCTCTAAATATTGCCCCCGCTCCCCTGGCGTGCTGCTGCATCCACATGGCGTTAGTGATGGCCACAATTCTGGATAGAGATTCCCTGGATGAAGTGTCAGATACCTGGTATATGCCGGGTTCGGTCTGACCAATAAAAAGCCTGACTTTGATGCGGCTCATGTCAAACGCCGCCATGTAAACCACTGCATTGGGGAACTCAATACTCGGGCGGTAAACTGTTTTATGTATAAGAGGAATCCCGTCAGAAGTAGAAGGAGTGTCCTGACTAACCCAGACCCCCTCTCCTTCAAGTTTTGGCGATGAATACAAAGGCGGAATGTTTTCAAGCCCGGTCATTCGACTATCTGAATCTTCGGCGCCACTTTTAGTCGGGCTTGTAAAACTTTGTTCGATTTCCTGACTGAAATCTTCTTTCTCAAGCTTTGCGCTTAACTCTGGTGGTTGTTCCGCTGGAAGTCGGTTGAGAACAGCTTCAAGCCATTCGGGCACCGGAACATAATCGAAAAGGGCTTTTTCGAGATCCCCGTTCGACTCCTGAATCCTAGCTTCGCTCCCTGGTTCCTCTGTTGGTTGACGGTCGTTGGCAAGAACTGAAACAGTCAGGAAGATGCAGATTGTCGCAACAATTGGAAACTTTACAAAAATACTGACACGAACACCCACTATTTAACTCCCAATGGATAAATTAAAATTATGAACTCTTCGTAATTCACAAGCATGGAATTACGCATCTAATCATACCAAATAACGCTAAAAAACTCAATTCCAAGATCCTGATAACGCCTTCATTATCATATTTTATGAGGGGCCGGTTGTTGAATTTAGTCCCCAGTATTGAAATCAATTGATTGATCCGGCCCTCATTGGAATTCAGATTTAGAGTCATGAAATGATGAGATCGCATTGCTCCACGACAAAATGAAGAATATGAATAAATTTGCCGCTGTCAAGTAATTTTCGATTTTTACGTCCGAAAGGTTCCCCACCCCGACAAGTCTTTCCCTGTTTATGAGACTCGATATTGAAAATAAAGGCTCATCGTGTTAGAGGGTTCGCGGAGCCATTAGGCAATAGACTAGAATTGATTCAATTGAAGGAATTCTTCGAAGGATTCGAATCAAAATGTCCCATACCCCGAATCAGGAAGAACTCACCGGTTCAATTACTGGACAATGCGCCAATTCCAATGTCGCGAAGAATCCGGTTATTGAAAATTTCAATTTCATGGACTTGGATCAAGTTATAAACATCATCAATCCTGTACGTCTCCGAGGGCCCGCCCATGGACCGGTTTGTGGAGTTTCAATCGACACAAGGAAACCTATCGGCGACAGTCACATTTTTTGGGCGCTCAAAGGTCCTCACTTCAATGGCGGAGACTTTGCCCTGGAGGCCATAAAGTTAGGAGCCAAGGTAGTAGTGGCAGATCGGCCTGATCTCTTCGAAAAAAAATTGCCTCAAGAGATAACGATTTTAGAAACTCATGATACTTTAGCCGCACTCCAGAAACTTGCCTCTCACTATAGAAACCAGTTTGATATTCCCGTCATAGGCATTACCGGCAGCAACGGAAAGACGCTCGTCAAGGAAATGTTGGCGGCCATACTGTGTCTGGATCGAAAAACGTATAGATCTCCACTTTCTTATAATACACAGATAGGCGCCGCTCTGGCGCTTTTGGGAATCAGGCGTGAACACCAAATTGCAATCATTGAAGCTGGCATCAGCTTACCAGGAGAGATGGAGAAACTTGAACGAATGATCAGACCGGATCATGGAGTTTTAACTGTTATCAGTAAGGCGCACATCGGTGGACTTCAAAGTCTGGAGAACACCCTTGAACAAAAGGTAAAGCTATTCGCAAATTTTACCGCCGATTCTTTTTTGGCGCTTAACGCCGATGACCGTCTAAGCATGGGGTACGCTCCTGAGGCTATAGGTAAGGTCGTAACTTTTGGTTTTTCTGAAAATGCGGACGTGCGCGCGATCGATCCAAAACCTCTGCCGGACAAGGGGCACAGCTTCTTGATGAAGATCTTTCATGAAGAGATGGAAATACTTTTGCCGGTCGCTGGCCACTTCAACATTACGAACGCCCTGGCGGCGGCGGCTTCCGCCAGGATGCTCGGCGCTCCATTACATAACATAAAGAGGGGCTTGGAAGACTTTCGCCCTTCGCCGATGAGATTGGAAATCCACACAACGGTGACAGGCGTCACTCTAATCAATGATACCTATAATTCGGACCCGGCATCAGTTAAAGGCGCCATCGACGCCTTAACCAAAGTGGGAGAAGGCAGACGAAAAATAGCCATATTGAGTGAAATGCTGGATCTGGGGCTCCATAGCAGTGAGGAACACGTGGCCGTGGGTAAAGATGTGGCGAAGGCAGGCATAGATCATCTTATAACAGTGGGCGAAAACGCTGAATTGATAGGCGCCGCAGCCTTGAAGGAGGGAATGAAACCGGGAAATATTGCGCATGCGCGCACCTACAGCGAAGCGGCAAAGGAACTCGAGAGAGTAATGAATCGTGGAGATGTCGTCCTTTTCAAAGGCTCCCGGTGGTTTCGGCTGGAACGTCTTGCGAGGGAAATGGTAGGATCAATAGGTCCCACTCGATTACTAGTCGATTTGGACGCAATTGCCGCCAATATTAAAAAGATTAGGGCCATTGTGGGGGAATCAGTTGAAATAATGTCGGTTGTAAAAGGCTTCGGTTATGGAAATGATTCTATTAGGACATCCAAAGTGGCTCTCGAGAATGGAGCTACTTATCTGGCCGTGGCTTTCCCTGACGAGGGAGCGACGCTTAGAGAAAACAAGATTGACGCTCCAATTCTTGTTTTCAATGTATTCCCAGAAGAGGCGGACAAAATTCTAAGATACAGACTGAGTTCCGTCATACCTTCTCTTGAATTGGCTGAGGCCCTTAATGTGGCGGCCAAGGGTCGGCGGAAAATCCCGGTTCACCTCAAGATTGACACCGGCATGGGACGCTCCGGGGTTTGGCATGAGGAGGCCATGTCGTTCATAAGCAGGGTTTTTGAACTGGAAAACCTTTGCGTCGAGGGGATAATGACGCACTTTTCCAGCGCTGACGATCCAGAATCAGACTGTTATACGATAAATCAGATCAATGCGTTCAATGAGGTTTTGGCCGGCACGGCTAAGCTAGGCTATTGTTTTAAATATATTCACGCGGCCAATACATCAGCTATCGTCAGATTTCCGCAAACGCACTACAACATGGTCAGACCGGGACTAGGCATTTATGGAATGTACCCTTCGGAACACGTAAGGCAGCGTATTGATTTAGAACAAGTGATAACTTTTTCGACGAAAATAGCACAGATAAAATGTCATCCCGCAGGGAGATGTATATCTTACAATCGACGGTTTGTTACCTGTAGGGATTCTCGACTCGCAACCCTTCACGTTGGTTACAACGATGGATATCCCCGGTTTCAATCCAACAGAGGCGAGGCTTTGGTTCGAGGACAAAGGGCCCCCGTGGTAGGGACCGTCTGTATGGACACTCTTATGATAGACGTATCAGATATTCCAAAAGCCGTTGTTGGAGACGAAGTCGTCCTAATCGGTCGTCAGGGAGATGAAGAGATTCTGCCTGATGAAATTGCGTCTAACGGACAGACCATAAATTACGAGATAGTTTGCAAAATTTCTCCCAGAGTCACCCGCATTTTTGTACAAAGCTGATACCATACGGAATCATTGGGTTATCAGTCTTTTATTCATAATATCGAAAGGCCCTTTCATGAGCAGGATACTGTACGGTGTAATGGGAGACGCTGGTGGGCATGTTTCGGAAGCGCTTACAATCTCTCAGGAAATGCCTGAGCATGAATTTCTTTTTTTAGGAGGGGGTAAAACACATGATCTAAAAAAGTGGGGCTACAATGTGGAAGATGTTCCCATGTTGTCAACATTTTACAAGAACAACAGAGTTGACATTTTCCGTACGACGGAAAACGCTCTAAGGGCGCTTTTCACGACTAGAAGAATTCGCAAGCGAGTAGCTGACATCATTAGGAATTTTGATCCAGATCTTATTCTTACAAACTATGAATATTTCACCCCTCTTGCCGCCGCTGATTTAGGTCGACCATGTGTTAGTATAGATCACCAGCACATTCTTACTCACTGCAGTTATTTCCCACCCAAGACACAAGTTTTGAGCCGCTTAATGACCTGTTCATCAGTCCGACACCTATTCAGTAACTCTTCGGTGTTTTTAATTGTGTCGTTTTTTCATCTTCCACCGATTAATCCCGAAACAACCGTGGTCTTGCCTCCTGTAATTCGCGCGGCAGCGCGGGAAACGCCTTCAATTGAAGGAGATCATGTGCTTGTGTACCAAACTTCACCCACTTTTTTTACGCTTTTCCCAACCCTAAAAAAGATTGACGCAAAATTTATCATTTATGGTTTCGGGGACAAACCGTCAGAAAACAATTTGGTCTTCAAGCCTAATTCAAGTGAGACATTTCTCGAAGATCTGGCCTCTTGTCGATACGCCATCATCAACGGAGGACACAACGTTATTTGTGAAGCCATATATTTCGGCAAACCGATACTTTGTTTCCCGATCGCAAACGCTTACGAACAATATTTCAACGCCTACTATGTTTCACATCTTGGTTACGGGGAATATTCATCGGTTGCCAACCCTTCAAAATACCTTTTTGAAAATTTCGAAGCCCAGCTTGATGAGTTTAAACTCAAGATTGGACGAGAGCCCTTTATCGCCAATGACTACCTCATTAAATTGCTGAACCATTTTCTAGAGCGGTAGATTATTATAGGATTCCTTAACAATTGTTTCGATAATCATTTGAAATGATTTGTCCATGAAATATCTAACAGTTGAGCCTTTTGCAAAACTCTTTCAGAAATGAGTGTTTGCCAGCCGATCTGGTCTTTAGATGAAATTTCAATGGTCAGAGTGATCCCTTAACAGGATTTTTTCCTTAAAATTGATGTTTCTTTTGTTTTTGGGCGCATCTATCCTGTTTATTGCTTTTCTGTTCGGATTTGTAATTGATCATGTCACTAATTTGATCAACTGGTCGGCAAAAATCGCTATCACTCCAAACATTAAATGAGCCTTTACTTTCACCGCTCCGCGAACCATGACATTATTTGCTCCGAACTCTTCCTTTAATCGACTATAAAAGCGCTCCACCACTGTCCTTTCTTTATACCTGACAGTCTCATGGGGAGCCATGGGGATGATGTCTTTCCCCCTAGATTTCTTGTCTATTATCGGCACATGACCAAGACTCCGGCTCATCTGATATATTGCTCCCGCGTCATAGCCGGCATCCATAAGGTCATAAAAATACGTCACTCTGGAGCTGCTCGTCTTCATGAGGGGGATGGCTACCTGACTGTCATGTAATGACGCTGAAGTAATAGCGACACTCACCGGCAGACCGAAATCATTGACATCCGCATGAAACTTGTAGCCAATCCAACTTACCTTGTATCCCTTGGAATTTCTCTTGGTTCCAACATCGCAGCCAACCGGCAATTCCTTTAACGCCTGTTTCGCTGATTGACCAAGCTGACGTGCCAGCCGTTTGACTTCAATGGGATCTGAATGTTCACCTTTTGGTCTGCGACCCATCTTTTTCGGGCAACATTTTTGTTTTGGAGGTTTTTTTACCGGTTTCTCTCTGCCTTCTATGGCTGTAGAGTCTCTGGATATGTGCCCCACCAGTTGCGTTTTCAAAGATCTCTCAACCAAAGACTCGTGGACTTTGTCACCAAGACCACTATCAGCAAACTCGGCAAAAGCCCTCGAGAAAGTCGACTCAGACGGAATGTCTGAAGGTTTCCCAAAACCACAGATCCTGCGCAAGCTTGGCGTAGTCTCAAGGGCCTCAATCAGAGCCCGTGTGGTGGGATACCCATAAACAGACTTCATAACGAACGATCTGGCTATCGATTCACGCTCGCAAAGCTTTCTTCCAAGCCACTGTGTATCGCTACTTTTCGGAACACAACGCTCAACCTCGACCAACTCCAGTATTGACACCAGCTGCTTCTCTTTTTCGGTTAAAGCAATATCCCAGCATTGCTCCAATTTAGGAAATAAACTCCGTTGCAGCGTTCCCATCAGCCATGATATTGTCTTTCTAAGCTTCACTGGTATCTCCTGTGACAAAGAGTCTTTTTCCAAAAACACTATACCACTGGTCTGCCCGTGAAGCTCATTTATTTCAAACCCTTAACCTCCTAAAAAATACTTTTGCAAGAGGCTCTTTTGTAACAATCTGACAATTTTAATGCTTTTCCAGGTTAACAGATCGATTGGAAATGGTTTCAAGTAAAACCCGCTCCGTTTCTAGGACCATTTTCCCCAGTGAGAATTTCGACTGAATTCTCAGACGACCCTTGCTCCCCATTGAAATCCGCTCCTGTTCATTTTGGAGCAGTGCGACTAGAGCCTCGGAAATTCCTAGCACGTCGCGAGGCTCACAGAGAAATCCCGTCTCGCCATGAACAACCATCTCCGGGATACCACCGACCTTGGTGGCAACTATAGGAAGACCACTTGACATGGCCTCCAAAATTGAGTTGGGGAACGCCTCTCTAACCGATGTCATCGCAAACAGCCAGGCTTCTCGAAGAAAAGGCCTGACATCCTTTACCCCAGGAATGACAGAAACTCTGGAACCTATTTCATTAAACTTCACATATGCTAAGATCTTTTTATGCAACCTTCCGTTACCTAGAATCTTGAGACGAGCTTCTGGTATTTTCTCGAGAGCAAGCTTAAATGCCTCCAGAAGTGTAAATGGATCTTTTTCCTTGGCCAGTCTTCCCACAAACAAAACAGTAGGCTCTTTGCCCCTTTGCCCAATATCCGGTTGAAAGAAGATTGGATCAACGCCACTATGGACTACGGAGATTCTACCAGGGAGAACACCATAACGATCGACATGAAGATCTTTCAGTGACGCCGAATTAGCTATTATTCTTGTGCTGAGACGCCACATCCAACTTTCATATTGCTTTGGAAAAAGGTCTCTCCAACTTGACACTATTACGGGCACACGCGTAACCGTCCCCAAAAGCCTTCCCCATATGTTAGGCACAACGGTAAGAGTATACAGAATATCGGGACGGCTCCTAGCTAATCCAATGGCCAACCGAGTTAACGAAACAGGACCAACCTTTCGAGAGTTTGAAAGCCATTTTACCGGCTTACCGCACTCCTCTAATAGAGGAG
Source organism: uncultured delta proteobacterium (assembly GCA_963811075.1). Taxonomy (GTDB): domain Bacteria; phylum Desulfobacterota; class Desulfomonilia; order Desulfomonilales; family Desulfomonilaceae; genus CAJBEZ01. The sequence goes on from CAWEPY010000006.1 coordinate 188,363, forward strand.
CCATATCCTTTCCACCACGTAAGACCCACATAGAAACCGAGAACTTCTCCGGGTCTAAATTTTTTAGGAGGTGAATCGCATAGCGTTGTGTTCCACCGAACTCCAGGTCTTGAAGAAGAAGTATCAAGTTTATCGGAGAACGACCCTCAGTCGACATTTCGGGTTCAACTTGGATCACAGACTACCCCCGAGACATACACAGTTTTTTCAGCAATTCAAAAAGTTCTCCGTGGCATTTCTCTTGAGAAAACTCTGACAAGATAAGTCTTCTCCCACGTTCGGCCATGGATAGAGCGTAGCTTCGGTTTTCTGTCATTTTTATGATAGATCTTGCAAGCGCGTCAGGGTCGCTCTGGGGTACAAGGAAGCCTGTCTGTTCATCTTTCACAACTTCGCCTAATCCAGCGACGTCGGTGGCAACCACAGGCAATCTATGAAGCATGGCCTCAACCAACACATTAGGTATGCCATCCCTCTCGCCCGAAGAATGGATGACACTCGGCATTACAAAAACATCAGCTGTACATAGGAGATCAGGGACTCCGTCATATGTCACAAACCCCGGAAACGACACACGGTCGCCAAGTCTCAACGTCTTATGCAACAATTTGAGCTGAAGCCTCCTTACCCCCGCCCCTGCGAGGGTTAGATGAAAATCGAGTCCAGACTCTAGAAGTATTCGTGTTGCCCGTAGGAGCACGTCAAACCCCTTGAACCGGGCAAATCTTCCAAGAGCGAGAATCTGAAAAGGCGGCGTCATCTTTACTGGAGCTTCTTTATAATCGGCCAAAGGGAATGGATCGTAGATCAAATGAATCTTGTCTGAATCTGTTTTGTCCACCATAGATTTGAGATATTCGACGTTCACCTTTGGATTAGTGAGCACAAATGAGCTGTCATGGATCTTTTCTTTTAGAGCGCCGTCAGGAGGATAGATGTCAACCGCCCTGCCCATAAAGCTGAACGGAATGCCAGTCAATTTCGAAGCTACCCAGGCGGCTGTTGCGGGACCGTTGGCCCAAGGGGCGTGAATGTGTTCAATACCGTCTTCCAGAAACAATCTGGCCATGGTAAAGCCGGAGAAAAAAGCCCAAATGTTTTCACCGCCAACCTCGATTGACCTCCATTTGCGAAAAGGAACGTTACGCAATAGCCAATTAGTTGTGTCAGGATTCCTTTTCTTCCAATATGCTAAATCACCCGGCAACCTCATGAGGAAAGGGGTTCCAAGTCTTGTCATTCGATTTGAAACTTCGGCCATTTCTGGAGATAACCATTTCTTTAGTTCTCCGTAAAGCGTATAAACGGAGATGGGTACCCCCATCTTCCAAAGATTAATAACCTCTCTAAAAATGAAGGTCTCGGACGGCTTAGGAAACCACAGTAAGATGTAAGCCAACTTAGTATTCATTCAAAGGCCCCTTGAAACGACAGATCGTGGAAGTGTTTCAATACCACGAAGAAAAAAGATTCACTTACGGTTTTTCTTAGTTGAGAATTCTCGCAGAGCTTCTCTTGCGAGTTGATCGGCTCTTTCATTCTCAGCGTGTCCAAAATGACCCTGAACCCATGTCCATTCAACCTGGTGCTGTGAGTTCAGCTCATCGAGTATTTTCCACAGATCTGTGTTTTTGACCGGCTTTTTTTGGGATGTATTCCAGTTTCTGACTTTCCAGCCGTTGAGCCACTCAGTGATTCCCAACATCAGGTATTTTGAATCAGTGGCTATTTTCACAGCGCAAGGCCTTTTTAAAGCTTCCAGCGCCTTGATTGCGGCCATGATTTCCATTCGGTTATTGGTAGTGTCGGGATCTACTCCCACAATAGTTTTTTCGCGGTTCCCAAACCTCAAGATGGCCGCCCAAGCTCCAGGACCAGGATTTCCTTTACAAGCTCCATCGGTGAAAATTTCCACCACTATATTTGTCGAAGACCCAGGCTTCATGAGTTAGTTATCCCCGTCAGCCTGAAATCAGTTTTATGTGCGCCTGTCTCGTCCTGGGCCCATCAAACTCACAAAAGAAGACCCCTTGCCAAATACCGAGGACAGGCTTGGAATCACTAATTATTAAGTGCACGGAAGATCCCATGAGAGACGCTTTTATATGAGCGTCAGAGTTTCCCTCGGTGTGGCGATAACTTTTTTCCACAGGAATCAATTCCGAGAGTTTTGTGTTCATGTCATGAACAACAGATGGGTCCGCCGCCTCGTTGATCGTCACACCCGCTGTGGTATGCGGGACATATATGAGAGCTGTCCCTTCAGCAATACCACCGTCAGATATGATCTGTCTTATTTGATTCGTTATATCCAGGAATTCCGTCCGAAAAGAGGTTTTGATCGTCAAGGTAACCATTATGCTAGTCCCCCACCGGTTCATCAACGCTTAACATGGCCTCTGCGAAATGCCGGGCGTTGAAATCTCGGAGATCGTCCATTTTTTCACCAATCCCAACAAATCTAATAGGTATTTTGAGTTCCTTGGAGATGCCGACTATTACGCCACCCTTTGATGTCCCATCCAATTTCGTCATTGCTATCCCTGTAACAGGAATAGCCTCATTAAATGTCCTTGCCTGTAAAATCGCGTTTTGCCCCATGGATGAATCTATCACCAGCAATGTTTCATGGGGGGCGCTTGGTATTCTTTTTCCAAGTGTTCTACGAACTTTTTTCAACTCCTCCATTAGTGGGATCCTAGTATGAAGGCGCCCAGCGGTGTCTACCAAGACTAGTTCAAAGTCATCTTTGATCGCGCGATCCATCGCCTCAAACACTATGGAGGAAGGATCAGCCTGTGGTTTGCCTTTTACAACGTCACATCCGATTCTATCCCCCCAGATTTGTAACTGCTCTACCGCCGCGGCGCGAAACGTGTCTCCGGCGACAAGCATTACCTTTCGATTGGCCGCTTTGTGTCTAGCCGCTATTTTAGCAATCGTGGTAGTCTTACCGGATCCATTCACACCAATTACCATTACCACAAACGGTTCCGTTCCATATCCTACTCTCAAGGGAGATTCTACCTGTTCGAGGGATTGTCTCACCATGTCCCTAATGTGTTTAATCACTTTTGCCGGGTCGTCTATTTCTCTTCTTTTTACCCGTTCGGTGACTTGCTCCAGCAACTCGTACGAAGTTTGAACCCCTATGTCAGCCCTTAGTAGGACTTCCTCAAGTCTGCTAAGCACCTGTTCATCGAGTTCCTTCTTACCAACAAAGATGCCGTCCAAACTTTTGAGAAATCCTGTTCTTGTCTTGGTCAATCCAGTTTTTAGACGCAATAAATTTTTAGCTTCATCCTGATCCTCCAGCTTTGACTCGACTATTTTCTGATCAGATTCAGTTTCTTCAGGAGGTTTTGTCTCATCCTCCTGTAAATATTCTTCTTCATTAAGAACATCTTTTTCCTGGGGTTTGTCTCCCGGTCGAGTCCGTTTAAATAATCTTCCCAGGAATCCTGTTCTCTTTTTTTCCTCAGACATATCTTTCTCTTTCTATGATGATTGGGCTGTCCCACCAACGGTTAACCATGTGTCGGGCTGGTCCGGTGTCCCGATCCTCAGAGTAGGCTGGGCATCAGAGACTGGGGCGCCTTGACCATCTTTACCGCATGTGCCTATCGAAAATCCTAAATCATCGCCAACCATGTCGATATTCATGAGCGCTTTTGGTCCATTACCCACAAGAGTCGCTCCTCGAACCGGTTCAGACCGGCGTCCGTTTTCAATCAAGTAACCTTCCGCCACTTCAAAAACAAAGTCGCCATTGACTGTATTCACTTCTCCTCCACCCATTTTCCTTACCAATAGACCCTTTGGTGTTGATTTGAGGATCGCGTCGGCGCTTAGAGATGATGGAGCTATATAGGTGTTTGACATCCTCGGGATTGGCCTATGACGATATGACTCCCTTCGCCCATTACCAGTCAGAGTGGCCCCCTGTTTCAAGGCGCTGAGCCTATCATACATGAATCCTTTCAAATAGCCATTTTCGATCAGTATATTCCGACTCGACTCCACACCTTCATCGTCAAATGGATAGGAGCCTCGCCTGTTGGGCATTGTGGGATCATCAATCACGGTCACGGCTTCATTGGCTATCTTTCTACCCATTGATTCCGCGTACACGCTCATTTTTTCGCCCACCAAATCAGCTTCCAAACCATGGCCTACCGCCTCGTGTATCATGGTTCCTCCGGCTTCACTCTCCAGCACAACCGGCATCCGCCCTGATGGAGCTTCCCTTGCTCCAAGCATCATCATTGCCCTTTCGGTTGCCACCCTGGCTATTCGCTCGGCCATACCTCCGTCAAATATCTCCATCCCAACTTGTCCGCCAACGGATTCATACCCCGTTTGTAGAACTTCTCCGCGGCGACCGGTCACATGAACAAAAAAAACGACTCCTTTTCTCTCAAAATCTATAATGGTTCCTTCGGAATTTACCTGGAACACTCGTCGGTTCTCATCCATGAACACAGATCGCGCCTGAATCACTGCCGGGCCGTAAGATCTAGCAATGTCGTCAGCGTGTTTCAAAAGGCCAATTTTTTGGGTCGCGTCAACTCGGGCAGGATCCTGATGGATTTCTGAGATCGAGGGCCGGGCCTTTAGCGAAAAGACTCTGTCTTTATTGGACGAATATATTCCAGCGGCTTCTTCAATAGATGTCGCGAGGGCATTTACGGTCTTCATGTCGGTTTGTGTCGAATATCCGTAATATGTCCGTTTGTTCTTGATGATTCTTATACCCAGGCCGTAATCAATTCCTCTCTTTATCCGATCTATCTTTCCATTGTCGAATACTATTGTAGTCCCTGTTCTTTCTTCAATGAAGATGTCTACAAAATCGGTTTCTTTGTTTCCGGAGAGTTTATTAACCAGTCTTTTTAAGTCATCCACGTCTGGATTCATAGCTGTTAAGCCTTTCCGAACTCTTCGTGATTAGAGTCATACTTGTATGGTTTAGCATGTAAAAACCCTTTTGCCTGGTCACACCTCGGCCATATCAAAATGCGGAAGCAAGAAACTGGAGGAATGTTAGCATTAGACAAAAAGAAAATTCAACTCAACCAGATAAACATAAAGCGTTTTATAGATATTCCATTGAACATATCAATATTATTTGATATACTCTGAATACAACTTCACGGAGGCTAAAATGTTCAAGAAGTGGCCAAAACCTAATTTTTTGATATCGGCGAAAACTCACAGCGAGATTTCTCAGAATTGCGTTCGCCTTCAGGAACTCGATAGCGGTATCATGGAACTGAGACACATGCGGGGCAACGTTGAACATAATGAAGCGGACAAGGCTGACAGGCAGTTCATATCTTGTTTTGCCAGTCATTAATATCAACTTTTGTTTGAATATCATTGCGACATGCCAAGCCGGAACGCAAGTTTCAATCTGGGCGCTGTTCAAATCCTGAAGTCTTTCAAGACAGGGCTTAAGTCCTTCTGGCGTCCCAAATCCGCTCTCGTCAGCATTATTTTGCTGTCTCTGTTATTTCCATGTTTTGTAACAGCCTCACAACAGAAGATCCATCCCAAGTCCTTTCAGCAAACCATAGACGAACTCCAGCGACTTATCAACAGGGCTGATTGCTCTGTAAAAGAATTGAACCAAGTCGCCCATGAATTTCTTGATTTACAGAAGAGAGAAAAAGGAGCCAATAGGGCATCCAGCTATTTTTTTGCAGGAAAGACCTATTTGAATCTTTATAAACTTTCCAAAGATTCGCGTCACCTGGATAAATGTATAACATGTCTAAACAGTTATAAAAAAACTTCTCAAAATTCCAGATACTACAGAGAGGCCCTTTTTGACCTTAAAGAAGCCCACCTGTTGAAAAGGAAAAACAAAGAATCCAGAGATTCTGTAATTCCGGCGAGCAAGGCCAAAAAGACAGTTGAAAAAGTGGAACCCGTCAGTACCGTCGAATTATCCTCCAGTTCGACCCACGATAATCTGCTTGAAAATGCTGAATCATACTCTCAACCTCGGGAAATCCACCAGTCATCATCTGATCGTGAGATTAAGACTCCTGATCGAGTTCCAATGAATCGGGTAGGAAATCCGTTTTTTCGTCCAGACGAGTTTGAATTCACTGGCCCTAAGCCAGGAGAGTCTAAAATCAAAAGCGCTTCTATTATACCACCCAGCGTAACTGACGCCAAGTTGGGGCCAAATGTTCCCGACCTTGTTACGCCCAGAAATCGACATGTAGTGGTAATAGATCCGGGACATGGGGGAAAGGATCCAGGGGCGGTTTCTCACGATCGCAAGGTAGCTGAAAAAGATGTTGCGCTTGAGTTGTCCAAACTGATTAAGAAGAATCTGGAAAAGCTTTCTCCAAACATCAAGGTTTTCCTCACCAGAAATGACGACACTTTTCTCAGCCTTAAAGAGAGGGCCAAGATTGCGAATTCCCATGAAGCCGATGTCTTTATTTCTGTTCATTGTAACGGTTCAGATTTCAAATCCGCCAGTGGTCCTGAAATATTTTATCTCAGCAAGTCCAGTTCGAGGGGGGCAATGAGGGCAGCGGCAAGAGAGAATGGGCTCTCACTGAGCAAAATGACTGACCTGGAAGCCACATTGATCGACCTGTTGACAACTTCAAAAAATAGTGAGTCGATCAAGCTTGCCCAGGTTGTTCACAGTTCCCTAATTGCCACTGACGCAAACACTGGCCTGACCTTTCGGGATAGGGGCGTGAAACAAGCGCCTTTTTACGTCCTCATAGGCGCCACCATGCCTGCGATTCTGGTGGAATGTGGATTTGTAAACAATCTGGCGCAGCAATCTGTGGATTCCAGGGAAAATTTCATAAAATCGGTAGCCCTCAAGTTAGCGTCAGGAACATTGGAATATCTTTCAAAACTTCCTGACAGCAGTCATTAAAAGGTCGATTCCTCCACTTTGATGAATCAACAGACCCTTCCTTGGAAACTTTTAGAGCATCCAGCTGACATTAGAATCGAGGTATACGGAAAAAATGTGGAACAGATTTTTCTGAACTCGGCTTCTGCGATGACAAGCATTATTACGGGGACTGATGAGCATCCTAAAAAGTTGTCTGTCAAGAATCTTTTTCTGCAATCAGATTCCCTGCAGGATCTCCTCGTGGATTGGCTTAGAGAACTTCTCTTTTTGTTCACCGTGGAGCGATTTGTTTTTTGTGACGCTTTTCTGAAAATTGACGAATCAAATGCCATTGAAGCAAGAGTGCGGGGATACTTCATGGAGTTTCCTGATCAATTTAGGGATGGCGTAGAAATTAAAGGGATCACATATCATGGGCTGTTATTTGAAAAAACCTGTGACGGCTTTGTGGCCCAGGTCATTTTTGATGTCTGATCCTTTGCAGTCGGCGTTCAATGTTCCCGGATGAGGTTGAAAATGCCCGGAGAGAGAAAATTCAAACTCAGGCGTCTTGACGAGACACGTTGGGAAATACCGATGGTTGGAGGAATGCATGTTCCTGGACTCATTTTTTCAGATTCCAACCTTTTGCCTGATATTGAAAAGGACAACAGTTGTGAGCAGGTTTACAATGTGGCTCACATGCCCGGCATTGTATCACATTCAATCGCTTTGCCCGACATTCACTGGGGCTATGGTTTCCCTATCGGAGGTGTGGCGGCGTTTGACCTTGATGAAGGTGTAGTATCCCCTGGCGGTGTAGGGTACGACATTAACTGCGGAGTGCGCCTGGCTACCACTGGTCTGGCCAGAGAAGATGTCATTCCTAGAATTAAGGATCTGGTTGATTCGCTGTATTCTACAATTCCAAGTGGTTTGGGGTCCACCGGGGAAATTAGGCTGAACAGAAAAGCCCTGGCTGAAGTTGTTTTATCAGGGGCCGGGTGGGCCATAAAGCAGGGAATGGGCGATGGATCGGATCTCGAGCATATTGAAGACCATGGCCGGGTAACTGGAGCCGATTCCAAGTCGATAAGCGACCGTGCTTTTGAACGAGGGAAAGATCAACTTGGGACATTAGGGTCAGGCAACCATTTTGTTGAAATCGGTTTCATAGATGAGATCTTTGAATCGGAAGTAGCGGAATCCTGGGGATTGTTCCCTGGTCAGGTAACTCTCATGATTCACAGTGGATCAAGAGGGTTCGGTTATCAAGTCTGTGATGAATTCCTGGCCCGTATGATCAAGAACATGGTTAAAGAAAAGATAGAACTGCCTGATAGGCAATTGGCCTGTACCCGAATTAATAGCCCTCTGGGCAAAGAATATCTGTCGGCTATGGCTGGAGCGGCCAATTTCGCTTTCGCAAACCGGCAAATTCTTATGAATTTGGCCAAAGAGGTATGGGAAAGATCCATGGGTCTGTCTCCGAGAGAGTTGAGGCTTCATCTATTGTATGACGTTTCACACAACATAGCCAAAATCGAGGATCACATTGTTAACGGCAAAAAAGTTAAACTGTGTGTGCACCGGAAAGGAGCGACAAGGGCTCTACCTCCATTTCATCCCTTGTTGCCTGAGCGTTACCTCAAGTCCGGCCAACCCGTTTTAATCCCCGGAGACATGGGGCGCTGTTCCTTCATATTGGTGGGGGCGCAGGGGGCTATGAACCAGACCTTTGGATCGGCGTGTCATGGCGCTGGAAGAGTTCTTTCGAGAAATGAGGCCCTGAAAAGGACGAAAGGACGATTCATTGAACAGGAACTCCAGGACCACAATATATATGCTCGATCGGCCGGGCGAAAAACCATGCGAGAAGAATTTCCAGAAGCGTATAAAGATGTTAGTTCGGTCGTGGATGTAGTCCACAAAGCCGGTCTGGCCAGAAAGGTGGCTTGTATTAAACCCATGGGAGTCATAAAAGGGTAACTTGGGATTTCGACTGGGCGACATTCACAAATGGCTCTCTGAAGGGCTTTTGCTCGATAATCGTTGAAAAACGGGGCTGTCTGGAACAAAACAATAGAGTATCGAGGCTATTGCCAGCAATACGCATCCTACTATCCATATGAACTTGAAATCCGCTGAACCGCTGAATTGTGAAACTTCCCCTCCAGCAATCATCCCCAAAAACTGAGTTATCAAAGCAGCCCCCAGAATAGTGAAAAGATTTACGGCAGTCATGGCCTGAGCGCTTATTGACGGGGGAACCAGCTCTTTGATGTGCGCGTATGAGATTTGCCCTGGCGCTGTGAGCATGCCTATCCCGAAAAAAGTGGAGAAAATAATTGATGTATTAGGATTATCCGGCCAGAGAGTCACAGAGCCTGTCAATATTGCAGACCCAGTCATTGTAAATAGTATTACTTTCTTCCGGGATCGAACGACCTTGTCACTCAAATAACCAAAAAATGGTAATCCCACCATGTAGCCAAGCCCCAAGAAGAGCAGTGCGTTGGCTGCGGCCATATCGGTAAACCCAAGACCGTAAACAAGAAAAGGAGTCGCCCACAGACCCTGAATTGCGACGAAATATCCGTACCTGACGAAATTCCCGAAGCTTATGACCCAGTATGGGAACATTCGCGCCAATTGTTTAACACCATCCATAAGATTTGGTCGTCTTGAAGTCTTCCTGGCGTGGCCGGGAGGATAATTTCTCATCACAAAAACAAACGAGGTTATGATTATGCTATCGACAATGGCAAACACCATGAAACAGGTCCGCCAGCCAATGGCCTCGTTCATCCACGCCAATGGCGTTGCGGCAAAAAGGTTTCCGACGACTCCTATGGCTACAACTGTGCTGCTGAGTGAAGCAAATCGGTCCGGCGGAAACCAGACCGCCAATAGGGCCAGGACTACCATGAGATTTCCACCCATTCCAATCCCCAGTAGTAGTCGTCCCAGGACCAGGTGTTCGTAAGAAGAGCCTGTAGCAAATACTATCGCTCCCATCACAGCCGCAAACCCCAGGAAAATCGTAGTAACTCTGGGCCCCAGCCTGTCTATCGCCAATCCCAGAGGAAGCTGGCAGATGGCAAAACCGTAGAAGAAAGCAGCAGAGAGGTCACCCAGTTGGGATGTGTCGAGTTTCAGCTCATCAATTAGAGAAGGCGCTATCACAGCGATTGATACTCGATAAAACATTGATATGATGAAATTTATCGCGCCGACAGCAAATATAACCCAGCGTCTGAGACTTCCCACGGCAGGGTCGGCAAATGTGGACACTATGCGGCTCCTTTAAACCAGTTGAAGGAGGGTTTCGCGCGAACGAATACGTTCTGTCAAATTATTTGGCGACAGTGGAAACGATTTTTTCTCAAAAAGTTTGCGATATTATTAAAGTGAAATAGAACTTTTTTCTGTTTTTATCACTTGAATTGTCTCGACCTTTGACGATTGTTTGTCGCCTATGCTAAAATTTAAGGGTCATTATGAATAGTTCAAGAGGTTGAACCTTCGCGCGAAAGCCCAAAAACTTCTTGACAAAATGTGCCTTTTATTATACGCATTGTATATTCCGTAAAATTTGCCTTAAAAGTTGTTTTAACTTTTTTAGTCTGGCGAGAGGAGTGTTCTTTCGCTTTTAGGATTAGGAGGATATGGCTATGAGACGTGGATTAATCCTGTTCGTCGGTATCATGGCGTTAGCATTGGCTCCGACGTTTGTTGGCGCGCAGTATTCCGGGGCCTTTGGATTGTCTGGGTTGCCGAGTATGCCGTCTATGTTTGGCGGTTCCGGTAAATGCGGCGACGCTGCCTCACCGGGAATAGCGCCTGCTTTTTATGTTGGTTGGGGCATTCCTCAAGACCGCAATACCAGCGTATCGCTGACAGCTCAGAATCTTGGCGCAACCAATGTCAGATCTATCGATATCAAATTCCCCACCAACGGACTGTGGTTGGGCGCCGCTCTGCCTGTTTCTTTGACTGAGTCGTCCCAATGTGGAGGTTCATCAAGTTTATCTTTCGTGGCAACCGGCTGGTACCTTTTTGGTGGAGATACCACGGCTGACTCTTGGGACAATTGTAATCTTGCTCCGATACTCCAAGATGCAAACAACTGGAGTGCAAAACACAACTGGTGGTTTGTTGATGGCGCGTTGGCTTATGGCTGGACTGGATTTGCCGCTCTCGTTGGCTTAAGGTATGATAACTATACCGCCTCACTTACCAGCCCCAATACCCTCGGGTTGTTTAACGGGCAACATGAAGCCAGCTTTTTGTCAAGCGCATGGATACCTTTTATCGGTTTCCAGAGCGCCTATACGGACACCATCCAGAGTCTGAAAATTAGAATGCTTGGAATCCCAACCATCGTTGGGATATAGCTATGTGGGTCTTGACTGTACCACGGCTGGGAATAGGTTCGAGTACAACAATCCGAATTATACTGCTGGTCATTTCTTTGAAGTTTTTGGTGAATATACAAGGAAATTCTTTGGATCATCACAAGCTGGCGCCTTCCTGCGTTGGAACTCGGCCAGGGCGACCAGTTCGGGGACCGGCGAAATACTTAACAACCCCGCATTACAGGACACATACAATTTCTCTCTTAACAGAAGTTCATGGACGGTCGGTGGTTTGATGACACTCGATTTTAGCACCCCGTTTTGATTAAGCGCTTTCTAAAGTTAGACAACTATCAAAACCCTCCTCACGGAGGGTTTTTTGCTTTATTCCATCACAAAACTTACTGTTGTTGAGTGTCGTTTCTGGGGTGACTATTTTATTGATGACTCGAGAAGCGACATAAGGGTAGGAACATATTTATGAGCGCGCTTGATGAATATACTGTATGGACGGAGCGCGAAAAGATGGGCAAGAATGCTGAGGCTCTCGAAGGCTTTTATAAGGAATTGATCGCCAGGATTCAGCGGGTTGACCCAATTACGCTGGCAGAGACTGCGGAAGTTCATTACAGGGGTGGGGATGGCATTCCTCGTCTGGTCATTCCTTTTCTGACCAGTTGGTTCACTCTGGATCTCATACCTTACAGATTACGAGCTGAACACCAGCTTTTCGATACACTGACAATGAAGGTCCTTGTCCTCCAGTACCTGATTACCGCTGCAGAGAATCAGGGATCCGCCGTCCGAGTAATGAATCAGTGGATAGATTCGCGATCGCTCCAACATGGGGCCGTCCTGGGGGCTCACTTTGCAAAATCGACTATGGAATTGCTAAGTTCCTTTTTTGCCGCCGGTCGCGATACTGTGCTCGCCCGCACATTGAAATGGGGAGGCAGACCAAACGAATTGGGAGATTCGGGTTTTACCTTCTACATCTTTCCACGACTGCCTGTAGCCTTCATACATTGGAAAGAAGATGAGGAATTCCCTGCCTACAGCAAAATACTCTACGATGTGTCAGCAAGTAATTATATGCCTGTTCACGGGCTTACAGCTTTGACAGACTTTCTTATCCATCGCTTGTCGGAAGATTAACCGACTCGATTAATCACTACCGTAGGTCTTGTGCGGTTATCATCTATTTGAGTTTGGGAAAAGTTCGACGAGATGTCCCATTAAGCAACCCCGATTACTTCTTTTCCGTCGTGGCGCCCGAAGCGGCTAATTTTTCTTCCAGTTGTGTTACCCACGGTTTGATCATCACAGCGTGAGGACTGTCTGGGGCTTTTTCCAAAAAATCTTTCCAAACTTTTAACGCACCGGAAAGATCTTTTTTGTCATCTCTCAGCACAATTCCGAGATTGAACATTGCAATCGTTTGACCTGGATCAATTTTCAACGCCTTTTGAAAAAGCTCTATGGATTCATCAGATTTCCCCATCCGACGGTATGCTACGGCTTTGTCGGTAAGGACTTCCGCATTCCCCGGATCAATCTGTAGAGCCTTGTCGTAAGCCTCTACAGAATTGGGATATTCCCCGATGTCAAAGTAGTCGTTGCCGAGCTGGATTAATGCCTCAATATTGTCCGGATTAGCTTTCAGCATTCGCTCAATTCCGGCTATACGGTTCCTGATTTCATCCTTAGGATTTGATTCCTTGCTCTGCCTTTCCTTCTGGGGGCTTACTCCTGCAACATCTAGTTTCCATGCTGAAATTCCTATACCGGTTATTACTCCGGCTATGAATATTAGAAGTATCCCTATCAACGATCCCGTTTTCTTCACTTTATCTCTCCATTCAAAATTATCGAAAGATTTCTATGAATCCTCTAATTCTAAATTCTTCATTGATAATTATACATGACAGTAGACGATTAGTGATAGAATAGTAGTCTCATGTCAATGGTCTCGGCAATTTTGTTTCTTATATTCACACGACCCAGCGTTCTCATATTTTCTGGATTCTCGTCGTAATTGACATAATGGCTTGCTGTAAGATTTGGAGGTAGCCCATGGATGATTTCAAACGACAGTACAGGATAGTAATGGATGACCATTTTCCAGAAGAATTGACTATCTCTTTTGGTTCCCAATCGTTGCGTTACAGGAAAAAATCTTGGAAAATCCCAGATTCAAACGGCGCGTTGGTGGAAAAAGGTCTGAGGTATGGCGAAAACCCTGGCCAGGAAGCAGCCTTGTACGAACTGATATCGGGTAATCTGGAATTGGGCGGGGCCAAGTTTATCAACCCTGGGTCCAGTCTCGTTAGTGGCATAACTGAGGAGAACATGATTCAGGCCGGAAAACATCCTGGTAAGACTAACCTTACGGACGTTGACAACGCCTTAAATATCCTGAAGTTTTTGATGAACGAGCCCGCTTGCGCTATCATGAAGCACAACAATCCTTCAGGGGTTGCTCAACGGGGTTCGTTGGCCGAAGCCTACCATAGCGCTAACATGGCGGACAGAATAGCCGCATTCGGTGGCGCGGCTGTATTCAACCGTTCCATCGACATGGAAACCGCTGAACTCGTAGCGGAAAATTATCTGGAGGTTGTCGCTGCGCCTAATTTTGAAGATGGAGTGGTTGACGTTCTGGCTCGACGAAAAAATCTTAGAATTTTATCCATTCCCGGAATAAAGAACCTGGAGACTTACAGACCCCAGAGATTTGTAGATTTCAAATCACTCATGGATGGGGGAATAATCATTCAGCAGTCACCGATCAATTCGATTGGTTCGTCAGAAGATTTTAAGCCTGCCGAAGCAACATGCAAAGGAATCAGATATTTTGTTGAGCGGCAACCAACAACACGCGAAATCAATGACATGATTTTCGGTTGGGCCGTAGAACAAGGCGTAACTTCAAATTCGGTCCTGTACGTGAAAGACGGCTGCACAGTAGGAATAGGGACTGGCGAGCAGGATCGTGTGGGAGTCGCCGAACTTGCGGTAATAAAGGCTCAGATTAAATACAGGGACCGGATATGTTTCGAGCGTTATGGCAAACCATTTAACGAAGTTCAGGAAACGGACACCAGGGCTGAACTTGATCATGACATGAGAAAGGCCGGCGCAGGACTTATTGGTTCCGTTATGGTTTCAGACGCGTTTTTTCCGTTCAGGGATGGAGTTGATGTCGGTATCAAAGCCGGAGTTTCAGCCATAGTCCAGCCCGGAGGTTCCGACAGGGATTATGAGAGCATCCAGGCATGTAATGAAGCTCAACCCCAGGTAACGATGATGTATACGGGACAGAGGGCCTTCAAGCACTGATACATTCTATCTCACTTTTAATGTATTTTTTTTGGAGTCCAAATGAAGTTAAAACCATGGTCATTCTTTGTACTGATTTTCTTTTGGTTTTCTTCAGCCTATGCCTTAGATACTGATTTTTCGTCGGCGAATGATAAAATTGGGGCTTGTGTCAATGCCTTGAAACAAATATCCGAAATTCCCGACAGTCATATTCCAAAGGAGTTGTTTCGACGGGCACGAGGGTTAGGTATATTCCCCGGAATCATCAACATCGGCGCTTTGGTCGGGATTGAATTGGGAAAAGGCGTCATCTTGAGACATGATGAAAATTCCTCGAATTGGACAAATCCCGCATTTTTCACATTCAGGAGTGGAAGCGTAGGATTTCAGGTAGGGGCCCAGTCTGTAGACCTTTTTCTACTCTTCATGGATGAAGGAGCAATCCAACGACTTCTGGAAGAGAATTTTATTCTTGGAGTGGACGCATCCATTAGCGCCGGGCCAATAGGACGAGATAGATCCTTCGATACAAATTTGAGGCTGGAATCCCAGATATTGTCTTACTCAAAGGCTAGAGGCCTATTTATCGGCCTTTCTCTCACCGGAGGGATTATCCAACCGGACAATCAGGCCAATGAATCTTTTCACGGTAAACATGTTTCTGTTCAGGATATCCTGTATGATAACGCTGGAGTACAATCAGACAACTCTCGAACCCTGCTCGAAATAGTTAACAGCATGGCAAAGTGATTCATCGACATTGTTAATAGTACCTTTGGAGATTGGTCTCATTTTCATTTCTTTTTGTCGCCCGGCTTTGAACCTGCTTGCTTTAGGTCCTGTTCATTCAACTTAAGATAGTTTTCGGCCTTTTGAATCAGATTCTTAAGATCTGGAGCCGACAGAGTCTGAAGGTAATCAATTTCACCCTGAATATCCTTAAGTATGTGGGCAAGTTTTGCCTGACGTTCTTCAATGGTTAGGAGAGTCTCGGCGAGATCCTGCGACCGGGCGGAAGACTGGAATGAACTGCTCTTCGTCATCAACCATATCGCCAGAGGAAAACCCAGAGCAATCAGAATCAATAGCGCAACCATAACTTTTAAATATTTGAAAACTTCAAAACTCACCAGTTTATTAAAATAACTACGATCTTCGGCTTTCTCTCCCGTAACCCTAATCGATTCCAAAGTTCTTTCAATCTTTTCGAACCTGTTTTCGACCGAAGCGGAAGAGGTATCCTGACCCTGAATAATTCTGGTCGACCCCTGGTTCACGGGGCTATCATCTACAGCGAACAATGGAGATATGGTGATCACACAAAGTGTTCCAATCGAAGCCAGCAATATCAAAAGAACGCGCCATTGGGACGACATTATTCTTTTATTTCTCTTCCTTACTCCCAAAGCGGGTATTCTAGAAACCATTCCCGTGCCTCCGTTAACTTATCAATCCTATCTGTTTACCAATGCGGCCACAAATTTCCGCTACCGTCTCAAGGTCATCAAGCGAATGAGTCGCCATCAGGCACATCCGAATCCTTTGTCCTCCAGGCGGCACTGCCGGGGAGATGACACAATTGGTAAAAATCCCTTCATCAAATAAGAGACGCCAGAAAATAGCCGCTCTTGCGTCATCCCCAACAATCATCGGCACGATAGGGGTTTCGGTGGGACCCGTATCAAACCCCAAATCGACTATCCGTTTCATAAGGAATCTTGTATTTATCCAAAGTTGTTCAAGAATCTCAGGTTCAGTCTTGATAACATCCAGGGCGGCTTGAGCGGCGGCAATCGATGAAGGAGGCATAGACGCCGAAAATATCAGCGCTCTCGAATTGTGCCTGATATAATTTATGACCGAGGCGTCGCCCGCAATAAAACCTCCAAGAGAGGCCAGAGACTTACTGAATGTTCCCATGACAAGGTCCACTTGATCCGTCAAGTTGAAATGCTCCAGCGTTCCCCTCCCTGTTTTGCCAAGAACTCCTATGCCATGAGCGTCATCAAGCATTATTCTCGCCCCGTATTCTTTGGCCACTGACACAAGTTCCGGTAAAGGGGCAATGTCTCCTTCCATGCTGTAGACCCCATCTACAATTACCAGTATCCCATCTGAATCGGCGCTTGCCTCAAGATTTTTCCTTAGCGATTCTGGGTCGTTGTGACGAAACCGCCTTACCTTGCCGAAAGAAAGCCTAACGCCTTCCAGAATGCTGGCGTGAACAAGTCTGTCTACAATTACCGTGTCATTCCGTGACAACAGTGGCGCTATTGCACCCTGGTTGGTCAAGAACCCGGTCGTAAAAACTTGGGCGGATTCCTTTCCCACAAATTCACAGAGAGAGGCTTCCAACTGCTCGTGCATCTCCAGGGTACCGTTCAGAAACCTTGAACCTGAGCAACTGGTCCCGTTCATTTCCAAAGCTTTCATCGCAGCTTCTTTGACTTTGGGGTGAGTTGTCAAGCCAAGATAGTTATTTGAACCAACCATTATCATGTCGCGTCCGTTTACAACGACATGAGGCCCGTTCAAGGCGGAGATCGCCTTAAAATATGGGTAAAACCCAAGCTCAATCGCTTCCTTTTCTCGTTTGAAGGAGTAACACTTTTCAAAAAGATCTTTCATTTTTACGCGCCTGCGCGAAAGGCAACAAACTCTAAAGAGATTCCTGTCTCCCGCTTTATCCTATCAACACAGACCATTTCATAGGAAACCATACTTATTGTACTCGTCATTGCATGATTACGTCAAGAACATCAATTCTACTAATCGAAACCCAAAGCTACCTGTGGAAAGTCAAAAAAAACGATCACCAGCTTTAAGCCGGTGATCGATGCAATTAAAAGATTTCCTTACTGTGTTGGATGTGGTTGTTACTTTTTGACGTCGCCTGTAGCCGCTCCGTGCAATTTGACTTCAACCTTTTCTTCCAGGCCTTGATAGTACTTCTGGAGAATGGCGACCACTTCCGGACGAGAGAATTCAGGCGGCAATTCTCCACCTTCTGAAAGCGTTTTACGTACCATCGTTCCAGAGAGAAGCAAACGGTCCGCCTTGCCATGAGGACATGTTCTCATTGAGGCCATACCGCCACACTTGAAACAATGGAATGTCCAGTCGATATTGAGCGGCTGAAGTTCGAGCGCTCCTTCAGGAATCTTGTCAAAGATCGTCTGAGCGTCAAATGGTCCATAGTAATCACCGACACCGGCATGGTCACGACCTACGATAAGATGACTGCACCCGTAGTTTTGTCGGAAAACGCCGTGAAGAAGAGCTTCCCTAGGGCCGGCATATCTCATTTCCATTGGATAGCCTTTGGTGACAACGGTGTCTTTCACGAAGTAATTGTCGACAAGCGCATTGATGGCGTCAACTCGAACATCCGCGGGAATATCGCCGGCTTTTAGCTTTCCGAGCAACTGATGAATAATTATGCCGTCCATGACTTCAACGGCGATTTTAGCTAAAAACTCATGGGACCTGTGCATCGGGTTACGTAACTGCAAAGCGGCAATTCGTTTCCAGCCTTTTTCTTCAAATATGGCTCTTGTCTGAGCGGGTGTGCCATAGAGATCGCCATATTCTTCAGGGAATCCACCTTCGGTCAAAACCTTGACTGGTCCGGCGAGGTTGTATTTTCCCTGAGCCATAACCTTTTGCACACCAGGATGTTCCATATCATCTGTTGTAAAAACTTTTTTGCACTCATAAGCTTTGTCGATAGTATACTTCTCAGTCACCTTCATGGTGGCGACCGTATAACCATCATCTGCGTCAACCAGAGCTATCTCATCCCCTTCTTTAACACTTTCGTCGTCAGTAGAAACAGTGATAGGAATAGGCCAAAAGAGCCCATTGGCCATCTTGAATTCGTCGCATACACCTTTCCAATCAGCTTTGGTCATGAAACCTTCAAGCGGTGTAAAAGCGCCACAACCCATCATTAGGAGATCGCCGGTTTCTCTGGATGAGATTTTGATTTTCTTGAGAGTTTCGGCTCTTTTCTTCTCCGCTTCTAGCGCTGCGCCTGTTAACATTAAAGGTTTTAATTCCCCACCACCGTGAGGTTTCACCAGCTTGGATTTCGACATTTGTAGTCCTCCTTGAACGTTATGCCTTGTTAAAAGCTCTCCCCAAGAACAGATTCAACAATCTACAGATGACGAATTCTGTGTTTGGGGGTGTCTTTTCGAAGTTGTGAAAAAAACTGATATGATTCCCTAATAGTAATTGTGAGGGACCTCCTTGTCAAGGAAAAAGCATGAGATTTAGAACTGTTACGCGTTTTGAAGTACGTTCCGAATGCTGGAAAGCGATTTTATGCGCCTCAACATTATGCTTTCTCGCAAACCATGTGCCAATTAATCATTTTTTCACGGTATGAGTAATCCAGCGTCTGAACAAATTCTAAGCCGAGTCCATTTTTGTGATCAGACTTTCACTAACCCGAGGAATGTCAAATTTCTTTACAGATTGTAAATAAATCAACGCTAACCGATCTTCCGTGTCATGAAGACCGATGAGATTGGTTCCTTTGCATGGGGCATAGATATGGTGTTTTGGAATATCTTATAAGCAGCACCTTTGAATCCCGACCTTCTTATGGCAATTTTGCCGAAATGAGATCAGGAATTTTCCAGTGAGCTAGTACCGGTCCCATTGGGGAGTCGCTAAATCTTTTCGCCACTCTCATTCCAGCCAATTCTGAAGACGCGAAATAGGCAAGGGGATTGTACATTTGATTGGCGACTCTCACTTCCAGGTGGAGGTGTGGTCCTGTAGATCTTCCGGTATTACCCACGAGAGCAATTTTTTGACCTCTCTTTATGGACTGCCCCGGCTTTATCAATACTTTCGACAGATGGGCGTAGTATGTGTAGGCTCCACTGCCATGTTCAATGAGAACAGTATTGCCGTATCTTCTGAAACGTTTCTGGCTTCCCGTAAAAACTATCTTTCCATCAGCGCACGCCAGGACCGGACTGCCGACCGGGGCTGCTATGTCGAGTCCCTTGTGAAAACTTCCCCAACGAAAACCGAATGGAGATGTTAACAATCCTTGAGGTACCGGGAACTTTAGAAATGGAACGCTCGGATGCCGTAGACCGCGTATCGCGCTTGCAACCGCATACCTCGACTCCGGAGTTTTTACTCCCGCTAATGACTTGATTTGCCCAGGCGATTTTTTTTGTTCCGAGTCCGTTAATAGTGCGATAGCGGGCAGAAAAATCGTTTCTCCTCCATTCAGTTTGTAAGGAGAATCCAGCCTGTTAACTTTTGCAACAGCCTTTAGATCTAGTCCATACACATCACATATATGCGCTAGGGTTTCCCCCTTGCCTACTACATGGAACGCCCCTTCCTCATCTGATGAAACCCTGCTTTTTGGGGCATTGGAATCAGTCGTTTTCCTCGAAAAATCTCCCTCGGACGAAGACCTTAATGCTGTCAAATTTGCGGAGCATCCTGAAAGAAACAGGATGGCAAACGCTAATGACCAGAACAATCCACGATCCACCGACTTGAATTTTTCGATATAACCTTCTGGCATAAGTGCTATTTTATCAAATACCACTTCAAAGTCAATAAAAATATTACTTGCTTTATTAATATGTTAAGTAAAATAATCAATATATTACATTATGTCTTTTAGTGCCGAAACTATCCGGGCTTTTTTGTATCGTTTTGATGTGTGTCTCAAATAAATCATTTGGTTGGTGGGATTTTCTTGGGCAGAGATCTCATAAACTAAAAATACAAAAGAGCCAAAGCAACTTAAGTCACTCTGGCTCTTCCGTTCGGTTATCGTTTCTAGCGGTCTATTTTACTACTTCTGTCCAGGCTGTCCTGGGGCGGGAACCTGAATAGGCTCTGTAGGATTCTTTTGCGCCTGATTCTTTGTCTCTTCTTCTTTCATCTTTTGAGCTTCTTCCGCCCATTTCTTTGCATTTAAGGAAGCAATCTGCTGTTTCAACATAACCAATTCCTGGTCGTAAGCTTTAACCTGCCTGGTCAAATTGGCTTTTGAGGAATTCTTTATGTCGTCAATCTGGGCGTCAATCTTGGAAATCTGTGAGTCCATTTGGACTCTCTGTTTGATGAGATTGTCGGCCTGACTCATCAATGATTTGATCTGCTGGTCCATTGCCGCTTCGCTTTGCTGTTTAGCCTGGTTGATTTGAGCCTCAACGCGTTCGGCCTTTTGTTGCAGTGAACTGATCTGGGACACCAGATCCTCTGCATAAACGGTCAACCCAAAATTCAAAATAAGCATAGTCCCGGCAAGTAAAATAATTGCGGTTCTCTTCATGGTGCAACTCCTAGGGAAGATCTGCAAAGATAGGCTTCGGCCTAAATCGACTCACGTACTAGCATAGTTATTTTAAAAATCAAGTCTTATTTTATACAATAATTCAAGATGTTGTTTTAATTATATAAAGCTTTTTATATAATTAAAATGATTTAAAGCATATAACATTCTAATTATTATGCATCTTTTGTAGGTTATATATAGTCTCACGATCTTTTGTGGTTCCTGTGTTTCTTAATTGGGCCAATTTTAGGAGCATTCGATTGTGGTATTTTAGTGATCGGTACGCGTCGAATAAATGGAGATATCGATTTGCTGCCACCCACTTTTTAATTTCTTCCAACTTTTCGATTTTTTCGTTTACTTTATCCCAATCAAGTGATAGAGGACGCTCACGAAGTATTGGTTGAGCGCCCCGGCACTTCTTGTAAAAGGGCTGACTGGAATTTAGGAGATTTGGTCTGTTGTCACTGGAGCGTCCCTATAACCCCGGCGATGTCTGGCCTTTGAATTCTCTTTCGAATATTTTTAGGTCCGTCATTGGCCACCCGTTCAGTATAATTCTGGCTACGGTTTTGTCAGTCTCGTTGTTTGTGCTCTTGTATCGTTCCCTGTCCCTGACGGCCATTGCGCCAATGCCAGGCGAAGAAAGATCAGGGTTGTTTTACGCACTGACTCACCTGCCTTTTTTCGCCTATGTGATTCTGTTTATTGTCCTTTGTCTGTCCGTGGTGAACTTACTTTTCCAATTTGGGCCAGCCCGAATCTGGAGTTGGCGCATACCGTTTCCGGTTATTTCCGAGCCAAAGGGGACAAGAATTCGATGGAGAAGCGCTTCCCATAGATCATCTCATTACAAGGGGGCTCAAACTTCCACCATACACGGAAAACCCGTCCAGGCGGTCGATGATGGGATAGTCGCCCTAAGGAGCCTAAGTAAAAACGACGAGGTAGACATATTTCCACCGACACCACTTGACGGAACTAACCATGCCCTTCCAAAGTTCGGCCCATCAGAGGAAGTTCATGTGACCAAGGTTTCGGATGGGGATGTTGTGCATGTTGACTCAATCACGACCACGGAATTTCGTTTTGGTTCGGCTGTCGACAGGCCTTCTTTGGAAGAAATTGAACGTAGAGAAAAGGAAAGACTTGTGGTGACGGGGTTTGTAAAATCGACTGATGGGACTCCTGTAGGTTCGGCTGTTGTGTATTTGGCGGATCCGGAAGGGAATAAGATCGGGCAATCTTGTCGAAGTAATTCAGAAAATGGAGCTTTCAAAGTTATTGCCAACGAATCCGGAGTCTATTTTCTGCACGCGTACAAACGTGGATATGTAATTTCAAATTTACCTAATCCTGTCCCAGTAGAATCGGGTAGAGTCGATGATTTAGAAGTTACTTTAGTGTCTGAAGGATGCTTGATTCACGGTCGAGCGATTTTGGAATCCGGTATAGCGCTAGCCAAAGACCTCCTAATCAAATGTGTTTGCCGAAGTGATAATTTTACAGGAACTTCACTCATAGATGATGTCGGTAACTTTCGCTTAACCAATGTGCCCATGAACTCAGAATGTTATTTGGAGGCCGTTAATCAAGACGGGACCGTTTTAGTCAGAACCGAAGCATTTCAAACTGTTCAGAAAAAGAAACTGTACAAAGACATTAAGATACCCTCTTCACTTTCAGTGGTTTTAGATGAATCGGCCGAGGTCCTCAATCCCTTTATTGAATCCAAGGCGGAAGACTTACGTGATGAACCCACGCTGGGGGTTTCGGCCTCCTGAGCAAAGCTATTGCCTCTCAAACCTCGTAAATAATCTTCCGGCCTCTGCTAAAGTCCCTGCCACGACTGATTTTATCCGTTCTCCTCTATTCTTAAGAATTAGTGTTGCCGTTCCAACAACAAATCTAGGATCTTTAATCTTGTCAATTTTGTTCAGGAAGACGGTAACCGTTGCCGAATCAGGGACATTTCTGAGAAGGCCTTCAGGATGACAGAAGAGCAGTCCTACCTCATGGGGAGTTATTGTTGCTCCTGGAAAAGAATTCGTAACCTCAACAAAGTTTTCCAGACGAAATACATTTTTGGAATTAGCTGGGCGAAAAAGAGCGTCCAAGCCGATAACAGGAATAACAAGGGAAGCAATGCCGGGAATCACTGGTTCGTGTGCCGCGGGTGCTTTTATGGGCCTTCCTGAAGCGCCGTCGGCTTCTATAATTACATGGTCGGCCATTTGTGTTAGGGACGATATTTGTTCGTTTGAAACACCCAATACTTTTCCGGAACCGGTGTCAATTCTTCTCCCTACTGTTAGATGTCTAAAGTCCGCTATTTCCGAACTCACTTCTTTAAGCTGAGGCAAGTCGTCATTAAGGAAAATTATCTTGGGTGATTGAAGGGAATTTGGGGGGAAAATCTTCGTGGTGGTTGTGCAAATCACAGTTCTCCCTTTTTCAGCCAGACTGTTGGCCAAGGAGTACATTAACGACGTCTTTCCCCCGGCCCCGATGATTGCTATGCAGGCGTCTTGTGGCCTTATTTCAAAGGCCTCGGCCAAGTCTCTAGTCTTTAAACATCTGACCGCTTGTTGCAATGACGGGACTTTCTTTACAGGATTTTGGATGATTACAGTCTGGGTTAAACAGACCCCAGGATTCCAATTTTATCGAGTCCTTGGAGAAAGTCCAGGGTTCAGGGTGTTATAAAGTTCTATTTGTTCCAGAATAGAAAGCTTTATCTTTTTACCGTTGCGCTTTGAGGTAAGACAGACCTTGCAACGAGATTCGGAACATGTTTGACACATCTTGCAGTCTTTACATGGATTCTTTTTTGAAATGGCTTTTTCAATTAAACTTGATTGCATCATCCTACCTCCAATGATAATTTACAACCGCTTCTAAAATAGTCAATTTCATCGAAACTCATCGCCGGAACCGGAGAACAAAATTCATGAGCCTAATCACAATTTCGGAAACTAATATTGGAGAGCTTTCACTCTTAGGACGAGGTAAGGTACGAGACATATACAGAGTCGATGACAAATTGCTTGTCATTTCGACAGACAGGTTGTCGGCGTTTGATGTGGTCTTACCAGACCCGATTCCCAGGAAGGGCTTGGTTCTAAATCAGTTGAGCATTTTCTGGATGGATCAGACTAGACACATCGCCCCCAATCATTTGATAAGCGGTAATGTTGACGAATATCCCTCGGAACTTTTACGATATTCAGATCAACTAAAAGGCAGGAGCATGCTGGTCAAGAATGCCGATGTTTTTCCCGTGGAATGTATAGCTAGAGGTTATATTATCGGGAGTGGGTGGTCGGAATATAAGGCTACCGGTTCCATAAGCGGGATACGGCTGCCGAGTGGTCTGAAACAGGGACAGAAACTCCCCGAGCCCATATTTACTCCTTCAACAAAAGCGGAAACGGGTCAGCACGATCAAAATATTTCTTTTCAGAAGACGGTAGATCTCCTGGGGTCTGAAGCCGCTTCATGGTTACGTGACAAGACTTTGGAAATTTATCAATTTGGAGCCAAATGGGCCGAACAAAAAGGAATCATAATAGCTGACACAAAATTTGAATTTGGTGTCATAGACGGCGCATTCACTCTGGTTGATGAGATTCTGACTCCTGATTCCTCTCGTTTTTGGCCTATGAATCAATATGAAATTGGAGTTTCCCCCCGTCTCTCGACAAACAATACGTCAGAGACTATCTGGAAAGTTTGAATTGGGATAAAAAACCTCCCGCTCCAAAACTCCCAAGGGAAGTTGTTCTCAATACTTCTGAGAAATATTTGGCGATTTATAGAATCCTGACAGGCTCTAATCTCGAATAAATGCCCTGTGGAGCATTTTTATGTTAGTAGGTTTTTAAAATTAGGCTTCAAAAATGGTTGTCACAATAAAAGATCAGCGTCCGGTGGTTTCTGGAGGACACATGTACAAAAGCACTAAATTTATATTTGTCACTGGTGGAGTATTGTCTTCGCTCGGTAAAGGGTTGTCGGCCGCCAGCATTGGCGCTCTGATGGAATGCCGGGGCCTAACAGTCACTCTCCTTAAAATGGATCCCTATATCAATGTTGATCCAGGCACTATGAACCCCTTCCAGCATGGAGAGGTTTTCGTTACCGATGACGGAGCTGAGACTGACCTTGACCTTGGTCATTATGAACGTTTCACCCATGCCATATTGCGCCAAAAGAATAATTTCACAACGGGTCAAATTTACGATGCGGTCATACAAAAGGAAAGACGAGGAGAATACCTAGGCGAAACGGTTCAGGTGATTCCTCATATCACTGACGAAATTAAAGTAAAAATTAGGGGCTTGGGGAATGGAGTCGATGTCGCAATTGTAGAAGTAGGCGGCACTGTTGGAGACATTGAAAGCCTACCTTTCTTGGAAGCCATTAGGCAGTTGAGAGTTGATTTAGGGCCTCAAAACGTTTTGTATGTTCACCTCACACTGCTTCCTTTTGTTAAAGCCTCCGGGGAAGTGAAAACAAAACCAACTCAACACAGTGTCAAGGCATTGAGAGAAGTAGGAATTCAACCAGACATTTTGATTTGTAGAACCGAGAAGAAGATTACCAGGGATATAAAAGAAAAAATAGCTCTGTTTTGTAACGTAAGGCCTGAAGAGGTTATCGCGGCTGAAGATGTGAATTGCATCTATGAAGTGCTGCTAAATTTCCACTACGAAGGCCTTGATCAAAAGGTCGTGGAACTTCTTAATATTTGGACTCGAGCCCCCAGGTTGGATGAATGGAAATCATTCATACAGGCCGTCAAATCCATGTCAATCTCTGTCACTATTGGAATAGTCGGAAAGTATGTAAACCTTCACGAATCCTATAAAAGCCTCAACGAGGCTTTGTTTGCGGCCGGAGTCATAAATAGGGCCAAGGTTAATTTGAAATTTATCGATTCGGAACTTCTGACCAGTGAAACAATGGATTCAGAATTTGCAGACGTAGATGGAATATTGGTTCCAGGAGGGTTTGGTTCCAGAGGAATCGAAGGAAAAATTAAAGCCGTCAGGTTTGCCCGAGAAAATAAAATACCTTTTTTTGGAATTTGTCTCGGGATGCAAATGGCGGTGGTGGAATTCGCCAGAAACGTTTGTGAACTCGAAGGCGCCAATTCAACCGAATTCAACTCTGAAACATCCTACCCAGTCATTCACTTAATGGACGAACAACGTTCTATCACCGACAAAGGCGGTACGATGCGTTTGGGAGCTTATGAATGCATTATCCCAGAGAACTCGGAATGTCACAAAATTTATGGAACAACCAAAATTAGTGAGCGCCATAGACATCGATACGAGTTTAATCCTGAATTTAGAAAAAGACTCGAAGAAAAAGGACTTAGGGCCGGGGGGATTTCTCCTGACGGGAAACTCATAGAGATAGTCGAATATGTTGATCATCCCTGGTTTATAGGATGCCAATTTCATCCGGAGTTTAAATCAAAACCAATGGATTCGCATCCATTGTTCGCTTCCTACATCAAAGCCTGTCTCGATTACAAAAATCGGAAAGAACAACAAAATGAGCTTGAAAAGAAGATTACCAATGGATGTGAATAGTGTGATCCCTGTAAGAACATGTAGATGTCCGGTTATTGAATAAGAATTCATCAGACTTTCAGGTTTCTTTTCAGGCAGGTGAATTGTAGTTTTTGTGGAGTTTTCGAACCATGTCTGTTGCAAAACGTAAGGAAATACCAGTAGGCAAATACGATCTGTCCAGGCCGGAAGCCCTTTTCTTTATCGCGGGACCCTGTGTAATTGAAACTCGGGAATTGACACTTGAAGTGGCAGGTGAAATCGCCAGAATCAGTCGTGCGCATCAGATTCCCATACTGTTCAAATCATCGTTTGACAAGGCCAATCGCACATCCATCTATTCTTTCAGGGGGCCGGGGATCAAAAAGGGGCTCGATATTTTGTCGGATGTTAAATCGTCAACCGGTCTGCCCTTGGTATCGGACATCCATTCGGCAGAACAGGCTCAGCAGGCGGGGGATACGTTGGATGTTATTCAAATTCCCGCGTTCCTGAGCCGCCAGACTGATCTATTGATAGCCGCGGGCCTCACAGGGCGAGCCGTAAACATAAAGAAGGGTCAATTTCAGGCCCCTCAGGACATGCGACATGCCGTTGCAAAGATTTTGTCAACTGGAAACTCGAAGATCTTTCTGACTGAACGAGGGACTAGCTTTGGATACAATGATTTGGTGGCGGACATGCGATCTATCAATAGAATGAAATCATTCGGCTTTCCCGTCATATTTGATGCAACTCATTCAGCTCAATTTCCGGGCGCAGGGTCTGGAAAATCTGGTGGAGACAGATCTCTCGTGCCTATATTGGCTCGCGCGGCGGTAGGCGCAGGCGCAAACGGTATATTCATTGAGACCCACCCAGCCCCGGACAAGGCATTGTGTGACGGACCTAATTCGTTGGCTCTGAAGGATTTGGAACCCCTTTTATTGAATCTCATTCAAATTCACCAATTGATCCCGATAGACGAACCTCAAAAAATAGACGAGTTTAGCGTTGAATCCAGAAGTCTCGCGATCCAGTCCGACGGTCTGCTGGATCGACTCAAGAAGATAAAATTGATAATTTTTGATGTTGACGGCGTGTTGACGGATGGAAGAATTGTTTTTTGTGGAAATGAACTTGAGATTAAATCTTTTCATGTCAGGGACGGACATGGAATCAAACTCGCAATCAGGAGTGGATTAGATGTGGCCCTTGTTACAGGTAGGACATCTGTCGTGGTCGCTCGAAGAGCAAATGATCTCGGTATAGACAAGGTCTTCCAGGGAATATGGGACAAAAAACCGATAATGGAACAACTCACACGGGAATGTGGTTTGAACAAAGAAGAAATAGCCGTTGTTGGAGATGATGTTGTTGACATTCCAATTCTTCGTTTGGCCGGCCTGGCTGTAACAACTCCTGAAGCTCCAATAGAAGTCAGAAGGGAGGCTCATTACGTGACATCTCTTCCCGGGGGCTCTGGAGCGGCCCGGGAAGTAGTCGAAATGATCATGAAAGCTCAGGATAAGTGGACGCAGGTGATGAAGCGATATTACCAATAACGAACATCTGGTTGAATTATGTATAATTTGATATAATGTGATATGGAACAAAGCGCGTCTGAATTTATAGGATCGCAATGGCTGCGTTATTTTTAGTGGCCGTGTGAGATGTTTCAGGGCATGCTTGGCGCTGGTAGAGAGGTTGTCTTTTTCATTAATCTTCTGAAGGCCTCTCCCTGTGATTATACGATTAATTGGTTCAGGTTTGTTATATGGACCACAAACATATTGAAAGACATTATCGATTAAAAAATCTGAAGCGGGCTTCTCAAATATTCGTATTAGGAGCTTTGATACTTCTCGTTTCTGGTTTGGCCGCGTCTCGATTCGTCCGACAACATCAAGGCGATTTCCAGACTTCTGAGGTATCTGTAAACGGAAGTAACATTGAAAATTTTACTTATTCAGCCACTGGGACCCATCGCTGGGACCTTCAGGCGGCTAACGCTCAAGTATCGGACACTCTGGACAGCGTTAAGTTGACACTGCCGAAAGTGATATATCAAGGGGGATTTGGGGGCACGATATATCTCGCCGCTCAATCCGGCAATCTAGACAAAAAAACAGGATTTGTATCCGCCAAAGGAACAGTAAAGATCAGTTACAAGGATTTTGAGTTCATTTCCAGAGACGTTGATTATTCAGATGGTTCATTGGAGGCTGCGACGACGGCTCCAGTTTCGCTCACTGGTGGTGACCTCAAGCTTACTGGCAAAGGATTGAAGTTATCGGTCGAAAAAGAAGAGGTGCTTATCGAACAAGAGGTCAAGGCAAGCTTATTCAATGTAAAATTGATTGAGCCTGGTCGAAAACTTCCGATGTGATTAAGAGGGCCTTAGAATGTTTCGCTTCTTTTCGATAGTATTTCTACTTTGCTGCTTCTTCGTACAAATAGAATATGGTTTCTGTCAGAATGATCACCCCACTTTTAGCTCTTCCGACCAGCCTATTAATATTACTTCAAAACGTTTCTCAGCAAAGAATTTCTCAGGTGGAAAAGAAGTAACCTTCGAAGGCTCTGTGAGAGTTCAGCAGGGTGATCTTGTTCTCACCTGCGATAGACTCATCATAATGTATGATGAGAAAATGCAGGGCACAGAACAAAATGGATCCAACAAAAAAACAGTGAACAAAGAACTCCAAACAGCTAGCGGCATAAAATCAATAACCGCTTCCGGTAATGTGAAGATGACACAAAATGATCGGATGGCCGTCGCCGGAAAGGCGGTTTTTGACAACACCAAGAGGACCATAACATTGACGGAAGGACCTCCCAGACTATGGCAAGGTCCGGATGTCCTTGCTGCCCAGACTATAGTGATTTATCTTGATGAAAACCGCTCCGAACTTTTAGGGGGTGATGACTCTTTGATAACGGCAATTATAAACCCGGTAAAACCCAAGAAGGACAAGGAAAAATAATCATCACAGAGAGAGAGCTAAGAGCTAGAAATCTCGTAAAAGAATACGGAGGCCGTCGGGTGGTAGATAATGTGAGTCTTCGTATTTCATCCGGTCAGGTTGTCGGTTTGCTGGGGCCTAATGGAGCTGGTAAAACAACTACTTTCTACATGATTACGGGGTTGATAAGACCTGATGAAGGAGCAGTCTTTTTAGATGAACAGAACATTTCGGAGTTGCCTGTTTATTTAAGGGCTAGGCTTGGAATTAGTTATCTTCCTCAAGAGACATCAGTCTTCAGAAAACTTTCAGTCGGTCAAAACGTTATGGCCATTTTGGAAACCGTTGAACCAGACAAAAACAGGAGACACGAAAGGTTGGAACAACTGCTTTGTGAACTCGACATATCAGGTCTCAAGAACCAAAAGGCGGAAAGCCTTTCGGGAGGTCAAAAAAGAAGGCTGGAAATAACCCGGGCTTTGGTTACAAATCCTGGTTTTATGCTTCTTGATGAACCTTTTGCTGGTTTGGACCCAATTGTGGTTTTGGAAATTCAGAAAATAATTCTTAAATTGAAGGAGAGTGGCATAGGTATCGTCATAACTGATCATAATACTAGAGAAACTTTTGGGGTATGTGATAAAGTATATCTTTTGGATAAAGGTCGAATCTTGGAAGAAGGCCCCCCTGAAATGATCGCTGCGAGTGAACAAGCCAAGGCGGTGTATTTGGGTAAGAAGTTCAGTATGTAGTTCAGTTGAATAATTATGGTTCTCCAAATCAAACAGCAATTGCGTCAGGTCCAGCAACTGGTCATGACGCCGCAGTTACAACAGGCGATAAAACTCCTTCAGTACAACCATCTTGAGATGCTTGAGGCGGTAGAGCAGGAGTTAAAAGAGAACCCGGCGCTAGAGTTATCCACCTATGATGAGCCGTTCACAGATCAGGAATCCCCGACAAGAGATGACTTAAAGTCACTTGAAGATTCCACCACCGAATCCACCAACCCTGTTGCCGAAGCATTGGCCTCCGATTGGGACAATTACATGGAAAACTTTGGTGGAGATTACTCACCACCTTCTCGTGATTATTCCGACCGCCCGTCTTTTGAAAATCTTGTTTCGTATAAGAATAACCTTTTTCGTTACTTGGTAGAGCAGCTTAGGTTAAGCCGGATTGACGGCGAGGACAGACGGATTGCGTTGGAGATCATCGGTAATCTAAATGACGATGGTTATCTCGACATTTCATTGCAGGATTTGGCTGTAAATCTTGATTTTCCGATTGAAAGAATTGAGGGGGTTCTACAAAAAGTTCAGGACTTTGAACCTGTTGGAATAGGCGCTCGGGATTTGCGCGAATGCCTGCTGATTCAGGCGAGAGCGCTTGAACAGCCCAATGAAGAGGTCATCCGAATCCTGGAGGAAGCCTTTGATATTCTTAAATCAGGGAAGATTGAACATCTGGCTCGCAGGATCAAGGCATCAATCAGTGATACACAATTAGCGGTTCATTTGATTTCGAAGTTGAATACAAAACCTGGAAGAATTTTGGGAGCTTCTGATACTGTTTATGTGGCGCCGGATATTTTTATTTTCAAGGCTGGAAATGATTATTCCATCATATTAAATGATGATGGTTTGCCTCTCCTGAAAATCAATTCTATTTTTCAAAAAGCTTTGCACAATGGTTCTTCGTCGTCTTCAACCAAGGATTACCTTCAGGAAAAGGTCCGCAACGCTATTTGGTTGATAAAAAGCATTCACCAGAGGCAGAGGACCATTTACAAAACTACCCAATCCATATTGAAGTTTCAGAGAGAATTTTTTGACAAGGGCATTGATTATTTGAGGCCTTTGGTCCTTAAAGATGTTGCGGATGACATAGAAATGCACGAATCTACAGTAAGCAGGGTGACTTCAAACAAGTATGTTCATACTCCGCGAGGTATTTTTGAGCTAAAGTTTCTTTTTTAATTCAGGGATAAAACACGGAGCGGATGAAATCGCTTCCGAATCCGTAAAGAATCACATTTTAAGGATTTTGAGGTCTGAAGATCTCAAAAAACCCGTTAGTGACAAGCAAATAGTGGAGGAATTGGCCAAAAGCGACATCACCATAGCCCGGCGAACAGTGGCAAAGTACAGGGAGATGCTCGGGATTCCTCCATCAAGCAAGAGAAAAAAGAAGTTTTGATAAACAGATCCACAGCCTCGGATCTGCTTAAGGAGGTAATAGCATGCAAGTAGCGGTAACTTTCAGACATATGGAGCCTTCTGAGGCCCTCAAGACCTACGTTCAGGAAAGAACGGCGAAATTGACCAAGTACATTGACAAACCATTGGAAAGTCAGGTTACTCTGTCCGTTCAAAAGTTCCGTCAAATGGCTGATGTTGTAATCAGTGTGGATGGTCTTCGAATAACCGGGCAAGAAACCCATGAGGATATGTACGCCGCCATTGATCTAGTGATGGACAAGATAGAAAGACAGGTCAAGAAGTATAGAGGTAAAATCAGGCGACACAAGCCATCACAGGGTAAGGAACTTAGATGGCGAAGAGACACTTACGAGTCTGAAAGTTTCGAAGACGACAAAGAACCTGTCATTGTGAAGACTGAAAACTATTTCATCAAACCAATGTCAGTTGACGAAGCAGCCATGCAGATGGACCTGTCTCACCAGGATTTCCTGGTTTTCAACAATGCTTCAACCCAGACAATTAATGTAGTATATAGAAGGAAAGATGGAAATTATGGATTGATAGTTCCTCAAAGCGCTTGAGCCCATTTTTTTTGTTTTCCAAACAACAAATTTGGTCCGGGCAAAATACTTTGAGCGTTTTGTTGTATCAATCTTATAAAAGCTGACTAATAAAAAAGGGTGTAGGTAGCCTACACCCTTTTGATTGAATGTAATTCCTGTAAGGTATGAAAGAGTTTGCAAATGAGGATATTAGATTTCCTCGGCAGTAACGCCATAATAGGATCGATGAAAGCAACTTCTAAGGAAGAAGCGTTGGCTGAACTTGTGGGTCCGATTCTGGAAGCGAACCCTGGTTTGGACAAAAAACAATTGCTTCAGACAATATTAGAAAGAGAAAAGCTTGGAAGCACTGGACTAGGAGGCGGCGTAGCCATACCGCATGGTAAATTCGATGGTCTTGACAAATTGGCGGCAAGTTTTGGTCGAAGTCAAAAGGGAATCGATTTTTCGTCTATGGACAATAAACCCGCCCACCTTTTTTTCATGTTGATTGCTCCAAAGAATTGCGCTGGTGATCATCTCAAAGCATTGGCTCGAATATCCCGGCTATTCAAAGACCCTATTCTCACCAACAGCCTGAAACAGGCTGAAAATTCGGCTCAAATCTATGGACTTCTCGAAGAAAGTGATCTTAAATTCCCATAAGTGTCGCGAATATCTTTTAAGAAGCTCTTTTGCAGTTTTTAAGGTTCAAAGGCCTCAGGAATCAGCTCTATAGGCGCAGAGATCACCGCACATGGTGCATGTTTCATGGTCTTCCGAACATGTTCGTGCTCTGATCTCCCTTGCAAGTTCCGGCGAAAGGGCCAATCTCAATTGCTCAGGCCAATTACGGTCTTTTCTGGCCCTACTCATCTCTTCATCCCATTTCCAGGCCTCTTCGACGCCCCGTGCTAAGTCTGCGGCGTGTCCAGCTATTCTGGACGCCAAAACACCTATTCGGACATCCTCCACATTGGGCAGCCCCAAATGCTCTGATGGAGTTACATAGCAAAGGAAATGAGCTCCATGAAACGCTGCTATAGCGCCCCCAATCGCTGATGTGATGTGATCCATACCCGGCGCAATATCGGTTACCAGAGGCCCAAGAACATAAAATGGCGCATTATCGCATAGTTGCTTTTGCAGCATCATTTGAGAAGCTATTTGATTTAAGGGGACATGCCCTGGGCCTTCAATAATCGCCTGAACCCCTCTTTGCCTGGCTCGCCGATTTAATTCCCCCAAGGCTACAAGTTCCTGAACCTGGGCTGCATCCATCGAATCGGCTATCGCTCCAGGTCTCAGGCCATCACCTAAGCTCAAAACCATTCCATATTCTTTGCATATATCCAGGACTTCATCGAATCTTTCATAAAGAGGATTTTCCTTATTATTCGATCTGATCCATCTTGCGATAAAACTGCCGCCTCGACTAACTATGCCGCAAACTCGCGGTTTTCTTTTCAGGTGCTCTATTGCGCTGACGGTAACTCCACAGTGAACAGTGACAAAACTGACGCCATCTTCCCCATGCAATCTGATAGCATCGAGCATCTCATCGCCAGTCATCTTTTCCGAGGCTCCTCGGGTGCGAACAGATCTCACTATTGCTTCGTAAATGGGAACTGACCCCACGGGAATGGCGGATTCGTTCACAACCTTTTTTCTGATGGACCTGAGATCACCGCCGGTGGAAAGGTCCATCACGGCGTCGGATCCCGCCTTTACAGCCGCATCAAGCTTACGAATTTCAAGGTCTTCGTCCACCAAATCGGGCGAAGTTCCTATATTCGCGTTGACTTTTACCTTCAGACCATCTCCTACAGCCACCGCCCTGCCTGAAGGAGGAGCCTTGAATATCACAGCCCTGCCTGAATCTATAAGCTTTCCAAGTATATCAACTGTAACTCGCTCTTCTGAAGCGATTTGTTCGACCAATTTGTTCAAGTCGGTTTACTCCAATCTTTTAGGTTCGAAGGTAGTATATTTGCCAAGCATATAATTGTCCACTGCGTTTCGGAAAACCAGCCTCCACAATAGCCGCATTTTTTCCGCAGGCGAATTATTAGTTGATCCATAAGCCCTTCCCTTAATTTCCAAAAAAGTCTTCTCATTTCGACTCTACATAAATTCCGATTTGAGCCGCTTCGTTAAAAGGCGTCACTGCGTGAATCGAGTGCGCTCCAATAGAAGGCGTCCAATAGAATTCATAGGGCGGCGCCGTCCTGGTTACCTCTTTTCCATCCATCAGCCAGATAATTTCATTTACCACTTCCTGTGGTTGAGCTCTAAAGACAATTGTTGAAGGAAACAAATTCGAACATACGAATCGGTCACCATCATGAGGAGTAACTATTTCTACACCCCTTCTTTTTATTTTATTCTCCGTGGGCGCTTGAGCTTGGCCTAACCCTACAGCCTTATCAAGTCTGAACCTGCCCGATCCCTGTTCTTTCTCTCTATTGTGGATCCATTTTGCGTATGCCGGCCCCAGGTAAATATGTTCCTGATCCCCTGATTTGACAGCTTGTTCATGAATCTCACGTTCTTTATTGTCTTCAAAACTAGTCGAAATTTTTTCGCTGAATTTGTCAGTCGCAATGAATTCGTTTCCGGAATAGAGCGATGACATGACTTCATTCAGGATCGGCCCACATGAAGACGATCCAAAGGCGTCTCTCGTCGGCGAGCCATCAAAATTTCCCGCCCAAACACCGACAACATGTTTTGCGGTATAACCAACGGCCCATGAATCTCTAAACTTACTACTCGTTCCTGTCTTTATGGCGACAGGGAAACTAAAATCAAAATATACGGGATTTCCAAAGGTGAGTATCCTGGCAAGAGGGTCTTGCAGAATATCAGTAATCTCAGAAGCGACTTCTTCTGAAAAAATTCTCTTGATATTGCCCTGCTCCGAAGGTTTTAGGCTCAAAGGCTCAAACTTTCCTCCAGCGCTCAAACACGCGTACGCCTGAACCAAATCACAAAGCCTGATCTCTATCGCCCCAATCGACAAACCCAGACCATACTTCTCCGCCTGACCATTTTTTTCTGAAATTAATCCTAGACGCTTCAGGACAGAATAGAACTCGCCAACCTCAATGAGTTCCATTATCTTTATGGCCGGGATGTTCAAGGAACTTCCTAAGGCGGATCTAAAATTCACGGGGCCGTACGAAATTCTGTTGGCGTTAAACGGCATGTAATCGCCGTTAACCGTCTTGTAACTTTTGAAAGTGTCAGCGATCTCCGAAGAATCTGAAAATCCCTTCGATAAAGCTAAGGCGTAAAGAAAGGGTTTAAGTGTCGAGCCTGCGGATCTAAAACAAGTGGCGCCGTTGTTGTAACCGAGAGCCTCATCTCCATAGTTCAAAGACCCCACCATGCCGAGAACTTCCCGGTTCTCGGTTGCGACTACCATCACCGCCGCCTGGCTTACGCCGAGACGGCGCAATCTATTTTTGTGCGACTGAAGTGTTTTTTCTATGGAGCGTTGGAGGTTTAAATCAAGGGTTGTGCGAATTTCAGCTTTCCCTTCTGAATCTCTGTTCAAAATATGGCCAACAAAATGTGGCGCATCGTTCGGAAATATTCTTGGATGGAAAGCTAACGGCCCCAGTGAATCAGGCCTGTTGACGCACTCATGCGGAAGCGCCCCCTCATGAACCATTTTCTTAACAAGAGTATCTGCATTCCTTAATAATTCGCTTTGTCCCTTCGATCGAGTTGGATCCAAACGACTCGGAGCGCGCGGAATCACCGCTAAACAGGCGGCTTCATAAAATCCGATTGATTGGAGATCCTTAGAAAAATAGATTAACGATGCTACGCCTGCTCCACGAAGCTGCCCCCCCATGGGGACCATGTTGAGATAAAGCTCCATAATCTCGTTCTTGGATAGTTGGATCTCAAGTTTTAGGCTCTCCAACAATTCGATCAATTTTGAATAGTAGTTTCTCGGGCGGGGATTAAGTAATCTGACCACCTGTTGTGATATTGTTGAAGCTCCAGAGACTTTCCTTTGATGTTTCAGGTTGGTGTAGGCGGCCCGAATTATTGCTAGAGGGTCAAAACCTGGATGATAAAGGAATCTTCGATCTTCGGCGCAGATTGCCGCTTGAATCAAGGTATTAGGTATTTCCTCCAGCTTCCTCCAAACATTTACATGTCCATTTTCATCTGGAATAAACTTCAGGATCTGCCCGTTTCGGTCGGTTACAAATCTTGCCGGTTTGTTTTTCTCGCTATCAAAGGCTTTTCTAAAATCTGGTGAGTAAAAAGCAAGCAGAATTATCAAACTTAGACCAAAAGTTGCTCCAATACCGGTGAGAATTGATAGAACTAATTTCTTGGCGGAATGATCAGACATGACCTTTTTGGTCTAAGGTTCCTTCATCTGGGTGGACAATCATTTTGCAAGCAACATCGTGTCCACAAAAAGAGTTGGAAGGAATGTCAAGGGATCAACCGGTCTTCGAAACATCTTCCCGAGCCCTGTTCTAAATTTAGTTTTAGCATCTTCGCGGATGCCAGAATCCTCTTGCAGTTTCGATTTATTGCCGGGAATTCACCTGAGTCCTCATATAATTGTCGCGTCAGGTTCTCAATCTTTTCCACTGTCGCCCACAAATTGTTTAATCTGTCTTCCTGTTTCATCAGGTATTCAGCCCTTCTTACGAAGATCTTTGAATCGTTTAGCTTTGACTTCATATCTTGGCAATGTCCCAAGTTGAAAAATCTGGATTTCGTACCCGAGGTTGGTTTTCAAACGCAGTTCTGTTTTGAGTTTACTTTCAATCTGCTTCAACTCTCCTTCGGAACTTGTGATGACTTCCACCTTTAATGATATGTGATCAATATCCCCATGCTTACTTACTGTCACTTCATATTCATTCCCGAGTTCCGGTATGGATCTAACCACATCCTCGATCGCCGAAGGCGCAAGCAAAACCCCTTTAACTTTGGTAATGTCGTCCGCCCGGCCAATTACTCCTCCCGTGAACAATTTGTAAGTACGACCGCAATCGCATTGACAACTGTCAAGTTCTACTATGTCCTTTGAATCAAAACGGACGCACGGCTGAGCTATACGATCCAGAGCTGTAATGACAAGTTTACCGGGTTTACCAGGTTCAGTTATTATTTGACCTGTGTCCAAGTCTTCGATTTCCGCAAGAAACATGGCTTCATTCACGTGGAGACCACCTGATTGACTGGCGCATTCAAAGCCCCAGGCCCCAATTTCGGTTGCGCCACTGTGATCAAAGACTTTGGCCTTCCATAATTCTTCCATCCGTTTTTTGGTCGATGAAATTAACGCTCCAGGTTCCCCGGCGCACGTTATTTTTCTAATGGGGAGTTCAGCCGGATCAATGCCTAGTTTGTTAACCGCTGCGTCAGCCATTCCTAGGACATAGGTCGGTGTGGCCATCATAGCTGTGGCTCCGACCTCCTGGATCTTGAGTATTCGAGCCTGAGTGTCCAGTATACCTCCTGGAACAGTCTCACAGCCAATTTTCTCGCTGGCGTAATGCCCTGCCCAGAAGGCTACGAAGACATTGTATCCAAATGGCAGAAAAACCCTGTCGTCAGGCCTGTACCCTTGCGCCCACAGCAAAGTAGCCCAACATTCAGCCCACCATTCCCAGTCCTGCCAGGTGTCGGGTTGGTAGACTGGTTGACCCGTAGTCCCGCTGGTCTGTCTAAATTCCGTCACCTCATCGAGAGGCACGCACAAGGCGTCTCCGTAAGGGAAAGGGTCTTTGCGCTGAACATCCCGCATCATAGATTTTTCAACCTTGGGGACAAACCTGACATCATCCAGAGATTTGATGTCGTGAGGAACTAAACCGGCATTTTGGTACAGCGTCCTGTGGAATTTAGATTGCTTGTAGGTCCAGTCAAGAATCCGCTGAAACTTTTTCAGTTGGAGTTTTTCAAGATCCTCCCGAGAAAGCGTCTCCAGGTAAGGATTCCAGTATGGTATGGATTTATTGATAAATATCATATTGCCAAAGTCTTATTGCCACACGCTATCTCAAACAAAATCAGTTCTGGCTTATTTCATGAATGTGTTTGGGGCCCAAAGTGAAATCTCCGGGAACAGCAATAATATAAGGAGGCATATGACCATACCGATGAGATATGGGTACACACCTTTGTATATAGTGCCTACAGGCTCTTTTGTGACACCAGAGACCACAAACGCGTTGATTGCTACAGGGGGTAAGATAATGCCGATCATGGTTATAACACAAACTATTACACCGAACCAGATTGGGTCATATCCCATCTTGATGACTACCGGCAGGAATATGGGGGTGGCTAGAATAAGGAAAGCAAGATCTTCAATGAATGATCCGCCAATGAGGTACACGGCGACAATAATCAACATGATGATATTGCGATCAAGCTGCAGACCTTCCATCCACTGCGCTACCAAATAGGGAGTTCTGGTGACGGCGAAAAAATGACCAAGAATCGTTGCGCCTGCAATTAACATCAAAACCATACAGGCTATCCGTAATGTTTCTTTTATGGCTTTTATGAATTTCTTCAAATCCATGTCTTTTTTCGCAAAGGTAAGCGCAAGGACCGCCATTGTTCCTACACTCCCAGCCTCGGTGGGCGTAAAAAAACCATACATGAGCCCTCCCACAACAACGGTGAAGATTAACCCCACCAACAAAACAGAAGGGAGGGAAGCGAACCTCTGAGCCCACGTGGACCTCTCTCCTCGGGGACCCAATGACGGGTTGATGATATTCCACCCTATGACGGTGGCCGCAAATGAAAAAGCGATCATAAGCCCGGGGATGATCCCGGCCAGGAATAGCTTGCCTATGGAGGTTTCCGTCAGAATTCCATAAATTATTAGCACAACGCTTGGTGGAATCAATATTCCCAAAGTGCCGACGGTTGCTACAGTGCCACAAGATAATCTTCTATCATATCCGTACCTGTCCATTTCAGGGACGGCTATCGTGGCGAACGTCGCCGCCGTAGCCGGTGAAGATCCACATATCGCTTTAAACATTGTGGCGGCCACGACTGTTCCAAGGGCCAGCCCTCCAGGAATGTGACCCAGAAACTTGTAGGCGGAATCATAAAGACTCCTGGCTACTCCCCCGCTCGCGCCGACCTGTCCCATCAACACAAACATTGGTATTACCGTGAAGCCATAAGACGAAAAAACGCTGAAAATATCCTTTGCGACCAGACTGAATGCGGCGTCGATATTTATTATGGCCGCAAATCCTATGAAACCGGCCAAGGCCATTGCAAAGCCGATTTCCAATCCGATAAAGAAAAGCCCAAACAACAGCAG
Organism: uncultured delta proteobacterium; assembly: GCA_963811075.1. Lineage (GTDB taxonomy): Bacteria > Desulfobacterota > Desulfomonilia > Desulfomonilales > Desulfomonilaceae > CAJBEZ01. The sequence continues at coordinate 227,838 of CAWEPY010000006.1, forward strand.
GATTACCAGTAAACTGATTGCAGCGACACTCATAGCACCGGTTCCTTCGTCTCCAGGATGTCATTAAACAGTGTAAGACATTCAATTAAGCAACAAACAGACAGGCCCCATGCCACTGGATACAAGGGTAGTTGCAAGGTAGGGGTGACTTCCCCGTTAATTCTAAAATCGATTCCCATTGACCAGAGATTCACCGCAATTGTCAGAAATAACGAAATACCTATCAGACGTGTGACGATCCTCAGTAAACGTCTCCATCCTCCGGAAAGCACACTGGGCAAGAAATCCATTATTACGTGACCGTTGGATCGAGAAGTCTCCGGAATTGCGAACCCCACCACTATGGCCCCGAGCAACCCCACTAGTTCATATGCGCCTACAATGGGACGTTGAAATGCCCTCAAAATTACATCACTCACCGTTAGAGCCATGCTGGCGGCCAAAGCCACCCCTGCAATTGCAAACATCGACCGGGACAAAGAGCGACTTAATGCTGAGATTTTGTTCACAGCCACACTCCGATGCAAATTACAATCCAATTTCATCTAAGAAATTTAGACCGTCATCATGTTTTTATGTCTCAAGGATTCTTGATTAACCATTCCAGGCTGAACTTAAGGGCCTCTTCTCCTGGCAGGCCCTTTTGTTTCATGTTGGCCGTATATTCCTCTAGAACCGGCTTAACGGTTTTGGCCCAACGTTCATTTTCTTCCTTTGAAAGTGGGATTATTTGATTACCCTGCGCCAGGGTGAACTCTGTGCCGACCTTGTCAAACTCATCCCACGCTTTACCGGTTTTGGGGATCCATTCCTCATTTATCTTTTCGATTGTTTCCTGCACATCCTTGGGCAACGCGTCCCATTTCTTTTTGTTCATGGCGACGAAAAAACCAAGAGTATAAGCGGAATCAAAATTCTGGGTTGTAGATTTGATTACCTCTGCAAACTTCCATCCTTTAAGAGTTTCAATGGGGGATACAAGTCCGTCCACTACGCCTTTTTGTAAGGATTCGTAGGCTTCATTTTGGGGCATTGCGACCGGAGTGGCGCCTAGAGCGCTCACAACTTTGGCGCTTGTGCCGGAACATCGAATCTTCATGCCCTTGAGATCTTCCATGACCTTTACAGGTTTCTTGGTGTGAAAAATACCTGGCCCATGCCCATGCAGATACATGATTTTTACATCAGACAGCTCTTTAGGATTAAATTGCTTATAAAAGGCGTTTGCCAATCCAGTAGCCTGGACCCCACTCTTGTATCCTAAAGGCAAATCAATGACTTCAGACAATGGGAATCGACCTTTTGTATAGCTCAGCACCGACATGCCGATGTCGGCTATGCCCTTTACCACTCCGTCATAGGTCTGATCCGCAGGCGTCAAGGTAGCCCCCGGAAACATGTTTATTTTCAGGGCGCCGTTCGTTCTCTTCTCTACTTCCTTCGCCCACTCAGTGGCTAGTAGAGTGTGTCCATGGGTTGCAGGAAAAAAGATTGAATAATTCAGTTCTGTTGTTTTGGCGCAGACTTCGGCTGCGCCAAACTGCAGAGAAAAAGCAAGAATCGTTACAAACATCAACGCGCATACTACCTTAAACTTTCTGTCCACTTTTGTTCTCCTCTATATTTGTGCTCCCTCAACTTCATAACCAATTACCTTTAACTAATACCGATTCGCGTTTCAACAGGTCAAGTACAAATATTATGCCTTATTTTGAGGTCTCTGTGGAACAAAAAAACCGCCGTATCAAATACGGCGGTTATCGTTCATCAAAAAATTAGACCCTACAAAGACTAAACTAGGTCTTCAAACTTCATCTTGTCCGGATCAATAGCCCGAGCGATTCCGTCTGAAACATCTTCATCGGAACGCTGCGCATTGGAAACAATATTCTCGTCGGCTGTTTCCAAATCCCTAAAGGAGAAACTTTCTGGATCTATGATTCCCAGATTTCCCCGGTTTACATCTGATTCGACACTGCGCGCTATCTTCGGATAGGCCGTCTCATCGAGTAAACTCAGGTTCTCAAACGAAACATCGCTGGGATCAATCATGCCCGAGCTGCTGACCTGCATCTGTTCGGGATTCATAACCTTATTCGGTTCAGATTGTACATTCAGGGACGCAATCTGCTCTCCAATTGATCCCTCATTCCCGACAACCGAGGCGTATGTGACTGAGGAATCCTCTCCAACGTATCCTGACGATTTTGTGACATCCGCAAGTGTTGCGACTTCGGCCTGTCCAACCCTTAGAACCGCTCCTCTATCAACATTAGACCTGAAATTGTCCAATCCAGTGAACCATTCTTCAACACCGCTCTTAGAAGATCCTTCAAAATCAACACCTGTAGCCCAAGGGTCGTCCGTCCCAGATGACCATGTATGAAACGCCTCTCCTCCGATCGGGCTTGGCTTGGACCCAGCGTCAAAACTGGAACCGATGACTGAAGTTTGAAACTCAAGGCCCACAGGCGCAAGCACAAAACCTTGTGACGCGGCGCTGGTTATCGAGGATGGTTGAATCTCTGACTCGACTACGACAGATGTTAAAACCTCTGTTCTTAAAACGTCCAACTGAGGTTCCGGAGTGTCCGCAATTTCTATAGATATCAAGCCTGCCCCATTCTTTAGTACGCCCCCTTGGGCATCCTCCGCATCTATGGTTATTTTTACCGAACCATAAAAATTCGGAGCAGGATTAAATGATATACCTTTAAGTAGTTCATTGATCTGTGAAGGCGTGCCAGATAGCATAATCTCGGAAGCGTTGGACCCCAGCCCACTGATGACCCCAGAAGAAGGATCCTGAACTTTAAGCGTCACCGTAAGAACGTCTCCTTCAACATCAAAGAACTCGATCGGTTGAATAGTTATTGGGCCACTATCTTCAAATCCGTTGAGACTCTGATTGATTCCAGATATAGCCTCTGGCGAGTCATTCACTGGCGTTACTGTGATCGAGATGATCCCGTCAGCCCCTAACGGCTTGTCTGTCAGAGTCTCTACCGTCTTAACCATTATCGTGGCCGGGCCGTTATAATTCCCGTTTGGAGTGAACTTCAGCGTCGCCAGTTGTTCGCTCACCTCTGAAGGCGATCCTGTCAGTGTGATCTCCGAACCGGCGAATTTTCCCGCAGTTAATGTTCCGTGCTCCGCTGTGAGCGTTACTGAGACCCTGTCAGCCTCAACGTCAGTCACCTTGAGTAGGTTCGCTCCGGTGAAAGTATTGGGGTGTCTTCAGATGTCGTCACAGATCTGGAACTGTCAGCACAGGGGCGTCATCAACGGCGCTACCGTCACTTCTATCGTCTGCGTCTGCGTCGTGGTCCCGTCACTGCACCGTCAAGGTCAAGCTTGGTGTCACCATTGGCGTCAGGAAGTCCCGTTATCACACAGCTTACCGTCCGTTACACTCGCTTCAACCGGCGAGCCGTCCGGAAGTGCCGATGATCTTTAAAGCTCAGTTTACCGAAGTCAGTGTCCCGTCCGTTCACATAAGCCTTCGATAGGCTTATCGTTACGCCGCCTTCTTCATCGAAGCTTCTGGGTGGGATTCGGACTCAGTCCGGAGCGTCATCCACCGCAGTTACTATCACTTCTATCGTCTGCGTCTTCGTCGTTGTTTGTCCTGACCGTCAACTCAGCTTGGTCTCGCCATTGGCGTCGGAAGTCCCGTTATCACAAGCTCACCTTCCGTTACACCTGTGATTCCACCAGCTTACCGTCCGCTGAAGTGACGATGATCTTTAACTCGAACCGAAGTCTGTGTCCATGTCCGTTACATAAGCCTTCAGGTTTATCGTTACACCTCCATCTTCAGCGAAGTTCTGGGCGGGGATTCACTCAGGACAGGAGCGTCATCAACCGCAGCTACCATCACATCTATCGTCTGCGTCTGCGTCGTTGTTCCGTCACTCACCGTCAAGTCAAGCTTGGTGTCGCCATTGGCGTCAGGAAGTCCCGTTATCACAAGCTTACCGTCCGTCACACTGTGATTCCACTGGCTAGCCGTCCGCTGAAGTGACGATGATCTTTAACGAACCAAAGTCAGTGTCCACGTCCTTCACATAAGCCTTCAGGTTTATCGTTACACCTCCATCTTCAGCGAAGTTCTGGGAGGGGATTCACTCAGGACCGGAGCGTCATCAACCGCAGCTACCATCACTTCTATCGTCTGCGTCTGCGTCGTGGTCCCGTCACTCACCGTCAACTCAAGTTTGGTGTCGCCATTGGCGTCTGGAAGTCCAGTTATCACAAGCTTACCGTCCGTCACACTCGCCTCAACCGGCGAGCCATCCGGAGCTGCCACTTTAAAGGTCAGTTTACCGAAGTCTGTGTCCCTGTCCGTTATGTACTTCGATAGGCTTATCGTTACACCACCTTCTTCATCGAAGCTCTGGGAAGGGATGCGGATCATGTCTGGGGCGTCATCAACCGCCGTCACCGTAATAGCTATCGTTGAGTCCGCTGTTAACGGCTTGGCTGTGTCAGTCTCCACTGTATGGATCTTAATCGTGGCAGGACCGTTGTAGTCAGCCGCCGGTTTGAAGCTCAAAGACGCCAGTTGCGAAGACACATCTGATGGCGATCCGGTTAAGGTTATAGACGAAGATGCCAAACCGCCCGCTGTTAATGTCCCGTGATCGGCCGTCAAGGTCACTGTCACGTGGTCCGTCTCTATGTCCGTCACTGTGATCAGGTTGGTTCCGGTAAACAATATCGGGGTGTCCTCTGCGGTCGTCAGGTTGGCCGGAGCGGTCAATACTGGCGCGTCGTTTACTGGAGAGACATAGATATCAACCTTCGCCGGCTCGCTTAATCCACCAGCGCCAGTGGTTATACTTACGGAATTAATTTCAGCCTGGGCGGTATCCGTGGACGTATTGCTCCATGCTCTGAAACCAACTCCTCCCTCAGAGAATTTACTGTCGTAGAAATCCAGCACTTTTATCCCATCAACACTAATGACATGGTGCGAACCCTGCGCTGATATCGATATGTCATGCTCCGCGTTTAGATTAAATATCTTCTCCCCATTAACGGTGACCCACGTATCAGTTCCATCCACAAGAGTGCCAACTTTGTCTGTTTTGGAATTAAAGCCTTCTTTCATAACCTGGGCTATCGATACGCTGGCAGGAAGGGAAGGTTCTTTTCCGTCAACAACTTCTCTCACAACAAATTTCATGCCCAATCCTGGGTCTATTTGAAAAGCATAACCAGTCGGACTATTATTAGCTCCTTCAGAGATTCTGTAATAAACTGCCATTCCTCCGCTTGTTCCACCAGTCATCTCTGCAGAAACATCAAGGGTGAAATCCGTCAGCTTCTCGCCGGCAACCATGACGGCCTCTCTCTGATAACCCTTTGCGGTCAAGTCTAAAGATCCGTCCAATGGATCAATTTTCCATGTTCCAGAGCTACCGAATGTATGAACATCAGCAGCCTGGAAATGGTCATATATGATATTTTCCATTCCCGAATGATCGTCGGCGACATAGCTGAAACTGAAGTCCCGGCCCGATTCAGTGGAGTTCTTGTTCGCATCAGCCTTGAACCATACTTCGTTGGACAATAGAGTGGTGCCGGTTATGAGAGAATTACGTTCCGCCAATGCGTCAGCCTGTGTCGCATATAGCTTTCCGTCGACCGGAACCGATTTGATGACATAGGTCAGATTCGTCGAATCTACATCGTGGGCGCTTAAGGCAAGCTTTAGGGGGACATCTTCCGCCACGCTTGCCGAAACATGATCAGCGACAGGAAGATCATTCACAGCCGTCACTGTCACATCTATCGTCTGGGTCTTGGTCGTGGTCGCGTCCGACACACTTAAGGTTAGCTTGGTCTCGCCATAGGCGTCGTGAACTCCAGTTACCACCAGCTTACCATCTGACACGTGAGATTCCACCAGCTTACCATCCGCTGAAGTGACCGTGATCTTCATTGCGCTGAAATCCGTGTCCACATCCGTCACATACGGTTTCAGGTCTATCGTTACGCTTCCATCCTCAGCGAACTTCTGCGGGCCGATATCACTCAGCACTGGGGCGTCATCTACAGCCGTCACTGTCACATCTATCGTCTGGGTCTTGGTCGTGGTCTCGTCCGACACACTCAAGGTTAGCTTGGTCTCGCCATAGGCGTCGTGAACTCCAGTTACCACCAGCTTACCATCTGACACGTGAGATTCCACCAGCTTACCATCCGCTGAAGTGACCGTGATCTTCATTGCGCTGAAATCCGTGTCCACGTCCGTCACATACGGTTTCAGGTCTATCGTTACGCTTCCATCCTCAGCGAACTTCTGCGGGCCGATATCACTCAGCACTGGGGCGTCATCTACAGCCGTCACTGTCACATCTATCGTCTGGGTCTTCGGTCGTTGGTCCTTCGTCCGACACGCTAAGGTTAGCTTGGTCTCGCCATAGGCGTCGTGAACTCCAGTTACCACACAGCTTGCACCATCTCGACACGTGAGATTCCACCAGCTTACCGTCCGCTGAAGTGACCGTGATCTTCATTGCGCTGAAATCCGTGTCCACGTCCGTCACGTACGGCTTCAGGTCTATCGTTACGCTTCCATCCTCAGCGAACTTCTGAGGGCCGATATCACTCAGCACCGGAGCGTCATCTACAGCCGTCACTGTTACGGAGATTGTTGTGTCCGGTGTCAACGCATTGGATGTGTCCGTCTCTACCGTGTGAATCTTAATAGTGGCTGGGCCGTTATAGTCCGGAGCAGGTTTAAACGTTAACGAGGCGAGTTGCGACGACACATCCGATGGGCTGCCGGTAAGTTTTATCTCTGAGCCCGATAACCCGGCGGCGCTAAGCGTGCCGTGTTCCGCTGTGAGCGTCACCGACACCTTGTCAGCTTCTATGTCCGTAACCTTGATGAGGTTGTCGCCTGTGAAGGCTATCGAGCTATCCTCATCGGTCGTTATAGCAGAGGGTGCCGTTAATACCGGAGCGTCATCAACAGGAGACACATAGACATCCACCTTAGCCGGGTCACTCAATCCACCAATGCCGCTCGTTAGATTTATTGAAGTTATCGTAACGTCGGTATGATCCGAGGCCAAATTGCTCCACGCTTTGAAACCAATGCCTCCTTCGGAGAATTTACTGTTGTAGAAATCGAACACCTTGATTCCGTCAACATTTATGACCTGGTGAGATCCTTCCATCGAAATGGATATGTCATGCTCAGCGTTCAGATTAAATACCTTTTCTCCGTTGACGGTGATCCACTTATCAGCCCCGTCCACAAGTGTTCCTACCTTGTCTGTTTTGGAATTGAAGCCTTCCTTCATGACTTCTGCTATAGAAACGTTGGCCACTATTGTTTTATCATTTCCATCAACAACTTCTCTGACCAGAAACTTGTTTTGAAATCCTGGGTCTATATGAAAAGCGTAACCGTTTGCTGAGTTATAGGTTCCTTCCGAGACCCGGTAATAAACGGCCATTCCACCGGTGACTCCCCCTGACATTTGGGCAGAGACATCTAACTCGAAATCCGTCACCGGGTGCCCGGTAATCATAACGGCCTCACGCTTGACGCCAGTTCCAGTGATGAGGTCCAACGATCCATCTTTTGGGTCAATTTGATATGTTGCCGTACTACTACTACTCAAAACGTGAATATCGGAAGCCTTGAATTGATCGTAAACAATCTCACCTGTTCCGGAATGGTCGTCAGCAACGTAACTGAAGCTGAAATCCCGCCCAGGTTCGGTTGAATTCTTATTCGCATCGGCTTTAAACCATACCTCGTTGGACAATAGGGTGGCTCCTACTGTAAGAGGATTGCGTCCCGCCGATGCGTCAGCCTCCGTAGCATATAACTTACCATCAGCCGGAACCGATTTGATGACATAGGTCAGATTCGAAGAATCTACATCATGGGCGCTCAAGGCTATCTTCAGCGGAACATCTTCCACGGCGCTTGCCGAAACATGATCAGCGACAGGAAGATCGTTCACTGGCGTCACCGTCACATCTATCGTCTGGGTCTTGGTCGTGGTCGCGTCCGACACGCTTAAGGTTAGCTTGGTCTCGCCATAGGCGTCGTGAACTCCAGTTACCACCAGCTTACCATCTGACACGTGCGATTCCACCAGCTTACCGTCCGCTGAAGTGACGCTGATCTTCAATGCGCTGAAGTCCGTGTCCACGTCCGTTACGTACGGCTTCAGGTCTATCGTTACGCTTCCATCCTCAGCGAACTTCTGCGGGCCGATATCACTCAGCACTGGGGCGTCGTCTACCGGCGTCACTGTAATCGCTATGGTCGCATCCGCTGCTAACGGTTTGGATGTGTCCGTTTCCACCGTATGGACCTTTATGGACGCGGGACCGTTGTAATCAGGCGCAGGATTGAAGGTTAACGAGGCAAGTTGCGATGACACATCCGATGGGCTTCCGGTAAGCTTTATCTCCGAACCTGAGAACCCGGCGGCGCTAAGCGTGCCGTGTTCCGCTGTGAGCGTCACCGACACCTTGTCGGCTTCTATGTCTGTAACTTTAATCAGGTTAGAGCCCGCAAACAATATCGGGGTATCCTCTGCAGTCGTCAGGTTGGCCGGAGCGGTTAATACCGGAGCGTCGTCAACCGGGGTCACATATATATCAACCTTTGCCGGTTCGCTTAATTCCCTAAAGCCGGTAGTTACACTTACGGATTTAATTTCCGTATGGACGCTGTCTGTTGCCGAGAGGCTCCAGGTTCTGAAACCAATTCCTCCTTCGGAGAATCTACTGTCGGAGAAATCCAGCGCCTTGACCCCGTCTACGTTTATGACATGGTGAGATCCCTGTACCGAAATTGATATTTCATGCTCGGCGTTTAGATTGAATATTTTCTCTCCATTGACCGTGATCCAGGCATCGCTTCCGTCCATAACTGTTGCGACTGTGTCTGTTTTAGAATTAAAACCTTCCGTCAGGACCGAGGCTATAGAAACGCTTTTTGCTATTGCCGCTTCTGATCCGTTGACTAAATCAAGCACTATAAACTTGCCGTTAAGCCCCGGATCGATTTGGAAAGAATAGCCTGTAGGAAAGTTATTCGTTCCTTCCGATATCCTATAGTAAACGCCCAGACCTCCACTGTATCCGCCTGACATCTGAGCGGTGCAATTTAAATCAAAATCAGTCACCTTTTCACCGGTTAACATTACGCCTATCCGATTGTTCGGATTGGCGGCTAAGTCAAACGATCCATCATCTGCGTCAATTGTCCATGTTCCTGGCCCTCCTTTGGTGTTCTTGAATACATGAACATCATCCGATTGAATTTGATCATACACAACCTTGTCTGTTCCAGAATGATCGTCGGCAACGTAACTGAAGCTGAAATCCCGCCCAGGTTCGGTTGAATTTTTGTTCGCATCGGTTTTGAACCATACCTCATTGGACAATAGAGTGGCGCCTACTGTAAGAGGATTGCGTCCCGCCGATGCGTCAGCCTCCGTAGCGTATAACTTACCATCAGCCGGAACCGATTTGATGACATAGGTCAGATTCGAAGAATCTACATCATGGGCGCTCAAGGCTATCTTCAGGGGAACATCTTCCACGGCGCTTGCCGAAACATGATCAGCGACAGGAAGATCATTCACAGCCGTCACAGTCACATCTATCGTCTGGGTCTTGGTCGTGGTCGCGTCCGACACGCTTAAGGTTAGCTTGGTCTCGCCATAGGCGTCGTGAACTCCAGTTACCACCAGCTTACCATCCGACACGTGCGATTCCACCAGCTTACCGTCCGCTGAAGTGACTGTGATCTTCATTGCGCTGAAATCCGTGTCCACGTCCGTTACGTACGGCTTCAGGTCAATCGTTACGCTACTATCTTCAGCAAACTTCTGCGGACCGATATCACTCAGCACTGGGGCGTCGTCTACTGGCGTTACCGTCACATCTATCGTCTGAGTTTTGGTCGTGGCGCCGTCAGACACGCTTAAGGTTAGCTTGGTCTCGCCATAGGCGTCGTGAACTCCAGTTACCACCAGCTTACCATCTGACACGTGAGATTCCACCAGCTTACCATCCGCTGAAGTGACCGTGATCTTCATTGCGCTGAAATCCGTGTCCACATCCGTCACGTACGGTTTCAGGTCTATCGTTACGCTTCCATCCTCAGCGAACTTCTGCGGGCCGATATCACTCAGCACTGGGGCGTCATCTACAGCCGTCACTGTAATCGATATGGTCGCATCCGCTACTAACGGTTTGGATGTGTCCGTCTCCACCGTGTGGACCTTTATGGACGCAGGCCCGTTGTAGTCAGGCGCTGGCTTGAAGGTTAACGAGGCAAGTTGCGATGACACATCCGATGGGCTTCCGGTAAGCTTTATCTCCGAACCTGAGAACCCGGCGGCGCTAAGCGTGCCGTGTTCCGCTGTGAGCGTCACCGACACCTTATCCGCTTCTAGATCGGTAACTTTGATAAGATTAGAGCCTGTGAACAATATCGGGGTGTCTTCAGCGGTCGTTATAGTAGCCGGCGCTGTTAATACAGGGGTGTCGTCCACTGGAGAGACGTAGATATCAACTTTAGCGGGCTCGCCCAGCCCCGATCCCCCTGTGGTAATACTTACGGAATTAATCTCAGCCTGGGAAACATCCGAAGACGTATTACTCCATGCTCTGAAACCAATTCCGCCCTCGGAGAATTTACTGTCGTAGAAATCGAGCACCTTGATTCCGTCAACATTTATGACATGGTGTGAACCCTGTGCCGAAATCGATATGTCGTGCTCTGCGTTTAGGTTAAATATCTTCTCCCCATTAACGGTGACCCATGTATCTGTTCCGTCGACTAACGTCCCAACTTTATCTGTTTTTGAATTGAAGCCTTCTTTCATAACCTGGGCTATCGAAACACTGGCGGGAATTGATGGTTCTTTCCCGTCAACAACTTCTCTCACCACGAACTTCATGCCCAGTCCTGGGTCCATCTGAAAAGCATAACCTGTCGGCGTGTTATTTGTTCCTTCCGATATTCTGTAATAAACCGCCATTCCACCAGTGGTCCCAGCAGTCATCTCTGCAGAGACATCAAGGGTGAAGTCCGTCAGCGTATCGCCGGCAACCATAACGGCTTCTCTTTGATAACCCTTTGCAGTTAGGTCTAAGGATCCATCGGATGGATCAATTGTCCATGTTCCAGAGCTGCCGAATGTATGCACGTCAGCAGCCTTGAAATGGTCATATATGATATTTTCTGTTCCCGAATGATCGTCCGCAACGTAACTGAAACTAAAGTCTCGACCCGATTCGGTTGAATTCTTATTGGCGTCGGCCTTGAACCACACTTCGCCAGTAGACAGTGTTGTTCCAGCGATCAGAGGATTGCGCCCCGCAGATGCGTCCGCCTGTGTAGCGTACAGCTTTCCATCAGCAGGCACAGACTTGATGACATAGGACAAACCTGCGGAATCAACATCTGTGGCGCTTAAGGTCACTTTGACAGGAACATCTTCCGTTGCGTTCGCGCTGATATCAGTGGCCACTGGCAGGTCATTCACAGGCGTCACGTTAACCAATAGCGTCTGGGTCGTCGTTGTCTCGCCGTCCGATACCGTCACTTCCAGCTCTGTCTTGCCCCATGCGTCTAGCTTGCCTGTAATCACAAGCTCTCCATTTTCTACATGGGCCTCAACTGGCGAGCCATCCGGCGCCTTGACCGTGAAGATCAGTTTGGCGAAGTCTGTGTCAACATCCTTTATGTATTCAGACAGGCTGATCTTCGCTGTTCCGTCCTCACTCATCTCTACAGAGGGGATTGCGCCTAACACTGGGGCGTCATCCACTGGTCGGACATTCACGACTATCGCTTCTGTCTGAGTCGTTTTCTCGTCACTCACACTAAGCGACAGCTCTGTCTTGCCCCATGCGTCTAGCTTGCCTGTAATCACAAGCTCTCCATTTTCTACATGGGCCTCAACTGGCGAGCCATCCGGCGCCTTGACCGTGAAGATCAGTTTGGCGAAGTCTGTGTCAACATCCTTTATGTATTCAGACAGGCTGATCTTCGCTGTTCCGTCCTCACTCATCTCTACAGAGGGGATTGCGCCTAACACTGGGGCGTCATCCACTGGTCGGACATTCACGACTATCGCTTCTGTCTGAGTCGTTTTCTCGTCACTCACACTAAGCGACAGCTCTGTCTTGCCCCATGCGTCTAGCTTGCCTGTAATCACAAGCTCTCCATTTTCTACATGGGCCTCAACTGGCGAGCCATCCGGCGCCTTGACCGTGAAGATCAGTTTGGCGAAGTCTGTGTCAACATCCTTTATGTATTCAGACAGGCTGATCTTCGCTGTTCCGTCCTCACTCATCTCTACAGAGGGGATTGCGCCTAACACTGGGGCGTCATCCACTGGTCGGACATTCACGACTATCGCTTCTGTCTGAGTCGTTTTCTCGTCACTCACACTAAGCGACAGCTCTGTCTTGCCCCATGCGTCTAGCTTGCCTGTAATCACAAGCTCTCCATTTTCTACATGGGCCTCAACTGGCGAGCCATCCGGCGCCTTGACCGTGAAGATCAGTTTGGCGAAGTCTGTGTCAACATCCTTTATGTATTCAGACAGGCTGATCTTCGCTGTTCCGTCCTCACTCATCTCTACAGAGGGGATTGCGCCTAACACTGGGGCGTCATCCACTGGTCGGACATTCACGACTATCGCTTCTGTCTGAGTCGTTTTCTCGTCACTCACACTAAGCGACAGCTCTGTCTTGCCCCATGCGTCTAGCTTGCCTGTAATCACAAGCTCTCCATTTTCTACATGGGCCTCAACTGGCGAGCCATCCGGCGCCTTGACCGTGAAGATCAGTTTGGCGAAGTCTGTGTCAACATCCTTTATGTATTCAGACAGGCTGATCTTCGCTGTTCCGTCCTCACTCATCTCTACAGAGGGGATTGCGCCTAACACTGGGGCGTCATCCACTGGTCGGACATTCACGACTATCGCTTCTGTCTGAGTCGTTTTCTCGTCACTCACACTAAGCGACAGCTCTGTCTTGCCCCATGCGTCTAGCTTGCCTGTAATCACAAGCTCTCCATTTTCTACATGGGCCTCAACTGGCGAGCCATCCGGCGCCTTGACCGTGAAGATCAGTTTGGCGAAGTCTGTGTCAACATCCTTTATGTATTCAGACAGGCTGATCTTCGCTGTTCCGTCCTCACTCATCTCTACAGAGGGGATTGCGCCTAACACTGGGGCGTCATCCACTGGTCGGACATTCACGACTATCGCTTCTGTCTGAGTCGTTTTCTCGTCACTCACACTAAGCGACAGCTCTGTCTTGCCCCATGCGTCTAGCTTGCCTGTAATCACAAGCTCTCCATTTTCTACATGGGCCTCAACTGGCGAGCCATCCGGCGCCTTGACCGTGAAGATCAGTTTGGCGAAGTCTGTGTCAACATCCTTTATGTATTCAGACAGGCTGATCTTCGCTGTTCCGTCCTCACTCATCTCTACAGAGGGGATTGCGCCTAACACTGGGGCGTCATCCACTGGTCGGACATTCACGACTATCGCTTCTGTCTGAGTCGTTTTCTCGTCACTCACACTAAGCGACAGCTCTGTCTTGCCCCATGCGTCTAGCTTGCCTGTAATCACAAGCTCTCCATTTTCTACATGGGCCTCAACTGGCGAGCCATCCGGCGCCTTGACCGTGAAGATCAGTTTGGCGAAGTCTGTGTCAACATCCTTTATGTATTCAGACAGGCTGATCTTCGCTGTTCCGTCCTCACTCATCTCTACAGAGGGGATTGCGCCTAACACTGGGGCGTCATCCACTGGTCGGACATTCACGACTATCGCTTCTGTCTGAGTCGTTTTCTCGTCACTCACACTAAGCGACAGCTCTGTCTTGCCCCATGCGTCTAGCTTGCCTGTAATCACAAGCTCTCCATTTTCTACATGGGCCTCAACTGGCGAGCCATCCGGCGCCTTGACCGTGAAGATCAGTTTGGCGAAGTCTGTGTCAACATCCTTTATGTATTCAGACAGGCTGATCTTCGCTGTTCCGTCCTCACTCATCTCTACAGAGGGGATTGCGCCTAACACTGGGGCGTCATCCACTGGTCGGACATTCACGACTATCGCTTCTGTCTGAGTCGTTTTCTCGTCACTCACACTAAGCGACAGCTCTGTCTTGCCCCATGCGTCTAGCTTGCCTGTAATCACAAGCTCTCCATTTTCTACATGGGCCTCAACTGGCGAGCCATCCGGCGCCTTGACCGTGAAGATCAGTTTGGCGAAGTCTGTGTCAACATCCTTTATGTATTCAGACAGGCTGATCTTCGCTGTTCCGTCCTCACTCATCTCTACAGAGGGGATTGCGCCTAACACTGGGGCGTCATCCACTGGTCGGACATTCACGACTATCGCTTCTGTCTGAGTCGTTTTCTCGTCACTCACACTAAGCGACAGCTCTGTCTTGCCCCATGCGTCTAGCTTGCCTGTAATCACAAGCTCTCCATTTTCTACATGGGCCTCAACTGGCGAGCCATCCGGCGCCTTGACCGTGAAGATCAGTTTGGCGAAGTCTGTGTCAACATCCTTTATGTATTCAGACAGGCTGATCTTCGCTGTTCCGTCCTCACTCATCTCTACAGAGGGGATTGCGCCTAACACTGGGGCGTCATCCACTGGTCGGACATTCACGACTATCGCTTCTGTCTGAGTCGTTTTCTCGTCACTCACAGTAAGCGACAGCTCTGTCTTGCCCTGGTCAGTGTATCGCTTCTGTCTGAGTCGTTTTCTCGTCACTCACACTAAGCGACAGCTCTGTCTTGCCCCATGCGTCTAGCTTGCCTGTAATCACAAGCTCTCCATTTTCTACATGGGCCTCAACTGGCGAGCCATCCGGCGCCTTGACCGTGAAGATCAGTTTGGCGAAGTCTGTGTCAACATCCTTTATGTATTCAGACAGGCTGATCTTCGCTGTTCCGTCCTCACTCATCTCTACAGAGGGGATTGCGCCTAACACTGGGGCGTCATCCACTGGTCGGACATTCACGACTATCGCTTCTGTCTGAGTCGTTTTCTCGTCACTCACACTAAGCGACAGCTCTGTCTTGCCCCATGCGTCTAGCTTGCCTGTAATCACAAGCTCTCCATTTTCTACATGGGCCTCAACTGGCGAGCCATCCGGCGCCTTGACCGTGAAGATCAGTTTGGCGAAGTCTGTGTCAACATCCTTTATGTATTCAGACAGGCTGATCTTCGCTGTTCCGTCCTCACTCATCTCTACAGAGGGGATTGCGCCTAACACTGGGGCGTCATCCACTGGTCGGACATTCACGACTATCGCTTCTGTCTGAGTCGTTTTCTCGTCACTCACACTAAGCGACAGCTCTGTCTTGCCCCATGCGTCTAGCTTGCCTGTAATCACAAGCTCTCCATTTTCTACATGGGCCTCAACTGGCGAGCCATCCGGCGCCTTGACCGTGAAGATCAGTTTGGCGAAGTCTGTGTCAACATCCTTTATGTATTCAGACAGGCTGATCTTCGCTGTTCCGTCCTCACTCATCTCTACAGAGGGGATTGCGCCTAACACTGGGGCGTCATCCACTGGTCGGACATTCACGACTATCGCTTCTGTCTGAGTCGTTTTCTCGTCACTCACACTAAGCGACAGCTCTGTCTTGCCCCATGCGTCTAGCTTGCCTGTAATCACAAGCTCTCCATTTTCTACATGGGCCTCAACTGGCGAGCCATCCGGCGCCTTGACCGTGAAGATCAGTTTGGCGAAGTCTGTGTCAACATCCTTTATGTATTCAGACAGGCTGATCTTCGCTGTTCCGTCCTCACTCATCTCTACAGAGGGGATTGCGCCTAACACTGGGGCGTCATCCACTGGTCGGACATTCACGACTATCGCTTCTGTCTGAGTCGTTTTCTCGTCACTCACACTAAGCGACAGCTCTGTCTTGCCCCATGCGTCTAGCTTGCCTGTAATCACAAGCTCTCCATTTTCTACATGGGCCTCAACTGGCGAGCCATCCGGCGCCTTGACCGTGAAGATCAGTTTGGCGAAGTCTGTGTCAACATCCTTTATGTATTCAGACAGGCTGATCTTCGCTGTTCCGTCCTCACTCATCTCTACAGAGGGGATTGCGCCTAACACTGGGGCGTCATCCACTGGTCGGACATTCACGACTATCGCTTCTGTCTGAGTCGTTTTCTCGTCACTCACACTAAGCGACAGCTCTGTCTTGCCCCATGCGTCTAGCTTGCCTGTAATCACAAGCTCTCCATTTTCTACATGGGCCTCAACTGGCGAGCCATCCGGCGCCTTGACCGTGAAGATCAGTTTGGCGAAGTCTGTGTCAACATCCTTTATGTATTCAGACAGGCTGATCTTCGCTGTTCCGTCCTCACTCATCTCTACAGAGGGGATTGCGCCTAACACTGGGGCGTCATCCACTGGTCGGACATTCACGACTATCGCTTCTGTCTGAGTCGTTTTCTCGTCACTCACACTAAGCGACAGCTCTGTCTTGCCCCATGCGTCTAGCTTGCCTGTAATCACAAGCTCTCCATTTTCTACATGGGCCTCAACTGGCGAGCCATCCGGCGCCTTGACCGTGAAGATCAGTTTGGCGAAGTCTGTGTCAACATCCTTTATGTATTCAGACAGGCTGATCTTCGCTGTTCCGTCCTCACTCATCTCTACAGAGGGGATTGCGCCTAACACTGGGGCGTCATCCACTGGTCGGACATTCACGACTATCGCTTCTGTCTGAGTCGTTTTCTCGTCACTCACACTAAGCGACAGCTCTGTCTTGCCCCATGCGTCTAGCTTGCCTGTAATCACAAGCTCTCCATTTTCTACATGGGCCTCAACTGGCGAGCCATCCGGCGCCTTGACCGTGAAGATCAGTTTGGCGAAGTCTGTGTCAACATCCTTTATGTATTCAGACAGGCTGATCTTCGCTGTTCCGTCCTCACTCATCTCTACAGAGGGGATTGCGCCTAACACTGGGGCGTCATCCACTGGTCGGACATTCACGACTATCGCTTCTGTCTGAGTCGTTTTCTCGTCACTCACACTAAGCGACAGCTCTGTCTTGCCCCATGCGTCTAGCTTGCCTGTAATCACAAGCTCTCCATTTTCTACATGGGCCTCAACTGGCGAGCCATCCGGCGCCTTGACCGTGAAGATCAGTTTGGCGAAGTCTGTGTCAACATCCTTTATGTATTCAGACAGGCTGATCTTCGCTGTTCCGTCCTCACTCATCTCTACAGAGGGGATTGCGCCTAACACTGGGGCGTCATCCACTGGTCGGACATTCACGACTATCGCTTCTGTCTGAGTCGTTTTCTCGTCACTCACACTAAGCGACAGCTCTGTCTTGCCCCATGCGTCTAGCTTGCCTGTAATCACAAGCTCTCCATTTTCTACATGGGCCTCAACTGGCGAGCCATCCGGCGCCTTGACCGTGAAGATCAGTTTGGCGAAGTCTGTGTCAACATCCTTTATGTATTCAGACAGGCTGATCTTCGCTGTTCCGTCCTCACTCATCTCTACAGAGGGGATTGCGCCTAACACTGGGGCGTCATCCACTGGTCGGACATTCACGACTATCGCTTCTGTCTGAGTCGTTTTCTCGTCACTCACACTAAGCGACAGCTCTGTCTTGCCCCATGCGTCTAGCTTGCCTGTAATCACAAGCTCTCCATTTTCTACATGGGCCTCAACTGGCGAGCCATCCGGCGCCTTGACCGTGAAGATCAGTTTGGCGAAGTCTGTGTCAACATCCTTTATGTATTCAGACAGGCTGATCTTCGCTGTTCCGTCCTCACTCATCTCTACAGAGGGGATTGCGCCTAACACTGGGGCGTCATCCACTGGTCGGACATTCACGACTATCGCTTCTGTCTGAGTCGTTTTCTCGTCACTCACACTAAGCGACAGCTCTGTCTTGCCCCATGCGTCTAGCTTGCCTGTAATCACAAGCTCTCCATTTTCTACATGGGCCTCAACTGGCGAGCCATCCGGCGCCTTGACCGTGAAGATCAGTTTGGCGAAGTCTGTGTCAACATCCTTTATGTATTCAGACAGGCTGATCTTCGCTGTTCCGTCCTCACTCATCTCTACAGAGGGGATTGCGCCTAACACTGGGGCGTCATCCACTGGTCGGACATTCACGACTATCGCTTCTGTCTGAGTCGTTTTCTCGTCACTCACACTAAGCGACAGCTCTGTCTTGCCCCATGCGTCTAGCTTGCCTGTAATCACAAGCTCTCCATTTTCTACATGGGCCTCAACTGGCGAGCCATCCGGCGCCTTGACCGTGAAGATCAGTTTGGCGAAGTCTGTGTCAACATCCTTTATGTATTCAGACAGGCTGATCTTCGCTGTTCCGTCCTCACTCATCTCTACAGAGGGGATTGCGCCTAACACTGGGGCGTCATCCACTGGTCGGACATTCACGACTATCGCTTCTGTCTGAGTCGTTTTCTCGTCACTCACACTAAGCGACAGCTCTGTCTTGCCCCATGCGTCTAGCTTGCCTGTAATCACAAGCTCTCCATTTTCTACATGGGCCTCAACTGGCGAGCCATCCGGCGCCTTGACCGTGAAGATCAGTTTGGCGAAGTCTGTGTCAACATCCTTTATGTATTCAGACAGGCTGATCTTCGCTGTTCCGTCCTCACTCATCTCTACAGAGGGGATTGCGCCTAACACTGGGGCGTCATCCACTGGTCGGACATTCACGACTATCGCTTCTGTCTGAGTCGTTTTCTCGTCACTCACACTAAGCGACAGCTCTGTCTTGCCCCATGCGTCTAGCTTGCCTGTAATCACAAGCTCTCCATTTTCTACATGGGCCTCAACTGGCGAGCCATCCGGCGCCTTGACCGTGAAGATCAGTTTGGCGAAGTCTGTGTCAACATCCTTTATGTATTCAGACAGGCTGATCTTCGCTGTTCCGTCCTCACTCATCTCTACAGAGGGGATTGCGCCTAACACTGGGGCGTCATCCACTGGTCGGACATTCACGACTATCGCTTCTGTCTGAGTCGTTTTCTCGTCACTCACACTAAGCGACAGCTCTGTCTTGCCCCATGCGTCTAGCTTGCCTGTAATCACAAGCTCTCCATTTTCTACATGGGCCTCAACTGGCGAGCCATCCGGCGCCTTGACCGTGAAGATCAGTTTGGCGAAGTCTGTGTCAACATCCTTTATGTATTCAGACAGGCTGATCTTCGCTGTTCCGTCCTCACTCATCTCTACAGAGGGGATTGCGCCTAACACTGGGGCGTCATCCACTGGTCGGACATTCACGACTATCGCTTCTGTCTGAGTCGTTTTCTCGTCACTCACACTAAGCGACAGCTCTGTCTTGCCCCATGCGTCTAGCTTGCCTGTAATCACAAGCTCTCCATTTTCTACATGGGCCTCAACTGGCGAGCCATCCGGCGCCTTGACCGTGAAGATCAGTTTGGCGAAGTCTGTGTCAACATCCTTTATGTATTCAGACAGGCTGATCTTCGCTGTTCCGTCCTCACTCATCTCTACAGAGGGGATTGCGCCTAACACTGGGGCGTCATCCACTGGTCGGACATTCACGACTATCGCTTCTGTCTGAGTCGTTTTCTCGTCACTCACACTAAGCGACAGCTCTGTCTTGCCCCATGCGTCTAGCTTGCCTGTAATCACAAGCTCTCCATTTTCTACATGGGCCTCAACTGGCGAGCCATCCGGCGCCTTGACCGTGAAGATCAGTTTGGCGAAGTCTGTGTCAACATCCTTTATGTATTCAGACAGGCTGATCTTCGCTGTTCCGTCCTCACTCATCTCTACAGAGGGGATTGCGCCTAACACTGGGGCGTCATCCACTGGTCGGACATTCACGACTATCGCTTCTGTCTGAGTCGTTTTCTCGTCACTCACACTAAGCGACAGCTCTGTCTTGCCCCATGCGTCTAGCTTGCCTGTAATCACAAGCTCTCCATTTTCTACATGGGCCTCAACTGGCGAGCCATCCGGCGCCTTGACCGTGAAGATCAGTTTGGCGAAGTCTGTGTCAACATCCTTTATGTATTCAGACAGGCTGATCTTCGCTGTTCCGTCCTCACTCATCTCTACAGAGGGGATTGCGCCTAACACTGGGGCGTCATCCACTGGTCGGACATTCACGACTATCGCTTCTGTCTGAGTCGTTTTCTCGTCACTCACACTAAGCGACAGCTCTGTCTTGCCCCATGCGTCTAGCTTGCCTGTAATCACAAGCTCTCCATTTTCTACATGGGCCTCAACTGGCGAGCCATCCGGCGCCTTGACCGTGAAGATCAGTTTGGCGAAGTCTGTGTCAACATCCTTTATGTATTCAGACAGGCTGATCTTCGCTGTTCCGTCCTCACTCATCTCTACAGAGGGGATTGCGCCTAACACTGGGGCGTCATCCACTGGTCGGACATTCACGACTATCGCTTCTGTCTGAGTCGTTTTCTCGTCACTCACACTAAGCGACAGCTCTGTCTTGCCCCATGCGTCTAGCTTGCCTGTAATCACAAGCTCTCCATTTTCTACATGGGCCTCAACTGGCGAGCCATCCGGCGCCTTGACCGTGAAGATCAGTTTGGCGAAGTCTGTGTCAACATCCTTTATGTATTCAGACAGGCTGATCTTCGCTGTTCCGTCCTCACTCATCTCTACAGAGGGGATTGCGCCTAACACTGGGGCGTCATCCACCGCCGCCACTGTGATCGAGATGATACCATCCGCTCCCAGATGATCTCCGCCTGTCTCTACCGTGTGAACCGTTATGGAAGCCGGACCATTGTAATTGGCCGTAGGAGCGAAGCTCAGTGACGCCAGTTGGGCGCTCACTTCAGAAGGCGTTCCCTCCAGCGTTATGCTCGGACCGCTTTCGCTTCCCGCCGTCACGGTACCATTGGTCGCTGTCAAGGTCACCGTTAAGTGGTCAGCCTCTATGTCCGTCACACTGATCAAGTTTGTGTCCGTGAAGCTCAACGACGTGTCTTCAGATGTCGTCACACTCGTTGGGACCGTAACCACTGGAGCGTCATCTACCGCTGTGACTGTTATCGCTATGGTCGCGTCAGCCCCAAGCTGGTCGGCTGTCGCCGTCTCGACAGTGTGGACCGTTATAGACGCAGGGCCGTTGTAGTCAGGCGCAGGCTTGAAAGTAAGGGCCGCCAGTTGAGATGAGACCTCAGTCGGGCTCCCGTTCAGCGTTATCTCCGATCCGGAGAATCCACCCGCCGTCACAGTTCCATGCTCGGCTGTGAGGGTTACCGACACTCGGTCAGCCTCGACGTCCGTAACCTTGATCAGGTTAGCGCCTGTGAATGCTATAGAACTGTCTTCGGCTGTCGTAACCGAGGCTGGCGCTGTCAACACTGGGGCGTCGTCAACAGCGGCCACGTCAATTGTCATGGCGCTCGCTGCAACACTGTAAGCCGTACCATCACTCACTTTGTACCCAAAAGTGGCGTAATCCTGTCCGCTCACGTTCGAAGCAGGATCAAACGTCAGTTTACCGGCGGCGATGTCAGCTACGCTGATCACCTGGTTCAGTGTGACATCAACTCCGTTGAGCTTCAGAGCCCCGGCGGTCTCCAACTGAGTGATCTGGACCTTTTGGAGCGTATTACTTGTCTCTACATCCGAAAATTTAAAGTCCCCGGCGGTGAACACATGCCGTGTGTCCTCGGAAGTTGTTATTTCACCGCCTATGGAGGTTGGAGCGTCATTAACCGCTGTGACCGAGACCGTGGTCGCCTTCACCGTCGAAAAAAGGCCGGAAGTATCTTCCACCTGCCAAGACACCGTACGAGCTGCGGTGCTCGGGTCATCGCTGGTGTTGGTGTATGTGACACGCTCGAATATTAGCTCATAATTGGCCTTGGTCGCTGAACCGGAGAATGTCAGAGTACCCGTTCCCGCATCCCAAGTCTTTGTCACGCCACTAGGCAAGGTGTATCCAGAGACGACGCCTAGCGTATCCTGACCGCTCTGATAATTTCCGGTGATCTTCACCGTCGCGAGCATCATATTGGGGTTGTCGGAATCGGAAATTGTAATGGCGCTGTCGAGCACCTTTGCCCCGGCATTTTCTGTGTAAGCCACGCTGGTGGCAAGTCCGGTTATTGAAGGATTATAACCTAGCACTCCACTATAATTGTCCAAAGCCGCCGCATCAAAATAGATCGGCGCCACATTAACGCTATCACTCTCGAGCAACCAGTTACCACCGTACTGAACGTTACCTGTCGGATCGCTCGACGCGGCGAAATCCTTCCCTGTCAATGTTTCAAGCTGCGAAAGCAGCAGATCGCCCCGGGCGTCTGACGTCATATCACAAGCAAGCAGATCGATTCGTCCGCCATCATTAACTAGAGATCCGACATCCTTCCAGAAATGTTGAAGTTCCGCTGACCCCATCAACGAAGACGAGTTCACGACATCATGACTGGTAAGTTCGAACTGGCCGGCTCCTTCACCTTCGGTCGCGAACGCAATGGAATCAGCCTTGTGGCCATCGAGGGCAGTCTCAATTTTTGAAATTATACTATCAGGGGAATCCGTGTTAGCGTCGTACACGACCGTTATCACACCGTGGCCGGCGTCCTGAGCAAGCACATCAGCATCCTGAATGGCCGAAGAAACCACGAGCACATGGATACCGGCGCTCGTTGAAGCGTTGGGATCAGTCAGGTTCAAACCCTCAGTCATATCATGGGGATTGGTTACATGGACGTTACCCGAAGTATGAGAGTCGCCAGCCTCAGTGAATTGAAACGTCTTTAGTTGGGCGTCAGCGTGATGATCTTGTCCCTCGGACGCGGTGAACTGGAATGAAGCGTCGGCGTTTTCCTGGCGCTCTGAGGATGGATCCAGGGTTTCATTAACTACATAGTTGTCATGAACTTTGTGTTCAGTAGTAAAATATTCCAGTTTCGCGTCGCCATGGGTCTGACTATCCGTTGCGAAATATTCCGCGCCGGAATGAACATCATGGGTCGCGCCGTAAGCATCTACAGTTACAGGGGTTACCCCAGCATTGAAGTCATCATGCGTATCGCCTAGCTTTGCGCCCGCTGTCTGGGAGTCAGCCCACGCCGCCTTCCCACCCCCATCATCATGCGCTGAAAAATCCATTTTGCCGGAGCTGTCTGATGCGTCCGTCTTTTGCATTTCAAAGCTACGAGTAAGGCCTTCTGAGGCTGAATCTAAATCATGGGGCCCGGTCTTTGCGTCACCCTGCATCTCAAATATCTTGGCCCCGCCCATTATCGACTCGGTCCAGAATGCCTTATCCCCCCCATCATCATGTGTCATAAAATCAATCTTGCCCGAGTCAGCTTGAGCGTGGTCCATATCATGATTCACGTGCGCCCCGGCGCTCGCGTCTATAACAGCGGAGGTTCCTGAAGGAGCAGCGTCGGGCGCTGCAGAGGGGGCTTGCGCACCGCCTGATGGAGCGGGAGCGTCCCCTCCGGAGGGCGCTTCGGCCTGGGCTTGCGCCTGGACTGTAACAGCGGCTACCGGTTCCGCGTTCGCCACATCGGCCGCAAATACTATGCGGTCTTCCAGTTGCTCCATAATTATGTCAGGCTTTTTGACCCACGGTTTATCGTCAGATTTACTCATGGCAAGATCTCCCCTCTGCGCGCAGTTATATTTTTTAAAAATGTGGGTCTTCCAAGGAGGATGTTACCGCGTTGTGTAGGACTATGGTCCCGGCGGCCTCATCAGGGAAGGGTAACTATCTAATTTTTTGGACAACGGAGCGGTTTTCCTGTTTCGCTCCTATTAAGGAATATATATACTCGTTGTAAATTGATGCAAGATATTTTTTTGAGATTCGATAAAATAAATCGCACTATCCTGATGGCAAGAATTGCAAGCCCAGCCTGTTAAGATAAATCCAGACGACTCGCGCCCTCATGATCACATTCTCCGATCTTCGCTCTTCTGTGTCTCCGGATGTCTCGCTAGACCCTAAATGCCTATTCTCCAACATCCTGATCGTGTCTCTTGCATCCGGGTCCACAATATCTGTCGATTTCACAAGAAATTCAATCGTCACCAGGTCATTGGGGATCACGTCAAGAAACCGAGACATGTCATAATACTCAATCCCAACGCCACCTGAACAGATATCGACAACGTCGGCCACGCAGGAACGAGACCCTGTCGAAATTTTTATAGCGCCAGGGAACCTTTTTCGATACCTTTGAGTGGCGCGTTTTTCCTCAAAATCAGACATAAGCTCACCCCCTCCTGCCACAACATCCTAGAAATACAGCGAGAAATAATTCCATGCGCCTTTAAGACGCTGCGTTATGATGAACCACAGACTGGTATCCATGGTGTGTATCTTGCCCACGCCTTTAAGTCCGACTCTTATGGATTGCGGCGGGTCTGTGAATGGCGCTCGCACCCTGTATACATTCCCTAACCTGGGTATGATTTCCGGCGCAGGAGCGATTTCAGCGACCCTAAGTGAATAGCTCGTGAATGGCGCGCTATTTAGAAAGAACTCGATCTCCTGGCCTTTTTTCACATAGGTAATCTTACTTTCAGGCACGAGCACTTCAACCCATAGTTGCCCAGGAACCGCTATCTCGCAAAACGGATCGCCGGCCTTGAAACGCTTGCCCACCAGGCTGTCAACATCCCTTGTGATCACAATCCCTGAGACAGGCGCGATTATGTCCAGAAACTGGGACCTCCATTTCAGGAACTGCAGTTCCTCCCAAACGCTCTTGCGTTTCAACTCCACCAGTTTACTCTCGCCCAACTTGGAAGGCTTTTCACCGGCTTCCGCGCGTAGCATGGCCATTTCCCGGCTGAATACATCGAATTGATTCTGGGCCTTTTTTATCTCAAAAGAAATATCCTTCTGGTCGAGACTGGCGAGTGTTTTACCCTGTGCAACCCGAGACCCTTCCTTCACAAATATCTTATCGACCATGCCGTCAATCTTGACAAAGGCGACGTACTTCTCCTTGGGCACAACGTCGGCCTCCCCACCAACGTTGAAATTCATCGGAATAAAGAAGAGGACTATTATGATGAGCGCCACAAACATCCCAATGATCGGGGCCTGCCTCGTGACAATGGCCTTGAGCCTCTGGCCCGGCTTAAGGGATGGCAATATGAACTGCTCAAGTTTGGGTTTTTTCTTTAAAAGCCACTTGTTGGCCAGGGCCGCCGCAAAAAATGGCGCCACGTTTATCAGCGTAATAACGTGGAGTTGGCTCGGAGGTTTGTTTTCAAGAAATTCAAAAATCAGGTGGCCAACTATAGCCTTGCCCGTCTTGAGAGGCACACAGAACAGAAACTGACAGCCGGAAAACTCTATGTACGACCGGAGTTCGATCTTTGCGGCCGGGTACAGCCCCAGGTCAGGGATTTTCATAGACTCCGGGTCTGATGAAAGCAACAGGCCTCGATCCATTTCCCTGATCTGTTTACCGAGTCGCGCCACAGACTGATAGAATTTCGATTTCTTCTCAAGCAGCGGCTGATTGCTGGCGGCGGAAAACTGCGTCTTACCCCCGAGGTGGACCACCAGGCACGCCCGGTCATACTCCATCAACGACCGCAAATCGTTGGTGAGGATGAAAAAAAGTTCATCAAGCGAGCCCGCGTCCAGGGCCCTTTTCGATAATTCCAGCCCCATTGCCAGAGCTTTTTGTTTTTCGGCAACGGCAGGGGCGGCGGGACGCGGAGGCGCCGGAGCGGGAGCGGGAACCGCTGTTCCAGTGGGAATTTCGTTCTGACCCATCAGGCCTCCAAAATACTATTATTGTTCGATTCGTTCAATTTCCGCGTCACACGGGATTTAAAAAAATGACTCACGATTAAAAACGTTAAACATCTGGTTGACAAATCTCATGAAAAGACTCTGGGGCGGAGCAGTAACCGCCATCCTGCCGGTCATCCCAAGAGGAACTTCCTCTTTGTCATTGCTGAAATTAACTGAACATCTGTAAACAGCGTCAAGAGGAGAGTCCTTGTGCCCCTCACTGAGAACTTCGGTGGCCAGTTCGCCTCCGAAACGACTCGAAAACGGCGAATCCCGCAGATCCTTTTCACTGTATGGCGCCACCTCGTCAACTTTTCCATCGAAAAAGAAACCTGTGCCGATGGGAAACCAGACCTCCGCGTCCATGCCAACCTTAACCCGATCTATGTCAAAAGCCGGGACAAGCGCATGAACCACGCCATCTTTAATGGCCTTGATTTCCCCGACGATTACTCCGTCAGCCGGCTTGTACCCCGGCTGCATACGATAATCCAGCGCTGTGACGACCCCGGCAAACGGGGCCACATTGCCGGTTTTGGCCGTCTTGAGATCCTCCTCGATCCGGCGGATTTCGTTGTCAACCTGTTTCAGTTCCGCTTCCTTGGACGGCGCCTTGCCCTTGTTCTCGTCATCTAGAAGCAGCAGTTGAACTTCCGCCTTTATTATCGAACGCTGTATCTGTTTTTGCCTGAGCGTCAGTTCGAGCTGAGTCGGGTCAAGTTCATAAAGTATCTGGCCCCTGGTCACCACTGAACCCTGCTCGATAAAAACCTTACGCACCATTGTTAGTAGGGGCACTGACAGCTTCTGGACCTGATTTGACGCCATGTAGCACGGGAATATGGACTTGCTCGAAAGTGGCATGAAAAGCGCCACAATGAAGACCGCCATCAAAACCAGAAAAACCAGACCGCCTTTGCGTTTAATCTTGATCTCTCCTCTCTTGGCGTAAATCGTTTTGGACCCAGTGTAGACCGGCTTAACAATGAAAAGAAAGAACGCCACAATCCCCAGTATAATGCCCAACAGCTTGTCAAACCGGTAGTAGACATTAACCACTATCCCCGTATACAGGGAGATACGATAGGCGAAAAGGGCGAAACCATAAACTCCAAAGATTTTTCTTTCCCTGTCAGTGTTGGACGGGTCCGGATAATTCGTCAACCCAAGGACCTTTTCCATCCATAAATATTTTACATATTTCATGGATTTGGCCCAGAGGTTGGGAAGCTGCATATAATCGACGAGCACAAAGTACCCGTCAAACTTCATCAGTGGATTGCCATTGAAAAGCAAAGTTGAAACAAAAGACATCGCCATCATGTAAAACGCCAGCGAATTCACAATACCAGGCTTGGTGAATGTCCACACGAACGTGGAAAGGATCGCTATTACGGCTTCCGCTATTATCCCCGCGCCCGCTATCGCCATCCTTTGCCTGCGATCCCCCAACTGCCACGCGTCCGTAACGTTCGAATACAACACAGGGAAGAACATCAGGATCCCAACCCCCATCTCGGGGACCCTTATTCCATAGTGTTTCGCCGTATACGCGTGAGCGAACTCGTGGATCAGCTTGCTCAATGCGATTGCCGTCCAGAGGATCAGCAGGTTATTAAAATTGAAAAAGAACAGGTAAACGTTCTTTAAGCTGTGAACGCCCGTAACCACAAAGTAAAGGGCCACAGGAAGAATCAGAAGCATGAACGTCGCTGTGTACTTGTTAACCAGAAGGTCAAAGACCCACAGGGTGCGTTCCAGGAAATTGTCAGGATTAAATAGTGGTATGTAACGAAAGTATACGCCGGAGAGCTGCTTCGTCCTCTTCTGCGCGTCCATCCTTTTTTTTGTGGTCGCCTGGAATTCGGACGTCCCATAACGGGTATTGAGCAATAATCCCAGTTGCTCCGCCTTTGACATGACCAGCTTCGCGTCCGCAAGCTCGTAGAAATAACCCTGCGCCTTGAGCTTTTCCACCGCCTGCTCTATGGAGACCGTGCCATCAAGCGCCTTGAGCACGCGATACTCATATTCGGACATCCGGAAAAATTTCTCCGTGGCAAGGTCTTTGATGACGAACCTTTTGAGGTCTCCTTCCTTCTCCTGGCGGAAAACCTTGAGGTCCATCCTGAGCTTGGGGTTTTGGCTCATTGTTCCAACCGACGGCGCTACCGCGGCATTGGCTCCCTGAAGTTGGTCCCCATTGCGCTTTCCAGTTCAGCGTACAGACCCATGGCCTCTCCCTGGGTTCTTATCTTTTCTATCTCTTCGTTGAGCAAATCTCCTTCTGATTCAAGTATTGCCAGCTTTTGCACCGAGTCATGGGCCGCTCGCTCCCTCTGAATTCGGAGCACTTTTTCCGACATGCCGAGTGACTGGTCGGCTGTCTTGAGCTGGTCCAGGGAGTTCAGGTACTTCATGGCCGAGGCCCGCACCTGAGAAGTGATGGCGAGAGCGACAGCTCCCATTTCCAGGTAAGCCTTTCTGTTTACCAGTTTTGAGGCTTGATTCTCCCAGTAATTGACGACAAAATCCATCAGGTCGAAATATATCTGGACCCCAATCTCTTTCCAGTCGTTGTAAAGCAGGTGAGATGTCCTCGTCCCTCGTGTATCTCAGAAACAGGGTCGCTTTAGGTAAATACTTAACCATGGTTCGTTTGAGGTCATTCTGTGAATTTATGTGGTCAAGGCCAGCCTTGTAAGCCTCGGGCCTGTTTTGTATGGCGATCATTTCAAGGTGCCCGACATGATCTATGCACGGCGGCTTTATCTCGCCCTTGAGGCAGAAACCGCCGTCCGTGGACGCGTCAGGTGAGATGTACAGGGCCGACGCGAGCATGTTGCGCTGCTGTTCGGTTTCATTGAGGAGATTCAGCAACATTCGCTCGGCCTTGAGGAGCTTCTGGTCCGCTTTCTGGTAATCTTCTATCGAAACCAGCTTCTGGCCGAAAAGTTTCTGATTCCGGGAGGCGACTTCCTTGCGGATCGACACCAGCTTCTGCGCCATTGGGACGGCCTTTTGCAGGGATAGCATGCGGTAAAATGAGGAATCAACAACGCCGAATAGTTTCTGGGCGGTGCGCTCCCGCAGGTAATGTTTGTTTTTGGCGTCATTCCTGCTGGTTTTGGTCATGTAGTAAGCAAGGGCGGCGTCAGTTGGGCCCCATCTCATTTCAACGATGCTTCGGTTTATTTCTAGGTCCCGGCCTGCAGACCATTTGCCTAAGTTCCCCCGTTGAATCAGGCCGCCTGTAGGTGCCAGGATTAGTCTGCTGGGAACTTAGCTCCTGTGTATCCCGTCTAGTAGTTTGGATAGAACTGGCTGTAATCCATAAGAAAAAGCGTCCCTTACGCTATATTCCCCATTATACAGAAACTTGGGCAGCATCTTTGTGCGGTTGCTGTATTCAATGGCCTTCTGTGTAAGGATTTCGAGTTGTCCCTGCTGCAGTTCAAGGCTGTTTACAAGGGCCAGCCTGCGGCATTCCTCGAGGGTGAGTTCCTTCTTTCCCACTCTGGCCGTCGAAGGGACCAGCCTGTGTTTCTCGGTGTTGGCGATGACTATGGACTGAGTAAGCGCCACGTCATCCACGGACTCGAACGGGTTCCTGAACATCTCTCCCATGGACGGGAGAAAGGAGCGGTTGCATGACGCCAAAAGGGAAACAACCCCGAGAAGCGATACGCAGAGGGCCGCTTTGACGGAGGACCTCATTTATCCTCCGGTTTTTCAATCTGCAGGGTCCCCACCATCCCAACAATAAGTTGCCCCCGGTCATTGTCTATAAGGACCCAAACCCGCTTGGTGCGTGACTTGGGATCAATCATCGCTCCCATCTTTTCAACCGCGTCCAGTGTACTTGATCCCCTGAGCGTCTATGAAGGACGCAGGCACGCCTCTCTTAACTGCGGAGAGCACATTTTCCGGCATGTTTGCGACAGCGAAGACCTTTTCGGTGTCAACGATCGCGAATATCTTTTCCATCCTGTCGACAGGTTCAAAGACCTGTTTGTACTTGACGGCTATATAACCCTTAAACGGCGCTATTACCTGGCAGGCTTCCAGGTTGAGTTCAGCGATGTGTTTTTCCTTAATCGCCTTTTCCAGGGCTACCTTCGCCATCTCGAACTCGGTTTGCGCCTTGAGCAGGTCCTGTTTTGTGGCCGCTTCCTGCGCAAGCAGGTCCTGCATGATCTTAAGGCTTCTCTCGGCCCTTGAAACAGCCATTTCCAGCCCTTTGACCTCTTCCGCGGCCCTTTGCGCCAACAGTGTGTAGCGCTCCTTGGAAACCTCACAGACAACCTGCCCAGAGCGGACCAGGTCCCCCTCCTCAGGATCGAAACGGTCGATCATCCCGGAGACTTCAGTTCCTATGTTGGCCGTTCTGTAGGGGTTTATGATGGTCGCCTCGACCGCTTCGCCCTCAGCCAGTTCCAGTGGCGGCAGTTCCGGTATCTTGACGCCTGAATCCGTAATCTCTATTTTTGGCGGAGCGCTTCTCTTAATGTGAGAAACGCCTGTTTGAGTCCTTTCGTAATCCTTGCCGTTAGTGTCTTCGTCAATGTTGAAGCCAACTGTTGAGCCGTCATCTCCGGTCACCGACGGCGGACCGGGTTCAGTTGGAGGCGGCGCTAGAGGGATCGGTTCCATTGGTTTGGATGAAGAACTCGTCCCGCTTGAGCCTACCGGCTTAGTCGAAGGAGTGGCTTCCCTCACCGCAGCGGTTTCGGATTTGTTTTCCTCTGCGGCCGGGGTCTTTTCGGGGAGGCCTTTTATTTCTTCCAATTTGGGGGATGAACAAGAAAGTAAAGCGAGGAACACAAAGAGTGCAGTTATAATCTTGAGGCTCGGGGTCATAAAGAAGTCACCTCGCCATGTTAATAAACGCTATGGGGCCGGTCGAAAGTACAAATTGGCTTTGTTATAATTATCACATACAATATATCTAGTCAATTGAATTTGTTAGGGATAATATTTCATACATTTATTAATGCAGTGAAAATGAAATCGTCTGAATTCCAGCAAGGTTATAGCGGTTAGTTTTTTAATGATTTTTGATATAAGATTGCATTTTGATTGAGATTAGACCGCTAAGATTGAGACCATTTTTTGTTGGAGGCAAAATATGAGCTTGTTCCAGATTGACGAATCCAAGTGTAAACGCGACGGTTTTTGCGCTTCTGACTGTCCATCCGGACTCATCCAGATGAAAACCAAAGAATCCTTCCCAACCCCTATAGAAGGGGCCGAAGAGATCTGCATAAAATGCGGGCACTGTGTGGCGGTATGTCCAACCGGGGCGATAACCCTAAATTTCCTGAACCCCCAGGATTGCGGCCCGATGTCGAAGGACTTCTCGCCATCGGCGGAACAAACTTCGTACCTGATGCGATCAAGACGTTCCATAAGACGTTACAAAGACAAACCTGTGGATCGTTCGGCTATCATGGACCTGATTTCAGTGGCCTCTTACGCGCCCTCAGGTCACAACTCCCAGCCTGTTAACTGGCTCGTAATCGACAAAAAGGACGAGATAAAGGCCCTGGCCGCTATTGTAGTCGACTGGATGAAATTCACGCTGACCGCCCAGCCCGAATTGGCGGCGGCCATGCATTTTGACCGAGTGATAGCGGCATGGGAAAGAGGCGAAGACCGTGTGCTGCGAGGCGCTCCAACCCTTGTGACGGCTCATGCGCCTTCTAGTCTTCCCGCGTCACAGGCGGCGTGTACGATCGCACTGACCTATATGGAGCTTTACGCGGCGAGCAAGGGACTCGGGGCCTGCTGGGCGGGATATTATAACGCTGCGGCGAATTTCTTCGACCCAATGAAAAAAGCGCTGGCGCTTCCTCCGGGCCATGTGACATTCGGCGCCCTTATGATCGGCTATCCGAGGAACCATTATCACAGGATACCAACCCGGATCCAGCCCAGGATAATTTGGCGTTAGCCCGTTCAGTTCCGTGTATGTTTATATGTATAGGGCTTTAACGTCTTGTGGGCCATTTTTGGTAACAACCTGACAGTGGCAATGCCATTCGCAATCAAAGAGAGGATTGGACCATGGAACACAATGCGCCGGTAGTTAACGATAACCACAGGATAAGAACGGCCCAACTGGACCTTCCTCCAAGGCTGCTCCTGGGCCCCGGGCCTTCCAATTATAGCAACAGAGTCAGGCAGGCCCTGTCCTCGAACGAGATCGGTCATCTTGACCCCAGATTCATAGACATTATGAACGAAACGCAGGAACTCCTTAGGTATGTATGGCAGACCGACCATGCGTTCACCATTCCCGTGAGTGGGACCGGAAGCGCGGCCATGGAGGCTTCGCTCGCGAACCTAGTGGAACCGGGAGACGTAGTCCTGATAGGTGTGAACGGCTACTTCGGCGAGCGCCTCTGCGAGATGGCGTCGAGATACGGGGCTGATGTCCGCCGCCTCGAAAAGGACTGGGGCGAAGTCTTCACAATCGACGAGATCGGCGAGGCCATCGAATTCCACCGCCCGTCGATACTTGGCCTGATTCACGCGGAAACAGCTACCGGCGCCCTACAGCCGATGGACCGCATAGGTAAGCTCTGCAGAGAGTTCAACTGTCTTCTCCTGCTTGACACTGTCACCAGCCTTGGTGGGGTTCCTGTGATGTTGGACCGTTGGCATGTGGACGTATCGTACAGTGGCGGCCAGAAGTGCATAAGCTGCCCTCCCGGTATAGCGCCGCTGACGCTTGGGCCGCGCGCCCTTGAAAAACTTAACCGCCGCAAGACAAAAGTCGCCAACTGGTATCTGGACATGTCGCTCTTGAGCAAGTACTGGGGGCCCGAGAGAACGTATCACCATACCGCTCCGGTGAATATGGTCTTTGCGTTGAGGGAAGCTCTGAGGATCATTGCGGAGGAGGGTCTCGAAGATCGTTGGGAACGTCATTTGCGCAACGCAAAAGCGCTTTGGGAAGGGCTGGAAGAGATTGGCGTCAGCCCGTTCGTGCCTGAAGAATGGCGCCTGCCAAGCCTAACAACGGCTATCACGCCGGATGGTGTGGACGCCAAGGCCGTAGCGGCGTATCTTCTCGAGCATTTTAACATTGAGATAGCCGGGGCGTTCGGGCCACTCGCGGGGAAGGTCTGGAGAATCGGTCTGATGGGACATAACAGCCGCCATGAGAACGTGGTTCTGTTACTGGCGGCATTAAAGGAAGCGATGGAAAAGGCGTGACACCGGAGGGGGGGGCGGAGGAGACTAACGGCAATATCCAAACAACCCATTGCCATGGCCATTACCGGAGCCGGTACCCAATACCCAATACCCATAGCGTTGCTATGGGCTAACATATTATGCCCCCGTTGGGGGCAATCAATCCAAAGAACAACCGGTTAGGTTACCCACAGATTCATGGTCTTTACCCCTGAAAGGGGTTACATAATTTAGCCCTCGGCAACGCTATGGGGGATTCTAAACTCTCTAAGCTGCGTAACTAATGACCTCCAGTTCCGCCGCAGTATCCACCTTGGCAAGGATCGTTTCCACTCGATCGATGACGGAGTCATCTAACAAGAACTGGCTACAGTTGTCGCATTGAAATATTGGAAGGCCTTTCACGATCACAATTGTTGTTTCGCTTAACTTAAAAGGCAAATCCGTGATTAGAGAAGTCATCTTCGAGCCGCAAACACCACACTTCATGGCGAAACCCTCCTTGTCTTCAAATCTTCCTCCCACTGCGTCGTGCTGGGTCGATAGGCCGTAATGATCCGTACGTTATCAGCCTCAGTGTCGATAGCAAAAAGTATGTGTATCTGTTCGCCCTGAAACTCAGAATAAATGAGATAACTGGGAAGATACTTGTCTCCCGGATATTCCTCGATAACCTCATAATTCGAGTATGACGCGAGGATGATTTCTCGCGGAATGTAACGACCCCTCATACGCATGTTCACGTGATAGGTCCAAAAACATTTTTTCTGGGCCACGCAGCGTCGAATGAACTCCAACGGGTCCAATATTTGCGCTCTTTCCTGAATCATCCGATACCTCGGTGTCGTTCCAGACGGCCTTCCATTGCACTGAGTATGGCCTTGGGGGGGCTGAAACGCAAGCCCCTTCACGGCGGTGCCGTTTGGTAGGATGACCGAGGTAGCGCTAATCATGAAATATCAAACCATGGCTTTGAGATTTCACATATCACAATTCGAAAGATTTGGCGATACCAACACCCATAGCGATGCTATGGGCTAACATATCATGCCTCCGTTGGGGGCGATCAATCCAATCACCTTACCCCCGCTGGGATTTAATCCCCCAAAAATGCCCGGACAAGGTTGGCTGAAGAGAACAGCCCATCGGTCATTGAGTCAAAGACGCTCTCTGAACCGAAAAGACGATTGACGATTTCCGGAACGCTCATACCCTGTGAAGCGAGTTTCCGGGCCTGCTCCATGAGCCCTTCATAGTGGCGGGTAAAATCCATCAGCGTTTTGCGCCCATCGAAACACACCGTCCGAAGAGACGTGAACAATATTGTTTTGTCGTCCATTATGTTTATAAGACTATTTATCGATTTCAGCATATCGGGGACATTCGTCTCTGGCCCCGCGACCGCAAGCTCCTTGCCAATATAAAGATCCCCGGAAAAGACCCATCCCCGTTCCCTTTCAACCAAACACACATGGTCGGGACTGTGACCGGGAGTATCAATGACCTCAAAACGGAATCCGCCGGTTTCAACAACCGCTGGAAGTGGCAGAGGATTGCTCGGTTCCGCCGGCCCCCATGTCTGATCCCTGTACCACGGTATCGCTGGCGGGTTCCTAATCAGCGGGATCGCTTTTTCGCCGGCGTATACCGGACATCCGATCGTCTTCTCCACAAAGCTGTTCGCTCCGATATGATCTTCGTGGCTGTGAGTGTTCACCACAAGGTCAATCTTGGCGTCCCTCAGAAAATCCGAAAACTCCGGTAACGCCCTGGAGCATCCCGTGTCAATCAACAATCCATCAACCAGGTAAGCCGAAACCCAGTAATATGGGGCGCCATGAAACTCTGAAGCCAGTTTTATCTGACGAACTTCTCCGAAATCACTTATTTCAATCATTGTTTAATGTGTTTTTCCTTAAAAATTGCTAGTACACTCTTGTGTCATATATTATATGGTCATGATGCGCAATTTTGCCACTACGATTCGCATTCCAACGAGCAAATGATGAAAATGGTATCGATCAAATTCGGGAGGTAACTATCATGGCTATGCTAAAAGCGGGGGACAAGGCTCCGGACTTTTCATTGACCGATCAAGACGGCGACACTGTGAAATTGTCCCAATTCAAGGGCCAGAAATTACTGGTTTATTTCTATCCAAAGGCGGACACATCCGGTTGCGTGAAACAGGCGTGCAGTGTTCGTGACGCGGCCCCGGACTTCAGTGGTTTAAGTGTCGCGGCTGTGGGAATCAGCCCTGACAAACCGGACAAGCAGAAAAAATTTGACGCAAAATACTCTCTTGGATTTCCATTACTTTCCGATGTGGACAACGCTGTGGCAAAGGCTTTCGGCGCGTGGGGCGAGAAAAAGATGTACGGAAAGACTTATGAGGGTATAATCAGGTCCGCTTTCCTTATAGATGAAAATAGCGTTATACTGAATGTTTGGTACAAAGTGAGTCCAGCGGACACGGCTTCCAACGTAATGAAAGCTCTATCATAGGCGTCGAGCTCTTGAACATGCAAACAGAGCGACGGGGATTATCTATTGAAATTTGTTGATCAGGCCAAAATCAAGGTTACATCCGGCAAAGGCGGCCACGGGTGCATAAGCTTCCGTCGGGAGGCCTTCGTTCCAATGGGCGGCCCCGATGGAGGCGACGGCGGGAAAGGCGGCGATGTCATTATTCAAGCGGATGAATCGCTTAATACGCTTCTCGACTGCCAGTATCAGCAATTGTACCGGGCAAAAAAGGGCTCTGACGGAAAGGGCAAGAACAAAACCGGACGGTCGGCGGATGACCTTATCATAAATGTCCCACCGGGGACCCAGATATTTGACGCAGTCACCGCTGAACTCATTGTGGACCTTGATGAGTCGACCAGTTCCGCTGTTGTGGCCAAGGGAGGAAGAGGCGGCCAGGGAAACGCCAGGTTCGCCACATCCCGTAACCAGGCCCCAAGGAAGGCGCAGCCGGGTGGCCCGGCCGTGGAACTCGAACTTCGCCTTGAACTTAAACTCATTGCGGATGTTGGTCTTGTCGGGCTTCCAAACAGCGGCAAGTCGACTCTCATATCCTGTGTCAGCAACGCAAGACCCAAGATTGCGGATTATCCATTTACCACCAAGGTCCCCGGACTTGGAGTTGTCAGGGCGGCCGACGGCCGTGATTTTGTAATGGCGGACATCCCGGGCCTGATCGAAGGCGCTCATGAGGGAGCCGGCATGGGGGACCTTTTCCTGCGACATATTGAAAGGACACGAGTCCTCCTGCACCTTGTGGATCCTGGGCCACTGGTCGAACCGCCCGCTATCGAGAGGTTTCGGGTTATCATGTCCGAACTCGATTCTTACAGCCCTGAACTTTCTTCCAGACCTATGATCGTGGTCCTCACCAAAATGGACATCACCGAGAACAGGCCGGCCGCTGAAGAACTCGCCAAATTTATTGAAGAACAAAACCAGACT
The DNA here is from genome assembly GCA_963811075.1 of uncultured delta proteobacterium. Classification (GTDB taxonomy): domain Bacteria; phylum Desulfobacterota; class Desulfomonilia; order Desulfomonilales; family Desulfomonilaceae; genus CAJBEZ01. The sequence goes on from CAWEPY010000006.1 coordinate 264,325, forward strand.
GTCCACAAGATTTCCGCGATATCTGGAGAAGGAGTCAGGGAACTGCTCCTGCAGGTTTCAAAAATGCTCAAGGTCTCGGATCCCCAGAAATGAACTGCCACGAAATAAGATCAAGTATCATTTCTCATGTCCGCAGGGTCGTCGTGAAACTCGGGTCCAGCGTTGTGACAACTCAAAACGGTCTGGACCGGAAGATCATAAAGGGGCTTGCGGATGAAATATGTTCATACAGGAACAAAGGAAAAGAATTCATCATAGTTTCCTCCGGGGCTGTAGCTGCAGGCGTCAGACGGATGGAACTCAAAGAGGGCGCCAGGACGATCCCCCAGAAGCAGGCGGCAGCGTCAGTCGGGCAGAGTAGGCTCATGGCAGCGTATGACGAGGCTTTCTCCCTACATGGAGCCCGTGTGGGCCAGATGCTGCTCACCCGTGACGACCTTTCGCACCGGCGCCGCTATCTCAACGCCAGAAACACCCTTATGACGCTCCTTTCATGGGGGGTTACCCCCATAATCAATGAAAACGACACCGTCGTCGTTGATGAGATCAAGCTGGGGGACAATGACAACCTCTCGGCGCTGGTGGCTGTGCTCGCGTCCGCGGACCTCCTGTTGACACTTACGGACATGGAAGGTTTTATGGACTGCGACCCGCGGATAAACTCGAACGCCTGTCTCATAGAGGTGATTGACGATATTACGCCTGAAATTTGCTGCCAGGCGGGTGGTTCTTCGTCATCCGTCGGCCGTGGAGGCATGGCTTCCAAGATTGAAGCAGCGACCAAGGTGCGCATGTCCGGTATTCCCATGATTATCGCCAAAGGCAAGACTCCCAACCTTATAAGCCGTGTCCTTGAAGGCGAACAGATCGGGACACTCGTCCTGCCGGCGAAAGAAAAAATATCGGCACGGAAGCACTGGATAAGGTACAACCTTCAGCCGGAAGGGACCCTGCACGTGGACAACGGGGCTGTAAGGGCCATAAAGTCCAGCGGAAAGAGCTTGCTGCCCATTGGCGTTACAGAAATCGATGGCGAATTTGAAGACGGCTCCGCGGTCAACATTATGGGACCGGAAGGGACAGAGCTGGCCGTGGGACTCACCAATTATTCTTCGGACGAATTACGGAAGATCATTGGGAGACAGACCCCGGAGATTGACTGGATTCTGGGTTACCGACGCAATGATGAGGCCGTGCACGCCGACAATCTTGTGGTCCTGTAACTCCATTTTGTGACCGGCAAACAACATTGCGGCGTGACTGTGGAACTGAACGAAGATTTGACGGCCTCGCGACACTCGTAGTGAAGGGCCTCAGTCATGCCTGCGCTGGTAAAGGGGCCTCTTCAAAAGTCAATCACTATAACGAAGGGCTTTCATTGACACAATAGTCCTTAAACTGTAAAATAGCATAAGTTGGGGAGGGAAATCCTTGGTTTCCGGAAGGATTTTCATCCCTATGGGTTTGACAAGTCAAAGCCATATCGCTCGCCGCTCCTTAACAGGGCTTTTCAACAGCGGTCTCTCAAGATTCCTTGGAGCGCTGCTTGTTTTCGCGCTCGTAACTTCCCTCGGATCTTGCTCATTAGTTTCCTACTCAATGGCTGTCCGGAACCACATGGACATCCCAAAACTCACTGAAAAACATCTGGTCACTGATGACAACGGGGAAATCCCTTACCAGCGTTACAGACTGGATCCCTGGAGTGATGATTTCAGATACGTCTGGATGGTGGGGAATTATGATTTCCGTAAATTCGACAATCTCGAATTGATACTCTATTTCCACGGCATGAGTTCCAAAGATTACTACACGGCCTTCCGCAAGGAGATCAACGCGCTTGCGGCCAAGAGACCGGACCGCCCGTTCCTGTTTGTGGGATTCGTGGACACGCCTTTCGTATCAACGGCCAATCGTTCCAAGGCCCGTTGGAGTTCTTTCGCAATCAAGGACGGGGATTATCCTGAACTTCTTTTCAAGTCCGTCAACAGCATTTTCAAATCACTAAAAAGGACTTTCCCCAACATTAAGTCCAATAGAACAACAATGACGCTCGCGGGTTTCTCGGGCGGAGGCCGAGTCCTTGACGCCGTAGGAAGCTGGCTTGCGAAAAGCCCAAAGGAAGACCCTTACGCCGAAGTATTCAGGGCGAGGCTTTCAAAAATAGTCTATTTTGACTGCTGGTTCGACAAAGACGTCGTGGACACCATACCCGCTCTTTTGGAAAGCAATCCCGGCATCAAGATTGTGGGCACGGTGCACATGAAGAAACCCTCTGAACTGGCCTCGATCCTTGCCGACAGATTCAAAATGAAGCGGCACAGGAAGACTAACGACCTTGTCGGCGCAAATGGCAGGATAGTCATATACCACGGCGACTCACACTGGGACGCAATGATATCGAGGCTGGCGCAATCCCTTTAGGAATAAGGCTCCGGTCTTACCGTAGCCGGGAGCGTCCATCGGCCATAACCACTCTCGCTGACGGGCATACTTGGCAGTTTATTAATCAATACAATATATTAGCTATTTTCCGCCCTTGACGCCTCAAGCGCGCTATGATATTAGAATCATTTAGAACTTGCATCATTGCCCGGAGGAAATTCAATGCCACAGGCAGAGGCGTTCCCTGTCGATATAGACCGGGAATATTCCAGGACCATTGATTTTTTATACAGTTTTGAGCGCTTCGGAATACTACTCGGCCTTGAGAACATTTCATCACTGCTGGCGGCCATTGGAAACCCGCAGGACCAGTTCAGGTCTGTTCACGTCGCCGGGAGTAACGGCAAAGGATCGACTTCTTCACTGATCGAGGCCATGGCCGGCGGTTCCGGTTTGACCACGGCGCTCTACACTTCCCCCCATTTGAACGATTTCAGGGAACGAATCCGCATCAACGGCAAGTTCGTGTCAAAAGAAGAAATTATAGTGGCGACCAAAAAGATTTTACCCATATACGACCATGACAGGACTACCTTCTTTGAGTATACCACGGCCATAGCCTTTGACTGCATAGCCCACGCAAAACCCGACCTCGGGATAATCGAGGTTGGTCTGGGTGGCAGGCTTGACGCCACAAACACGATCAAACCTCTAGTGAGTGTGATCACGGACATTTCAAGGGAACACGAAGATTATCTTGGCGTACGGCATAAAAGCGGTAGCTACTGAAAAGGCCGGGATAATAAAGGAAAACACACCTGTAGTGACCGGGGCTAGCCGCAAGGAAGCAAGGGAGGTCATATTATCCACGGCGTCGGCGCTGAACGCCCCTGTATATGAATTCGGCCGTGAATTCAGGGGGACTCGGACTTCCCTGAACACGTTTGACTACAGGTCCAGCGGTATGTCGCTCCCCGGACTCCGCATGGCCATGACCGGCGCTCATCAGATGAAGAACGCTTCTCTCGCCATACGGTCAGTCGAGGAACTTGTTAGGAAAGGCTATAAAATATCACCCGAAGCCATCAGGAAAGCCGTTGAGACGACTCAGTTCCCCGGCCGCTTCGAACTGCTGCGGCGCAACCCCGACGTCATCATAGACGGGGCGCACACGCCGGAAGGCATGAGGCTGCTGAAAAGCGCCTTGCTCAAACTGTATCCTCTCCGGAACATCTTTCTTTTGCTCGGCATTCTGAAAGACAAGAACGTCGACACGCTTGTTCGCACCATCGTCCCAATAGCAAAGAAGGTCGTTTGTGTTGCCCCTCACAGCGACAGGAGCCTTGAGCCGGAGGCGCTTGCCCGTAAGGTCGGGGATATGGGGACTGAGGCCCTGGCCGCGGATTCAATTGAAGAAGGATTTATGGCGCTGATGGAAGAAGCCGGAAAAGACGACGCCATTGTCGCAGCGGGCTCATTGTACATGATAGGCCCAATCCGAAGGGCCTGTGGGAAAAGTGACGAGTGATACCTCGTAGAGTTCAAATCCTTAATTTGTTTCGTTTAGGAGCAATCCTAGCCGGCGCCTTGATTGTATTCGCAGCGTCGTCTTCTGCCGTGGCTCAGGAAAAGGAGACCAAGGAAACAACAATACCAGGATCAATACTGTCAGGCAATTCGCCCGTGCAGATGTCGGCGGAACGACTTTCATACAATCACCAGACAGGCGTATATACGGCGAGGGGCAATGTCACTCTCGGGCAGGGCAACATCCGGCTTCGGGCGGACAGCATTGTTTTCGAGGCGAAAACCGGAGAGCTTACGGCTTCCGGCGGGGTAATCGTGCGGGCCGGGACCCATGTCTTGGAAGCTGAAAAGGTGGCGATAAACCTTAAAGAGGCGACAGGCGTCCTCTTCAACGGAAAGTTGCTCATGACAAGGCAGCACATTTACCTTGAGGGCAAGAAGATCGAAAAGAAGGGATCATCCGAATACAGTGTTCAGGAAGGTAGTTTCACAACGTGTGATGGGCCTACTCCGGATTGGAAGATCACAGGAAGGGACCTTGACGTCACTGTCGAAGGTTATGGCACACTCAAGCATGGGTTCTTCAAAATAAGGGACGTCCCTGTCTTTTATCTTCCGTGGCTGATTTATCCAGCGAAACGGGAGCGGCAAACCGGTTTGCTCATGCCGTCAACGGCCACCAGCTCCCTCAGGGGCCTTGATGTTCGCCTGCCGTTGTTCATCAATATTTCGCCCAGCGTGGACGCCACCGTTTCGCCGAGGTACTGCTCAAAAAGGGCCGTCCAGTGTGGGCTTGAACTTCGCTACAACCCTACTGAGGACTTAAAGGGCCGCTTTTACGGGGAATACACCTATGACTGGCAGTTTGGCCCGCCCTATGATCCTGAGAAAAATCTCTTCTACGCAACCTGGCGTCATGACCAGGATTTTTCTGGGGCCGCTCGTCTCAAAACCAATCTTCAGTGGGTATCAGATCGGAACTACTTTGATGTATGGGGTGGAAGATTTGATAAGCGCCTTCGGGTCCGCTACATGGAATCCAACGCCATTCTTTACAGACAGTCGACCAACTTCCTGTTTCAGGGTGAAGCGAGATATTTCGACAATCTTGACCTGCCGGACAACGCAAAGACAGTGCAGAACATCCCGACACTGACAGCGACGCTGTTCAACAGGCAGATCCCATACACCCCGTTTTTCGTGAACTCGAGCGTCATTTACAATTACTTTCACGCCCCCATCATGAACGAGGCGTGGCTTGGAGCAAGGGTGCAATGGGACACCCGTCTTAGTCTTCCGGTTTCCCTGGGGCAATATCTCAAGTTTGACCCATCCATAACCTATCTTGGCAGGGGGTACGCCGCGGATTTTTACGAGCGCGGGAAAAGCGTGAGTTCAGTAAACTCTGTGAGGACAGATCTTTATCAGGTCAGGACTGACGCGTTCACGGATATTAACAAAGTTTATGAGGGCCCTTCTCTAGGTTTTCAGAAGATCAGGCATTCGATAAGACCCAGAGTCGCCTGGACTTACAGACCGGTGAGGAGTCGTCAGCAATATCCATATTTTGACGAGACCGACCGCATGGATGAAGTCAGTTTGCTGACGGCTGAAATGAGACAATCGCTTGTCGGACGGATCGCTCCCGGCCAGTATCTTGATATCGCTTCGTTCAACATCAGCCAGGGATACGATTTCTTCAACACGAGGACGGCGGAAGATCCTCTCGGAGAACGGTTCCCTCTAAAGTCACACTGGACGAACACGCAGGCCGAACTTTCGATAAAACCGCACACGCTTTTTGATCTTCGGGCGCAGGCCGAATATGACCCGGTCATGAACCGTGCAAGGAGCTATTCGATAAATCTTGGAGTCATGGACCACAGGGGTGACACTTTCCAGGTGCTGCACCAGTTTACGGAGGATGACTTTCGTGAGGAGTTGAACCGTCAGACGAACCTGAACCTGCAGGTTAAGTTGTCATCCGCCCTGGATCTTTTTCTCGAGAACCAGTATACACACCAGTTTAACTTCGCCTATTTCACCAGCGTCGGAATTAACTACCACCCGCAGTGCTGGAGCGTTCTACTCAAATATTCGGAATCACGGGAACAGGACCCCACGACTCAGAAAATCAGGGACGTGGACCAGACGGTTTTTGTCACGCTCTCGTTGTATGGATTGGGTCAGGTTTACAGGTTCACGAGGGACTGGAGCGACATGTTCGGCCCGAACTCCGATCTCGGAGCGAACTTCTTTTGAGGTGAGAGGCGCAGGCCTTTTTCATGCAATCGTCACGACCGGCGGAGGCGGATTGTCATTTCGACCCTTGAGAGAAATCCGACCCAGCCGATATATATGCGCATACCTGAAACGTAGGGCTGATCAAGTACGGCAGGGGTTCAAAATTTTGAACCCCTACGCGAGATGACATCGGTGTTGTCTTACACGTGGAATCCCAGCAAGAACGGCATATATTTCGTAGGGGCTCAAGATCTTGAGCCCCTACAGCGCCATCCGTTACCATTGCGCCCCCTTCAGCGGGTGTAAATAATCGTCACGCCGGAAAGCATGATCATAGCGCCCATTAAACGCCACCTAATATTCTCCTCCCTGAAGAACAACCATCCGAATATTACAGCGATCACCATGCTGATTCTTTTTACCGAGATCATGTACGCCACCGGCGCCATGCTTATCGCGACAAAATGAGTGATCTCCTGGATGGCCATTACCACTGAACCAAGAGACAAAAAGCCGATCGTCCTGTTTTCCATTACCAGAACACTGTCCCCCCTAAAAAGCCGAACCGCGGCGACGACGACAAAAACAGCGGTTATCAGCGCCGTTAGTATCAGACCAAACTCGATAGCCCCGTACATGTTTACGCCACCTTTACCCAGGGTGCTTGTCAGAGCCCAGATCAGCGACACAAGTAACATCCTCCGGGCCCCAGGTTCCGACGAAACCGCCTTCAACGGCCCGAGAAAAGTCAGACGCCCCGGATCCAGATTCAACACATACGCCCCTACCGTTACAAGACCAACACCAAATATTCCAACCGTACCGATCTCTTCGCCGAGCGCCAACCACGCTGTCAGTATAGTTACAGCGGGCGTAAAAGATAGCAACGGCACCGTAAGCGACAGCGGAGACAATCGGATTGCGGTCAAAAAAAGATAGTAGGCCAGCGCCTCTAACGGCAGAGTCACGGCAATAAGAAGCGCCAACTCGATCGTTATCGGTTTGAAATCCACGATGAAAAATAGGGGCGACAGCAGCGCCAAGGCGCCGAGCAACATACCTGCGCCGGTCAACCACTCGTCATTGTCACGCATTATGAACTTGGAGACAGTATCGCAGCACGCTGCAAAGAAAGCGCAGCATAAACCCACCAGTATCCACGTCGGCAATTGATCTCCTTGAATCGGGACAGCTTAGAAAAATATCTTCATTCCGGTCATTATAGATTCGATGTTTCCGTTGAAAGCGAGAGATATTTCATTGTGCGCCGAAAACCCGCACATCTCACAGACGGATGGGCCACGATTCTTCAGGTAGCACCCCCGAGTAACTGAGCCATCGGGTTCGGCGTTCGCCAGTAATTCGTCACAGCACTTCCAGCGTGCCTTCTTCATGTCGGTCAGACTGCTGAATGAGTTGGCTACTGGAAAGCCTTCATTTTTGAGCTGTATCAACTCATCAAGTATCGGGCCTCTCTCCTCCGCTGTTATGAAAAGTGGGTCCGGCAAACCGGAGTAAGGGTAGTAGAACTGGACCGTCACACCGGCGACGCGACCCTTGAGCATTCTGAGGAGGTCCGACACGGTGGAGCGATTCATGCGGCTGATGGTGAAGCTGATAAAGGAATTGCCCTTGCCCTCGGTTTCAAGGTTCTTCCAGACCTTCGGGAAAACCCCCTGCCCGCGGACTTTGTCATGAATTTCCTCAGTTCCATCAAGGCTTACCCATACCCGGTCAAGCGCCAGGTCTCCATACGGTAGCGTCCCGTTGGTCGTCATGCACACAGATGGGAAAAGTCCCCTGGCGTGATCAATCACATCGGCGATTCCCTTTGCGCCGTCCCTCCACAGAATAGGTTCTCCACCCTCAAGAATAAGTATCTTCACCCCCACTTCCTGTAATAATCCCAATGTTCGTTTGACGCCCTCAAAATCGGATTCCCCGCCGACACGCTTCCAGTAGGGACAGTGCAGGCATTTCAGGTTGCACCGATGCGTTATCTTGTAGCTCGAAAGAGTGGGTGTCGGCCTACCCGTAATCAGGTGTTTCAAAAACGGCGTCGTGAAGCGCCACAACGATTTTCCTATAGCTCTGATCATTTTCTTTAAAATTCCACTAAAGAGCTTTTCCAATGAGCTGTTGACCACGGCGTGTCGTCCTGCCGATAATTGAAACAAGAAGACAAACCAATCCGCAATCGAGAAGCTTGATCCATCTTATACCATTTTTCAGAGGGATATAAGCAACATCGCGGCGTGATGGTGGACCTGAACGAAGATCTGACGGCCTCGCGTCATTCGTAGTGAAGGGCCACCGTCACGCCGATATGGGTAAGGCGCCTGTTCAACCGCTAATCACCACAAATACACCGTTTTTCTAATCAAGGGGGTACCAACCGTGATTCATTCATTTTACACCGGCGTAGAACCGGCGATGGAGAAAAGGAAACTCCAGAGACTGACCCGTCTGGAACTCAAAACACTCGTAGCAAACAAGGGCGCCCTTGACCACGATTTCCCGGAGCACTCTAAGACGATTGAAAGCCCGGATTTCTGGGAGATAGCGCAGAAGAAAACTTTCGAAAAACTCTCCCTGCCATTATGGGCCATCGAAGCTGTGAACACGGCGCCCGGCATGTCGACTTCGGTATAGGAAGCAAAATGAATCACTCTTCCCCAAAAAACCGGACAGTGAACCACGAAGATGGAAACATTCAACATCTGGCGGCGTCGGCAATGGACTACCTCGGACCCTGGTTGAAAAGTTCGAGGGAATTCTCCCGGCGACGATTTTACAGATGGAAGCTCCTGGAGGACCTTTACAATAACCGCCGCGATCTTGGGTCATGGAACGCAAGGGAACCCGTCTCAAACCCCGGCGAATCATTCGCAGGCAATAGCGACCGGTCGGGAAAACAGCGGGCATGGCAGTCCGACATCATCCTGTGCCCGTCCTACATCGTGGACACATGGGCTGACAGGGCCTATCAGGCAATATTAAACGGCCCGGAATGGCTCACAGTAATCCCGGAGAAATCCTTCTATCCAACGCCGGCGGATGTCAGGTTCCCGACGTCCTTCAAGCTCCAGGAACTGCTCATCAACAGGCTATCCCAGGGTGGCGTCCACATGAGGCTGTATGAGGCGTTACAGAGCCTGTGCCTTTATGGGACGGTGTTCGCCAAGATTTCCTGGAGGCCACATTCGTGTCCCGCAAAAAGATGGGACAGGGATTCCTTCGACATAATCGAGGAGGACTCCGAGTTTTACGACTGCCCAATCATCGAGCTAATCCCCCTCGACAGGGTCCTGCTCGACTGGCGGGCGACCCATAATGACATCCAGCGGCATTCGGGCATCGGTCACATTGTTGAGAAGTCTTATGAAGAAATCATCGAGATGTTTGATCTCGGTGTTTACAACGTCAATTACGAAGAGTTCTCGAATGAATGGAAAACCTCCAGTTTCTCCGACCATGCCAGTGGGGAATCTCTCGGGACTCCTGATGAAACACAGGGGCTGGCGTCCCCTGAAAAGTCACGTTTCTCGGTATGGGAATGGCACGGACGAATCCCAACCAATGACGGCAAAAAGGAGATCATCTGCGCAATTGTCACCGAGTTGGACGCCGATTCAGTCGATAACGGTCTGATGATAAGGATCTCCGATTCTCCTGCGCTATGGTCCGGCCTGCGTCCTTTTGTCTGCGCCCATTACACACCGGTCCCCGGGCCTCTCGGGATTGGGGCTGTCGAAACGAACCTCGATCTTATTCACTCAATTTCCCAGTTCCTCAGCCAGTCGCAGGACAACGCCAGGCTCACAGCAAACGCCCAGTTGATAGTCCGAAGAGGCTCTTCCGCAGCCCGCAGCCTTTCCGGCGACGACGATTTCGTTTACCCCGGCAAGGTTTGGCTTGTGGATGACCCCGACGACATACAGCCTTTCCCGTCAATGGGATTCCCGCAGGCCGAGGTAAATTCGCTCATAAATTACCTTAACGTGCTTCTGGAAAAACGCACCAGCGTGTCCGACACGACGATGGGTGTTTCTTCCCGTGACAAAACCGCCACCGAAGCTCACATCCTGCAGGAAGCGTCGATGAACACGTTCGCCACTCGGGCCGATCTTTTCGCTCGCAGTTTCGTCGAACCGCTCGGCAGGCTCGCTCTTTCGATGATCCAGCAGTTTATCATCGATGACCAGGTCATAGCCGTCCGGGACCATAGCGGCGTGGACGTTCCCCTTACGGTTACGATGGATGAGATACAGTCGGGCAGATACAACGTGGTGGCTACCGTGACGAGACAGGATTCCACGAGGCTCGCCAAGGCCCAGAGTATTGAGCGGGCATTGCCAACCCTTTCGCAATTCACGCCTGTGCTCGCTCAGGAAGGCGTGCGGGTGTCATTCTCCGAGCTTATCAAGAGATACCTCGACCTCCTCGGAATAGACGCAGTAGACAGAGTGTTCACCCGTGTCAGTCCCAACGACACTCAGGAGGACTCTAAACCCCAAGATCACGTTCCGGGTATAAACGGGCAACCTTCCCCGCCGAGACTCGTCGAAAATGGAGGGCCCTTCGGGGCTTACCCGGACGATATGAACGCAATCGCCCAGTTCCTTCAAATGGCGGCAAACCCTAAATGACAACAAGAAGACAGGAGGACTCAATGGACGAAGAAATTCATTTCACAGAAGAGGATATCCTCGAGCCTGACCCACAACTTTCAGGACCGGACTCGCTCGATGAACCGGCCGCCGGCCCCACGCCGGTTCATGACGACGGCGAGTCAAACGCCGCAATACAGGACCTGATCAAACAGTCGCTCCAAACAAGAGCGGAACTCTCGGAAACCCGGGACATGTTCAGGAAGATCGTGGAAAAGGAACGGGTTACCGATAGCAGAGCGGTTGACGACGATTTTCTGAAACAGGCCAGGGAACACTACCACTCCGACCCATTCCAGGGGGCCGCAATGCTTGTTGGAAAGGCTCGGGACGATCTCGCCAGGCTTATGGACGAAAAGATTTACGAGGCGTTCGGCGCTCGCGAACAATTCAACCGGCTCATGGATGACTTCCTTGATGACCCTTCGAATAATTCCCTGAAAGGATTCAGGGATGAACTCGAATTCCTGATCCGCGACAGAGGAATTGAGCCAAAAGAAGCCGCCGGTTTCCTCAAGACAGTTGAGTCAAAAACCCGTAAATCAGCGACACGTAAAAGTGAGGCGCTCCGTGAGGTTCGCACACGTTCCATGACGGAATCTGGAGGACAACCCCTTCAGACGGGTGACCCTGACAGGGAACTGACTCGTGCCCTGCGGCAGGCCAAGAGTCTTGATGATATGTTCGCGGCGCTCAAACGCTCTTCATCCTGATCAACAGGAGGAACCGGCCATGAATCAAGATACAAGTGTAAATAGCCAGTGGCTTGATGAACGTTTCAATCACCTCAACACGATCCTTGTTCACATCCGGGAGACGGTTGACCTTCTCCGTGAGACGCAGGCGGAATTCATGAACCATTGCTCGACGCAGATAGCGAACCTCAACGCCCGTGTCCAAAAAGCCGAACACAAACAGGCCGTCCAGTTTGGGCATGACGAAAACCATCTTCGGTACGAAGCTTCCCAGAACCTGCGGTGGCAGATGATAATTGCCATCGGCACGGCCATTTCAGGGGCGGCTGCGTTCGTCGGGTACTTCATGGGGAGGGGATAATGAAAGCCGAATTCATGAGAGTCATCGCCATAGTTGTGTCGGCGGCGGCGGGACTGGTAGGTCTCCTGTATATAAGCGTCTTCTCCCCCCTGATCATGGGTGAGGACCCATATTCGCTGATGCGTTACGTGCTGATCCGACTTGCGGCGCTGCTTATCGCCGCTCCCTTTCTTACCGGACTCATGCTTGTGGTCGATTTCGTCACGCCCGGCGACTGGATGGAGAGTATCAGGAATGACCCAAAAGCGTGTTCTTACGTTATGGCTTCTGTCGTGCTTGTTATTGGCGCAATCCTTTGCTGGTCCTGAAGCGTGGGCATTCGGAAAGGCCTATCGTGATTCCTTCCGGAGACAGCTATCCTTCATCGTTTCCAAAAAACCGGCGTACGCCTGGGGCGGTTCAGCCTGCATTGAGCAGGGACTTGACTGCTCGGGTTATCTCTTCCTCGCCGCCAAATGGGCGGGGATCCCGGGGATCACACGCACTGCGGCCCACCGCATGTCTCTTGGGCTTGGCGGCTGGGATTCCAACCCTGCTCGACTCGGGGAAGCTCAGGAATGCGACCTTGTCTTCTGGACCTTTTCAGCGGCAAGGCCAAATGGGCATGTCGGCGCCTTCCTCGAGGATCATGCGGGCGGACCGAAGGTTACGCACGCTTCAACAAGCCGCGGCGTAATATCCGAACCGTTGACCGTGAGCCTGAGGAAAAACCTGACCTCGGTACGCGGCTCACGATCGGCGATTAAACGATCGCTGCGTGTTTGACCCGGTAACATCGCGAGACACTGAGCCACGCCGGCAGCCCTTCACTACGAGCGACGCGGAGCCGTAGAATCTTCGTTCAGGCCCGCCGTCATGGCTCGTTTGTAACAGTCTATCGGAGAAATCGCAGGAAAGATGTCATTTCGAACATACGGAGGACATATCATGCAGGACACAAAAAACTGGTGGGCGTCAAAAACAATCTGGATCAACCTGATAGCTCTTGCGGGCTCAATCGCCATCTCTCTCGGGGTCGAGCCCGGCCGTTGGGCCGAAATTTCTACCGTGACGCTGGCCGCGGCGAACCTCGCTCTGCGACTGATCACAAAAGAGGAAATAACCCTGAATTAAGTCAATTCGCCAAGAACAGCCAAGTGCGCTTACGGCAGGACGGCATTTCTACAACGAACAAGTAAAGGCGCTGAATCATGGCTACAATAAACATCGACACGCTTGGGGCCACAGACGGGCCATCCCCTTCGAACCGTTACGACCCGGATTCATTTCTGAGTTTCATTGAATGGCGGCCAGGAGATCAGGCCCTCCTGATGTTCCGTGTTCCCGACGATTATGATACTTCCGGCGCAATCTCACTGATGTTTGACGAGATTCTCCCATCGTCGGCGTTCGCTTATTCGTGGGAGACAAATATCGGCGTTCACAAAAACGGGTCGAATCCGGGCGATGTCTCTTCACCAACCCACGATACAGCCACGTTCGATTTCTACGACGCCGTGACTTACGGGTCCATTGTCACAAGGTCCATGGCCGTCACTCAGGACGGTCTCGCAATTGCGCCCGGCGACATCGTGTCGATCGGTCTTGAATACTCATGCGTTGCAGATGAACCCTGCCCGGATGTTTTACTGACTCTGACGTACCGCATCGTCACGTTGGCGGGCGAATCCATAATCCCGACACCAGTTAGTTCGGGCAGGCTCGCTGAAATCGCCAGAGAGGCTCGGGATCTTTTTAATGAGGAAGTCGGCGTTTTTCTATCCGACGAATTTGTGGTCAGGGCCGTAAATTCCTGCGTTAGAGACATTGCGCGGGAGAACTACTGGTCGGCCGAAACCTGGGTGGCCGCCGTTGCAGGGGAGGACACGATCGACGTGTTTCAGGCGATACCCGACGCACAGGAAATCCATCGTATATGGTTCCGAGACTTGACCACGCCGATGACCCGTCTCGAAACATTCGACGAATTAAGGGAAATCAGCCTCCAATACCCTAAGTCAGGCGTCCCGGAATACTATCTCGCCCGTGACAATCTTATCAGGATAGTCCCAAGGCCTTCCGTGAATTCTGAACATGGTTTTTACGTTAATTATTCACGTATACCGCCGCCGTTGGGATTGTCGTTGGGCGACAACACGGAGCCACCGGTCCCGAGATCGTTTGACTCGATCTTCACGCTGTTCGTTCTGATGCGGGCTTTTCTGCGGGACCGGAACGCCCCGGGCGCTGACCTTAAGTTCCGCGAATACTCGCAGCTCTACGAGATCGAGAAAAGGCGTCTGCTGGAGTCGTCGCAGCCTGCAAGCGTGAAGCTGCGGACATTACGGTGAGAAGCGCCGCACGCCAGGATGGAATACCTTTTCGGCGACGGATAGTTAATACATTGCGAATCCGTATATCAATCCTGTAGACGAGGGAGGCCGCCATCGAATCAAGTTCCGGAAATTACAGCCTGTTCGATTGGACCAGGGGGGTCCATGACCGAACGTCAAATCCGCTGGCGCCACAGGAATCGTCCCTAACGGCGGGCGAAAACATCGACATTTCAAACTCCGGTCTCGCCGTGCGAAACGGACTGACTCGCATCGGCGGCGAGGCGTTCACAGACCCGGTCGTCCATCTCGAATCTGTCAGGCTCCCAACCAGTGGGGCCACGTATCTTATCGCCCAAACCATGGCCGCAAACTCAGCCTCAAGCGTATACGCGGCCTCACTCCCTGCGGCTCCCTTTCATGACGCTTGAATGGACGAAGATATATGATCTAGGCGTGGGAGCGAATGTCATTTCCATGACGGCCCTGAATGACAGGGTAATACTAACGGAAGGCATGGCGTCTGTCCCGCTGGTTTTTGCGGGCTGTCTCGATCCGTCAGGGTTGGACTGGGCCGCTCCGCTTGCCGCTATGTTTACGGTAGATAGCGGCGAAAACTGGATCGACATCTCGGATAGCACGCTCGACGCAGACCCCGAATCAATTGCGGAAATCGTGTCCGGCCCCGGCGCAGGACTTATTCCAGTTGGCGATATGCGTTGACACGCCAGTTGTGACGGGACTGTTCTTTGATGTCACACCGGGAGCGACGCCCGGTGTTTCTTTGGATGTGGAGGCCTATTCCGACACGTGGCTAAGCGTGGAAAACGTGTCCGACGGAACGGACGGCCTGACTCAATCCGGCGTCGTAACGTGGCCGTCAGGCCAGGCGCAACTCAAGGCCACCTCAATAAACGGCGTGGAAGGTTTCTGGATCAGGCTTGTCCTGACACACGAGGCGGCGGCTGATTTTTCTCTCAGGCGGATATTGTTTCGAGCGCCGTGCCAACCTTTAAGTGTCCTTGGGAACGGAGCCCCGGATTCGCCGCTCGGCTTCATATACTGGGATGAGTCGGCAAAGTCCGCCAAGGATTTCACCATTGAGGTTCAGGACTTCACATATCCGTCGTTCGCGAGGCTAAATGACGGCGATCTTGAAAACCCGGAGGCGATGGGGGCGGAAGACTTTATCCACATAGGATACCTCACGGCCTTCAGGTCTGTCGAACTGACCGTCCACAATGATTATCACAACGTCAACGCTTCCTCGCTCGCAGGATCATACTGGAACGGCCACGGCTGGTCCGCTCTCACAAACATGATTGACGGGACAGCGGACGTGGGTCCCGTGACCCTGAGTAAAAAAGGCAAAGTGTCGTGGGATCTTCCCGACGACTGGAAACCCAACCGCCCGATTGCAGGATCTTATCCTTACGGCTACTGGATAAGACTCGGGGTCTCCTCGGAGTTGTCGGCCAAGACGTTCATCAGCGAGGCCGGCGTGACCCCGGTCTTTGATCCTCTCAAGAAATACCGTTTCGCCATCACTGTCAGGGACCGTGTCATCCTTCTTAACAGGTCCGACTCGGCCGACAGGATCGAGATCTCCCGCCCCTTAGAGGAATATGGGTTTTCAGGGGCTGATTCGGCTTACCTGAGAATTGGCGGCGCCGGCGACATAGTCGCGGCCATCGAGGTTTTCAACCAGGGCTTTATCGCCAAGACCGACGACTGGTACCTGCTGAACGGTTATAGCCCACCCACCTTCTCAGTGGAACGAGCGGAAGCGGCGGGACAGGCGCCGATCAACAACCGTGTCCTCGTTCGGGCCCCTCACATGGAAGCGGATTCGAAGAACCTCATGGGGCTCTATTACATAAACCAGCGGGGCGCATGGCATTTCGCGGGGCTCAAGGTATACCGGATAAGCGACCAGGTCTCATGGTGGGACACAGCGTCAAACGGCGTGAGGATAGACGTCGGGCGCCTTGGATCGGCCTGCGGAGTTTACTGGGCGACCAGGAACTGGGTTATATGGGCCGTACCCATGATTACAGGCTCAGAAAACATCGGCGGAAACAATCGCCTCATTATTTACGATCTCAATCTTGGCGCGTGGCTGCCGCCGTTCACCGTAAGCGCCAGTTCGCTCGCCACTGTTTCCACATCGCTCGCCGACCGGCGTGGGCGGCGGTGTCATGCTGCTTGCTGGCGATTATCACGGGACAGTCTCCGAACTTTTCACGCGGGACTCGTATGCCGACGGACCCGATCTTGTCCGTGGGTGGGCGGAGACACCCTGGCTTAGCCTCGGATCGCCTAACATCGAAAAATCGCTTCGCGTTTTAACTGCGTGCGGGAAGATCGCTGCGCCGGAACGCTTACAGGTTGAGGTTTTTACTGACGGCGTCAAAGAGCGTCCCTGCGTCGTCGAGTTCAACAGGCTGGGCTCGTCCGACGCCGACGGCTTTGGACTTGAACAGAAGTCGCTCGACGCTCATGGCCGATTTTTCAAGTTCCGGATCAAACTGAACGGCAATTCCAGACTTTACGGCTTGCAGGCCACTATCCTCGGCGTACGGGAATGGGGGGCGATGTAATATCATGAACGGAAGATACACGGCCTTTCACGTCTATCAGAATTTGAGTTTCCCGGAAGCGGACAGGGCAGCGACACGACCATACAAACTGCCGGAATATAAGTGCGCTCATTCACAGCGAGGCTATCTATTCCAGTTCGAGAGCATGGCGGAGAGAAACCATTTTGACGCGGCCACGACCACCTGCTGTAGCGAGCCTGTCCTGAACTTCCAGAACAAGCCGCAGTATTCATCCAGCGCCAAACCGATGAATCCGCGCGACTGTTCGAATCGCGTCAGCACAAGGGGATGCGAGACTCTGGAGGTTTCGATAGAGGATTCGCCCGGTATTTGCGCGAACGAGTCATCGAGAATACGGCGGATAAAAATAAAGTGTCCGTCGGTATGCCCTGAATTCGCAAACATACAGAGTGGCGGGTCAGTCAGAGGTCGGTACGGCGTATTCCGAAGCTTGGGGATGGAAGCCGGCGAAATCCTCATCCTTGACTATTCGCCGGATAGGGAAACGGTCGACTCGGTCTATGATTCCTGTCGCGGTGCGGTCACGTTCACCGAAGAATTCTGCAATGGCCGAGCGTTAAGTTTTGAAGTTCGGGGTGGTCTTGATTTTCCGGGAGGCTGCGGGTGCGATTGTTGCGGCCAGCGTGGCGCCTACCCTGCGCCGCTCATGAACCTGAGCGCAACGGAGAGTGTCGATGGTGGCCTGGGGAATTCTGTCAGGCCGGGGATGATCGTGACAGTGGACCCAGCGTGCCGGGGCGCTGAGATTACCGGCGTGTTCCACGGCTTATCCGGATCAAGCGATGTAGCCTGGGACGGCCCCACGGTTTACAGTTCCGACGGCGCAACGAGATTGGTCACAAGGGACGGGCCGTTGATAGGGGACTCGGGCGCCCCGTCGTGCTGCGGAGGCACGATTGAGTGGACGGCGACCGATGGCTGCGCTTCAATGAAAAGCGGTTTCACAAACGTGGCTCCCGGTATAGCGGCATCAAGCGTGTGGCCGCCGGGCGGGACGGTTCTTTACGAGGGCGACGGATATTCTTTTAACGGGATAGGGGCGTGTTCATATTCCTCGACCGCGGGGTTCGGGATTGAAACCGAATGTCTCGCCAACACTCAGTCCGATTTATACCGGTTTGAGGGATCACTGACTCGCAACCTCGATTCGACACTTGCTTTTCAGGACGATCAAGCCTTTACCTTAGGGACAATTTCGGCAAATCGCCCTGGTAAGGGGCGGGAATTGGATTCGGCGCCAATCGTCAGGTCGGTTTCGGACGCGATCCTGAGGAATTTCAGGTCTGCTCTTGAGAGGGTCAGGGGCATGATTGCGGTGGAGCAGGCGCTGATTAATGAGAAACGATGCCCGTCAATAATGTACGCAATGAGGCAGCCGATGGATTATGCGCTCTCGTCTCCCGTGATGGCGGCTTTGGCGCTTGGGTTGCTTTCGATGGTGGGCGGTGGCGACGACGATTATGCGTTGGGCATGCAGCGTCAGTGGTATTGCAACCGGCGAAGATCGGGATGACAACAGACAAACTCACAGGTATCTACGGCACATAAGGGGCTCAAGATTTTCAGCCCCTACGAAAGACAACATATATGTCATCCCGAGCTACAACCCACGGCGACAGCCGTGGGCTAACATATCATAACCCCCTTTGGGGGCGGTAAATTCGTACGGTCGGCCCGTGGCAAATAATGGGCGTAATGCACATGCGACGGGTCAAAAATGGCGGCCACGGCCCGCTACGTAAAACAAATCCATGTCATCTCGAACACGTCGCGCACCGGCGTCAATCGAATCATTTCATTTTTTCGTATGATCGTTTATGATCTGTTTTTAACAACCCCCATCATGGGGTAGCATGAAAGGGATGCTGATTTGAATCCGATGTTTTCTCCGGCCTACGGTGGTACGACCGCATTAGTTTATAGTGGGGTCATTGATCCCTTGCCTCTTTTCGCTCAGGGCCCGCCTGATGATCAGGATGACGACATAAACATAGACGAATTGGACGATGATGACAGCGATGAGCTTGATGAATATGACGAAGAAGACTTAGACCTTATCATGGCCGATGACGACCTCGATCTTGAAGAAGACCCGACGGACGACGATACCGTTGAATACTGGGATGAGGACGACGACATCCTCGATGACACCGATTTCGAGGAAGAGGAGGAAGAAGAATAAAGACCGCTGGAAAGGCTAAACCGGCGTAAGGACGTAAACGCCTGTGAACAGATTTTGTTTGGGCTGCGTAATACCGGGTGTTGCGAGCGAACCGGACAAAACCTGGAACCTTCCCCACCCTTTCAGACACACGGGCCAAAAATACCATCCCCTGATATTTTACCGTGTGTCGAGATTCCGAGTATCAGCCGTTTCGCTCGTGCAACAAGCCGGGACACCGCAAGGTTGGTTTTTCCACTTAATTATATAGGCGCCAGTAAGATAGCCCCGCCTGCGATGGAAAGATCATGGCTCATTAAGGCCTTTATATCAAGTTAATTATGTCATCAATTACGTTATAACTTACTATTTATATCATGGTCTTGGCCAAGGCTAACTGCTCATCAAGACTTGTTTAAGCTGTAATAGACAGACCATATAACTATATCTTACAAGTAAGTCAGACTATGCCACGTTTTTTGACGCGACCGGCGCCGCGCGCCATAACCGCGTACGCGCGCCTTTTTCGGGGCAGGTATGTTACAATCCAAAACGATCCGAGACTACGTTATTCACGGCGTCACGGACTTCTTCATTTGAATTGATGGATTCTGCGACTTGTTTTTCGAATTTGTCTTTGAAGCTTATTGATTTCATGACCCGCCCCTATTTTGTTTGCATTTATAATAGCATCTTGGCGTAAAAAGACAAGAATTTAGATTTAAGGGTCGGCCTCATCGTTTTATTTTGACCATACATTTGCTATAAATCGTTTTGGAATCGATTACTTTAGGGAGGACCAAACATGATTTTCAAGGTCATCATAAGACCTGACGCCGAAGATGGCGGATTCAATGTTAGCTGTCCCGCTTTGCCGGGGTGTCATTCACAGGGAGACACAGAGGAAGAAGCCCTTGCTAACATTAGGGAAGCCATATTGGGATGTCTCGAGGTCCTTAACGACCGGGCGATTCCACAGAATACCGCTGCTGAAAGAATCTTCGAGGTAGCAGTCAATTGAGAAGTTTGGGATCGTATTCCGGAGAGAGAATCATCAAGGCTTTTCAAAAATGTGGCTGGCAGATAGCTCGACAGAAAGGTAGTCATGTAATACTTCAGAAAGACGGGAGTGACGCTATACTCTCCATACCAATGCACGCCAGTAAAACAGTTAAACGAGGGACACTGCGGGCATTGATCAAAGACGCGGGGCTTACGGTATACGAGTTCCTGGATCTTGTTTGACTAGTTTTAGAGACAAAATGCCGCGTGAGGTTGCAAATTGATCCCCAAAATTGAAACTAAATCGGTTTATCGACGAAGGTTGGATCTCATTCCCGTAGGTCGGCCCGTGGCCGACAATTCGGCATGGCGCATGTTCGATGGTGGGGCAAAGAATGGTGGGCACGGCCCACCCTACGTAAGAATGCATACCATGTTATCGCACCCTGGGCGCCCCACCCACGGCGATGCCGTGGGCTCATGAACTTTGCCCCGTCAAGAGGGGCAAATATGGGGGCTCAAGATTTTGAGCCCCTACGCCGCTCCTGCGGTCCAACATTCGTGGGCCAATGGCTGCGCCGTGGGTCTTTTCGGGGTAGCCAATATATCCATGTCATGTCGCGTAGGGGTTCAAAATTTTGAACCCCTAGTGCCGGGATCTATCCCGCAACGGTGTTGATTTCCCGCCCCCAGGCCCCACACACACCACGACCCCACCCACGGCGGCGCCGTGGGCTAACATATCCTGCCCCCGTTGGGGGCGGTCAGAACATGCGTGGTAACCGTCGTCCCCTCGGTCACAATGGTCTTTACCCCGACAGGGGTTACATAATTCAGCCCCCGACATCGCCGTGGGAGGTGGATGGGAGTGATTTTGCGGCGCAATTGCTATCCGGGCACGGAGGCCCGGCGCCACTGGGAATTTTGCGGGCACTGCCGACCCCACATAATAACACGCCACACAATTGCATTTGCCGAGCATGAAAACAAAAACGATGTCATCTCGAGCGAGCCTTGCGACGAGAGATCCAACCAGGGTTCAAAATTTTGAACCCCCTACGGCGCCCAATCGCCTCTACGTTTGAGGTTTCACCGCATAAGCCGCTGGGTTGGATTTCCCCCCGAGGTCTAAATGACATTGGGGATCAGAATTCGGTGGGCACAAATCCCGGTTCGTTCATCACATCCATCAATTCGTCGCCGACAGCAAGGACAAGCATTCCCTTGCTCGAAGCGTATCTTATAAGGCTCTTGTGAGCGTACAACGTCCCCAAAGAGCCTACAATTTTCTTGTCCTTATGTTCGGGGAAATATTCGCGGAATTTCCGGATCGTTTTTCGCAATTTCCGAATATCCGATGCATTAGGATTGCTTTTCGTCTCATTGACCATAACGTAATCGCCGCAAATCGCAATGACGTCAAACTCCTTCATCCTGCCGCTGTCTTCTGGATGGATCTGTTTGTGTCTTACGTTCGCAGCGCACTCGTACAACGCGGAAATCTTAAAAGTATCCCTAAGGATGCGGCATATACTCGGCGCAACAAGGTCCTCCGCCATCCGGCCCTGTTTATGAGCGATCTCCCCAAGTTTTTTGTTGAAATCACGATTCTCCAGGCGCATTTCCTCTTTGAAGGATGCCATACTGTCTTTAAATTCGTGAGTCTCCTCCCCGGATTTCTTCCGGTCTTCCTGCATCGCCTCCCTAAATTCGCGCATCTCTTCCTTGAAGCTTCGACGATCTTCTTGCATCTCCTCCTTGAACGCCGCCATCTCTATGGATGTTTGCGCAGCGATTCTGGAAGTGTTCTCTGATGTGGCTATCAGGTCGGCCATCATTTCTTCGAGGCTTCTCACGCGTTTGTCCATTAACGGGATATTCATGGTTTACCTCCTTACCCCCTTGTCTACTCGCTATAAGGATGAATTATTGGGAGGCTCACGTCAAGAAGAATTGGTCATCCTCCTCCCGTAGCGACTGTGGACGACAATTCGGCATGTTACATATTCGATGGTGGGGCAAAGAATGGTGCCCACGGCCCACCCTACGTAAGACGGCATACATGTTATCTCGAGATTGGGGTTCAAAAGGCCCCACGATAGAACCGTGGGTCTTTTAGTGGTAGCCAATATATCCCCGTCATCTCGCGTAGGGGTTCAAAATTTTGAACCCCTAGTGCAGGGATCTATCCCGCAACGGTGTTTTAAATTATTGTAATAATATTTCAAAACGCGACCATACGCTCTCTAAGCGGCGTAACTAATTACCTCCAGCTCCGCCGCAGTATCCACCTTGGCAAGGATCTTTTCCACTCGATCAATTACAGAGTCGCCTAACAAGAACTGGCTACAGTTGTCGCATTGAAATATTGGAAGGCCTTTCACGATTACAATAGTTGTTTCGCTTACCTTGAAAGGCAAATCCGTGATTAGAGAAGTCAGATTCGAGCCGCAAACACCACACTTCATGGCGAAACTCTCCTTGTTTTGAAATCTGCCTCCCACTGCGTCGAATGAACTCCAACGGGTCCAATAGTGGCGCTCTTTCCAGAATCATCCGATACCTCGGTTCGTTCGGGACGGCCATGCTTTGAACTGAGTATGGCCTTTTGAGCGCCTAAATGCCCTCCCCACCCACGGCGATGCCGTGAGCTAACATGTCATGCCCCCGTTGGGCGGTCAGACCATGGACATGGGTCCATTCCGGCCCCTGGTTCACCATCGTCTTTACCCCGTCAGGGGTTACATAATTCAGCCCCCGGCATCACCGGGGGAGGTCGCCGGGGTAAATGCCCCGTGGGGGTTTGGTCGGTGTTATATTTCTCCCTGAGGTCGAAATGACATTGGGGATCAGAATTCGGTGAGTTTGAATCCCGGTTCGTTCATAACATCCATGAGTTCCTCGCCAACCGCAAGGATCAGAAGGCCCTCGCTCGAAGCGTGCTTTACAACGTTCTTAGGAGCGTACAACATCGCCAAACCGGCAAAAACTTTCTTGTCCTTGTATCGAGGGAAGTAGACCCGGAATTCCCCCATCGTTTCCAGCAGTTCAGGAATATCCGTCGATTTGGGAGTACTCTTCGTTTCAACAACAAGAACATATCCATCACATTCGGCTACAACGTCGAACTCTTTCATCCGGCTGTTGTCTCGTGGATCGATGCGCTTACATCTAACATTCGCCGCGCATTCATACTTCGTTGGGATCTTGAAAGTATCCCTGAGTATATGGCAGATGCTCGGTGCCACAAGGTCCTCGGCCATGCGGCCCTGCTTGTGGGCAATATCGCCCAGTTCCCTGTTGAACCTCAACTGTTCGAGTTTACGTTCATGACTGTCCCGGTCCATCTTGTCTCTGAATTCGCGCATCTCATCCTTGAACGCCGCCATCTCTATGGATGTTTGCGCAGCGATTCTGGAAGTGTTCTCTGATGTGGCTATCAGGTCGGCCATCATTTCTTCGAGGCTTCTCACACGTTTGTCCATTAACGGGATATTCATGGTTTACCTCCTTACCCCCTTGTCTACTCGCTTTAAGGATGAATTATTGGGAGGTGTACGTCAAGAAGAATTGGTACCCATGGCGATGCCGTGGGCCGACGTAAGAGAACATCGATGTCAACCCTGGGCGCCCCACCCACGGTAGAACCGTGGGCTCATGAACTTTGCCCCGTCACAAGAGCAAATATGGGGGCTCAAGATTTTGAGCCCCTACCCCAGAGATCTAACCCGCTACGGTGTTGGTTACCCACGGCGCCCCATACACGGCAAGGCTCCCACGGCACCGCCGTGGGCTAACATATCATGCCCCCGTTGGGGGCGGTCAGACCATGCATGGTAACCGTTCGGCCCATCGGTCACAATCGTCTTTACCCCGACAGGGGTTGCATAATTCAGCCCCCGGCATCGCCGGGGGAGGGTCGCCGTGGGTCTTATCGGTCGGTGGTCGGTTTCGCCCAAAATCAAAATATCACATCGGTTTATCGTCGCCGGCCCGTACATAGCGACAGGGGCTCCCTATTGGGAACCCCTGTTGTGTGTGTTAACCGGCGGCGTCCGGGTGGAAATTCATTCAAGAAAAAAGCCCGAAGGCGGCCACCTTCGGGCTTTTGTGGGTTATCTAAATCGGGGGATTTAGAAATTAATTGTCAATGCTCCATGTATGGCCTGGATCGCGTCACGGCCCACCATTAACGCATTGCCATTCTGCCCCATCGGAGTGGCATTGAATGCCTGATAGGCCTGATCAAACCAGGGGCCGAGCTGCCAGTAGGAGTATGCCAGGCTCGCGTTGAAACCTTCCAGCAACTTCCAATCGAAACCAATCTGAGCTTCCCAGCCGATAAAGCTGTCATCAACATAAGGATTCATGTTGGCTGCTGCGTTCCCTGTATTGTCGGCCTTCCATTGCTGTCCGGCACCTGCGGTAGCACCGTTGTAGGTAGTTCCGCTGGGACCGGTGTAGGTGGCCGGACGCGTATTGATTGATGTTGCAAAAAATGATCCTGCGATATAGCCATTCTGTTCGACACGACTGGCCCACATGTAGGTACCGAACAGGTTCAAGTTGGCTGCAACAGCGTAATCAAGGCGTGCCGCCAGGGCATAAGCGTCGCTCATCTCTCCAGTGCCGTCAGCGTTGAAGGCATTGTTACCACCAGCGTATGTCGGGAACATTAAGTAACTATATGGCTGAAGCACCTGGTAGTTCATGCCGATCCGGTAACCCGCTTGATATCTTGAACGGTCAAAGTTATTCAGGGCGCCGCCACTGGACCACCCACCCATAAAGGTTATCTTAGAAGGCCCGCAAAGAGCGCCTATCTCAGCAAAATACTTCTGATTTTCCCATGATTGTGGGCCCGCGCCATTTCTCGTAAGCTCGTGCTGATATAAAAAATATTCAAGGTTAGCGAAGAAACGCCCGTTATTGTACTTGGTAAAAATCGTAAAGTACCTGTTGATATAATCGGCTCCACCTATTCCATTTGCTAGAGTGGCCACGGAATAAGTAGATCTGGGATGTATATGCTTATTCCCAAAAATAGCTAAAAAACCAAACGATAAGGGTCCATTGTCATAGGTGAATCCAGGTCCGTAGCGATAGTCCCACTTGGTGTCTCTGTCTGGTACCGTGTTGAAACTTGTCGCACCAGTAATGGCACCCTGTCCAGGCCATAATCCAACCATTAAACGGAACGGGCCATAAGGAGCTATAAACAGGATTGAATCAGTCCTATTGTTATTGGCAGTCATCATCCCTGTGCCGAAGGGGAAGTCCTTAACACCGTAAGAAAGTATTCCCCAAGGAAACTGAACGGTGGCCCTGATCTGTTCCCAGCTTCCTATGGCTGCGGTATTGTACGCCGCATCACTTGAGTGATGCATATAGTATCTTTCAAACGGTGGCGCACCCGGGGATACCTGCCCATACGCGTCGTATTGACTTTGCGCATATTTGTGACGAAGACCACCAACAGTGTACGTCCCGTGGACTCTGATGGCGTTGTTCACCCTGATGGTTGGAACAAATGTCAAGCGCTGATCACCATAATATGCGTCGGAACCCCATCGCGAAAATCCACCGCGGGTAATTGCCACACCGGCTCCAGCAGCGGAGTCAGCTATGATCGGCCGACCGGCATAAGCGTCGCCAGCGGCCTGATACTGCGGATTTATCCACCCGGTTCCGTAATAATTAGGTCCCGCAAAACCAACCCATGCTTGACGATTTAAGGCCTGCAATGTGGTATTGGGGAGATAACCGATAGCTCCCTGTTGAGGAGCTGGCCCAACCGGTGCGGGGACTCCGGCAACACCATAATCGCTGGTCAGCGCAACACTATCCTGTGCGCTGGCGTCACCGAAGATATCTCTGTTACCGACTCGGCTAAGATACTGCTGCCGCCATTCAAACTCGCCCGTCATGGAAAATTCCCATGCGAATGAGGGCGCGACGAAAACGACAACCAACATCGTCGCTAAAATACCCAACCAAAGTTTTCTCATTTCTAATCCTCCCAAATCAAGAAAATAAAAGTGCCCTAAGGCAGGTAAAACCCTTTACGCCGCACAATTTTTAGGAGGCCTTTCACGCCCTGTTTTAACCCCCGATCCGGCCAAGATCGGGAGAAAACAGCCGTTGAGACCTTTTATACGGCGAACCTATACTTTTTAACAAGCCTAATATTTTGACATTCTTGTAACATGTAAAAGACGGGAAAGTCAACAAGAAAATTTTAGTGAAGTTCCAACAGGGGCGATTTTTTTGTGGAGGGTCATAATCATGGAAGTTTTTTCATGCATTTTTAGGGATATTAACAGATTTAAGGGGGGATGGGAAGAAAAATGGAATGGGGGCATTGTCATCTCGACAGAGCCTTGCGACGAGAGATCTGACCAGGGCTCAAAATTTTGAGCTTCTACGGCGCAGAGCGACCCCTGCGGGGTCAATCAATCCGCGTTGACAGCGCGTCCCCAATAGCCCCGTATGGGGCGGCGTCAGAATAGCCCATGGCAGCGCCGTGGGTGTTTGGCGGGGTATGGGAAATTCGGCGGAGGATCAAACGGGTTATCCACATCCACATAGAATTCCACCGATGAGCAAACAACGAAATACAGGTCAGACACGCGGTCCGCCCCTACGCCAAGACGGAATAGTCGGCCACAGGCCGACCTACGGAACCAGTACAGCGACGGGAATATGATTGGGATTGATCGCCCCCAACTGGGGCATAATATATTAGCCCATGGCAACGCCGTGGGTGTTGGCGGGGGATGGGATTGGGGGCGGGTGTTCGGCCCACGGTGTAACCACCAATGTCATCTCACCGGGCATTCGTCCCCATAGCGGTGCTATGGGCTATTATGTGTGACCCCTCCGGGGTCAATAAATCCGCGTTGGTGAATACCCCCCCGCCAGCCCCGGAGGGGCGGCGTCAGAATAGCCCATGGCAGCGCCGTGGGTGTTGGGCGGGGAAAGGACGATAAACGGGGGCGGCGAGATCAATCCGAATCAGTGTTCAGGGTGCAATAAACCGGGATTAGAAGCACGTTTTGCAGGGGATGCGAATTTGTCCAAACGGTTCTCGTAATTCTTCTGAAGATTAAGCCAAAATTGCGGCGAGTTTTGAAATTTACCGGCAAGACATTCAGCCACCTGAGCAGTGATGGCGTCTCGACCGTTGAGAATTCCTAAAAGCGTTTCCGAGGGGATGCCCATCTCTTGAGCCAGTTTTTGAACGTCCAGACCCAAGGGTTCCATAAATTCTTCCTTGAGAATTTCACCCGGTGTAACAATAGGCATTCGAACTAACATGTCACTCACCTGTGATAATCGACAAGCTCTACAACATGTACATTATCATCTCGCCATTCGAAACACAATCGCCACTGGCTGTTGATCCTGATCGAATATTGCCCCTGCCTGGAACCTTTCAAGGGCTCAAGCCGATTTCCAGGCAAACGTTTTAGGTCGTTGAGCGATGAAGCTGAATTCAGAATTTCAATTTTGTTCGCCAGTGATCTTACAATATCGTTAGGGATTTTGCTCAGTTCCTGGTCAAAAAATTTCTCGAGCTGTTTATCCTTGAAACTCTTGATCATACAAGAATAGATACAAGACAAATCATTTGTTCGCAACTGCTGTGGGAATAACAATTCGTGTTAACCGCGCGTCCGCAATAGCCCCGTATGGGGCGGCGTCAGAATAGCCCATGGCAGCGCCGTGGGTGTTGGGCGGGGGTATGGGAAATTTGGTGGAGGATCAAACGGCGTCATCCGCATCCACATAGAATTCCACCGATATGCAAACAACGAAATATAGGGCAGACACGCGGGGATGGCCCTACGCCAACACGGAATCGTCGGCCACAGGCCGACCTACGGAACCAGTGCAGCGACGGGAATATGATTGGGATTGATCGCCCCCAACTGGGGCATAATATATTAGCCCATGGCAACGCCGTGGGTATTGGCGGGGGGAATGGGATTGTGGTCGGGTGTAGCGACGGTTGGCATCTCGACAGAGCCTTGCGACGAGAGATCCAATCAGGGCCCAAAATTTTGAGCCCCTACGGCGATCCATTAGCGCCGGCAGAATTCAAGACGCCTTTTCAAGTCGCTCCGCTATCCAGAGTTTGATAATAGATTGTCGCGGCACACCCAAGCGACTTGCTTCCTTGTCCAGCAGATGAATCATCCATAAAGGGAAATCCACATTTACCCTTTTTTGTTCCTGTTTCGGCCTTCTCGCCTGGGAGACGTCCATATATTGGGAAATATCCTCCCCTTTATCAAATTTGTCTTCAAACTCCCGAGCTTTCATATATTTCCACCTCCTCTTTTCTGGAGCGCCGGACCGAAATAATTCTTATCTTTTGAGATCGATAGGTAATAACCCCTGACCAGTGCTTTCCCATGATATTACCGATCACAAGAAATCTGGGTTCATCAGATGTTTTGACTGGGATCTCAATCAAATCAGGATCATTCCACAGGTCTTGGGCTTCGTAAAAATCGATACCATGTTTTTCTTTATTGCTGTCACTTTTGACAGGGTCAAACTCAAAGTTCATGGTATATTTAATATACCTAGAATATACTTGCAGTCAACCATTTGTCCAAATTGTTTCGGAAGGCAAGATAGGGGCTCAAGATTTTGAGCCCCTACGGCCCCTGGCTGACCCCTGCGGGGGTAAAGATGTGCAAACGACAAAATATAGGGCGGACACGCAATTCCGCCCCTACGCCAATACGGAATCGTCGGGCACGGCCCGACCTACGGGACAATGCGCAGCGGCGGGAATATGATTGGGATTGATCGCCCCCAACGGGGGCATAATATGTTAGCCCATGGCAGCGCAGTGGGTGTTGGGCCAGACGCAGATTCGCTGTCCTATGATAGGGCCATCCTATCCGCAGCGGCCCGGGTCGAATCAGTCAATCTTTGATTTGAGAATCAGTTCAAAATGTTCATGGAGGGACGGGAGGTTTCGTGTAACGGTATCCCACAAAATCGCGTCGCTGACTCCGAAATATTCGTGCACCACAAAATTCCTCATGGCACGCATGTCTGTCCAGGGGATGCCAGGATACTCGGCGCATACATCGTTTGGGATGTGGGTGGTCGCCTCCCCAATGATAGTCAGATTGCGAATGACGGCATCCACGGTACGTCTGTCCGCCACAAAGTCTTGAAACTCCATACCGGCGATATACGAGTGGATTGCTTCGAGGGCGTCAAGTATATCCTGAACACGGAAAAGCAGTTGTCTAGGCGGCACGGACAGCCTCACTCAGGATTCGGTCTCTCAAGGCTTTGTGCAGTGCGTCGGGAGTGGTCAAATCAACGGATCTTCGCAGCATTTCCGACAGCAGACGTTGTAGACGCGCGAATTCGAAAAGGCCAATATGAGCCGTTGGTTCGAACTCCACCAGTATGTCCACATCACTTTCCGGACGGGCTTCACCTCTAACAACCGACCCGAAAAGATAGAGCGCCTTGACGTCGTAGTCCGCGAGGCGCTGGCGGTTTTTGCTCAGAATGGTCCGGATCTCCTCTGCCTCCATTTTTTTGACCTCCAACTCCTCAGGGATCAATTTAGATTGTTCTTTCATCTATTTTCTTCCCTGTTACGCCTCGATGTTTCGAAGAAACTTTATACAATTATGACTGATTGGGCCAGTGAGGGCAATGTTTAAAATGAGCGGCGCCGGGGCCGCTCCCACTTCAAAGTCAAATACCGCAAATCATGAAATATAGGGCAGACACGCGGGTCCGCCCCTACGCCAAGACGGAATTGTCGGCCACAGGCCGACCTACGGGACCAAGCAAAACGCCGGGAATATGATTGGGATTGATCGCCCCCAACGGGGGCATAATCAATGGATGATAAAAGTCAATCTTCAATAGCCTATTCAAGAATTTTGCAAAGGGCGTCGCCTAACTCTGATGTGAATGAAAAATGCGATATTCCGTAATGCTCCAAAAACAGTTTTCCTTTAGGACTGAGTATTATTGACATTATCAATAGAGCGGACGGTTTTTTGTTGTGTTTTTTCTCGTATAATTCAGCCTTTTTTGCGAGCGTATAAACGTCAGCTTCGCTTGCGTCCTGCCTTATTTCAAGAAAAACAAATTTGTCGTTCTTGACAATCATATTGATATCAACCTGAGCGTGCGGTATGTAAACCATGCCAGTTTCATCATACTCGAAAACTTCCTCAACTTTGTAGCCATAATCCCGTTTCAGTTCCCCCCTAACCTTGCGGCTAAAGTGCCTGTCTGTTGAAATGAAGCGGGCGGAACCACATTGGCCCAGGATGCGTTTTGTTCTCGCTTTTGATCTCTTCTCCCGAGCCTCTGGCGTGATTTCTTTGGGGATACAATCTGTCATGATTCTTCCAATGTTATTTCCAACGTGACGGCAAATCCAAGCATCAACACCGTGACAACCAACTCAGCGCAACCATTGCAGAAACAGTGGGCTCATGAATTTCTAACTCCTTGTCGCGGAGTTGGTCAGGCCACCTTGAACTGCAATGTGGCATAGTCCGGCACCTTCTTGGAAGCGTCAAGGATCTCCAGGCCGACAAGGTCCCCCTCCTCATCGTAATCCAGGATAACGCCATTTTTACCTTCATCACTCTCCGCAACTGTTCCATGTTTGAAGACTACCGTAAGAGTGTCCGTCTTGGAATCATACGTCACGTTCATTGTTGGACTCCATATTTCTCCAGTTTACTGGTTTTGTAGGCTGTCACTATTACTGGAGGATTACGATCAACATCAACAAATATTCTTAATAAAGCAGATATGTGGGGAACCTCTGACGTGACGAGGCCCTGAACCACGACACGGCCATCTCGCAACAGCTCAATTCGTAAGGGGTTGGCAAGAACCTCACGGACGTCTTTGTCCGTGATTCCCCTACGGTTCATCTGATTTGTGGCATGATCCGAAAACACAGCTAAGAGAAAATTATTGATGTTTTGATAAGGCATTCAAAGAATCCGGTGTTGTTTGTTAGAGTGGCGTCGCAGCCTATTGTACACAAATCTGGTTTTTTTGCTAATGTCCTCTATCAATTCAGCAAATCATAAAATACAGGGCGGACACGCGGGTCTGCCCCTACGCCAAGACGGAATTGTCGGGCACGGCCCGACCTACGGGACAAAGCAAAGCGGAGGGAATATGATTGGGATTGATCGCCCCCAACGGGGGCATAATATGTTAGCCCATGGCAGCGCCGTGGGTATTGGCGGGCATAGGAAATTCCCGACGCTCATTAAAGCTCACTCGGTTGAAGCTTCCAGAATAGTGTCCAATTTCTCCGCAAGTAAAGGTAGGTTAACCGTAACAGTCTGCCACAGAATATCCAGATTTATGTCATAGTATGCGTGAATCAATTTGTTGCGCATTCCGATTATGAGCCCCCATGGAATTTCAGGATGGTTGAGAGCTTAAAATCTTCCGATATCTTCGATGCGGCTTCACCAACAACTTCTATTTCCCGCACAAGCGCCACTGTAAGCATTCTATCTCTGTTCAAGTCACTTCGGTTCTTCGCGTGGGCAAAACTCATGGCCTCATTTGCCGCTTCGATCATGTGTTTGACTCTGACGAGGTCATGAGATTTCATATTGCGGCGCCGCTTTATCGATGATCTCAGCCCTGAAATATCTACTAAGGTCCTCTGCTGTCCGAATGTCTATTTTCCTTCCGCCAAACATTTGAGAAAGCTCCTGTTCCATTCCAACGAGTTCGAGAAGGCCTGGAATACGGTCAGGATCGAATTGAACGAGTAAATCAATGTCGCTGTCATCAGAAAAATCTTTCGTTAGAGCAGAGCCAAACAGCGACAGCTTCAGAATATGGTTCCGCTTGCAAAATCCTGCAATCTCATCCTTTAATGACGCAAGTTTCAAGTTGATGGTATCCGGCATTAGTGGCGCCTGTTTCGCAAAGAAGTCAGCGCTCTTTCAGGAAAACTTATTTTCTTTAACTCATGGCCGTTAATAAAGGCTAACGCAAATTCCAGTTGATTCAAACGCCTAAAGATAGAGTCTCTAAACCGACCAGGGTTACCTTTTTGTTATATTTTCCGAAAAACGCGCGATTGGGAAATCAGTTTGTGGGGATATTCCTTAGCCAATTCATTGAATTTTTGTTGGTACCCCCGGCAGGAATCGAACCTGCGACCTGCGGATTAGGAATCCGTCGCTCTATCCCCTGAGCTACGGGGGCTTTGAAAACGAACCATTTCGGATGTAGCGTTTTAATGTATTTTACGTTATGCTTTTATGTCAAATCATTTATTCTTTTTTCACTATAAACACACTCTGGAAACACATTGCCGCATGTTTTCAATAGAGGCTACAATTAAACCATTCAAACTCGATGATGTCAGAGAGACCCTGGTTGATTTGGGAGTTGGCGGCATGACCGTTACTGAGGTGTTGCGCCAGACGCCCTCCCAGAGACATGAGCGCAGATTCTCCGACGCGCAATCCGGAACGGTCGTTTTATCCCCTCACATAAATATTCAGGTCGTTGTTCCCGACCGGCTGGTTGAGTCTGTGATAGAGGCCCTGTGCCTGCACGGGTCATCCGGCAAACTCGACGACGCTCTTGTCACGGTTAACCGCGTAGAATCTGTTGTCAGAGTCCGGACCGGTGACAAAGACGATGACGCTCTTTCGACCTGAGATATTCTCAATCCGACGGAGTTCAGATTCTTTCGAGATCACACTGATCGTGAAAATGTTCGGCTGTCTCTTTTAAAACCGCGGCGAAATCTTCTTCCGTCTCAACCTCAATAATCAATTCTCCATCATCAAATGTCTTAAGTCTGCCAAACTTTTCAAAAATCTCTATGGCTTTTTTGGGATTGACGGTTATCCATCCTTTCATTTTACCGAGGAGTTCCCGGCCATTGAATTCGCGTTCTATCGTTAAATCTATCTGGCGGTTTTTACCGAACCACCCCAGGATTGCCGGCGCCGCTACCCTCGGCGTTACAGGATCATGCATCGCTGCGCAACGGAACCAGATTCGCGCTCTAATCATGTTTGACTCCTCCAATTGCTATAAAGGTTAAATGTCTTCCAAAATAAACTGAAGTATGGTATATAATGCCTCATTAACTGACTAGTTAAACAGGATAAAAATGTCAAATCACACTATATCCTCGCCCGCTGGGATTAAGGGTTTTTTTTCGCTCATAACGTTTTATATCATTGGTATAATTATATCTTTCTTTCTGATATCCGGATACGGGACCAACGGGTTGTGTATTGCGGCGGACAGGCCGTCCAAGTCGACCGCGGTGACCAAGAAGCATCGCAAGAATGTTCATCATCCCAGGCCCTTCAAAAAGTCCTCCTCAAAGCCCTCAAAGACCCGGAATATCAAACCCGTTTCCACAGGGGTCCAGGCAAAAGCGGTTTATTGCGTCAATCTCGCAAACAATCAGACTCTAATAACCAAGAACGCAGACGAAAAACTGCCGATAGCAAGTCTCACAAAACTAGTTACAGCTCTGCTGACTCTCGATCACATGCCTCTGGACAAGCCTATTACCATTCCGGAACACATTAAAAAAGTGCCTAAATCAGTTGTCGGCTTGAAGCCGGGCGACACATTGAGTGTTGAAGACCTTTTGCGAGGCATGTTGATAAGTTCAGGGAACGATTGCGCTGAGGCGCTGGCGTGCGCTTTCCCCGGTGGAAAACCCGGATTTATAGCAGCCCTGAATAAAAAGGCGCGGAGCCTTGGAGCGACAAACACCAAGTTCTTCACCCCGAGTGGACTGGACAAGAAAATACCAAACTCTTCCAATGATGACAAAGACCCGGAAGTTGACGCCAATGTTTCAACAGCGAGGGAAATGGCGAATATTACCAGGATAGCGTTCGCCAACAATACCATAAGGTCCATATGTAAGACGACATCCTGTGTACTGACGAGTAAACTTAACCCGCAGGGCTATCATATAAGAAACACTAACAGGCTCTTGCGCGATAACCTGCCTGTTGTGGGAGGTAAAACCGGTTTCACTGTCCGCGCCGGTCATTGCCTCACTTCTGAATTCTCTCCCGGTAAGGAACGATTGGTAATAGTGGTTTTAGGCAGCCCGGATCATTTCAGGGACACTCGTCTCTTGTATCTAAAGGCCCTCAAGCAATCCCAAAACCAATCGAACCCGGCAGCGCTGCCGGCCCGTTCGGCCCAGGCGACGACTAACTGAAGGGAATTGCAAAGGCAGGACAAATAGGCTGTCATTCTTTTGGCAGTGTAAATAGAAAGTTTGTCCATCGTCCCACTTCCGATTCACACCACAAACTGCCACCGTGGGCTTCAATAATTCTCTTTATATTGTATAGACCAAGACCTGTTCCGCGTTTGGAACGGGTTATTTCATTTGGGATTCTGTAAAATTTCTCAAATACTTTTTCCCTTTCTTCGGGCTCTATTCCCTGCCCTTCGTTCCAAACATTGAATAACAATTTGTCGCCGAGATCTACAACTCCGTAGGCTATCCTTCCTCCGGGATTTCCGTATTTCAGGGCATTTCCGAAAAGATTCCTAAAAACAATCTCAAGAAACCTTGGGTCGCCGTAAACAGGGGTATTCCCTACTCCACCCATGCTATTGTCGTAACTGTCGAAGGAATTCGGATATCGTTCTTTTATCCCTACCATGGCCGGCAGAATTATCTGTTCATAAAAATTTTCAATTTTCTCTTTACGTATCTGAAACTCACCCTGTTCAAGGTCCGCCATGGTAAGAAAATCTTT
Source organism: uncultured delta proteobacterium (assembly GCA_963811075.1). Taxonomy (GTDB): domain Bacteria; phylum Desulfobacterota; class Desulfomonilia; order Desulfomonilales; family Desulfomonilaceae; genus CAJBEZ01. Next base: position 299,101 of record CAWEPY010000006.1, read on the forward strand.
GCTCATGGCTTCGAGAAATTTGGAATGGTGATAGACGATTTCCAAATGTTCCCGACGTTTTTGTTCCGTTTCAGAATCGAGCAGTCTCCTGACAAACCCACTTATTACAATCAGAGAATTTTTGTTTTCATGGTTAATAAAATTAATGGCTTCTCTGTAATTCTTGTTAAGTCTCTCAAGTTCCCTTCTTGTTGCGTTTTCTCTGGCCACGTCTTTGCTGATTCCGACGGTGCCCAGGACTCTGCCTTCGTTATCTTTTAAAAGAGAGAGGGTCAAAGAGATCTCGACGAAATCTCCGTCTTTTCTCCGGAGTTTGGTCTTATAGTTTTTTATTCCACCCGAGTTTTGAACTTCTTCAAGTATTACATCTCTCTCGGCGGAATTTACCCACACCTCATTGATTTTATGTCCCTGGATTTCTTCAGATGTATAACCCAATAAGTTTTCCGCCGCAGGATTGAATTCAACGATTCTGGAATCCAGGTCGGTGGTCACTATCATATCCGCCGATGATCTCAATATTCCTTCCAGATATCCGCTTTGACTCGCCAGGGCTTCAGTTCGCCTCCACATTTCCTGAGAGAGATTTGCGGCCAGCTTTCTATAACGCTCTTCAGAACGTCTCAACATCTGATCCAGCTCATCAACCTCTATCTGACGGCCAATTAATTCAGCGACTTCCTGCAAGAAATACTCGTCTTCGGGAAAAATTTTCTCGGCTTTGTCATATTTTACGCAGACCCTGCCTCGAATCACATTTTCGACTTGAATATTCTTTACGAATACGGCCCCGTCGAGATCCTTGGAAATTTCCCCAAAAACTTTGTCGCCAGTTTCAATCCACGTCGCGACTCCCGCTCTATTGCCCAACAGAAGTGTCAGGCGGGGAATCAAGGAACAAATTTTCTTTTCAAAAGGTTCTTTACCAACGAGACTTCGACCTATGGCCAGCAATAGTTTAAATTTGCCCAACAATTTGCCCAACAGCAGGGAGGTTGGAAACTCAATTGATTCGTCAAGACACTGGGTTTGTTGGCTTTCTGATTTGGTCATCTCGGATTCTCTTTATCGTAGTTTGAGAATCTAGTCAATCATTGGAGGCGCGGGTAAACCGATATAAAGACATTCTCTTAAAGCATGATGGGCAAATTTATGCGCTTGATACTGATAAAACAAAAGTGTTAGTATCATAAGATAATTAAACATAGACGTTAAGAAACCTAATTCTGCCCTTAGGAGGAGTTTTCCCATGAAGGGTGTCATACTGGCGGGAGGTTTGGGCACGAGGTTGAACCCTCTCACAAAAATTACCAACAAGCACCTTCTGCCTGTCTACGATAGGCCCATGATAACTTATCCCGTTGAATGCCTCGTTAAGGCGGGGATAGATGACATCCTGATCGTCACCGGAGGCAATCACCCTGGGGACTTTCTCAGATTGCTAGGAAATGGCAGTCGGTACGGGGTAAAAAACATAGGTTATGTCTATCAGGAAGGCGAAGGAGGGATCGCCGACGCTCTCGCTCTGGCCGAAAATCACGCCGCCTGTGGCGAGGTTTGTGTTGTCCTGGGGGACAATATACTTGAAAGAACAATTCGAACGGCTGTGGAAGAATATACAGCACAGGGGAAAGGCGCCAGAATCCTGCTTAAAGAAGTCGACGATCCTCAGCGGTTTGGAGTTCCTGTCCTTGACGGAGACAAGGTCCTGAAGATCATCGAAAAACCCACAGATCCGCCGTCAGGCTTCGCTGTGACTGGAATTTACATGTATGATTTTCAGGTCTTTGAATTTATAAAAACATTGAGCCCGTCAGAACGGGGGGAGCTTGAAATAACCGACGTCAATAATCTTTATATCAACCAGGGAACGATGACCTGGTCCAAAATCGATGGGTGGTGGACGGACGCGGGAACATTTGATTCACTGTTGAAGGCGTCTAATCTGGTTGCTCACGGAGGAGCGAACAATAATTGAAAATGAATTTGAAAAACAAAAAATTTAAACAACCATTATCGGCGCCCATTGATGGAGTAGTTATTCAGCCTTTGAAAGTGGTCCCGGATGAACGTGGCAGACTGATGGAAATCATGAGGCGGGACGATTCATTTTTCTCGGGTTTTGGTCAGGTTTATCTTTCCACTGTTTACCCGGGAGTAGTTAAGGCATGGCATTACCACCGAATCCAGGATGACAGGTTCACCTGTGTCAGGGGGATGGTCAAGGCCGTTTTGTATGACGATCGGGAGGGTTCCAAAACTCGAGGGTCTCTCAATGTGATTTACGTTGGTGAGTTCAACCCGGTCCTTATTGTAATTCCTGCCGGGGTTTATCACGGGTGGAAATGCGTGAGCGATTACGAGGCGTATGTTATCAACGTCCCCTCCGAGCCATATAATCGTGAAGATCCTGATGAGTTCAGGGTTGATCCTCACGAGGGGGAGATACCCTACGATTGGGCCAGGAAGGACGGTTAATACCGATTCGCGTTTGAACAGGTAACTATGCAAACCCGCCATGTTACTTATTCGTAAGCGAAATGGTATAAGGATTCAGTGTGGGCAACATGCCGTTACACTTCCACATATCACTGATATAATTGATATTTACATCAGACGAATACTCCGGAGAAACTGATTATGCGTTTGCTTGTAACTGGGGGATTAGGGTTCATTGGATCAAATTTTATTTTGAGCATGCTCAAGACCTATCAGGATTTGAGCGTTACAAATCTGGATTTGATCACGTACGCTGGAAATCTCGAAAACCTGTTAGATGTAAAAGATTACGGAAATCGTTACACTTTTATCAAGGGTGACATTACAGATAAAAGTTTAGTCAACGAGGTTATTTCCGCCAAGCCTGACGTTGTGGTCAATTTCGCTGCGGAATCGCACGTTGATCGTTCCATACTGGACGCCTCGGCGTTTCTTAAGACAAATATCATTGGCGTTCAGACGATTATGGATTGCTGCCGTGAACATGGTGTCGAGCGATTTGTCCAGATATCGACGGATGAAGTTTATGGATCTCTTGGCGCAGCTGATCCAGCTTTCGTTGAAACGAACATGTTAAAACCCAACAGCCCTTACTCAGCTTCAAAAGCTTCCGCAGACCTGTTGGCGCGAGCCTATCACAAGACATACAACATGGATGTTGTAATTACGAGATGTTCCAATAACTACGGACCATTACAATTTCCAGAGAAACTCATTCCCCTGATGATTACCAACGCAATTCAGGACCAGGAACTTCCGGTGTATGGGGATGGTATGAATGTTCGGGACTGGATTCATGTTCTGGATCACTGCAGGGCAATCGACACAGTTATGAGAGACGGAAAATCCGGAGGGATTTACAATATTGGAGGCTCTTGCGAATATACCAATATCGATATAGTTCGACTTATCCTAACCAAACTCAACAAACCATTTTCACTGATCAAATATGTCCAGGACCGGCCGGGCCATGATAGACGATATGCCATGAATGCGGCCAAAATCAATGATGAATTGGGCTGGGCCCCTTCGATAGACTTTGAAGAAGGGATAGACGCCACCATTAAATGGTATATAGAGAATGAATCCTGGTGGAGAAAAATAAAATCCGGGGAATATCTGGATTATTACGAAAAATGGTATGGAAATCTAAAGAAATGACTTCGGTCTAATATGGATATAGTTAGACAAAAAACCAGGCAGATTCAATTGGGCGGAGTTTTGGTCGGGGGTGACGCCCCTATTTCCGTTCAGTCGATGACAAACACCAACACTCGCGATGTTTCCCTGACAACACGCCAGATCAAGATTCTTGAAAGGGCGGGATGCGATATTGTCCGAGTGGGTGTTCCGGATATGGACGCTGCTCGCGCTATCGGCGGGATCAAATCCGGAATAAAGATACCGCTGGTTGCGGACATCCATTTTGATCACAAATTGGCCCTTGAATCCCTGAGACAAAGAGTCGATGGATTGCGTCTCAACCCGGGTAACATAGGGGCCGCTTCGAAAGTCAGGGAGGTAACTCGAGCCGCCCTGGATCGAAACATTCCCATACGAATCGGAGTCAATTCAGGCTCTTTGGAGAAAAAACTCCTTGATAAATACGGGGGATCAACAGCGGAAGCCATGGTAGAAAGCGCTCTTGGCCACATTTCCATACTGGAAAAGGAGCGATTTGAACTCATAAAGGTGTCGTTAAAATCTTCAGACGTCATCAAAACAATAGACGCCTATCGCATGCTTTCGGCACGAGTTAATTATCCGTTGCATCTTGGAATAACAGAGGCTGGAACCCTGATACCAGGATGCGTCAAATCAGCGATCGGCATAGGACTGCTTCTTGCGGAAGGGATTGGAGACACTATTCGTGTGTCTCTTTCGGCGCATCCGAAAAAGGAAATTGACGCGGGTTTCTCGATTCTAAGGAGTCTGGGATTAAGAAACTATGGAGTGGATCTCATTTCCTGCCCAACATGTTCACGTACGGAAATAGACCTCCTGGGGCTTGCAGCTAAAGTGGAAAAAGCTGTTTCACGGATAAAGACCCCCATCAAGGTGGCGGTCATGGGGTGCGTGGTCAACGGCCCGGGTGAAGCGAAAGAAGCTGATATTGGTATAGCCGGGGGCAAAGGGAGGGGGATCCTCTTTAAAAAGGGAAAGATAGTTGGGACCTATGATGAAAAAGATTTATTGAAAGCCCTGCTGGATGAACTTAAAGAATTTGTCTGAAGCCATTTTCCGTTTGAGCCGGTAACTAACAATTAACCGCAATAACGGTGGCCCTTCACTGCGATATGTCGCATGTCTGAGGCAAACACTGGAATCGGTTATTCTTGTTCAGTCACAACTTCATCTCCGGACTCTAAGCCTGAAAGAATCTCAATTTTGCCTGCGTCCAGGACTCTACCCGTCCTGACACTCCTCGTCTTGATTTCACCTTTGTCCAAAACCCGCACCGATTCGATCTGCCCCACCGATTTCACCAAACTCGACGGTATCACTATCACTTGGGCGGATACGGTCTTGAAAGTGAGAATCCCAAACAAGCCGGGAGTCAAACCCTTGACCTCATGCAAGGACGCCTTAACAGTTATGGTCCTGGTTTTTTCATCTCTCTGGGGAACGACTTCCCTTATCGAGGTGTTCTCCTTGGCCTGAAGTGATGAAATGGATACGGTCACCGGCGCTCCCACTGAAAGAAAGGGAGCGAACTGTTCTCCTGCGGCCGCAACCATTTCCAGGGAGTTGGGATCATAAATTGTAGCCAATTCGCGACCTATGGTCGCCAGATCACCTTGATTAATACTTCTTTCCGACACTATTCCATCAAACGGCGCAGTAACTAGTTCATAAGACAGGAACGTTTTAGCCTCTTCCAGGGCTGATTTTGCCTTGTCCGCAGCCGCCTTCGCCATTTCGAAACGTGCTGAAACGTCATCGAATTCTTTCCTGGCTATAGCCTGTCCTTCGAAGAGGACTTTGTAACGCTCCAAATCCTGTCTGTTTTTTTCCAGGTCAACATTGGCGCTTTCTAGAGCCGCCCGGGCTTGAGCTTCGCGTTCTTCCAACTCTCGCGCTTCTATCTTAAGGAGAAGGTCTCCTTTCTTTACAATGCTGCCTGCGTCAACCTTCAACTCCGTGACATAACCACCGACCCGAGCGGCGATTCGGGCTGTGTCCCTGGCCAGCACAGTTCCTGAAACAGAGACTTCACCCGACGATTCCACCTGCTCGACTTTAATGGTTTTAACTTGCTCGATGCGCTCTTTGGGAAGATTTGTAACGCCTCCCGGGACCTTGTGGCTAAACCCGCCCTGAATCCAGACAAGCAAGAGGATCATGCCCACCGCCGATATGGCGGCTATTAGCAACTTGATTTTTGTCATCTAACCTCTTTTCAGGCTGAACCTGGGGAACAGCAACAGGATTTTCGCGTAGGAGCCAAAAAATGTTTGTCATATACGGTAAGTTCTAGTTTTCACTCATGACATAATCATCATATTCGATTTCGAATCTCAGTTTATGCTTGGCTTCTTCCTGAGCCAAACCCAGGAATATTTCCTCCAGTTTGTCGTCTCCACATGTAGAAGCTAAATCAGTATACAGCCTGAAGGCTTTCTTTTCCTTTTTCATGGCCAGGATCAAAGCCTGCTGATAATCCATTTCAGGTCCAGGTTCCGGGGCGACAAGGTAATCGCCTATTTTCAGATCAAGCGACTTTTTGTCGGATGCGCCCCATTTCTTGCCTGACTTTACACCCTCAAGTTTCTTCTTGTGACCCATTTCTTCTGCGGCAAAGTTTTTGAAAATTTCGGTCATCCATGGTCGATCCATTTTTGCGGACAAATCCATGTAAAAGTCATGCGCTTCCTGTTCATTGTTTATGGCAAAATCCAATATTTCATTGACGGAATTCCATTGTTTCATTGCTGTGACCTCCGGGATAGTTTAAATTTAGGGATTCGAATGTCTCATTTGATTTTCTTCAATATTTCCAGAGCAGCGTCATAGTTCGGCTCCTGAGCTATCTCCGGAACAAGTTCAAGATATTGGATTTTCCCTTTATTATCAATAACAAACACTGCCCTGGCCAATAGCCTGAGTTCCTTTATTAGAAGTCCGTAAGAAAGACCAAAAGAAGCGTCCTTGTGGTCCGAAAGCGTCACCACGTTTTTTACGCCTGCGGCTCCACACCACCGAGCCTGCGCAAAAGGCAGGTCCATGCTGATGGTGAGTATGGCGACGTCGCCCCCCAAGGCGATGGCTTCTTCGTTGAAACGGCGAGTGGACATGTCACAGATTGGAGTGTCAAGCGAAGGCACCGATGATATCACTATCGGCTTGCCGCTAAATGAGGAAAAGCTCACAGGAGAAAGATCATTTCCCACGACGGTGAAATCGGGGGCAGTGTCTCCGACCTTCACCTCGTTTCCAACCAGAGTGAGCGGGTTCCCTTTTATTGTTATCAGGTTAATTCGTTCCGACATCTAATATTCCTTTCCACAATTCAGTAATTGATTTTTCGTTTGGGTTTCGGCGTTAGCCTCTAATAAGACTCTTTTGAAGCCAACATGACCTCATCCACTTTGCCTCGGAACAGATAGTAGGCCCAAGTCTGGTAGGCAATCACAATAGGAACCATCACAATCACCACTCCCAGCATAATCGTTAGGGTCAATTGACTCGAAGAAGAATTGAAGGCCGTCAAACTGAGGGCCGGATCAATGCTGGACGGAAACATGTTCGGAAAGAGGCCTACTACTCCAAAAAGGACCGCTGTTAAAATTGTGGCCCCTGACGCAAACCATGCCTTCCAAAATGATTCACCGGCTATGAAAAACCTTGTAAGAAGCAAAGCCACAACAGTTAAAAGCGGAAGAACAAACAATACGGGATTGGCAAGATAGTTCTTGTAGAGTGTCGTAGCGAACCAGGAATAGATGAGGAAGATCACGGCCATGACCAACAGAAAAATCCACAGACCCGACGCCGCCGCTTTGGCTCTTCGATGCAAGGCTCCATCAGATTTGATAGCCAGCCATATTGCGCCATGAACGAGAAACAACGCGACAAAGAGTATTCCTCCAGCGAGTCCATAAGGGTTGAGCAGTGTAAGCAGGTTCCCCTGGAATATAAAGTTCGCGTCAAAGGGAATTCCCTGGAAAATGTTGGCGAACGCCACTCCAAACAGCAACGCGGGACAAAAACTGCCAATGAAAAGGCATGCGTCCCAAAATGATTTCCAGGACGGACTTGATATTTTGTTCCTGAATTCCAATGATACCGCTCTAATTATAAGGGTGAACAATATTAGCAACAACGGGGTGTACAGGGTGCTGAACATAACGGCGTAGGTGGTGGGAAAAGCCGCAAAGGTCACTCCACCGGCTGTGATCAGCCACACTTCGTTGCCGTCCCAGAATGGCCCCATGGAATTGTAAACCACTCTTTTTTCCTTGTCGGTTCGGGCAATGAAAGGGAGAAGGGTCCCCAGACCAAAATCGAACCCATCAAGCGTGAAATAGATCGCCCATATCAGACCCCAAAGTAAAAACCATATGGTTTCGAGCATATTGAGCCCACCTTTCTTTGCAATTCCAGGTCACGAATGTCTTTACAAGCCGGTCCTAAAATTACCGTTCGAGAAAGTTGTCACACTGGTTCCGGGCCATGTTTGGCGTGGCGAGCCATCAGGAAAAAGGCCACAAAACCCAACAGGGTATACACTATGACAAAAGCGGCCAATGAAATCGCAACCTGGGATCCTTCGATCGGGGATGCGGCTTGATTGGTCCTCAAAACCTGGTATACGATCCATGGTTGACGGCCTACTTCAGTCACTATCCAACCCAAAAGAGCCGCAATATATGGAAGCGGAATAGAATACAACATGATCCTCAGATACAATGGGCTTGACTCAAGTTTATTCCTCTTGAACCAGCCGATTACGGTCAACAGGACAAAAAGAAATCCAAGCCCCACCATGATTCTGAAAGAGGCAAAAACCAGCGTTACCGGGGGACGATCTTCCAATGGCCAGGATTTGAGCCCTTTTACTTCGGCGTCCCAGTCCCCTTTTGTGAGGAAACTCAAAAACTTGGGTATTGTGAACATCTCCACGTAATTGCGCTCATTTCTCTCATCCGGTATCACCAGCATGGAAAAACCAACGCCTTTCTGAGTTTCCCAGTGAGCCTCGGCGGCGGCGGTTTTTTCCGGTTGAAGTCTTGACATCTCTTTTCCATTCAAATCACCCATGAAAATTTCCCCGACTGAAAAGATCAAAGAAAAAACCAGGGCCATTCTGAACGATTTCGTGAAAAAGCTGACTTCATTTTTACGGAGCAAATGGTAGGCGCTAATGCCCATCACAAAAAAACCGCCGATAATGAAGCCGGAAAATATGGTGTGGAGATAATTTGTAATCGCATAAGGTTGGGTGACGACAGCTATGAAATCGGTTAATTCCGCCCTGCCATTCCGAATTTCGTACCCAACCGGGTGCTGCATCCAGGCATTGGCGGCTATGATCCAGTAGGCTGAAACATTCGACGAGATTGCCACTATCCAGATACAGGCGGCGTGCATCTTGGGGCTAAGTTTGTTCCAACCAAAGTACCAGACGGCCAAAAAGGTAGACTCCATAAAAAAAGCCACGGTAGCTTCTATGGCCAGGATTGAACCAAAAATGTCACCTACATACTTGGAATATCTTGACCAGTTGGTTCCAAACTGAAATTCCAGCGTTATGCCGGTTACTACACCTACAACAAAATTTATCACGAAAAGATGCCCCCAGAACTTCGTCATCCTCTTATATTCAGGGTTTCCTGTCTGGACATAGCGAGTCTCCATCATCGCAACGATAATCGCCAATCCCAGAGTCAAAGGAACAAACAGAAAATGAAACAAAGTTGTAGCCGCGAATTGTAGCCGGGAAAGAAAAATGGGATCCATGGGAAACTCCTTTTGCTAAACTAGGAGATCAAATTAAGTTTGAAATTCCGTGTCGTCCCGCGCCGGATTTTGCAGAAGATCCTTTCTGTCCGCAGTTCCGAGCGCGGCTAGAGCTAAAGCGCTAAGACCCCTGATCGCAGGATCTCCCGATATCAGGTATTTTGGTAGATACCTGGAAGCCGACTGAAAAAGTTCCGGATATTTTGCTGATACTCTTGCGATACCCCATATCAAGCCCTTTTGTAATGGTTCGTACTCGAGAAAGTTTCCTTCTTCGTCGAGATATGAAATTAATATCGAATTATATTCCAGAGCCAGTCTATGACATTGAGCCATAATTTCACCCATGGCCTCGGGAGCTCCCCAGCCAATTCCCCCGGATTCATCGTTCAAACTCCACATGAGGCGGCGCATTATTACACGAGCCGCCTCAATGTCATGTTTCGCCAGTTCCGATACGACCACACCTATTGCTGTTATGGCTCGCCATTTCACTAATTCATCATGATCCAACAAGAATGACAACAGAGGATTGATGACCAGCTTCCCGGGAAATGAAGCCAACTGATCCAGACTAGAACTGAAATCCTTCTCTCTGAGCAGTTCCGAAACCTTTTTCTTCAAATCCCTGCCCTTTAAACGGTTTGTCCCTGATGTCATTGTCCGGAAACTTCATCCTGAAAGACTAAGCTGGAACACTTTCATTTATCGCAGCGCCGACTTCACGTCCCAAGTCTACACACTTTTTCAATCCATCGTGATTCGGAACAAATTGTTGAGCTATACCCGGACCAAAAACTTTCATTTTCATGTCTTCCATAGCCTTGACCAAGTGCTTTACCGCCTCGCCGCTCCAGCCGTAAGACCCGAAAGCCGCTCCCAATTTGTTGATAGGACGTAGACCCTTCATGTAGCAAAGCATGTCCGCCATCTTTGGCAGCATGCCGTTGTTGAGGGTGGAAGATCCCAACAGGACCGCTTTTGAATCTATAAGCTCGGTGATGATGTCGCTTCTATGATCACAGGCAAGGTTCATGATCTTTACGCTTATACCTGATTCAATCAACCCGTCCGCTATGGCTTTGGCCATCATCTCCGTGCTGTGCCACATAGTGTCATAAATTATTATAGCTTTTCGCTTGCACTCCTGTTTACTCCACCTGTCATAGGCCTGCACAATTTGCATCGGGTTGTCTCTCCAGATTAATCCATGATCCGGAGCAATGATGTCTATCTTGAGATCCATTTTCTGGACATCTGCAATGAGTTTTTGAACCAACCCTGAATATGGAAGGAGGATGTTGGCGTAATACTTGACAGCGTGCCTCATCAACTCTGCGCCGTCAACCTGATCGTTGAATCTTTCCGTTGTAGCCCAATGCTCACCAAAGGCGTCACTGGATATTAGCAAAGCGTCTTCCTTGATATAGGAAAACATACTGTCCGGCCAATGAAGCATTCGGGTTTCCAAAAAAGTTACTGTCCGCTTACCAAGGCAGATCTCCTGCCCTGTGGCGACGACTTCATACGGCCAATCTTCCCTGTGATAGTGATCCAACAGCGCTTTATGGCCTTTTGACGAACAAAATATTTTTTCCGGTTTAATGGCTTCGACTATTTCAGGAATCGAGCCCGAGTGATCAGGCTCAACATGATTTACAACCAGATAGTCAATTTTTGTGGGATCTATTACTTTGTGGATGTTGTGAAGCAAGTCATTCTTGAAAGGTTTCTTAACCGTATCAAACAGTGTAACTTTATCATCCAGAACGAGGTAGGAATTGTAAGTGGTTCCCTTTTTGGTCGAATAACCATGAAAATCCCTAACATCCCAATCAACCGCTCCAACCCAATTTATTCCTTTTTTTATCTCAACGACTGTGCGCAATTTTTCCTCCGGCTTTTTAGACGTTTCCTGCTCTCCAGAAAAGAAACGTAGAAGTACACAATAGTGACGCTAGTCACACAAATGATCGACGCTCAATATAAATCTTAGAACTTTCCTCTAATCTGGAGGCGAGAAAATTCCCCTATTCGACAGAAAATGAATCTTTGTCGGCTCCACAGACGGGGCAGACCCAATCCGCAGGCACATCAGCAAACGACGTGCCGGGATTCACTCCATTGTCGGGGTCTCCCTGAGCGGGATCGTAGACATAACCACAAACCTGACATACATATTTTTCCATAAGATTGACTCCTTTTCATTAGATTAGGCTATTTGCAGCCGTTAATTCCGTTATTTGCTTAATAAGCCCTTCCAACCTCTACTTAGAGGAAATTTTCTTTCCGATTTCCCTGCCATAATCCTGGGCCATCTGCATTCCCCCCTGAATCACGGATGATTTGAGCCTAAGAGGGCCTCCAATCATATCCATTTTTAGAATATTTTGCATTGTGTCGTATATCCGGTCAGGCGCCTCTCCACTCCAGCCAAATGCTCCAAAGGACGCTCCCACCTTACCTTCCAGGTCCAATTTGGCGGCAAGGAATAAGAGTGTCTTCATAGCCTGCATCATTTCACCGTGATAAGTGGCGGACCCAAAAACGTATGCGTCATAGCCTTCAAGATCTTCCTGTTTGTTTAATTGCGTAGCGGATATGACTTTCGCGTCGGTTCCCGTAAATCTTATGCCCTCAGCTACAAGATCCGCTATATTTTCAGTTTGACCGGCCCTGGTGGCAAAAACTATTATAGCCTTAGCCATTTTTCTTACTCCTCTAAAATTGAATCCAGAATTATTGTTGACGTTAACTTGGGTTCGCTTCGACAATCGGCTCCACGGTATTGTGGAAATTACGTCTTATGCGATTTTGCCCTACCTCTACTTATCCGTAGGCGAAATGGCGTTAAACGGCTCAGCTCTAACAGCTTTCATACCCATTTCAAAAGCGTCCTTCAAAGCCTCCGTCCGCTCGAGAATGGCGTTCTTGCCTTCAACTGACTTTACCAAAAGACCGCCTTCGTAACTTTTGTCCAATGCGTCAAAAAAATATTTTGCGACCAGTTGGGCGCCTTCAAATAGATTTGATCCTTTGGTGGCTCCCACAGCAATCAAATAACCTCGACCGGAATCGTATCGTTTCCTTTTTTCCGGCGTCTTTTCAATCATTCTTCTACTCCACAAGGCCTGGCAGCGATCTATGACAGCCTTGGCGCTAGAAGTGACACCGTAAAAAAACATGGGACTGGCCAGAATAATGACTTCTGACTCGACCAACTTCGGGTAAATCTCGTCCATGTCATCTTTGATTACGCATACGCCGGTCTTGTCGCATGCGCCGCATTCATGGCAACCACTCATCTTAAGGTCAAACGAACGAATCGTCTGTGTTTCGGCGCCCAGAGACTGGGCCCCTTTAAGGGCTTCCTGAAGCAACAGATCACTGTTGCCATTTTTTCTCGGACTGCCGTAAATTCCTAATACCTTCATTTTATACTCTATTCCGAAACTTTATCTGAGTTAAGAATTATTTTTGCATTCAATAGAACATGAACAAAACACATCAGTTTGCCCTTAAAAGCAACTAACGCAATTCGCGACATACCAGCGCTCCTCTAATACCCCGCTCGCTCGCAAGGATCGTAATTCTAAAACATTACTTCAATCTTGAATCCTGACCGGTCATTCCACATTCTGGAATGTAGCATGTCACATTTGTAAATTCACATTTTTCCTTGCACATTGGGCACGTTTCGGGTGGAGCAACCCCTGGGTCGGCTTCCTGAGTGTATCCACATTTTGAACATTTCCATGTGATCTTTTCCATTTTTAATAAACCTCCTGCGTCTAAACTTGAATCATTTCTTTTTTACACCGGCAAGGAAATGAAGTGTGTCCAGCATATCCTGGATTGACCTACCCATAAACCATCGACCCCGATCAAACACCCCGTAATCAGATCCCAACATGGCGGATGACAGACGCGTGGAATTCCCGTAAAAGAGCCATTGTTCCGTCCAATGTTTTTCAATTGCCTCGTCAAAGGGGTTTGCCCTGTCGGCAAGTTTTTGATCCCAGGCTTGAGTCAATATTTTTGTGGCGGTAAGCGTCATCTCATCAGATGTTTTAAGAGTATTTTCAAATCGATCCCAGTGGCCGTTAACCCATCCAGGAGCATGACAGGACAAACAAATTTTCTGTAGCGTTTCCTTCCGGGTTTTTTGTTCATCCGGCGAAATCAGGTAATCAGAAGCTGGAACTCCGAGAAAGGTTGTTGGCAGCGGCAATCCATCGGCATTGCGAATTATGGACGTGTCGGGTGATTTTGGATGGGCGTGAGAATAAATTAGTCCGAACGTTCTCCACGGGAGTCGATCATTCATCTGATGCGTTCTTTGAGCTATAACTGATCCCTCGGGATTTACCAAAAGACTGACGTGGCATGTCGCGCATGTAGGAGCCGAGAAATCCTTACCTAAGGTCCACGGAACCGATTTAAAATTCCATTCATCTTTTAGGGATGAAAACATCGTCCCATGCTTGCTCACGGAATAAATTTTGTACCCGGGGACATCGGGCCCCTTATGACATTGGGAACATGTGTAAGGCTTCCTGGCCATGTGAATGGCGAACTGGTGGCGGGTGTGGCAAGAGGAACACGATCCTCTGCTCCCATCAGGATTCAATCGACCGACTCCATCGTTTGGCCACCCTGAGAGTTCTACAAATTCCATATCTCCGTAGTCGGTGGACCGGGTTTTCATCTTTAGGACTTTTACTTCCGTCCCATGGCACGCGTAACAGGATTCGTCGCTTGTCTTCTGATTTGGGTCCTTAATGACCGTACCTTTTTTCACAAATTCCTGAGTTCCGTTTATGGTCGTCATAAGGGTCTGATAGACGGCGTTTTTCGAGAGATTGGTATGAGCGAACGCCATGATGTTCTTCTGGTATTGAGATTCTTCCACCTGATGACAGACTGCGCAGTCTTTCGGAGTTACCGTCAAATGAACTTTTTGATCATTGTGATTGAATACGTCACCATGATTTTCGGGATTGACTGTATGGCACTCAGCGCAACCTACAACGACTTCCTTCAGTTGATCCGGAACGTTCTGGGAGGAAACGCGCCTTTCAAGCTCAGGGCGTTCCATACCTTTGGAGGGGGTAATCCTTGAGTGTGCGCTTCGTCTCCAGTCAGCCACTATCGCTGGTGAGACGGAACTATGGCAGGCGATGCAATCCTGAGTCAAATCGCTCACGGGCTGATCTTCAGCGTAAGATGCGGAAAACCATAAAGTTCCAGACAAGACCAAGCCCATGGCCGAAAGATATGACAATCTAATTAAGAATTTGATCATGATTTGACACCACCCAACAGTGAATCCTTTAAAACATCAACACATTTCAGATTCAGTTTTGTTGCAATTTCTCAAGCGCCTTAATCAAATCCTCAAGCTTTGGCATCTTGTTTATATCGTGAACATCAATATAACGGATGACGCCTTTCTTATCGATCAAAAACAACGCTCTTTCCGAGACGCCATCACTTCTCAGAACGCCATATTTCTGGGCCACCAATCCATGAGGCCAGAAATCAGAAGCCACGGGAAACCATAAGTTCCCCATTTCTTGAGTCCAGGCATGTAACGTAGGAATGTTGTCCACGGAAATCCCAATGACAACGGCGTCAAGTTTCTCGAAGAGGTTCCCAGCGATATTGTATCCCGGCCACTGCTGTGAACACACAGGGGTCCATGCGGCGGGGACAAACGATAAAACAACATTCTTTTTGTTTCGAAATTGATCCAGCGAAACAGCGCCACCGGAGATGGTCGGCAAAGAAAACCCCGGTGCGATGTCGCCTACCTTCAGACTAGTTGAAGTGTCCATCGGTTTGAGGTTTCCTGGATCGTATATCGAGGAATCAGCGGGGGTAGAAGCCCAACATGCCCACAGCGGCGCCAACGCAATAACAAAACCCAGAGAAAATGTTTTCAGCAATATTGTCTTGTCGGCCATCAGAAGCCTCCCCAACTCAATTGAGCTTTTCCATAATTTTCTTGAGAAACTCTCCCGACTCTTTTATCTCTCCAACTTTGGTGAGAACAATCTCCAACTTGCCCGCGGCGTTCGGCTTCACAACCAGGAAGGTCGGAGTGCGAATTTCATCCGACAGGGCTTTTTGAATGGCAAAGTTGTCGTCAGGGATAAGCGGAAACGCAACTTTAAATTTTTCTCTGAAAACATTCACTTCATAGGGAGTGTTTCCCGTTCCTACGCCAAGCATCTTCACTTCATCCCGTAATCCAGGGACCTTCTGAATGAGGTCGTGGAGTTCATTCACGGCATGGGCGTCGCGTTGGCAAATGGGACAGTACATGCTGAATATATGTATAATCAGCAATCTGGCTTTAACCTGGGGAAGTTTGAAATTTTTACCATCCGACAACCCCAGATACTTTTTGTCCGCAAGATTTTCGGGCGAATTAAACTTGAGGTCCGCCAGGATATCCGCGTTGACTGATATTTGTTTTGATGTGTCGCATAGCCCTAAACCAGCCACAGTTAACATCAAAAAAATAACCACAGCGCTTACAATGCGCATGCTAATCATTTAGGCCTCTTGAACATTTTTTGATCTTATAGCGATGATCTAAAACCCTAACGGTTTGAACATCTTCTTACCGGCGCCACAGATGGGACATTTCCAATCATCCGCAAGGTCTTCAAAAGAAACTCCTTTGGGAATTTTACCTTTACGGTCTCCTTTTTCAGGGTTGTACATGTAACCACAGTTCGGGGTTTGGCATTGATAGATTTTCATATCAGCCGCCATATCATCCTCCATTAATTCTCAATTTAATGGTCTCCAGAAGCCAATACGGCTTCCGGATGCCCATTGGCGATAAATTATTACTTACGCTTTCCATAGCCCATGGAGATTGCAGTATTCACGGGCAGTGAATTCGCCCGACACTGGAAAGAAAGCTTCAGGGGCTTCACCTGGCTTCAGAAACTGTCTATAAGACTTTCCGTCAGCCACTATTTCTATCCACTCAATGAAATGTTTGTCTTCCATGGGGTGAGCGACACTACCCACTTTTACCTTCAGGCCGCCATCAACAACCTCTTTTACAGGAACATGTTTTTCTTTTGCGGCGTCTACCGTGTTTTCTTTAAAATTTTTCATTGGCTGACCGCAACAAACTAGCTGGCCCTGGCCGGTATGAATCATTTCCACGATGTTTCCGCACACTTCACATTTGTAAATCTCCAACAATCCAGTCATCTTTTAAATCCTCCATTATATTTGTGACTCTAACAGCTTGCAAACCAACTTACCAATTTTCACAAAGTACCTCAAAATATGCCCGTGGATGAGCACAGGCCGGACAGGATTCCGGCGCCTCACTTGCTTCATGCAGATAACCGCAATTTATGCATCGCCATACCACCGGCTTGTCCTTTTTGAAAACTTTTCCCGACTCAATATTTTTTAGAAGGTCCAGGTAACGTTTTTCATGCTGTTTCTCAGCAATGCTTACGGCTTCCCAAATGAGCGCCGCAGCCTCAAAGCCCTCGGATCTGGCAACTTTTGCAAATCCGGGATAGAGTTCTGCCCATTCGAAATGTTCACCGGCGGCCGCCTCTTTGAGATTTTCCGGCGTGCCGGCTATGATTCCAGCGGGAAACGCGGCCTGAATTAGAACTTCGCCTCCCTCTAGCTGCTTGAAGAACCGTTTCGCGTGTTCCTTTTCCTGATTGGCTGTTTCCTCAAAAATTTGGGCAATTTGAATCATGCCTTCTTTACGAGCCTGAGACGAAAAATAGGTGTATCTGTTTCTAGCCTGAGATTCCCCTGCGAAAGACCCCAGTAAATTTTTTTCTGTCTCTGAACCTTTAATTGACGCCATTTAATAGATCCTCCTGATGATTTGCCATACGATTTAAATCGCACGGATAACTATTTGAATATTATCCAGAATTTCTTTCATGCTCTACATGATTTTTCCCGACCAGTTCCTGACTTCGACATTCCGGACAAATACCTTCGAACTCAAGGCGATGTGAAATTATCTCATAATTGCCGGCAAGAGCCGCCGAATTGTTTAACGAATTCAAAAAGGGGAAATCCAGATCGTCCACCCTTCCACATTTGACGCAACGGACGTGATAGTGGTCGCCAGTCATCGCGTCGAAACGTTTCTGGGCGCCGGCGGTTCCGAGTTTTTGAATCACTTTTGACTCGGCCAGTAATTCAAGATTCCTGTACACGGTCCCCAGGCTGATTTTAGGCATGCGTCTTCGCACTATCTCGTAAAGTTCATTGGCTGTGGGATGAGTTTTCAATTTTACTAACTCTTCCAATATCACTCTACGTTGAGACGAATCTCTCAGGTTTCCCATGCCATGCCTCACGGCTATCATTAATAGTAACTGTTACTAATATAGCCATTCAGACCGCATTGTCAAGCCCAAGTTTAGACCAAATTATGCAGCGCGACCAAACTTTAGTCAAATTCTGGCGATCTGTTTCGCCTTCTTTTTTTATGACTGTTCGTCGGATTATTTTTCAAACAGGTCCATGAAGGAAAACTTCGAAGAATCGAATAGTCCCTGATCCGTTATTTTTATCTCGGGGATGGGGGTGAGGGCCATAAAAGATAAAGTGGCGAATGGCGCTTCCAAACGACACCCCAATTCTCGAGCTGCTGCGAAAAGATTGCGAAGATCGCCGCTGACCTCGGTTATAGGCCTGTCAGACATTAATCCGGCTATTTCGAGAGTCAGTGACGCGCTCACCACTCCATCACATACAACCGCCAGACCGCCACCCATCTTTGCCACTGTTTTTGCCGCCGCCAGCATATCAGAATCAGTAGCTCCGACCACAACAATGTTATGGGAATCATGAGCTACCGATGAGGCGATTGCCCCACGCTTCAGACCGAATCCTTTTATAAAACCTGTAGCGTGAGCGCCCGATCCGTGATGTCGTTCTATCACAGATATCTTGAGCAAATCGCGCTTGACATCCGCAGTAATCGAACCATCGACAATACAAGCTTTTTCTATCTCTCTCCGGGTAACTATTTGTCCGGGAATTACTTCAATTACGTTTATCGAATTTCCTTTAGCGGGTATTTTAAAATCCACTATTTTTTCCCAATTGACATTAAAACTCCTGGGAAGCGCAACCGGGCCTTCGCTACGCCATGTCGGCATTGGGTTTCCTTGTTCAAACACTTTTTTCCCCGAGCTGTAGACCTGATCTATTCCAAAATTGTCCAGATCAGAGAGCACAACCAGATCAGCCCTGTAACCAGGCAAAATAGCCCCCAGTCCTTGCAGGCGAAAATAGCGGGCAGGGTTTATTGTGACCAACTGGATGGCGGTAATAGGGTCTACTCCTTTGCCGCAAACCCTTTTCAGCAAATAATTCAGGTGACCTCGTTCCAGAATGTCATCCGGATGCAAATCGTCGGATACGAGCATCATGTTTCCGGAATTGTGTTTATTCAGCAGAGGAATCAAAGAATCGAGGTTCTTGGCCGCCGACCCTTCTCGAATCATTATTCTCATGCCCGCGTCCAATTTTTCTGAGGCTTCCTCCGTGGAGCAACATTCGTGGTCGGATCCTATGCCCGCATTCACATAGGCCATGAGATCCTTACCCGTAAGTCCTGGGGCGTGTCCATCGATTACCTTGTGTTTGAACACTTCGATCTTATCAAGAATGTTTGGGTCCATGAAAAGGACTCCTGGAAAGTTCATCATCTCAGCCAACCCCAGGATCCGTGGATTATCCTTGAATGGGACCATGTCGGCGGCGTTCAGAGATGCGCCGGATGTTTCAAATGGAGTTGCAGGCACACATGAGGGAAACATCACGTAAACTCTCAACGGAAGATCAGCGCTGGAATCAAGAATATATTGTATGCCTCTCACGCCATGAACATTCGCTATCTCATGGGGATCGGTAACTACACATGTCGTCCCCAAAGGCACGAGGTTCCGAGCTAATTCCGGGATACTGAGCATGCTCGATTCAAGATGGATATGACCGTCAATAAAGCCGGGGGAGACAAACGCTCCTTTTAAATCAACTCTATTCTTGGCTTCATATTCTCCGAATCCGATGATAATATCTTCATGTATGGCGATAGAAGTCGAATGAATCCGGCCGGAAAAGACATTAATGACCTTTCCGTTTGTCAGCAGCATGTCTACTGGTTGATTTCCGAGAGCCAGGCCAATCTTTTCCTTGAGGTCCATCATGTCTCCCTTGGTTTCAAAGTCCACCGCTGTCTGATTGCGGCATGGCGTTTTGTCAAACCAGGGCCCCTTCAAGGGCTTTCCGGCATGAGCAGTTTTCAAAATTTATCTCAGGGGCTGCCGCACTGAAAATTTTCTTTACGTTATCAACGTTGTTTTTCATTGTGGACGCGATCATCTCCCAGGTTACCGGTTCATCGGAATGACGCCAACAGTCGTAATCGGTGCTCATGGCAACCACAGCGTAACATATCCCCGCTTCCCTTGCTAAAATCACTTCGGGGACCGTTGACATGTTGATTATATCGGCTCCCAACATACGAAACATGTTGCTTTCAGCTCTAGTGGAAAAGCGAGGCCCTTCGATGGTGACAACCGCTCCTTTAGAATGGGACCTTATTCCCTGTTTTACCGCCGCATCGATCAGGCATTCTGTAAGCCGTGCGCAAAATGGATCGGCCATTGAAACATGCGCAACCTGATCCCCTTCGTGAAAAGTTAATTTCCGGTTTTTTGTCCAATCAATAAACTGATCTGGAAATACAAGGTGGCCGGGTTCAATTTCTTCACGCAATGATCCGCATGCTGTTGTCGCGATAATGTGAGTAACTCCCAGTTCTTTTAAAGCCCAGATATTGGCTCTGTAGTTTACTTGCGCGGGCGCTATTCGATGTCCTTTCCCATGGCGATTCATAAGAACGATCTCAATGGGACCCAGTTTTCCGATTATCGGATCCGCTGAAAGATGGCCAAATGGCGTTCCCATTTTCATTGACTTGACTGAAGTGAGAAAATCAGGGTCATCAAAACCTGATCCTCCAATGATTCCTATTTTTATCAAATTCGTCTCCTCGATATTCGGTTTAAATAGACGCTTATTCCACGCCATCCGCATTTATGCGCCCGTCTGATTTTCTTTTCTAAAAAGATTATGGCTTTTCAGCACTTATGGATTGACATTACAATATGTTATGCAATAGATTTTGAATTGTAAATGAATTTCAGAGCTATCGATCAATTTGGGAGGAATTACGCAACTGCACTCCTTCAAGTTAACTAAAATAGTACTGTTGTTTGTTATTGTTGGGGTTTTTTGCTGTTCATCTTCTGCGCTGACTGCTGAAAACGAGCCGAGTGGCGCTAGTTCTTTTCTCGGGGTCAAGAAAATGGATCGGGTTGGAAAGTCGAAACCTCAGCCCGACGGTGTCCCTGACGCGGTTTTTTCCATGTCTTTCAGTACGCCTCTAGCTGATAAAAAAATCGAGGAAATTGAAATCAAGTCATCAAATCCATCCAAGATGTGGACATCCAACCTTGGAGAAACCAATTCGGATTTTTTGGGGGTTGCGCTGGCTAAGAACCCTTCTGATATTTTGAACAAAAAAGAAGGTGAACTGAAGTCACGAACTTTGAATGACCAGAATTTACTGTTTTTTGTGACTGATGACGGTCTTTTTTCCAAGGAAAGTCGTAACTATCAGATCAGAGTGGTCTTTACCGATGGGGACGTATTCTCGAGCAAGGTCCAAGAGGATTCTACCCCAACGGCGGCGACGGGGACATCAAGCCAAGGTGTCTACCCTGTCAGAATATCCGCGTTTTTGAAAGGCATTTCAAATTATGACGCGGTTGGTCCAGACAAGAAAATCGAGGGAGATAATAAGCCGGACGGCCTGTTTGTATTGACTCTGGAGACTAAGGACAGGGAAATTACCGCCATAGAGATCAAAAACATAGAAGGTGAAACGGCTTCATGGGACACTATCCCTAGTAGCGGGAATCCTCCTATAGGAGTCGCTCTGACATCAGACCCTACCAAACTGGTTAATGAACTGGACGGATCTGTCAAGATCAGGGTTAAAGACAAGATTGACCTCAATCTGTACATTGCGGACAAAGGGGTTGTAGAAAGAGGCAAAACAGACTTCCGGATCAACGTGGCTTTTTCGGATGGACAAATCTACTGGGCACGGGTTGAAAAGGTTTCTGATGTCGACAAGGGATCCCAGGAGCCTTCGGGGTCTGAAACCAGTAAGAATCAGGTCAACTTCCTTGGCGAGTGGCTGGGTTTTTTCCCTACTGACGCTGTTGGGCCATATCCTGAAATAAAGCCTGATGGAAAACCGGATGCGGTTTTCGGATTGGACATAGATGTCAATCCAAAAAACACAATTACTGGTATTGAAATCAACAGCGTTTCCGGGATCGCTAGAAAGTGGGGCACTTCAGGGACATCACCGGGCGCCTGGGGTCTGGCTGTAGCTTATCAGAGAGCCCCAACAGCGCTTCTGAACAAACCTGATGGATCCATATCCATTCCGATAGACGGACGAACGCAATTCTACATTTACGCTTCTGACCCTGGTGACCTGGCCAAAACAAACCAGGAACTTAGAATCATAGTCCGTCTGGGTGACGGCTCCTATTACCAGCAAATGGTCAAAAAGGCCCTTTCAACCACTTCAACTGTGGCTCCGGAGACTGAATCACGTCCAAAAGCCAAGGGCTTGATAACCTGTGAGTTTAGAGGTTTCATAGCCGACCTGGTTAATAATTCTACACACCCGGGCAAAGACGGATATCTTGACGGCACTTTCATCGTTAAACTTCAGGTGGAAGACAAGAAACTTCTCAGGGTTGATGTGACCGGACCAGATGGGTCAATCCAGTGGTCCAGCGACCCTAAAGCTCCTGTGATGTTTTTGGGCGTCGCCTTGTACCCAAAAATTTATCAGCTCATAAATGTCAAGCCCGGCCCGTTAAGTGTTCCAGTGACAGGTAGAAGAACCATATACCTTTACGCCGCAGATAATGGCCTACTGTCCGACCCGAAATCTAAATTGACTGTAACGGCCTTTTTTACCGACAAGACTTCATTATCGACTGATGTAGTCAAGTGAGTTTTCTTAAAACATTTCCCGTCCAAAATTGATTCATGACCGTCTTGACATGCGAAGGACCGTTAGCTATTGTCAAATCCGTTTTGATTTCCAGATTTAATTATTTAAGAATGGCCGCTCGTCGGATTGGAGGTCAGGGTGATTGTCGCCAAACCGAAACCATTTCAAGAAGTGGTTGAAATGTTGAAGGATTTTTCTAGGGTTTTGGTTGCGGGCTGTGGGACTTGTGTAGCGGTATGTCTTGCCGGCGGAGAAAAAGAAGCGGGATTAATGGCGACGCAACTGGGACTTGTTTTTAGAGATCGTGATTTTAAGGCTTCGGCGGCCACTGTTGAACGTCAATGTGACCGGGAGTTTCTAGCTTTATTGAGAGATCACGTTGTGCGGGCCGACGCTGTATTATCCCTTGCCTGTGGGGCCGGAATTCAGTTTCTCGCTGAAATGTATCCTGAAAAGCCAGTTTTCCCTGGGGTGGACACAAGCTTCATAGGGGTTAATGAAGGCGCAGGGGTTTGGGGCGAGCGCTGCAGAGCGTGCAATCAATGCTACCTCGCGTTAACCGGCGGCATCTGCCCTGTTACAATGTGCGCCAAGGGACTTCTGAACGGACCCTGCGGAGGTCCTTCCAAAGGAAAATGCGAGACAAGTCCTGATCGTGACTGCGCATGGGTTCAGATAATTGATCGACTTAAAAGCCAATCCCGTCTTGATATTCTCTCAAAGATTACACCTCCCCGAAATTACAGTCTTGACGAAAACCCCGCAAAGTTGGTTCGGGAAGATTATCAAAAGAGATTTTGAGGCTGATTTTCATTTTAGGAGTTTGAGGGCTCATGAATCTGTCGGATAGCATTCTCAACAGAAAGAGCGTCAGAGCTTTTCTCCCGGACCCTGTTTCGCGCGCTACCGTTTCAGAGATAGTTGAGTTGGCCCGTTGGTCTCCGTCCTGGGGTAACACTCAACCGTGGGAAATAATTGTAGCGGACGGCGAAAAAGCCAAGCGACTCGGAGAGGCTTTCGAAACTGAAGGCAAGGAAAAAACCGCGCCTCGACCTGACATCACCATGCCATTTGAGTTTGCGGGAGTATACAGGGATCGCTACATGGACCTCGGCAGGAAACTCCTCAACTCCATGGGCATAGAGCGTGACGATAAAGAAGCCAGGTTGAATCATTACCTGAACATGTACACCTTCTTTGGGGCGCCGACGGTAATATATTTGGTGATTGATGAGGGACTCAATGTTCCCTATGCATGCCTCGACATTGGCTCCATAGGCGTTACAATCTGTTACGCAGCCATGGAATACGGCCTGGGAACAATATTTCTGGCGGCGTCGGTCCATTTCCCGGATATTGTCAGAGAGATTCTTGATATACCGCAGAGCAAGAAACTAGTTATAGGCATAGCCATGGGCTACCCTGACAAGAGTAGGCCGGCGGCTATTTTTAGAAGTGATCGGGCTTCAATTGACGGCGTTTGCCGGTTTGCTTGACCAGTTGTTTGTTGATTTTCCGTTTGTTTGTATCATGATTTTTAATTGACGGATTTCATCAAAAAGGATTAGATCTAGAATCGGATATGGCTTGTTGATGGGGATGGGTGAAGTTTCTAATTTAAGCGCCACAATTGATTCGGGAGCACAAATGACCCCATGAAACGGCGTGATTTCATTAAATCTATAGGATTGGCAGGGGCTATTTCAATTCTTCCTCGTGGGACGTCAACAGCGTCTGCGAAGAAGCGAGGCTATAGTCCGTCACTTCAGCCTCATAGCGACAAAACCAATCCCAATATGCCCTTCGCTCTGTGTAGTGACCCTTCTGGTGGCTTTCTGGTTACAGACCCGTCGCTTTACCGAGTCTTCAGAATCACCGGCGCCTTGGAGGTCACAGGTTCATTCGGCAATCCCGGATCAGCGCCGTCCAGTTTCAATTATCCAAAAGGTATCGCCGTTGACGGGGAGGGCCACATCTATGTTGCGGATTCGAACAACTGCAGGATTCAAATTTTCGAACCGTCAGGCGATCTGATTAAAATAGTAGGTGGTGTTGGATCCATAGGAGGGCTATTCGCGACGCCTCAAGGCATTTGCCTCGATTCCCCCGACAGAATGCTGGTAGCCGACACAAGAAACCACAGGATACAGGTTTTTCATTCCTTTGAGTTGGCGGCCGTTATTGGCGAACTCGGCGACGCTGAAAATCAATTCCGTCTTCCGACTGCGGTTCAGGTATCTCCAGATGGAGAAATATTGGTACTGGACAGTAAACACGGCCAGGTAAAATTCTTTGACAAGGACGGAAATTTCAAGAGGAGTTTTTCCCGAGAGGGAAATGAGGCCGGTATGCTTAACATGCCTCAGGGCATGGTTCTCGACTCTAACGGCGCAATCCTGATAGCTGACACCGGCAACCACAGGGTGCAGAAATTTGATCTCAAAGGAAGTCTGCTCGCTGTATTGGAATTTGACACCTCCGGGTTACCTCTTTTCTTGTCCCCAACAGGCATTGGCGCCAAAGAAGGTTCATATTACGTCGCTGATTCCGGTAAGGGCGCTGTGATTAAAGTTTCAATATGATTCGCCTGCAAAGGCGATCCTGAACATTAGGCCGTTTTCTTATGGACATTGAACAGATCACTTTGTTGTTTTTGATCGCAATATTCGCCCTGGCTGAAATCTACAGGGCAAGGAGATCTGTAAGGGGCATAGTCATATCTTTGGAGGAATCCGGACCGCTTAATTTCTTTGGAGAATTCAGGACAGCGGTGGTCAGGCTCTCTTCCGGAAAGAAAGTGGAAGCAAGGATGACATCCTGCACAGCATGTTTAGGTAAAATTGAATTGGGTTCGGAAGTAAAGATTTATAGCGCATCGGATGGTTATCAGATTGATCCGGTCTGGTTTAGGTCAATTAAGAATTGCGGCGCTACGGATTCGTGTCGCCGTGGGTCATGATCTGTTTTAGTTTTGACTCTGGTTTTGAATCTAAAAGTCATTAAGAATAGCGGAGACCTTTTTGGAGTTTCTGGGATTCATAACACTTGGAATTTTTATTGTTTTAATGTTGCTGACTCTGTTCGGCTATATTAGAACCCCTGTTCAGACGGTTTTAGTCTTTTCCACCGTCTTATGTCTTATTGTAGGCGCTGTTTTCAGGTTTTTCTCTTATGGTTGGGATTCTGTGATATTGCTTCCCAACGAATTCCTCGGCGGAATAATCCTGCATCCCATAACGGCATTACTAACCGGGTTGTTTCTGGCAGGAGGACTTAAAGCTTCAGGCGGATTCGACGCTTTGAAAGCTATCCTGGGTTACCTGAGGAGAAGTCCGATTGGCCTGGTCGGAACTCTAGTAATACTGATAAATTTACCTGTCATATCGTCGCTTCCGTGTGGAAGAATTCTGGCGGCGGCGCTACTTCCTTTGTTGTTTACTTTTGGATTTGAAGGCGGTTTGGGTATCCTGAGCAAATCGCAACTCATAGTCTTAATTGGAGCGTTTACAAGAAACTCCATGGGCTCATGCGGCCCTTCTCCCATTGGTGGAGTTGGTCAAATTGCTGAGGGTTTCTTGGGAAGCTTTTTCCCGACCGCTTCTGACGGGATCCTCAGGGCTCCCCAGGCATTCGCCCTAATGCTGGGGACAGCCGTGGTGGCGTTGTTTCTAAAGTTTGTAAGCCAAAAGCTCTATCCAAATGATGTAGCGCTGAGAAACGCTCCTGAGGGCTTTGACATCGGAAAAAACTCCGAGACTCAGGTCAAGGCGCCGATCAAGGGGTTTATCGCTTTGGCAATTTTTGTAACGTCACTATTGATAGCGATATTTCAACCTTTAGGAAAAATGCCGGTCCAGTCGGTTCTGGTCACCGGCGCTCTGTTGATGATTCTGATCTGCCGGATTCGCTTGAATGACCTTCTTGAAGGAATAATTTTATTACCTGTGACTGCAATGGCCGCCGGTTTTTTGGCTGCCGGCGCATTGGCGGCGACTGGCGGATTTAACGCATTAGCATCTATGCTGAACAGCCTTGTTTCCATAAAAGCCCTCGGAGTTGCGGGTATGCTCGCCATATTCGTCCAATTCCAAACAATTCTTCCTCTCTCATGCGCCAGAATACTTACAGCCGCTTTAGTGCCGACTCTTTATCTTTTTGGTCCGGCTCAGTTCAATTTCTTGAGTTGGTCCCAATTGGCCATTGTTATGGCAGCCTATATAATTAACGCAACGACTTCCTGTGGGCCGTCCCCTCTGGGCGGTGGAGGCATGATGGGTGAGGGAACGATGAGAGCTGAAACAGGTTTCATCAAAGGCGCCTACACGTTTGCGTCCATGGCCGTGATGGCTCCCATGGCGGCGATTTTCATGAAATTTCTCAATTTGTCGGTATTCCAGCCGACCGACCCGAGGTTTGCGAGAGACATAATTATGATTGGGGCGTTTGCAATAGCCATTGCGGGAGTTAATGTGTTTTTCATATTTCTCGGATCGAAAATTTTTAGTCCGGACGCTTCCAAGAATTTTTGGATTCAACTCGTTGGTTTTTTATTCAGCGGCGCAATAGGCGGAGGTATACTGGCTTTTGCTCTTTTCGAGTTGGAACCGACCAAAATTCTTCAAGGCGCCTTGGGTGGTATAATCGCGGCGGCTTTAATTGGTCTAATGGTACCGAAAATGTTATCGAAAAGACTTACTGCGACGCTTTCAGGACCAAATGTGTAACTTGAGGGCAAGGCGCTGATTTTAAACCAGGTTTTTTTCGAGACCCTATATAGCTCTAAAGTCGGTTAGAACTGAGAGAAACAAAGTGTTATTGTGGATTATATTCGCATTCGTCGGCGCTTTATCCGGGCTGATTATCGCGTGGGCGCTGGACATGAGTTCACCGAAAGAACTCGTTCAGGGAGCTTTTGGTGGATTAATTGCTGGTTTACTCATGTCGGCAATGTTACCTCACTAATTAGAACTTAGGAAATGTGGATGTCGGATAGCGAAAAACCTTCGCAGATTGGTAAGAATCGCTCAGATGAGAGCCAACCCCTGATACTCCCAGGCATTCATCGGTACCAGTTTTTTACCAACCTGAAGGATAGAGGGTGGACTCTCAATCTGGATAGAGTCGCCCTTTTCGGCATTGTTTCAGCTTTGCTCGCAACAACCGTCAAGCCTCTCCTACGGGGTAATCCCGCCACCATCTATTGTTACGAATGCAGGGCGTGTTATGCGACTCAAGACAGATGTCCGGTAGGGATATCATTGCAGGCTGAGTTGGTTGTGGCGGGAAGGGTGCTTGATTATGACAGGTTTATCCGCAATGGAGGATTGAAATGTGTGAGGTGCGGCAATTGCCAGAGTTTTTGCGTCCAGTATTTACCTCTACCAAGAATGTTTGAAATTATGCAACACGAAACTCGGCAAGCTATATCAGCGGGAATAGTTCCCCAGGAATCCTTGATACAGGGTCTTCAACAGGGTCTCATTGGTAAGGAATTTATTGATGACGTCGTCAAAGCTATATCGTGACCTGTTAGGATTGTTGTGGAATTCTTTAAACTCAAGAGGTGTGCGTCTCTTCCTTTATGCGCTGACCGTTGCGTTAATCTTTCCATCAAGCCGGTTCATTCTCGCTGTAGTGGCTATTTTGACAATTGGGTATAAATGGTACAAGGACTATCGATCTCACAGAAATCGTAATTTTTATTATCTTCTTGGTTTTATCGCTTTCGTGGCGGTTGGATATGGAGTCGCTTGTGTGAACGTCAGGAACGTCAACGAGGGCCAAATTGCGATGAGGCCTCTGGGAGCCGCAATCGATCACGTCACTGACGGTGTTTATATTGGGCGGGGTGAGGGTTTCCGCGGTTCCATCGAGGTGGAAGTTGAGGTCAAAGACCACAGGATAAAGGATATCAAAACCCTTGTATATCCTGATTTAATTTCAGTTCTGGACAACCAGATTCCCGAATTCAAGAAAGAATTGCTGGCAAAGGGGCGCCTTTTTACTCCCCAGCAACCCAAGATGTTACGAGGGGCGCCAGAGACACTCACTGGATATTTTAACGCTGTTCAAGACGCCCTGTCGAAAGGTACGCCGAATTTTCCGAAATATAATTGGTTTTCCTCAATCTTTCTGAATAGCTTCATAGGGCAGGCGCCAAACCGGGTTACCTTGAATGCGCTGGCAATCTTGTTCGCCGTATTCATGGTCTTTGAGTATACTCTTCAGTCAATGTTGAATCCCGGGACTGGGCGATCGATCAATTGTTACAACTGCGGCTCGTGCGTCGGGGTATGCCCTGTCAAGGAAGTGGAAGGCGTTCAAATACCTATGGGGTTAGTCCTTCTCACCAGGCTTGGCGATTATGAAAGGGTCATGGAACTCTCCAAATACTGTGTAGGATGTGGCAGATGCGCTTCAAAATGCCCAATAGGGAATTCCGGACCGTTGGTTATTTCTGCGGCGTTTCAGGCGGCTCGGGAAAAGAAGGGGACCACATTTACAGGCAACAAAGGTAATACCGCGTGATACGTGGAGGCATGGGATATATTTTAATTGGTGTTTTGATCCTGGCGCTGGCCTTAACGGCGGGCGAGGTCTCCATAAGGAGTTTTTCCTGCAAGGCTTGTCACCAGCGGCAGGCTGAATATGCCCATTGGATGGCCAGTCAGTTGAAAGATAAAAACAAAGGTTTTGCTCACGCATTAATCGCTTGCGCTGATTGCCATATTGAAGGAGGCCCACAAAACACGCCTTTGTCCAGGGGAAGAGCTTTGTTACACGCCATTACTTATTTGGTTCCTCAGATCGATCCTCGTCAGCCACAAACTACTGGATTGCTGAGCAAAACAAGAGTTCCCAGCGCCAATTGCGAGTTTTGTCATTTTGCGTCCATTTACAGGAAAGCTGTATATTTGAAAGATTTACCCGTGGAACTGCGAGAAATTGGGCTGGTTATGGATCACCGAAAGCACGTTATAGCCCGGGATGATACCTGTGCGAAATGCCATGAACGTTATAAACAGGGCGATCAAAACAGGGCCGACAAAGAGGTCAATTATTCGGAGGTTAATCATCTCGCTTGTGACTCGTGTCATGCAATTGCGTCACATGACTATCAGAGTGGTCGACTAATACCTATGACCGATGCGCAATTCATCGAAGCTCGTGAACTGGCGTGGAAATCTCTGTCGAAAAATCCCCGGTGGATGGTGGCTTTTCCTTTGGAAAAAAGTTGTAATCGTTGTCACAATGGAAAGATTCATTATAAGACTAAAATATTCCTTTCGGACTGCCGAGTCGGAACTAACTACGAAAACTGTCGCAAATGCCATCCGATAATGACAAGAGAATATTTTGAAAAATACATTAGAGATCGTGAGGCTGGAAGTCCAGCTCTAGAGTCTTCCAAGGGAAGCGACTCGTTGGACGAATCATCCAGGAACAATGTGACATTCACCTCAAGTTATGACAGTGTAGGTCGGGATTACGGTCGTCCGGACAATCGACTGGAATTGAACTTTCCCAATTCCAAAATGAATTGGAGCGGCGGACATGCCAACAGTCAGAGATAAATCTAAAGACATCATCAATCGTGAAGTAGCCGGCACGATCCTTGATACCAAGGAACCCCCCGTGGCCCGTTTTCGATTACTTTCAAAAGGTATGGAACCGTATCACAGGCTCTTCATAGCCGACCCGAATTCGGATGTAATTGGCGACAAAGGCTGTTTGGCATGTGGGAACTGCATAGATTCATGTCCCGTGTTGCGAAAGGACCCGAAACGATTCGACAAGACTGCGCAACGGACCTCGTTCGCACTCGAAGCATGCGTCGGGGAAGATTGCGAGCAGTGCTACTCGTGCGTTCTGGCCTGTCCACAGGTCGATACGGCGTATAAAGATTTCATTGTAGACGAGGTAGTGCCGGAAACCATCCAGCCGGCGCCTAAGATTACGTCGCTGGACAATTATTTCATGGGACTCATTGCCCTGATACTTGGAATTATGATTGGGGTTTTCATGGCCCGGTAATTTATTCTGAACCTGGATCAAGCGACTAGAAAGGATTTGAAAGATGTCTGCGGTCACGCAACAGTTGATGGAAACAAACGACTTATCAAATGATTTTTCGATCCGCACGGATTTGATCCCAATTTTTATTATGGGCAAGAAATATGACGTTCCAAGCACCCTGACAATTCAGAAGGCTTTGGAATTTGCAGGATATCAACTGATAAGAGGATGCGGCTGCCGTGGAGGAATTTGTGGGGCCTGCGCCACTGTGTACAGGCTTCCAGGGAGCGCCAAAATCAACGTTGGGTTGGCATGCCAAACAGTGGTTCTACCCAACATGTATCTCACGATGATCCCTTTCTTTCCAGCAAATCGCGCTGTTTACGATTTGGATGAACTTGAGCCGGACGCTCAGACAATTCTGAAGTATTACCCCGAATTGGCCAAGTGCATGGGGTGCAACACCTGCACTAAATCGTGTCCGATGGAAATTCCAGTCATGGAATATATTTCCGCGGCGCTTAGAGGGGACATTGAAAAGGCTGCGGAAATTTCCATGTCATGCGTTATGTGCGGGATTTGCGCCGCACGATGCCCTGCAGAACTGGGCCAGTACAACATTGGAATCATGTGCAGGAGAATAACCGGCAAGCACATCAAACCCAGGGCGGATCACGTTTGGGAAATGATAGACAGAATCAACTCTGGGCGTTACGAAACCGGATTGGATGAGCTGATCAATTCTGATGTTCAGAATCTCAGAAGACTCTACGTGGAAAGGCAGACTGAGCCACATACGGGCCCTGAAGAATGGACGCCGGACGGCAACAGCAATCTTTAAAGTTGATACGGTTTAGTCACCCAGGAACAAGTTAACCTCTAAATCAATAATCCTTTTTTTATGGAGTCGACCATGGGATATACTCCAGAATTACTGGAACTCATAAAGAGAGTCGAAAAGACAAGGCCTCAGAGGGTCGCCCGGAAAAAAGCCGGGGAAGAATTTCCAGCGCTCACACTGGACGAGAGAAAGGTCCGACTTGAAAAATATCATCCGGATTATAGAGATGGGGCGCTCCGTGAACTCAAGGTTGGCCCAAGCAAGGGTTATTCTGTCGCTCAGGAAATAGCGGATCAATTTGAGGCTAAAAGCCGCATAGACCCGGATAGGATTGATTTGAACGAAGTTCATTATGAAACAGACGTCCTGGTAATTGGAGGGGGAGGAGCCGGCACAGCGGCGGCGCTCATGGCTGAAGAGGCGGGAGCCAGGGTTATCATCGCCACCAAGCTTCGTCATGGAGACGCAAACACAATGATGGCGGAAGGTGGCATACAGGCGGCTACAAAAAGTTGGAAGGATTCCCCCTATTTTCATTATCTGGATGTTATGGGGGGAGGACATTTCGAAAATGATCCACTTCTTGTAAAAACTATGGTCCTAGAAGCGCCAAAGGTTATAGGTTGGCTTGAAAACTTGGGTTGCATGTTCAACAAGTGGCCGGACGGGAAAATGTTCACCCTTCATGGCGCCGGAACTTGCCGAAAAAGGATGCACTATGCCGGAGACATGACCGGCGCGGAAATAATGCGGACACTAAGGGACGAAGCAAGAAACCGCATCAAGAATATTGGTGTTCTGGAATTTGCTCCTGCGGTTGAGTTACTGCTTGACGAAAAGGGTTCGTGTTCGGGAGCTGTTCTCTATAATCTTGAAACCGAAGAATATTTCCTGGTCAAGGCGAAGTCGGTTATCATGGCCACTGGTGGTTCCGGCAGGCTCCACATGCAAAATTTCATGACAACCAATCACTACGGCGCAACGGGCGATGGGCTTGCCATGGGGTATCGCATGGGAATAAGAGTGCGTTTTCTTCATGCCACCCAGTACCATCCAACCGGCGCGGTCTTCCCGGAACAGGCGGAAGGGCTTCTTATAACTGAGAAAGTTAGGGGAGCCGGCGCCAATCTTGTTAACATAGACGGAGAACAGTTTGTCTTCGAACGTGAACCTCGTGACATAGAATCATCGAGCATCATTCGCGAATGTGAGAAGATTGGGAAAGGGATAACGGTACCCGGGCAAAAGGGAAAATTTGGGGTTTGGCTTGATTCTCCAATGATTGATCTTCTGGAAGGCGCTGGAACCGTTGAACGCGAATTTCCCGCCAAGTTCATCCTTTTCAAGCGCTACGGAATTGACATATCTCAACTTCCCATGTTGATTTATCCAACCCTGCATTATCAAAATGGTGGATTGGAATACAAACCTGATTGTTCAACCGAAATTCCGGGCTTTTTTGTGGCGGGAGAAGTTGGGGGAGGAGTTCATGGCGCTAATCGGCTTATGGGCAATTCTCTTCTGGACATTTCGGTTTTTGGCAGGTTGGCTGGGCAATCGGCGGGGACGTTCGCAAAGGATAGAGGTGACATTGGCGCTCTCAGCGTTGAGCATGTGCGTAAATATCACAGGGAACTAGAAGCTGAAGGAGTACAAACTGATCGGGTTTCACCCATGGTTTTACCGGATTATACCAGTCCTGAAGTTAAAAAACGTCAATGGACGACGAATTATGTGGGTTCCTTGAGATAAACTTATATGAAGGACACATCGACAAGACAAAGCTACGTAGCCGTCTTATCAGGTTTCCTGGTAAAACTGAGAGATCCGTCGACCTATTGGAGAAGTCAGGCTTTTTATTGGGGAGTTATTCTGATTTCGCTGATAGTGTCAGGAGTACTTTTGGGGTTGTTGACCTTGTCAAGTGTTTTCGGCGGAGGAAATGTTTCCTTCCGTGCTGTTGGTTCTCCCGGGCCGGTCGTTTTCAGGCATTACACACACATGTGGTTCAAGGACGGAAAATACAAAAACTGCAAGACATGTCACGAATCGATCTTTGCTACCCAGCACTATGGAACCTTTATTTTGAGAGCCTTGAAAGACTCACCTCCGCTCAAGGTACATATAGGAAAAGACGCTTCGACACTTTTTGTTCCTGGAACAGTTGTTGAGGATGAAATGGCAAGAGTTGACTATAAAGTCCCCAGAGCCTGCGCTACGTGCGCGACTGGAATGTGTCATGATGGGAAGGAGTCATTCAGTAGGTTTGAGTGCTTGGGTTGCCATAAACCAAAATAGATCCGGATGTTGTAGAAAATAGACAAAACCAATGAAACCAACTGAAACCAATAATACTTCGGAGATGTCCACTAAAAGCCTGGACTCCATATCCCAGGCAAAGCCCAAGAGTTGGGCCATGGTTGTTGATCAGAGAAGATGTATCGGTTGCCATAGCTGCAGTGTGGCCTGTAAGAGTGAAAATAATGTGCCCTTGGGATATTGGCGGTCTTGGGTGAAAGGAATCCAGAAAGGTTCTTTTCCCAATGTAAGCAACATGTTTCTAAGGCGTCTTTGCAATCAATGCGATTCTCCTCCCTGTGTTCAGGTCTGCCCGGTACAGGCGACAGTTAGAAGACCTGAAGATGGAGTCGTGGTGATGTACTACGGCAAATGCATTGGTTGTGGAATGTGCATTTCAGCTTGTCCTTATGACGCCAGGTTCTTTAACCCCATCAGGCACACCGCTGACAAATGCGATTTTTGCGCCTCCAGGATCGAAAACGGATTGCAGCCTGCGTGCGTGGAAGCATGTTTGACAAAAGCCCTCTTATTTGGAGATTTATTGGATCCATTGTCTGAAATCAGTCGTGTCCTGTCCACTATTCCCACATCAGTAATAAAACCTGAGTTGGGGACACGGCCTAAGGTCTATTATATTCAGGTGGATCATTCACTGAAGGGAAGAATTTCATTCACGGATAATTTTGAAGAGGCCATCGTCAATTATCGGAAGAGTATTCCCAGTCCCGACGCAACACACTGGAAACATCAGGAACAAAAATAAACTCATGGATGCGACTGTTTTATATAACGTGCCTCATGACATTCCGTGGAAGATTTTTATCCCTCTTTATTTCTATTTTACAGGACTTAGCGCAGGGTCCTTTATACTTTCGACCCTATCCACAGTGTTTGGAATAAAGCGCTTCAAACCTATGGCTTTGCCGGCGGCAATTATTTCATTCGTACTTCTTTTGTTGGCTCCAGCCTGTTTAATACTTGATCTTCATCAGCCTTTGCGGTTTTGGCACACACTGGTTCCTGAATATTTCAATCCAACTTCAGCGCTTTCCTATGGTTCGTGGTTGCTGACCCTGTATCCGATTGCAAACCTGATTTACATTTATTTCATATACGTTAAGGATGAAAGGACGACACGAATCCTTGGAACAATAACCGTTCCCCTTGCAATTTTTGTTCACGCTTACACAGGTTTTGCTTTTGCGCTGGTCAGGGCAAGGGCGTGGTGGCATTCGGCGCTTATGCCGGGATTCTTTCTCACATCCGCGCTTCTTTCCGGTATTGCTCTCTTGTTTATTGTCGCGTTAATCATGGACAGATTTCGTAAGGAAAAATTGGAGTTGGAGTTGTACAAAAGCCTTCGTCTTATGATGATCGGCATATTACTTACCGATATCTTTTGGACCGGAAGTTTCTGGCTTACTCTCCTGGTTTCAAACGCTGACGGGCATGCATCCATACTCTTGGCTCTCCATGAAACATTTTATTTGTGGGGCGAGATTGTGGCCGGAATGCTGCTGCCGCTTGCGATACTCGTATATCCGAGAACCGGCAAGAATAAAATGTGGCTCTCTTTTGCCTCGATATTGATTATTTGTGGTGTTTTTTTAATGAGATACTCAGTGGTTTTTATTGGGTTCGACATCCCATTGAGTTAAAAACCAAAATTTAAGAAGCTGGCATGGTTAAAATATCACGTCGAGATTTTGTCAGAATTACTTCCCTAATGGGAGGAGTATCTCTGTTTGCGGGTTGTTCGTGGTTGGACAAGGAAAATTTGGTCCCTGAATTCATCAAGGGAGCTCCTGCTGTAGATCCGATAGAGACCATACTGGGCATAGAAACCAAATATACCGTCTGCGCCCTCTGTCCGGGAGGATGTGGAATAGGTTGCAGAATAGCGCAGGGAGCGTTGGTCAAAATAGGAGGCAACCCGTATCACCCGGTTTCAGCGGCTGAGCCTCTTGGTTTTGACACTCCCCTGGAGAAAGCGGCAAAGGTTGGGGTATCTGTTTGCGCTATAGGATCCAGCGGAATTCAGACGCTTTATGATCCTTTTAGAATTCTGAAACCTTTGAAAAGGTCAGGTTCCAGAGGATCCGGTAAATGGCTGGCCATATCATGGGAGCAGGCCGTTCATGAGATAGTTGGAGGAGGTAACTTATTCGGTGAAGGAAAGATTGAAGGACTCAAAAATATAGGAGCCTCCGGCTCGGGCACGACTGTCTTGGCCGGTAGAACTGATTGGGGCTCTCAACTCTTCCTGGAAAGATTCGTTTCAGCTTTCCCTGGGGCAGTTCTTGCCCGTACTGATGATGTCCTCTGGAACAACCGTGCCGTTGAGGTGGCCAAATCGGTTTTTGGCCCGGAGTCCGGGTTGTTGGACGCTAACTACAAGACGGCCAAGTTTTTGCTTGGTTTCGGATTTACTCCTTTGGACTCCGGAAAACCATTGGTTTCGATTGCTCGAGAATTGGCTGACTCACGCCTTAAGGCTTCTTGCATGTCATGGATCGTGGTGGATCCAAGGATTTCGACTTCTGCTTCCAAAGCCGATCAGTGGGTCGCAATTGTTCCTGGAACCGACGCTAGATTGGCCTTGGCTATCGCTAAAGCTCTTTTTGAAAAACACCCCGGTGATTTGAAGCATATTGACGACCAGTTGAAGAGTTTAGCGGATTCTTGGTCCATGGGATCGTTGGTTGAGCCGTGTGGAATTGGCCCCGAAATTGTATACCACATAGCGGACCTGATGGCTAAAGCCGGAGAAAAATCCGCCGCATTGTTCGGTCAGGGGATTTTACTGCAACCTGACGGGGAACTAACCGCAAGATTGATATTGTCACTAAATTCCATGGTTGGGTCTGTGCCCGGTTCTGGTGGCTTGCTGTGTCTAAACGAAGGATTATTGAATGAGTTAAGAAAATCCCTTACTGGATCAAGCCTCTCGAAACTTGAGCCTCTTCCTCTGCCGAATGAAAACAGGTCTGTGATTTTGTGGCGGGCCGACCCTGTTTATTACACCCCAGAGGCATCCGCCAAGGCTCTTTCAGACATAAAGGCCAACCCTCTCATTGTGGCGATAGATAGCGTCATAACCGAAACAGCCGCTCTTGCGGACTATATTCTTCCAGACACCACTTATCTGGAAAGATGGGACCTTTGCGCATTGCCTCCCTCCTGCGATAAGCCGGGTTGCGGCTTCAGATCACCCGTAGTGGGTGGTTTTAACTCCGAATCCGGCGATTATTTCCCAATATTGCCTGAAAACTCCACAATGGAAGACATTTTGATCAGGCTTGGGGCTTCTTCAGGATTACCTCAATTTGAACCGGATAATACTGGGAAACGGCCCAATTCCTGGGGATTTTATCGTAAGGTTTTCTCAGCGTCGGCGCATATTTTCGATCAGCAATCGTTCGTCAATGAAATCATACAGCGTGGAGGTATATTCCCTACGGATACCCCCAAAGCGCTGCATAATAAGTCCAACGGCGGCATAGTGAATGTCGCTGATCAGGCCATATCCTTGCCATCTACAAATCCCATTGCCGAAGATGAACTTTGGTTGGTGACATACACTTTGCCTTTTCGTCGTTCCCCAAGGTCTGGAATTAATTCATGGCTTCTGGAAATTATACCCGAGAACAGGCTCGTCATGAATTGGGATGATGCGGACAAACGACATATCAGGCAGGGAGATTTTGTAACTATTCAAAGTTATAATGGCAAGGCTTCATTCAGAATCAGGACACAGCTAGCCTCCGGCATCCGCCCTGGGGTAGTGGCAATGGCTAAAGGCTTCGGTTATCAGGGGGCCGGGGCTGGCGCCAGCTTAATCGATGGGCTATCCAATCAGGATAAAACTAGAGGCGCAGGATTAAACACCAAAATTCTTGGAGTTGAGTTCCCCTTAAAAGTAAAGGTGAAAAAGACTTAACTGATAGATTTGCCGCCGTTTATTGATTTGATCGGCTTCTTGATATTTTGAGCGATTCGATATTATCAAACAAAATCTGTCCAATCTCAAATTCAATTCAGTGAACATCCAAAAGCAAAACATCTTATAATGTAATACCTTATTTTTTAAATGTATCGTTTTCATTTGACATAAGATATTATCTTTGTTACTAGGTTTTCTCAGATTCTACTATGGGGTAGCTTATGTTCTCTTTAAAATTGAGAAGGTCTAGCGCTTCGGTAAAAATTCCTAATCATACAATGTTATATGGTATCGTCGTGGCCGCATTAGGTTCATTCATAACTATGGGAGCGGCTATAAGGCTATATGAGCTAAAGGAATTTTTTCCATTAAGACTTCCCGATCAATTTAATGAATTCTTGCTGAATTACGTTCCCTTCATGTTTGGTGTTTTTATAACTACTGTGGCCGCCGGCGCCGGGGTCATTGTCGGGTTAAACTGGCTTTTCGGGGGTCTCAAACGGATTTTCAAACTGAAACTGACATTTCAGAATCCAAAAGAGTTCTATCGACTCAATGATGTCACAGAAGGCCTCAGGGAAGGTAAAATAATAACTTATGAGTCAGCTCCTTCCACGATGTTCTATTTTTTGGGAAAAATTTGGTCCAATGCAAGATACATATCCCAAATACCGGGACATATAATCAAATGGAACACGAGATTCATCTGGAAGGTAATAGCTGTAGGTATAGTAATTCATTTTCTTTTTAAGATATTACAATCAGCTCCTGATTACCTGGCTTCTCTAGGGCTAGGAACCAACTACCTACTTCCATCGCCTTATCCTTTCTACAAATTGCTTCTGATCGTGTGTATCTTAAAATTGTTTATTTCCTTCCTGTTGATCCCTCTCAAGAAACCTCAGGCGGCAAGGGAGATGGACTCAATGATAGTAGAAGGAAAAGGACATCCGTCAATATTTTTCTCTATCATTGAAGAGGGCGCCAAGATCTTCTCCCATAGGGGATTGCCGAATAGAGTGATGAGATATAATCCTACCCAGGCTTCCGACGGGGAAACCACTATAGGTTCTTTGATAGAAAGCTTTCCGGAATATGTGAAAACCTCAAACAGGGTAGCGGCCCTATTATGTTTGACTCTTGGTTCCGTGATGTGCCTCGTAGGATTCCTACAGCTTATTCTCATGCAATACCCTAGTTTTTCTGTGGCGTACGATGACTTTTTCAGGATTTACATGTTCACCGCTCTGGTGGATATCCTACTAAACGTTCTTGTAATACTTTTTGGTAAAAGCTTCCTCGATCAGGCGCAGGCCCTAATGGCAGTCTATCGTTTCAAATCAAACCTGGTCTACGTGGAAGCAAAAGGCAATCTTAACTCAGACGGTATTAACGGTCCTAAAAGAAGCAAAGTCGTCCCGTCAGGTTTTGAACCTCTCAGAGAAGGGGCATTTAATGTTAGGTATTTCTCCGCTGAGGCAATATCAGAATCAGTCACTCCAGAAGGACCACGTGAACTGATAGGCTTATGTATATCAGAGGAACTCACAAAACGGGTAACCAACTTAAAATATATGCCATTTCAGGTTCATTTCGTCGAACGATATCCAAGTTCATGGTCTGAAGTTGAGGTGATAGAGGCAAACGATACGCATGTTCCAGCGACTTGTGAATCTCAGATTAGCGCTGTGGTGTCGGAAGAACACCAAACGGCGTGTACAGGCGCATAAATTCATTTATAGGGCACTGACCGTTAATTCCGGTTATTCATGCAAATCGGATCGGAAGAATATTCTTAAGGTTATATTCATATCATGGCATGGCATGATTCGAGACGACCAAGGGTTGCTAAATGAGTCGAGGAATTGAAAATTTCCCCGACCTTTAGCTCCATTAGGGCGCTTGGATACATCCATGGGAACAGACTGGTTACTAGGAAGTCCTAGAAATAGAGACTAATTATTTGATTGAGTTCTTTTTTTTCTTTAAACTTGTTTTTGATTGGTCTCTTGTTATGGAAACATGAGGTGGACAGATGAAGCTATCGATGTTTAGAGTTGTTTCCCTATTAGTCGTTTTAGGCGCCTTATTTGCCGTTGATTTGGTTTTTTCCGAAGATTTCTTGGTAATTAAGAAAAAAAGCGGGGCTACTCAAAAAATACCTTTAGATTTTTCTCCTGAACAAATTGAATCTTTTCAAGTTGAAACCGCTCCTAAAGGACGGCAATCCGAAACAGACGCTCCTCGACAAACTCCTTCGGCTTTGGGAACCGAGCCTAAGCCTTCCGCCGAAGAACCTGCGGAGACATCTCGACCATCACTCTTTTCTCAGGATTCACAACCATTTAAAAAAGGGCCTCAGCCTGGGCAGGCAGCGACTCCTTCAGGCCCCACCCGCCAGTTAACTGCGCCTGAAAAAAGCGCGCCGGCCAAACCAGTCGACCAATCGCAGACCAAACAGGTTCTTGGCGCGGACAAGAGATCAGTTTCCGGTACGACCTCGGAAGATGGCGTAGGAATTCAGCAACTAGTTCCTGTTCAATCCAGTTTTAGTGTCAGTCTATACAAATTACCGGAAAACATAGCTGCGCTTCCCGATTTTAGCGCATTTAAACCCGTGAAATCTCTGACTACAGAAAGAATCTATCTCGACCCGTCGCAGGGTAAGCAAGAACCCGCCGGACTTCCTGAAAAGCTTGATGACATGGGTCTACGATTTATAGGGACATTTATGGTTTCCGGAGAGGGTCTTTTCAGATGGAGAATCGAGTCCAAAGATGGTGTCAGGCTGCACGTCGATGACAAAACATTAATTGAGAATGACGGGATTCACCAGCCTTCTTCCAAGGAAGGTTTCGTTCACCTTGCCGATGGCGTTCACTCAATAATCCTTGATAGCTTCAATTCCAAGGGCTCTCCTTTGCTCAAACTCTTCGTACAACCGCCAATGGGCCAGGAAAAGGTCTTTACAATCAACCAGAGTCTTGTTGGTTGGCAGGAACCGGCCAAGCCATACGATGTGCTCTGGGGTCACATTTATTTTGTTCCGCAGGGAAATTTTCCCGAGGGTCCGGATTTTAACAAGCTTAACCCAATAGGTCGTTTGATTGCTTCCCAACTTGATATAGAAGGGGGAGGCTTCCCAGGAATACCCGGCCGAAGGGACATGATTGGATTAAAATATCAGGGATTTTTCAATGTTGAGGGGGCGGGTATTTTTGCTTTTCGCCTTCTGTCGGATAGTTTTGCAAAACTGACAATTGGAAAAAACGCAATCGTCGAAATGCCTAAGGGATCTAAGAGTGACTCCCCAGGCTCAATCGGATGGGCCTTTCTGCAGCAGGGAAGCTATCCGATAACACTGGAATATTTCCATCCTCAGGGGGAACCAAAACTTCAATTGTTCGTGACACAACCGACAAACCCTGAGGAGTTTTTTTCACCGGCAAGGAACTTGACGGGCTTTTCTCAGGAGAGTGGAAAACTTAGCCTTATCCCGGCTTTTGTTTATTTTGTGCCGCCGAATACAAAGAAAATGCCCAATTTCAACAAAATGTCTCCTGCAGGGATGTTCTTCACCAAAGCGATCAATTATCCGATTGACAGAGGATCAAAAGAATTCCCAGGAATTCCAAAGAGGGAAGAATGGTTCGGAATTCGTTTCTACGTCAAATTCTCTTTATCCGACCAGGAATCTGGTACCTACAAATTCAGAGTTGTGAGCAATAACGCCGCTCGTTTGATTATTGGGAAAAAGATTGTGGTTAATGCTGAGGGTAGTGGAGTGAAAACGGTAAATCAATCCGGTAGCGCGGAACTAGCCCCGGGAAGCCATGAAATGTTTCTAGATTATTTGCAAACTACCGGTCCCAATGGACTTCAACTGTTTATAACCCCGCCTGGAGGAGAAGAGAAAATATTCTCATTCGAATAAAATCTCTCATTGGGGAGGGTTGGATTTATTCCGATCCTTCCCGGCCTTCAACATCTTTCTGTCATCGAATTCTCAAAGTTGATTCCGTTTCAGTATTCTGAATATTCTACGGTCACCAAAAAAAGACCTTGCGGTTTTGCGATGGGCCCTGCCTTGGATCTATCGCATGCGCTAAAGATGTCGGCAAAATCTCCGACAGTAATTTTCCCGAGCCCTACCCTGACCAATGTTCCAACCAGCGACCTCACCATGAAACGCAAAAAACCAGAGCCTTTGATTGTGAACGAAAAAGTATTTCCGACGTCATCTTTTTCCCAAAAAGCTTCATAGATTTTTCTAACGGTCGATGGAGTTCCCGAGGTTGGCGCCCCAAAAGAAGAAAAATCATGAATCCCAATCAACAATCTAGAGGCCTCCTGAAGTTTGCCCAAATCAAGAGGATATGCAATCTCCCAAAAGTATAGCCTTTTCAAAGGCGATCTAATTTCTTGATTCAGGATTTGATAACGATAGGTTTTTGAGATGGCTGAGTGCCGGGCGTGGAAATCATCTTGAGCCGTTGAGACGCTCAAAATGCAAATGTCATCTGGAAGAAGAGAATTAAGGGCCTTTTTCAGATTGTCGGCCGAATGTTTCCATGGAACTTCAATGTGGATCACTTGACCGATCGCATGAACTCCGGTGTCTGTGCGCCCCGCCCCAAAGACTACTATTCTTTCACGAAAAATCCTTGATAAAGCTATTTCAATCTCCCCCTGAACAGTAGTAGCGTTGGGCTGTAGCTGCCATCCATGATAACTGGAGCCATCGTATTCCACAACGGCCTTAAGTTTTGGCATGGCTGTTCATGTTTGCGGATTCCTGAAAAATTAATCCTTTTTCGAGATCATTTCCAGAAAGTATGCGTGAAGTCTGCTGTCGTTGGTCAGTTCAGGATGGAATGAAGTCGCCAGGAATCTGCCTTGTCTGACAGCGACAATAGAGCCATCTTTCAGTTTACACAGGACTTTAACCCCGGAACCAACTCTTGTCACTCTGGGCGCCCTTATAAAAATACCCCTGAAAGGACCTCCATGCAAATTTTCGATCATAAGGTTTTCTTCAAAACTATCAACCTGGCGACCAAAC
This sequence comes from uncultured delta proteobacterium, assembly GCA_963811075.1. GTDB lineage: Bacteria > Desulfobacterota > Desulfomonilia > Desulfomonilales > Desulfomonilaceae > CAJBEZ01. The sequence goes on from CAWEPY010000006.1 coordinate 341,846, forward strand.
GCGTTTCGTTCGACCGTCATGTCTATCAAACCCAGGATTGGTTGCTGCATTCCGACATCTCTGGCCATCAGGACCAACCCTCCACACGTCCCCCAGATTGACTCGGATTTGGCGAATTCTAGAATCGGGCTTACAAGGCGATAATCAGTCGCCAGTTTCCCAATGGTGGTGCTCTCTCCCCCTGGAATGATCAAGCCGTCAAGTCCGTCGAGATGTGACGGCAGCCTGACTTCTCTGACCCTTACACCCAATTTCCGGAGGCAAATGCTGTGTTCTTCGAAATCTCCCTGTAAAGCAAGGACTCCAATATTCATGAAACACTCACCATCCTCGAACGGCAAGCCTTTCACCTTCAGCCAACTGTGTGACGCCTATACCTACCATTGCCTCACCGAGCCCCTTGCTGACTTCAGCCAGTATTTTGGGATCGTTGTAATGAGTTACAGCCTTGACGATCGCCTTTGCCCTGGCAGACGGGTTGCCGCTCTTGAAAATGCCGGAACCAACAAAGACCCCATCTACGCCTAATTGCATCATCAATGCGGCGTCAGCGGGAGTAGCCAGGCCTCCGGCGGCAAAATTTACAACCGGCATTCTTCCTTTTTGCGCAGTCTCTATAACTAGATCAAGCGACGCTCCGATTTCCTTTGCGTAAGCCGCAAGCTCATCTTCCCTCATGGCGCTGATTCTTCGAATTTCTCCGATTACTGATCGGGCGTGCCTGACGGCCTCAACTACATCGCCTGTCCCGGCCTCCCCTTTGGTCCTGATCATTGCTGCGCCTTCCGCTATCCTTCTTAAAGCTTCCCCAAGATTTCGGCATCCACAGACAAACGGCACATTGAACTTCGTTTTATCGATGTGATTCTGTTCGTCCGCAGGTGTTAGGACTTCACTTTCATCCACATAATCGACGCCGATCGCCTCCAGAATTTGGGCCTCTACAAAATGTCCTATGCGGCATTTTGCCATGACCGGTATTGTCACAGACGCCATGATTTGCGCGATTAGTTCCGGATCACTCATACGGGCAACACCACCATGGGCCCTGATGTCGGCGGGGACTCTCTCCAGGGCCATGACGGCGCATGCCCCTGCATCCTCGGCTATCCGGGCGTGTTCAGGCGTAACCACATCCATTATTACGCCGCCCTTCAGCATTTGAGCGTGTCCACGTTTTACTGTTTCTGTTCCTTTTTCCATTTATTCTCTCCAACTATCCAACAATCTTGCGAACCTCTACATCGTTGGCTCCAAGAAAGCTGATGAACATGCGGATATTCTTTAGAATATGTCAGTCTAGTCTGATTTGTGTCCAGGACTACGCATCGGTCGGAATAATTCACTGAGCCCTTATTTCTGCTCTTGAATCTTTTTGATTTCCCCTTCGATGAAATTCTTGAAAGAACCATCCACGGCCATGAGAGTCTCCCATTCTTCAGCCAGTTTTGAAGGCTTAATTTTGCATATCCAACCTTCTCCATGGGGGTCCGAATTGATCTTTTCGGGTTCATCTTCCAGGGCTGCGTTAACCTCAACCACTTCACCAGACACCACGGCATAAATTCGTCCGACCCATTTTCCCGACTCTATGGATCCATACGGTTTACCTTGTGTCAAAGTGTCGCCTTCTTCGGGTAGATCCACAAAAGTGATTTCTCCCGCCTGCTTGGAGATGAATTCACCAGCGCCGGTAATTACTACATCGCCATCCAGTTTGGCCCAATAATGGTTGGTTTCAAACTTTAGATCATCCGGGAAAAAGTAACCTTCCAACTCCATTTTTATCTCCTACTGCTAAGAAAAATCGTATTTCATCCTAAAAGACTGGGCGAACAGACTTAATTGACCAATTGAGAAAAACTCAGCCTTCAACAATTTCCAGAAGTTCTTTGGGTTTAATCCTATTAAGTTTAAATCCTAACTGTTCCGATGTCATCCCAAGCGCAAGTCCTAAAACTTGAGGATAGTAAACTACTGGCGTCTTAAGGTCAATACCGGTTGCCTTAGCGATTTTTTTCTGTTGCCCCTCGTACATTACATTGCAGAACGGACAAACCAAAACCAATGCATGCGCTCCAGAAGCGGACACTTCCTGCAGCTTGCGAACCGCCATGGCGTTGGCCACCTCTTCCGACATGCCCAGTAATCCTCCGCCGCAGCAATCCAAAAGAGACGGATAGTTTATCACCTTTGCGCCCGTAGCTGTAATCAAATCCGACAAAGTCCTTGGGACCTCCGGCGAATCAAAACCTACGTTCAATTCCGAAGGTTTCAAATAATGGCATCCGTAATGGGGCGCCAGCATCACACCATGTAACGGCCTGGTCACCGCTTTGGCAATCCCTTCCAATCCTATCTCTTCCCAGAGCAACCTCATGTAATTTCTTACTTTGACATTTCCATCCAGACGCAGCCCGAGTGGTTTCAATCGCCTGTTGATCTTTTCGCGTATTTCAGGATTGGTTTTTACCTGATGGGCAACTTCGTTCAAAGTTCCTGCGCACGCGTTGCACAATGCGCAAATGTCCAGGTCCTCCCTCTCTGCTAGAGCGAGATTTCTGGCGGCTGTCACCATCATATCTTCAACATTCAGTGATTTGAGAGGGAAACCGCAACAACCAAACTCTTCAATATCCCGAAAAGTTATCCCAAGCGCTTTTGCCGTTAGTCTTGCAGAAACTTCGTAGTTCAAATTTCTTATCGGAACGGTGCATCCTAAATATAAAAGGGTTTCCATAAAAACTACCTGCTAAGAACGCTACGAATTGTGGGATGTGGAGCTATGACCGCTGTCACTTTCCACGGTTTGGTCCGGCAGTATAACATCAAAATCCTCGGCATGTTCAATGATCGGAGGTAGACCCATCTTCAAACGTTTTTCGTTCTCAAATTCTCCAACTTCATAAAGTCTTCCATGTTTCTTGAGAAGTGAGCGTTGCGCTGTAAGTCCTGGCGGTATGCACGCTTCCTGAGCGGCAAGATTCTTGATGGCGTACATCACTTCTGTGAAACGTACGTTCTGAGGGCATACCTCCTGACAACCGTAACAGGATGAGCACAACCATATAAAATCGCTTTCCAGGACTTGTTTCTTCATGCCCAAGAGCGCCATTCTGATTATTTTTCGGGGATCATAACGTTTGTCTATGGGTTGGATGGGGCAAGCCGCTGTACATGCCTTGCACCCAAAGCAGGCCTTTAGTCCCTCTCCTCCAGGTTGTTCAGCCACTCTATGCTTGAATTCCGGATCGAGTTCGTTGAGATTAATTTTGGGCATGGCGTTGTTCCCTGTCGTAGTGTGACAAAAATCTCATTTCTAATGACTGATGACCCGATGTTTCATTTTCATTATTGCTTCTACTATTCTTTCAGGCGTGTTACCGGCTACGCTCGTGAATTCGAGTCTTTCCGGATCAAGACCCGCCTGATTAAGGACTTCGGTCGCGTAACCAACTCGTCGTTCCGCCAGAGTTGAGCCATAGATCGACGCGCAGTTGCCCTTGAAACATCCAGCCACTATTACTCCTTCAGCGCCGTCCCTAAAGTATTCAAGAAGCGAAGCGGCGCTCACATTCCCTGCGCACTGAAGCGCTATTGTTTCAACATCGGCTAAAATACCTGCGTTGATTTTTGCTGCAGCCTGCAGCCCGGATTTGGCGCAAACAATTAACTTGATGGGTCTGCAACTGGTTTCTGTTGAAAGCGCACTTTCTCCCAAGGAACGAATCTCTATTGCGCCCATGGGGCATTCTACAACGCACACTCCACAAGCTCTACAGGATAACGGATCTATTTCGGGCCGTGAGATAAATCCAATGGCTCCATGGGGGCACAACCTCAAACATGTAAGGCAGAACGTGCATTTGCCATGATCAACCGAAGCGACCCCCTTGCCGGCCAAATCCGTTTTTTCCAGCGACGCTTTCAGGATGGAAACCGTTACAGCTTGCACATCCGCGTTAAGCGATTCAACATCAAAGACTCCTCTGGATGGACCCACTGCGTAAATTCCGGCCTTCGGGGTTTCCACCCCCTGGAATCTTGATGACTCTGGTTGCAAGTAAGGGGAGAACGCCGGAGAAGATGGGATAAGATTCAGGATTGACCTCAGAGATTCCGGGGGGCCGAGGATTTCGTCGAACACCATTATGTCGGGTGTCAACTCCATTTCCTCGCCGAGCAAAGGTTCGATAAATGTTATAACTGAGCCATTCTCATCCTGATTTATCACAGGGTCATCGTTGTCAAACTTGAAAAAGACGACCCCTCTCTGACGATGATATCTAAATCTGGCGTCAAGTCCTGGAGACGCCACTTTGAGGTTACGTGTGAACACGTACGACTGAAGTCGGTCCTCTGTTTCTAGGCGATCCAGGACAGAAACCAGAGTTTCAAACTGAGAAACGTCAGATGACCCCTTTAGGTCAAGAAAGAAAGCTATGTGGCGCCACCCATCTTTTCGCTCCGACAATCTACCACCCGATTTTAAGTAATCTTTAAATTCCGAAAGATTGTAGATCGATTTCGAATCATTAATTGCAAAGGCATTAATCTTTGATTTTCTATGTGGAGGCTGTGCGGCTACTATAAAACCAAACCTGGAATGGGTCACATTCGATAAAGTCTCTATCTGGACGCTAAAATTCCCCATAAATCCGGATATATCCCGTATTGAACCCTGAACAATCTTTACTTTTGGGTTTATGGGACATTCTTCATTCGGTTCAAACAACACAGTAGAGTCGAAAGCATTGTTTTTGAGAACTTCAGCGATCCTTATCCCGTATTCGTCGCCCCCAAGGATAAGCACCTTGCTAGACGCCTCTTCTTGAATCCTGTGCACGCCTTTTAAAAATACGGATTGAGCAACCCGTCCGCTCACAACTAGTCTCCCCTCTTGGCGCGATCCAGATATCGCTTGATCTGGGAAGCGGCCAGAATCGCGTGCGAAACGCAGGCGCTTATGGACTTGGGACTTTGCGCCGCGCCGGCGACAAAGATTCCTGGATGTCCTGCGTCAACGTCATTGTCATCGGATCCGATGAATCCGTCCCGGTTTTTCCATAGGCCTGGGAAACTCCCAGGCAAATCAGGATCTTTTGGAGTAATGCCAACGCTTAAAACGACCAGATCAAATGGCGCCATTTGCCTTGTTTCATCTTCGCCGTGGTACACAACTCTCGGAAATCCGTCTTCAGAATGAATTTCCGAAGGCATTGCCCTAATAAAATTAATGTCATTTTGGGCCCGATCCAATGTTCTGTCAAATTCTCTCTCGAAAGTCTGGATGTCCATATAAAAGATTGTTAAATTTATATCGGGATATCTGTTTTTTATTAGACGCGCCAACCGGATTGATACTCCACAGCAAATTTGAGAACAATAATTAGTTCCCGATCTTGGGTCCCTGCTTCCCACGCATTGTATGAAAGCAACTGATTTAGGCGCTTCGCCAAAAGCCGCTGATTGGAAATTTCCTGTTCGCAATATCGAATCAAGTTCCAGTGAGGTGATTACTCCAGGGACTCTACGGTAACCAAATTTCAGTTTTTGAGTAGGGTCATAAGGCGAAAAGCCGGTACATATCGCTATTGAAGCGACTTCTATTTCCACTTCCCTGCTTTTTTCCTGGAGTTCAACGGCACCCTGAGGACATATCTGAGCGCAGGCCTCGCAGTGGATGCCAATTGAATTGAGGCATTTCTCGTTCGAGATATATAGCCTGGAATCGAAAGCCGGGTAAAACAGCGCCCCTTCAACCGGACAGACCTTGAGGCACAATCCGCAGTCATCACATTTATCACTAACAATAATAGATTTTCGTTGCAGAATCATGGTTTTAAAATCACGGCCATTCAGTGTCAATGAATCAACAGTGGAACTTACCAGAAGATCAACGTTCTCAGCTTTATGAACCTTGCTGAGATAATCTTCCAGTTGACAGGCTCCGCACTTCTGGCACGTTTGAGTGGCCTTACACGCAAAATTTGACACATGGCCACCCATAAATGGGGCCTTCTCGACGATAGTCGAACTAATGCCGAGACATGAGAGTTCCCATGCCAGGCTAAGGCCGCTGATCCCCCCACCTATTATGAGCGTTTCTTTTTTCATCGTTCCTGATGGCTTCTTCCAGATCGTTGCTTCAGTTGTTCATTCGCTATTAACCTATAGTAAATTGAGTACACAGATCAAACAAAAATTATATTATCAGCGACTAAGATTAGGATAAAGCAAATGGACTTTATCAGATGAAGAAAGACCTTCTGAATTGGTGAGCAAAACCGACCCGTTCTCGTTTACAACAATGGCATTGATCCCAGAATCGTTTTCTGAACACCCGATGCCTCCACATTCGATCTTAATGAGAGGTTTCGGATATAGACTTTTCAAGGAAATTCTTATGTCTGTTGTCAGCGCTTTCCCACAAAGGTCGCCTTGATGAAAAGTAACAGACCACGTCTGATTGTTTTGTGGCATGAATTTGCATGCCTTGTTCTTGGTAATTGTAAAAACGTAATACTTTGAATCAGATGACTTGTCAATTGCAGGTTCTTTGGCTCTAAGACTATCTTTGACTCTTTCAGAAAGATTAGAATATGCTTGGTGGCTTATCACTAGAATAGTTATGCGATCCCTGTAAATTTCCAGAAAATCATCCAGTGCGATTTCTTTACAAGCTAATGACTGTCCCGATTCTGAAACGATAGGTTCTGAAACACACAAGCTGTAGCCATCTATAGTATAGCAGTGGCAACCATTACGCATTAATTCACAGGCATGGGAAATGCTTGGGAGTATGTAAAGATTCTTTGAGTCAATTTGACCAGCGCTGATTTGCTTTTCAAGATCTTTACGATATTCATTCATTGGTTCATCTTGAGATCTTGCCACATATCCAGTGTCTATGGTCATCCCATGCCGAGCGGCATATAAAGCCAGATACTTATAATCACCATTTCCGATTATATTTTTTAGGAAAGGCGGATAGATGACAACGTGACTATAATCATGAGCCGACTTTTCCCAGAAAGAATTTTTTAGTGGAGTTACAAATTGTCCCGAATCTCTGGTCAGGTCGTGCTTGAGCAATGGCCTCAAATCGGCCACCTGGACTGCCAAACAAGCCACAATAATCAACACACTGTATTTGGCGCTTGTCTTCGAAACAATTATGTAAAGCGCCACATAAAGAATGGCATAATATAAAGGCCATCCGAATCGGCCGCTCGCACGGAATACTCCAAATGGCATGTCCAAAAAATGGGGAATGCTAAACAAGGTCACAACATTGTTACCGTATGAAACCTTGTGACTGATAGCGAGTAGAAACAAAAAGGTGAGAGCTACTAATAGCGGCGCATAAAAATAGACTTGTTTTCTATCAAACTTGATATGGCGATAATCAGCAAAGAGCACCAGAGCAGCCGAGATTATAAGTAGAATAGCCCCGAGTCCCAGGTAATTGAATCCTTCATACTGCTTGGGACCTAATGGTAATGAGCCCAAGAAAGACGAAAATCCCATGGGGTTCCAGAACACGTTCAGGTTCATGGAATAGTCCCCAAAACCATGTTCCCCGTAGCCCAGTCCCGTGGCGCCCAAAGGTCCTATTACCGTAAATATAATGAGAAGCTGAGATGAATACAAAAGTAGTGAAAAGAGAAATGGGGCTAGTTTGGTTTTAAGGTTCGAGCCAAAATGACTGAAGGAAAATGCCATCGCCAAAACAAATACCATGAAGCCCATGTAAGGATGAACCATGGCGCCTACAGTCACCAAAATGGACCATTCTGCTATCAATTTTCCAGTTGATGTTTGTTCGTTACTCCTAAAATAAAAGAAAAGGGCAGCTAATATGATCCAGTGGGCGCAGAGTGTATCGTGTCCTGTCATCATTCTAAACAATATTGGAGGACTAATGACAAAAAAGGTGGAGCCAAAAACAGTTAACAAAGGATCCCTGGTCATGGTAGTCATTAGTCTGTATCCCCAATACGCCTGTAAGCAACAACAGACAAGGAGCCATATGCCAATAAATTGAAAATCCATGGGTATCAAAAATCTAATTAATTTCAATGGAATAGCGATTAAAGGATTTGAATCAGTCAGTACAATGTTTGTCCCAATTGGGTACATAAATCCTGATATTTTTCCAAGAGGGAACGCCCATGATTCATTGCGGAAAAAGAGCCATCCCATGTAATGAGTGGCTAGGTCTGAGTCATTCATTAACCAACTAATATTGGATGGATTCAAAACATCGAAGCCGAAGCGCCAGAAGAATACGCCAAATCCGACTAAAACGGACATTGTAGCAGGAAAACAATTTTTTTGAGGCACTAATTGGTCCCTTTGTTACCACCTTTAAGTCTAAGCTATCACCGATAAATTATCTTGATTCTAATGAGATCAATTAGTGATTTGAAATAGTGACTAGGCCTTATCTTTGATCCAGTCATTTCACACCAGTCATGCAACGGAAATTCATAAATTAATTTGTGAGAATAATCTGGATGAATAGCTGAGAATGACTTTATTAATCTCGCGATCAATTCAACATCAAAAATCCATGAACTTTCAAAAGGATGATCGAAAATTACCCTCGTAAATTCGTTTGTGCGGAAAAGTTTGGCGCCACACTGAGTGTCGTACACATCGAGTTTCAAAGCAAACGAAATCAGTGTTGCTGCAATTCGTCCTAGAATGTGTCTTGATGTGGATCTTCTGATGTTTCGGCCCAGAAGTTTAACTCTGGTTCCCATCACAAGCTGAAAATCTTCGTTATTGTCCAGAAATGTTTGAAATCCTATAACCTCTGTTAGAGGAGAAGAAAGATCTGCATCCCACATCGCAATAAACTTTGGAGATGTCTTGAAAGCTTCAAGGAATCCCTGTCGGACAGCTTCAGCTTTGCCAACGTTCTGATGTAAATTTAGAACACTAAGACGAGCAGGATCTTCAATGCAAATGTTTCTCAAAACATCCTGAGTTTCATCAATACTGCCATCATTAACAAAAAGGACCTGTATGTCTTGATAGTCCTTGACGAAATCTATGAACAATCTTTCTCTTAAACGCTTGGCTTCATTGTAGCATGGTACAACTATTACCGTATTTGGATTTGCCAACCCCCTTATTCCTTTCTAACTAACGCTATGAGGCTTACACCAAATGGCAGTTTAGTCACGCAATGTCGGTCTATTCGGTTGATCAACCATCGCGATTCCGAGGAAAAAATTAGTGACAAAATCATGTTAATGAATTTAGGGGGCACTGACAAATCGGTTTCAGCTTTACCCCAGGCTTTTCCAGTTAAATTTGTAAAAGATCGTGTAATCTTAACGGCTGGATACAACCAGATATTGTAATAACTTAACAGGCGTATAGAAACCGGCAAAGCAATCAACATGTCAAACAAGTCGTTTTTCGAGTAGCGACGAAAATGGCCATGAAAATCATCATGAGGACTCCAAAGAGCCATTTCCGCAGGTACGGTTATTAATAAGTGCGACCCTTTCTTCAGCCTACCAACCAGATCAGATAAGAAACCCATGTCGTTCCTAATGTGCTCCAGGACATCTAAGAGTAGTACGACGTCAGCTTTTTCAATGCATACACAGGCCTCTTCTTCCAGCCCTCCACATATAAAATTTATCGTGGGAAATCGTTTTTTCGCTAATAATATTGCATCACGTGAAAGGTCTATCCCTGTGCAGTCAAATTCCCCTTGAAAAGTCGACAGGTTGCCTCCTGTCCCACACCCCATGTCAATTAAAATTTTGTCATGTTTGCTGCGACATAGCGATTCAACCAGACTCTGAATAATGTATCTGCGACCTACGAACCACCAGTGTGAATCTTCAATTTTTGCATGTAGTTGGAATTGAGCTGGGGTCATTGATTGCTCCAAGACATTAAGCTGACTCAGAAATGGCTTCGAAAGACTGTGCAAAGATGTTAGGCATGCTGACGACTTGAACTTCGTTTATCCCTTCCGGTAAATCAATGAGCAGAAGCCCGGAAAGGTTGGGTTGTTTTGACAGACTGACGTTGAGACGGAGAACCATTTGCGTGACAAGAGAGTAACCGGTGGTAAGGGACGATGCAAACAAGGGTAGTGAAACAGTAGTCGATCGTATCACACACACAATTGAAAAGCAACACGATGCAACTTCTGATTTTGGTCTTTAAATTCTCGGCATGAACAACTGGCCGCTTTAAAGCCTTGAGCTAACAACTTGATCTAATGCGGAGGAACTGCGCCAGGGACGCACTACTCTAGGCACATATTCACCGTAAGCGCTAAAGTTAAGATCTTTCAAACGAGTCCCCAAGACTGCGTTAAACGACCATAATGGATCGGGGCAAATGCGCCGCACCCAAGCCACCATCCAGGCCAGGCAAATACACACGAAGACTCGTCGATAAACCCGGAGGAAAAGCATCTTTCCAACCAGAGACAGCGCCATGACGACCATTACAGGTGTCACCGACTCCCAGCAATCTCCAAGGGAACCTGAAGATAAACGAGCTCCTGGGAAATATTCGTAGAAAAAAGCTGAAACACTGATCTTGAAGGGTCATAGATCGATGGTAAAGAAAATGATGAGAGGCAATATGGGGACCAGGCCTTCGGAACCGAGGCTTACGCTGTCCAACAGAACCGTTACGACAACGCAAAGATCAATCCTAGTCCTCCCTACACCAATCATAAGCAAAACGGGTAGGTCCAAGCTGCATCGTAAGGTGTTCCCATGTTTTCCCCCAGATCCAATCATTCCAGAAATAACGCCACATCGGTCGAAACTGATTCATGGGATGATAGAAAGGCGGAACAATTCGTTGCATGTCATAATCGCTGGAAAAAGCCCACATCACAAGAAGATATGGACCCGTTATGGCTGTAAAAACTAATGCTGGGACAAAAAGGGTCCGGATGGAAAGGATGCCCTTACTTGTTGTCTTAAAGAAAATCATGATCATTAAGACAAGCCCAAAACAGGAGGATCAAAAAATAACAGATGACAGAATGACCCAAAAAGATTAACCCGAGACTTACTGCCAGACCGGTTTGAATGCGGGCCAATTTCAAAGATCTTATGAAATACATTAACGCCCAAGGTATTAGCATAGCAGCTGAGAACTCTGCCAATGCGCCCCTGATTAGCCAGTTGGTGACAGTATAGTTGGCTGATAGAAACATCAAGCTGCCGACTGAAGCCAAGAAACGGCTGGAAATCAGTTCTCTACCCACTCCATAAACCCCAGCTGCCCCTAAAACTGAAAAAAAAAGAATCGCCAAGATTAGCGACAGTTTGACGTCTCCAGTGGTTAACAGAATTAGTCCCGATAAAAAATAGTACAATTTGTGGTAATATAACGGCATTGGAGAACCGAAGCCGTTATTGTCTAGACTAGACCAGATAGGAACAAAGTCGTTGAAGGAAAAATGTTGCGCATAGATGATGGTTCTTTTTGCGAAGCTGTCATACTCGTGATTTTGTGGCCATCCAGGCGATTCCCATAGAGGTTTGAGAGTTAAAAACGAAAACAAGATCAGAACACTGAGAAGTACAAGTAGGTTGGCTCTGCGCTTCAAAAGGCTCCAAAATCCCTCGGCTAAATGGTTCCTACGATTGGCTAGTATGAAGTTCGATGACAACGAAGTGGTTCCTGCTGATTTACGAAATTTGTTAGAGGAGTTGAAACATCAGGAGTTTCTCGAGACGATTTCTTATTTGAACCGCATTTAGAAAAGTTTTGCAAACATTAATTGATTGGTTAGAACCTCAAGGAGATTACTTCTTCCATTAATCAATTGATCCAGGATTCTAAAAAGATTGAAACAAGGAACTTTTGACTTTTCTACCTGGGAACGCAGTCTTGCTAGTAAAAGCAAACAACGCGAAGAATTGCGTCACTCTGTTCTCTTGAAACTGGATAAATCCCTCGAAACCCTATCGAAGAAATACTCATGGAAGGAGGTCTTTGATCTTTCGGTTCAATGACTCGCAAAGGGGCTTTTCATGAAAATTCCGACGTCGACATTGGGATTGAAGGGCTGGATCCACTGAGGCATTATGCATTTGTTGGGGAACTATCAGGGTTGCTGGAACGTGATGTTGATGTAGTCCTTCTTGAGGAATGTGGCTTTGCAGACAGAATCAAAGAAAAGGGGCTAAAATGGCCAGCGAAACAAAGATAGCCGTTTTCTTCGGGGAATTCGATTTTCAGGTTAGGGAAATTAACCGGATCTATGAGATTCTTGAAACAAGAACGCCGTTAAACCCAAAAAATCCCATACCGGATGAAGTAGTCGAAAGCATAGGTTACTGGCTTCACAACCTATACTGCGCGTATGAGGACTTGTTCAAAATAATATGCTCTTTCTGGGAAAATAACATATCCTCTAATTCAGGTTATTATTCATCCCTTTTGAGACGAATGGTTTTTTCGATTGAAGGAATAAGACCGGCCTTGCTCTCTGAAGAATAGTCTTCGAGGTACTGGACGAGCTTCGGGGTTTTCGGTCATATGTTCAGACACGCCTATTCGCATGGCCTTGACGAGGAACGCATCCTTATCCTGTTGAACCGGATAAAATCATCAAACCCGACGATCAAAAAAGACCTTGCGAATTTCAGGCAGGCTGTAGCGTCGATCACTTAATAGTCTGAGCTTATCCGCTATTTTAGTTCATGTCGTTTATTAACAAGCTATGTTAACTTATTGTAATTTTGTTGCAACACGTCTAATTATGTAGTATTAGAACTTTCGTCGTGAACATGTTTTTCACGAGTGGGGGAACTTCAAGATCCATTCCACACAATAAAATCTAGTCTCTAAAACTAAATTCGGGGGGAACCGATGAACAAGCGAGCCATATTCACTATCGTCTCGTGCAATTATTTTCATTACGCTAAGACACTCATGCGATCCGTGAGGCTGGTCGATTCAGCGTCCGACCTCTATGTAATCATGGTAGATGATGACTATGATCCCGCCCTTTATAGCTCAGAAATTTTTCATGTCAAAAATTTTCGGGACATACCCATTCCTCATAGAAAAAAGATGTGTTTCCAATACGATATACTGGAACTCAATACCGCTGTTAAGCCATTTGTATTTAAGCATTTGTTCAGCAACGGTTACGAAAAGGTAATCTATCTCGACCCGGATATATACGTTTTCCACTCACTGGAAAAAACCTTTGACCTGCTAGAAGCTCATGACGCTGTCGTAACGCCTCATCTCACCGAACCTCTCAAAGACAAACGCAAGCCCTGCGATTTGGACATACTGCGATCCGGTGTCTACAACCTTGGATTCCTCGCTCTAAAATCCACTAAGCAAGTTCGGAGCTTTATTGCATGGTGGGCCGATAAGCTTGCTGATCATTGCAGAGTTGCAATTGCCGACGGAATATTTGTCGATCAAAAATGGTGCGATTTTCTACCTTCCTTTGTGGAAAAAGTATTGGTGGATCATAACCCAGGAATGAACGTGGCGTACTGGAATCTCAAACACAGGCAGATAAATCACGAAGATGGGTCCTATAAGATCGGAGATTGTCCGCTTATTTTTTTCCACTTCAGTGGACTCGACGTAAACGGCTTTTCGTTGCTTTCCCGCCACGAAGATCGTTTTGAATTAAGTGGGTTGCCCAAGGTTGTCCAGGACCTGAAAAGGAATTATCTCGAAAAGCTCCATGAAAATGGCGCCAAGTTTTATTCAAGTCAACCATATCATTTTGACTATTTTGCCGACTCCAACATCAGGATTCCGAAAGCCGTGCGAGATTTATTCAGGCAGAACAAGGACATTCGGTCTGTGTTTGGTTCGGACCCTTTTGACATGTCCAGGGATCCAGGTTTCATGCGAACCTATAATCGACGGATTTACGGGTCAAAAAGTCGGGTAACGTTACTCTGTGAATCGATATACAATTCCAGGGCCGATCTACAAGCTCATTTTCCATCTCCTTCTGCAAATGGTGGATATGAACTCTGCCAGTGGTTTGTGAAGAATGCCCGACTGGAATACGGCCTCGACGATGTCTTCATCTTTCAAATCAGCAAGGATCTCAAGAATACCATGGCTCCAAAGACTTGTCTGAACGATCTGTTAAACCTTTTGAAAAGTAGAGTCTTAATTATGGCCACTCAGTTCACCAGACAGCGTCACAGAGCGATGGACCGCAATCAAACATCCACGATACGTTGCTATAGTCGATTTTTTATCGAGATGATTTCCGGTAATGCCAAAGCATTCGCGAAAAGAATTCTTGGCCTTGAGCGATGTCATAAAATTAGAGAATCCGTCAATAAGAAGCTGTTGCAATCATTCAACATCGTTAAACATCACCAAGAAGTGTCCTGTCTAAAGAAAGGACGCGAAAATAGTGGTCTGAATATTATTGGCTATCTCAAAGCGGAATCCGGCGTCGGCGAATCAGTCAGATCAACAATCCGCTCCGCCAACGCTGTTGGGATCCCCGTCAGCGCGATCAATTTTACCCTGGGGTGCCATTCGCGCATGCAGGACGTGCCCGGCAACCCCGCTGATGGAGCATCAAATTATTTGGTGAATCTGGCTCATGTTAATGCAGACCAGACTCCCGCGCTGATTCGAGGGCTAGGATCAGGCTTCTTTTCAGGTCGTTACAATATTGGCTATTGGGTTTGGGAAACAACGGAATTCCCTTCTGAGTTTCTCAAATCATTTGAACGCTATGACGAGATTTGGACTGCTTCGGAATTCTGCAGGGACGCTCTGTCTAGAAAGTCGCCCAAGGCCGTCCTCAAGGTGCCTCATTCAATAAGCCTCAAAACCCAGGGTACCATCTCCCGACCAGCATTGGGCTTGCCGGAAAACTCGTTCCTGTTTTTGACCATGGCCGATTTCCTTAGTGTGCCTGAAAGGAAAAACCCTCTTGGCGTCATCGATTCTTTTTTTAAAGCCTTTGGGAATGACCAGGATGATGTCCGGCTAGTCGTTAAAATCAGCAACTCCTGTTATCGCCCCGACGCAAGACAGGCAATTCTCGACAGGATGCAGGGAAGAAAAGCCATAATCCTAATAGATGGTTACATGGACAGGTGGTCACTGAATTCGCTGATCGCCGGGACAGATTGCTACGTTTCGCTACACCGATCAGAAGGTTTCGGTTTACCGATCGCCGAAGCAATGAGCCTCGGTAAACCTGTAATTGCTACAGGCTGGTCAGGCAACATGGATTTTATGGACAAGGAAAATTCTTTTCCCGTCAAATACAAACTCACTGAAATACCCATGAAAAATGGTCCTTACAGTAACGCGGGCCGCTGGGCGGAACCTGACTCTGATCATGCGGCTGAAATGATGCGCTATGTAGTGGAAAACAGAGACGAGGCTCAAAGAATCGGCTCTATTGCCGGAAATAAAATGGCCGAGGAATATTCTCCCAGAGGCCATTGGTAATGTTATCAGGGACCGTCTGAACTGGATTGAACAATCCATCAACTGAACGTGCGCTTTTTTTCAAAGAGTTAATTTGTCTACAGGGGGGGATAATGTTTTGGAAATCGCTCAGGGCAATAATGAAGGCCGCTGCATATTCGCTGATTCTGAGCGCAATTCTCATTGCGGATCTTGCAATATGCGGACATGCGCCTAGCTTCAGTGGCATTGCTTTTCTGACGTGGCTCCCGTTTTCTTGGGTTATTTGGGGCCTAATCTATTTTAGATCATTTTCACTGTCAGAACGCAACTTGATGACCGTTGAGTCATGCCTGATCACCGGTTTCTGGTTGTCAAGTCTGGCGATCCTTGTTCCGGTATTCTTGTCGCCGAGTTTCGTTTTTACCTTCGTGTTGATTGCGTCTTGGAACATAGCGCCTTTGTGTTTTCTGATACTGCGCCCGGACGCGCTCAGGATCATAAACTTACAGTGGTCAAACCTGTGGATACTGTTAACCGTTGGCCTGGCAATGTCCCTGTGGTGTCAAACGGGTATTATCCAGAAAATTCAGGGCGCGGATCACATCACATTCCTGCCGTGGTCAGACCATTTTGTTCACGCTTCTATAATTCAACGTCTTTACGAGTGTCAGAAACTGGGAGTTCCCCAGGAATTCGGACTAATATGCGGAATTTCAGCTCCACTTTACCATTATGGCTCATACATGATGTCTGTTGTCTTAAGGGCTGTAGACGCGACCCCTGCAATCAATATTTCAACGGCATTCTGGCTGCCGATGGGGGCGATACTGTCGGGACTGGCGGCATTTGCCTTGGGAAACAGCTTATTGGGGGAAAAAGAGGGGATAGTGGCATGCGTAGCGGTTACTCTAATGCCGGATCCGTATATGTACGGCTGTGGCCTCGGATATCTCAGTTACCATTTTCTTGGCCAGACGGGAGCAGCCCTATATTACGCCGAGGCCATCACAGCAATTGGCCTTACCGTAATTGCTACCGCCATGAGATCAGGCGCCAGAAAAGCGCTCATAGCAGGATTCACACTAATCATATCGTCCGTTTTTTTTAAGGCGCATGTTTTTGCTGTCGCTTTCCCTGCCGCATGTATCTGGACGATCCTGTTTTCCCCTTCCATGACCAAAATCAGGCGTGCCATGTGGGTGTTGTTTGTCGGCTCCTGTTGCATAATTGTAGCCTTTATCTTCTATCTTTTAGGGTACATTTCGATTGGCGAGCCGTGGTCCCTGGAATTCTTCCGTGGTAATTTTGCAGGCGCCTCTCCTAATGATCCGTGGATGTTTACGTGGCTATTTGGGCTCAGTCAAAAAACTATGACAATCTGCGATGATCTCGCAGTGGGGACTATCCTGTTGTGGTTCGGAACTTTAGGCCCACTACTCATAGTCGGGATAGTCCTTATTTGTTTCTTAAGGTGGAATAAATCCTTAAACTGCATCGATTCTCTGCCGTTTCTCTTCCTAGCGGTCTGGACAGCAATGGTAATGTTCCTACCTTGCAATCAATGCGGCAATCTTGACGAATTTCATCACAGGCCTTTCCATGTGGTCTATTACATTTTTGTGATTTGGGTTGCCGCTAGGCTCTCTAACTTGATCTTACCTATCAGTTTCAATAGCTGGCCCCAACACCTAGGACTGTTGTCGCTTGCGATAGGGCTGTTGGTGATACCGTGGTATTACGGCAAAGACGTGCTGAAAATAGGACCCTGCGCTGACCGCCATCAGAATTTTAAGATAGACAAAGGCTTATGGGAAGCAGCGGTTTTTATCAGATCACACGGAAAACTCAGCGACATCTTACTTGATTCACGTGAAGACGCATACCTCAACGTGGTTACAGGAATAAGTCAATGTCGGCCATTTTTATCCGAACCCTATCATCTTTTTGTATCAAGACATGCTTCAGGTTCAGGTCTAATTGAACAGAGGCAAAGAGTGCACGATGAACTAAGGCGTTGCGATTCTGTTGAATGTATCAGCAGAATCGCAAAGACTCATGATGTTCGATGGTATTTGGCGCATCCGTCTGACAGCCTCACATGGGAGTCGAACCTCGATATGAAACCCGTCTTTGAATCGCACGGATACCGCGTTTTTGATTTGGATCCGGCTGCTCGAATAAGCTCTCAATCAGGTTCATTTTTTCCTTAAATAACCACTCGGGTTGGCTGTGAGCATCAATCTTTCCATTGATGTGTCCACAACGAATTCATCGTTATTGGCCAGGAAATCCCGCACCGCCTCCATCGGCCCCGGCCCAAAGTCCGGAAATACAGGATGACCATTGATGTTGGTGTCTTCCACGATCATATAGCTTCCTGATGTAACCAGATCTTTCAAACACGTCATCTCGGCTAAAACGTGCTCCCTTGAGTGATCCGAATCCAAAATAACCATCACTGTGCCAAGATTCGCCGATTCTTCTTCGAGCTTGAGCAGCACAATTTCATCGGTAGAAGAACCCTTGATATATTTAAGCCTTGGATGACGAGGCCGTGGGTTCTGCGCATCAGGGCAGTCTCTTATATCCACGGAAATAACCCGGCCATGATTTATGGTTCCAATGATCGTGGCCAGGAACAAAGCGGACCCACCGTAAAGCGTACCGGTTTCGATAATAAGTTCAGGCTGGAGTTTGTAGATTAGTTCCTGATAGATCCAAAGATCTGTCGGGAACTTCTGGACAGGAGTCCCTAGCCAATGTGTGCTTCTCCAGGTGTTTTGATCGTTGTTGTAATAGATTCTGTTGAATTCTGAGATCAGATCTTGGTGTGTCATCGATTCCCCCCGCTTGGCCTGCTTAAATAAAGCATAGTTTCTATTTAATTAAAACAAATACATCACGTTTTTTATTAAAGCAAATTATTTTTTATTCCTTTGACTCTCTGATCGAAATGGACTAAAGAGACATTAGAATCATTCAAGTCAGTCGGTCTGCGCAACGGCAGGGGGAATATCAAGAACATGTTTGGTTTTGGGGGGCTGCTGCTAAATCTGGTCTATAGAGACCTGACAGTTCGTTACAAACGTTCGGTGATCGGTTTCCTCTGGACATTGCTGAACCCTGTCATCATGACCGCTGTTTATACAATGGTTTTTTCGACCATCTTCAGGTTTCCTACTCAGGATTTCATAGTCTATTTCCTATCCGCTTATTTGATTTGGCATTTCTTCGCACAGTGCACGGTGGAAGCTTCCAAATGTATATTGAACGCCGGGGCCCTGGTTAAGAAAATATACATTCCGAAAATCGTATTAGTCCTGTCAGTGGTTATCTCTGGAATCATCAATTTTGGATTCGCTTTGATACCTTTGATATTTGTTGTTCTAATATTTGGCGGGGGTTTTTCTATTAGTATTTTATTCCTAATCGCTCCCGTCATTTTTGTGGTGGTGTTTACCGTCGGGGTGTCTTTAATACTCGCATCTTTGACCGTATTTTTCCTCGACGTCGGAGAATTTTACAATGCTCTTTTAATGCCGTGGATGTTTCTCACGCCGATCATGTATCCAACGGATATCATTCCCAAAGAATACCTTTTTTTGATCAAATTGAATCCGATGTATTATCTCGTCGAGTGTTTCAGGATACCAATTTACCAAGGCACAATTCCAAACATCAGCGTGATAGCGATCAGCGCATTGGTGGCGATTGCGTCGTTGGTCATTGGTTATATCGTGTTTACCAGGACTGAAGATGATTTTGTGTACTATGTTTAAATGAATATGCAGGTAATCAAAATCTCAGGTGTATCCGTCAAATACAGGTTACCTAAACAGGCGATACGGTCGGTCAAGGAATACGTCGTCTATCGGCTCAAAGGCGGGCGTTATGAGTACCACGAGTTTTGGGCCCTCAAACGTATAGACATAGAGTCGGCCCGTGGCAAGGTGATCGGTATAATTGGCCGTAATGGCTCAGGCAAGAGCACCCTGCTCAAGGTGATCGCCGGCGTAATCAAACCGCTTGAAGGCAAGGTTGAGATCAACGGCCGGATAGCCCCTTTAATAGAACTTGGAGCGGGCTTTGATCCTGAACTGACCGGTCGAGAGAACACTTACCTTAATGGAACTATGCTGGGTTGCACAAACAGGGAAATATCCCAAAAGATGGATCAGATAGTAGCCTTTTCAGAGCTGGATGAGTTCATCGACGCCCCATTGCGGACGTATTCATCGGGAATGGTGGCGAGGCTAGGGTTTGCCATTGCCACGGATGTTGACCCAGACATTCTGATTATGGACGAAATCCTCGGTGTAGGAGACGTTGGTTTCCAGGCCAAATGCACAAAACGGATGGAAGGGTTCCGGGCCAAAGGGGTTACCATTCTATTAGTAACGCACGTACTGGGACAGGTTGAGACAATGTGCGATCACGTCTATTGGTTGGAACAAGGAACGGT
>CAWEPY010000007.1:0-300018 GCA_963811075.1 uncultured delta proteobacterium
TGGTAGGCAAGCCTGTCGGCAAAGAGATCGAGTAAAATTTTGGCACGTTAGGCGCAGTTGCCGACTTTTGGCGGTGACAGGCTCTAATGATCATGGGAAGCGTTGAAGGCGGTCAAGCTCAGTTCGACCGCCTTTCTTAATGACGTGCGTGCCACTTAGTGACTATGGTCGTGAGCTTCTTTTTCGTGGAGTGGATGGGAATGATCGTGAAGTCCGTGCTCTCCTGTGTGATCATGGTCATGGGTCGCTACGACCCCTTTGTGATCATGTTCATGCTTGTGGTCGTGTAAATGCTCGTGTCCGTGGGCGTGGGCGTGTTCGTGGATGTGCTTGGTGTCACCATGATAGTGTTCATGGCTGTGTTTGTGATTGTGGTCATGAGCGTGGAGGTGCTCATGTTCGTGATTGCCTTTCATGGTGCGCTCCTTTTCTCTTGTTGCGGCGTTATGAACGCGGATATGGTCTATGTTCTAAAGGTAAGGTTGCGCCCCAATATTGTCAATAGTGTAGCATACTTAACTTATTAGGTAGCGCTGAGCGACTACGTTTCGCCAGTTGGACCATGGTTAATGACATGTTAGTTGGAAAGAGTGGTCTTTTGTGAACGCTTTTCTTAAGTATAGACGTGTGTGATGGCGTTCGCGCCTAGAGGGCGAAATACGCGCCGACTTATAATGTGGAAGCGGAAATGCCTGCGCCAAACCCTAGGCAATGGACTTGAGCAGGTAGCCATTTTCGTCGTCATGGATGAATTCGACATTCATACCCGCGGATTCGAAAATTTTGCGCATTTCTTCTGCAGGGGGTAAGAAATCAGCTGCATACGGCGGGGTTGGTTTTTCGATGCAGATCATTGATCCCGGCGGAATTCATGAAGTGGCTCACCACAAAAAGGCCTGACGGTTTTAGAACTGACCTCAATCTTCGGGACAGCTTTGGCCTTGTCATCAAAGTGTGGAAAGACATTGTGACAAATGACCGCATCAAATGAGGCGTGTTCCAGTTTAGCGTCTTCTATTGTTCCCCACGTTAATCTAACATTTGAACTGCCTCTTAGGCGTTTACCCGCCTTTTCCACCATCTTGGGGCTGATGTCATTGGCCACAACCAGCCCGCTGGGGCCTATCATTTCGGCAATGATCATGGTTAATCGGCCCGTCCCACAACCGGGCTCAACTACTCTCGATCCCTCTTGCACTAATCCGGCTTCAAGAATTCGTTCGATCTTGATGAGTTCATCCTGATCATATTCTTTAGATGACCAGTCCGATTCGACCTCGGAGTCAAAGAAATGCGCTTTGGCTAGGTTCAATGGGTCTCCTCCGACCTGTAGGAAGTCAATTTCCGACAAATGTTAAGGACCGTCCATTTCTGGACGGTCCCAGTAGTATAGACCAAGTTGGGGAAGAAAAACCATTCAAGGGCTGATCAGAAATCAACAGTCAGGGCCACTTCTCCACCGATGATCGGGTCAATTGTCCTGGCAGGGTTTGTCCCAAATCGACCAGCTGGGTTGTAAGTTGAAGTGTTGGTCCTGGTTTGGGTGTTCCAGCCCGGCACGCTTCTATCTATGCACGCGTAGTTGAACCATTTCCCAGGCTCCCAGTAAGCCAGAGTCCCTCTGAGTCTGTATTTCTCCAGAAGCTTCCATTCCATGCCCGCGGTTATTTCCCAGCCAAGGGCCGTATCCGGGGTATTAGGGGCGCCATCGTTAGTTCTGGTAGCCAACGTATGGTTTCCATTGAATTATACTGGCTATTCCAGTTGCCGGCCCATTCACAACTGGAGTGACTTTTGGGTCCTTGGCCGGTCTCAAATATCCCCAACTGTATCCGTTGGTCGACCTCTGGGCCCAGAGAAACGATCCGAATATGTTCAGGTTTGCGGCCACTGCGTAATCGAGCCTCGCGGCCGCGACTTCGGCGGCGTTGAAATATCCGTTCCTGGAAGTGTCATACGCCCCGACCCCTGAGCCATAAATATAACCCAAGCAGGTATGAATATGGCCGAAATACGCTGTAATTCCCCTGCCCAGGCGCCTGAAAATAAGCCTGGTCGTCGTAGACGTAACCTCCCCTTCTGTCAGGCCCTGGGAGATAAGCGTAAAGCAAGGAAATTTTTGATGGTCCGCACAGGGCGCCAAATTCGAACATGCGACGCCAGGATTCCACTGAGTATCGAATCCCCTTACCTCTCAAGCTGTTGGGGCCTGCAGGAGGTTCAGCGGCACTGTAGGCGGTCTGACTACTCTCGTACCAAAAGGCCCACTCAGTGTTAAAGAAAAATCTGCCATCGTTGTATTTAAGGTAAAGTGTGCCATGATATTGGCTCAGATCGTTGGGATTGAATCTTGTGAATCCTTCTGGACCTTGATTAATACCAGGCGCATTCCCAGGTCGTTTGTTTGGGTTATAGTCGCATTCCTGGCCTCAGCGCCCGCGTGCCATTGCTGCCACGCCAGGAACACACCAGCGTCGATAGGGCCTGCTTGATACGTGGTAAAGTAACGCAGAGCCAAATTCATTATCCCGCTTCTGTCGAAGAGATTATAGTATGGGAAACTGGGCGGCAGCCTGAGGTTTGGGTTATCGCCAACTTTCCTGGCCGCAACTTGACTGTTGGCGGTTCCGGCCAGAAGGGTCTCACAGCAAGACTGATTCTGAACGGACCATACGGCGCGACTATGGCCACACCTTCAGTGGTGTTGTTAGCTTCGCCGTTATACTGCAGTCCGGTTCCAAAGGCTTCGGGTCTCTTGCCCACGACAACAATACCCAGAGGGGTTTGCGCGTCCACCCACCACATTGTCCATTGCCCGTCGGAAGTTGCGACATCAACGCCAGGCCTCGTGTTGGTTATGTAATCAGACGCGTATGGGTCTCCATAATTGCCAAGACGATACTTGCCCCTGAACCTGACAGCTTTGGTGAGCCTGAATTCCGGCCATAATTCGAGGTATTGATAATGGCGGCCGGCGTTGGAACCTGAAACGAGATCATTCACCTGAAAACCGAACCAGCCGTTTAGCCCCTTGTAATCACCTCCCGGGAATCAGCGTGGAACCTGTCGACTTGTCAACGTTGTAACTGCCAAAAAAGCCTGCCGCTCCAGTTTGGCTATATTGCTCGTAAATATAGTTGAAAGTTCCATTCATGCTGAATTCCCAGGCGCAGGAACTGGAAGCTCCCAGGGACATTACAGCCAGCAAGGCGGACAATAAAATAGCGATACGTTTTGAACGCATAGAACTCCCTCCGAAGACTGCAATCTTCTCCGTTGTCCACTTGTGCCGCCACCCCCGAGTGGCAAGAAAAACGAGACACTTTTGGGCCAAGTGGTCTAATTTTACGCAGTGAAGCAGTAGAAATTTAGTATTATGTAGTCGAGATAACATGCCACCAGAGCCGTGTCAAGAGAAAACATGCCATATCTTATTATTTCATGCTATTGTGTAATCTTAAACACATTGGGTTTGCCTATTTTCAGCGACCGCACATGATCAGGTCTTTGGATTTTCACGGCAAGAATTGATATGCGTTCTTTCTCGGATTCCGAGTTTCTCCGGCATTGACGGTTACTCAAGAAAACTTCAGGCAAAAATGGTTATAGTATGATCAAAAAGAAAATCTGCATGCTCGGTGTCTTTGCCGTAGGCAAGACAAGTTTGGTGCAACGTTTCGTAAAAAGCATCTTTTCAGACAAATACCTGACCACGGTTGGGGTTAAAATTGACAAAAAGACACATCGATCTTGACGGTACGACTGTGGACTTGATGCTTTGGGACCTGCAGGGTGAGGATGAATTCCAGGAGTTGCAAGTATCCTATTTGAGAGGAACATCAGGTTATTTGCTGGTGGCCGACGGGACTCGGGCTTTCTCCTTTGATCGGGCGTTACTACTCAAGGAAAAAGTGGACAAGGTGGTCGGCGATGTTCCCTTTGTCATGCTGATCAACAAGGCGGACCTTACCGATCAATGGGAACTCGATGACGCGAAGGTTGAAGAGGCGTTGGCAAGGAACTGGATGTAATGAAAACAAGCGCCAAGACAGGGCGAAAATGTAGAAGAGGCTTTTCAAACAATTACCATGATGACCATGGAGCAATAAATTTCCGATCTCCCCCCAATAGTTCTGAGTCATATCATGGCGCTGAATTTTGAAAAGCGCTCGGTCGCGTTCTGTTTCCTCGATCAGGACTACAAAATAAATAGATTCGGGGGGAGCCTCGAGACCTACGGTCTGCGGGACCTTCATGAAGGTCAACACGCGGAGAATGTTTTTCCTTTTCTTGAGGGGATATTTATAGGTTCCAGGCAGTCTGGATTAATGCGTCACGTTGCTCTTGAATCAAGCGTTTTCGCCGATGTCCATTATATCTTTGATGAAAACGGATTATGGATAGTATTCCTGGACGCTACTCAAGAGGTAGAGCGGTTGACGCTCATGCAGCAGAGGGGAAATGAGGCTAACCTTCTCAAGGAAAAAATCAACCAACTAAATATTCAGCTTGAAGCCGCAAACTCTACCATAGAAAAATTACAAGCTGCCCTCATGAATACAGACAAGGATGATTGACCTCGCCTAAACTTTCATGTTAACCGCATAAAAACTGACCCAACAAATTCAACCGGACAGCTAATCATTTTTGACGCCGTCATCTATTAAGACCTGAAATGACACACGGCGGTTCAAGGCTCGGCCTTGTTCAGTGTCTTCACTGGAGATTCGTTGAGAAGAACCTTGCGCTTCCAGCATCAGTTGATTCGACGGAATACCCTTTGCTTTCAGCAAATCAATAATGCTCTCAGCTCTAGATCGACTAAGCCGCCTGTTTGTTTCTTCAGAGCCGGCTTGATCCGAATGACCTGAAACTATTACATGAAGAGGAATACCGGCTGCTTTTGCCGCACGGATGGCTTCCTTAATATTTTCCGCTAACTGATCCAAGGTCTCTAACTGTTCCTTAGATGGATTATAGAGATTGCCCCTGAACAATATCTTTTCAGCTTCGATCTTTTCTTTTAGCTTTTCCAAATCTACCATATCTTTATCGATAAGATCTTTTTCTTTCCAACAAGGAAATCCTGACGCTAATCTCGACCACTGTCGAAATTCCCCAATCCACCTGTGAGACGCGGAACCTGAAACGGCTATGCACCCGTCCTCAACTAGCATCGAAGTCGTACTCGCAGGCTGAAGCGTCTTCTTCATCCGCTCCAGGGTTAAATAAGGATCCATGGACTGATATGGTTCCCAATGGAATACGATGTTAAGCCCGGTTGAATCCATTGACTTTAAGAGATCGAGTGGGTTACGTGCCAAAGGATCAAGAAAACCTGAAATCTTGAATTCCCCGTGACTCTCATCCGTCGAAGTCACGACTATGCCGTTTTCTCTCTTTAACGCATGTGTATACTCATCAAACGCCTGACGCTTTTTCGAATCAGGATCAATCAACTTCTTAGTCTGGAACTGTGCTATCCCCGGCATTGCCCTTGCTATCCTTTGGGCCTCAACCGTCCAATTACGGGAAGCTGTTCCCTCGGCGATCAGGACCCCATTCTTGAGAGTCAGGGATACTGTCTCAGGAGGATTCAGCGTCTTCTTTGCTCTCTCAAGCACAATACCTTCGCTCAGGGCCTGATATGGAGTCCACTGAAAAATCACATTTTTGGGGTCAATCCCGGCCTCTTTTACCAGTGATTTAGGGTCAATGGAGAATTCGTCCTTGAGACCTCGAATAACGTATTTCCCTTCCTGTTTCTCCGCGACTGTAACAAGTATCCCTTCCTGCCGGCTGAGGCTGGCGAGTAGATCCCCCCACTTCAAGTAATTATTGAAGGCCAAGCCTGTCCAGACAAGGACCCCGACAACAATAATCAATACGGCTCCAATCAGAAAAGGCGAGGTTTTCTTTTTTGTGGGCTGGTATTGTGACACAAGGCACGTGTCAAGATTCGGTCTGAGAGATTCAAATGGAGCTGTGTCACCATTAAATGAATTGAGGAGCCCTCCATAATTAAGGTGTATGTTTTCAAGGGTCTCCCTGAGGAGATTTCCAAGATTGTGTGGGGCGTTTCCCCTTATTACAACCGCCAGGACAGCTTCAGGGCCCTGCTCGATCCATACAGTCAATTCACCTACACGTATGGCTTCCAGACCGTCACTTTCCTGAACTTTGAACGAATCTGCGACAAAGTCCCGAATGGCTGTAAGCATGCTAGAAACCATGTCCGCGTCCTGAACATCTGTTTCCTCCCTGACAACGTGCGCAAGCATAAGTCCCGTGTTTTTATGAATAAGAAAAACCTGTTCTGTACGGAAAACCAGGCTGTGGAGGAGAATGATTTCCGAGAAGGGTTTCTTGGTTCTTAGTGATTCCAGTCTCCACTTCACGCCCTGCCAGGAAAAGCTCTTGTCCATTACCTCATTGAGAGATTGCAGCATGCCTCTGAGGGCTTCAGCTATCGCTTTCCTGATTGCCGGCCCCATAACCGGGAACAGAGCGTCGGAGAAAGCCTTCAGATTGCCCCTGATGGAAGAACGGATAGCCTTGTCGACCGCTGGAGTAATCGCTGTCGCCAAATTATCATCGCGGGAAGACCCTACTATAATGGCTTCGGGTAGTACGTGGCTGATTTCGTTCGCCCGAATATGTCCATCGTCAAGTCGCTGTTTTATTTCAGCAACTTCAGGCTCCATATCCCCGAGGATCAAATGACGGAGTTCAACAAGCCTTTCCTCGTCAGACATGGCTCGTTCATGAAAGTTGTCTTCGGTGGAATATAATGGTTTGACTTTGTTACTCATTCATTAAGTCATTTGCTGAGAGATTCAGGTTTACATCTACTTTATTGCTCAATCTCATGGCCATTTCCATCAGCAGTTCAGACAGATCGGCCCGTTCAACCTTGTCGACTCGAAGTTCTTCGGCTTTCTTATCCAAGAGTTCGGATATCGTTTCATGTTTTTGCCTGATTTCGTCTGAAAGGTCCCTGGATTGGGTGAGAATCTGTTCATGAAGCTCTCTGGACCTCTTGTTGAATTTCTCTTCCATTTGGAGAACCTTGTTCTCGAAGGCCAGAGACATGCTTTTCAATTCGTCCATTAATTTCTGGTCACCGGCCGATCGATCATTCTGCTCTTTAGTCTGTCTTTCGTTGAGCAACTCGAACTCTTTTTTCATGTAGTTCTCTAGTGAATTGAAACTCTTGGCCAAATCCTCTTTTAAGGTGGTAATTTCTTTTTGCATTCTGTCTTCAAGACGAATGAATCGCTTTTCGTATTCGCGACTTTGACTTCCAAAAAGGATTTCTTTAATTTTTTCAAGATTCCCGGCCCCGCCGAGCATCGAAGCGGGACTTTGGGTTCCTCCAGAGTTGTCTGCGTGGGCAACCCTGAGTTTTTCTACGGGTTGCTGAATTCTAATTTCTTCCTTTTTCTCACTCATGTTCTTTTCTCCATGGCCAATTGGTTTTTTATTCATATTTCAGGGCTTCAACAACGGCTATAAAATATATTAACTATTACAAATTACGAGGCTTCCCCCATTTATCCGAATGCGGAGCCGGTTGACAAACCTGTAATCTCAATTGCCAGAAGGCTCATATCATCCTGAAGCTCATCGGACCCGGAATATTCAATTAGAGTCCGTTGAATTGTGTCAGCGAGTGAGCCTAGAGGTTCGTTTCTGTGGACCTTCAGCAAATTAATTAATCTATCCATCCCAAACAGATTCCCCACCGAATCCGAAAGTTCAGTCACGCCATCACTGTAAAGAATTATTCTGTCGCCTTGTTTCAAAATTCTTTTTTCCTGTTCAAATGGAATTATTCCTTCCAGTCCAATTATAGTTCCACCTTTGTCAAGACGATCGATTGAACCATCAGCATGAACCAGTAATGGTGGAGGATGTCCCGCATTGCTATAGGTTAGTACACCTTCCAGTAAATTGAAAACGCCGTAGAATATTGTAAAGTACTTGTCGAATCTCTCCAATGGAAACTCTTTGTCAAGAGCTTCAAGCATTTCAAGGGGTTCTACGCACGCAAAACCACAACTGTCTTCACCAATAGCTTCAACCAATGAACTGGACCATGGCGGCAACATCTGACACACCGAGACCGCCATCATCGCCGCCGCCGCTCCATGTCCGCTCACATCCAGAAGGTAAATGGCCACGTTGTTTTCATCCAGCCTGACTACATTGAACATATCT
This sequence comes from uncultured delta proteobacterium, assembly GCA_963811075.1. Taxonomy (GTDB): domain Bacteria; phylum Desulfobacterota; class Desulfomonilia; order Desulfomonilales; family Desulfomonilaceae; genus CAJBEZ01. Next base: position 8,221 of record CAWEPY010000007.1, read on the forward strand.
CCCGCAATCGAGGAGCACGGATTGAACTTGTAGGCAATTTCAACATTTCCTATTCTCGTCAGATCTTTTGGAAGAAACCGGCTTTGGATGTCAGCCGCGGCGGACATATCTTCATCAAGTTTTTGCTGCTTGGTTAGAAGCAAATCATGGGCATGATTGAGGGCCTGCTGAGTCTTGAAGAGAATTTCATAATCTAAACCCTGCTCCCTGCATTGTTGCAGGAGATCTTTCTTCTCCTCATATGAACGACCCAGGAGTTGGAGGAGTAAGACATGTTTTTTCCCCAGGCATACGGCCGATATCTCCAGATGATGCTCATTGCCGAATCTGTCTGTTTCCGTCCATGGGCCTGAATGCAGCATTCCTGATTTATTCTCTGCCCAGAATTGTTGAGCAATTGGGAAAAAATTGTCGACGAAAGGAGATATGTGTTCCGGAGCAAGCGCAGAACTGGAGGATGGGCCGTCCCCAAAAATCGCAACAAACCATTCCGGAAGGTTCCCTTTTATCCTGAAGCTGGCCGGGCCAATTCGCTCGATTACCACAAACCCCATGATTTCGATCAGGTCATGAAAAAGTCGATTATCAATCTCCGAGACAGACATTGAAGTTTCAGCAATTTGATCACGCTGATGTTTATTCTGAGGTTCGAAGATCATTCTGGATTCCTGTTAGTCTTCGCCAATAATTCTATGGAGCTTTATCGCTGAATAGGAATAGTTCAAAGACAGGCGGCGTGGGATATGACAGACTATTTATTTGGGATAATATCCCGCGGCGATATATGCATTTTGACCGGGGACCCTCATGATGAAGGTCTTCTTGAGCGAAGGTTCTTTCTCTCCGGGTTTGGGCCACCAGTATTCTACCCAGCCCGAACCAGGCTTCTCAGCTATCTCTTTGAATTTGATAAAGAATTGACTCCCTTTCGAGTCTTTCAAGTTGGTTAGGTCAGGACCAACCAACTTGTCCGCTGCAAAAGGATGAGCCGTAGCCGTAACCTTGTCCAGGGAACCAGCGAACAAATACAAATCTCCTTTTACAAATGGGCCCTTGGGATCTCCAATTGCCTTTATTGTGGCGTCCAGCCCTTTATCTTTAACCATGGCCACACCATTTTCTACCAGGGCCTTTGTGTCGGCCGCCTCGTCTGCGGTCGCCAAGCCGGCGCACGCCAAACCTAGAATCAACGTCATCAACAACGCTAAAAACTTTCTCATGATCTCCCTCTCTGATCTTTTACGCTTCGAGAATTTGCCGCCCGTCAGTGAACGCAAATTTATAGCATGATTTCATTGAGGATTTCAAGTTTCATGTATTTGAAGGGGAAAACTAATTTTCGAAGAAATCTTCCTTGATGCAGTCCGACTGACGTGTGATAGAATGTTGAAGCGCAATCGGGAGAAAAAGCTATTCCTCCCAGCATAAATTTGGCGCTTGGGTTGAGATGAAACCTAGTTTGACAAAGCGTTACAGGGGCGCATTGCTAGGGTTGGCCGTTGGGGACGCCATGGGAGCCCCACTCGAGTTTCAACCGCCAGGATCATTTGAACCGGTTATAACCCTCACATCCGGTGGTCCTAGCAATGTTCGGACAGGAGAGTGGACTGACGACACATCCATGGCTTTGTGTCTCGCTGAGAGTTTAATAGAAAAAAGGACCTTTGACCCAATTGATCAACTCGAAAGATACGTGCGGTGGCGTGACTCAGGGCACCTATCCACAAGAGATTACGGGTTTGGCATTGGAAACACGGTGGCTGGTGCGCTAGACTTATTCGGGACCACAGGGAGACCATTCTGTGGTTCAACCCACCCCCGCTCAGCGGGAAACGGCTCTCTAATGAGACTGGCCCCGGTTCCATTGTTCTTTGCGGACAATCATCCCGGTATTACGATAGAGACGTCTGGAATCAGCTCCATGACAACTCACTCAACCGGCGCCTGTGTCGACGCGTGCAGATATTTTGGGGGATTGATTCTTGGAGCTATCCAGGGAGTTTCAAAAGAAGAGCTCCTTTCAGATCGATACTCTCCTATCCCTGGATACTGGACTGAACGGCGCCTTCATCCAGAAATAGATGTTGTGGCTTCGGGTTCCTTCAAGATGCTCAACCCTCCAGAGATAATAGGTTCCGGATATGTGGTGAAATCACTGGAAGCCGCTCTTTGGGCATTCCACAGATCAGGTTCGTTTGAGGAAGGATGCGCTCTCGCTGTAAATCTTGGCGATGACGCCGACACGACAGGCGCTATTTATGGCCAGGTAGCGGGAGCATTCTACGGTGAAGATGGGATTCCAATCTTGTGGCGGTCACAGTTATTCATGAGGGACATGATTGAGGCAATTGCCGACACATTATTCGAAATGAGCGGGAACAACTATTCTAACTGGCTCTAGGAAAACTGGAAGTTGAACGCTACGCGGGCCCGAATTAAACAGGAGGAGGCCGAATTGCATTCTGACAAGCCATTTCAAGCGGCGCTCGAACTTGCCTGTGAACAGTCAATGACTCCTCTAGTGACGTCATTCGTGGAAAATGCAGCGACATGTTATGGTCTTGATCCTGCTGACGCGCTTGATTTGACTCTCTCGTCTGAGGAGATTTTTACCTATCTATGCTCCCAGGGTGATCATGGTGAAAAAGTCAAAATAGGGTGCCGTTATGGCGCTTACTTCGTTGAACTTGAATTTCAGTTTAAGGCCGATGATTTCGATCTTGCCGCTTTTAATCTAACGGCTACTCATTCTTTGTCATTTGGAGAGCCTGACGAGGAGACAGGGCTTCTCATAGCTTCGCGTCTGGTTGACCGGTTTTCTTTCTTCAGAAAAGGCGGAATCTCAACGCTTTTGATGGTAAAAGAGAAATCCTATCCTCACATACAGGAAGAAGAACCGCCTCAACCTAAAATACTGGGAGACATCTTCATCAGGAGGCCCGATCCCGAAGAGCTCAAGTTATTTGTCCGGCAAGTCCGGAGATATTATGATCCTTGCGTAACTCCGTTGAGCTTCGAAACCCCAGGCAAAGTCGTAGACATGGAGGCGTTTGGCAAGTATTCCATCGCAATTGCCACGGATACGAGTGGAACGATTGGAGGGGGTATAATCTGGACATGGGAGAGCGACAAGCTCGTGGAATTCTTCGGTCCTTATGTTCTGGACCAGCCGAGGGAGTTTCACATTCCCCAGAAATTGATCGAACACATGATCGGGTCTATCGCAAGGACTTCGGCCGTTGGGGTAATAACACGGTCAGCGAGTCCCGAATTGAGGACCGAATATTTTCAGTCGCTGGGCAATCTAATTTTCATGGATTTGGAGCTAACCAGTTGTGAAAGAAGCTATTACTATCGACACCTTCAGGAAGATACCGGGACCTCAATCTGGGTCCATCCGTTGGTCAAGAGTTTCCTTGAAGCGGAATATGAACGGCACTTCTTTGCTCGTGAAATCCACACCGTTACTGACGAGGGAGAAAAGAGTCACCTGAAATCCGTGATAGCGGCGGATATAGTCAGAGAAACGGCAACGGCGATCCTGAGGCCTGTCTGGTGGGGCCAAGATGATTCAAGCCTGATTCAAACCTATGTTTCAACTCTCTTGAACGAACGATTGTTCAACATTTTTTTTGAAATGGACTTGGGTCGGCCATGGGAGCTCCATTTTACTCCTGGACTCTTGGAACGTGGGTTTCAACCGCGTATCGTTCTCCCCTACGCAGGGACTAGCGACATTTTAATCCTACAGTACTCAGGGAAAGTCGAGGTCTGATGAGCGCTTGGGACCCGAACCGCTTGTTGCCTGATTACGTGAGGAGATTCGAACCCTACGCTCCGAGCCGACCAGATCCTGAACTGGCAAAACTTTACGGTTGCGGCAAAATATACAGGTTAAATAACAACGAAAATGCCCTTGGCCCTCCCCCTTCGGCTCAGGAGGTGATTCGGGGATTTAACCCAAAACGAGCGGCGGTTTATCCCAGCGGAGACAGCTATTACCTTCGCTGCAAGCTTGGGAAGAAATTTGACAAAGATCCAAATCAGTTTCTCGTGGGAAACGGAGCGAATGAAGTCATAGGATTTGTGATCAAGGCCTTCTGCGAACCAGGTGATAACATCATAACCGCTGACGGAACATTTGCTGTATATGAATGGACCGCTGCTTTTTCCGGAATAGAAACCAGATTGATACCACTAAAAGAGCTTTGCTTCGATGACGAAGGAATGCTCAACCATATCGACGGTCGAACTAAAGTCATCTTCATATGCAATCCAAACAATCCCACGGGAACTTACTGGAATTTGCACAAACTCAGGCGGTTCATCCAGAGAGTAAACAAAAGAGCGGTCATAGTTGTTGACGAGGCATACAACGAATTTGTTGAGAAGGCCGACTATCCTGACGGCATGTCGTTGATCGACGAATATCCGAATCTGGTCGTATTTAGGACTTTCTCCAAGATGTATGGACTGGCCGGATTGCGAATCGGATATCTGGCCGGCAGCGTGGAAACCGTGCAGGTCATTCGCAGAACATGCATCGTATATTCCGTAAATTCTATCGCTCAGGAAGCCGCATTAGAAGCAATTGACGACAATGAACATGTGATGAAAACACTAGCCATGGTAAGAGAAGGAAAAACCTTTTTGGAACTTGAGCTTCAGAAAATAGGGCTCATCGCCAATTACGGTGAAGGTAACTATGCCATGATAAAATTGCGCATGGACGATGGTCTGGCATATCGAAAACTAATGCGTTCAGGTGTTATGGTTCGAACAATGACAGGATTCAGGTTCCCGAACCATATACGTGTTACGATCGCCCTTCCCGAAGCCATGCGGGTTCTTGTGAGAGAACTGGGAAATATCCTGTGATTTTAAAATGGTTAATCTGTAGGGTATTACATGAGCGACCGACCAGCTAATATAGGCTCCACTTTATTGAGACCGGACGCCCTGTCGAAAGTCAAGGGTGAGGCAAGGTTTTCCACTGATTTTTATGGGAAGGGCCTCCTCTGGGCTGGAGTAAAAAGAGCGGGGCTCCCCCACGCCATACTTAAAAACATTGATTATTCCGAAGCTATTAAATTTCCGGGAGTGATTGCCGTTCTAACTCACAAGGATGTCGGGGGAACCAACCGACAGGGGGTAATCAAGAAAGACCAACCTGTTTTGGTAGAAGACAGGATTCGTCATTGTGGTGACGCAGTGGCAATAGTTTTATCGGATACAAGACGCTCCATGGAAGAGGCTGTTAGAGCAATAAAGCTGGAGGTTGAACCCCTGCCTGCGGTTACTGATCCTCGGCTTTCTCTGAAAGATGACTCTGCGCTAGTCCATGAAAAAAATGAAGACAGGAACATTCTTTTGGGTGGCGCAATTACTGTAGGCAAAGGTAGGGCTGCAGAGGCGGAGTGTGACGAAATAATTGAAGCCACTTTTGAGACTCAACGTCAGGAACACGCTTACCTCGAGACAGAGAACGGGTGGGCCAGGCTAGACGATCAGGGACGCCTCGAAATCGTATGCTCAACCCAAACCCCTTTCAGGGATCGCTCGGAAATAGCTGAAGCTCTGGGACTGGACCTAAAAAATATCAGGATCATAGTTCCCTATGTCGGGGGGGCTTTTGGCGGAAAAGACGGGATTGCGGTCCAGACGCTTCTAGCCCTTTCCGCTATGCATGCAGCGGGTCGACCAGTTAAAATGTGGTGGAGTCGGGAAGAATCTTTTATCGCCAGTGTTAAGCGCCATCCTTCCATACTGCGGTATCGCCTTGGGGCAAAAAGGGACGGGACCCTTCATCTTCTTGATGTTGACATGACACTGGACACCGGACCGTATGATCACCTTGGAGGCGTCGTCCTAGCGCTTGCTATGGAGCATTCCGGTGGTCCTTATCGCATTCCGAACGGGGTGGTCGATGGGCGGTGTGTCTACACGAACAATCCTGTTTCCGGCGCTTTCCGAGGTTTTGGCGTAACCCAGGTGAGTTCGGGAATCGAGCGAGCGATGGATTTGCTGGCCGTTAAGATTGGCATGGATCCCCTTGAACTGAGGCTCAAAAACGCCCTTCGGTCCGGAGACAGGAATTTTATCGGCAAAACGCTTACAACTTCGACAGGAATTGTAGAGTGTCTCGAAACCCTTTCCGGGCATCCTTTGTGGACACAGAGATCGTCATGGAAAAGAAACGCAGAGGTCCTTAAGAAAAGAGGCGTAGGAATTTCCGCCATACTCCATGGATCAGGATATGGACCAATTGTTCCTGATTACGCAAACGCTAAGATTGAATTGACTGTAGAGGGAAAGTTCAGGGTTTATTGCGGTGTTGTGGACATGGGACAGGGAAATTCGACCGCAAATGTTCAAATAGTGTCCAGTATCCTAAACCAACCGGCCAACGATATAGAACTTGTTCTGCCCGACACTGAACGAACTCTCCCCAGCGGTTCCGCTTCGGCCAGTCGCTGCACTTATACTTTCGGTAATGCGCTTATCACAGCCGCACGAATCATGAAGGACCGGCTCTGTCAGAAAGCGGCCGATCTTATGATGAAAAAAGATCCACAAGAATTTTCAATTATCCCCGAAACCATGAGACACATTCCCACAGGTTCAGAAATCTCCCTAAAGATAATCGCCAACATGATGGATTCAAGCGAAAGGATTGTTACAGCTTATTTCAGGGCCCCGGTCGCAGAAGACCTGGTAACCGGCGACTACAACTTGAGACTTCACGGAATGCCGCATAATCTCTTTTCATACGCCGCCAATCTGGCTTGTGTTGAATTGGACGAAATCACGGGAAAAGTGACAGTCGAAAATTACGTTACAGCCAGTGACTGTGGAAATGTTCTAAATCCTCAGCTATACGAACAACAGATTCAGGGTGGAGCAATTCAAGGCTTCGGCCTGGCCCTTTATGAAGATTTTGTAGTTGTTGAAGGACATGTGACAACGAAGGATCTTTCAACCTACCTTACGCCAACATCCATGGATGCGCCGGATATTGAGTCTATTGCCATGGGTATCTACGAAACTACAGGCCCTTTTGGCTCAAAGGGCATAGGCGAGATCGCCACTAATGGACCTTTACCAGCAATAGCAAACGCCATTTTTGACGCGACAGGCCACATGTTGGAAAAATCTCCTATAACGCCCGAAAGCGTGTTGACGGCCTTAACCGAAATTTCAAAGGAGTAATTTACAGATTGATTGTCTCATTCGAACTGAACGGTAAAGATGTCCACGTGGAAACTTCTTCGGACAGGCGAGCCGTTGATCTACTGAGAGAGGACCTGGGGTTGGCAGGAACCAAGGAATCTTGCGGCAATGGCGACTGCGGGGCCTGCTCGATACTTGTTGATGACAAGGCAAGGCTTTCTTGCCTGACTCTCGCGGCTCAACTTCAAGGCCGCAAGGTGGTTACTATTGAGGGCGTTTGTGGGGAAGACGGCCGGCTTCATCCGGTTCAAAAAGCGTTTATTGAATCTGGAGCTTTACAATGCGGCTATTGCACTCCTGGAATGGTAATCGCCGTAATTGATCTCCTGAATTCTAATCCCAGTCCATCGAGAAATGAAATTCGTGAGGCGATATCGGGCAACCTCTGCAGGTGTGGAGCGTACCAAAAAATCCTGGATGCTGTACAGGAAGTGGTTAAGGATTCAAAAAAAGAGGCGTCATGAGTCACGCTCTAGTTCCAACAAAACTTGAAGAGCTATGGGCCTACATAGCCGAAAATCCCGACGCCATGTTTTGCGCAGGAGGGACTGATCTCCTGGTAAAGATGCGTTCACGCTCTGTAACCCCTGATTGTCTGATTTGCATGGAACGTCTGGATGATTTGAAAGGAGTTCGAGTCGAGGCGGGAGAGATAATTATTGGAGCGTTAACGACCCATCGCGAATTACTGCATGATCCCATCGTTCAAAGAGACCTTCCGATCCTGGGTAGCGCCTTGCAGAACTTGGGATCGCCACCCATCAGGAACATGGGGACATTGGGCGGAAACATTGTAACCGCATCACCAGCCGGAGACACATTGGCCCCTCTGTACATCCTGAAAGCTCGTTTAAAGATTCGTTCAAAAGAGTCGAGCCGAAGCGTGCCGATAGAGTCGTTTATATTGGGACCCGGCAAAGTTGATTTACGCACTGGCGAGATCCTGTATGAGATCGCAATCAATCAAGATTCCAGGTTCACTGTCAATCACTACGAGAAAGTTGGACGACGCAACGCTCTGGCGTGCTCAGTAGTAAGCATGGCCACTTTGATGAATATCGCGGCAGATGATACAATATCCGAAATTCGCCTCGCATGGGGAAGCGTTGGCCCTACAATAATGAGATTCGGCGATGTCGAGCGTTTGCTGGAAGGCAGACAACTGACGATAAGAGCCATTGAAGAAGCAGTCCGCAAAGTTCAGCAATCAGTCAGTCCCATTGACGACATAAGGGCTTCCGCCGATTACCGCCGTGACGTCGCAGGCAGGCTTCTGCTTCGCCTTGTCCGCTATGCGTCTTCCATGTGATCCAGGAAGCGCAGACGTCAGTCTTTTGAAGACAGCGTTGAGGAAACCATTTGCATGGTGAAGACAGAGAGCCTTTGGAACAGGGAGTTCATTGGGATCAACGCCATTGCTTTCTTAACCTACTGCAATATAGCAATCTTTTTTCAATTTCATGATTATCTAGCCACTCTAAACATACCCCCAAAACAGATAGGATTTCTTATAGCGGTATTTTCAATATCAGCTCTCATAATTAGACCCATCATTAGTCCCATGGTTACAGATGAAAACTCAAAGAAATGGATGTTTTCGGGTTGCTGTTTTCTTATTGGCTCACTGGCGCTCTACAATCTTTCCACTGGTTTCTGGTCCATGGCAATTACCAGAACTCTCCATGGCGCAACCTATGTGATGGTTGGAACAGCGGCGACGAGCAAACTCGTTTCAATCATCCCGAAAGACAGAAGCGCCCAGGCTTTTGGGCTCGTATCCGTCGTTACTTTATTGCCGTTCGCGGTTGTTCCACCTTTGATGGATCCGTTGAGCGCTTTTCTGGGTGGCTTCGACGGCGCAATCAATATCTCCGCGGCTATAATGCTTATCAATTTGCCATTAATTGGATTGTTTAGGAGTCACGACAGCGAGAGCTCATTCAACACTAGCCGCCAAACAATCAGGGATGGTTGGATGAATCTGCGCAATCCTCAGGTTTGGTCCCTGCTTTTCATAAATCTGATTGTGTGGACATCGTTTACGACAATATTCTTCTTCCTTAAAGGATTTGGCGACAAAATCGGTATTTCCAACCCCGGACTCTTCTTCACAGTTTCAACAGTTACGGAGATGGCTGTCCGAGTCCTTGCGGGGCATTTATTTGACAAAGCTGACAAAAAATTACTGCTCATAGTGTCAATACTGGTCCTGGCTGGTGGTTACCTGGCGATCGGGATGGTATCGGGCCCCTCAGGATTCTTCATTCTTGCGTTCGCTCTCGGTCTGGGGTGGGGCATAATACTTCCAGTGATAAACGGTTTCCTATACGATATTTCGGAACCGCAGTTCAGAGGCTTAAACGCCAACCTCGCCACTCAGATGTTTCAGGCGGGATTTTCCCTTGGCCCCCTTGCTGGTGGGATGATCTTGAGCAACTATGGATACTTTAGTCTTTTCACAATTAGTGGGCTGTTTTTGCTTACTGCTATTCCACTAACATCGCTTACAACACTAAAACGGTAACATGTGAACACAACAATAAGAGTCGGTTACAACTTTGGAAACAAAATGAAAAGGTTAAGACTACAAGCCCAGGCAGGCAATTTGGATCAGGCGGTTTCATTTGTAGCGCAGTGCGCAAAAGCTCACGGTTTCTCCGAGGACAGGACTCGAACGGTTGAACTGGTTGTGGAAGAAGCCTTCGTCAATGTTTGCATGTATGCGTACGAAAACGAGAACGGCCACATTGAAATCACTTGTAAGCCTGAAAATACTCCGGGACGTTTAACAATAGAAATTTTGGATTCCGCCAAACCTTTTAATCCTCTTTCTTCAGTTCCCGCTCATGATCAAAATGTTGACATCAACAAAAGAAGGATAGGTGGCCTCGGAATACTCATGATCATACAGATGACGGATGAAGTGACTTACGATCGGATAGGAAATTCCAACCGCCTCACACTGAGTTTCTTCCAGTTGACAAATGTTTGATTAGATTGTTTTGGTCGGGGCGACTGGATTTGAACCAGCGACCACCTGAACCCCATTCAGGTACGCTACCAGACTGCGCTACGCCCCGACTATAAGATATCCAAGTTTTTTACCTCACATCATGCAAATGTGTCAATCAATATATCCAGGTTTACGCTGCATGCCGAGGTTACATCTTTAAATCCAGGACTTCGCTCGCTGGAACTTTGCCACGCTGTACCTTCTTCTTGACATGGTTAAATTCTGCAATCTTAAGCCTTGTGAACTCCTCGAGGGCGTTTCTGACGGCAACCCTGGGCAGTGTAACGTCTTGACCCGCCGGAGACAAATTGAGTTCCTCCGCAACCTTGGTGGCCAGTTTTACGAAATCCTTCTCGGAAACTGTTTCATCGCCCATCCTTTCCAACGCTCCCGCACTGGCTTTATAAACCACAAACAAATCCAGTATCAGCCCCCTGAACACTTCAAGCGCCTCTCTTTGAAGCACATCGACAGTGTCCAACAAACCAGACCTACCAACCCACCCAGATTCCTGGAAGAATTTCAAATCGCGCTCTATTAACTTCTCGTTCGGGGTTAATGGATCAAATATGAATTCCTTGTTCATCAAATCCTTGATGTAATCGAAATTCTTACAAACTAGATCCATTGAGATTTGTTTCCCGTCATCACACTGCAAGATGGACATGGCTAGCAACGCAGGGCTCCACAAAGAGTTAAGAAGAGCGTTCTTGTAGAATTCTAGATTGACCCTTCGCGATTCACTTATGACATAACTTTCATTTGTCTCTGAGTCAGCGTTTAAATTGATAAATTTTCTGGATTTGAATTTTTCGATGGCAATGTCATAACTTTGAACTGGATCTCCGGTCGTTTCTGAGATTTCAATTCCATTGTAGGTTAGTCCAGCACTGATAAAATTTATGGCTTTTAATAGACTGTCTTTTTGAACTACCGAGCGCCAGTGGCTCACAAATCCCGCTGCGACCAGATCTATTGCTGTAATAACCGACGAACCGCTCACACCTGTCATCAGGTAGAAAGCAAAATCCTCGATTACCTGTCGCCGTTCAGCCGAAGTCAAATCCTTTGGAGATGACTGGATACCTTTCGCCAAAAGAAATTCACGGAAAGACACCGCTGGATGGAACCGGACGTATGCCACCCCGTATTTAGTCTTCAGGACTTTTCTGGATTCAAGGAATGAAAAGAATGATTCCTTCTGCTTTTCCCTGCCGCGAAGCTCTTGAAGATAAGACTTCTCCTCAGGGTTCTGGTCATATCCAACATACGTAGGTATGAATGTGAGGTCATCCTCAGCCCCTTCGAAAACCGTGTCCAGAATGAATCCCAGCATCCCGATCTTGGGGTGGAGGAATTTGCCGGTACGACTTCTCCCTCCTTCGATGTAAAAATTGATATTTATTTTTTCTTTCAAAAGTACTTGCACATAGCTGGAAAAAACGCGGGTGTATAGAAGCATCCCCCTGAATGAGCGCCTGATGAAAAACCCTCCCCCTCTCCTCAAGATGTAGCCAACAGGCCAGAAACTCAGATTCTTGCCAGCGGCCATAAATGGCAGGGGCATCTGGTTCATGAACAATACATATCCCACTAAAAGATAATCAAAGTGACTCTTGTGGCATGAAACAAATATGAGAGAATTGTTGCCACTGGCCTTTTTTAGAAAAGCGAAGTCAGACTCCCGCACATCCAGCCTCTCAAAGACCCGCTTGAAGATTACACGAAGAACGTAATATAGAAAATGAATCGTCTGGATTCGCTGATCCGCCGCGATTTCGTCCACGTAATCTTCAGCCTTTTTACGGGTAATTTCTTCAGAGGTTTTGTCTGAGGCCGCTGATTCGGTTACCGCTTTCTGCATACGAGGATCTTTTAGAACACGCTCCTTGATTTCAACCCGGGAGAGTTTTTGAGGACCGCGATTCACGCGAATTCTGTCATTGATGTTATCAATCAATTCCCGACGGATCTCGAATGGTAAATCCTCCCAGGCCTTGCCTGACCCAAATTCTTCGAACTCCGCAATAAGATGAACCGGTGAACCTACCAGCAACTCGGGGAGCGCCCACTTCCTCAGCCGTATCAGTATGCGCTGGATGGCGCCGGGTCTATCCGGGTCACCGAGAAGTGTCTCCCAGAATGGTGTTATCTGCTGAGGCTGCCTTCTGTAGTTCAAGATGGAAACCGGCACTATCGCTATGGTTTCAGGCATTTTACCCTGGGCTTCCATCAGTATGCTTATTGGGTCGTGTTCCGGAGCAAGATACCTCTCCCTGGTAGAACCCTCATCAATCAGAAAAAATACCCCAGCTCCACCGTTCGCAAAAATCTCGAGCGTCGAATCCAGACTAGACCACAAGTTGGATTCTTTTTCGGAAGATTGACAATTTGCGCCTCGTTTGAACAAACGAGCGGCCTTGAAAATAATGTTTCTGAAACTTGCTGATCCGCCCAGCAGCAAAGATGGAAGAGGAAGCCCCAATGCCGCCAGACGCATGCGAAGATATTGTAAATCATAGTAACTAGGGTATTTCAAGGCATAGACGACTGGGCCGGTTTGTGACAATTCCTGAATTAGTTTGACGGCCTGATCGTCAATTATTACCCTCGAGGAAAGGATTCCCACTAGTCCTTTAGTTAGTCTGGACGGTTCTCGATCCAGTAATCCTGGAACTGATCTAAACTTTTCAGACTTCAGAAAGTCCGGAACTGTTTTTCGACTTAATTGATGAGTCATTTGGCGTTACTACCACAAAAATATTTGAGTTGAACAGATATAATACCGATTAACGTTTGAACAGGTTAGAAACCAACATTCTAGCATATTAGCCAAGTTCAGAAGTACACTTCTGAGAGGCGGTCTCATCCAACCGTGTCCTATGTTAGCCTCCGATGTCCCAGTTGAATGGTTCTTTCTCTCTGAAATCAGGTATACCAACATCCTGTGATTCAAAGTCCTGAACAAACACGTTCTCAAATCCGAGTTCCCAGCATTCATCGATCATTCTATCATATTCTTCTCTGTTGATCCTTCGGTTTAATTCATCAAACTTATGAGCCTCGAACAGTGGAGAATACTGGGCCATAAGGGATATTGCAACTTCAGTGGAAAGATTCCATTTTATCCATTGCAAGGTCTCTATAGTCCCGGAAACGTTATCAGGTAGCACAAGGTGCCTTATGATCAACCCTTTTGTTGCAACTCCCAGCTCATCCAATTCTAGATCCCCTACCTGCCGATACATTTCCTGGATGGCCACACGGGCATGCTCAACATAATCGGAGCAATTCGAATATTTCGAGGCGGCTTCATTGTCCGCATATTTAAGGTCAGGCAGATAGACATCGACGACCCCATCCAGCAATTTTATGACCTCCAGGGATTCGTATCCTCCGCAGTTATAGACCGTTGGTAATGCCAGCCCCTTGGACGAAGCCAGCCCTAACGCCTCAACGAAAGCGTGGACCTGGTGTGTCGGCGAAACCGGTTCTATGTTTAGGCTGCCCTCATCCTGAAGTCGTATCATCTCGTTAGCCAGTTCGGATATTGAAAACTCGCTCCCCATGAGTCCCCTGCTGATCTGATGATTCTGACAGAATACGCATTGCAGGTTGCAATTCGTAAAAAAGATCGTTCCAGCGCCCCCGGCGCCAACCAGAGGAGGCTCTTCTCCAAAATGCCTGGTTGCGCCACTGATGGATGGGAGCCACCCTGCCCCACAAAAGCCTCGCTCTCCACGGCTTCTGTCTACTTTGCACTCGCGCGGACAGAACTGGCAGGAAAAGCCCATTCGCTTCAGATCTTCAGCAATTTGGAGAATCTCGTCTACTGAACGACGCATAGCTTGCTGAATCCTTTCCGTATGATCACCGTTCACGTCTATTCGCGTTTGAACAGGTAACTTTTCAAACAGGTTTGTTTCTGAGAGAAATCATTATGCTACCATCAGTATCTACGTCAACGATGATTAGGGTCGCCGGCGTTGCCTATTTCAGGCTATTCTGTTAAAAACCTTCAGATTGGTAGGGTTAAGACCACTCCGCCGCTTGTGTTTACGATCCTAAATCCTCCGTTGAAGGAAATTTTTATGAAACTGTCTAAATTTCTTGTCCCGACACTCAAGGAAAATCCGGCCGACGCCGAAGTCATCAGTCACAAACTTATGGTTAGAGCCGGCATGATCAGAAAATTGACCGCCGGAATATATTCGTACTTGCCTTTAGGCTATCGATCATTGAGGAAAGTCGAACAGATAGTCAGGGAGGAAATGAACGCCGCAGGCGCGCAAGAAGTTTATCTTCCCGTGGTTCAGCCGGCCGAACTTTGGAAAGAATCGGGGCGCTGGGAAATCTATGGAAAAGAATTACTGAGATTCAGGGACAGGCATGACAGAGAATGCTGTCTTGGTCCCACTCACGAAGAAGTAATAACTGATCTGGTGAGAAGAGAGGCGCGTTCATACAGGGACCTCCCCATAAACCTGTATCAGATACAAACCAAATTTCGTGATGAGATTAGGCCTCGTTTTGGTCTGATGAGAGGACGAGAATTCATTATGAAAGATGGTTATTCTTTTGACACAACAGAAGACGGGGCCGAAAGAAGCTACCTTGAGATGAGAGACGCTTACCAGAAGATTTTCACGAGGTGCGGTCTGGAATTTAGGTCGGTCGAAGCCGATTCGGGGCCAATTGGAGGAAATTTCTCCCATGAATTTATGGTCCTGGCCACCACGGGTGAAGACACTATCGTTTCCTGTGATAGCTGCGACTACGCTGCTAATATGGAGAAAGCCGAGATAGGAACGCGGAGCGTTTCTTTCCCTCCGCCCGCCAAAGCCCCAGAGCCAGTCGGCACTCCGGGCGCAAGCACCGTTGAACAAATAGCCAAATTCCTGGGATTGAAAACTAAAAATATAATCAAGACCTTAATCCTGAAAACAGAAAATGGCCCTGTAGCGGTTCTGCTCAGGGGTGATCATGAACTCAACGAAGTTAAGGTCAAGAACTTCCTCAAGGTTGCAGATATTGACATGGCTGACGCAGCCACGATCGAACAAGTTACCGGAGGCCCGATGGGTTTTTCAGGACCTATCGGACTAGGAAATATCCGCATTCTTGCCGATAGGGCAATTTTCAATATCGAATCGGCGGTAGTCGGTGGAAACAAACTTGAAACGCACTTGATAAATGTGGATCCTCGTCATCATTTTCAGGTTGATGAATCAGGAGATTTTAGGGCTGCGACGGAAGGAGATCTTTGTCCCAGATGCTCAGGGACCTTGCGTCTTAACAGAGGCATTGAGGTTGGACATATTTTTAAGCTTGGAGACAAATACTCAAAAGCAATGAACGCGTCCTTCCTGGACCCGGACGGCAAGGAGCGATTCATGATAATGGGTTGTTATGGAATTGGGGTAAGCCGAGTTCTTGCAGCCGCGATCGAGCAGAATCACGACGACGACGGTATTATCTTCCCGCCACCAATAGCGCCTTTCTCGGCCATTATAACCCCAGTGGGGGCTAAGTCGGAACCGATAAATGAAGTTGCGGGAGATATATATGAAGCCCTTTGGAAATCTGGTTTAGAGGCCTTGCTGGATGACAGGGATGAACGTCCAGGGGTAAAATTCAAGGATGCGGATCTACTCGGGATACCCTGCAGGATAACGATAGGCCAAAAGGCCCTGTCCCAGGGAAATGTAGAGCTAAGAAACCGCCGGACAAAGGAAACAATTCTGGTGCGCCCGGAACATGTCGTCTCAGAGGTCCAAAAATTGATTGAATCCTGGGGCCAGTTGCCTCATGCAGAATGAAAGAATGGCTTATCTGCCGTAATAGTAAGGGTTTCCAGAATAATAGCCAGCGCCGTAATTCTGGTTTGGCATTCCATAGCCATAGGAATACCCCTGGTTCTGTCCATGTCCTCCGCCGTACGCCCCGTAAACATATTGTGAATAGCCGTATGGGTCGTATACCGGAGGAGCGGGCGCCGGACTCCATTGTTGAGGGTATTGATCAGCCGGAGCGGACCACTTCACCGGATCCTGCGCAAAGACTGCTGCGGAACTGAGGGAAACTATCAATAACACCCAGCACACAAAGATAAGTGTCTTATTCATCATGACGCCTCTCTTAAGGTTTGTTGAGATCATTGTTAGGCCTTAGCCATACTTCGAGAAAATAATCATGCGTAATTTTAATTGCAAAAGATCCTCACGTCAATTATCCGACTAATTCGCGTCTCAAAACATAAACGTCGGAAAGGGCCTTTAAGATTCCCAAATGCGCCAGAAAATGAGAAAACGCTCAGTATCAAAAAAAATCGTTAATCAGTCTGGAAAAGTCGATTCTCAGACATCATCCGAATCAGCCGCCCCTAATGGCGCCAGTCGTTTCAGGCAGTGGCTTAAAAATGTCTTCCTTGGCATTCTAGTCGCCTTGTTTGTTCTCGCTCTAGTTGAATTGGGGCTTCGAATCGCATGGACACCCGCCGCAAATACGAATGACCCGTACGTTGGTTTTGCCGGAATTGATCCCCTTTTTGTGACTAAAGACGGGGTAGTGTCAACTTCCCCCAGTCGGTTGAAGTATTTCAACGAAGTTTCTTTCTCCGAAAAAAAGCCTAACGGCAGCCTGAGGATATTTTCCTTCGGTGGCTCCACAACCTACGGACATCCATTCGACGGGCGAACATCATTTTCAAGATGGCTCCAAGATCTACTGGTGGCTTCGTGCCCGGACAAACAGGTGGAAACGCTCAATCTCGGGGGGATTTCTTATGCGTCGTACAGGATTGTGTCCCTTGTGAAAGAAGCTCTTCAGTACAAGCCTGATTTGATGATCGTCTATACCGGTCACAACGAATTCCTGGAAAGACGAAGTTATGCGAACCTCTTCAGTCAAGGTCCTATGGTCATCCGTATCAGGTCAAATCTGGCAAATTTGCGCATCTACAAGCTTTTGGAAGCGTCACTGGCTTTGGCGCCAAAAGGAAAGAATTCCTCCAAGTCAGTCAACTCCGACCCCGGAAATTCATCGACCACTGTGTCGTACGGAAAGACTGTCCTTAATTCTGAGGCAACAGCGATCCTGGACAAAAGCGCCGGCCTGGATTTGTATTTCCGGGACGAAGAATTTTCCAAGCGAGTGGTCGAGCATTTTGCGTACAACATGAGGAAGATTATTTCCCTTTGCAAGAATGACGGTGTGCCATTAATTCTGGTCGAACCACCGTCCAATCTCAAGGATTTTTCTCCATTCAAGTCAGAGCACTATTCAAGGCTAACTCAATCACAGCAGACCGATATTGACAGCAGCCTTGAGGCGGTTGAATCATTGATTCAAAGGGGCGATTACGACATAGCCCATACTAGGATCACCGAGATCGAGTCAATGGATCCATTATACGCGCGCTCCTATTTCCTGAAAGGTCAAGCGCTGTGTGGCCAAAAGCGTTATGATGAAGCTCGCTCATGCTTTATCAAGGCCAAAGACCTCGATGTTTGCCCGTTACGGGCCACTGAGCCCATAATTCAGGCTATTAGGGAAGTCGCCAGAGAAAAAGATGTTAGACTAATAAGCTTTTGCGATTTTGTAGACTCCTACTCCATAACGACTGGAAATCAATCCGGAATTCCGGGCAACGAAAGTTTCCTGGACCATGTTCATCCCTCAATAGAATTGCATCAGGCGTTGGCCCAATTGCTACTGACTCAAATCCATGAAATGGGTTTGATTAAGGGCTGCAAATTGTTGAGCAATGCTGAAACCCAATCGACAATGGCCAATGGTTTAACTCTCCTTGACCAGTCCGTTTTCACGGTTCGAGACTTAAATCTTGCGAAAACTTTGAGGTGGGCCGGCAAAAAGAAGGAAGCAAAACAGGCTCTCTTGAGGATAGCTAATCGGGAAGCCGACAATCCGGAAATTCACAAGATGCTAGGATCATTCGCACTTGATGACCTTGAGTTCCCCGAGGCTATCAGTGAATTTAAGCAGGCCGTTAAACTTTCCAGCGGAGACCCTGAACTGAAATTATCCCTCGCCATTGCCCTTTTCAGGTCTGGGAAAAGCAAGGAAGCCGGAGAAGTGTACGAGGAGATTATAGCGTCAGGCAAAGCAATGCCGGAGGCGTACGCCAACCTCACAATGCTGTTGCTTGAAACAGGAAATTTAAAACAGGCCGACGATACAATCAGATCCGGCGTAACAAGGTACCCTGATTCAGTTATATTGTTCCCTCCCTATTCGCTCTCACTGGCAATGTCCGGGCAAACCATTGAGGCCATTAAATGGATGCGCAAAGCAGTTGACGCGGAACCGGGAGATCCAAGTCACTATTACAATCTGGCTGGAATGTACGCATTGACTCACCAGAAGGAAATGGCCTTCAGGAACTTGAATATTGCCGTTGACAGAGGATACAGGAACCTGGCGAAAATTTTGAGAGACCCTGTGTTCAGTGAATTACGCAATGAACCGGAATTCGACAAAATAAAAGCTCGTCTTCAGTGACCTCGCCAAAAAGTGGAAGCCAACTTTTTCCTTGCCTAGAATTTCATCATGATGAACATAAGGATCTTTACATAAATGTCGGCGTCTCCCCTGCCGGTGTGATTGTCGGCGCTAGGAACTTTCCACACAATTGGTATGATTTCAGGTTGATAAACTTGTTGATACTCATACTTTTGTTGTGATACTTATTTTTACTATAACTCTGCTTTCGACACATCATTCCTGCCGAGCGAGTTTTCCTGGAAAATTTCCGTGAATATAAGTCTTAGGAGGTAATTTCATGTTTGAAATTCTTGAGAAAGAACGTTTAGGCCCGGGGGTGAATCGTGCCGTGATTTCAGCGCCAGAAATCGCGTCGGCCCACAGACCTGGACAGTTCATAATATTGCGCACTCACAGTGAGGGCGAAAGAATCCCGCTTACCGTAGCAGACAAAGACGTGGAAAAAGGTACAATCACTTTGGTCTGGCAGGAAGTCGGATCAACCACATATTACATGAGCACGATGTGCGTTGGCGAGAAATTTCAGGATATTTGCGGTCCGTTGGGAAAGCCAACCCATTTAGAAAAATTCGGTACCGTAGTCGGTATAGGCGGCGGGATAGGGGTAGCCCCCCTGTATCCTATTACCAAGGGAATGCATGACACCGGCAATCACGTGATCAGCATAGTAGGGGCAAGGACCAAAGGACTGCTCATCATGACCGAAGACATTGGGAAGGTCAGCGATGAACTTATTATTTCCACAGATGATGGATCATTCGGTGTTCACGGATTCGTGACCCAGGTCCTCCAAGGGCTCATTGACAAAGGAACCAAAATAGATCTCGTAGTCGCAATTGGCCCTGTACCTATGATGAAAGCCGTTGTTGGAGTTTCAAGGAAGGCTAATCTCCCAACAGTAGTGAGTTTGAACCCCATCATGGTCGATGGCACAGGAATGTGCGGAGCATGCAGGGTAGAAGTGGCCGGAAAAACAATGTTTGGTTGTGTTGATGGGCCGGAATTTGATGGGCTGCAGGTAGATTTTGATCTCCTTATGAAGAGACTAGCCATGTATAAGGGGCCGGAGTTGATCGCCCTCAACAATTTCCGCGAGACCGCTCGCGGGTGTCAATGCACTTTCCCTGGAGGCTCATGATGAGTGACGAACAAGTAAAACCAGCCAAGAAACCAAAGACTCCCCGGCAAAAAATGCCGGAACAGAATGCTATAGAGAGGGCCCACAACTTTTATGAAGTGGCGCTTGGTTATGAAAACGACCTGGCCCTGCTGGAAGCCAGCAGATGCCTTCAGTGCAAGAAACCGTCATGCATTAAAGGTTGTCCGGTTGAAGTCGACATTCCAGACTTCGTTCAATTGGTTAAGAAAGGCGATTACATCGGCGCCGCCTGGAAGATCAAGGAAAAAAACAGCTTGCCCAGGATCGCTGGGAGGGTCTGCCCGCAAGAGTCTCAATGTGAGTCCAAGTGCGTGGTAGGCGCCAAAGGCAAGAACGAACCCTGCGCAATTGGTAGACTGGAAAGATTTGTGGCCGATTACGCAGCCATCAACGACGACGGTAAACGACCCGCGCTTGCCAAACCCACAGGCCTTAAAGTCGGCGTAGTTGGATCAGGCCCCGCTGGACTTACCCTTGCCGGCGCTCTTATCAAAAAGGGAGTAGCTGTGACCGTCTTTGAGGCTTTACACGAACTGGGAGGCGTTCTAGTTTACGGTATTCCCGAATTCAGACTTCCAAAGGCGATTGTGCGTTCAGAGGTTGACGAACTAAGAAACATGGGGGTTGAGTTTAAGACCAACTGGGTCGTTGGCCGTATTGAGACTGTTGACGATATGCTTGAAAAACGCAAGTTTGACGGTGTATTCATCGGTTCGGGCGCAGGCGCCCCTTTATTTCTTAAGATACCCGGTGAAAACTTGAATGGCGTTTATTCGGCAAATGAATTCCTGACCAGAGCAAACCTCATGAAGGCTTACAAGTTTCCCGAGTCCGACACTCCAGTGGCGAAGGGACGCAGAGTAATAGTTTTCGGCGGCGGGAATGTGGCCATGGATTCGGCAAGGACCTCTTTGCGTCTTGGCGCTGAAGAAGTGACCATCGTTTATCGCCGAACTATGGACGAATTACCGGCCAGGTCGGAAGAAGTTCATCACGCGATTGAAGAAGGCGTGAAGTTCATGCTTCTGCACTCCCCTACTGAAATCGTGGGCAATGACTCCGGTTGGGCGGTTGGACTAAACCTTCAAAAGATGCAACTTGGAGAACCGGACGCATCGGGACGGAGACGACCCGTTGTAATTCCCGGTGAGACTTCCACTATAGAATGTGACACCATAATCGTAGCAATAGGCAATGGAGCGAACCCTCTGGTTCCGACAAGCACCAAAAACCTGGAAACCAACAAGTGGGGAAATATCGTGGCCGATCTTGAAACGGGAAGAACATCCCGTGACAGAATATGGGCAGGTGGAGATATTGTGACAGGAGCGGCGACGGTGATCCTGGCGATGGGAGCCGGCAGAAAAGCGGCCCTATCTATGCTGGACACTTTTGGCGTTAGCTAGGAGTTATTTTCGTCAGATTTCCCGGATTGATCATAGGAGCGGTTTCCTCCGAGGGACTACCTGAGGGGAAACCGTTCCATATCGGGTTTCCACAGAAAACATAATGGATTACAATTTGTTGATAAAGGCAGGTTTCATGGGATTCGCCGCATCCGTCGGCGCGATGAGCCTTGTCTTTGCGGTCGCCGGATATCTGCTAAAGATCCATAGGAACAGATTTAAAAGAGTTTATCTTCTGGCCTGCGTTGTTTCCTTCGCCACCGTTTACGCTCTTCTTCATCTTAAGATAAGATCGGTTGGTCTCGAATCCCCTCAAATATATCTAACTGGAGTAGTCGGAGGTTGGCTGGCCAGTTTGGTCTTTTCTGTCACTCAGTTTAAGAACTTTTTGAGAAGTTTCCTTCAAATCTGAAACGGAACATACAGAAAAAAGAGAGAACGATCAGGAAGCGCGTTGAAAACCATGTTTTCGAACAGGGTCTTATCGGCTAATCTCTCACATATCAAGTAAATAAAGGCAATCCAGGTTCCGGTAATCTTCTGCGCAATCAAGTCCATAACCAACTATAAATCCATCTTCAACCTTGAATCCGCAATAATCCAGTTCAACCAGTTTTTCCCTCCTGGCCGTCTTGTCTATCAGAGCGACTGTCTTTAGAGATCCCGGATTCATTGTTTTTAGATATTGCGCATAATTATGCAGAGTAAGCCCTGAATCCACTATATCGTCCACAAGTAATACATCCCTACCCTCAATGGACATACTGATATCCATGATGATTTGAAGACTGCCGGCGCTTACAGTCTGATCACCGTAAGATGATATCCTTGCAAAATCCAACTGACACGGACACTTTATATGTCTGGCCAAGTCGGCCATAAAAACAAAGGCGCCTTTTAGTATTCCCACCAGGAGGACCGATCGACCGCTATAATCGTTGGATATCTGACTCCCGATCTCTCTGACACGTCGAGCGATCTCCTCTCGGCTAAAAAGCTCCTTCTTTTTCGTCATGGTTGTCATAATAACTGATTCCTCCATCGAAGCTCTTTGCGAATTTCGATCCCGATATTACCGACAAAAGGTTCACCAGCGACTCATAGCTCCAAAATCCAGCGAATCGAGTTTACCCGCTCTAACCAACGAGTAACCCCTGGCTCCTATCATGGCGGCATTGTCCGCGCATAGCCCGACAGAAGGGAATATCACTTCGATTCCGAGATTTTTTCCCTCTGAAACTACCCTGTCTCTAAGGGCCTGATTTGCGGCAACTCCACCGCAAACTACCACTCGGGGAATGTTACGGATTCTGGAGGCCATGAAGATTTTGGTCGACAACGCGTCTATTACCGCCGCCTGGAAGGCTGACGCTATTCTGCGAATCTCTTTATGGTCGGCGGCCGATGGGTTGGCCGGCACGATTGGACGAAAGCCGCCCGGTCCGGTCCGATTGCGGTTCAACCCAAAAACCTTTTCGGAATGCCTCTTTACGGCTGTTTTTAAACCCGAGAAAGAGAAGTCAAGATTGCCATTTTCGAGAAGCGCTCTAGGAAAGCGGAGACCGTCATCAGTAATACCGCTGGCGAGATTTTCAATTATGGCCCCTCCTGGATACCCCAAACCAAGGAGTTTCGCCACCTTGTCATACGCCTCACCGGCGGCGTCATCCCGAGTCTTACCAACAACTTCAATATCCAATGGCGACTGGACATCAAACAGCGTGGTGTGACCACCGGACACAACCATGCCGATGAATGGGTATTGGAGATTTTCATTTTCCAGCGCCGCGGCAAAAAGGTGCCCATGCAGATGATTGACTGCGCATATCGGCTTGTCAAGCGCCATGGCAATACCTTTCGCCGCTCCTATTCCCACCAAAAGAGCCCCTATAAGCCCTGGCCCCCTTGTTACACATATAGCGTCTAGTTCCCCGAATTTAACTCGGGCGTCCTTGATCGCTTTGGCGATAACGAGAGATATGCATTCAATGTGCTTTCTTGAGGCAAGTTCCGGAACTACACCGCCGTATTCACGATGGAATTCGACCTGAGACACGACCACGTTAGAAAGAGTCCTTTTCCCATCGACCACCACTGCGGCGGCCGTCTCATCACAGGATGTTTCTATACCCAACGTGATCATCGGATTGGTTCAAATCCTTGTTCCAGATTATTGGTAAACCATACTTCTATTTCAGACCATCCGTCAAATCGAGCGTTGACAGGCAGTTTGCAGTTCCTGTTCCAGGGCTGAAGCATCAATCCTACACCGACTCCTGCGGAGAGATAATCTCCAAGGTGCATTTCATCATCCTCAATGATGAAATTGGCTTTGGAATCTTTAAGAAATGCACGTTTGTCCCTGGAACCTCCGATCACAATCATCTCTGGAACGGAACGGTTCCACGGAAGGGTCTCAAGTTGCCTTTTTGCGGTATTTGGATCGGCCCTCCCTGTTATGAAAAGCAACGGTCTCTGGGATACTTCGTAAATCTTTTCAAGGGTCTCAACAGCCCCTTCATATGGATCTATGGACTTCATCGAATACAGGTAATCCACTGCCTCTCGCAAGACGCTTGAACTTAGTTTCAGTGGCTCCAGATCCCATGTCAAAAGATCAGTGGGCGCGATGTTTCGTCCCGTAATACTGTTCACATGATCCAATATGACTTCTATCGAACGTAATACTACTCCATCGACATCAAACGCTAATTTCATTTCTGGGCCTCATTCATTTAGATTGTTGAATTAATCTTAAAAGCTTTATACTAAATAATTGCTCCGGAATCACCGGTTTACAAGGTTGAAAAACGAAACAGCGTTTAAGGAGAGACCTTTTGTGAAGACTGATATTATGCTGCGTTCCATAATTGGACTGGCTTCGGTCGTTATCTTTGGAACGCTCGGATATATGCTAATTGAGAAATGGTCTTTTCTTGATGGTCTTTACATGACAGTAATAACAATATCCTCCATAGGATTTGGAGAAGTTCATCCTCTGAGCGACACTGGAAGAGTTTTCACCCTGATACTTGTTTTAATCGGATTCGGCGTTGTTGGTTATGTGCTGGTTTCGGGCAGTAAATTTATCATAGAGGGTGAAGTCCAGAAGATTTTTACCAGGCGGCGTTCCATGAAAGCTATCGAGAAAATTAAGGATCATTTTGTGGTTTGCGGATTTGGGCGCATGGGCGCGTTTGTATGCCAGCAGTTCCATGCGCGAGGAATTCCATTTGTCGTGGTGGAAAATAACCAGGAATGCCAGTTTAGGATTCTGGAAGCTGGTTATTTCCTCTCCCCCGGAGATGCGACACAGGAAAGCGTATTACTTGGAGCCAATGTAAAGGTAGCTCGAGGTCTGGTGTCTGTTCTGGATTCCGACGCCGCCAATGTCTATGTTGTGCTCACTGCCAGAGAAGTCAATCCGACCCTTGAAATCATTGCCCGAGCCGGCGAAGAAGGGGCTCAGAAAAAACTTTTGCGGGCCGGCGCCAACCGTGTGATCAGTCCCTATCAGGTTGGAGGAATGCGCATGGTCATGGGAATTCTCAAGCCTGAAGTCATGAATTTCCTGGAAGTTGTAATGGATTATAGGGACATGAATATAGAGATAGAAGAAATCAAGGTTGCCGAAGACTCGGCCTATGCGGGGATGAGTCTCCTAGACACAGACATAAGAAAGGATCTTAACCTGATCGTGATAGCAATAAAGAAAAACAGCGGAAAAATGGTTTTCAATCCCGGGCCGCAAACAATTATCGAGGGAAACGACACAT
Source organism: uncultured delta proteobacterium (assembly GCA_963811075.1). Taxonomy (GTDB): domain Bacteria; phylum Desulfobacterota; class Desulfomonilia; order Desulfomonilales; family Desulfomonilaceae; genus CAJBEZ01. The sequence continues at coordinate 33,328 of CAWEPY010000007.1, forward strand.
TGATAGCCATGGGGGATAAAAGTAACCTCAGCTCTCTCGAGAAAAAATCGCACTTACAAACTTCATGGTAATTGTGATATAATTGCAGTATGAACATAGCATCATTTATAAAAACAATATTTACTCTGGCTATTTTGGTCGTATTGCCACTAGCGTCCACTTCCGCCTGCAATGCCTATGATATCACGGGAATGTGGGTCGGCAACGCCAAAGGTTCAATCTTCGGCGCTGAAGGTTCCGTTAACATAACCTCTCAACGGGGCGAGGAGATTTTAGGAATCATAGAGGGTGGAAACTTTTTTGGAAAAGCGAAATTCGAAATCCGCGGAAGGATTCAGGGTAACTACATTTTCGGAGCAAGAGACGGCAACTCATTTCATGGTTACATTTACCCAGACTGGACTATCCGCGGCGTTTTCAAGGGCATTGATGGCGACACGTACCAGGTTTTTCTCAAGCGCCCGTACAATAGCTACTGGGGTGTTCCCCGGGAACCCTGGTCATATAACTGAAACAACAACTTTTATGGGCGTAATTTCAACATCATAGAGAACGAACATTGTCAGGGTTGATTATCGACCTCGAACGTAAATTGCCGGATGCCGCCCGTCACGCGGAATTGAAGATCAGCCTAATCAACGTGGCGCCCTTGGATGAATGCTCCGGAAAACCAATTTTAACAGACATAGAATACATTCATTTCACTGAAATTGAGCTTCTACCAAGGTTGTATGAACGCTATGATTTTTTGATTCTCAGCCCTCAAGGCGCTCCGTGGAACGCATATCGTGACTCCTTTCGCCAGGCGCTTGAGGATACCGCCATTGTTTTGCGCGCTCTTGTTCTTGATCGGAGTATTCCCACTTTGGGGATCTGTGGAGGACACCAGTTTCTGGCTTCAGCTTTCGGTGGAGAACTTGGTTTCATTGACGACTCCATAACGGATTTTTCCGGAGCCACGTATCCGGCCAACTGCCTAGCGGAGAGGGGAGTCGTTACGTTGACTACCTTGAGCCATGACCCGATATTTGAAGGAGTAACATCCCATCCTGGAGAGTTCTCAGCCATGCAAAATCACATAGAGGAAATCAAGCTCATCCCTCCAGGATTTGTAAATCTCGCATGCAGCCGGTTGTCCCAATTCCAACTCATAAGGTTGCCGGGAAAAATTGTGTACGGTCTAGCGTTCCATCCTGAGAGGGGCTGGCGTTTGGATGGTAATGAGGAAGACTCATTGGCGCCAAGCGGAAAAAGGATACTGTTAAACTTCTTGAAAATGGCATATTCTCAAAAGAGGCGCTCCTTAGTCGCTTGATGTTTCCGGCGATGTCCAAAAGCGTTCCCAGCGCCATCCCAACATGAAAGGTCACTTGATGAACGAACTGGAAAAAATAGCCATAAGACTTAAACACTGGATAGGACACAACCTGGAACACGTTAAGTCTTATGAAGAGGTAGCCCAAGTATTGATTGGTCTGGGACTGGAGGACGCGTCCCTCAAAATTCGGAGAGCCGTGGAATTGAGTTCCCAGGCAAATCAGAGCTTTCAGGAGGCTCTGAGTTCTATTGAATCCAAAGTGGAGCATGTTTCGGATTGTCACGATTGCGGGGAACCGCACCATGTTCATTCGTCGGAAGGGTCCCACGAACACACGCATGAACATGGCGATTCTTTGCATCATAGGCATTCTTGACATAAAGTGTAGGTGGAATTTTTCCAATTGAGATATTGTCAGACTGACCATACTTTTTTGGACATTAACGGTTTCAGGGCCACAGGAGGGATCCATGGAAGCCAGAACCTTTGAAATGGAATTCGCCAAATTCATTCAAAAATTTCATCAAGAGATTAGGGACGTCTTCATTGAAGATACGTTCCATAAAAGAGAAATTTTGGCTCATTATCAGCTTGCCCGTGAAATGCTTGAGGAACTGGCCGACTCAGGTACTGACCGAATTCACTGTCAACATCGACAAGAAAACCTCAGTGGAAACAATAGCTGATCGATATGTTCAGCTTGGAATAAGATGCTGTGATGACGGTTTGAGCTACTCAGAGATGGTGAGAGTATTCATACTGCTGAAACGCCATATATGGCTATTCTTTCAGGAAAGCAATTTCGCGGGACAACCATTTGACGTTAGATCGATCGTAGCGTTAAATAATAGAACCACTCTTTTTTTTGATCGCGCAATGTATTATTTCCTCGTTGGATTTGAGCAGACTGAGTCCGAGAACAAAACCGAATTTGAGAACATGTATAATAGTTTTTTGGATAGAGTGTGCAAGGACGTAAAAAGTAAGATGACATCAACGTCTTAAAAGTGGGATTTTGTTTTATCGTCGATTGGATCGAACAATTGATTAAACCAGAAAGGATAGCGTTAGCTATCCTTTCTGGTTTGTCTATAGAGAGAGAAGGGTCCTTTGGGAAGAAGGCTCGTTAAGGCTTACTGAACTACCTGAACCGTATATCCGAATTTGTCGCCGTTTTCTACTCGAAAATCAACTTTGACTTTTTCTCCAACGGCAGGTCTTCTGAACGGTATGAACTTTGTTTTCAGACCGACTCTGATATTTACAACTTCGGCCGCTTCGCCTTCAGCGGCGTTTCTTACCGACAGGCTCTTCGGCGAAGAAGCAACGACTTCTCCCAATAGTGTCTTGACTGTCTTTTCTTCCTTGACAGCTTCCTCAGTCACTTCTTCCTTGACTTCAGGCTTAACCTTCTCTGGCGGAGAAGTTTTAGTAATGACCTTTTTTTCCGCTTTTTCCCCAGGAGCCTCTGGTTTTGTCACTGGTTTCTTAGAAGTAGAGGTAGAAGAAGGGGGAACCGCTGAAGGCTCAGCTTTTGAGGTTTTCGGAGGCGCCTTGGCTGAAGGCGGCCTGGGCGAAACATCCTGGGGCGCTACCTCTTTTTTATCCGGGGACCAATTGCGGTCAGAAACATGAGCCGGCGGTTTGGTGGAAAAAACCGGTTTGGGAGGGACGCATGAATCCAGGCTGGAGGAACCATTTGAAGTTCCTTCCTCTCCTACTGTCCTACAAACAGAGCTTGCGGGTGGAGCAGGCGGGAAGCATTGCAGCGAAGGTGGCGTAGGAGTTAGGCTAACAACCTTCGTCGCCTTCATGTAGCCATCCTCAAGCGTGAAATCAACCGCGACGATTTCTCCAATGCAGGGGCGCCGATTAGGGACGTATTTTGTGCGCCAGCCTACATTGACTTCGGCGCACTGACCATTTGATTTTACTGTCATGTTTCTCCATCCGTTTTCCACGACAGTGCCTTTGAAAGTGCAGATGCGGTATGCGTCGGCGGAAACCGCTCCAATGAAAACGATGGCCATAGTCAAAGAAACGATGACCGTAAAACTAACAACATTATTCTTCCCGGACATAAGGGACCTCCTCACTCGGGGGCGTAAGGATTTTCACGATAGGCTTTCTGAGCGGAACCCAATAGCCATCGCCAGCATCTATTAGCTGAAAGTTGCCAAACTAATAGTAGGTTATTGATAAAATGTCAAGTAATTTAAAGGTTAATTACGCATACAATTGATTTTTTATATTAAAAACCCAGTTACATTCAATCATTCGCGGCATTGTCTTTGGAAACACTCTATGTTATATATCGCGAATTGACAAGGGAGGCTCCGGTAATGGGCGTATGCCGCGACATCTCTGAATGCGAAATAGAATTTGTCAAAGAGATGGCCGAAGGCCTTGGAAGTTCAGGGCTCATCCTGGACGGCATTCTGGCAAAAGCCATGGAAGCTGGATCCAGAGCGACGGAATTGCTGAATAAATACCAGGATAGTGAATCCGACGCGTCCGCGGAGTTCATCGAAGAATTGAACCAACGCATAGCCGAGTACAACGCTTTAGTCGGTTAAAGCCGAAGAGGCTTTGAGGTGGTTGTTGATCCAAAGAGAGGCGTGCGGTTTTAGGAGACATAAAAATGTCAATCATTTCTACCCAATCCCCAAGAGACTCATTCCAGTGAAGCGATGAAGTCGAGCGGCCTTTCCAGAATCATCCTTACACTAATCAGCTTTGCGATCATGAGTTGTTTGCCTGCTCTTGAGGCGCTAGCCCAAAATAGCCCGCCCAAGGATTCTAATTCGGAACATTTGGTTGTGGTTACTTTCTTCACGTCTTCTGACTGCCCATTTTGTGAAAATGTCAAGGAATTGATTGAAGACTTGAAAACCAGATTTCCCATAAAAACAGATGTGTTTGATATCAATCAGCCTGATGACTACGATCTTTTCTCCAAGGTTGGAGCCGCTCATAAAGACAAGAGCTTTGCTGTTCCGCTTGTAATAGTGGGCAATGAAGTTATGATAGGTCAGTCAGAGATATATGGCGGAATTGAAAAGACAATAAGGCTTTGGGAAACTTCAAAGGAATCAGCTCCTTCAATTAAGGAATTGACTCTGGACGCTTCGCTACGCCATACATCGGAAAAAATTGGGCGAAAAAAGGTTGTCTCTGGCGCCAAGCCAAACGACCCCGAAGTATCCGGACAACAAGAAGCGACGAAGTCCCCCAAAATTAAGATCATAAACGACAAACCCAATTGATATTCCTTCCCTTTTAGTAATCATATCTTTCCACTCTACCCACAACACTTGACTATATACTTATATATGAATATATTGTTGACATATTAATTGTGAAGGGGTGCAACATGTTTTCGATGGACGATGAATCTAAAAAATTTCTCCAGGAAAAAATTGCGGAAAATCAGTACGTCAGGATATTCTTTGGCGGCTATGGGTGAGGCGGTCCCAACATGGGACTGGCTCTGGATGAGCCTAAAGAAGCTGACGAACACCACACTATCAACGAAGTGCCAGTTATCGTGGATCCTTTCGCGATGAAGATCATAAAAGAATCTGGCGGATTAAATATACGATCAAGCGTTTTCGGACCTACGGCGGAACTGGCGGGGACGGGATGCGGTTCGGGCTGTAGTTGTAGCTAGGGTGAGCAACATGCCTATATTCGAATTTGTATGCGAAGAATGTGGGAAAGAATTTGAGAGGATATGCTTCATATCAGAATGTGATGAAAATGTATCCTGCCCGGCATGTGACAGCAAACGAACCAAAAAAAGTTTTTCGGTATTTGCAAGAACCGGTATTGAAAAAAGTTTGAGTTCTTCTTGCGGATCCAGTGGTTCTAAAGGATTTTCTTGAAGTTAAGGTAAAACGCCGTGAGCGTTTGTTTTAGGCGGTAACGGGATTAAACTCCATGTTACCGCCCTTGAATTCAATTTTTTAGTCCCATTTGCGCCGGTCGTCTATTATCTTGTATTCACTTTCAAGCGTTCCGGGGTCAAGCACACAGACAGAACCTTTCAACCGTAACGAATCCTTGATCGTGGTTTCGACTTTCGAAATGAATCCTTCTACAATCGATCCTTTCAATTCAATTTCAAGTTTCATTACATCCTGATCATCCGGTCGCTCTACAATAAGCCTGGCCTTTGCTATCTCGGGATGAGCTTCGACCACCTTTTGAACCTGGGATGGATGAACAAACATTCCTTTGATTTTAGTGACCTGATCCACCCTGCCCATGATTCGAGTCAGTTTTGGGGCCTTCCTCCCACAGACGCATTCGGTGCTTGAGATACTTGAAATGTCGCCCGTGCCGAATCTGACCAGGGGGTAAATCCTATTATTGCAGGTTACCACTACCTCTCCCACCTCCCCTTCCCGGAGGGTCAGGCCTGACTCTGGATCGACTATCTCTGCTATGACGTCATGATGTATGTGCATGCCGTTGGTCTCCGGACATTCGTAGGCCAGGCAGCCAACATCGGCCGTCCCATAGGCCTGTCGAGCCACGATGCCGAATTCATCGAGGAAACGCTTCCTCATCGATTCAGGAAGCATCTCGGCCGCAAGGAAAGCAACTTCCAGTTTGATGTCCTTGTGCGGTTTTAATCCCATGTCTCCGGATTTCTTCAGGATGGCCATCAGAAAACTGGGTGTTCCTATAAATCCAGTCGCTCCCAGAGTTTCTTATAATATCGACCTGAGCCTCGGTGTTTCCGACACCGGTGGGAACAATAACCCCTCCCAACTCAACAATGCCTTCTTCAAACATGTGTCCCGCAGGAGTCATGTGATAAGCAAAAGTATTAACCACTATGTCTCCGGGTCTAAAACCAACAGAGTAAAGGGCCAATCTCCATCGCCAGTAATCTTTCGTTTTACCGACTGGATCGTAGATTGGGCCAGGAGACTGATGGATTCGCGCCAAATCGCTAATAGGAACAGTCAGGAAACCACCAAAAGGAATACTAGCCTTCTGTGCGTCAGCCAGATCCTTTTTCTTGGTAATGGGGAGCTTGCTTAGATCCTCCAGCGACCTGATGTCTCCGACGCCAATCCCCAAAGTGTCCATCGTTTTTTTCAACGGAGTTCCCGCTTTGTATGCCGTAGCGATGATCTGTTTTAGAAATTCTTCCTGATACCGTCTTCTGTCGGGACCCGACATTGCCTCATCCGTGCTTGATAGGCCCTTGTTTCTATCTTCAAACCCCATTTACGCCTCCGTATATGAAAAATATTCAACAGCCTCACCAATCAAAACGGGTCAGATCCAATAGTTCATGTCAACGAACAAAGTGCGATTAGAATATTAGGATTTCTCAGTGCGCCAAGGCAATTGACATGTATTTGGGGACCGCTTATGATGCCGGATATTTCATCATTTTATAAATTAAGGTTAATCTTAACAAACTAACTGTGTCAAGTTGAATAGATTTTTTCACCAGATTCTACAACCGCGCTGCAACTTAAAATACGCGGAAGTTTCCTTGCCGGGCGGTTTCACTGTCAGGCGCCCTAACCTGGGCGATCAATATGATTCGGAAATAATTATGACTGTATTTCACTTCTTTAGGAGAATTTTATGACCGTTAGTAAATGGATTGACATGGGAACTGTGTTGAGCCGCCAGGCTGAGCAATATCCGGACAAGCTTGGTTGCCAGGACAAGAACAGGGACCTGACTTTCAAACAGTGGAATGAACAGAGCTGTCGGTTAGCAAATGCCCTAAACGCAAACGGATGTGGACATGGGGACAGATTTGCGGTCATAGCGTACAACCGCGTCGAGTGGATGGAGATTTACGCGGGTAGCGCCAAAGGGGGGCAGATAAGTGTGCCGATCATGTTTCGGCTTGCCGGCCCAGAGATTGAATACATCACCAATGACGCCGGCTGCAAAGCGTTTATAGTGGAAAAACCCTTTGTTGAAACCATCAATTCCATTAGAGAAAAGCTGTCGGTTCCTCAAGGAAACTTCATTTTCCTGGGAGACCCCGGAGAAAAAGCTCCGGATGGTTACGTAAATTACGAAGAATGGTTAATGACGGCGAGTATTGAGGAACCTGGTCTCATTGTTGACGCGGCTGATCCCTGGACATTCATGTATACATCAGGAACAACCGGCAAACCCAAGGGAGTAGTCAGAACGCACGAGAGCTATCTCGCGATGTATTATCTCGATGTGGCGAACATGGGAGTAAGGCCCACGGATAAGACCCTCATGGTGATGCCCATGTGCCATGTGAATTCCATATACTATTCTTTTCCATACACTCTGGTTTCAGCTCCTGTTTGTGTGTACAACGAGTCCAGCTTCAACCCACAGGACTTTCTTAAAACAGTTCAGGATTATCGGGTGACCTTCACCTCCCTGGTTCCCACTCATTACATAATGATTTTGTCGATGCCCGACGAGGTCAAAATGCAGTTCGATGTGTCGTGCATGAGGCAGCTTCTTATTTCGTCCGCGCCCGCAAGAAAAGAAACCAAGGTGGCCATCCTGGATTTCTTCAAAAACGCGGAGTTGTGGGAAGCCTACGGATCAACAGAAGCTGGCCTTGTTACCTTGTGCCGCCCCGAAGACCAACTTAGAAAATTGGGGACAATCGGTCGGGAGATTTTTGGGATTGATAGAATAAAAGTCCTTGATGAAGAAGGAAACGAAGTTCCCGATGGGCAGGTCGGCGAACTCTACGCTCGAACACCGATGCTGTTCAAAGAATACTGGAATCTTCCCGAAAAGACCAAAGAGGTTTTCCACGGAGAATGGTTCACAGCGGGTGATATGTGTTTTAGGGATCCTGAAGGATATTATGTTCTGGTTGATCGTAAGGCCAATATGATCATAACCGGCGGAGAGAATGTGTTCCCGTCGGAAGTTGAAAACGCTCTTGCGGCTCACAGCGCGGTAAAAGATGTGGCTGTGATAGGCGTGCCCCACGAAAAATGGGGTGAGTCGGTGCATGCGTTTGTTATCCTGAAGTCCGGGGTAGAGCCATCCGACAGTTTGAAGGATGAGATCAGGCGCTCTACCAAGACAAAGATTGCGAGCTACAAGGTCCCAAAATCTATTGAATTTATCGACGATGACGCCATGCCGCGAACGGGAACCGGGAAAATCCTTCACAGAGTTCTACGAGAACAGTATGGCTCCTGGAGCGATTCAAGGTAGTTCTTTACGGCCTTAAAAAACTTCTGTCCGCCAAGGCGCCGGAGTGTATCTGGAACGAACTTTTTAATTCCCCTTAGCAATCAAACACGGGTTGAATCAATAGAAGAAGTGGCCGCTGGTCACTTCTTTTTTTAAAAAACTATGATGTTGCGACTCAAATATTTGTGTGATATTGCTTGCCGTACATAGCTCCATAGCAGTCGTTCAATAATTATTGGAGGGAAAATGAGATCAGCGGTATTGCCGATTTCATTGATAATACTCATTTTTTCGGCGTTGATTCATCCACAGGCTGCGGCCCAGTCCTCGTCCAACATGGAAAAGGGCTCCCCGCAACGTTGGATGAGCCATCAAATGCTACAGCCTCCGCCTGGTGATCTTGAAAAATCTAACATTTCAAAAGATATGATTGAAGAAATTAGGCGACTTTACCTGGAGGCTGAAAAGGAAATTCAAGGCAAATCTAGGTCCAGGACTCACCAGCAGGAGCCTTAGTCATGACAGTAAGCAGACTCGAATCAAATAATCCGGCGTAATTGCGTCAGTAGCCATTCAGTTACGGGGGGCCAGAACAAATAAAATTTCATGGACTTAATTTTATTGTCTCGATTATCTCAGAAAGGTTTTGGAGATAGGGGAGGACGAAGCAAGTCCATCGACAATGCTCTGAGGTCGAAGTTTATGGGTATAAACATTTGCTCTTTATGTTTGGATAAGCAGTGAAAAATTGACCAGTTAGAAGACAAGGTTGATCGACTCAAGCGGACGTTATAGAAACGAAGACAAGACTAAAAACAGGGCTTTTTCGGGTCTTCGACTCCTTCATCCAAACTACCTGTTAAAGCAAACGTGGAGAAGGAAGAGAAAAAGCCGAAGGGCGGAAGAGTAGGCCACAACGGAACAGGCGCAGATTGCGTCACATAAAATATGTTTATTTATTTCAATTTTTTTGATAAGATACAACCAATCCTTTTACTTTTGTTTAGACAACTTGCGTAGGTTACGTTTCATAAGGATCAAACACTCATGAAAAGCGCTTCACGTAAATTATCAGGCATCGTCATACCGTTGTTATCGCTATTGTTTTTATGTGACCTCATGTTTGCGCACAAAGTCGGCAGTAACATGGAAAAAGGTGAAGAGCGTCAGGAAATTGAAGTCTTCCCTGAAAATGATCTGCCCCCGCTCCCTGCCGTGGCAAGCGTCCGGCCCGATCGAAATTGTAGTAATCACTCCTTACCGAACCGCAAATGTTGCGCCCCAGGTCGGTGGTGTAATCTTACGGTTCAATTTCGACGAAGGCGATTATGTTCAAGCGGGACAAACCGTATGTGAAATAGATTCGACTAAATACCTGATGAATCTTGATCGCGCCAAGGAACGCGTAAACGAACTGCGTGTCGCCTTTAAACGGGCCAAAGAAGAAGCGCAGATAAAACAGGAACTGTTTGACCTCGACATAACAACCCGATTGGAAGTTGCAAAGACCGACGCGGAATTCGAAATGGCAAAATTCCGTTTAGGCGCGGCGGAAAAAGAACTTGAACTGGCCCAGTTCGATTTTGACGCATGCAAGGTAAAAGCGCCATTTTCGGGTTACATGTCAGCCAGACAAAAACAGCCGGATGAATCTGTCGATAAATTGCAGCCATTATTCACCGTAGTTGACAGTTCCAAGGTTTACGCCGTCCCGCATGTTCCGGTATCGGTCCTTTCAAAGCTTGAAAAAGGGGCTGAGGCGTATTTCGTTTACGGAGCCGGAAACCGCGTAAAAGGGGTAGTCGATCGAGTCGGCAAATTGATTGATCCAAAGTCAAAAACAAAAAGGGTCTATCTTCTTATTGATAATTCCGCCGGTAACCTGGAAGTTGGAATGACCGGCGCGCTGCAAACGATTAATTGATTATTCTATATGCGCTCAATTCCCTTCACCGTCAGGAATGCGATCTTAGGGGTCTTAATGGCCTCTGTGGGCATGCTGACCTCCTGTCAGACGATAGGCTCGCATACTTTAGGGGCCGCCGCCGGTTCATTGAAACAGTCTATTCTTGAGCCCTTCCGCACAATTGACGACGCCGCGTTCACACTATCAAAATCCGCTGAAACTTTGGTGAACAGGCGAGTCATTCCTGTGAGCGCCGCGCTCGGGAAACGAGATCTCTCACTTCAGGATTGCAGGACAATGGCCCTGCGCAACAATCTCGAACTGCAGGCCGCACGCACGCAGGAGCTTACCAAGAGCGCAATCAGTTTCAGTAACAAGACACGGATGCTCCCGCATTTCCTGTTTTCGGGCGATCTTAGCAATCGCGATAACATCCCGTATTCCTATTCCGATCAAGGTGGCTACCAAGGCAGCACCCCGGGGTTTAAGCCAGGGTGGTCAAATCAGCAACTGGGCCGTCGGCCATGAAAGAAGCACATGGCGTTATTCGATGGAGACGCGCTGGAGCCCCACAGACGCGGCGCTCGCGTATTACCTGAGCCGCAATGGAGTTAATGATCAACTAAAGGCCCATTACCAGAAGGTCCGGGTTGCGCAGAAACTGGTTGGTGTGGTGGACGGGGCGTTCTTCCGCGTGCTCGGGCTTCAGTATTGTGTTGATGAAGGTGGACGGGTCGTGGCTTCCAGAGCGGTAATCTCGGACAAAATGAAACAGGCTTTTGATCGAAAATTGATTGGGCTCGTGGAATATGATCGCGTGCGAAACCTGCATATACGATCCAGGCGGCAGCTTACCAAACTCCGAAACGAGCTGGAAAAACAGCGGAACATCCTCGCCTCCGCCATGGGATTATCACCGGATTATTGCGTAGATGGAGGATTTTATCTTGTCGGTGAGCTGACAAAACCACTAATAAATCCGGCAATATGCGAACTGGAAATGCAGGCGATGAGAAACCGGCCGGAAGCCTTCGAATCAGGACTTACCCACCTCAATTCAGTAAATGATTTCAAGAGGACGGTAATCAAGTACTTCCCAAAGGCGACCGGCTTCTGGCGCGTCACCCGGGATAAAGATCTCTATCTTTACAACAAGGATTGGAAAGAAGTCGGGGCGCTGGTCTACTTTGATCTGCTCGACTGGGTCGCAAACGCGGGTGAGGCCAGGGCAGCGAGGTCCGACAGACTTAGGACCGAACAGGAGATGGGAGCTGTAGCGCTAGCTATCGCGTCCCAGGTAAGGACCGCCGCTATTTCATACTTCGATTCTATTGAGGAAGCGCAAGCTACGCGGGAGTTCCTCGGGGCCTCGAAGGAATTACTGCAGGCTGGTGTTGTTCGCTCCACGAAGAATGATATTGAGTTGCTCGCATTGGAAGAGGCAAAAGCAAACGCTCTCCAGACAGCCCTCGAGGAGCGCAGGGCAGTAGCCGAGGCTAATGCTTCCTTTGCTGAACTTCAGGCTGCTACAGGCGAGAACTATAGCGAGCCGACCCCCACAACTTGAAATCATAACCTCTTACCTTTTGGGTGGGAATCTCTACCTGAAATAAATATCTTCAGCGAAAATCCTTCACAAATTCAGTATCCAGGGACCAGTCAGGACGGGGCCGAGGTTAAGGTTTTTTTGTATTTTTCTTTTAGCTTTGGGGCGCTTTACTGTCTGAGTCCAGCATAAGCGAGCGGTTTCACTCACGCCGTATGTTCTGATGTGCGCTAACGCTCCAGCGTAGTGTCAAGTGAGATCGCCGTGTAATTATCATCGCCGATCCTGAGTGAGCAACATCGCTCACAATATCGGGTCGCCACACTTCTATTCATTTATAATGTTCTACTTAAATATAACTGCTATTCAGTTTAAATTATAAGACATACTGTACATCTAACCGTCTGTGGCCAATTATGGCGCCATTGTTGCTGAAAGCAATGTCATGAAGGGGATGGGTTTGCTTGTCCTAAAGCCTAGAATTCAGGCGGGGTGTAAGCAGCGTCCTAAAACCGTCAATCATTTCGCCACTTCTGAGAATTATAACCTACGGATCTGAACCGCAACGGGAGGCATGACATGAACGACAAGTATTCAGATTTTATCCACGCAAGCAATACTGAAACTGAGGGTGTGGTTCACATGATTATCCCGGAGCTTGAGAAGACCCGCTTGCTTTTTGCTCCTAAGTCTCAGATAATCAAATTTGAACCCGAAGAAAACCAACGAACTATAAGTGTTTTGGGATAATAGGCTTCAACAAGGGCAATGACTCTTGAAATCAACCTAATATTCTCGATACACGAATTAGTTCTGGTAAGAGAATTAATATGCAGAACTTGCCGAAGTTACGCTCGGATCTGGTTTCGCATGAGCACCTGGATTCGGATAACAACAAGATAATTGTTATCCAGGATCCTCTGTCCGAAAAATACTTTCGCCTGACCGATCACGAATACCAATTTTTAACAAAACTTGACGGCTCCAGGACAATTGAGGAGGCTGTCGAGTTCTTCAGGACCTTCGGGCGGCATTACTCGATTGACGACGCAAAAATGCTCGTCTCGAAGGCCGCTCAGCTCGGGCTCGTGACCGGGACTCAATTCAGCACGGCCAAATTCCAGACCCATCTGCGTGATTCAGCCAAAAAGGCCAAAAGCGCGCAACGTCTCTCACAACTGTATTTCGCGTATATCCCTCTGGTAAATCCTGATACGTTCCTGGAAAAGACCCTGTTCCTGGTCAAGTGGATCGCTAATAAATGGTTGCTAGGCCTAATACTGGCGATGCTACCCGGCGCTCTGTATCTTATTGTTACGGAATTGCCGGAGATCAGTCGGGAATACCTTTTCTTTTTCAACCTGGAGAATTTGCTTTATCTCTGGGTCACAATCCTGATTACCAAGCTCATTCATGAATTCGCCCACGCCTACGTTGCCAAGAGTTTCGGGCTACGGGTGCCTCAAATGGGGATCGCGTTCCTGATCTTTTTCCCATGCCTTTTCTGTAACACAACAGACGCGTGGCAATTAGCTGATCGCCGTCAACGAATGGCTATCAGCGCTGCGGGCATCATATCCGAGGCTACGATCGCTATTCTTTCCACGTATCTCTGGCACTTTTCGCGACCAGGAATGTTCAATTCTCTCGCGTTTTACCTTATGGCGGTCTCTTTCATATCCACAGTATTATTTAACGGTAATCCGTTAATGAAATTCGACGGTTATTTCATACTGATTGACTATATAGGGATCCCGAACCTTCAGGCGAAGTCATCTGGCTACCTGCGTTATCTATTTCTTAACCGGGTCCTTGGAAACGACACCATATATAATACAGCGGATTCTCCCTACGAGAGCCGTTTATTCGGAATTTACGGCGTCAGTTTTTTTCTATACCGAATATTCCTATACACTAGCATTGTGGCCGGGGTATATTATCGGTTTGATAAATCGCTTGGGATTGCTCTTGCGGTCGTCGCGTTCGGTCTTTTCATAGTCAAGCCGATTGTGAAAGGCGTAAAATCCTTGTGGGCGCAGAGACAATCACTCAAACCACAGCCCAGGGGTGTCCTTGTTTTCTTGATGATTTTGTCGGCTGTCGCGTTTGTGTTGTTTGTGCCATTCACAGGGAAATCTGTTTATCCATGTAGAATTGAATCAACCCTCTCGCAGAAAATTGCTATCCCGCTTCACGCTGCGGTCTCCAAGGTTAATATCACTCAATGGAGTGAGGTGCCCCAGGGCGCAATCCTGTTCGAACTCGACCCTAGACAACTGAAGCTTGAACTTGTGAAGCAGGAGGTAAAACTCGAGGTCGCCAAAAAAGAGCTTGAACTCATAATGCTGGATCCGAAACTACTTGGCAAAGCTGAAGGCAAAATCACGGAGATTCATAAGATCAACAACGAAGTCAAGAAAATCCGTGCGGATTTACGCATCGCGTCCGAGGGGATAATAGCTCCTTTTGACGGCGCCGTCACAGCGCTCGATTATAAATTGGCCCGTGGTTTTGACCCTGGCGAGGGGGTGATTGTCGGGGAATTACAATCCATCAGGCACGTTGTGGCTCAGGCTCTGATCCCCGAACAGGATCGCCACAAGGTACGGGTCGGCCAGGATGTTCAGCTCTGGTTCCCTATTGGAGGCGGCTTCATAAAGCACGGCAAGATCGATAGCATTAGTCCTTACAGCGAACGTGATCTCAGGAACTCGCCTTTCTCCAGCCGTCTGGGAGGTGAACTTGCGACTGAGCCCCGTGGAGACACGAGGCAGGATGCGCCTCTCGTCGCGCAGTATCAGTGCCTGGTTCCTCTGGATGGTTCGGAGATCATCCCGCCGCTGGGGATGACTGGCGATTTTATTATAAAGGCGCCACCGCGAAGTATTTTTCAGCGGTTTGTGGATAAAGCAAGCCAAACGTTCACCAGGGAATCCCTTATGTAAAGAGATAGGCAGTAAGTATGGCCGGCATTCAAATTAGAGAAAAAAAAGAGTTGGAACCGTCTCCGGGAGTAGCTCTGAAAACCGTACCGGAAACGGATGTAGACCCTCGTCACAAAGCGTTGGCTGTTGCGCTGGAATTTACCAAGCGGCTTTTCGAGGTCACTACCCTTGATGAGCTCTATTTCGTCCTAACCAACGACATCAGGGCATTGATTGATTTTGACCGGGCATTTCTTGTATTGCACCTGGATGACGACTCAAAAGTAGTTTCAGTAGGAAATCAACCGCAACTCGAAACAAACACGAAATTCTATGAATCCGCTAATAAGCTTGCGGTCGAGATCCGTAATCTCAAGAGAGGTTTATTTCTGTCCAGCAGGTCGGAAACGGAGGTTGTTCCGGACGAGAGCACGCCGCAAGATGCGCTGGAGGCGTTGTGGAACTATATCGAGTTTTCGGGGTGTTCCTACGTCTTTTGCGTGCCTTTAATCAACCGGGGAGCGCCAATAGGGCATCTCACACTGGAATACTTCACCGCTGTTCCTAACCAGGTTGAGATTATCACCATGCTTAACGTTGCGCCGTTCATATCTACGGCGCTTGTCGAAAAGTGGTTATTTTCGAAGAGGCCCGATCTTTCTGAACTAATAGATCCAACATCAAGGGCTGAAAAACTAAAGACCAGAAACAGAAAGCTTAAACTCGCTTTGGCCGCTTTCCTCGCATTTGTGGTAATCTTTTTCATCATACCGTTTCCATTCAATGTCGGGGGCGAGGCCGAAGTCGTGGCGACCCAGAAGCAGGTCGCGTTCAGTGGCATGGATGGCTTGGTCGAACGTGTTTCCGTGACTGAAGGCTCACATGTAAAACAGGGACAGGTCATGGCCGTATTGGATCCCAAAGAACTGGATTTTAGGATTAAGACCGCCCGCTCCCAGTTCGATATGCTGACAAGCGAGGCTCAACTCCTCAAAGCCGCTGCTTACGAAGACCCTTCCAAGCTAGGAGAAAGCCACCTGGTAGATTTAAAAAGAAGGAGCGCATGGGAGGAACATGCATTTTACAACTGGCAAAAGCAGTTTCTTCAGATTAAGGCGCCGGTCAGCGGCATTGTGTTAACTAAGGAGGTTGAGACCTTAGCGGGCAAGAAGTTCAAGGCTGGTGAACCTTTCTGTGAGATAGCCATTCCCAGCGATTTGTCTGTTGATATGTTTTTGCCACAGGATCGCGTGAGTCTCGTTTCTGTCGATCAGACCATGGTAGTGCACTTTGATTCCGATCCACGCAAACCTTATGAGCTTACGGTAAAACAGATCGCACCCGTATCCGAAACAGTGCCTCGACTTGGCGCGGTCTATCGGGTCCGCGCCCCTTTCCCAGATGCCCCTAAATCAACACTGGTCGGGATGAAAGGGATCGCGTCCGTTCACATAAAGGATTCCAGACTGTGGTTCATAGTGTCGGATCGTTTGACGAATATCTGGCGACGTCTCTCGTTGCGAATCGGCTAAGTTGGGTGTGGCCGGTCCGTCCCACGAATAATTACATTGCCGGGGGTGATACTTATAGCCATTGCCAAAAGTAATGTCCGGATCGACCCCTGCGCCAAACTCTTGAACTTGTTCAATTGGGTCAAAACTTTTGGGAGTCGGTATATAAGACGATGACGCATTGCGCCTTAACGTCCGGTTAACCACGTTTCGCCATTACCGCAATACACTCGAGTCGAGCCAGCCCCTACACCAACCCCGTCGGTTCCCATAAAAAAATACGCCGGCATGAAAGCCGGCGTAACTGTTTCTGGGTCTAAATTAATTTTATCAACAATGTATAATGTTGCTGAAGGTTATCTTATTGGGAGACAGATCAATCGCTCCGCTAGTATCTATAACCGCAAACTGGAAGTCTGCCTTGACGTTGGAAGCCTTGTAGCGCAGCCAATCATGCCCTATGTCGTAAGCAGTGACCTGCTGGTTCAGTTTGACATCAATCCAAGCGGAGCCATTCCACCACTCTAACGCCCCCGCATTCTCCAACGTAGTGATCTTGACCGCTGCGAGCGCATCGCCGTCCGAATCGCTGAACCCAAAGTCACTTACCTTTATTGTATAGGAGCCGCCATTCGAAACGGATATCGTCTTGTTTGCGCCCGCAGGGGCGTAGTTCACCGCTGTAACGTTGAAGGTTATCTTATTGGGAGTCGCATCCGTATCCACCCCGCCGTTGGCCGTTCCGCCATTATCTATCACCGCAAACTGGAAGTTCGTGTAACCACTGCCATTGGCGTTCGACGCAGGCTTGAACGTCAGCTTGCCAGCGTTTATGTCAGTTGCGCTGATCACCTGGTTCAGGGAGACATCCTTCCAAACGCCTGAACTATTCTTCCACATTAACGCCCCTGCGTTTTCCAACGTGGTGATCTTGACTCCAGTCAGCGAATTCGCTGGACTGTCCTTCGTGTCGCTGAACCCGAAGTCCGCTACCTTTAATGTGTAGGTACCATCCTCAAGCATCGTGATTGTCTTGTCTGCGCCTGAGGGAGCGTCGTTCACCGCAGTCACGTTAAAGGTTATCTTGTTGGGAGTCGCATCCGTATCCACGCCGCCGTTAGCCGTTCCGCCATCATCTATCACCGCAAACTGGAAGTTCGCGTAACCACTGCAAGCGCCACCATTGGCGTCTGTCGCAGGCTTGAACGTCAGCTTGCCGGCAATTATGTCTGCTGCGCTGATCACCTGGTTCAGGTAGACATCCACTCCGTCAAGCTTCAAAGCCCCTGCGTTCTCCAACGTAGTGATCTTGACTCCGGCGAGCGTATTCGCAGGGCTGTCCTTCGTGTCGCTGAGCCCAAAGTCGGCTACCTTTAATGTGTAAGTGCCATCCTCAAGCATCGTAATCGTCTTGTTTGCGCCTGAGGGAGCGTCGTTCACCGCAGTCACGTCAAAGGTTATCTGATTGGGAGTCGCATCGGTATCTACCCCGCCGTTGGCCGTTCCGCCATTATCTATCACCGCAAACTGGAAGTTCGCGTAACCAGCTCCATTGGCGTCTGTGGCGGGTTTAAACGTCAGCTTGCCAGCGGTTATGTCTCCTGCGCTGATCACCTGGTTCAGTGAGACATCCACACCGTTAAGCTTCAAAGCCCCTGCGTTCTCCAACGTGGTGATCTTGACTCCGGTGAGCGTATTCGCAGGGCTGTCCTTCGTGTCGCTGAACCCGAAGTCGACTACCTTTAATGTGTAAGTGCCATCCTCAAACATCGTGATCGTCTTGTCCGCGCCATCAGGAGCGTCGTTGACGTTGGTCACTGTCACTGCTACCGTCGAAGCAGCTGTCCCTCCATGACCATCGGCGATCGTGTAACTAATGGTGTCATCCCCGAAGTAGCTAGCGGTAGGTGTGTAACTTAACGTACCGTCCGGGTTTGTCACCACCGCCCCGTGCAGAGCCGAAACGGACGTTACCGTCAGCGTCTCACCTGTGTCAGGCAATATTGAGTCGTTGCCGAGCACAGTGATGACATTGTCTACGCTGTCTTCTAGCACCGGGAACGCCCAGTCAGGCCGCGCCGTCGGGTTGTCGTTCACCGATGTTACGTTCAGATTCACCGTCGCCGTGTCAGATGCGATGCCGTCAGACACGGTATAGGTGAAGCTGTCTGTGCCGTTGTAGTTGGCGTTCGGCGTGTAAGTAAACGATCCATCTGCGTTCAGGATCAACGACCCGTGAGCTGGTCCACTGACCATAGAGGCGCTCAGTGTGTCACCATCGACATCCGTGTCGTTTGCAAGCACACCCGGTAACGCCGCATGTCAACGCAGTGTCCTCAGCTGTCGTGTAGGAGTCAGCCACCGCCACCGGAACGTCGTTAACAGGTGTCACTGTCACTGCTACCGTCGAAGCGGCCGTGCCGCCATGACCATCGGAAACCGAGTAACTGATGGTGTCAGACCCGAAGTAGTTAGCGTCAGGTGTGTAACTTAACGGTGCCGTCAGGGTTTTTCACCACTGTCCCCATGCAGAGCCGAAGCAGTCGTGACCGTAAGCGTCTCCCATGTGTCAGGGCGCTATCGAGTCATTGCCAAGCACATTAACTACATTGGCGGTGCTGTCCTCAACCACCGTGATTGAGTCAGGATTCGCTATCGGGTTGTCGTTCACCGGGTGCACTTGCACTGCTACCCATGAATCGGCTGTGCCGCCATTGCCATCGGTGATCGAGTAACTGATGGTGTCTAGCCCGAAGTAGTTGTGGTAAGGTGTGTAACTTAACGTGCCGTTCGCGTTTATGGTCACATCCCCATACAGAGCCGACGCGGCCGTTACCGTCAGGGTCTCGCCTGTGTCAGGCGCTGTTGAGTCGTTGCCAAGCACATTTACGACATTGGCTATGCTGTCCTCAAGCACATTGCGACAGTCCTGATTCGCCTGTCGGGTCATCGTTCACAGGTGTTACCGTCAGGCTCACCGTCGCTGTGCTGAATAACAGGCCATCAGTCACTGTATAGGTGAAGCTGTCTGCGCCGTTGTAGTTGGGATTTGGAGTGTAAGTGAACGATCCATCAGCGGCTAGAGTCAGACGTCCCGTGAGCCGGTCCAGTCACTACTGACGCTGTCAGGCTACTGTCCACATCGGAGTCATTGGCTAGCACGCCCGGCGCCGCTATTGTCAACACAGTGTCCTCAGCTGTCGTGTAGGAGTCAGCATCGGCCACCGGAACGTCGTTAACAGGTGTCACGTCGATGGACACCTTCACTGTGTTTCCGTCGTCCGTTCCATCATTCACAGTATAGTAGAAGCTGTCTACTCCGTTGTAGTTGGCTTCTGGTGTGTAGATAAAGGAACCATCAGCGGCTAACGTCACACTTCCATGACCAGGTTGGGTGTAGGCGGACACATTCAGATCGCTACCTTCCACCACATCGGAGTCATTGGCTAGCACGCCCGGCGCCGCTATTGTCAACACAGTGTCCTCAGCTGTCGTGTAGGAGTCAGCATTGGCCACCGGAACGTCGTTAACAGGTGTCACGTCGATGGACACCTTCACTGTGTTTCCGTCGTCCGTTCCATCATTCACAGTATAGTAGAAGCTGTCTACTCCGTTGTAGTTGGCTTCTGGTGTGTAGATAAAGGAACCATCAGCGGCTAACGTCACACTTCCATGACAGGTTGTGAGGTGACGTTCAGGCGCTACCTTCGACATCGAGTCATTGCTAGCACGCCCGGGCCGATACTTCAACAAGTGTCTTCAGCTGTCGTGTAGGAATCCTCAAGGCCACTGGAACGTCGTTAACAGGTGTCACGTCAGGCACCGTCACTGTGTTTCCGTCTCCGTTCCGTCATTCACAGTATAGTGAAGCTGTCTACGCCGTTGTAGTTGGTTGGTGTGTAAGTGAAGGACCATCAGCGGCAAGTCACACTGTCCATGACAGGTCTGGTACAAGCGGCATTCAGATCGCTACCTTCCACCACATCGGAGTCATTGGCTAGCACGCCCGGCGCCGCTACTGTCAACACAGTGTCCTCAGCTGTCGTGTAGGAGTCATCACGGCCACCGGAACGTCGTTAACAGGTGTCACGTCGATGGACACCTTCACTGTGTTTCCGTCGTCCGTTCCATCATTCACAGTATAGTAGAAGCTGTCTACTCCGTTGTAGTTGGCTTCTGGTGTGTAGATAAAGGAACCATCAGCGGCTAACGTCACACTTCCATGACCAGGTTGGGTGTAGGCGGACACATTCAGATCGCTACCTTCCACCACATCGGAGTCATTGGCTAGCACGCCCGGCGCCGCTATTGTCAACACAGTGTCCTCAGCTGTCGTGTAGGAGTCAGCAATGGCCACCGGAACGTCGTTAACAGGTGTCACGTCGATGGACACCTTCACTGTGTTTCCGTCGTCCGTTCCATCATTCACAGTATAGTAGAAGCTGTCTACTCCGTTGTAGTTGGCTTCTGGTGTGTAGATAAAGGAACCATCAGCGGCTAACGTCACACTTCCATGACCAGGTTGGGTGTAGGCGGACACATTCAGATCGCTACCTTCCACCACATCGGAGTCATTGGCTAGCACGCCCGGCGCCGCTATTGTCAACACAGTGTCCTCAGCTGTCGTGTAGGAGTCAGCATTGGCCACCGGAACGTCGTTAACAGGTGTCACGTCGATGGACACCTTCACTGTGTTTCCGTCGTCCGTTCCATCATTCACAGTATAGTAGAAGCTGTCTACTCCGTTGTAGTTGGCTTCTGGTGTGTAGATAAAGGAACCATCAGCGGCTAACGTCACACTTCC
Organism: uncultured delta proteobacterium; assembly: GCA_963811075.1. Lineage (GTDB taxonomy): Bacteria > Desulfobacterota > Desulfomonilia > Desulfomonilales > Desulfomonilaceae > CAJBEZ01. The sequence goes on from CAWEPY010000007.1 coordinate 54,516, forward strand.
ATGACCAGGTTGGGTGTAGGCGGACACATTCAGATCGCTACCTTCCACCACATCGGAGTCATTGGCTAGCACGCCCGGCGCCGCTATTGTCAACACAGTGTCCTCAGCTGTCGTGTAGGAGTCAGCAATGGCCACCGGAACGTCGTTAACAGGTGTCACGTCGATGGACACCTTCACTGTGTTTCCGTCGTCCGTTCCATCATTCACAGTATAGTAGAAGCTGTCTACTCCGTTGTAGTTGGCTTCTGGTGTGTAGATAAAGGAACCATCAGCGGCTAACGTCACACTTCCATGACCAGGTTGGGTGTAGGCGGACACATTCAGATCGCTACCTTCCACCACATCGGAGTCATTGGCTAGCACGCCCGGCGCCGCTATTGTCAACACAGTGTCCTCAGCTGTCGTGTAGGAGTCAGCAAGGCCACCGGAACGTCGTTAACAGGTGTCACGTCGATGGACACCTTCACTGTGTTTCCGTCGTCCGTTCCATCATTCACAGTATAGTAGAAGCTGTCTACTCCGTTGTAGTTGGCTTCTGGTGTGTAGATAAAGGAACCATCAGCGGCTAACGTCACACTTCCATGACCAGGTTGGGTGTAGGCGGACACATTCAGATCGCTACCTTCCACCACATCGGAGTCATTGGCTAGCACGCCCGGCGCCGCTATTGTCAACACAGTGTCCTCAGCTGTCGTGTAGGAGTCAGCAATGGCCACCGGAACGTCGTTAACAGGTGTCACGTCGATGGACACCTTCACCGTGTTTCCGTCGTCCGTTCCATCATTCACAGTATAGTAGAAGCTGTCTACTCCGTTGTAGTTGGCTTCTGGTGTGTAGATAAAGGAACCATCAGCGGCTAACGTCACACTTCCATGACCAGGTTGGGTGTAGGCGGACACATTCAGATCGCTACCTTCCACCACATCGGAGTCATTGGCTAGCACGCCCGGCGCCGCTATTGTCAACACAGTGTCCTCAGCTGTCGTGTAGGAGTCAGCAATGGCCACCGGAACGTCGTTAACAGGTGTCACGTCGATGGACACCTTCACTGTGTTTCCGTCGTCCGTTCCATCATTCACAGTATAGTAGAAGCTGTCTACTCCGTTGTAGTTGGCTTCTGGTGTGTAAGATAAAGGAACCATCAGCGGCTAACGTCACACTTCCATGACCAGGTTGGGTGTAGGCGGACACATTCAGATCGCTACCTTCCACCACATCGGAGTCATTGGCTAGCACGCCCGGCGCCGCTATTGTCAACACAGTGTCCTCAGCTGTCGTGTAGGAGTCAGCCATCGCCCACCGGAACGTCGTTAACAGGTGTCACGTCGATGGACACCTTCACTGTGTTTCCGTCGTCCGTTCCATCATTCACAGTATAGTAGAAGCTGTCTACTCCGTTGTAGTTGGCTTCTGGTGTGTAAGTAAACGAACCGTCAGCGGCTAACGTCACACTGTCCAGTGACCAGGTTGGCTGAAGGCGGACACGTTCAGATCGCTACCTTCCGCCACATCGGTGTCATTGGCTAGCACGCCCGGCGCCGATACTGTCCAACACAGTGTCCTCAGCTGTCGTGTAGGAATCAGCTCAAGGCCCACCGGAACGTCGTTAACCGGTGTCACCGTCGATGGCTCACCTTCACTGTGTTTCCGTCGTGCCGTTCCGTCATTCACAGTATAGTAGAAGCTGTCTACTCCGTTGTAGTTGAGCTTCTGGTGTGTAAGATGAAGGAACCATCAGCGGCTAACGTCACACTGTCCAGTGACCAGGTTCGGTGTAGGCGGACACATTCAGATCGCTACCTTCCACCACATCCGTGTCATTGGCTAGCACGCCCGGCGCCGATACTTCCAACACAGTGTCCTCAGCTGTCGTGTAGGAGTCAGCATTGGCCACCGGAACGTCGTTGACCGGTGTCACCGTCAGGCTCACCGTCGCTGTGCCCGTTACAGTTCCGTCATTCACTTGTATAGGTGAAGCTGTCGTCTCCGTTGTAGTTAAGAGTTGGTGTGTAGGTGAAAGACCCGTCAGCGGCAAGAGCCAAAGTCCCGTGAGTCGGATCGGTATGGGTCGACACGTACAGAGAATGGGGAATATCCACATCCGTGTCATTGGCAAGCACATTTCCGGTCTTCGGTGTGTCCTCATCTGTCGTGTAGGAGTCAGCATTGGCCACCGGGGCGTCGTTCAAGGAAGTTACCGTTATTTTTGCATAACCCGACGCTGTGCTAAAGGCCGTAGTACCACCTCCAGGGCTAACATTGACCTTGGCAAACGCAGTGCCTGATGTCTGATCCCATGCTACATAATCGAAACTTGCAGTCTCACCATTAAGCGTGTCTCCTACGAACCTCACCTGATCAGTTGCCCTCAGTAACAATGCATTGGAGCTGTCCACCGTCGGGAATTGTACCCAGTTCGAGGTAGTGGTGTTCAAATACTCCCAATGCCCCAAACCCGCTCCTGTGGCCGAGGTCTGTGTAACCGCTATGCCCTCAGGTACGCCAGATCCATCTGCATCAGTGATGGTAGACCCCACTATGGTCGCTACCGTTTTAGCTAAAGAAATTTGATCCTCTGTAATGGACGGGAACTGAAACCCGTTAGTCCCTGGTGTAAGCACTGGAGCGTCGTTCACCGGATCCACGTCAAAGGTTATTGTATTTGCGCTATTGTCGAAGGAACCACTAGAATCCTTCACCTTAAAAGAGAAGTGCGCATAATCATTGGAGTCATAGGCGTCAAGCGCAGGCTTGAACGTCAGCTTGCCAAGGCTTATGTCGGTTGCGCTGATGAAATCGTTTTGGTGGACATCCACTCCGTTAAGCTCCAAATCCCCTGCGTTCTCCGACGTAGTGATCTTGACTCCGGCGAACGCATCGTGGTCGTAGTCGCTGAACCCAAAGTCGCCTACCGTTAATATGTGGGTACCATCCTCCAGCATTGTGATCGTTTTGTTTGTGCCGCTAGGAGGCCACAGTAAACCGGAATAACTATCCAAAGCCGCTTGATCGAAATAAATCGGGGCGACATCAACGTTGTCACTCTCGAGTACCCAGTCACCAGCCTCCGGATTACCTGTCGGATCATCCGACGCGGCGAAGTTCTTCACGGTTAACGTCTCAAGATTCGAGAGCAACAGAGCGCCCTGTTCGTTGGATACCAAACTACAGGCAAGCAGATCGATGCGGCCGCCATCATTAACGAGCGATCCGACACTTGTCCAGAAATTCTGGAGTTCCATTGATTCGGATAACGAACTTGCGTTTACGACATAATCGCCGGCGAGAGTGAACTCGCCATCTGTTCCGTGAGTAGCGAACGCTATCGAATCAGCCTTCTGGCCTCCAAGCTTGTCCTGAATTTCTGCAAGTATACTGTCGAGGGAAGCCGTGTTCCCGTCATAGCTAACGGTGAGAACGCCACTGCCCTTAGCGCTAACAAGTTGATCCGCATCCTGCACAGTAGAGGAAACCACCAGCACATGGACGGCTTCACTGGCGGCCGTCGTCACTCCAGGATCAGTCCCTGTGTTAATAACATCAGTCGCGTTGGTCACCAGCACCTGGCTCAAGTCCTGAGTGTAAATTTGGGACAAAGGATCGCTAGCTGTGTCAGTAGCGAGACTTGCCGCCTCCGTAGGGGCGCTTTGTACATCAACAGACTGCTCAACAGTCGTAGCCCCCGCATCCGCTGACACGTCCGCAGTGGTCTGGCTTGTTTGCTGCTGATCGTCGATTGCCGCCGCGATTGCGGCGTCAAGAACAATTCGGTCCTCAAGTCTCTCAAGAGTAATCTTGCGAGAGCGCTGTCTTGCCTTACTGAATATTGATCTCAACATGGTTTAGATCCCCCGATCTTTAATATGAGTTTTTGAGCTTTAAATAAGAAAAGCGCATCACAAAGTGCCCGGCGGCGCCGAGAAACTCTTTGTTATACGCTCTATGATTCGGAATAGTTTCAGGCTGGCTTTATGTCCACATTATGCCTGATAGGTTATCCCTATAAAGTCTGAATGAAAAAGTCAAGACTTTTGTTAAAAAATTATCCCGCCCCTTTTTCTATTTTTTAAACCCGTGAATTTTTTTCGTTCGCCCGATTAGGCCCCGTCATTTGTTGATTTTCCTGACATTTTTGAGCGGTCATTAGAATGACGCGCGCCACGTCTATCGCCTGTCCCACACGTCTTCCAATATTTTTCGATTTTCCTGAAATTTTTGAGCGGTCATCAGAATCGCGCGCGCCACGTCTATCGCCTGTTCCACAGTCATGTAAATGTGCCGTTCATATACCTCGGCAAGCCCCGTCACGCCCTCGGCTGGCCCGATGCGGCCAAACAGGACCGAAAGTTCCCTGTGGCTTGATGTCACTAGCGCGCAGTTACTATAGTAAACCCCTGAACCTTTTGGGACTATCCGAGGAAGAGGCTTCTCCTCTTCCTCGCCCATTTTCTTATTCCTAATTCTATTCGATTCACCGGCCATGAACTACACCCTTTGGTCTGGTTCTAAATAGTTTATCGATGATATAAAAGGAAAATCCCGTCAGCTATAATAGCACATTCCACCAAAGATCAGCATCCTAATTTTTAATATTTTCGGTAGTTTACTTACGTGTAAGTTATAGTAAGGATTGGATGCGTAATATGTAGAGATGGTGTGGGTTTTCGTGCGGCGACGCCGTGGTCTCAAATCGGAGTATTCACATACAAAATCTACAGCGCTACTTGAATAGATGTTTTCTAAGCCTTTGTGTTCATGGCTATTGACTTCTATGATGTTATTTTACAATGCGACCGGCGTCAGCGCAAACACCTGGCCATACCGTGCGGCTTCATTCAGATCACCCCGTCGCAAAGCCTCCCGCACATCGTCCAATTTACCGGCGTCCTCGAGTGATAAATAAGGAGACCAGCCTTCTTCCATATAGATCAGGTCAACCGGCACTTCGGCTACGTATCCACCTTCATGGATGAGTTTTGTCTCTACCTTCCTTCTCATCGACGCCTCCTGAGAAAATCTTCGGACCACCTTTTCGGATCCGGCCTATACGCTGTGATCAAGACTGCTGGAAATGATATGCCTTTACTGAAGAGTATATTACTATGGTCAACAGTACCAGACAATAGCCCATTGGATGAATTGAGCGCCCCAATATCCCCATTCATATAGAACGGACCCCATCCTAATATTTCATTTCGATCGGTAGGGGGCAATTTACGCGGTCCGGGGTAGATCCCTCCAAGTGTAACCATGTTCTGGCAGGATCATCGGCAGGCCCTTGATCCAATTCCTGGGCCACCCCTTCAGGAATAACCAGATCTGAAGATAATTTGTTAAGCAGAGTTATCTATGAGACCTTGCCAAGCACAATTAGAGGGGACGAGTTGGTAACCCACTTTCTATCCATGATTCACTGAATCAGAAAGCTCTTGAGGCGTTTCCTGGAAAGGAGAAACATGGAAGCGAGTGAGAGCCTGAATAAAGTTTTCCCGGCTCACACCTGCTAGTTCTGCTGCCTTTGATTGCGAAACCATCCCAAGTTCGAACCACTTGACAGCAGCAGCTAATCGCATTTCTTTAACGAAATCTTCTGGTCGGCTCCGGAGCGCTGAGAATGCGTCATCCGGAAGATCTATAGTTATCTGAGTGGTCATATTCAGATCCTTGCTGAAGAAAGTCGTGGTGACGCAGGGAGTTGAATTATACAACGGAAGGCCGAAACATGCCATCGTTCCTAAAGAATCGCAATCATATTAGCATGCAGCGAGTCCGATGTCCGACATCAATCAATAGCGATCCAAGCGCCCCACCGTGCGGGGGCGTGTCATTTCGACGTGCAGGGAGAAATCTTTCCCAGACTGGGGCAGATCTCTCCTCGCCTCGCTCACTCGAGATGACATTAAAAGCGGGTCGAAGATCCCTCTGACACACAATGACCGGCACAGAGGCAGGTCCTACTACAAGAGATTTTATTTGACCGCGGTAATCAAATTCCAGCGGAACGACAGCTTGTCGCAGGGCAAGTGCGAAAATAATTTGTCCAGCATTTTCAGTCGGTCTTGATAATCAAGCGCAGGATACAAACCGGCAGACATGGCTGGAATAGAATAGAACATCTTCAACAGATCAAGATCATGTAGAAAGTTTATGGTTTCAACATTGATGCAGCCAAAGAGATTCTGCACGAAAAAAGCCAGACTATCAAATTCAACCGGTTTCCTTAGACTGACCTTCGTTTGAGCATTCCGGTCCGCGCAAACAAAAGCGTTCTCATCGCTGTTGTCATAAACCCCCACCATAAAAGTCAGACCTAGCTCGCCTCCAGGGTTCCAAAAGCTTCCAGGCCTGGGACAAACTTGCCTCGTAATCCGGAATCAGAAATATCGACGCGCTGTAGATGACCACATCCATTGACTCATGCACACAACTCTGTAGGTCGCCGGCGTCCCCTTCGATGAACTTGAGCCTTGATGGATCCGGATTGTTACCTCTCGCCACATCCAACATGGAAGGCGAATTGTCGAGCCCCCACACCAAAGCGCCGGGAATAGTCTCCAATATCTGTATCGAACTGGCCCCCGTGCCACATCCGATGTCAAGGACCCTGGCATTGGAATGAATTTTAAGCCTATCAAGCAGAACTGCGTTCAGAGAGTAAAAGAAACCGTATTTATTCTCAAACTCCGAATATTTATCAGGACTCTGTTCGAAATTTCTCTTTACCGCGTTTTTAATCTTTAGGATCTTCTTTTCGTCCATCTGTTTCCTTTACAGTCTCGGACTCGGGTTCAGCGACTGGACGCGGAGCCTCATAGACGTTGGGTACAATGACTACGCGCTCGAGGTTTCTCTTGTAACTGGACTCACTGTGATCATCCCCATGCTTCCAGGTCCGCAGCATGTCTTTGGCCTGCTTCTTGTCAAGACCCAGAATTTGCCGGAGTTGCCCCATGGTAATGCATTCTTTTTCGTATGTGTACCGTGCGATAGTGTCTAAAGGGTAATCCCTGAGCTTCTCGATAGGAACTCTTATACCCGCGCCCGCAAGAAAGCTGTGGAGTTCCGAGAAAGGGTCTTCCCGTGAGGTCTTTGCCGCCTTGTCCAGTTCAACCTGCTCAGCGCCGGATTCTTCCGGCGAATTCTTGAAGTAACTGGTTGAACCATCAATGAAATCCTGCCGTATTGGGGAAAACAGATCGATGACCTGACAGCCTTCCGGTCCTGCTAAAGCGCTGTGCGGGACCATTGACGGGATCATCAGCATCTCGCCCGGTTCCAATATAAAATCCCCGTGTTCCGGAAAATGAAGCGTTACCTGTCCTGACTGAACCGTGGTAAATTGTTCGGACTCATGCTCATGAATAGGAACCCCGGAATTAGGGGCAAGTTCTATACGAACAGCCATTAGGTTCTTGCCCCAAACCATCTGACGGCTGATATCCTCGGATAATTTTTCTTTTCTGATCAGGTCCCATGACCGTTTTTCCATGAAATCTCCTCGCGACAAAATATTATTTTGTCAACTCTTTAACTGCTGAAATTTATTAGATTTAAGCGACGATTCCAGCCTGTCTATTATCATGGCGACCTGCTTTTCCGTCTCAACAAGTGATTCACTGTTATCGATGATTATATCCGCCATGGTTTTTTTTGATTCGATATCCATTTGAGCGTTTAACCTTGCGGAAGCTTCATCGCTGGACATCTTGTCCCGGCTGATCAGTCGCTTTCTTTGAACTTTCCGGGGCGCATAAACCAGAATAACGAGGTCGAAAGAACCTTCCCAGCCCGCTTCGAACAATAAAGGAACGTCAACCACCACAATGCGCCGACCTGCCTTGTGGTAAATATCGACAAGACGATCTTTCTCCTGGGAAACTTTGGGATGGATTATCGATTCGAGAATCTTTCGTTTTGCAGGATCCGAAAACACCCGTCTCGCTAATTCTGGCCTGTTGAGTTCCCCATCAGGGTCCAAAACAGAATCCCCGAAAACTGACGCTATTTCCCTGATTCCTCGTGATCCTGGCTTTACAACCTCTCGAGCGAGTTCATCGGCGCAAATTACAGGGATTCCATGTTCTCTGAAGATTCCGCTTACCGCGCTTTTTCCACTCGCTATGCCGCCTGTAAGACCAATTGTGAGTGATTTTTTCACTTTTCTTCAACTGTGCCTTATAGAAATCTTTTAACCGAGCCTGAGTTTGACCTTAACCCACAATACTATGATCTGTTAATCCTTTTTCTTGATTTCATTCCAGGCTGCGTCCAGAGCCTTATCAAGTTTTTTTCCGGTTTTTTGAACGTTGTTCAACAAACTATCCAAACCATCCTTGACCGTTTTTGCGATTTCCCCGGACTGTTCTTGGGCTTTTTTGAACCGGTCCTCCCCAATTCTACCGAAAGCCGTCCATTGCTTATCCAGGACTTCCCAAGTCTGTTTAAGGCATAAACTGAAAGCTTCCTTGCTGACAGTTCCCATCAATTTGAGTCGTTGCTTCAGATCCGCAATAAAACTGTCCCAATCAAGGTTTCTCTCTTTGTCGAGAGTCTCCCATGCGTCTTTGATTTTTGTCGACGCAGTTTCTATGTCGCTGACCGCCAATTTTCCGGAACGTTTCAAATTGGTGGCGGCCTGATCAACCGCAGTCCGGAATTCCTGTCTGGACGAACCCCAACTTTTTTTTAAGAGAACTCTGATTTCTCCCAACATGAAAACACCTATTGTTCCGATGTTTCCCATCAACTCAGAGATGGAGTCTTTTACATCCGGTGATTTCTTGTCCATGGAATCCTCCTTACCGGCGCTGAATATGATTTCAAAGTTTAGACAGGGTTTACAACTGTCTTGTTGAGTTAATTTAGATAACTTGATCGGTTGATATTTTACAAGTGTTAGAGAAAACGCGCCAGGCTCCAAAATTCAGAATAAGATCATGATTCGAAACCATCTTTTTTTATTATATGTAGTTGGAATAAAAACAGTGACTTTTTTCAGGATTTTATTATAATTTATTAATAAAATAGATTTGTTGTGTTTATGTTGCTGCGCGTTTTATTCTTTTGGTAGAGAGGTGAGTTTAACAAGTCATGAGTTTAGATAATGAGCGCAAGTTAGTGGCCGGATTTAAGGGTCTGGCTGTTTTTCGAAGGGTCGAATTCACCGATTTAACTAAACTGGAGATCTTGGACGAAGCTATAATTCTAACATCCGATTCGACTAGCCCTAATTCGAACGCCGTAGAGCAAAACCCTGTCATGTCAGATGAAACTGGTTTGGATTCTCCTGACAAAACCATCGAAAGAGTGAAATCAAGGCGTCAAGTCGCGCCATCCTGGATCGAAGACGCTGGTGTCATGGCAATGGACACAATGACGCCTGTGCCTCTGATTCCGATGAGCATAGGCCTGTTTGCGTTGATTCTGGCGGCCCTATGGACCAGCGCGTAACCATGCCGCCGCCATGTCCGACGAAAGTTTTACCCGGAGCCAATTCTTGACATACCTTGTTGTTATTGATAGAAAAAAGCGGAGCGCTGTAGCCAACTGGCAGATCCTTTAACTATAGAGCAAGATGAAACAGCACGACCTGTAAAGGCGAGGCATACGAATATCTTCAATTTAGCGGGAAATTCGATGCTTGACAGTGGGCGCCTCAAATAAGTGTAGCCCCATATCCTTGCGTTGTGTGAGCTATTTATGACTAAGGGAGGAATATCCTTGTGAAAGTCCTTGTATCGGACAATTTATCTGAACTGGGTGTTCAAATTCTAGCGGACGCGCCCGGTATCGAAGTGGATGTTAAGGTCGGTATGAGCCCGGAAGAACTGATTGCCGTTATTCCGGATTATCATGGCCTTGTAGTTCGTGGCGCAACAAAGGCTACGGCTGAAGTAATTGCCGCGGCGTCTAATTTAAAGGTGATCGGTAGAGCCGGCACTGGCCTGGATAACGTAGATATCAGGGCCGCTTCCAAAAGGGGAATAGTCGTCATGAACACCCCGGGAGGCAATACCGTAACAACAGCGGAACACAGCATTTCCATGATGTTGTGTATGGTCAGAAATATTGCTCAAGCCAACGCGTCAATGAAACAGGGCAAATGGGAAAAAAAGAAATTTTCCGGCACAGAGATTTTTAATAAAGTCCTCGGGATTGTCGGGCTGGGAAAAATTGGCGCCGTTGTCGCCGACAGGGCCACAGGGTTGGGAATGAAGGTAATGGCTTACGATCCTTTTCTCTCCCTTGACCAGGCCAAGCAGATGGGGATTAGACTGGGGACACTGGAAGATGTCTTTAAGGATTCCGACATAATTACATTCCATGTTCCTTTGACTGATGAAACCCGGGGTCTTGTGAATTCCAAGAACATAGCCAAGATGAAGTCAGGGGTGAGAATAGTTAATTGCTCTCGAGGTCAGGTCGTAAACGAGGATGACCTTGCTGACGCGATAGAGTCCGGCAAAGTCGCCGGAGCCGCGCTTGACGTATTCATGCAGGAACCTCCCGGACTGACCCGCCTGATACAGTTGGACAATGTTATTTGCACGCCGCATTTGGGGGCGTCTACGAGGGAAGCCCAGGACAACGTGGCGATAGCCGTTGCGAACCAGATCAAAGATTACCTTCTGGATGGCACAATTCAGAATGCGGTTAATGCTCCGGCAGTTTCCGGAGAAGCCCTGGAAAACCTCAAACCTTACCTGGATCTAGCTCAACGCCTTGGAACTTTCCTAGGTTCCATGATTCAAACCGGAATCACAAACGTAGAGTGCCAATATTCCGGCGATGTGCTAGAAATGGAACTCAAACCCATAACTACCTGCTTCCTGACAGGACTGCTCAAACCAATAATGCAGGATGACGTCAATCAGGTTAATGCCCCTATGGTAGCAGAGGAAAGAGGTATTCTAGTTTCCGAAACCAGAATGAGTCGTTCTGAAAATTTTATTTCTCTTCTGCGGTTCAAGGTAACGACTCAAAGCAGTGAACACTTGGTAGAGGGAACGCTATTCGGGAAATCTGAACCTCGCATGGTGCGGTATGGACAGTTCCGAGGGGAATTTGATCTATCAGGGGAAGTCCTGCTGATTCATGGACTCGACAAACCTGGTCTGATCGGTCAGGTGGGATCTACATTGGGAGCCCTTGGAATCAATATTTCGCATTTTCAGTTTGCGCGTTACGAGCCCGGCGGAGAGGCTTTGCTATTCTTGACGACCGACACCAAGGCTGGTCAGGAAGTTTTGAATGATCTGCTTGGGGTTAGTCATGTTGTGTCGGTTAGGCGAGTCACCATTTAGCCTTGTCGTATAATAAGGTAACTTATTAGGATTCTGATCTGATCAACAAGGGGACGGGTATCATCGGCTGATCTTACCTGGTCCCTTTCCCTAGTAACGGGAACTGGCATGTTAACAGTGACGGACTTCAACAAATTGGATCTTCCCAAACAGGACAATTATGAAAAGGCTTTGGAGATTGGACTGGACATTTTTTCCAGGAAAGATCCCGCATGGATAGCAAATAAGGCTGGAGCGACAATTTCCGGTCACAGCCTTGCAGTGCCTCATCTTAACATGCTCGTTCAGTTGGATCTCGAAACCAAGAAATTCTCGATTCAGGAGACTGGCGAAGAGGCTCCGATATGGCTATCGATACTCTGTTTACATTACCTGAATTCCGCCACAGGAGAAAAACCAAGAGGTCGGCTAAAACACTTCCGGGAATTCAAGGATGGGGCTTTTTATGAACCCGCTTTTAATAGAAGGACTAAAGAGATCCTGATAGCTGTTTTTGGCCGGGATCCATCTCCTATGATAGAGGCTGGACTGACTCTGGGAGGAAAGGTCCTCGACAACGGAGACGCCGCCATAGAATTGCCATACTTTCCGTTTCTTCCAATTACGTGCGTGGTCTGGAAGGGGGACGATGAATTTCCTCCGGAGGCGAGCGTGTTGTTTGATGAAACAGCGGGATTTTACTTTAGCGCTGAAGACATGGCGGTAGCGGCGCAGATGGCTGTCCTTGAATTGATGAGACGTTCCAAACGATAATAATGTCCGGAAAATAATTATTCATGATTTATAGACTTTTTTAATTAACCTACTGAGGTCACTATGAAAATCGCTGTCTCGGGCAAAGGAGGAGTAGGCAAGACTACTCTAAGCAGCCTACTAGCTCGTTATTGGGCTAGAAAGGGTTACAGGGTTTTGGCTGTTGACGCTGACCCGGACGCCAACCTTGGGTCGGCTCTGGGTATTGACACTAATGGTTTAACGCCGATCGCCAAAATGGAAGACCTAATTTATGAACGGACGGAAAGTAAAAAGGGAACCGTTGGCGGATTCTTCAAAATGAATCCTAAGGTGGATGATCTGCCGGAGGCCCTTGGACGCGAAAAGGATGGTGTTAGGCTTCTGGTGATGGGGACGGTCAAGAAAGGCGGCGGCGGATGTATATGTCCTGAAAGTGTATTACTTAAGGCCCTGATTAATCACCTAGTTCTATATGAAAAAGACCTAGTCATAATGGATATGGAAGCGGGAATTGAGCATTTAGGCCGCGGCACCGCGCAAGGAGTTGATCGCCTGCTAATAGTTGTGGAACCTGGTCAAAGAAGCATAGAAACCGCAGATAAAGTTCGACAACTTACTCAAGACATAGGACTCAAGAACATTTCAGCGGTGGGGAGCAAAGTTCGCAATGTAGACCAGGAAAAATTCCTGAAAGATAATTTAGGCGAGATTCCTCTAATTGGTATTATACCTTTCTCCGAGGAGATCGCACGGGCGGACCTTGAAAATCGTCCACCATCTCTCGATGACCCTGAGATATTCAGGGCAATCGAGAAAATAGCTTCAGCCATACAGAATTAATCGATATCAACTGGTTGATCTGAAATATTCATACAATTTGGATTGTTCATTATAGGCCGTGAAGTAGCTAACACGACCCTCATGTCGATATCAGCTAAAAAACTTTTAGGAGGACCGCATGTCAGCCAAAATCATTAGTGGAAATGAAGTTTCTCAACAACTCAAGGACGAAATGAAAGAAGAGGTCGTCAAGCTCAAGGCTCAGGGTTTGGAACCCTGCCTTGCGGTTATCCTGGTCGGTGAAGACCCAGCGTCAAAAGTCTATGTGTTGAACAAAAAGAAAGCGTGCGAGTATATCGGGATCAAGTCTCTGGAAACCAGACTGCCGGCGACCACCACCACAGAAGAACTGATTAAGGTCATCGAGGGTTACAACAAGGATAAGACCGTTCACGGTATTCTCTGCCAGTTGCCGTTGCCCAAACACATACCGGAAACAAAGATTTTGCGCTCCATTCTTCCCGAAAAGGATGTGGACTGTTTCCATCCCTTTAACGTCGGCTTGATCAGCATTGGTGAAGTAAGATTCCTGCCGTGCACACCAGCGGGTGTTATAGAGCTCATCAAGAGGGGAGGCTTCGAAACCGCCGGTAAGGACGTCGTTATCCTGGGAAGAAGCAACATAGTCGGCCGGCCCCTTTCGAATATGCTCGACCAGCGAGACATGAACGCCACAGTGACGATGTGTCACACCAAAACCAAGAACTTGAAAGCTCGCTGTGCGGAAGCGGATATAGTTATTGGCGCCATCGGACGCCCGGAATACGTGACAGCGGATATGGTCAAGGAAGGCGCTGTAGTGATTGATGTAGGTATTAACAGGGTAGACGCCCCCGGAACCGAGAAGGGTTTCAAGCTCGTGGGAGACGTGGCGTTCAATGAAGTCAAGGAAAAAGCCGCAGCGATTACTCCTGTGCCAGGAGGTGTTGGTCCGATGACCATCGCCATGCTCATGAAGAATACTCTTACAGCCGCAAAAGAGTCTTTCGTGAAGAAGTAGTCAAAGACGCAATCTTTCGCAAAGAGTGCCCCCTAAAAGGGCATTCTTTCTTCATTGTGAATTAGAATGAGCCTCGCCTTTTCAACGTCTTTGGCAATTTGCGACTTGAGTTCGTCAATTGATTCAAAGGTCAATTCCGAACGCAACCTTTCGACAAAGTAAATCTGTATAGTCGATCCATATAGTTCATCAGAAAAATCCAGAACATGAACTTCAAATGAAGTTTTGCGGTCCTGAAAGGTTGGATTCATACCAATGTTCATTACAGAGGGATAGACACGATCGCGGAGTTTACACAACACAGCGTACACCCCATCCGGTGGGCGCAGCTTTCTATCCGGCTTTATGTTTGCAGTTGGATATCCCAATCCTTTGCCACGGCTATGTCCGTGTATGACCTTGCCCTTAACCGAAAAGGGTCTGCCTAACATTTCGTTTGCGGGGCCAATCTTGCCCGCCTGAATCAATTTGCGAATTAACGTTGAAGAAACAACCTCTCCCGCTACCCTTACCGAGGGGACTATGTTCGCCGTAAAACCAAAAACCTGTCCCATTTTCCTCAAATGATCAGGAGTTCCGGCTCTACCGCTACCAAATCGATAGTTTTCACCAACAAAAAGGTTCTTGATCGCCAGTTCCTCTACAAGGGTATCCTGAATAAAACTATCCGGTGTCTGTTTGGCGAACTCTTTTGTGAATTCAGCCAAGACCAGGACATCGATGCCGAGAGATTCAAGTATGGCCGCTTTTTCATCGGCGGTAGTAATCTGTGGGATGTCAGGGGACTGATTAAGCACCAATCGAGGATGGGGATCAAACGTGTAGACTACTGCGTCTCTTCCCTTTGAATGCGCGGTCTCTACCGTTCTCCTCAAGATTTCGCGGTGTCCCAAATGAACTCCGTCGAAATTTCCTAGAGCTACCGACGGTTTTAAAAAAGTCTGAAATATTTTTTCGCGAACGCGAATAATTTCCATGGTCAGTGACCAGCGTAAAACGCCACCCTCCTTGATCAGTCAATTCTACCCAACAGGCGCTTTCTATTTTCAACCCAATCTAATCTCAGCCCATTATCCCATCCGTTCCCTTTTCTACAGAGATAACGGATTGACCTAGATTACTCAGGTATCAGATGGAAAGCTGGAAGTGGCGCCGGACACAATCTGAGGGGAGATCTTGTTCTAACTCTGCGATCCTTGCGTTCTTCTGGTCTAATTCTTTTTGGATTCTCTGGACATGCGATTCCAGATCGGCAATCTTTTCGTTTAAACGAGCCACATCTCCCTGATGTTCGCGGTCGGTCTTAACCATGCGGCGACGTTCCCTCACCCACTTCAGTTGAGTTATGAAATCACCGAGAGCGGCTATGATTATGCCGACGGAGACGCAAAGGGTCACCAGTTCCCAGAAGGCAAGTTTAATTGGCTCTTTAAGACCAAAATAATTGATACTTAATTCAATATCCTTGTTTTTCATGAACAACGAAATGATCAATATTACAAAGGCCAATTCTATGAGCCTTTTTATCAGTCTCATGACATCTCCTATCTAATTCTGGTTCAGTGGATAAAGGTTGAGAAAAGCAAGAGCGAGTTTTTCACGCGTCTGCCTCAAGTGCTCCGGGATCACCCGAACATCCGCCAAAACCGGCATCAAGTTAGTGTCCCCGGCCCATCGAGGCACAATATGATAATGAACGTGCTCAGTGATTCCCGCTCCAGCGATTAATCCTATATTTATCCCAACGTTGAAACCGTCGGGCTTCATCACTTCCCTAAGCACCCTGATAGCTTTGAGGACTTCCTGAATCAGGAGGCTGTTTTCCTCGACGTTCAGGTCGGATATTTCAGAAGCGTGTCGGTACGGGGCCACCAGAACATGTCCGTTATTGTACGGGTACTTATTCATTATGGTATAAGCGCCCTGCCCTCTATGAACAACGAGATTTTCGTCATCTTTTTCAGCTTCGGGTTTGTTGCAAAAAATGCAACCAGACTCTTTCTCAGAACCTAAAATGTAATCAATGCGCCATGGCGCCCAAATTCGTTCCATGTCTTATTTACTCTAAATCATTTTCCAAATAACGATTTCCAAAAGGTTAACATCGAATCATGACTAAAATACTATGAAGTGTCTATGGCTTAAAGGTTTCTTTTGATATTTTTTGTTGAAACCTTAATGATCTCGGTGTCAACACGGCCATTCTGAATTTCAAGAATTCCGACAGTGCAGTCATCGGAAAACATGTTGTGGGAGGCGGACCCAGGGTTGAACATCATAACCCCTCCAACTTCGCCCCAAAACGGAACATGTGAATGCCCGTAAATAATTATATCTGGAGATTGGCGGTCAAACCTCAATAGTATCCTTTCTCTGAGTCCATCCTTGGAGCCCCATCCATGGACGATACCAATTTGTTTGTTTTCAACTTCAATGATTCTCGTTTGAGGTATTATCCCAGCCACCTGAAAATCATCCATATTTCCACATACCGCAAGGGCTTTTTTTTCTTCAAGTTTTTGCAGAACCGACAGTGAAACTATATCTCCAGCGTGTAATATGAGATTTGTCTCTTGAAAAATATCATCCAGAATATGATCCAGGAGTTCATCTGGAGCCTTCATATGAGTATCTGACAGAACTCCTATTTTCATGACCGACCTTTAGGAAAGCTCTTCCGGGGGACTTTCTTTAATTGAAACCAATGAAAAAGCCCCGGCCACTACTACTTTGGAGCCTGCCACTATTACGAGCCCCCCCACATCAGAGTATGCTTCCGCCCTGTTCAGTGTTGACTTAAGGGATTCACCTGAAGCCAACCTTACCCCAAGGTCCTTTGCAAACGACGAAGCCCAGCAGGCTGATCTGGAAAGCACTGTCACGCCCTGAATTCCTTTTCCAGGGGAATAGGTTGACAGTCCAAAAATATTTTTAAGATTGCCAAGTTTCAGCACAAGACGACCATCCAAGGATGAGCCCTCGGAATTGAGAACGGCTTCAACGGGTCTGGAGACGCGAATAAATGAGTCAGCGCCACTTGAAACGATAATGTCGTCTGAAGACGAAGCGAGATCACGGCCTACAAAATCGGCCATTGCGCCGCTCATACAGCTCATGGGAGCTACTCCCGTATTACGGCTCGACAGATCACAATAACGAACAATATCGGGAGCTGTCGCATAGATCTGAATGGGACTCTCCGATTCTCTAAGAGCTGGATGCTGTCTCAGATATTCTTCAATTTGATAACGGTAACGGAAAACTGATTCCTTGGCTTTTGCGGAAAGATCTACTCTAGACTGGACATGAATGCTGGTTTCCCGAACATCCACATTAAAACTTACTGAATCGGCCAGTGGAATCCGATTTCTGTAATCTTTTACTTCATAAATGTTTTGAACGGCAGGCATTCGGTCTTCCAGATAATAGCGATGTTTCGTCGGCGTTAGAACCGAATCTGACTCGTCAAGGATTATTATTGAGGCTCGCGTCGGTGTCAAGGATAATTTCCCTGCACGGAGGGCGGAACTATCCGGCCCCGTGTCAGCGCATCCGGGCAAATCGAAGCCATGTCCGAAAATGTGGCAAAAGTGTGGAAGTTGTAGATCATGTGATTTTCTGTTAAGTTAAGCAAAATTAATTTTCAGGTAAGTTTCGTGCGCACTCTTTTGGTGAATCCCCGCTCATCCACAGACGTTTTGGTCTATTGAGAAGGTCTTGAAAATGACCGGCAAGAAAGCCGGGCTTCCGCCTCTCGGACTAATAACCCTTGCATCTCTGCTACCAAATGATTGGAACGTTGAGTTCGTCGATATGGTCTTTCAAGTCATATCCGAAGCTCAATGGGATAGATCAGAATTGGTTCTAGTCTCCGGAATGGTGACTCAACATGAAGGTATAGTGGACGTCATTAGAGAAGCAAAAAGGCGTGGTAAAACAGTAGTGGTCGGCGGGCCATGGTCTTTTCA
The DNA here is from genome assembly GCA_963811075.1 of uncultured delta proteobacterium. GTDB lineage: Bacteria > Desulfobacterota > Desulfomonilia > Desulfomonilales > Desulfomonilaceae > CAJBEZ01. The sequence continues at coordinate 72,362 of CAWEPY010000007.1, forward strand.
CTTTCCTGAACAGGCCTTTGAAGCAGGGGCTGATCTCGTTGTAAAGGGAGAGGCCGAAGTTCACATAGAGGAACTGCTCGCCTGTCTAAGGAAAAAGGATTTCGGACGTATTATAGAGTCGGAGGAGCGGGCCGACATGACTAGAAGCCCCGTTCCAAGGTTCGATTTGCTTGATATGAACGCCTACATTGATATGGAGGTTCAATTCACGAGAGGCTGTCCGTTTAAGTGTGAGTTCTGTGACGTCACAATGATGTTAGGTCGGAAGGTACGCGCCAAAAAACCTGAACAGATCATTAATGAACTAGAATTCCTATATAAGTTGGGCTGGCGGAGGCTCGTTTTCTTTGTAGACGACAATTTTATCGGTAGCGTTCAAAAGACGAAAGCATTACTCAAAGAGCTAATACCCTGGATGGAATCCAGAAATCGTCCTTTCAACTTTTATACCCAGGTATCCGTGAATTTGGCCGCAGACGAGAAACTGATGGAAGACATGTATATGGCAGGCTTCAACAGGGTCTTCGTGGGTGTGGAGACTCAGGATGAAGAGTGCCTCAAGGACGCCGGAAAACTTCAGAACACCAACGTTGATTTGGATCAGGTTTGTCAAAAGATATCAACAGCTGGATTCCAGATAATTGCCGGAACAATCCTGGGTTTTGACGGAGAAGCAAAAGGGGCAGGTGAACGTTTGATCAGTTTTGCCGAAAGGAATCATATTCCGGAACTTTTCACCACACTTCTCCAGGCAGGACAGGGTACTGATCTTTTTATGAGGCTTGAATCCGAGAATCGTTTGTTGAACATCGGAGAAAAGAATTTGAGTAACCAAACAGGTCTCTGCAACTTCGTGCCCACTAGGCCCCTGGAAGAAATAGCAAACGAATTCATCAATCTTTATAGATCATTATACAAGCCAGAAACGTACATAAAGAGGGCCTATCATCATTTCGCTAAAATGAACCCGCCTCCATATAAGCAACCCTTTAAACTGCTTTACGTTTGGGAACTTAGAGCTGTCGTCATAACAATTTTTAGGAATGGGGCGCTGTATCCAACGAGATTTATGTTCTGGAAATATTTATTTAAAGCGCTTTGGAACTTTCCGACCCGCATCGACCGATTTGTTGTCTCACTGATAACAGCTGAACACTATTACGATTTCAAGGATAGAATCGACAACAGCGTTAAGTCTCAATTGATAGAACTATCTTCGGAATTGAGAAACAATTGCTATACCAAGCTGAAGGCTGAGTAGAATTATGAACCAGGTTTGGAAAACCGCTAGGATTTGGTTTAAGCTGGTTAAGAGATGTTCTCAAATTATTGTGGAGCTTGATTAGTCGCTGGATTCTTTGCTCTCACCTTTGCCGCCCTCTGTGACAAGTTGTTGCAAATCATAGATTTTTATTTGGCTTCTAGATAATAAGAATGCCAGCCAGTCGGTTTTTTTACGTTCGAGTACTATCAATCTCTCTCCCGACATGCCGGCAAGGGAATCTATAGTAAAATCAGCGACCATTCCCTGAGCTTTTGGGGTGCTCCAACGTTCGTCGAGTGAATCCCCGTTCCAACTCAGCCCCTTAACGCGCCCCTCCTCCAACATCTTGGTCCTAGAGAGCATTCTCATGGTTGTAGAGCTATGTGATATTGCGAGAATCTGCGCCGGAGCCCCTTGCGAAGGACTCCACCAAGCGACTCTGGGTCTAACGTAAATCGGGTCCGTGGCAAAATCCTTGCCCTTGTCTCGCATCTCCTCAGGTCCAAACCATCTTAGAACTATATCCGACCCACCAAAATAATTCTTTGAAACATACAGTCTCTTGCCTGTTGGGTCATATATCCTCAAATGGTCTTCCTTGTCATAAACCGCTATCAGTGGGTTGCGTTTCCCTGCAAAATCTCCAATTGTAAAACCAAAAATTGGAATTTTCAGAGGTACGCCAAAACGTTCGTTGGCTTCTAATGATGATCCTCGGTCCTCCATTTTGTAAATAGGGCCGTCGTACATTCTGGTCATTCCTTTTTTTTGTCCCAGCAAAATGGGCCCATGTGTCGGGTAGTTGATAACCCTCAAGAAATAGTCCACACTTTCCACGGCCGGAACAAGAGCGCCATTCTTGTATTCCAGGACGAAAGAAGCGACAGAGCCCCTATTCTGAGCTGACACGTAAATCCTTGCTCGACCATTCTTCGTTGTTTTTGCCACATCCAGGGATTTTATCTCCAGGTTTCCGGAAGAATACTCTGTGATGAGACTCAAATTGTTATCTGAGAATCTATAAAGATAAATAGTCGATGGACCTGCTACCACAATTTCGTTCTTTCCATCTCCATCTACATCTCCAACCCCTAAAGCAACCGCCAATAAACTGAGTTCTTGACTCCTCCACCACTTTTCGACCGAACCTTTATTCAAACCAGATTCCGACTCTGACTTAGCCGCAACAATAGTGGACCGGGAAGAAATGCGAGACTTTGCCCCGTCAATGTCATCCGGTGCGCTCCAGCCGATTCCGAACTGAACTGGAGCTCCGATTAGAAAGGCCAGAATAAATTTCAGCAAAAAAGACATCCAGACCTCCGGACAAAACTAAACAAAAATATTGCAACTCAAAGGCTGTGTCCAGCAAGAGCTATCAACAGTTTGGCGCCTTAACCCTTCCCCCATACACATGCATTGTAACCGAAAAGGTTTCCGAAGAGAAAGCGCCAGTGAGAAAAAACAATGGTCAGGTGGCCTATAGTCTCATCATTTCTGGCAATATTCGTCAGGCCTCACAAAAATGGAACATATCTTTCCCCGGCATCACAAATAATCGTGACCACCGTTTTGTCAGGCCCTAACTTGGAAGCCTCCTGGAGAGATGCGCTGAAAGCCGCTCCCGAAGAAAGGCCCGCATAAATACCATACCGGATAGCTAGAGTCCTAACCGCCTCTTCAGCCTGATCATGTCCGACGGGGGCTATTTCGTCTATCAAACTAACATTAAGGTTCTTTGGAACAAAACCAGCGCCTATACCTGAGAAGTTGTGCGGCCCAGGATTTCCACCACGCAAAACGGATGATTCCGCAGGTTCAACCGCAATTATCCTAACATCTTTATTTTTCTTCTTTAATACCTCCCCTACACCTGTAATCGTACCTCCGGTGCCAACCCCCATGACGAAAGAGTCAGGAACTTTTTTCAAGCCTCTCAGAATTTCAACCGCAGTGGTGAGTCGATGGGCCTCAGGATTAGCGGGATTCTCAAATTGATTCAACATGCAGCATCGGTTTGACTTATCCGCAATTTCATGAGCCCTATCTATAGCGCCTTTCATTCCTGACGATGCGGGGGAAAAAACTATATCCGCTCCATACGCGGAGAGCAACTGAACTCGTGCGTGATGAACCGTTTCCGGCATCACAAGCGTCAAAGCGTAACCTCTCGCCGCCGCAATTATAGAGAGACTGATGGCTGTATTCCCGCATGAAGCCTCTACGAGGCGCCAGCCTTGTTTGAGAAAACCATCCTTTTCCATGGACTTAATGATGTTAAGACACATTCTGTCCTTCAAAGAGGCCCCAGGATTTAAAAACTCAAGTTTTGCCCAAATCTCGGCTCTCTGTTCAGAGTGAAACCTTCTGAGCTTGACCATAGGAGTCTTACCAATACAGTCTATTATTGTCGGATCATTTTTCATATAATCGCCTAAACAGAAGAAAAAACATTCCTAACCGCTCAGATAAAGTACATGTACTTGTGGTCCAATTCTCTGGCGATACCTTCTTTGCGCGCAAGGGCGCAAAGATCAGCTATGGTCACTGAATTGTAGTAATCAACGAGTATCTGTTGAGTTTTTTTCCATACATGCCTGGTTATGCAACCTTCGCAGACCTCGCAACTGCCGCGTTTACATAAATCCTCTCCGAGACACCGAACAGGAATGATTGGACCTTGAGCGGCCTGAATTATGTCTCCCACGGTTATTTCGGAAGCGTCCTTTGCAAGCATGTACCCACCTCGAGGCCCTCGACGGCTCTTGAGAAGGCCTGCTTTGAGCAGCCTGTTGAATATCTGTTCTAGATAGCGCTGAGAAATTTTCTGACGCCTGGATATGTCCTTGATCTGAGTGGGTTCGCCGCCTCCGTGATATGAAACGTCAAACAATGCTCTAACACCGTATCGACTTGTTGTAGTAACGCGCATCTTTTCTCCCAACAAAAAAACGATTGGAATGAGAAGAATCAACTGTTTAAGTCATAAATAACTTTACTATTAGTGTCAAGATATTTATACGCTTTTTACTGGAGTATTATTGTTGCGTACAATTTAGATGTGGAGATGGCTCAAATTCTCGTTCGAGGTAGACGTTTCCTAATTTAAAACATGGGAATTCGCCGAGATTTCGCTCTTAAAACAATTTGACTCAACCCCACAAGTCGGCGCCTTGACATAAATAATTGAGATCACAATGCCGAGATGGATAACCTGGCTAGTTTTTACCAGCAAATTAAAACCGGCATCATTGACATGTACCCGGTGAGATGTTAGTAATGATAGTTTGAAATTTGGCGAGGTCAAAATGGGTAGTATTATAAAGAAGAGACGAAAGAAGATGCGAAAGCATAAACACAAAAAGCTTCGCGCCAAGCAGAGACATAAGAACAAATAGGTTAAGTTGAAATGACGTCTGAAGGTTTTTTCACCGAGTCTGATCGCTTTACAGTCAGTAGAGCGTCCCTCCTGGCGGAAAGCCTTGTATTGCGTTATTTCGACTTGCCCCCAGATGAATGGGTCAAGAATCCGTATTCATTGTTCACTTGGAAAGAAACGGCCCCCTGGTTGAGAGATGCTAATGTTATGGCTCAAACGGTTCGAATTGGATCGAAAAAGAGTCGAAAAAGCGCTCAGATCAGAGATGACGCATCATGCTACGGAGTATTGCTTCAGGATCCTGCCATCTTGAGGGCATTACTCAGACCTCACAAACACGATCTTTGGACCTTGGGGCTTTTCGTTTTGACTCACGAACTTGTACATATTGTCCGGTTTAGAAGGTTCTCAGTTGATTTCTTTGGGTCGCAGGAAGATCGCAACAATGAAGAAAAAGTAGTTCACAAAGTTACGAGCGAAATTCTTAGCGGTGTAGAAAATACGGACAAATTGCTGAATCTCTATGAATCTGGATTGAAATTTTAGCATCTCAATTTATAAGATAAACATAATCCACAGGAGGTCTTTGTATTATGCCGGTTTATGAGTATCGCTGCGAGAAATGTGGAAAAGAATTTGAAGCTTGGCAGAGAATATCGGACGATCCTATTGAAAGTTGTTCGGAATGTGGAGGCAGGGCCAGTAAATTGATATCCCAGTCCACATTTGTCCTCAAAGGCTCGGGCTGGTATGTGACGGATTATGGAACGCGCAGCACGGCGTCGTCTGCAGGTAAGGGAATAGATAAGCCTAGCTCTACTTCTTCAACTGATACCTCCAGTTGCGCCACGACCGCCTCTGAATAATGTTGCGTCATTCTAATTATTTTTTCTGTTGATCTGCCGAGGTTGTCATGAAAATAAAGAGGATAGCCCATCTTGGAGTAGCCGTCAGCGACCTGGACTCAGCGATGAAGTTTTTCACCGAAGGACTTCCTCTCGAAGTAACGCACACCGAAGAATACCAGGGAATGAAAATAGCCTTCATTCCAATTGGTGACAGTTCAGTTGAACTCCTCCAGGATGTTTCCGGCGCTTCGGCAATAAAGAAGTTCCTGGACAAAAATGGAGAGGGCATACATCATATAGCGTACGAAGTGGATGACATCAACCAGGCTATATCCGAATTAAAGGCCAAGGGAATCAAGTTGATTGATGAAAAACCGAGACAGGGGGCGCATGGAATGTCCGTGGCCTTCATGCATCCCAAAGCTACTCACGGTATTCTCATGGAATTGTGCCAGTCTTCCTCTGACGATCACTAAGTTGGTCTTTTTCGTTGCGATAAGTTGAATAAGTCTGAGCTATAGCAAGCTTGATAAATTATTATTAGGTCTGTACAGATCTCAATATTTATGATGATACTGTGCCAGGCCTTTTTTGTTTTCGGCGCCAATGTGCGTTAAGGTTTATCTTTGCAATTACGAATGCGCAATCGTATAATACCTGAATTCGTTTATCAGATAGTATTCAGGTTCTTTTCAAATAATTCATTTAATCACTTAGTCTAAAAGCATCCCCCAGGAGGTTGTGAACATGGCCGAAGTTACTATGCCTATGAATGGCAAGGTTATTAATGTGCTGGTTAATATTGGAGACAGCGTGCAGGAAGATCAGGATCTTGTCATAATTGAAGCTATGAAAATGGAACTTCCAATAGTGGCCGTCGCGAGCGGAGCCATCAAAGAAATAAAAGCAAAAGTCGGAGATTCGTACCAAGTCGGAGATGTTCTTGTAATCATTGAATAAGGTAGCCGACTCGGGGGGAATTATTCTGAGAGAAGGGAATCCGCATCGCCGATGCGTGAGTTTGTTTGAATCTTCATGTCAAGGGATTTTGATGTACGTGTCATCTGCTCTTCGACTTCCTTGGCAGATCAAGATTCAATTCACGGAAAGTCAGGACTTTCTCATCCGGATTGATATTTTCGGAAAGCCTTTCAATTATGACTCTAAGGCGATTCAACAATAGAAAGTAAAATATTTACTTGATGTTATCGGGGGTTGCCTCTATGACTCAACTATTCGAAAAAAGCTGGATTCGTTCCCTTGAATTAAGCAACAGAACAGTGAGATCCGCTACGTGGACAGGGACAGGTGATGAAAAAGGATTCGTTACCGACCTCACCTGTGAATTCTACGATCGCTTGGCCCAAGGCGCCGTGGGGCTTATCATCTCTGGTTATCAATACATATTGCCCAATGCCATACAGTTGCCTTACATGTTAGGAAATTATGATGACGCGCAAGTTCCCGGATTGAAGAGACTGGCAGAGACTGTACATGCGGGAGGCGGGAAACTGGTGGGCCAGATAGTCCACACGGGATTTAGGGCAAACCCTAAACTGTTTCCTCAGGAAGGTGAAATTTGGGCTCCTTCCGAAACAAATGATCCAACTGTCAAACATAATCTGAAAGCAATGCCCAAGAATCAAATACTCGACTTGATACAAGCTTACGCGAATGCCGCCAGGCGACTAAAACAATCGGGATTTGATGGCGTTCAGCTCCATGGAGCTCATGGTTACGGAATCAACCAGTTCCTGGCGCCATGTTGGAATCAAAGAGGCGATAGTTACGGTGGGAATCTTTCTAACCGTTACCGAATTCTTGGGGAAGCGCTTGAGGCTGTCCGAGCTGAGGTAGGGGCAGACTGGCCCATTATGATCAAACTCAACGCCGTAGACTTCGTAGAGAAGGGCCTGGAAATTAGGGAAACTCTTGAAATAGGGAAACGACTCGCAAATGATGGCATTGACGCCATTGAAATAAGCGGAGGCAGCGCATCGTCTCCGAAAAACCAGGGCCCAGTTCGCACAAAAATAGACCAGGATATTGACGAAGCTTATTTCGCCGATCTAGCCGCTCAATTCAAAGAGAAGGTCAAGGTTCCCATTATTTCAGTTGGTGGTTTCAGGTCACTGCAAAAGATTGAGGAAATCATCAAAAACAATTGCGCTGATTACGTTTCAATGGCCCGACCATTCATCAGGGAGCCTGGTCTTGTAAATAGATGGCTTGGCGGAAACATTTCCAGGGCAACTTGTATTTCGTGTAATGGGTGTTTTGAATCAGGATTGAAAGGCATGGGCATTTCGTGCAAGATCGAAAGGGAAAATGCAGCGTCTGAAAATCCATGAAATAAAGATTTAGAACAGTTATTCTTCTCGATGCTGACAAAATATTTACAAGTTAATGAGGTTCGAGTTTATTAGGCGGATATCCACAGTTTCTCTCTTTCAATTCTGAAAAGCGAGGTGCGTAGTGAGCCAAGATTTCCAAGAGAAATGCATCAAGTCGGATCAAAAGGTTAAAGACAGCTTAGCCAAGCGTCCTGAACGAAGAACTGAATTCACAACCGTCTCCGGAATTCCCCTGAAAAGGGTTTACTGGCCTTGGGACACGAACGACTTCGATGTGGAAAATGACCTTGGGGTTCCGGGGAGCTATCCATTTACTCGAGGGGTTCAGCCCAACATGTACCGGGGACGCTTCTGGACGATGCGACAATACGCAGGGTTCGGTAGCGCACAAGAAACAAACGCACGTTTCAAATACCTCATCGACCAGGGGCAAACAGGGTTGTCAGTTGCCTTCGATCTGCCTACACAGATTGGTTATTCTTCGGACCATGAACTCGCCGCGGGCGAAGTGGGCAAGGTAGGAGTAGCTATAGACACGATCGAAGACATGAAGCTTCTTTTTGAGGGAATCGACCTCGGGGTTGTTAGCACGTCCATGACAATCAATTCCCCTGCGGCCATTTTGCTTGCCATGTATATAGTCACGGCGGAAGAACAGGGTTCCGATGTCACTAAAATTCGGGGAACTATCCAGAATGACATCCTTAAGGAATACCCCGCTCGCGGGACCTATATATTTCCACCTCAACCATCCATGCGGATCATCACCGACATTTTCGCCTTTTGCAATCAACACGTTCCCCAGTGGAACACCATCAGCATCAGTGGATACCATATTAGAGAGGCCGGTTCTACAGCCGTTCAGGAAGTGGCTTTTACCCTGGCCAATGGCATAGCCTATGTAGAAGCTGCAATAAAGGCTGGTCTCAATGTCGATTCTTTCGGTGAACGATTGAGTTTCTTTTTCAACGCGCATCAGGATTTCTTCGAAGAAATCGCCAAGTTCAGGGCCGCCAGGCGTATGTGGGCACGAATAATGAAAGAACGTTTTGGAGCATCCAACCCACGAGCCATGATGCTTCGTTTTCATACCCAGACGGCTGGATGTACTCTTACTGCTCCTCAACCGGAAAACAACATTGTTCGCGTCGCTTTCCAGGCATTGTCGGCAGCCTTGGGCGGGACCCAGTCGTTGCATACCAACTCAAAGGATGAGGCTTACGCTCTTCCATCACAGGAATCTGTACAAATTGCACTGAGGACCCAACAGATAGTCGCATATGAAACAGGAGTCGCTGAAACAGTCGATCCACTCGCAGGATCATATTTTGTTGAAGCGCTTACCGACGAGATTGAAAAACTTGCGACTGAATACATTAAAAAGATCGATGAAATGGGTGGCGCGGTCAGAGCAGTAGAATGTGGTTTCATAGAACAAGAAATTCAGGACTCAGCTTACAAATTTCAGAAGGCTTTCGAATCTGGAAACCAGGTCATTGTCGGAGTCAATCGTTTCCAGACAGGTAGCGCTCCGCCCAAGGGCCTGCTAAAAGTTGACCCGATGGTTAGAGAGACCCAGATACAAAGATTACAAAAGATTTATGCCGAGCGTGATTCCGCTGCGGTAAGAGATTGTTTGGATACATTAAAAAAGGTGGCGCAGGGAAGCGACAATATGATGCCTACAATCCTGGACGCCGTGCGTAAGAGGGTCTCTCTTGGAGAGATTTGCGATGTCTTACGTCAGGTTTTTGGTGAGTACTTGCACGCATCCCATTGTTGATTCATAAGTAATTTTGGAGTTCACTTTTAATGAGTAAACCGAAGTCTTCGGAAACTGGTTCTTCAGAATCAGCCTCCATTTTATTTGAAATAAAATCCTTTTTCACTTCCGTTAGAACCACAATATTCCTTCTGTTCGCTATTGCGATCGGAGCTATCTTGGGTACAGTCATTCCCCAGGGGGAGTCCCTGGATCGAATAGCGATTTTGGGAAATCCTTTCCTTTTCCGGCTCGCAGTGATCATAGACCTGAATAATGTTTTCAGGAGTTGGTGGTTTGTCTCTCTCTTGAGTCTTCTCACCCTTAACATCTTCGGATGCTTGTTCCAGAGAATTCCTTTGCTCTTGAAGGAATATCACAGCGAAAATACAAAAATGTCCTTTCTCCTGCGCTTCAGTTCATCTTTGGGGACCAGCGAACTTAAGGATCAACTTCTGAACTTCGGTCGTTCAATCATGGGTTCATCCGCCGAGATTGCAGAATCTTCAGGTACGGTTACATGCAAATGGAACAAGCAAAAGATTCACCTCCTGGGTTTCCCTCTGATTCACGTCGGCATCATTGTAATTCTCCTGGGAGGCCTTCTTGGAGGCCTCTGGGGTTACAAAGGCCATGCGCTGATCAGAGAAGGCGACACGACGGATAAGTTCACTTTGATCCCCACGCAGGAGACTCAAACTCTTCCATTCTCAATTACTGTGGATGATTTTACCCTCCTCAAATACCCTACAGGCGAACCCAAAGAGTTTCGAAGCGATGTCAGGTTGTCACAGAATGGCAAGGACATTCAATCTGGATCGATAAGGGTAAATCATCCTTTGACCTACGAAGGGATTTCCCTGTTCCAAGCTGATTATAGGGTCATCGGTGTCAAGAACGTGAAGCTCTCTTTCAAACAAAGCGATGGAGCGTTGGAAGAAAAAAGTGTCGATCCACGGCAGCAAATAGACATCCCCGGATCTCAGGCTAAACTTAAAATCAGGAGCCTGGATCCTGGAACGGTTGCAAAGGGCTCGGGAATTCAGGTCAGCGTTATTGGCCAGACTCGGGAACCGGAGTCGTCGAGTATGTATGAAAAGGATACCCGACCTTTGGCGGTTGATGGAACAGAAATCCGTTTTATCGGTTTCACCCCCATGTACGCCACTGGTTTACAAATAGGATATGACCCAGGAGTTTATGTGGTGTGGTTGGGATGTTCACTGTTGGTTCTCGGTTTTATTCTGACTCTTTTTACCAATTTACAGAGGCTCTCAATTGAGATCAAAGCTCATGAAGGTACTTCCGTTGTTGCAGTTTCGGGGCGCAGCCGCAAACTCCGCAGAGAATTTAGGGATAGTATTGAACGGGGACTTGCAAGGTTGGCCGAGTTAAAAAGGCAGAATCATCATAATCAGTAGAGATATTTCTATATGTCCGGATTGGATTTAGTTCATGACCAATGTTGAAATAAACACGTATTTGGCTTTTGGATATTTGGGTTGGATAATTGCATATCTGATCACATGGGTTTCGTTGAAAGATCCAAGCCGACTGAGCAGAATCTTCTGGTCGGCATTCTTGGTTCTTTGGTTCGTCCATACGGGTTCTATAGCGCTAAGGTGGGCGGAATCATACTGGATGGGCATTGGTCACGCCCCCCTTTCTAATCTGTATGAATCCTTGGTATTTTTCTCCTGGTCGGTTGCTCTCGGCCTGATAGTTGTTTGGAAAAAGTTTGGTGAGGATGTAGTTCCTCTTTTCGGGGCGCCTATAGTTTTTCTTATTCTTGCTTCGACTTTTTTGATAGATCCAAACATAAGACCTCTCATACCAGCGCTTCAATCCAACTGGCTGGTGGCTCACGTGTTTACATGTTTTCTCGGTTACGCTGGGTTTGCGGTTTCATTCGTGGCGGCGATCCTGCTACTGGTTTCGAGAGCGTCCGCAAAGATAGCGTCCGTGCTTCCAGACAAAAGACTTCTTGATGAAATTGTTTATAGATCTATTCTTATAGGTTTTCCCCTCCTTACGTTGGGCATAATTACCGGGGCGGCCTGGGCGGAACACGCCTGGGGCTCATATTGGTCTTGGGACCCTAAAGAAACATGGTCTCTGATAACATGGCTGGTTTACGCCGGATTTCTTCATGCGAGGCTTACTCGCGGATGGTCTGGTCGAAGGACCGCTCTGCTCTCGGTCATCGGTTTCTGCGCTGTTATGTTCACATACTTTGGTGTGAATTATCTGCCAGGGCTTCACAGCTATTTCTAGAATCCGATCTCCGGATTACTGGTAGCGAACTCGGATTCATATGAGGCCGTTCTTTACTCTCAACTTTACACGATGATTAATGCGATCTAATTCATCAATCTTCACGAGGAGATTCAAGTTCAAATGCTGGAACGCGACTATGGCCGTCTTTTCATGGTTGGATTTTATGGGACCGAGTTCTGTCCAGAACTGGGAGAATTCATCGAGGCTATAAATCCATGCGGAGTTATACTGTTCAGCCGGAATATAATTGAACCCCGGCAGGTAGCGGAACTTAATTTCTCCATACAGAAATTCGCAATAAATAAACTCGGCCATCCACTCCTGATTGGAGTGGATCAGGAAGGCGGAAGAGTCAAACGGCTCAAGACGCCGTTCTCTGAATTTGCTCCCGCCATGACCTTAGCGGCTGGAGACAATCCGAATGACACCATCCGGCATTTTGCCTCCACAACGGCGCTAGAACTCAGACTGGCAGGATTTAACCTGGATTTCATTCCTGTTCTGGATGTTTTAGGAGAAGGCATAGATCCCCAAGGTACCGTGATAGGTGACCGTTCTTTCGGTTCCAATCCAATTGAAGTGGCTAATTTCGGAACGATCGTAATAGAAGAATTCAGATCTCAAGGTTTATTGACCTGTCCGAAACATTTTCCCGGCCATGGAGCTGTGGATGTCGATTCTCACATGGATCTTCCAATAGATTACAGACCGCAGGAGACCATCAGGCATAGGGATTTATTACCATTTAAATCAGTAATCAAAAAGGGCGCCGATATTATCATGACAGCTCATGTGAAATTTCCGGATTTGGATTCACTGTACCCTGCGTCCCTATCATCTGCGATAGTTGGAGGTTTGCTTCGAAAAGAGTTGGGTTTCACAGGCCCCGTGGCAACGGACGATCTGGATATGGGGGCTATTGGGAAATATTATAGCGCTGAGCAAGCTTCGCTACTTGCTTACCAAGCGGGGTCCGACATATTACTGATATGTAATTCCCCTGAAAAAGTGTTTTCCTCCCGGGAAGGAATATTTAAATCAATGAACGAAGTTCCACAGGCTGAAGACCGTCTCAGAAATTCGCTGGTCTCAATCGAGGGGCTATTTCCAACGGTTTATGAAGTGCACAGACATTTTGACATAGCAAGCGTGAAGGACTACTTTGGCTGTCACTCCCCAGGAAAAGCCTAAATCGCCCTAGCGGGGCGCGGCGCATCGCCTGTTTTATTTTCAGTCAAGCAACACATGGTGTCACTACCATCGTATACGACTGTTGAACCCGGGAACAGTTATGCGTAATCCTCCGTTGCCTCGGTTTGTCCAGTCCACACTGCCGCCCGGGAAATTTACATAACCGTTGCCGTACCCCCAATTAACAGCCCCACCCGGATAGTTTACTCTTCCGTCTCGTCCCCATTTTAATTCTCCATCAGGGGATCTGCCCCCTTGAGCGGATGAATTGTCAACTGACAAAAGTAAAACGAAGGCCACTGTTATACATGCCGCCATAATAGTTATAGTCCTCATTTGGCACTCCTGTTGTCACGTAATCTCGTCTCTAAATTATACATAATTGAACAACAATACAAGTTTGCCGCATTTCATCCTCAGCCTGTTTTTACTACATATTTGTAGTAATTTTCCCAAAACCAATACCATTGTGTCTCAACCGATTCAAGTGTCACTCGCTTCAAAAGGCCTATCCGTCTGTTTTAGCTTGACAGTCATATTTTACCAAATCCTGGCTTATTTATTGCAAACGAATCCTGGTGTGCGTATGTCTCAAAAGTAACCTCAAGATTTATGTGAGAAGGACATGAAGACACGTATCAACCAACTGGAACTTAATGCCTTATACAAAATTAGTCAGGTAATCGGACAAGCCTTGAATCTTGACCAGACTCTGGAAATAATTCTTTCCGTTCTGTCAGAAGATTTGACAATGAAACGTGGCGCCGTAACGATAATTAGTTCTCAAACAGGAAAATTGGTAATCAGAGCGTCTCACGGTTTAACTTATCAGGAGCGTAAAAGAGGGGTGTACAGGTTTGACGAGGGGGTGACAGGAAAAATATTCAGTTCCAATGAACCATTTGTGATTCCCGACATTAGTAAAGATCCTCTTTTTCTCAACAAAACACGGTCCAGAAATTGCGAAAAAGGCAAGATTTCATTCATCGGCGTGCCAATAACGCTCAACGGTTCCCCAATTGGAGTTCTGAGTGTGGACAGGCTGTTCGATGAAGACGTTTCATTTGAAGAGGATGTTTGGTTTTTGTCAATATTGGCTGCTTTCATCGCCCAACTGTTCAGTTTGAATGAGCAGGTGAAAGAGCGGGAAAAAACTTTGGTAAGGGCCAATCTTTTGTTGAAAGAAAAGATTTCTAGAAAAAGTAGTGGCTTTTTTTCAATCGCTAGAAGCGCAGCGATACTGGAAGCTCAACAGTTAGTCAAGAAGGTAGCTCCCACAAGAGCTACTGTGCTCATACTCGGTGAATCGGGCACTGGCAAAACCCTGGTAGCCCAAATAATTCATGAACTTAGCGCCAGATCAAGAAATCCTTTTATCAAAGTTAACAGTGCGGCTCTGCCGGAAAACCTGCTGGAGGCCGAACTTTTCGGACATGAAAAGGGGGCCTTCACTGGCGCTACAGAAGCTAAAATAGGTAGAGTCGAAGAAGCCGAGGGAGGGACTTTGTTCTTGGATGAAATCGGAGAGATGTCGCTCCCTGTTCAGGCAAAGCTGTTGAGGTTCTTGCAGGACAGGGAATTCGAGCGTCTGGGGAGTTCTAAGACGCGCAAGGTTGATGTTCGGATAATAGCCGCAACGAATAAGGACCTGACTGAAGCCACTTCCTTGGGGGAATTCAGGCATGATCTTTATTACAGGCTAAATGTATTTCCCATTCTTGTCCCTCCGCTAAGAGAGAGAAAAGAAGATATCGTTGGACTGCTGAATTTCTTTTCTCGCTCGCTTGCCCACGAGTATGGCTCAGAACTCCATTTTTCGCCGAAGGCGATTTCAGCTTTGATTTACTATTACTGGCCTGGTAACGTCAGGGAGATGGAAAATCTGCTGGAGCGGCTTGCGATAATTTCCGAAAATGGTCTTATTGACGTGGATGATCTTGGCCCCTACCTAAAACACACAATAAACGAAACGCGTCTGGAAAAGCTCTTGAGGCTCGATTCTCTGACCGAAATGGAAAAGAGAGGCGTTGTGGCCGCTCTGGAACGCAACAACTGGATCCAATCTAGGGCCGCCAGAGAATTGGGGATCACTCTCCGGCAAATGGGTTACCGGGTCAAGAAATTTGGACTGGAGAACTATTTCAAACAAAAGAAAATAGATATGTACGGATAAGGACCAAAAGAAAAAGAATCAATTTGGGAAAAGACACATGTCATAAAAATGGCCATGAGTGTGGGCATGGCCATTGGAAATGCTCTATCAACAAAATCTTAAACTAAGTAGTTATTTTTTTCTTGTCCAAACCCCTACCCCTAAAACTGTGTCGACCGGAGTAGTGTGCCTATATGTAACTTCTATGGTGTCGTTATTTATTATTTTCCCATCGATGAAACCATCTTCATCAACATAAAGAAACGTCTTGTTGTCGGAGCCGATAGCCGCTACAAAATTTTCCGTGGCCCTAGGGGACTTGAAAGTTCCTCGCAAAATTCTTCCCTGTTGCGAAATTATGGAGACTTCCGCATCGAGAGAACCAACTTTATCTTTGTAGTGTGTCTTGGCTCCAACATCGCCGCCTTTCACGATAACTCCACCTTCAGCTTTCACTGACCAGTCGCCGACCAGATTGGGGACTTCAGAACCTGCCCAACAAATCGAAACAGAAAGCAATCCCACTAGAACCACAGCGATGAACATCGATTTCTTCATGACGATTTCTCCTCTTCCATGTTCGGACTTACTTCACGAGACTATTTTTCAGACTCCACGTAAATTGGTTGGTAAACGCCTATGTATAAATATAAGTTTAGATATCCGTGTTGTCCAGTTAAGAAAGCTAGTATTATGCGGTATGGTCAGATCGATTGCAGCGCTGAACTTTAGCCCGCTTTTCTTGATATGCCTTTCTCAATCAATATGCATGTCCCTGGTTTGGGGAACATCCGGTAGGCGACGCAAGGAAAAACAGCTTATCTGTATCAAATGTCTGTTGTAAGATTTATGATAGGAAACATTGTAGATGTTTAGAGTTGATTTATTTGTCTTCATTCAGGGGATTTATTTGGTTCAGATTCTCTTTGCAATAGGACTGAAAACCGTCCTTACAAAATGCTGCGGCTTTAAACTGACTCAGGTCTTGTTTTTAATGGCTTCTTTTTGTGACCTTACATTCTCATCTGAGGATTCCATTTGACGCTCTCAACAATTCAAGGCCAAATAGAACGGGTTACGTTCCACAATGAGGAGAACGGATTCTCGATCCTTCGCCTCAAGATTCCGGGACATCGTGAGCTTGTAACTTTGGTGGGCAATCTTATGGGACCACTGGCGGGCCAGATAATTAACGCAACCGGCGAATGGATTACTCATCCTCAATTTGGAGAGCAATTCAAGGTTGTTCAATACAAGACGGTGGTTCCAGCGACAGTGACCGGCATAGAAAAATATCTAGGTTCAGGGCTCGTGAAGGGAATTGGGCCTGTTATGGCCAGAAGGATAGTAAAACTGTTCGGTGAGGAAACACTGGTCGTCATCGACGAGTCGGCAAACCGTCTCTGTGAAGTCGAAGGCATTGGCGAGAAGCGTTTGGGTATGATTCGCGAGGCCTGGGAGGACCAGAAACGCATACGTGAGGTCATGGTCTTCTTGCAGGGACACGATGTCAGCGCGGGATACGCCGCAAAGATCTATAAACAATACGGGAACCAATCCATCGAAGTGGTCCGGGAAAATCCCTATCGCCTCGCTATGGACATTTTCGGGATAGGATTTGTTACCGCCGATAAAATTGCGGAAAATCTTGGCTTTGAAAAGGATTCGCCGGTTCGTGCCCAGGCGGGTGTCATTTACGTTCTGAGCCAGATGGCGGATGAGGGCCATGTTTATTACCCCCTTGAGTCTCTCACAGAAAAGTGTCAAGAAATTCTAGGGGTTGAGCGAAAGACAATTTTACAGGCGCTGGACAGCCTGTCTTCGGAAAAAAGGATAGTGATTGATAATCTATCGAAACTAGGTGAGGAATCAACTAACGAAACCTCCGCTGTTTATCTTTCCACGTTTTACGTTTGCGAAACAGGTATCGCTTCCAAGGTGAAAACTCTTCTCAGGACACCGCATTCAAGAAGGAAAGTAGATGCGGATAAAGCGGTTGAATGGGTGCAACGGCAGATTTCGATGTCCTTGGCTCAGAATCAGATCGAGGCCGTCAAGACAGCCCTTGATAGTAAGATCATGGTCATTACGGGCGGCCCTGGAACAGGAAAGACCACTATAATCAAGGCCATGTTGGCTATCTTTGATCGACTTCAAATTCACATTCTTCTGGCTGCGCCGACCGGAAGAGCAGCCAAAAGGATGAGTGAAACAACCGGCCATGAAGCCAAAACCATCCATAGGATGCTTGAATTCATTGCTCACAAAGGAGGTTTCCAAAGAGATGAAAAGCATCCATTGATGTGCGATCTCCTGATAGTGGACGAAACTTCCATGATTGACACTGTCCTTATGTATCACCTTCTAAAGGCCCTACCCCTGTATTCTACCCTGATCTTGATAGGAGATGTCAACCAACTGCCTTCCGTAGGCCCTGGGAACGTCCTGCAAGACATAATTGCATCCAAGGCGGTCCCTGTTGTCGAACTCACCGAAATATTTCGTCAGGCGCAAAACAGTGACATCATAATGAATGCGCATCTTATAAACAGCGGAGTCATACCAAATCTGGACAGTTCCGACGATGCCGGTCACGACTTTTACTTCATAGAAAAGACAGAACCTGAAGAAGCGCTCGAAACAATTTTAAGGCTTGTTTGTATAAGAATACAAAGGGCCTTTGGGCTTGACCCGGTTGACGATGTTCAGATCCTCACCCCGATGAATCGGGGGACAGTCGGTACTTCAAACCTTAATGTAGAGTTCCAAAAGGCCCTCAATCCACGCGAAGATGGAATAATGAGAGGCGGTAGAAGTTTCAGGATCAATGACAAAGTCATGCAGATCAGGAACAACTATGACAAGGATGTATTCAACGGCGACATCGGGAGAATCTTAAAGATTGATTCAGTTAATCAGGCAATCACGATACTCTTCGATGGAAGGTCCGTAACCTATGATTACCCCGACCTGGATGAGATCGTCTTGGCTTATGCTGTTTCCGTCCACAAGTCTCAGGGTTCCGAGTATCCATGCGTTGTGATTCCTTTGCTGACTCAACATTACGTCTTATTGCAACGAAATCTTTTGTACACGGCCGTTACAAGAGGCAAAAAGCTGGTCATCGTGGTCGGGAGCAAGAAAGCGATGGCAATTGCAGTGAATAACGACAGGCAGCAGAATCGTTACACCTTCTTGAAAGAAAGATTAATTCTGTTGAAGTGAGGCGTGGGTTTGAAATTTGATTGTATAGGTTTTGGTTCTATAAACTTAGACGAATTCTGGGAAGTCCCCAAGGAATTCTTTAGACTCACTGGTGTTTATCCCGGGCAAGAAGTTGTTCGAAATGTTGAATGGTTCAACCGGTACTACCCGTTACTCAAACAAACCGGATCCTTGAAAGCGCTTGGGCCCGGAGGTTCGGCGGCCAACACTATAGCAGCGCTGCGTCGATTGGGATTCGTGACGGGATTTTTCGGAGCTGTCGGCAATGACGTGGATTCGGCTATGAGCCTCGAAGAACTTGGTTCGAAACATCTTCTCAAAATTCGGCGAGTCAACATACCATCAGGCAGATGCCTTGCTTTGATTAATTCTGAGGACTTAAATCGCGACCGTGCGCTCATCATTCTCCCTAACGCTAATGAATTGGCTGATTTCGACGCTTCAGACAATCAGTACTTTTGTGAATCGTCATGGATTCACATGACATCTTTCGTCGATTTACGCCCACTCGAGGCGCAGAACAGATTAATCAAGACACTTCCAGAGACGGTACGAGTTAGTTTTGATCCTGGGGCCGTCTATTGCGCAATGGGAACGAAAGCTTTGGAGACAATCCTCTCAAGAAGCGAAATCCTTTTTGTAACTAGAGAAGAACTTTCTGTGATTACCGGTCTGGATGATCTGCATAAGGCAGTTCTAATTACTTTGGAACTTGGAATAAGAACAGTTGTGGTAAAAATGGGGCCAAAAGGAATCATTGCTTTTGAATCAAACGGGCAATGGTTCCAGGAACCAATTCTTGCGGCGAAGGTCGTTGATCGAACTGGAGCTGGAGACGTAGCGGCCGCTGGATTCCTGGCAGGCCGAATTCTTGGGCTATCAATTACTGATTGTCTCCAATTAGCCGCAGCCGCTGCATCATACAGCATTCAGGATTACGGGCGTTCATCATATCCGGATAGACAGTTCTTGAAAAATTTTCTCGCCAATCTAAACAAAAATGTCTATTTCTAAGGCCATATTTTCCTGAGTCAAACATTTTAGACCTCACATTGAGGAGGCGCATATGCCACAAACATCCAGAAGAATTTTTGTAACTGACTGTGAGGGCCCTGTCACAAAAAATGACAATGCGGCAGAACTCGCAGAAGCATTTATGCCACAAGGTTCTGCCTTCTTTCAAAAAATAAGCCTTTATGATGACTACCTGGCTGAAATTTCCCATAAACAAGGGTACAAAGCAGGAGATACTCTAAAGCTCATCCTTCCATTTCTTAAAGCATTTGGAGTTGACGATAGGACCATCCAGAAGTTTTCTCGCCGCAGTATTGAGATGATACCTTTTGCGGACACGGTCTTGAAACAAATTCAGGACATTGCCCCTGCATACATTGTTAGCACGAGTTATTCCCCATACATTGAAGCAGTCTGCGATGTGATCGGTTTTCCGTTCCAGTTTACGTTCTCCACCCAAATGAACCTTGACAACTTCATTCTTTCAGAATCCGAAAAGAAGTTCCTCAAAACAGCTCACTCTAGAATAATTGATCTACCTGACGTCACCATAGATGAATCCGTCAACTCGGTCTCGGATATGTCCGCGTCCGACATGGAAGTGATCGGCAAACTTGACGCTTTGTTCTGGGATCAACTTCCCCAGTTAGACATTTATGCCTTGTTGGAGTCAGTTAACCCAATAGGAGGCCGGGAAAAGGCTGAAGCAATATGGGAAATCGTCAGAAAGGAAGGAGCGGATTTGGAAAACGTTCTCTATATCGGTGACAGTATAACTGATGTGGAAGCTTTCCGCCTGGTCAGGACTGGAGGAGGGCTTGCGGTTTCCTTTAATGGAAATCATTGGGCTGTCAGGGAAGCCTCAATAGCCTTGACGGCCAGGAACGCCAATCCTATAGGATGGATAGCGCAAGCATTTATTACCCATGGTATGGAGAGTCTGGAAGACCTGATGATTCAAAAAGTAACCCCAGAAAATGAAAGTGTCTTGTCGGAACATAGTTCTCAAATTAGAAAAACTGTGAGAACCGAAAAAATTGGGGCGCTAGGTTAGATCTTAAACGAAGTCTAATAAATGTAAGGTATGAACTTCCAGGTCCGCTTCCTGTAATCATTATAGCCGGAATACCGCTGTTCGAGCACACTCTCTTCTTTCCACGCTTTTATTACGTATAGAGCGGTCATCGCCAGCCAAAAAAGAAAGGACCATTTACTTCCCCAATAAATAACGTAACCTAGAAATGCGCATATTACCGCCGTATACATTGGATGCCTGACTTTGGAATAAATACCGCTGGTCGCCAAAGTACCGCTTCGGCGAGGAGCGGCAAAAACTCTGAAGTTCCTGCCAAGAGCCCGATAAGACATGTATGCTGCGACAAAACCACTAAGACCTATTGTTCCACCAATCCATCTCTGCAGTCCCGATACTTGAGTCCCGGTTGACCATTTTTCGATTGGAGCCAACGCCAGTATAATAACCTGCGTCATTACATATGCAACGGATATAGCCTTGTAATCTTTACCTCTTCCGCTAGTGTCCCGACTTGATCTGGTCAACCTAAAAGTCCCTGATTGTTTCTTGCCACGGTTCAAAATCATGTAATAAATGAGTCCCCAATGAAGATTGTACACCTGCTCAAAGCCCATCTTCCGAAGCATCACAGCCACTGCCGGTGATCTGTGGCCAGAAAAACAAGTCACCAGTACTGGCTGACTTTTCGAGTGAGCCAAGGCCGCATCGTAAAGCCCAATACCCCATGGGAAATTATCGGCTCCATCGAGCCTGTTCCACTGGAATTCAGCTTTTGTTCTAACATCTACGACCCATGTGTCCTGCGGAAGTTTGTCTACCCTCCATGGTGATATGGGAGTCGCTCCAGCGGATACCGTGACAATCTCAGCTCCTAAAATCAAACCAAGTAGATCGGATATAAGGCTCGTTTCTGGGGTTGGAACATTCGCTTCAGACGACTTTCCGACTGAATCTCGGGAGGAATTGAGCGCTAGGAATATTAGAGCGCTCAGTGCAATAAAAAGAAGTGTCCAAAGGCCCCAGCCATATATGCTTCCAGTTAAAATGTTTAAAGCTAAAGCCAAAAACAGTATCGAAGCAGTCAAAGGGATAAGAAGCGATTCCGCATGGACTTGGGAAAGGGCACGAATACTGCCCCCTGCGATCGGAAGGAAAATCAGATAACTAACCAACTCTAGAATCGACAATATAAACAGGACAATCCCGATAGTACCGGTCAAAATAATAGCTGCCGATTTCCCAATTCCAATTGATTGAAATGAGAAACCGGTTTCACACCAAACTGCGATCGACCAGACAACCATCAAGAAGTAGAAGATAAGTAGCAGAGGTCGGCGCATCTCGTATTTTTTGGAAAATTCGAGCGCTCCCACTGTTGGTCTTTCAATTTGTGAATTTGAATTCGGCTTGGGACACGAAGGACTCAAGCCGAATTATACCAGGAAGTATATTTATCTGGTGCGCATTCTTCTCAATTTTTTGAGGAGTCTTTTGCGCGCTGCCATGGCTTTTCTTTTTCGCTTTACGCTGGGTTTCTCATAAGCTCGACGTTTCTTGGTTTCCGTGAGCACCCCAGATTTTTGAACCTGTTTCTTAAATCTTCGCAATGCGTTTTCAAATGGTTCATCTTCTTTGACATAAACTCCAGGCATTAAGAGAGGCTCCTTTCGTTCAATAGACCTTAACCTACAAAGGGCTAAAATAAAATTCTGATGTTCAAAACTAGTCGGAGGTACGACTTTGACATAATTCCAGAGATTCGACCTTTGTAAGGGATTATTTTGTAACCAATTCTTCTCACTCTGCGCATATGGCTAGCGAGTATGGGATTTTCTTGAACACTTGTGGGTTTGCTGGATGTTGCTGGGCGGAACTATCAAATCCCTTCGTTTCGGTGAAACCGGACCTATTAGTCTATAATGGGAAACACCTAAATGATGCCAAGGAGGTAACTCCTCAAGGAGCAGTTTTATAATCTTTTTATATTAATCGACATCTATACACAGGTCAAGAAAAAGCTGCAAATGTTTATTGATTCCTGTTCATGCCCATAACAGCTAGACGTTCTTGAACTGATCGATCCTGAAACGCTTCGGGATCATTCAGATAGTCCTTAATTACACGCCATTCAGAGTCATGCATGGTTCCCTTGAGCAAATCCAGCCCCATGCTCTTGAATGGAATCAAACTAATGATATTGAAACCAGTGGCTTTAGCCGCTTCACTCGCTCCCTGTTCCCTATCCAGAATCACCACAACGGACCTGCATGAAACTTTTTTCAAGCCTCTAACTGCGGCCTCATGTTTGATTTGTTCGAAAGCAATCAATTTACTGTCAAATCGTGTAACTAGATCATCCACTAAAGCCAGCTGATCGCCGTCTTCAATTTCTCCTTCTACCAATGAATGCTCACCGTATTCGACTATCATTTCACGAAAACCTTCAACCGATTTCACACCCTCCATCTTTCGTGTAAAACAGCCTGGGGAATTTCCGGCGTAACACATCCCTGCCGCTATTGGGATTCCCGCCATTGCAATGCCAACAAATCTGTTTATCTCCGGGGCCTCATACTTGGCCATTCTGGACAGCGCTGAACAGGTTTCTACAAAAATTTCCGGATAAGACAATAGTGGACGGAGTTGAATATATAGCGGACTGTACATACCCGAAACAAGAGTCCATCCATCCGCTTTGTCTCTGAAAAAGGTCCTTATCATTTTGTGTTCGTACAGTAAGCGCAGTATTTTTCCGGCTATTTCCGGCTTTTCTTCCAGCCATGACATTGTTGCCTCCTTTAGTCCCAAAAGACATAAAAAAACGGATCAAGTCTGCCGCCAGCTATCCTGGATAGCCGTGGCCATCAGAACACGGTCTATAACTCTTGATCATCAAGTTTGATCCTATGTGATAATCGAACTGGAAACAACCAGCTCAAGTTGACTGAAAACAAACAATAGATTATTTTTCAAGTTCAACATCAGATCATGAAATTAAATCTGTAAGGATTTTTTAATGTTTCAAGGCAAGAACATTCTTATAGTAGGCGCAAGAGAAGGGGGATATGGGGCTTCAATCGGACGCGCTTTTATCCGCGCCGGAGCGAGAGTCCTGGGAACTTCCCTAGATCCGCAAAACCCTCGAGAGAATATCTTCTTCAAAGAAACCGGGATGGAGTTGCTGTCCACTCCTCTAAAATTCGATATTGATCGCCGAGACATGGTATTTCAATCTCTGAGAAATATCTCAACTGAAATCGAATCCGCAGGAATCAGTAGACTTGACGCAGTTGTTCATACCGTAGCAGGGGGTTTTCCAAGGCAACCCTCAGTGATGAAAGCTGTCGGGGACATCTTAAAAGGAAAACAGACCTTCAATGACATGGCCACATTGGTTAAACGAAATGTCTACTATGTGAATGCTGGGTCATTCTCTGATTTGGCTGAAGGGCTCAAGGACCTGGTGGGATCAGACACCCACTTGGTAGCTCTAACATATAGGGGTGACTTACCTTATTTTATCAGCGACACCAAAGCTTACCTCGAAAGGCTGGCCACTCGTTTGGCAAGATTAGGCAAACGTACACTGATCGCCGCACTCCCCGAGGCTTGGACGCAGTCATCCCAGTTTTTCACAGGAATCGAACTTGCGGTCGTATATCATTATCTCACTGAATTAAAGCTAGTAGGGGAGTTCAGTGACGATATCAGAGCCCTTAATGAGACTATGCGGAAAGAACTGTCTAAACTGGAAGGTTTTGATAAACTCGTGAATCGAGTTGACTTCAGATTGCGCTCCAGATGGAAGTCTATTGTTGAAACAGCTAATGTCCTGGAACTAAACAAGTTTGTTGCCGAATTTTTCGGCGAGATGAGATCGGATAGTTCTTTTTCTACACTTAGGAGGGCGGTAGAAATCATTTCTGACTTCGTCAGAGAGACTTCGGGGATCGTTTTAGTAAACAACCTGTTGAGTCCTGGAAACTACTCTTCGGGGGACGTTCGCCAGGTTCGTTACAATGACCTTGGTGGATCAACCGTTATAGGTCTGGCCGCTGCGCGCAAGTCCAATTTTAGAGTCGCTCCCAAGATCAACAAGTGGGTTACTTACGAAAAAACCGAAATTGCCGAGACTCTTAACATGTATGGAGCTAACTTCCTTTTTCTAGATAGAATCATTATGGAGGAAGGTGAAATTCGTGAAGGGATGCTTGGTTTTGCGCGTTTCAAGGTACCCACTCCAGAGCAGAACCCTTTGTTAAGAGACCATTTTGTCAACATGCCAATGTTCGGCGGGCATCTTCAAATGGAAGCGGTGGCCCAATTTGCGGCTTTCATGGTTTTGCGACTGCTTAAAAACCGTAAAATGATCCCAATTCTCACTGGCACGGCGTTCCCCGATCTAAACACCATGGCGCCTCCGGGAGAAGTTCTTACTATAGTAGGTCGTATTAACATGCGCGACAAAAGAGACTTGGTCCTGGAAGCCTTTATAGAAAATAGATTTGCACGCACATATGGAACGATAAAGGGAATGGTTCTCAACGAGAGATTGGTGAAGAAAATGCTATCATCTTTCAATCTAGGAGAATCGGATTTAGATTAGCTCACTTTAGTTATCCTTCAATTGTTGTTTTCAGAAATATAATAAATGGACGCGTCAAAAAGAAAACAGACATGGTAGCCCTGGTTTTTTCTATCTAAGGATAATACTGATGTCGGCTCAACGGTGGGACATATCAGCATCGCAGGATAAAATCGCTGAGTTGGCTCGGGTCATTGAAGGACATAAACAAACCAGGGTCTTTGTGCTTTGCCATAACAACCCTGATCCTGACACGCTGGCTAGCGCGTACGGGTTCAGTTATCTTCTTCAAAAGAAATTCAACACCAAGAGTCTAATTGGCTACGGGGCGCGTTGACCAGGGCTGAAAACAAGGCCATGGTCAATAGACTGAGAATTCCTGCAAACAAAGTTGACCAGCATGATTTGAGCGCTCATCAGTGCGTCGCCCTGATCGATGCGCAACCACTCACCGGCAACAATCTCATTGAGTCGAGATCAAAACGTCCCTTTGTGGTAATAGATCACCACCCCCTGCGCAAAGCGTCGCAAAAAGCCTACTTCTATGATATCCGTCCCGATTATGGCGCAACTTCAACCATTATTACAGAATACCTTGCAGCCGCCGGATTGACTCCGCCAAAGTCGGTTGCTAACGCCTTGTTCTATGGCATAAAAACTGACACTAATTCATTGATCAGAAGTGGCTGCAAGTCTGACCTGCACGCATTTAACTACCTCGCTTCAATCTCCAACCCCCGAGTCATTGGGGCAATTGAAAAACCCGCCCTCCCACTAAGCTATTTCGGGGATTTGCAAAGAGGGCTCGCCAACGCCATCATTTTTAGGGATGTGGCATGCTCTTTCATTGGAAATGTCAAAACGGATTCAATAATTCCCGAACTAGCTGATATCCTTTTAAGAATAGAAGGAGTTAAATGGTCTCTGTGTTTTGGACGGTTTGATGAAATGATGGTGATCTCGTTGAGATCAAAATCTCGAACACAGAGAGCGGGACTCATATTGAAGAGACTCGTCGGAAAAACAGGGTCAGCGGGGGGGCATAGAGAAATGGCCGGGGGCCAAATTCCTATGCAAATTATTAACGATGAAGAGAAAACCGCTTTACCTTCAAAATTGATCGCCAGGTTTCTGAAGTTGCTCAAGAGAGAAAATTCAACTTCAAGACCTCTGGTTCGAAACGATTAAAATCGTCGAAAACTTTGAGTGACAGGTTGACCAACATTGCCCTATTTCCCCTGGAGGGACTCTAGATTAACGCAGTGATTTGGAATTTCCCCTCTTGATAATATCAAAATGTTTTCTTGTACTTTCTGCCCTAAAGCTTCGTAATTTTGACCGGTTAATTAGAGGTCACGAAATCTACTTCCTGCGACATTTCCAAAAGATCACTCGTATCGCCGACTTTTCTCAAGTACATCTCGCTCTCTAGCCTTTTGTCTGGTGTCCTTCTTATAACATCGACTTCCATACCCAGAGAGCGCATCCTTTTGGTTAGAGCACGGCCAATTTTAACAAAACCAACAATCAGGCCGATCTTCCCAAACAGTGTCTCGCCCATTGGGCGCCCACAAATTCCCTCTTGAAGAGATTTACGGCATTCGTGGATCTTCCTTGATACACCCATCATCAAAAAGATGGCGTGTTCGGCTGTCGACTCAGCGTTTGGCGGCGTATCTCCTGAAACATTGCATACCGGGATACCAAATTCATTGGCCGCTTCAATATCGACCCCTTCCAGTCCAACTCCCAATTGCTGAATAAGTTTTACAGCGCTTTCGACCATCATCGAACGATCAACTCTAGCCATGAGCGGAACCAAGACATCTGAGTAACGTGCTAATTCTGGCAACTTCTCTACCTTACAACTTCGAACATCGTGTTGAGGAAGGAGTTTCCTAAGGAGATCTGGAGCGGATAAAAAAGTTTCACCACAAAATAGAATCTTCATCATTAAGTCCTTTACCATGGACTCTCGATTACTAAAATTATGAAATTAAGTTTTTCAGTATTGACCTATCACTGTATAGCTAAATCCTGAGCTTCCATCTATAGGGCAAACATTGGCTTCAAGATATGCGTTAATCGGAAAAAGGGGGCAAGTATTTCCAGGAACCATGAATCTTGGGAGTTGGATATCCAGCAAATCTGATTTTCCGTACCCAGATCTTCTTGCTACCAGAGGTTCGCCTGGTGTTTCGGATCCAGGATCTATCGGGATCTTTATATTTCTAATTTGTCTGGTTCTCTCGCAAACTACTATTATGTTTTGAACGTTGTGAGATTGATCAATTCCGTCGGCGCCCTGCACAAATCTTTGCCTGTAACCACAGGAAGGGCACGATAGTTCCAGTGCCACCACCTCGGACGCGGCAATCGAAGGAATCCATAGTATTGACAATACAATCAATTTCAGCAATACATGGGGGCGATTCACCATCTCAGTTAACCGCTTTCAATTATTTGATAAAGTAACTCGGGGACTTCATCCCAAACCTGTCCACAAAAATAAAACCAAGAGATCCAATAGACTACTTAAGGAAACTTAACTCGGTCTATCCCATTTTGCCCGTACAACGCGGCTAACTTCCTCATGAAAAAGCTCGATGTCTTCGAGCGATTCCAGTCTTCGACAGGGTATTAAATTCAGGGCGTCAAGGCAGATTCTATGTATTGAATTAAAAGGGATTTTTTCCTTCAGAAACATGTCGACAGCCACCTCGTCCGCCGCATTAAGTATTACCGGATAAACATTCTCGTTCTGACTTAGCGAGTCGTATGCCGCTTTCAGCAAAGGGAACTTTCTCATGTCAGGTTTGTGGAAAGAAAGTGAAGAGATACTTGTTAAATCCAGCGGACTTGTACCTGATGGAATCCGGCGAGGATACGCCAGGGCGTAGCTTATCGGAATCCTCATGTCGGTAGTCCCCATCTGAGCCATTATAGACCCGTCAGCAAACTCCACCATAGAATGGACTATGCTCTGCGGATGAATCAAAACTTCTATCTTTTGGGATTCAATTCCAAAGAGCCATCGAGCTTCAATAACCTCAAGTCCCTTGTTCATGAGGGTTGCCGAATCAACAGTGACTTTAGGACCCATTTTCCATCTCGGGTGCCTGAGGGTTTCCTCTTTTCCTACACTGGCCATATCTTCTGCGGACTTCATTAGGAAGGGGCCTCCAGAAGCTGTAAGTAGTATCCTCTTGACTTCATGACCCAGATTTCCCTGAAGACATTGGAAAATTGCAGACTGTTCTGAATCAACAGGAATCAGTTTGATCCCAGAGGCCTGAACCTGTTCCATAAAAAGTTTGCCGGCCATAACAAACACTTCTTTGGTTGCAAGCGCAAGCTCTTTACCAGCCTGCAAACTCCAAAACGCGGGTTTCAAACCTACACTTCCAGGAAGCGCTCCAACCACCATGTCTGTGGCGTCGGCTTTTGTCACCGCTTCAAGGCCTTCGCTTCCGCAGAGAATCTGTATTGGCTTTGAGTAATCTCTAAGCCTAATCCTAAGTTCCCGCTGAGCTTTTTCACATACTACAGAGACCAGACTTGGATTGAATTCCCTGATCTGCGATTCCAGAAGCTCTATGTTCGATCCGCAGGCTAGCGCTACGACACAAAGCGAGTCACAATTGAGTTTGATCACATCAAGAGCCTGTGTCCCTATGGAACCCGAAGAACCTAGTATTGAAATCCCTTTCATTAGAAAGTTCCATAGCCCGACAGGCTAAGAAAATAGAAAACTACAGGAAAAGATGGTATCAAACTGTCGGCTCTGTCAAGCACTCCGCCATGGCCAGGAATTACGGAGCCAAAATCTTTAATTGCAAGTCTTCTCTTCAACGCCGATGCGCATAGGTCTCCTATGGGGGCGACTACGGCAAGGATAATCGTCAACTGTAACAAATCCCAGAGAGGGGGAAAATTGCTCACAACAACTTTCATTATTACCATGCCCAGTAAATTGCCAATCAGTCCTCCGACAAGTCCTTCTAGTGTCTTTGAAGGACTTACATTCGATGAGAAATGATGGCGCCCGAAGTTTTTGCCTCCAAAATACGCTCCGGCGTCTCCCAAACAAACAACAAAAAGAGTGAATATTATCCAGAGATAGCCTGATCCCATACACGAAATTGAAATAACGTGAGCCAAGGGTACTGTGACGTAAACACAGGCAAATATCATTTGTGAAGTAGATTCAAGTGTGTTTTCGATCGTGGTGAAAATAAAAAGATGAATGGCTATTATTACTAGTGGAAGGAAGACCACGATCGCTGGAATTCCAGAAGGAGGACATATCAGAAAAAGGAAGGGAACCAATATGGATAGGAGCATGGTGACTATCTTGGAAACATTATTACTCAGTCCTGGTAAATGCGTCACAAGCTCCCAAACTCCCAGTAGGATAAATCCAGTCACTAGCAAAAAAATCCCTGTAAGTCCTCCCCAAATCAATGTCGGCACTATAATGCCAGCCAATATAACCGCAGCGATAATTCTTGAGGTCAGCATTTCGATTCCTTAAGCGAGTGATTGAATCTGTTCAGAAATTTTGCCGAAGCGGCGCTGCCTCGATCGATAAGCTTCAATAGCTTTCCAGAAGGCGTCTTCATCAAAACTGGGCCACAACAGATCAGTGAAATAAAGTTCTGCGTAGGCGACTTGCCAAAGCATAAAATTGCTTATTCTTAGTTCTCCACCAGTTCGAATCAAGAGGTCAGGATCCGGCATATCGCCGGTGTCTAACAAAGACGAAAAGACTGAGCCATCTATGTCTTCTTCTTTCAAATCACCCAACACCAACTTTTTGTGAATCTTGAGAGCCGCTGAAATTATTTCTTGTCTTCCACCGTAAGAAAGCGCCACACTTAGAGTCATCGTTTTATTCTTAATAGTTTTATCGAGGGCGGTTTGAATTTTCTGTCTTACAAACTGAGGTAACCGCTGTAATTGGCCGATCACCTTAAATCTAATATCATTTCGGTGTATCTCTTCGAGTTCCGAATCTATGAACTGGCTCAAGAGCTTCATCAGGCCAGAAACTTCAGGTTCAGGTCGCTCCCAGTTTTCTGTCGAGAATGCGTAAAGGGTCAGGAATTTAATTCCATTGCTTCGGCAGAACTCCACAGCGCGACGGACTGATTTCGCCCCCTGCCGGTGACCTTCCAATCGCGGCAAAAATCTTTCCTTAGCCCATCGACCATTACCATCCATGATTATGGCAACGTGAACCGGTAGATCTTTAAGCGTGTGATCGTTACTGGAAGTCAACCTGCATACCAATCACTGGAATACTTTTAGTGATGATTTTCTAGGACACCATCATATGATGAGCAACCTAAAAAAGGGCAAAACCTGCCCTTTCTCAGATTTCCATAATCTCAGACTCTTTTTCCGTTGTCACTGAATCGACTTTGGTTATGTAGTCATCGGTAGTTTTTTGAACTCGCTCTTGGGCCTTATGCAGATCGTCTTCCGAAATTTCTTTTTCTTTCTTAAAATCCTTGAGTATTTCATTCGTGTCACGTCTGTGATTGCGAATTTGAACCTTGAATTCTTCACCCATTTTTTTTACCAGCTTCACGAGCTCCTTCCTTCTTTCGGAGGTCAAAGGAGGAAGCACTACCCGAATGACTTTCCCATCATTACTAGGATTCAAACCAAGGTCAGACTTCAGAATCGCCTTTTCAATTTCCGGAACAGCCTGTGAGTCCCAAGGCTGAATAGCAATCTGGCGCGGTTCAGGGATTGAGAGAGTAGCCAGTTGATTTAGGGGGGTTGGTGTCCCGTAATAGTTTGGAGTCATACCGTCAAGCAAAGCAAGCGACGCCCTTCCTGTGCGGATCCTCTTCAAATCCTTCTTGAGGGCCTCGATTGATTTATCCATCGCCAACTTCATTTCTGCGAGCACATCTTCCAGCATTACTGCTCCAGCCTCTCCTGCATAATTGAGATGTTGAAATTAAAATCAGGCAAAAATCGTTGTGCCTACTTTCTCACCTAACAGGGCTCTTTTTATGTTTCCTTGCACATGTAAGTTCAATACAATGGTTGGGATCGCGCGTCGGCTTAGGATTTCAACACTTGCAGCGTCAATTACTTTAAGCCTTTTTTTAAGGACTTCTTCAGAGGTTATGGAATCAAATCTGACCGCGTCGGGATGATTACGAGGATCCTTGTCATAAACTCCATCAACCTGGGTTGCCTTTATGAGAACATCGGCTTCCATCTGAATCGCTCTCAGAGCAGCGGCTGAATCAGTGGTAAAACAGGGGTTGCCAGTTCCACCCGCGAAAATCACAATCTCTCCCTCCTCTAGAGATTTGATCAATAACTCTCTGGAAAAAGCCTCGACAAATCTACCAACTTCAAAAGAAGACATTACTCTAGCCGAATGACCGAGAGATCTAATGGCCGATCTTAGAGCAAGAGCGTTGATTACAGTAGCAATCATACCCATCTCATCGCCGACAAGGGGATGGGCCCCGATAGACGCTGCGGCGTTTCCACGTATGATGTTCCCGCCACCAACCACTACACCTATTTGACTTTCTGGACTATGGGCCGACACTATTTCCTGAGCAATCCAGGTTATCTTTGGCCCGTCGAACCCGAATCCTTTTTCTCCACCCAAAGCCTCGCCGGATATTTTTAAAAGGGCACGGCGGAAACCATTTGGCATGATTTTCATTAGTCAGCCTGTCCTAATTGATACCTGGTAAAACGCCCCACAGTGATGTTCTCTCCAAGTTGGGCAATCTTTTCTTTGATCAATTCTCCAACTGTCTTAGAGTCTTCCTTTACAAAGGGCTGATCAAGCAAACATGTCTCAGAGTAAAATTTCTTGAGCTTTCCTTCAGCTATCTTGTCAAGCATCTTGTCCGGCTTGCCGGCTTCTTTGGCTTGCTGCATATAGATTTCTTTTTCCTTGACCACTATATCTTCGGGGACATCTGCGGCGCCAATCCACCTCGGAGCGCTTGCGGCGATTTGCATGCAAAGATCTTTCAACAGACCGGCAAACTGCTCCGTTTTGGCTACAAAATCACTTTCACAATTAAGCTCTAGAAGAACACCTATCTTTCCATTCATGTGAATATAAGAACCCACTCTGCCTTCTGATGTGGCCCTTCCTTCCCTCTTAGCGGCTTTTAGAGCCCCCTTTGTTCGGAGGTAGTCAATGGCCTTTTGCATATCGCCTTCTGTCTCAGCCAAAGCTTTTTTACAATCCATCAACCCTAAGCCGGTCTTTTCCCTCAATTCCTTTACCAAACTCGCTGATATCTCCATCGGATGCTCTCCTATTTATCAAGTAGTGTAGATCAAATCCCCTGCCTCCAGTTGACCGGGTCTTCTCCCGAATCTTTCTATTGGAGACCTAAAATGTCGGGTCTTGAATGGGTAGCGGTCCTTGTGAATAAGCGGCGCCTTCCGCTCCTAGAATTCTACATGAAGAACGACTTCGATCTGGTCTAATCGTATGAGTCAATAATTCACATGAACCACTGTACCCTGATGTTGCGACTAATTGGCGTCAGACAACCTGACCAACTCCTTCTTGAACGGACTCGGATTCAACTATATCATTTTCTGGACCGATATTTTCAGATTCAATAATAGTTTCTGCCTCCGCTTCCTCGTCTCCTTTGGTCATTATGGGGAAATCACTCAATCCGCCATCTTCTTTCAAAGAGGCTTCGTAAATGGAGCGTCCTTCCATACAAGCGTCAGCTACCTTGGCGGCGAATAGTCTTATGGCTCTAATAGCGTCGTCATTGCCTGGAATCACGTAATCTATCTCGTCTGGATCACAATTCGAATCCACGATAGCCACTATTGGTATCCCAAGTTTCCGTGCTTCCTTTACTCCGATGTTTTCCTTCTTGGGGTCCACGATGAAAACAACTCCCGGAAGCCTTTTCATGTTCCGTATGCCTGCCAGGTTTTTGTTGAGTTTGTCGTACTGCTTTGAAATATTTACCAATTCCTTCTTTGTGAAGTTTGTGTCTTCAGGCTTATCGAGAATGGTTCCAAGCTGGTTCAATCGTTCAATGCTCTGCTTGATTGTAGAGAAATTGGTTAGCATACCTCCGAGCCAGCGTTGATTCACGTAAAACTGTCCGCATCTGGCCGCTTCTTCTTGCACGGCGTCTTGAGCCTGTTTCTTTGTCCCAACAAAGAGAACCCCGACCCCAGTCGCCGCAGCGTCCTGAACAAACTGGTAGGCTCTTTTAAAAAGCCTTACAGTTTTTTGAAGATCAATTATGTATATCCCATTTCGAGCGCCAAATATGTAGGGTTTCATCTTGGGATTCCAGCGTCTGGTCTGATGGCCAAAATGAACCCCGGCTTCGAGCAATTGCTTCATGGTAACAAGAGACAAATGAAAAACTCCTTTTCGGGTTGAATCTTCCATCCCTAGGACACGAACAAGCGCGACCCGAGCTACAGGGATGTGTTAGTTAAACTATTATTATGAACATGGCGCCCATATAATGCAATAAAAAAAGGCGATTCCTCATGGACATCGCCTTTTTTTGTTTATCGGCGCAAATGTTGATACGGTTGTTAGGCCGATTCAGCTTTCACAGATAGAGCCACTTTGTAAAGCACAGACATGATAAGGAATCCCAGCGCCCAAACTCCGATAACAATCCCTATCTCAGGCAAAGTCGCATGATATTCAGTGATTGTTTCAAGAGGGGACGGAATATAACCCGTAATAACGAGGGTAATTCCCTTTTCGATCCACAACGAGAAAAATACCGCTGCGCATCCAATAGCCAGGGTTCCCGGGCTATTTCTAGTTTTTGGATTGATCATAATAATCAAAGCAATTGCGGCCAGGACCGTTGAAGCCCACATCCATGGAACTAGACCTGTGTGTCCGTGGAGTCCCACAAAAAGATACAAGAAATGATACATATGCTCTGGAATCTGGCTATAGAATACAGTAAACAATTCGCAAAGCACAAAAAATACACTAATGATCATTGCATAAGTCACAATCTTCGCCAGGGATTGAATGGCTTCCCAGCCTGCATCGAACTTGGTGTACTTTCTCAGGAAGAGACAAATCAAAATCAGCAACGCCGGACCAGCCGCAAAAGCCGACCCAAGAAATCTAGGCGCCATAATGGCTGATAGCCAAAAGCCTCTACCTGGTAAGCCCGCATAAAGAAACGCAGTCACAGTGTGAATACTGACGGCCCACGGTATAGAAAGGTATATGAAGGGTTTTATCCACTTGGGCGGTGGAACTGATTTGGCCTCTGACTCCAACACAGTCCAACCTACAAAAATGTTCAAGAACAAATAACCGTTCAAGACGACCATATCCCAGAAAAGAACTGAATTCGGGCTCGGATACAGTAGGACGTTGAAGGCCCTGTCCGGACGCCCCAAGTCGACTACTATGAACGACAAACACATAGTAACAGCGGCTACAGCCAGAAACTCGCCCAAAATTGTGATCTTGCCGAACACCTTATAATTATGAAGGTAGTAAGGCAGCACAAGCATTACGGCGGAAGCGGCCACACCAACTAGAAAGGTAAATTGTCCAATATAAAGACCCCACGACACATCTCGGCTCATTCCGGTTATTCCTAAACCGAAACCCAGCTGCCTGAGATAGAATCCGAAGCCCATTCCAACCAGGATCAGCAAGAAACCAATCCAGGCAAAGTAGCTCTTATTACCTCTTAAAGCCTTTTCAAGCATGGTTACCTCACAATATGTAATAGATCTGTGGACGAGTGCCTAACTGAGGTTTACGTTGAATCGTAGGACGACTCCTTAGCAGCTCTCGGACCTCTGAATTTGGATCCTCCAGGTCTCCGAACACCAAGGCTTTATCCTTGCAAGCATCCACACACGCCGGCAGTTTGCCAACGGCGAGAAGTTCCGAGCAGAAGTTGCATTTTTCAACGACACCTCTGGTTCTCGTCGGATATTCAGGGTTCTCTTTTTTTATGAAAGGCCTAGGATCTCGCCAGTTAAGGTTTCTAGCTCCGTATGGGCACGCCGCCATACAAAAACGGCAACCAATACAACGGTGGTAGTCCATCACCACTATACCGTCCGGGCGGCGAAAAGTCGCTTGAACCGGACACACCCGGACACAGGGAGGGTTATCGCAATGGTTGCAAAGAACCATGAAGGGCAACCCTTTAAGACTTTTCTTGATATATTCATTGAGATAAGGGTTTTCCTGCCCCGGAAAAGCGTGTTCAAATGAAGTCTGCCAAATCCATTTGATTTCATCTTTAGGGTTGTTGAATTCCGGAATATTGTGAGCGGAGTTACACGCCGCAACACAGTCCTTACAACCCTCTTTCGCTTTAAGGCATTTCTGCTGGTCCACTACCATGGCCCATCTCTTGCCGTTGAAGGCCTTTGGATCCTTCTCAAATTTCGGGTCCCCGGTGCCAGCTACCGCGTCAACAACTGGCTTGGCCCCAAAACCCAGCATGGAAAGGCCAGCGATCTTCAAGAAACTCCTTCTTGTATCGTCCATCACTTGTCACTCCTTCCGGCCAGTTTTTCCTGCTCCTTTGGCGCTATGTGACAATCCCAGCAATTGGGGGCCACATTTAAGATATGTGTGGCATCGGTCACAAAACTTTGTCTTGCTGGAATGGCATTTTGTGCAGGTATTCTGAAGACTCATGTTGAATTGCTTGCCGGTAGAGTTTACGTATATTCGGTTCCCGTCTCTTACTACCTCGTCCCTCCACTGATCCAAGAGCACCATGTGTTTAGCCTGCATAAAAGCCTTTGATTCCACGCACTGCTTTTCCTGCGTGCCAATTTCCAACTTCGGTGGCGCTGAGGGCCTGCCTAAATTGTACCAAAAAGGGGCAGTGATCAGGGCGAGAAATATAACGATCCCTATAATAATCTTTCCAGCGTTATACATTCTACTCGTCCTCCTCTACGTCCGCAAAAGGTTCACCGCGTAAATCGAGCGTACGGTCATTCTCCCCTTCCATTATCAGGGCATTGGCTACCAGTTCGTGGATCCCGCCAACCGATACCTCAGGGGCCCAGTATTCCGTTAATGCGGACAGGGTGGCTCGGTCGATCGCACACATGCATAAAAGGTGATTCACGTTGTGTTTGTCCCTTACGTGCCTAAGTGCGCTCGCTCTAGGGAAGGCTCCACGCATACGCATGTCTATGTTCTCGTCATTTCCAAGACCGGCCCCTCCGCCGCAACAGTATGTCTGCTCTCGAATTGTGTTTTCAGGCATTTCATAGAAGTTGTTGGTCACGTTGCGGATCACATAACGTGGTTCTTCCAGAAGTCCGGCGGCACGAGCTGGATTACAGGAATCATGGAACGTCGTCACGTATTTGTTGTTGCGACTTGGATCAAGCTTCAGCTTGCCGTTTTTGATAAGATCCGATGTAAACTCGGTAATATGAACCATCTTTGTCTGTTTGGCGTTTTCGAATTTGGTCCCTGTTATCGGAGATACCGGTTCTTCCAGAAAATCCGCCGGGCCATTCATTGTTTCCATGTACTGGTGCATGACCCGCCACATGTGGCCACACTCTCCGCCCAGAATCCACTTGACGCCTAGTCTTTTAGCTTCAGCATAGATCTTGGCGTTCAGGCGCTTGATCATCTCGTGGGATGTAAAGAGCCCAAAGTTTCCTCCCTCTGAAGCGTAAGTACTCCATGTGTAATCAAGTCCCAACTCATGGAACAACATCAGGTATCCCATGCATGTATAAGTTCCAGGGTCTGCAAAATAATCTCCCGAAGGTGTGACGAAAAGGATCTCAGCGCCTTTCTTGTTGATTGGCAGGTTGACCTTGACACCGGTAAGGTCTTCTATATCATCGACCATGAATTGCCACATGTCCACAAGTCCGTGTGGAGGAATTCCTAAGTGATTGCCTGTCCGAAAGCAGTTAGCCACCGGTTCTATGACCCAGTTGATGTTCAGACCTACCAAGTTGAGCAGCTCACGACCGATCATAGTTACTTCGGCTGTGTCTATGCCGTACGGGCAAAAAACGGAACAACGCCTGCACTCTGTACACTGAAAGAAGTAGTAAAACCACTCCTTAAGCACATCCAAAGTGAGTTCTCTACCTCCTCCAAGACGACCAAGCATTTTTCCCAGGAGCGTAAAGTCTCTCCTGTAAACGCTCCGGATGAGTTCAGCCCTCAGCACCGGCATGTTTTTCGGATCTCCGGAACCAATAAAAAAATGGCATTTGTCCGCGCATGCGCCACAGCGAACGCAGATGTCCATGAATAGACGGAAAGAACGATACTTCTCCAAACGTTCCTTCATCCCCTGCATTATTATTTCCTGCCAGTTTTCAGGCAGCTTCCAGTCTTCATCTGCAGGAGACCATCGTCGAGGGTTAGCCATGCCAAGCGCCGTAAGATTTTTCGGCGCTGCCGGATAACTGTACGTGCCGTCCCTGAATTGGGTTCGGGTGTCCATCCATCCCTTCTCAGGAGGCCTGTTAAGGTCTATATTCATCAAATCTTTAGGTTTTGGTAAATCGTGTAGCTCCATGGTTACTCCTTGTCAACCGGGATGCCGACTTCTTTCATTTTTCCCCTGAATTCATCTTCATATTCTTCGTACGTATGAACTTTCACCGGATAATTCCATGGATTCACATACCTCTCGCTTCTATTAACATTTGCGAGGTTTCGTGTGGGGCTCAGAAAAACACCACCAGCGTGCATCAACTTGGAGAACGGGAAATAAGCGATCAGGACGCTTACCAGAAAAAGGTGCACATAAAAAATCGGATGAATCCCAGCCGGAGGAACCGGGTGAAAAGTGAACAAACTAATGGCCAGGTTCTTTACACCAAGTAAATCCACCTTGAAATAGTTTCGCATCAGAATGCCTGACACGCCTATTCCCAATATCAGGAAAAGAGCAAAGTAATCAGCGGGTAGCGAAATGTAACGAACTTGGGGCAAAGTTACCCGTCTCAGGAAAAGCAAAGTCACAGCGCCCAAGAAAAGTATGTCCGAGATAAAAACTGTCGGAACCATGATTTGAAAGAAACCATCCACCGAAGTGATGGCATCTACAAACGACGGAATGGGTTCCATGAAAAATCTCAGGTGTCGCAGTATGATGATTAGGAACGAGTAGTGAAACATGATACCAAAGAGCCACAGCCACTTGGCGGAAGCGTAGGTGATTTTGGGCCCCTCTCGTAATTCAGCCTTCGTGTTTCTAAAGAGAGACCGAAACAAAAAGACTTCCAGAAACATTCGGCCGATAACTCCCCATGTGTTGTAAGGAGATTCAAGATTATCGGCTTTGATCCATGGCAGAGACTTTGCCTGCCCACATGTTGTTGGAATACGAAATGGGACTGGTATTCGAGCCCAATCCACAATCCGGTAAACAACCCCGATAATGAAAATGGCCAGCGCGATATACGGAATGATAACTCCAAAAACGGAATCGAGGCCTATCGCTCCGACTCCGAACCAGGAGATCGCCGCCAACGCCGCCACAGCAATCAGGGCCGAAACTAAAGAAGCAAATGCGTTCATTCGACCACCTCAATTAACTTAACGCTGTTTTTATCACCAAATAAAGGGCGCTACCATTCGTGAGGCGCCCCGTACTTA
Organism: uncultured delta proteobacterium; assembly: GCA_963811075.1. GTDB lineage: Bacteria > Desulfobacterota > Desulfomonilia > Desulfomonilales > Desulfomonilaceae > CAJBEZ01. The sequence goes on from CAWEPY010000007.1 coordinate 111,085, forward strand.
TTACACGCTCTTTCCAGGATACGCGATGTTCTGTTCCGTATCTCCATAGCTCGCATCTCGAAGAGTTTCTCGCGGCATTTCATGTACATGTCAAAAGCTGTGAGAGCAAGGGAATCAATTCTTGACTCGATTTTCAAGAGTTCCCCAAAACGGTCCGGATCTTTTAGAAACTGTTTTGGAATCCCTTCCCTGATGGACTTCTTCAAAAGGAAAACGAACGCCACAGCATTTGAAGCCGAGAATTGCTGGACAGCTCTAATTCTGACAATGTCATCCAACCTTCTAACCACAACAGGCCCATATTCCTGACTATCTCCTATCACCCAATCAAAGAGAGCCTCTGCCCCTTGAGCTATTGCGGCCCCAACTGGATTTGCAAACTGATCTTTCTGATTTCTCAGGAACGAGCCCGATTCAGGCGGGTAAGTATCAACTGTAAGGTCAATCCAGCGTTTTATTATGGTTCTCTTCTCTTCCAAAAGAACACTTTTCATACTTATTCCTTGCGCTACTTCAACGACTATATCTGATGACCATTGCAACCCTTTTACGATTCTTCCGATAATGGACAGAGACAAAGTCATGATCCATTTCATTCATCAGGGCCGAAGTTAAGCCTCTAAGCCAACCATTCACCTAAGTGAAATCCTGTTCGTCTTTGACTCCGGATAGTGTTGGCTACAATTTTAAGTGTTATATTAACACTTGGCTTACAGCCCGGGTCGGGGTTAGCCGTGGTCAAGGTAAGAATTTTAAGGTTCTACGCGTATACTTTTCACGGCCAAATGTCAAGCTTTTTGGCAGGTTTTTGAGAGTACGCCTATCAATTGTCTCTACAATTGACACACTGTCCATTTGTTCTTGTAGATCCCAAAGAATGCTTTAAGTTATTGTTGGCTCGGGAACATCTTTGGGGACATGCGCTGTTCGGTATAATCTCGCTAGGAGTGTGAATCATGGTAAAATTCAATGGAATAAACCATCTTGCGATGGTAACTGGGGATATGGACGCCACAATCAGGTACTGGCGTGATCTTCTTGGATTTAGACTGGTTGCGGGTCTAGGCGCGCCCGGATATCGACATTATTTTTTTGAGATTTCACCAACCGACCTTATCGCTTTCTTTGAATGGGATGGCGCTCAACCCGCGATAGAGAAGGACCACGGAGCACCAGTGAAAGGCCCTGTCATATTCGACCATGTTTCGTTCGGGGTTGATAGTATTAAGGACCTGTGGGAATTACGCGACAAGTTGTCGGCATCTGGATTTTGGGTATCGGAAATGGTGGATCATGGATTCATTTATTCGATTTACTCCTTCGACCCAAACAACATTCCAGTAGAATTCAGCTTCTCCGTAAAAGGGGAACAGATTAGACAATACCCTGCGATGGCTGACAGACGCCCGTCAGACGTCACACTCGAGGGGTCTGAACCACAACTTGGTAAGTGGCCTGACGCGATTTTTTCCAGCCAGGACGATCGGAAAATCTTTCCGGGCTCTGGTAGCGAGCTTTTTCATGGTATCAAGGATGAACTTAACGGGTGACCTTTGACAGTAACTTTCCCAAATACGGTTCTACAATCATGACTGCGTCGTTGTCACAAAGTTCATGGCAACAGAAACACGATATGCAGACTCGCGTGTCAATCTTCATCATGCCGTTTTTGCTCTTGATTGCCCCCGGCGGGCAATGATTCATACAAACCCCACAGTTCTTGCAGATTGACGCGTCGATCGCAGGCTTCGTGATAACATGATTTTCGAGAAACCTCCTGAATGGGTTCCAGTAAGAGAGGTTCCAAGACATAGTCATAGACTTGGGCCGTTCAAAATCAGTGATAGGAAATCCATCCAACTCGTCCCCCACAACAGCGATCACCTCCGGATCGGTGACACCGAGTCCAAGGTCTCTCCCGACAACGCAGGTTTTAACAAGATCTATTGGGAAATCGAGAAGAAACGCTATCACTGAATCGAGAGCCACTGCGTCCTTTCCCGCGGCCACTATACCTATGCGCCTTGGTTTGCCGCTATTTGGACCATTCCCCTCCATCCCCAGGACACCATCAACTATCGAAACCATGGGACTTATTTGCTCGTAAATCTGAACCAGAACTGTTGCAAAACTATCAATATTTTTCCCCGCGCGTAAGTGCCAGGATGCCTTATCTGTCCCTATGACCGTCCCAAACAAGTTTTTTACAGCAAGGGTCAAGCCCATCTGACAATGTGTCTTAATCTTGGGAAGGTTGATCACCTTATCAAATTCGAACACCTCTTCGGCTAGTTCCAGCCTTCTGAACAATCTACTGTTCAGGCAATCTAAGCTCCGTTTCCTAGTAAAAGGACATGGTTTAACATTAAGCCTTTTCATAAAGTTGTCGTATCCGGACTTGGATAGCACCCGGGCAAGGTTTCCCAGCGGAGGGCTGTCACCCAGAGACAGTTGGGCTCCATGGTCTACCAACAACTCTGCAACGGCTTCAACAAAGGTGGGATGAGTAACGATAGCCTGACCAGGATTTGAAGACCTCAGCAAGTTGGGCTTCAAAAGAACTTTGTCCGATCGATTGATCATAGACTTTAGGCCGCCTAAATCGTCCATGCAATTGTTTACAATCTCCTTTAAACCGGCCAATTCATATTCTGAAGATTTCCTGACGCTCACCAACGACTTCATCTTAATCCTCAATTATTTTGATCTTCCTTTTTCTCCTGATTCTGACCTCTGACGATCAGGATAGTGGAATAATGTACCCATTTCAATATTCACTTATGTTATTCGATGATTTCAGCTTGACCTGGCAATCGATATCATTATAATAGTTACAATAGGTCTGGAGTTTCTTAGAAACCCGGAACATTATAATGGTAATCAAAATCCGCTTGGATCCATGTGACCGGGACGGAAGGAACGATGATTAGCGCTTTACACCTTCCTCCGGGAAGGTTTTTTTTTGGCTGGGTCAGGGCTCAATGAAAATAATAACATCGGTCGAAGAAATGAACGAGTGGACCAGGAAGTGCGCTCTAAATCTCAAGTCAGTCGGCTTGGTTCCCACCATGGGATATTTGCACGAAGGACATTTAAGTCTAGTTAGGAAGGCCATATCAGAAAATGATCGTGTCGTCGCAAGTATCTTCGTAAACCCTACTCAATTTGGGAGAAACGAGGACTTCAGTGTTTATCCCCGTGATCCGGGCGGCGATTACGCCAAGCTTCAGGCATGTGGTGTCGATGCGCTCTTCACACCCAACGCAGAGACAATGTATGGCAACGGTTACGAAACACATGTAGAAGTTCAACAGCTTTCTCTTCCCCTGTGTGGACAGTCCAGGCCCGGCCATTTCAGAGGAGTGGCCACTGTTGTGCTCAAGCTGTTCAATATCGTAGAACCGACCAGGGCCTATTTTGGTTGTAAAGACTATCAACAACTCCAAGTCATAAAGAAAATGGTCAGAGATCTTAATGTCAGGACAGAAGTGATAGGATGTCCAACCGTTCGGGAGGCTGACGGACTTGCGATGAGTTCCAGGAATTCATATCTGTCTCCGTCTCAAAGAAAACAGGCCGTTTGCATTTATGAGGCCCTCAGGAAAGCCCAGGAACTTTTTATTACTCATGAAACCGACGTAGAAAAATACATCAGAGTTATGGCGGGCGCCATTTCCATCGAATCTGGACCCATTCCCGAATACATTAGGCTAGTCGATCCAGACACATTAAGGGATCTCTCCGCCGTGCAAGGCCCGGCATTGGCTATCTTGGCCATTAGGATCGGACAAACCCGGCTAATAGACAATGCTCTGATAAGTTGAATTTGCAGCTTGCACAACCCTAGAACAGTTCAGAAGAGAGTCGTATTGAATTAAACGATATAGAATTCCCCAGGTCTAGCTAATCCAGGAGCTTTGTCATGCAAAGGACCATGCTGAAGTCAAAAATACACAGAGTTAAGGTTACCGGCGCCTGCGTCGATTACGAGGGGAGCGTCACCATAGATTCAAAACTCCTAGAGGCTTCGGACATCCTCGAATATGAGCAGGTTCACATCTATAATGTTTCCAATGGGGAACGATTTGCAACATACGTAATCGAAGGGGAACCGAATTCAGGCGTGATCTGTCTTAACGGCGCGGCGGCCCGAAAAGTTTCAGTAAATGATCTGGTGATTATATGTTCTTACGTGATTCTGGATGATGCGAAGTGCAAAAACCACAAGTCAAAGAATGTGTTCGTGGACTTGGAGAACCAAATAGAGCGAATTCACTGATCTGTGAATCGCATTTAGCGTCACTTCGTTGGCGCAATTTTACAATGCCCTTCTTCTATCAGTAGTTTTTGGCTTGTTTTCGTCAATTTGTTGGGGCCCAGAGGACCCAGCCATTACTAGTTCCTTTTTCTCGAATCCACGCTGAAAAACTATCTTCCCTTGGTCATTGTAAAGAAGAATAGAGACTCTAGCCAGTCCGGATCCCGGACGGATGTCCCCATAAGGCAACTCTACCCTCGAATTGTTTTTGAATGATATCGATTCTCCCTCTCGAAAATCTGAGGGTAAATCCCCTTCACCGAGGCGAGTTTTGTCCGGGTAAACATAAATTCTGTTCTCACCTTTCTTGTCCTGCATCTCCACGAAAACAAACAAATATCCAGAAAAACCTATTTCTGGATGGTCCCGTATGAGCTTAAAATTAAGAGTCCCGTTGCCTTGCCCTGTCGGTTTAACCGTGACATCCTGGGCGTTGAAGTTAACTATTGTAACTGGTGAAGCTTCGCTTTGAGGGGGCAGAGTTGATTGTGCGCGTGCCGTTGAACTAGTGTCAGTAAATGAACCACTCCTTTGCGAAGATGCGGATCCGGGAGATAAACCAGGGGTTTGATGTGTATTCAAACTTGAAGACAGATCGCCTTCGAGCTTTTCGGTCGACTGCATGGACAATGCTGACCTGTCCGTTTTGCTTTCGTCCTCAGAATAGGCTCGTTGATCAGAAACGGTTTCTTTCCGCGCTGTCCCGAACGCAGCCGCGTTCGAATAGCCCGTGGGTGACGAGGACAAATCAGTCAGCCCTTGATCTTGTTGAGAATATTGAGAGGAAACCCTTGAAGTCTGGCCATTGTAGATGGACGTCTCCATGAAGAAGTGTCCCCAGACAATTCTGCCTACGGAGTAAGCTCCTAATAGAGACAGGCAGACTATAATTAAGCCCCCGATCATTCCGATACGAAATTTTCTCGGGCTCAGATCATATTGCAAAGCCCCTCGTCGCTCGTTCATAACTACCACCTGAAACCCTCGATTCGCAGGGGACTTATGAGTCGGAATGAGCGGCATATCTTTAGGGGAGTTATTCCAACTACGATTGGTCTTACCCCCCCATATTCTCTCCAGGAACCAGGACCACAGATTTAAGACTTTTGTCACGGCAGGTATCTCCTTTATAGGATTAAACCAACTCAATGATAATCTTGTCATGTTTCCTCGTATTTATCGTCTTCCTAATTAGTGTGGTTAATTAATATTTAGATTTATATAATACCAATAAAACTATGTTATAAATCATATATTTTTTTTAAACTGTCAAGTTTCTTTTTTGAGTTCGTTAATTAAACACCCGTTCAAACGTTTCATCCACCCATCTTAATGAATGGTCCAAATCGAAAGCGGATTCGATTTCTTCTCTAGACAGAATCTCCATCACCTCTGGATCCGCAAACAGCGCATCCTTGAACTTCAGACCACTTTCCCAGGCCTTCATCGCGTTCCTTTGTGTGAGCAAGTAGGAACGTTCTCTAGTAAGGCCCTTATCCACAAGTTTTATTAGAATGGATTCGGAAAAAATCAAGCCTCTGCTGGACTCGAGGTTTTGCGTCATACGATCTTCAAATATTCTCATATTTCTGATGACGGCCGTCATCCTGTCCAGCATGAAATCCACCAGAATAGTCGCGTCAGGGCCAATAATCCGTTCCACTGAAGAATGGGATATATCTCTCTCGTGCCACAGGGGCATATTCTCCATCGCTGAGAAAGCATAACCCCTTACCACCCTGGCAAGCCCGCAAAGATTCTCCGTTAATACGGGATTTCTTTTGTGTGGCATGGCCGATGACCCTTTCTGCCCGGGGTGAAAGAATTCCTCAACTTCACTAACTTCCGATCTTTGGAGATGCCTGATCTCCAAGGCGATTTTTTCAATACTAGTGGCAATAAGAGCCAGCACAGTAAAATATTCGGCATGACGATCCCTTTGTATCACCTGATTGGACACGGGCGCTGGTTTCAAACCTATTTTCTCGAGAATTTCCGATTCCATCTTAGGGTCCAGATGGGCATACGTTCCAACAGCGCCGGATATCTTGCCTACCGATATGGTTTCAAGAGCCGCATCCCAGCGTTTGAGATTGCGAGACATTTCCGAATAAAATATGGCCAGTTTCAATCCGAATGTTGTGGGTTCCGCGTGGATTCCATGAGATCTTCCCACCACAGGAACTTTCTTTGTCTCGAATGCACGGGCTTTTAAGGCTGCCATAAGTTCGCTTATACCCTTTCTTATGAGGACACCCGCTTCTTTCATCAGTAGAGAAAGAGCCGTATCGACTACATCATATGAAGTCAGCCCTCTATGAACAAACCTGGAATCTTCTCCAACGAATTCCGCAACAGATGTGGTGAAAGCTATGACATCGTGGCGGGTGGTTTTTTCTATTTCATTTATACGATCGACGTTAAAAGAACCCTTTTCACGAATTCGGGCCATACTATCATCTGGAATCACTCCCCTCCTCGTCCATGCTTCGCACACCGCTAATTCAATTTTCAGCCACGCTGCAAAACGATTTTCCTGCTTCCAAATATCTTCCATTTGTTTGCGCGAGTAACGATTTATCAAAATATTTTTCCTTTCTTGAATTGTTTGTAAGTTATGATTTCAAATGCAAAATCCTATTAGTGTAACGCTGATTTTGTTCATTTGTACTAATGAGTCTTTTTCTGTCTCATGTTGCGCTTCAGCATCGGAGTTATTATTTACTGAGTATGATATACTTTGTTGGGAGGAGACCACATCAATGGCATCATCGAGTGGAAGAAGAGTTCAGAAAGCTAGTCAGGTAATTCGAGAACTCGAACGGGTAACCCCTTACATGGTCGAAGGACTTTACGGTAACTTTCTGAGAAGGTTCATGGATTGTGAAAGGTCACGCTGGACCAATGATCTCTCGATATACTTGGGAAATTTTGACCCTGATTGCAAAGAATTCGGCGACGAGGTTGCGGATATACTCTGGGAACGTTTTGAAAGAAGAATCTCATGTTAGCCGCAGAGGCTTGATCCGCAGGCCGTGTCGATCTTTTCCCCGCCAATTTCTACTTTCAGAAAAAGGGGCGAGAGGCTAACGTCTCTTCGCCCCGAAATTCCTAAATAACAGCATTCTACTTCTCAGGATTGTGTGGCTTCCACCGGAGGAGCGCTCACACATTTTCCTTTAGTGGGCAACATGATGTTTCTGCCGGAGGATTTCGCCCATGCTATCGCTACAGTCCTGTATCCCAAGTGAGCAAATTTTGAAAACGGCAGATAAAGGAGCAAACTTAAAACAAAAACAAGATGAATGGCGTATAGCACGTAAGCCGCGCCAACCCCACCGCCCCATCTTATCAATTCCGTCAACAAACCGGTTACCCCTGTTGCGCCAATGATAAGGAGAAAGAACCAATCGAAATAGGAGCTTCCACCAGCCTGGGCAGGTACTTGCAACCTTCGTAAAAACATGATCCCCAAGCCCACCACAAAAGCAATAGCGCTCACGTTTCCAAGGATTTTAATCGGCACAGTGCCCGGTCCGTTCTGCGACGGAGGAAGCAGTCCGAGTATGTCTACATTAAAGGCCACGATAGCAGTAGTGATTAACAGTCCAATCATTCCCCAAAAAGCAAGTAAGTGCGCTGAATAACGAATGTTGTTCGCCTCGCACTCTTTAAAGCTCGAGTGAGGAAGTATTTCGGATAGGGCTTCCAGGAGACTCGGTACGAAACCTTTTCTTGCCTTTCCCACCGGTATTGGATTATTGGTTTCAAGATTGTTCCAATAGGATTTCAGGCTCATAACCAATGAAACAACTGCAAATAATAGCGCAGCCGTGAATATGACCTGCAACACCGGCAGCCATATAAAGCCGTCTTTGGGGGACAGGTGGTGAGCTGAGTACCTTACCGGCCCGGCGGGCACATCGAAACCGCTGATCAAAAGGATGAACAGTACCACGACCGCCGGAATTCCTAAAGCCAGGACAAACATCGACGACTCACCAACGAGCTTTCCGAAAAAGGACGGCCACGAGTTGTTCTGAATGACCATCTTTCTGGCCGCTTTAAGAACGTCTCCAGGATTGGCGCCCCTCGGACACATTGTCGAACAGTCATTACACTGATGACACAACCAAATATCCGGGTCGTTCAAAAGCTTGTCTTTCTGGCCCCACTGAGCCCAGATCATTTCTTTCCTCGGGAAAGGATTGTTGTCTGGAGCCAACTTGCAGGCAACCGAACAAGTTGCGCACTGATAGCACTTCTTGAGATCATCTCCGCCTGCGGCTATAAGATCCTTTGTAAACTGAAGATCAGGTTCAGTGACTATGTCTCTCGCCATGATGAACCTCCTTAGAAACCTTTGTATGGATTCGGGTCAAATTCAGAAAGTCTTTCCATAAAATCATCGACCAACTTTGGAATCGTAGCGTACTCGTCAATGGCTAACTGATGGACCCGAATGCGGTCTGACTCCAAGACCAGTCTCTGAAGCGTCTCACTTATTTTTTCCATACGATATTGAGCCAATTCACTGCCTTTAACAAAGTGACACTGATAATCATCACCGTATTTACATCCAATAAGCAGTATCCCATCAATACCCTTGGAAAGAGCGTCCGCTATCCACACCATGTTTATATTGCCCAGGCATCGAAGCGGTATGAATCTGACATGAGGGCTATAATTGAGCCTCTGGATACCTGCCATATCGACAGCCGGCAGAGCGTCATTTTCGCAAATGAAGACCACCACTCTGGGTTTTTCGGCATACTCGTCCGGAACTTCGATAGCCTTTACCATTGACCCAATCATGTCTACTGAATGATCCCTGAAGGATATGATTCTCTCCGGGCAGGATCCCATGCATATAGCGCAACGCCTGCAACGGGATGGATTTGGCAAAGGTGTGCCATCCGGCTTCTCGTCGTACGCTCCAAAGGGACATTCCTCTGTGCACCGTTTACACTGTGTGCATCTTTGAGTGAAAATGTGAGGAAACGATTCGTCGCCTGCTCTGGGATGAACGGCCTTTCCCTCCGACACCAGTTCTGCGCACTGAATAGCCTTCAGCGCCGCTCCCATAGCGTCCATCTCACAACTCAGGATATCCATTGGGCCACGTACGCACCCAGCGGTGTATATGCCGGTACGTTGGGTCTCGTAAGGAAAACAGATGAAATGGGAGTCATTAAACCCGTAAGGATTTTCCGGAAGGAACGGACCTTGCCGATATTTCAGATTCAATATGGACGAATCTTTTGTAAGAGGAACCATTCCCGTAGAAAGCACTACCAAGTCCGCTTTCAACTCAATTTGTTCACCAAGAAGAGTGTCTTTTAGCCTTACTGTGAGAGAAGATCCTCCGTTGCTGACACCAACAGGAGTTCCCTTGGACATGAAAACTCCGGGATCGTCTTGCAGTGACCTGTAAAATTTCTCATACTGTCCAGGCGCTCTCATGTTTTCATAAAAGATGTAGGCTTTTCCATTTGGGTTGGTCTTCCTCAGATAATGCGCCTGCTTGAGAGCTACAAGCGATCCCACGGCCGAGTTGTATAACCAGGGATGGGCAATCTGATCATCCACTACCTCAATAAAAGCAACTGTATTAACTTCCCGTCCGTCTGACGGACGCGCCAGTTTCCCTTTAGAAGCAAGTTCTTCCATCTGGACGTTTGTTATAATGTCTGGATGTGAACCGTATCCGAATTTCTCCAAACCCGGGGGATCTTCCGGTCGCCACCCAGCCGCCAATACAACAGCGCCCACTGAGACTTTCTCATGTTCGAAATCCAGAGTCTCTGGCACAGGCGGCAACTTAGCGGCTTCTTCCTGAGAAGTCTGCGCCGGTTCAGGTTCTTCGCCACCTTGGTTTGCTTTTGCCTTTTTTTCCGCCAACCACCGGTTCTGGATGGCGTCCAACTCCTCGATCCAAGATCCGTCGGGCCTTATGATTACTTCGAACATGCCTGGAGCGCCTGAAATGCTAAAGACCCTAGACCCCAGGAATACCCTGATCTTGTCATTTGCGCCGACCGCCTTAATCTTTTCCTGCACTGGCGGGTCAACAAGCTCGTCGTAGGGAAATCTCCCTGTGAAAACCTTTGAGAACTTGTTCAGCCATCCTCCGAGCTTCTGTTCCTTTTCGACGAGATACACCTGATAACCTGCTTCAGCAGCCCCTAGAGCCGCAGTCAGGCCCGTAACTCCCCCGCCGATTACAAGGATGCCTTTCTCGTTGGGATCTGTGAAGGGCGGTCGTTCTTCATACTTACCCGTTTTGGTAAGCCCTATCCTCATATAATCTTCGGCGAGCATCTGCGTGTCTTCGTCATTTGCCGGATGACACCAGACCACATGCTCTCTAAGATTCACTCTCTCAGTGATGATATTTTCAAATGTGAATTCTTGCTGAAAAACTCTTGGTGAAGCCCCTGCAATGACAACCGCTGTCAAGTTTTCCGTAACGATATCGTTCCTTATTATGGCGAGCTTCTCCGGGTCACTCCAGTAAGCTTCTGCACGACAAACCACAGCATGAAATTCTGAAGTGGCTACTGAGGAGAGTGCGTCAATGTCAAGGGCTTCGCCGATTCCATAGCCTGTGTCAATATATACTCCGATTTTGTGATCCATCGACCTACCTCCCCACCGTGTCCTGAAGGGCCTTCAAGGCAGCCCCCGTCGAGTCTTGGAGACATGTTCCCACATCCATTGGGCGTTTGGTCACGCCTGCAGCGTGAATTCCCGTGTCCGAGATTACAAAGCCATAATCATCGTACTGAATTCCTTGAGCCGGGACTTTTTCAAGGCTCGTAGTCGGCTGCATGCCGGTTGCCAGAACTACCATGTCGAAGGTGCTCCTGATCCTGGAACCAGAGAGGATATCTTCTCCTTCGACTATGACGTCCCTAGTGACCGGATCTTCAAATATGTTTACGATCTTGCCCTTGGTGAGGCGAATCTTGTCGTCATTGCGAACCCTGTCGAAGAAATATTCGAAGCGTCCGTACGCGCGAAGATCTATATAAAAAATGTGCGCCTCTGCGTCCGGATTGTAATCCCTAAGATATGTGGCCTGCTTCAAGGAGGCCAGGCAACAAATGGACGAACAGTAGGGCAAGTGATTTTCATCTCTGGAACCTGCGCACTGAACAAAGGCAAGATTGTATACTTTCTTCCCATCAGAAGGCCTTACAATTTGCCCCCCTGTCGGACCGTTCGGCGAGGCGAGTCTTTCCATCATTACATTGGTGATAACATTGGGGTATTTCCCGAATCCAAGCGTTTCAAGTTTCGTGGCGTCGTAAGGGACCCATCCGGTAGCCCATACTATTGATGAAACCTGGACCGTCAACGACTCAGGCTTAGCATCGAGATCCAGTCGTACACCCTTTGCCTGAAGCGATTCAACGAAGGCGACAAAATCCTGGGATACCTTGGCCTTCCTGAGGGCATCCGCGTCAGCCACGAGGTTCATCGGATAGGCCATCTCGTAAGGCAGGTAGATAGCCTTGGTCATGTCCATTCCGTAATTGAACTCGTTAGGAATTGACGCCGGACAGTCTTCAACACACTTGGATGTTCCTGAATGATCCTCTACATACCGCGGCATGATTTTTATGGTAGCGGTGTATGCGCCAGGCGCGCCTGAAATATTTTCAACATTGGCTAGCGTGTATACTGTAATATCGGGGTTTTTCTTGATCCGCTTGAAATTGATTTCAAGGCCGCAGGTGGGAGGGCAAAGCTTCGGGAAATACTTGTTCATCCGGGCTACTCGACCCCCGAGATAAGGTAACTTTTCGACAAGAATTACCTTACATCCTGCCTCCGCGGCTTCCACCGCAGCCGTGATTCCACTTATACCTCCCCCAACGACCAATACGGTCTTTTCTCCAGCCATGCTTCCTCCCAAAAAAGATTCTGAGGGAGCATGCGCTCCCTCAGTCTGCTTCCTCTTACATTCGAGGGATTCTAGAGGCAGTTACGCCTCTGGAATGTCTAGGGTAAGTTAAGATGTGGGTCAACGATGGAGATAACCGGCACCTTTTTCAGTTCCCATGCGCCGTCTTTGTATGTAGAGTTGACGAAGCACTTCCAGTTCTTTTCGTCGATGGCTGGAAAATCGTTCCTGAAGTAGTAGCCCGGCCAACGGGTTTCTTCACGGAAAAGGATGGTCCTTACGTGAACTTCAGCCTGGTACATTCTCTGAATGTTCTCATGGCAGCGCATAAGTTCATGCAGATCCTGGGCGGCCAGTTTGGCTGAGTCTTCCTTCAACCAGTTCAACAATTCCAACGCTCTCTCGAGTTTAAACTTGTTGGTCTTGAAGCCGGAAACGACTCCTGCGGCGTACTCATCCATGATTTTCTGAAGACGGAACATGAACATTTTCGGTTTCATGAACTCGGGGTTGATGTCAGGATCACTCGACTTACCGCCAAATTCAACAAACAGATCCAACGGCTTCAGTATCTGTTTCTTCAATGTTTCAACTTTAGCCGCATCCACTTTAGGCTGGCTGTTGTTGTCAAGCACGAAACGAACCATTGCCTTACCAGCCGCACGACCTTCCGCGTGTGAACCTGAGGAGAACTTATGGCTGGATGCGCCGGAAGCGTCGCCCGCGCAGAATAAACCCTTTACGGTGGACATATACTCATAGCCCCAGAAGTACTCTTTTGGAGCAAGGTCTTTTGGTCCGCTTACCCATGCGCCAGACGCGCCGGAATGTGAACCAATGAAATACGGCTCAGCCGCTGCGATCTCAGAAGCTTTCTCTTCAGGCTGAACATTGGTCCCGGCCCACAGAATGGCTTGGGATATTGTCATATCCAGGAAGTCTTCCCATGCTTCGGCCTCGAGTTCTTTTATTTTCTTTTTGTAAGCTTTTGGGTCGTCCTTAAGGGCGTCAGATATTTTTTGCAGAGCCTCTTCTGTTCTCATGTAGATCGGGCCCTTGCCTTCAAACTCATCGAGCATACCCATGTAGTTACGGAGGTTAGCCGGGATTGGCTTAACTTTTCCGTATTCGCCCCATTTTGAGAGTTCGTCCTTGCGCTCAACCATGTACTCACCACCGAACGCGTTAGTGGCTCTGGATTTGAACAGAAGGAACCACGCGCCGACAGGACCATACGCATCCTTGAAACGAACGGGGATAAAACGGACTTCCTGGCAGGTCTGCTCGGCGCCGGCGATCAGGGTGAAATAAAGGCTGGAACCTGAGTTCCAAGGGGGATACCAGGCTCGGCCAAGACCTTCACCGGAACTTCTGGGTTTGAAAACGTGGACTGCTCCACCCATTGCGGCCAGGACTGCTTTGGCTTTGAATACATAAAATTTGTCCTCACGAGTGCTGAAACCAAGCGCTCCCGCGATTCTTTCGCCATCCATCAACGGTTCGGTGATGAAAACGCGTTCGAAATACTCATGGCCATACTTGGCCAGAGCGTTCTTCGCTGCTTCGGCCACGATAACTTTGTAGGATTCGCCGTTGATCATGAGCTGCCAGCGGCCTTCATGAACATACTTGCCCTCTGCGTCCAGCCAGATGGGGAGGCCCCATTTTTCAAATAGATGCACGGATGAATCCACGTGACGCGCGATATCATAAACGAGGTCTTCACGGGCGATGCCCATGAGGTCGTTACGGACGTAACGAACATAGTCTTCACAGGTGTTGGCGCCGGTGTTGATATCAACGTACTGGTTGATCGCCGACAGACCCATCGCGACTGCGCCTGATCGATCCATAGCCGCTTTGTCAACCAAAGTGACTTTCAAACCATTTTTCGCCGCCCAGTAAGCGGCTTCAACTGCGGCTCCGCATGCCGCCATACCACCACCACAAAGGAGAATGTCAGTGGTTATTTCTACATTTTCAAAATTGGCCATTATTAGCTTCCTCCTAAGGAATTACTTCTTTACCGTGGGTAGTTCTTTTAGCTTCAGAGCATCCGGCTCGTTGTACAGGCACTGGCTGGCTAGGTCCGTGGTAACTTCGCCGTAACCACCATCGGGAACGGCTGTACCTTCCTGTGTCTTGCGGATCGGGAACTTAAACCTTTTGAGCGAACCATTACGGAACTTAACTGTCCACATAATGTCTTCCGAACCTCTTAGAGGAACACAGGAAGCTCCCATGGGCACGAAGTCGGCGTATCCACGCACATCTATCGCCTGCTGGGGGCAGATCTTAACGCAATTGTAGCATTCCCAGCACATTTCAGGCGCGCGGTTCCATGCTTTCATTGTCTCTTTGTTAAGAACCATCAAATCATTCGGGCAGATGTACATACAAGCGGTCTTATCCTGACCCTTGCACCCATCGCATTTTTCCAAAATCACGAAACTTGGCATGAATTATCCTCCTGGTGTGATAAATCTTTTTGAAATCTTAGCAACTTGAATTTAGCGTCTCTAGTTTGAACTCAAACGAATAGACGTGCTCCTCCTTTCTCAAGGTAGTCATCCATTCCTGGAAGATTCCTTCCTGATGTCAAAAGCTTGTTGTCCCCAAGACCCCTTTACCACCAATCACGATAGGACCGTTTTCCGAGCATAGGTATCGGAACAAGCGGCCACCGCATTATGTTTAGTCTCTGAGGAAAATCCGATTTGTGTAAACCTTCCGAGAAAAAGTTTTACCATTTCAACTCGACGTGGATCTTGTTAGCGCTGAAAAAAATTAAAAATGAGATATCAAGCTAGGCACTGGATAGCCTAAGCAATATTGAATACTGGATTGAATCAAATCCATTGTAGTTTGTCAAGAGAATTTTTAGAGCAAGTTTTCCAAAAATCTTCAAAAAACAGTTGCTTATTTTTCTTGAGAGCTGAAGCTTTATATATTATTATGATGAATTTACGATTCGTATCCATGAAAGGAGAATCTCACATGGGGACTATCCCGAGAAATTCTCCCTGCCCTTGCGGTAGTGGGAAAAAATTCAAAAACTGTTGCCTTGAGAAACAGTTCCCCAGTGATACACAACAACAACCAGACGATGGTCCTCAGGAAAAAATGGCGGTAGCCTATAAGGCCATGTCTGAGAAACGATGGCATGACGCCGTAAACATCTTTAAAGAATGCCTGGAAGATCGCTCGGACTCCGCCCGAATCATTGAGGCCATAGCGAGCTGTTATGATGGGGAAGAAGATTTCTTAAGAGCGTCGGAATTCTACGAAAAGGCCCTTGCATTCTCAAAACATTCCGAAACAGCTCAAATACTTTACAGGTTGGGGGTTTCCAGAGCATGCTCTGGACGTATAGAAAAATCCATGGAGGCCTTTGAACAGGCCAAGGAAGCCTTTCATGCGCCACAGGAAAGAGAAGCCATTGAGAAAATCTTGGAGGAACTCTGTCAAATAAAGTCTGGAAACAAACCCCTATATTCGTTTCTATCCCAGGTCCAGTTGCAAAGGGCTTTCTCCGATTTCGACGATGAAGATTATGAACACGCGGCCATAAGGCTCGAAAAGATTTCCTCACTGGATCCAACTAATTCCGCCATTTATTACAACCTAGGCGTGGCATACGCTTTTCTGAAAAGGGAAGATGAAGCTTTGGCGTCTTTTGAAAAGACCATCGAACTTGACCCAGAGTATGTGACCGCTTATTACAACCTGGGTCAGATCTATCTGATCTCCAGACGGGATTTCTCGCGGGCCCTGAATTATTTCGACAGGGCTGTTTCCTTCAGGGACAACTATATAGGAGCCCATCATCAGAAGGGTGTCGCCTATGAAATGTTGGGAGACACCGAAAAGGCGATTCAATGCTGGAATAAAACTCTGGAACTCGATCCCGGCAACAAGCAGGCGCTTGAAAACCTTCAACGGGTACAGAACAAACCGAGTTAACCAAAAACCGAGGAAAGGACCTCAAATGAAATTGCGAACTGGATCTCCTGACGAACAAGAAAAGTTGATGACATGGGACGACACCTTCCGCTTCAAATGTTATCGAGGAATAGACTGTTTCAATTCATGTTGCAGGGATGTTACCATCTTCCTGGATTCGCTGGACGTTATAAGGTTACGCAAGGCCCTGAACATTTCTTCAACGGATTTTCTGGAAACTTACACTCACCGGGTGTTGTCTCAAAAAAGCGGGTTGCCCGCTGTCATTCTTAAAATGAACCAGGATGATATAAAACAGTGCCCCTTTGTAAATGAGAAAGGTTGCGCGGTCTACGAGAGTAGACCATATTCGTGTCGTCTGTACCCTCTGGACACTGAACAGGGGGTCGAGTATTCATTTATCGTGAAAGAGGATAATTGCCATGGACTTAAAGAATCACGGGAGTTGACGGTAGAAGAGTGGCGAAGGGACCAGGGACTTCGTGATTACGACGATATAGATCATAATCTTAAAGACGTTATGCATGCTGACCAACTGTGGGAAGAGAAGATAGAAAACCCTCGCATGCAGGACATGATTCTCATGGCCCTTTATGATGTCGACCGTTTCAGGGAGTTTGTTTTCGATTCTACCTTTCTTGAAAAAATCAAGGTTGATGACGACATCATCGAAAAAATTCGAAATGATGACGTTTCTATGCTCTATTTTGCTTCCCAGTGGCTTCGATTCGCCTTGTTCGGAAAGAAGGGATTCCTCAAGATCGATAGGGATTTTCTTGAAAAAAAGAAAATAGAAGTTTTGAGTAAAGGGAAACAGGAAAAATGAAAGTATGTGGCGTTTTCCTCGCGTTATTAATGGCTATTTTTTTCTTCCAACCCTTGCATGTTTTTGCTGATTCCACCGATCAACATATAAAAAACCTCAAGAGCGATGATCCGGAAGTGAGGGCAAAGGCCGCTTTTGACTTGGGCTGCTCCTGAAGCAAACCAGCGAGGGCGGTTCCGTCTCTCATTGAGGCTCTGAAAGATTCAGCGCCAAAAGTACGTGGCGCTGCGTCCGAGGCGCTGGGGTTCTTTCCAAATCATAGCGACGAGGTAAAAAAAGCCCTGATCGCAACATTGAATGATCCGGAACCGGACCCCAGGAGATCCGCTACGTTGGCTTTGGGTCGTGTCGGTGAACAGGATTCTTCAATTGAAGAACTTATTAGAATCCGGATGAATGATCCGGATGAGCAAACACGAATCAACGCCACAATATCCATGACGCTTCTAGGAAAAGGGAACGATGATGTAATCCCAATCCTCGGCAAATCCTTGTCGAACTCCAATGAGTCGGTTGCCAAAGGAGCAAGCAAAGCGCTTTCCATTATCGGCGAGAAAAAGCCCGACTTGGTCATACCAGTTCTGCTTGAGGCTTTAAACGCGGCAACACCTGTGGCCGCAGTCCACGCTCTTCCCGCATTGAAAAAACTCAAAAAGGAGGCTGCTGCTGCGCTGCCCAGGATTGTTGAAATGTATGACAAGTCTGATACAGAAACTAAATTAGACATTCTGGACGCTGTCGCAGTAATAGACGAATCAGGAGATTATGCGATTCCGATATGCCTGAAAGCGCTGAAGGAAGAAAACCCCCTGGACAGGAGGGAGGCCCTGATATCTTTGATGCGTTTCCGAGCTGGGGTATCCACCTTTTTCGACGCAGTCGTTGAAGAGCTTGACGATAAAGATGTTGAAAACAGAGTGCTTGCTCTGGGGATCCTTAGAGGAAGTGGCGCATCCCTGACCAAGGTGGCTCCCCAAATTGCCAGGATGGTTGACGATTCGGACATGAGAGTCAAGAATTCGGCGATCGCCACTTTGGGATCAATGAACCCACCCTCAACCATAATCTTGGATGCCTTGCGACGAGCGCTCAAAGATAAAGATTATAGAACCAGGATTGCGGCTGTAAATTCTCTTCGTACTTTGGGGGCGTCGGATCCCGAGCAGATTACTCCTGTTTTAAAAGATGCTCTGGAATCTGAATCATATGACCCCGTAAAAAGAATATTGACTGCCACAATAGAGAACCTCAAGAAAAACAATTCATCCGCCAATTGACATTGGAACGTTTTGACTCGCTTCTGAGTTAGGCGCTCCATGAAGTCTTTGGCGGATTCTTAGCGGTCCTGAAGATCTTGTCTCTCTGGCTTGATTCCTCAAATGTCAAGTTCGTGAACCTCCTGAGATCTTTCCTTGATAAAGATAAATCTCTTGCGCACGTCTTTACCCATTAATGTGTCAAAAATCCGGTGAGTCTTCATCTCGTCGTCGACCGTGACTCTTAGTATGCTTCTACTTGCTGGATCCATTGTTGTTGATTTGAGGGTTGGAGCGTCCATCTCTCCCAATCCTTTAAATCTTTGAATCTCAACCTCTTTAATATTTCTACGTTTCAACAGAGCTTCTTTTTCTTTGTCTGAAAAAACGTATTTCACCCGGCTGTTCTTTCCGGAACCAATTCTAATCCTGTAAAGTGGCGGCAATGCAAGGTACAAGTGCCCTTTGTGAACCAGATCCGGAAGGAAACGATAGAAAAAAGCCAGCAACAAAGTGGAAATATGGTGTCCGTCGACATCGGCGTCAGTGTTAATAATGATCTTGCCATAACGAAGTTTCGAATAATCAAAGTTCTTGCCTATTCCAGTCCCAACACTTTGGATCAAGCTTGTAATTTCCCTGTTGTTCCTGAGCTTTTCAAGCGAAGCCTGCTCGACATTCAGAATTTTACCTCTGATCGGTAAAATTGCCTGAAAACGTCTATCTCTAGCCTGCTTCGAAGATCCGCCGGCGCTGTCTCCTTCAACTATAAACAGCTCCGTTTTGTCTCGCGAATTCAAAGAGCAGTCAGCGAGTTTCCCTGGGAGAGCTAGTCTTGTGGTAGCGGCTTTACGGGTAACCTCGTCCCTTGCGGCCCTGGAGGCAAGTCTCGCCTGAGCGGAAAGAAGCACTCTGGACGATATGGCCTGGGCCTGAGAGGGATTTTGATGAAGCCATGTCTCAAAAGCGGCCCTCAGGGCAGGCTCAATGTGTTGAGCTTCAAGACTGTTAAGCCTGTCCTTGGTTTGTCCCTGAAATTCAAGATTGCCATTGAGATAGACAGATAGAATAGCGAAAAGACCTTCCTTGATATCTTCCGCCGAAACTCCCTTAACTCCTTTGGGCAACCCGTTCCGTTTTTCAATGTACGACCGGATCACCTTTGTAAACGCATTCCTGAAAGCGTTTTCGTGTGTTCCACCGGCTGGAGTTGGAATAGAATTGACGAAGGAAAGTATCTTGCCGGATGTCTCGGATGTCCAGGCGAGCGCTGCTTCGAAACGAAGATCATTTTGATTAAAACAATAGAAAGGCTGTGCGCCTACTGGTTCATGATCTTCCATTATATGGTTTAGGAAATCTTTTATTCCTTCGGGGTAACAAAATGTTTGAGTGGTATTTTCGATATGATCAACAAGAATTATTTTTAGTCCAGCAATCAGGAATGCTTTGATTTCAAGTCTTTCCCTGATGATTTCGGTAGAAAATCTTAGAGAGCCAAATATTTCAGGGTCGGGCAAAAAACTTATCTTGGCGCCTGTTCCATGAGCCGGCTTTTCCTTTACAAGAGGGGAGACAGGTATCCCTCGCTGAAATTCCTGAGCATGCAGGAAACCATTCCTCCTAACACGTACAAGCATTTTAGCGCTAAGGGCGTTAACTACCGAAGCCCCTACCCCATGCAGCCCCCCGGCCACCTTGTATGTGTCATCATCGAACTTTCCACCAGCGTGCAGACTGCAGAATATAGTCTCAACAGTATTTTTGCCGGTCGAGGGATGGGTTTCTATCGGGATTCCTCGACCACTGTCTTCGACTGTAACGCTCCCGTCACGTTCCATAACTACTTTAATCGTATCGCAGTGACCATTAAGGGCTTCATCAACACTATTATCGACTATCTCCCAGACAAGTTGGTGAAGGCCCCCTATTCCCGTATCTCCAATGTACATTCCAGGGCGCTTCCTAACCGCTTCCAATCCCTTGAGAACCTGAATATCATTTACTGTGTAAGAATCGCCCATCCTATCCTTCTTCCTGTTCATGTCGTTCAAGTTTGACAATTCCGGAACATATTTTCTTGCCTCTAGCGCCGCGTCCCGACAATTGAATTTTGTCCACTTCGATCACATCAAATTTCTCGTCTCCGGTATAAAGCCTAACTCTATCTCCCTTTCTTACAAGCGCCATGTCCACAACTTCGACATGTTCGGGAATTTTCATGAAGATTACCCCCCGTGCAGGTCCCGCCATCATGGGCACTTGATCTAACCTGAATCGCAAAAGATATCCACGAGAATCAGCTACCAGGACAAATTCATTTTCTTCCCTGCGAACCGCAAAGACCTCGTCATCACTATCGAGGTTGACAATTTTTCGTCCCTGGCGCTTAGTCGGTTCCTTCAACGCCTCCAGGTCAAACCTGAACCCCTTAGCCTTCCTGGTGACGAGAACGGCCGTAAAGCGATTTACTGGAGGGGCCTCCCCTAATGTTAGATCTTCAGTTCGTCCGTCAATGAACAATGAGGGCTGGTCTAAAAAAGTATACGTGTCTTCACCGGCAGGGGACTCTTCTGGATCAGGCGACGGTTGGGGCGATTCATTGGACGCAGGATCCGGATCCACCAGAAAGATCGCTATCTCACCATCGTCGAGTCGAAGCATTGAACTTAGTGGTGCGCCAAAGCCCCCCGTAGCAGGAATGTCGGCTGAGCGAATTGAATAGAGCTTGCCGCGGTTGGTGAAAACTGTAACAGTACGGGACGTGTTGGTTCGTACAAAACCCAAGAAAGAATCCCCTTCTCGAAACTTCAGGTTTAAAACATTTTCAACCTCAGCCTTGATTCGTCTTATCCACCCTTGTGTAGAAAGAATCACTGATGTGTCATCCTGATCAATGAATGATTGAGCGTCATAGTCCAGGTCTCCCGCCTCGGACTCACAAATGATTTCCGACAGTCTTGCATCCCCATTTTTTGAAGCGACCTCCTCCATCTCCCGATCGATAATCTTCCACAAACGGGTCGGGCTGGAAAGATCTCTCTCTATTTCTTGAGCCTGTTTTCTTTTTGAAGCCAACTCATCGAGCACTTTGCCTATTTCAATCCCCACCAGTTTATACATCCGCATTTCAAGAATGGCGTCGATCTGCTGATTATCTAATGGAGAATTCTTACTCAGATTGGAAGCCGCCTCAGACCTGCTCTTTGAGGAACGAATAAGGGAGATTGCCTTGTCAAGATCATCAAAAAGGATTTCAAAACCGTTCAGTATGTGGATTCTCTTTCTCAGGATTTCTAGGAGATGTTCCAGCCTTCGAACAGTCTTATGATAACGAAACTCCAGGAAATGTCGGATGATTTTGTCCAACGACATCCTGTCAGGGGCCCCGCTGGGATTGATAGCGATAAAATTCATAGGAAAATTTATTTGAAGTTCGGTATGACGATACAGGAAGGCCGCTATCGCTTCGGGTTTGATTTCAGATCCCCTGATGTCAACCACCACCCTAACATCCTCAGCGCTTTCGTCACGAACATCATAAACATTTTTTAGTCGTTTTTCCCTAATCAACAGTGCTATGCGTTCCACTAACTTAGACTTGTTCACAGAGTATGGAACAGAGGTTATGATCAGATGGGTCTTGGATCTGCCGACCTGCTCCACTTTGTAGGTTCCTCTAACGCGGATTGCCCCGTGCCCGGATTCATAGATTTCCAGGAGTTTTTCATGAGATTCAAGAATCTGTCCTCCAGTAGGAAAATCTGGGCCTCTCACAAATTGCATCAACTCCGCTACGCTTATGTCCGGTTTTTTTATTGCGGCCCGACATGCGGATATGACCTCTCGCAAATTGTGAGGAGGAAACGAACAACTCATTCCAACGGCAATTCCTGAAGAGCCGTTCAGCAAAAGATTGGGAACAACTGCAGGCAATACGTCCGGTTCTTCGCCTACACCATCATAAGTGGGCCTAAAATCAGTAGTCCCGTCGTCTATGTTCCTGAGCAAAAGACCGGCGAAATTGCTTAACCTCGTTTCCGTGTATCGCATAGCCGCAGGTGAATCACCGTCAATGGAGCCAAAGTTTCCAGAACCATCTATCAGTGGATATCTGAGGCTAAAATCTTGAGCCATTCGGACTAAAGCGTCGTAGGCCGCCTGATCTCCGTGCGGATGATATTTGCCGATTACTTCTCCTACAACAGCCGCTGATTTTCTCATTCGAGCCGAATCGCTCAATCTCATTCCGTGCATGGCGTACAGAATTCGCCGGTGAACAGGCTTAAGGCCATCTCTTACGTCTGGCAAGGCTCGTGAAACAATCGTAGAAAGCGCATAAGCCAAATAGCGCCTTTCCACTTCGTCTCCAAGTGATGTTTCACGAATATTTTCTATTATTGGGGGAGCGGAATCACTCAAAATTGAGATTTCTCCTTTGTGTTGTTAGTAGCCCGGAATTCTTCATCGAGACTTCTAAGTCAAGGAATTTAGGGCGCCAAGTTCTTTATGAGAAAATTTATGCGCAGGTCACAGGCTGATATCCGAACATTTCGCGCGCTTCTTCGAGGAATTCTTCCGAAGGGTCACAGGTTGTTGAGGTAAGATTTATGATTGTCTCAGTTTTGTTGGGTAGTACAATATAAAGTTTTACCGGTATTTTTCCACGGTGTTTTTCCAGGGTCGTCTTCAATCTTTGTATCTGCTGAGGATCAGTTCCCAATGATGTCAACCTTATTTGAATCTCTTTGCTAAAGTGCCGTGAGGCTTCTTTAAGTTTGTGAATCTCATTCACAAGTATTTTGGGGGCATCCGGCTCCCCATCACGAGTAGCCGCAAAGATCAGAGGCTCTCCAGAGTTGATTAGATCTCTGCTGCTCAGGTAAACATCAGAAAAAACTGTTCCCTCGACTATTCCTTCCAAATCTTCGATTGTCACAAATGCCATCCTGTCGCCTTTTCGGGTGTTAATTTCTTTCACCTTCTTGACAATACCCGACAGGCGAATGGGGACTGCGTTTGAAATGCCCGACAACTTAGACGTGGTTGAGTTTGTAAATTTCTTCACTAATTCTTCATAGTTCAGTAAAGGGTGTCCGCTTAAATAGAAACCCATCAGGTCTTTTTCAAAACCAAGCCGAGTCATTTCGTCCCATTCCGGACAATCTGCTATTGCGGAGTCCGTAAGATTTCCAATTTGACCAGGCGAACATTCTATCGCAAAAAGGTTGAACTGCCCTTCCGCACGTTCCCTTTGAAAACTGGCGGCGTGCTCCAGAACAACGTCTAGCGCTTCCGACATAGCTCGTCGGGTCGGGCCTAGTCCTGCAAAGGCGCCACACTTGATCAGACTGTCGATCACTTTTTTGTTGACCTTACGCAAATCAACCCGACGAGCAAAATCCTGGAGGCTACAAAATGGTCCGGATTCATCCCTAATATCAATTATCGAATTGATTGCCGATTCCCCCACATTCTTAACAGCGCTTAGACCGAATACTATTCTTCCATCTGATACCAAGAAATCCTCAAAGGACTCGTTGACATGGGGTGGTAATATCTGGATTCCCATATCACGGCATTCTTGAAGATAGATCGTTATCTTGTCTGAATTAGCTGATTCCAGGCTTAATTGGGCAGCCATAAACTCTGCAGGGTAATGCGTTTTGAGATAGGCTGTCTGATAAGTCACCATAGCATATGCGGCTGAATGTGACTTATTAAAACCATATCCTGCAAATTTCTCCATCAGATCGAATATGTAAGACGCCTTCTCGGAATCGATCTTGTTCTTGAGGGCTCCCTTCACGAAACGGCTCTTCTGCTCCGCCATTTCCTCGAGTTTCTTCTTGCCCATAGCCCTTCGAAGCAGGTCAGCTTCTCCCAGAGTATAATTGGCAAGAGTTGTAGAAATACTCATGACCTGTTCCTGATAAACTATGACGCCATAAGTTTCCTTCAAGATCGGTTCCAATTCGGGCAAAGGATATTCAATAGGAATTCGGCCATGTTTCCTGTTGATAAAATCATCCACCATCCCTGATT
Organism: uncultured delta proteobacterium; assembly: GCA_963811075.1. Lineage (GTDB taxonomy): Bacteria > Desulfobacterota > Desulfomonilia > Desulfomonilales > Desulfomonilaceae > CAJBEZ01. The sequence continues at coordinate 135,402 of CAWEPY010000007.1, forward strand.
CCAGAGGTCCAGGTCTGTATAAAGCCAGAATTGCGATTAAGTCCTCGAAGACAGTAGGTTTAAATTTGGTCAAGACGTCTCTCATTCCAGAAGATTCCAGCTGAAATACGCCCAGTGTCTCCCCGTGTGAAAGCCTCTCAAATGTCGTTGGATCGTCTAAAGCTATTGACCCCATGTCCAGTGCGCTACCCTTGGATTTCTCGATCAGACGCAAGGTCCGGTCAATTACGGAAAGAGTTTTGAGTCCCAAGAAATCAAATTTGACTAGACCAATTTTCTCAACCCATGTCATATCAAACTGTGTAATCGTTTCATCATTGTTGCCCTTGTAAAGAGGCAGTCTCTCAACAAGTGGCCTGTCGGAGATCACTATACCCGCCGCATGTGTTGATGCGTGACGTGTGAGACCTTCCAGCGCCTGGGCGGTCTTGATCAGATCTCTCACTGATTCAGATCTGTCCATCATTTCTTGCAATCGAGGTTCGTCTTTGAGGGCCTTTTCAAGAGTCATTTTCAGAGCGTCAGGAATGAGTTTGGCGATCTGGTCCGCTTCTGCGTAAGGGAATCCCATCACACGAGCCACATCCCTAACAACAGCCTTCGCTTGCATTCGGCCAAAGGTTATTATCTGCGCGACCCGGTCTTTTCCATATTTGTTTGAAACGTATTCAATTACCTTTTCTCTACCCTCAGTACAAAAATCTACATCTATATCCGGCATACTCCGACGTTCCGGGTTAAGAAACCGCTCAAAAAGGAGCTGGTACCTAATTGGATCAATATCTGTTATACCTAACGAATATGCCGCCAAAGAGCCTGCGGCGGAGCCTCTACCCGGCCCCACTGGAATAGACTCTTTTCGCGCGAAATTGATGAAATCGGCTACTATTAGAAAGTAACCGGAGAACCCCATCTCCTGAATTAGGTTGATCTCGTGATCCAAACGTTTTGAGTAACTTTCAACGTCTGTCTTTTTGAGTTTTCCCGTTACAATTAATCTTTCAAGATGCGACTCAAGTCCTTCCCTAGCGTCCTTGGCGAAACGATCCCTGAGTGTCTCACCGGTACCCAAATCGAATCTAGGCATATATACCTGATCGAATTCGAGTAACAACGAACACCTCTCCGCTATAATTCGTGTATTCCTGATGGCTTGAGGAACTTCCCTGAAATCATTAGCCATTCTTTCCGGTGATTTGAAAAAGAACTGATCTGAGTCAAAACTCATTCTGGAAGTATCTTCAAACTGTTTTCCAGTCTGGATGCACAAGAGTATTTCGTGAGCCCTGTGGTCTGACTGATCCAGATAGTGACAATCGTTTGTGGCGACTGTTGGAATGTCCAATTTTGCCGAGAGGTCTAGAACTGTCCGGTTTACCCGTTTTTGATCATCAAGACCGTTTTCCTGAAGTTCAATATAATATCTGTCGTTAGAAAAGACTTCTCTAAACCAGGAAGCCGTCTCAATAAGCCTTTTCTCGTCACCTATCTTGGCCAGATCGGAAAGTTCACTGGACAGGCACCCGCTTAGACATATTAATCCCTCGTTGTATTTCTCAAGCAATTCCTTGTCTATTCTGGGTTTATAATAGAATCCCTCAAACTGCCCCAGTGTCACCAGCTTGCAAAGATTTCGGTATCCTTTCTCATTCTCACAAAGCAAAATAAGATGATATGATTTTGGTTCACCACTCCGTGAAGATTTGTCAAACCTGGACGCAGGAGCCACGTAGACTTCGCAGCCAATTATAGGTTTGAGTCCACTCGACTTGACGGAACTGTAGAAATCCATTGCGCCAAACAAGTTTCCGTGGTCCGTGACCGCAACAGCGGACATCTTGTAGTCTTTGGCGCGGTTGATGAGGTCCGATATGCGGATGGCTCCGTCAAGCAACGAGTATTGCGTGTGAAGATGAAGATGTACGAAATCAGCCCCTGTCATTGCAAATCCTTACCATAAACAGACTCGGTATTTTCCCCCTTTTTGAGGAGCGTAAACATAGCACCGCCAATTTTGGTGTGCAATCTGTTTTTAATAATCGAAGCAGAGCTCGGCAAGGGGTGATCAAAATTAACTGCCATAAACAAATTATAATAATTTAAAATAGCGTAGTTTCATTATGATATTGACTTTTATTAATAAAATGTATTAGTATTTGACAGATACTATCGTCAAAACTAATTGAAATAATGCTTCATTTTGTCTAGATATTCAGTGGTCGGAATAGGCTGTGATGAGCGTTGTAACGACATATTAGATTCAAAGTCTTTTTTCAGACACGTTAAGGCTATCGGTAAAACGAGAAAGTAAGAATGCGGCTCGTTAATTTCATGAAATCGTCCATAGTCGGAATACTCGAGATGGCTCAGGATTGGCTGTCTGAATTTGGGCTTGTTCTAATGTTTCTTGGGGAGTCGATCTACTGGGCAATCAGGCCTCCTTTCAGAATCCGGGAAACAATTCAGCAACTCGATTTTGCGGGGACTCAATCTATTATACTCATTGTCATGACAGGGGCATTCACTGGAATGGTAAGCGTTCTCCAGGGATACAACGCCATGAGCCGTTATGGGGCTGAGTCCATGGTGGGAGCGGCGACTGCGCTGGCCTTGGCTCGAGAACTAGGCCCGGTATTAACAGGACTTATGATTGTTGGACGAGTCGGGTCTGCAATGACAGCCGAGCTTGGCAGCATGCGCATTACCGAGCAAATAGACGCCCTTTCAAGTATGTCGGTGTCGCCGGTCCAGTACTTAGTTTGTCCCCGAATAATCGCAACCTCAATTACGATGCCCTTTCTATCAGCGATATTTGCCTTTTCAGGGATGATTGGAGCCTACATCGTGTCGGTGGAATATCTTCACATTGACGCTGGGGCTTTTATGTCAGCGGTCCGTGACTACGTTACATCTTCCGATGTCACGGAAGGCCTTATCAAAGCCTTAGTTTTTGGGCTAATTTTGTCTCTTGTTGCGTGTTTTAAGGGATTCAACGCCACCGGAGGAGCCAGAGGCGTAGGGGTAGCCACAACTAAGTCAGTTGTGCTATCGTCTGTGCTAATTCTGTTCTCAGATTACCTAATGACGGCAATTATGTTTTGATACGCTAGAGATTGTTTCTGAGAGAGCAGGCATGATCCAAGTTGACGATGTGCGAAAAAAATTCGGTGATCAGGAAGTGCTTAAGGGCGTCACCTTTGAAGTCAAGAAAGGATCGATCAGTACCCTGATCGGTCGTTCAGGAGCTGGGAAATCCGTCCTGTTGAGACACATGATCGGCTTGGATCAACCGGACAAAGGACACATAGTGATTGACGGCAAGGATATTGTGGGAATGAAAACACCTGAACTGAACAAAATCAGGAGACGCTTCGGAGTACTGTTTCAGGATGGCGCGCTTTTCGATTCCATGTCGGTTTCAGAAAATGTCGCATTCCCTTTGAGAGAACACACCGAGTTGGATGAAAAAGAAATTCAGGATGTGGTAATGCAGAAATTGGATGTGGTTGGACTTGGTCGTCACACTCAAAAATATCCCTCAGAAATCTCGGGGGGAATGCGTAAGAGGGTCGGTCTGGCTCGCGCACTGGTTCTCGATCCTACCATTGTTTTCTTTGATGAGCCAACCAGCGGTTTGGATCCAATAACCAGGGGCGCTATCTACAGACTCATTGAAAAGACTCACTTGGATGGAGAGATCACCTATTTTCTAGTTAGTCATGACATCTCAGTGGTCATGGCCATATCCAACGAAATAATGATGATTCACGATGGCAAAATAGTAGCATGCGGGACCCCCGATAGCTTTAGAGCCAGTTCAGATCAAGTAGTTCAACAGTTCCTGATGGGGTCGCCTGATGGCCCTATCTCGATTGATTGAGAAAGGCAAGAGGATCATGAACAGGTTTCCACTTCCAGCAAGGGTCGGCTTATTCTTTCTAATCTCCATCTCGATCCTGGCTTATGTGTGGTTCAGGGTATTGGACTACAGTTTCAGGGAAGGTTTCTTGCTCAAGGCTAGTTTCAGGAGTGTTGAAGGCATCTCTCAGGGCAGTCAGATTCAAATAGCGGGCATCAAGGTCGGTCAGGTCAAGGATATAGTGTTCGACGCCGATACCGGTAAAGCCTCGGTGGCAATGCTTATAAATGACGCATACAGAAATGTCATACCTGAAGGTTCACGTGTCCTTGTAAAAACTAAAGGACTATTGGGCGACAAGTACCTTGTGATTGAACCAGGAAAACCAAATGCGAGAAAGTTAAAAACCGGCGAAGAAATTAAATCGGTCTTTGAGCCGACCGACACTCAGAAAATGTTCGAAAGTTTGGCTGTAGTTTCTCAGGATCTGCAGGCAATCACCTCGGTAACCAAGAAACAGTTGGTTGACGAAAAAGGTTCCGAAAGAATCGACAACATTCTCAACAATACAGATGCCGTAACCCAAGAGGCTAAGAATATTCTGACGAGGAACCGCGACAAAATCAACCAAACTGTAGATAACGCCGACTCAGCGACCAAAGGGGTCAATGAAATTGTTTCATTGAATAAAAACAAGATTAATCATACGGTCTCCAATTTTGAGACTTTCTCCAAGAGCATCGACAAGACCGGTGGTAAATTCGACCAAATCGCCTCAGACTTGGACGGGCTTACGAAGGATTTAAGGTCCGGGCGCGGAACATTGGGGAAACTGGTCAACGATGACTCATTATATCGTGACGCGCAGGCATTGGTTAGGGATGTCAGGGGTATCTCGAACAGGATTCAACATGGGCCGGGAACGGTCGGTCGCCTTATCAATGACCCGGAGATGTACTTTGAAGCTCGTAGAGCTGTACGAAACATGAACAAAACAGCCGAGGAAATCTCTGAAGTAACACCGGTTAGCACTCTGGCTATTATTCTTGGGTCGTTTTTCAGATAAGGAGCCCGCTATGGGCCCTACTAACAAAAGAAATACTGAGGCCGACAGAAATGATCATCTCGGGCCAAATGGAACTTCACCTTGGAAGGAAAAGTCCAAGTGGTCAGTCCATTATCCGTTATCGGCTTTACGTCAAAATTCAGCCGCTCTCCTGATATGCTTCGTCGTTGTGGCTTTCCTCTCTCTGGGAACTTCAACCAAAGCGAATTCTTCAGTCTATGATTACTTTAAGACAGCGTCTCCGGCGTCATTCTTCGCTGTTGATCCTGATCTGTTAATCAGGTCAATGGATCCCACGGCTGACAGCAGGACCTGGCGAATAGCTGAAACATGGGGATTCCCGCCCCTTTTCCTGAAATCAAGAGTTCCTGGACTGTTCGATCGCCTGGACATTCTCTACCCCCTTGCCTATCAGGAGGATTCCAATTTTCAGAAAAAGATCAAGATTATTCCATTGTTCGAAAGTAGATGGTCCAAAATCGCCCCTTTCGACAATTACACCAGATTTGTCACCATGTTCAAAGGCCGTTCGGACATGGGTCAGGACTACTGGGGCTTTTTTCCCTTTTATGGTTTCAGTTATAGAAGGTTCGGGGTGGACAAAAACATGTTTTTTCTATTCCCCCTGTACTATCAAAGTGAGGATGATGGAGCAAAAACGTACAGGATCCTGTGGCCTCTCATAACTTACGCTAACAATCCGTTCAGATTTAGTATGAAAGTATGGCCGCTTTATGGAAAAGACCGGATTAGAAACGATTATGACAACAGATTCTTGCTGTGGCCTTTCTTTCAAATTACCGACAAGTACATTGGACAGGAGCAATGGAGTTCATATAAGGCCTTGCCTTTTCCTGTGTATGTTACCCGTGAAACCAATTATGACTACAACCTTGATATCATATGGCCTCTGTTCACCTATTATGAGCACTACGCCTCAGGGCATAAACGTTATTCACTGAGGCCCTTCTTTACTTATGGTTATGGTGGGGGCGTCGATGAGTTCAGCTTCCTCTTCTATTCTTCCAAGAAGGACAGAAACTCAGGAACATCGTCATCAAGCACTGACGCATACGTTTCAGTTGGAAAAGATGAAGTGGTCACAGAACGCAAATTCTTCTTTATGAGCGCTATTCAGAAGCGATATAGAAAGGGGAATCTTGTTTCCGCAAAATACCGTTTCTGGCCTTTTGCCGAATACACATGGGATCACGCCAAGGGCAGTCATTGGAAGATACCTGAAGTCGTACCCGTCAGTGATGCGTGGTGGAACCTTAACCTTGGCCGCTTCTTGAGGTTGGTCGACTTGAGAGAAACTCCCGTGACAAGAGAACTCAGTGTGCTGTTTGGACTCGGAAGAAAAAACGAGATCAAGAACCATCCGCATATTAACGAACCCCCAAAATCCGGCGATGACAATTGGAGTGAGTTGATCCTTGGATCATTCAGAAAGAACTGATTATCCCTTGGGAGATAATCAGTTCTTGATGTTTGGGTCGGTTTACCGCCAACTCAAGCGGTAAACCTATGAGAAAGTCTACACTTTTTTCGTGTGGTCTCCATGATCTTCCTTGGTTCCATAGCCGGAGACCATGGCCTTGAAGTTTTCACTAACAGTCTCACCAGTTGTCGCCAAGTAGAGGTGGGCTATCACAAATGCTGCGAACAACGCTCCCAGGACTAAATGTATCGTGGCTACCACCCACAATCCGCCCACAACTCTGACCACACCTGAGAATGTTTCCGGATACATGTAAACCAGGCCACTTAATAGCAAGAGCGGCAACAAAATTAACTGAAATTTCAGATACGCAATCTTCTGCAATGGATTGAATTTGTTGTCCTCAGAAGGCGCGTAAGGGTGAGGTTCATGTTTGAATATTCCATAACCATAGAATTTGGCCTGTTTAATCAGTCCACCGGGTATTTCGCCTTTCTTGGGGAAGTAGTGAGAAATTCTCCCGCTGAATATGGCGTATAGGAACCATGCGCCCCAGCTAATAACTGCAGCCCATCCGAACCAATTGTGAACACTTACTGACCAATCGAACCATCCGGGGAACATCTCCGGCCAATGAATCATTATACCCGTGATAATGAGCATTATGATGCACAGAGCCTGTAACCAGTGCCAAATTCGTTCAAACAGGGGGTGGAGATATATCTTTTCTTCGGAAGCGTGGAGCGCTCCTTTCTTTCTGGTCAGAATCCTGAGACCACCGTGAAAGATGGGCAAAGCCAACGTCCCTAGCACAAGTATGATTAGGATGAAATCCAGGGCATGGGACCGATGTGCGCCCACCACGTAACTGTAGGAATCAAAAAGATCCTTGTTAATAAACTGGATTTCGACGATGGATGTGAAGAAATCTTTAGGCGCTGGTTTTGCAGTGGATAAAATCGAATACTTGTTGTGGCATTGCTCACAGGACGCCGTCTTTCCCTTGGCAGCCGGCATATTATGGACACCAGGCTTGTCTCCCTTATGACAAACGAGGCATCCGAGCTTCATGTGAATTTCGGCTTGTTGTAGAAACTTGTGCTGTTCAGCGTTATTCATTCCGTACGCGGTGTGACAATCCAGGCAAATTCTAGACTTGAATTCGCCTTCATAGGTTGATTGGGCCTGCCCATAGTGGACGTTGTGACAACCGATGCACGGAGGAGCCTTTGGACCGGCCTTCTTCCCATGAGCGCTACCCTGAATGCTGTCAAAAGAATCTTCGTGACATTCTTTGCAATCTACAAGAGCGAGTCGCTGATTATGGGGTATTTCGGTAATGTCCTTGTGGCATGAAACGCAGGTAAGATCTTTGTGAATGCCTTCTCCATATTTCTTTTCATCGATAGATAGATTAAGTTCTCCAAACACAAAAAGGGGCTTTGTACTGAGCGGAACCGGCTTATCTCCTACATTTACCTGGTCGGCCAATTCCTCTTTGGACATTTTAAGGATGTCCGGATTGTGACATCCCAGGCAGGTCTGGTTGTCGACTTCCTTCGCTTCCGGCTTCGGCTCAGGTTTTGCTTCCACGGCCTGAGTTGGTTTTTCACTGTTCGTTGTGGCGCTGTCATCGGCCGCAAAACTTGCGGGACCAGAACCCAAAAAGGCAAATCCATATAATCCAACAAATAGAGTCGCCAACATTATTGTAGATAGTTTCTTGAAAGCCTTATTCCCTGAAATCATTCTTTAACTCCTTGGGTTACCCTGCGTTGTATATGCTTAAATCCTGCCAGGGCTTATCGGGCAGCGTAGATAATAATACTATTACATCGACATTCTGAGAGTGGTCAAGAATATTCAAAAACAAAAAAGGCCCCGATAATCAAAGGGGCCTTTCTTGACAAAGCAAACTGGCTAGTTAAAAACGGTCAACTCTTGAGTTATGCGACTATTTAGCTTTTTTCTCGTGACATTTTGCACAAGTTACAGGCCCGGTCGGCTTATTTTCATTCTTTAGTTTTTTATGGCAAGCCTGGCATGCGTCGTGATAAGCTTTCTCCAGTTTAACTATCTTTCCATCAGCTTCAAGCTTGTGGCATGCAGAGCACTTCTTTACTTCCTGTCCTTCCTGCCAAACATTTTTGCCATCCTTGTATTCATGATGACAATCAGTGCATTTTAGAGCTTTGTGCTTGACATGAGGAAACTTTACCGGCCCTTGTTTGAATTCCTTGAAAACATCACCAGAATGAATTGATATGTCCGCTTCAGGAGCCTTGGTGGCAGCAAGAGCGATTCCAGCCGTAAAACACAATACAACTAGCAAGCAAAAAAAGATTTTTCCTTTGAGATACATGATTGAACCTCCCAACACTTGTGAAGAATAGCATAGAAAACAGCGGGACATCTCTCCCTCTTTGGGTCGATTCAAATTAGCACAGTTGGCAATACCGTTCAAACAATTTTTTGAGGGTTAACGCCTAGTTTCTCGACTTCGGCGATAACCATTCGAACAAGATCGTCGATTCGAGCCGAGATTTGAGGGCTTAACTCCAAACTGAACGGGCTAATGTCAACAGGTTCAACGCCGATTACAACCACGGATTTGGGTTCTCTATCCAGGAGAGCGCATAGATTCAAAGCTTCTATTAAGTCGCTATCATGAGCGGACTGCTTGACCCGTAGCCCCTTTGGCAAATCAGATTTTTCGAGTCTGTATAAAGTTCCAGGCTCATCTCCTCCCATGACTGCGTCAACTACAACCAGGTGATCACACACCTGGATGGTTGACATGAGCCACAAGCCCTGAGTGCCACCGTCAACGAGGCAAACGTTGTCCGGGAAAACATAGCTTTTCTTCATCTCCTCGATGACTCGTACGCCAATTCCTTCATCTCGGAGAAGTATATTTCCTACTCCCAAAATAGTTATTTGATCTGTCATTTCTTTCTGGAGAAAAATCCCTTTTTCCTTACTGTGACTCGTTCACCCTCGATTTCAGCCAATCGTCTCAACAGTTCTTCCTGCTCCTGATTAAGCTGCTTTGGGGTTTGTATATACACTACTGATATCAGATCTCCTCGTCCTCTGCCCCTCAAGTGAGGGATACCTTTACCGGGAATTCTGAAATTTTGACCGGCCTGTGTTCCTTTAGGGATCTGAATCTTCTCTGTTCCTTCAAGAGTAGGAACTTCGATTTCACCGCCGAGCGTAGCAGTGGCAAACCCCATTGGAACAAGAACTACAACGTCATCTCCCTCTCGCTTGAAGATTTCGTGGGGTTTGACATTTAAATAAACATAAAGGTCCCCTGCGGGCGCTCCGAAATCACCCGGTTCGCCCTCTCCATTAAGCCGCAAACGAGATCCACTCTCTACTCCTGGAGGAATCTTGAGGGAAAGTTTCTTGGAAATCAGCACCCTACCAACACCCCTACATTTGTCACATGGGTCAGTGACAATGGTTCCTCCACCCTGGCACGTGGGGCAGGTTGTGCTGATTGAGAAAAATCCCTGGGATCTGGTTACTTGCCCCCTACCTCCACAAGTAGTGCAGACGGAGGGTTGGGATCCGCCTCTGGTCCCCAATCCATGGCATGCGTCACAGAGTTCATGTTTGGAAACCTCGAATTCGGTTTCTTTTCCAAACGCGGCTTCCAGAAAATCTATCGAAAAGTCCATTCTCAAATCCGGGCCTTTTCGCACCCGGTTCATTCCTGAACGATTCCCACCGAAACCGAAGAATTCTTCGAAAATATCTCCAAAAGACGAAAAAATGTCGTCAAAATTACGGAAACCAGTGAAGCCCTGCTGTTGCAAACCGGCATGGCCAAAGCGGTCATAGACCTTACGCTTCTCTCCGTCGCTGAGGACTTCGTAGGCTTCGGCAGCTTCCTTGAATTTTTCTTCCGCTTCCTTGTCCCCTTTATTGCGGTCAGGGTGGAATTGCAACGCAAGTTTTCTGTAGGATTTCTTGATCTCGTCGTTACCAGCGCTTTTTCCTATACCAAGGACTTCATAATAGTCTCTTTTTGTCATGGTTCCAACTCAGACAGTCTCAATTGATCTCTAATACTTGAGAGGCCTATACCAGCCAGATAATACATATGCGCATACTTGACGAATTTGTCACCCTTGCGCTGACATTTTTATTTCAGAGTTTTCCTGGCTTTCGTCTGCTTTCTGTTCACAAGGCGTTAACTCTCCCTGTTTTGTGAGCATATTTATTACGCACGCTCCCCGATGCAGACAATAAATTCTAGGGCTATGGCAGCACGCGCATTCCTCACACATTCTGTTTCCATCTTTTTGGCAAAAATATATTCCGGGACGGTCCGGATGCCTGTAACACATGTCCATCGTTAGCACAACCTCCCTATACAAGCGACTGTCATTACATTGAACATGACGGTAAGATCGCAACTGAGTTGATAAATCCCATCTACAACATGAATGGCCTGTTTCGTGAAATCAAGGCTGGATAATTCCAGTGACTAATACCCAAAAACCATAACAGATTCATCTGTTGTCGTTCCTAATGAACAGTTGGATCTGCGAGACTAGAATTTTATCACTAATGGAAGTCAGGCTTCTTGTTTGGCCATTAGATAAAAACGTTCTCCATTTTTTCCCTTCCTATAGTCGATGTGGGGGTGGTCCCATAGTTATGACCTGGCAATACAACCGTGTCTTCCGGCAGTGTAAACAACTTGTTTCTAATCGTCTTTTGGAGGATTTCGAATGAGCCTCCCGGAAGATCAGTCCTTCCCACCCCTCCCACGAAAAGAGTGTCTCCCGTTATCACATACCCACCGAAATAAAGGCATATTCCGCCACGTGTATGTCCTGGCGTGTGAATTACCCTCACCGACTGGTTCCCAAAAGATATCAAATCTCCGTCCTTGAGCAAAACGGTTGGCGGCGGTGAAGGTTCGGCTCCAAACATCGCGAGCATACCAAGATTGGGATGCAGGAGTTCCGGAGCGTCCAGTTCATGAATTGCGATTGCAGCGGAAGTAGCTTCTTGCATTTCTTTATTTCCGGAGACATGGTCAACGTGGCAGTGCGTATTCACAATATGAGTTATTTGCTTTATCCCTCTTCCTCTAGCTCTCTTGAGAATCGGACCGGCAGGACCACCCGGATCTACAACTATCCCGATACTCGTCTTTTCATCGCCAAGCACATAACAAAAGATTTCAAAACCACCAATTTGAATTTGTTCTATTAGCATAAACCTCTCCCAGTTTTTGTAAATGCCGGAGGCTGGTAAGCGCAGTATGGCTCTTCAGCCATACGCCTTCCAGTCAACTCGTAGGCTCTGGCTCTACATCCCCCACAAAAGCGGACGTAGTCACATTTGCCACATTTTCCTTCGAGAAGCTTGAAATTCCTGAGTTCCTCGAACAACTCCGATTCCCTCCAGACCCGTCCAAACCCGCCATCTTTTATAGAACCAGCCTTTTCGTCAAAATATCCGCAGGGCTGAACATCACCGGTGTGAGAAACGAATGCGAAGGATAGTCCGCCAAGACAGCCTCTGGTGTGAGCATTCAGTCCAAAAGTGTCCCCGTTCACTTCTATGTGTTCTTTGATGGCCTGTTGTCGTAAAATCCTGTAATACTGGGGTGCGCATGTAGCTTTTGTTTCCAGACTGGTGTTTCTTCCAATATGATAGAACTCTAGTAGGGTTTCCTCATATTCTTGAGGCCCCATTTCCTCACCAGACATGTCACGCGCCCTACCAGTGGGCACAAGCAAAAACACATGAAACGCCTTGGCCTGGAGTTTCTCAGCAAGTCTTACCATCTCTTTTAGCTGACTCCTGTTGCGCCTCGTCAGGGTAGTATTGATCTGAACATCTACACCCGCTGATTTCAAAAAATCAATACCGTTCAAGGAATTTTCAAAAGCCCCGGGAACTCCGCGGAACGCGTCGTGATCGGTCGCAGTAGGGCCATCAAGGCTTACACTTGCGCGGGGAATTCCTACTCCAGCAATTTCTCCTGCTATTTCGCGAGTAACCAACGCTCCATTCGTTGCAATGACAGCCCTCAACCCTGATTTTATTGCATGGTCCGCCAGAGGGAAGAAATCTTTGCGGAGTAATGGTTCACCGCCAGTCATTATAAGTATTGGGGTCCCCTCTTCCCTGATTTCGTCGATTAATCTTATGCCTTGTTGAAAAGTAAGTTCATTGTCATCGACTCGTTCAGAAGCTCCAGCTCTGCAATGAACACATTTTAGATTACACCGCCTGGTCATCTCCCAGGCGACCAGCCTTAATGAAAAGGGTTTCAAGTTAACCTCTAGCCTTCAATTTCGTGAAGCGCCTTAGCCGCCTCTAGAGCATGGTAGGTTATAATGATGTCGGCTCCGGCTCTCTTAATTGAAGTCAACACTTCGAACATGCATCTTTGCCCATCTATCCAACCGTTTTGCGAGGCTGCTTTGACCATCGCGTATTCGCCACTCACGTTGTACGCAGCCACTGGCCGGTTAAACGAGGACTTGACTCTCCAAATAATGTCCAGATATGAAAGAGCCGGCTTGACCATAACAATGTCGGCGCCTTCATCTATATCGAGCTCTACTTCTCTGAGCGCTTCATCGCCGTTTGCCGGATCCATCTGATATGATTTCCTGTCACCAAATTGCGGAGTTGACTGGGCGGCGTCTCTGAAAGGACCATAGAATGCCGAGCAATATTTAGCTGAATAGGACATTATTGGTACAGATTCGTAACCTGACTCATCGAGCGCTTCTCTGATTGCGCCTACTCTACCGTCCATCATGTCACTTGGGGCCACCATGTCGGCTCCAGCCCGGGCGTGTGAAACCGACACTTTCGCCAGTATGTCCAACGTAGGATCATTATCGACAGTCTCGTCCGAGATGACTCCACAATGCCCATGGTCAGTGTATTCGCACAAGCAGACATCAGTTACTATTGTCAAGTCTGGACAAATATCCTTAAGCCTCTTGATCGCTTGCTGGGTCACTCCATCGTTCGAGAAAGCCTGTGACCCCATCGCGTCTTTTTTTGATGGCACACCAAAAAGAATAACAGCGGAAACTCCGGAGTCGATAACCTGCCCAATCTCTTGGGCAAGGATTTCCGGCGAATACTGAAAGTGCCCCGGCAATGAAGCCAGAGGGACCTTGATCCCCTTCCCTTCAATAACAAACAGGGGCAAAATAAAATCCGACACATCTAGAGAGGTTTCTCGAACCATTCTTCGGAAAGCCTCAGATTTTCTCAAGCGCCTGGGTCTATATTCGGGGAATCTCATTTCATCTCCAGTATGTTGAATATCGTTAAAAGAACCTATAGTCTCACTAGGAAAGCGTGTCAACGTGGGGTAACCATAATTCTTTGTCTCTGATTATTGAGGTAATCATCCGGAAAGAAGGTGAGACTTGAACTGTTGTGACAGTGGCGCCGGATATAAAAAGATTTGGAATACATCGTCCTCAGTTATTCAAAGTATTAACGACAGGGCCATTTTTGTTTTTGCTCACCCCGACGATGACGTATTCATCTCTGGCATGATGAAAAGACACCTTGTTTCGGGGCTAGGAATACGGGCTGTGTGGCTCACCAGTGGAGGATATCTTGGTGGGCGGCGACGGAGAGAGCAAGAACTAACACTAGCCACATCGGAATTGGGATTATCTTCAGAAGATTATAATTTACTTAGATTCCCTGACCTTGGACTCACGGCTGCCATGAATGAGGCCGCTTCGGAGCTTTCTCAAATCTTCCGCGAATTCAAGCCCAACACAATCTTTGTAACCGCTTTCGAAGGCGGGCATCCGGATCATGACGCCGCTAATTTCATTGTATATGAAGCCCTGTTTCGGGCACAACTAGATTGTGGCATTTTCGAATTTCCGCTCTATAACGGGACCGGATCTTTTTTGACGTGGCGATGGCGCATCAACTCGTTTCCACCAGGTGGACCAGAAACAATTTTCCAGCCGCTAGAAGATATTGAAATCAATTGTAAATACAATGCAATGAGGATTTACTCGAGCCAGTGGATGTATATGGTTCCAGCCCGTCTGACCAGATCCAGAGGTATCTTAAAAAGTCGCGGCGAACCATACCGTCCATGTCCAGCAGGTAGAGACCACAGCATCCCTCCCCACAGAGGGAAACTCAACTACGAGCGGTGGTTCAACTCCTTCATGAGGATAAAATTCACCGATTTTGCTAGAGCAGTCGGGAAGGTTCGTACATTCTCTTAAACCATTGAATGTCGGGAGATGAAATCCTTAATGACTTAATCGTTTTCGTCGTTGTCACAGGTGCAGTTTCCCAACATCCAACGCTGCATTGATCCCATTGATCTAAAATAAAAGGCTTGGTCATAACCTCTCTAACCACATTTTTTGACAGCCTCGTCCTCAGAGTCCTAAATGACGTTTTCATTTTGCCTTCTCCCCTAAATTTTTTAAAGATAAGTGTTCTGTGCTATTATGTGCGAAAAATTGTTTTGTCGAACATGTTTGACAAAATGCAAGACGATGAGGATTTTTATCTCTCACGCCTTGGTTAAATTGGAGAGTTGAACCCAAGATGAATCATTCCAGAGTCGAATCTTCTCCCATGACCAGGTTTCTAATGGGAAATGAGGCCATAGCCAGAGGCGTTATCGAAGCCGGATGTTCGGTTGCCACTGCCTATCCAGGAACACCTTCTTCGGAGGTCATGGAATCTCTGAGTCGATGGAAAACAGAACTGGCGCACAAAATTTACCTTGAATGGTCTATAAATGAAAAGGTCGCTTTCGAAGTCGCTTATGGCGCTTCACTTGCCGGAAAGCGCGCAGCGGTTGTTATGAAGATGGTGGGACTAAACGTGGCTTCGGACCCTTTCATGAGCGCGGCGTATCTCGGGGTGAGAGGCGGACTCGTGGTCATAGTCGCTGATGACCCGGGACCTCACTCCAGCCAAACAGAGCAGGATAGCCGGTTTTTCGCATGGTTTGCGAAAGTTCCGGTCTACGATCCGGGTTCGCCCGCTGAAGCGCTGACCATGACCCTCAAGGCTTTCGAACTATCAGAAAAATATCACCTTCCTGTAATGTTGAGACCGTGCCTTCGAGTTTGTCACGCCAGACAGAACGTCACATTTTCCCTCCCCACCAAACCAGCAGACGTCGGCGCATTTGAGAAAAACTGGACGAGGTGGGCGGCCACGCCAAAATTTAGATTTGTCCTGCACGGAGAGCTGAATCAAAAAATTGAAAATTTGAGTTCAACGGAACCTGACTCCGCACCCCGTCTCGTCACTGGACCATTGAAATCGCGGTTGGCAATAATAACCTCAGGCTCCGTCTCATCTCATGTGACAGATATCGTGACATCGAATCCGGAGATGTCTGACCTGTCCGTTTTCAAGGTTAGTCTCCCTTACCCGCTCAGCCGGAACCATGTTCAGGAGATCGTGAATTCTAATGATCGTACCCTTATTGTTGAAGAGACATACCCCGTTATTGAACTTCAGTTGTCTGACAGGACCAATGTAATTGGCCGCATGTCGGGTCATGTGCCTCAGGAGGGTGAACTAGTCCCGGAGATCGTGGACAAAATCATACGGCAATTTATAGGAGCCAAAAGCTCTTCTGAAATCGAACCGAAGATAAAAGCCAGGAGACCTTCTCTTTGCGCTGGATGCCCCCATAGGCCCACTTTCTTCATGATTAAGAGATTGTTTGATGAAGCCGTATATACCGGAGATATCGGCTGTTACACACTGGGCGTCAATCTTTCAGCGGTTGACACATGTCTTTGCATGGGGGCCTCAATAGGTATGGCCTGTGGTTTTGCAAAGGCAAATGGAGAGACCGATAAGAGAAGCCAAATTGTGGCCACAATCGGGGATTCGACATTCTTCCACGCTGGAGTTCCCGCACTTATAAATGCGGTTCATACGGGCGCCAATTTTGTGCTCGTGCTACTTGACAACAATATTACCGCTATGACTGGAGGACAACCGACACCTGCCACGGGTTTTTCAGCCGACGGTTCGGTAGCCGTCCCTGTAAATCTCGAAAGATTGGTCAGAGGTTGTGGGGTGGATTTCCTGGAAGTCGTAGATCCATATGAT
Organism: uncultured delta proteobacterium; assembly: GCA_963811075.1. Classification (GTDB taxonomy): domain Bacteria; phylum Desulfobacterota; class Desulfomonilia; order Desulfomonilales; family Desulfomonilaceae; genus CAJBEZ01. Next base: position 151,887 of record CAWEPY010000007.1, read on the forward strand.
TATGATTCGCTCGAGGATGCGCTGACGAGGGCAAGAACCTACTCTGTAGACCAAGGAGCGGGCGTCTCAGTGGTAATTGCACGTCGACCCTGTATCCGGAATGTTAAGCTGGATCCCCGAGCGCTTAAATTCGAGGTTGGCGCCAATTGTGACAGGTGTATGACATGCGTCAGGGATCTTGAATGCCCAGCGATAAGTTTTGTGAAAAAGGACAAGATCGTCAAAATTGACGTCGATCAGTGTACCGGATGTGGTTTCTGCGTAAAGGTTTGCCCTGAACAAGCCATTTCCGCCCGGAGGGCCTGACGGTGGTTCAACTGATTCTTTGTGGCAGAGGTGGTCAAGGAATCGTTTTCCTGACCAGATTATTGGGTGAGATTGCTACTCAAAAAGGGTTGGATGTTATTTCATCAGAAACCCATGGTATGGCGGTCCGAGGTGGCTCAATAAACAGTCATCTCAAAATCGGACCTTTTAGCTCTCCTCTAGTGAGAACTGGACAGGCAGACTACCTGCTATCCATGGATGAGTCTGAAACCTCCAACAATGAGCATTTTCTAAGGAATGGCGGCCTAGTGTTTGAGAACTCCCTTTTGCCTTCTAAACACGATGTGTTCAGGGTAGACGCTGCGGGTTTGGCGCGGTCGATTGGACGAATTCAACTTGAAAACGTAGTATTATTGGGATTTTCAGTTTCCTTGGCTGATTTAGGGGTTTCCTTCGATGATATCGAAGACAAACTGGCTATTGAGAAGCGTGAGACGGTCCGTAGAAATAACCTCATGGCGCTAAAAGCCGGATCAAAGGCGGCGACTGAATTGAAAGCCCTGATAAACTGCACTATTATCTAATGATTAGGATATCACTTTTGCTGATTGGCGTTGTGGCGGATTTTCCGAACTGGCTTCAAACAGTATTCCGTGATACAATTCTGAGGTGATATAATCCCGGAGGCCGATTGTGAACATAGAAGAAGTCCTGATGGGATTGGCGGATAGAATACTCGACATAGACGAGGCTTCGATGGCGTCGCTACAGGAGAGATATCTAAAGAAAGTGGCGGATTTCTCGGCTTCCAGAGATTGGGAAAGAGCGATAATAGTCTATTTTATGATAAGCTCAGTTCGGGTCAAGAACAAGATTTTCAATGATCGCATCAAAGGGAACGGTCCTAAAGATCCTACCAAGCCTTCCAAAAATCTTTTCAAAGTCGTAAAATAGAGCGACTATTAATTCTTAGTCTCAACAAATACTATCATGTATTCAACATCATACGTATTTGTGGGGTTAAGGAACTTTTTTTTGATTTGATTTTCTAATTAAAAGAAGTATAATAAGAGTGTCAAGGTCTTGGGTGTTTTATGCAGGGGATTGAGGAGTTAAGGGCAATGAAAGCAGATTTCATTTCATTGTCGATGAGATTTCAGTCGCCTGTTCTGAAAGGAGAAGCGTCATGCGGAAAAATATAAGGGTTCTAATAAGCGGCGCCTTTGTGTTAGCCCTGTTGTCGGCCCCGTGTTTGTCTCTATGGGTCGAAGCGCAAGGTCAAGATTACAACTCGTCTTCGTTGATGCAATCCGGGGCGGAGGGACAGAACAGCCAAATGCCGCAGGCGTACTATCCTTACTGGCACAATTATCTGGATAATCTCCAAAGAGAGGGCGGATATTACTCTGTAACCGGCAACTATGGAAATTCTAATCCTGTTACAAGCTATTATCCGGCAAATCCATCCAGCGACGCCATGTCTCCTCAGGTGACCAGTCAATCTGGTATGTATTATAATCCTCAGGATTATTATGGGGCCTCACAGCAGCAGGGTTACCAACAGCCTAATCAGGCGGCGTCCTATCAGTCGTATCAGAATCCAGTCCAGTATGCCCAGCCACAGCCGGCTCAGACAAAAAGATCTTCGAAGCGACAAAAGCAGACCGCTGTTTCGCAGCAAGTTCAGCAACCGGCCTATGCTTCTCAACAGCCACCGGCTTATTATCCCCAGCAACAGGGATATGGTCAGCAGGCTTACGGTCAACAACAGGGCTATTCTCAATATCCCCAACCAGCGGCGGAGACACAGGACGCAGCGCCGGCGTACAGCGCTGACCCGTCAGTTCAGGCCGCTCAGCAAAAAGCTTACGATAGAGCGATCGCCAGGCAGAGAGCCGCTGAACTAGCCGCTCAACAAGCGGCGGCCTCTCAGGAACTTCAACAAACGCAGCAAATGTACATGGCGGCGCAACAAAAATTGAGGGAACAGGAACAAAAACAGAAAGAATTGCAGAATGAGTATCATAAGAAGTCTGTCTCAGAAGCTTATGAAAATTTGCGAGAATCCCAGAGGAGATACTACGACCTGATGGGTGTGGCGGCGGAGAACGCAAGACAGAGTCAGGTTAGCCAACAGGCCGCCTTGGCGCCTCAGCCACCCATGCCTCAGCAACAGCAGTATCAGCCGCCAGTAGCTGCGTCTAGTCAACCATCCTATCCACAGGGCGTTCCAGCCGCAAATTACGCTAATCCCGGCGTTCAGCAAGGTTATCCGGCGTCTCCTGGGTTAAACACGGGAGCGAGCCAAATGGCGCCATCCGCATATCCTCCCGGCCAATCGACACCTATTCAGATTCAACCTCAGCAGCAGACCCAGCAGGAAAGCTCCGGAGGTCTATGGTCAACTCTCAAGGAGATCTTCTCTCCTCCCACAACGGGACCGGTTGCCAATCAACGAGGCATGTGGGAAAATAAAAAAGGTAGAGGCATAGACGAATAGAGACCCAATCTGAGTGTTCCATGCGTCCAATACAAAAAAACGGTGGTTGTGTTTGCACGACCACCGTTTTTTTTGTGATATGAGTAAATAACTAGGAGATTTTATGACCTGTAGGTTTGTTGAATGATATCATTCAAGTATTTCTCCGGATTATGAACGGCCTCTTTAGGGATAAGAAACTCGTTGGATTCCGCTCGTTCCATGACCAGTTTGAGACCGTGGTGGTAATTTTGGAAAATATTGCGGCAAACTATGAGCGGTTCTTCGGATCCACTTAGTGACAATCGGGCTAATTCAAGCATCGCCTCTTCGAGGAACCTGATTTTCAAACCGTAAGTCCTGTAAAATTCATCTTCGAACCCCTTGATTTCCTGTTCCACCTTCAGGTATCTCTTGTACATCGTATCAGGCGAAACGCCTTTACCCGCCGCTGCTTCAACTATAACTTCAAGCGCTTGGCCTTCAAGGGCTTTGCCAAAAAGCTGTTCGAATTCCGAACGCCTAGTTCTTAATTCCTCCATAGTTTCATTTCTTTCGCAGGCATCGACCTCTTCGAATATTTCACACCGGGACGGATGAAATTCGTCCTTGAGAATGTCTTCAAGAAATGATCTCGGGTCCTCTGCAAGGTCTCGAGTCACAGTAAATCGTTTCAAGTCCGTTGATGGAAGAACCCTTTCAAAACCAACCAGTATTTTTTCCATTACGCTTATGAGCGCCCTTGCTCCTGTCTTTTCTTCGTGAGCCTTCCCGGCCATGATTCTCAGGGCTTCATCAGAAAACCTGATGTCTATGCCATAGGCCTTAAAATCCTGTTTTTTTGCCGTGACCACTGAAGAATAGCGGTTCTTCAGAATCTTGTAGAGATCATCTTCTGATAGATCTTCTAATACCGCTGTAACCGGCAATCTACCTATAAATTCAGACTCAAAACCGAATTGGATAAGGTCTTCGGCCTTTATCCGCAGAAACAAATCATTCCTGTCATCCTTCTCTTTAAGGGAAGCCCCAAACCCAAGACCCTTCTGAGATAAGCGCCTTCCGACTATTTCGTCCAATCCGTTGAATGCTCCAGACACTATGAACAATATGTCTCGAGTATTGATTGTCCTTTTCAGTCTCTTTCCGGTCTTCTGAAAATGTGCGGCGGCTTCCATCATAGAAACAGGATCATGCGCTACCTTCAGGTCGACTTCGGTTTCCTCCATAGGTTTAAGCAGGTTTCTCTGAACACCGGATCTTGAAACATCCAGACCAATAAGGTTACCGGATGAGGCTATCTTGTCGATCTCATCAATGTATATTATGCCGTATTTAGCTCTTTCTATGTCACCATCGGCTTCCTGCACAAGGTCTCTCACCAAGTCTTCGACATCTCCGCCGACATAGCCGGTTTCACTGAATTTTGTAGCGTCGCCTTTCACAAAGGGGACTCCAATCTTCCGCGCTATGAGTTTAATAAGATATGTTTTCCCGACACCTGTCGGACCGATAAGAATGATGTTGTTCTTGATCCTGCCAATTCCTTCTCTTTCATAAGTATCCCCGTGTTCCTGGAAATAACGAACACGGTTGAAGTGTGTGCAGATTTTCGTGGCCAGGATTTCTTTCGCGCTATCCTGACGAATCACAAACCTATCGAGATACTCATGAAGTTCCGCCGGCTTCATATCAAACCGGACACTCGAAGGTTTGGTGTCTTGAGGAATGTCCATTCCTTGCCCAGATTCCTCAACGCCTGGCCAAGGTCCTAGCTGCGTACCCATGATCCTTATTCGATTGCCATACTTATTTGCCAGAAAATCATTGATCTCTTTTTCTATTTCTTTCGGATCAGGGAAATTTGTGCCCTGCAAATCGTCTTTTGTATCCATCGTCGTGAGCCTTTCGGAATTACTTTAAACGACCATGCTTTGACCGCTGTTCCTATCAATATGCGCAGCTATGCGTTGATAGTCAATCTTATTAGGAGTCTAACTGTAAAGTAATTTAACCAGAATCCCAAATATATCTTGACTTGTTCCATCAAGATATACATATGTTGAGATAACTGTAATATTCTTTTAATTTGAATTTTGTTGACGGGTGAGAATCTTCAGAAAAGCTTTTGGGATTGGTCTTTCAGAGCTGTCGATAACTTCGAAACAAATCTGCTGGAGACAGCCCTAAGAAATAGCGGCGGACGTTTAATCGGCGCTGCCAATTTCCTAGGACTGACTCGTGACCAGACCAAACACGTTGTCACGGTATTTGTCCTTTACAGAAGGGATTTCAAGTGGGATTAGGCTGGTACTGTTGATTGCATCCCTTCTTTAAAAGGCCGTTTCAATTCATAGCAATAAATTTCGTTTGAAGAAGCCCGGCTTCAGACTCCTTACCCATTTCTCGGTAGATTTCCGTAAGGGAATTTACAGTATCCGCAAAAAGGGGTTTCCCAACAAAAGAAACCGTTTCGAATTGAGTAATAGCCTTCTTGTAACAATTTGAAGCCATTTGGAGGTTGCCCTTGCCTCGGAACACGTCTCCTACTCCCTTTAATGCAAGTCCAAGAGAGACAGGCGAGCCATCCTGGGTTTCAAAAGCAACTAAAGCCTCTTTGTAAAACCTGAGGGCACGCTCGGGTTTGCCCAATTTAGCGTAAGTGTCTCCCATAACTAAGAGTGTCTGGCCCAGCTTTTCCATAGGGACCTTTTCCTGAGACTGATAAATTTGTTGAGATTTGCGCAAACAATTGATCGCGTTTGTGTAATCTCCCTGAGATCGGCTTATTAAGGCAAGATTTCCCAGGGCTTCGGCCATATCGAGTTTCAGGGCTGGTTTATACTTGGAAAAACAACAAAATCTGGAGATCGCACACAGGTAAAGATTTTCGGCCTCAGAGAATTTACCTTCTGACGCAAGAAACTGCGCCAGACCTACCATTGGCGCTGCTGCGGTAATACAATCTGAGCGGGACCCGTTTTGGCACATAGCCAGAGCTTCCCTGTAACAAGCCTCCCCAGCCTTCGAATTCCCGGAGATTATGATCAGTTCAGCCAGGCGGGTCAGCAAACTAATCGTTTTCGGATTTTCCGGCCCCTTAAGGCGCTTGTTAAGATCGTAGGCCAGTGATTGAAAGCGTACCGCTTGCGGGATTTTCCCCATGGCTTGAGCCAACTGAGATAGTAGCTCCAGCGACTTGACTGAATTTACAGTTTCGGCGCCATGTCTGTTCAAGGACTCGTTCAGACTTTGCCTGGCCAAGCTCAAAGCCTCGCAAACCCGGCCATCCACCATCAGAGTTTCCGCTTTAGAATAATAGGATTCCCATTCCCTATACGAAGCGGGGACATTCCCAACAGTTAGGGATAATATTAGTAGAATTCCTAGACAGGTCGTTAATATTTTCATGTCAAGCCTTCTTACGTGGTTACCTCAAGAGGTACCATCGGATACTATTCATGGTTTCAAAAATTAGCTTTGCTCGGCAGTCTCTACGATTTGCCGGCAGCGATCTACCGTCAACTTGCCCGAGCCGTTTTCAGCGTCTTGCTAACATTCCTGCAGGAATCTTTTTTTGGGTTTGGTCATCCCTCTAAATTGAGATGACCAATCCACGCAAGGAGTTGAAGTCCCGCGTGTACGGGACTCGTTTGAGCTAGTCAAAGCAATTTCCGGGCCAATGAGCTATTGTTAAAAGAGATACTAAGAACCGAGTCTCTTTTTAAGTAGTTATCGTGATTAGGAGTTGGCTGAATCTGAAACACTAGGCGTGCAATATTGATCGGACAAAATGGCGTTTTTAATATTTAAGAATAATGTCTAATGATGAAGGATACTTGTCAGTTTATTAGAACTGGGGGCATTTTCGCCCATATTTGAGCGATTGCGCTCAAGAAGTTTTTCCTTTATGCAACATGCACATGACTTCGTCGCATGCGCCGTTTGAACCGGCGCGGAATCTACAGCCTCCACCGCACAAATCACGAGACTCACACGAACGGCAATCCGTTTCTGATATCCTAATGTGCGGCATCCCAAGCCAGGCTTTACATAGCCCCTCTCGCACAGAGCCCAAACTGATTTCCGGAAACAGGCCGCATTTGCAAACATCTCCGCATGGCAGCACAGCCGCAAGATGGCGACCGCAGGTCCAGCCGGAAGAACTTCCATGATAAGATCCCCCGTAAGAGTATTTCATCCTTTCAGCAGCTTCCTCGATCCCCACCTGTAACTCCGGATTCTCCTCCCAGCGTCCCCTTACGCACGGGTAGTCAACATTCCACTCTCGGGCTCCAACGGACTCAATCAGCTCTTTCATTGCGCCCCATTCGTCAAGGTTGCGCTTGTGAACCATTGTTGCCACGGATAGATCCATACCGGCCTCCCTAACAAATTCCATCGCTTTAACCGCTTTCCGAAATGAGCCCTTTCCCCGAATAACTTCATGGCCGAATTCCATACCATCCAGGCTAATCTGAACTTCGTGGAAATTTAAATTGTTTGCTTTCTGCCGGTCAAGAGTCGAGCCGTTCGTCAACAGAACCGCACGAACCGGATATCGGGGCAACGCCTGATTCAATTCATTGAAGTATCGATAAAGAGTTGGCTCACCCCCACTGACCATAATCCGCAGGCCCTGCATTTTGGAAAATTCAGAAAGTAAAGGGGATATTAAATCTGAGGGGTAATCTTCGGCGCCCGTGTCTCCAAGATAACAGTGAGCGCAGGACAGGTTGCATCTATATGTAACCAGCCATTCAATATATCTTAAAGATGGCTCCGGTGATTTTTGAACTTCTACAATTCTTTTAAACGGGTCCCTGGCAACTTCCAGCAAACCCTCACATATACAAAATTCAAGAAACTGATGATCAGGGTGAAGCTCCGTCACAGTCTTAGTTCCATCGCAGTCAGTTAGAAACCTTAAAGCGTCGCTGTTGATTTCGTAAAGCTCATCTGTTGAGATCTTATACAAATAATCCTCTTCCAACATTTTGATCCATGCATCGGAGGCAAAAGAAACGAATGCCGCATCCCCCAAATCTTTCAGATCAGCGATTCTTATGTCCTGCTCAGAAATACCGCCGTGTTTCATGGCGTTGGAGAGAAAAACGAGCCCCCCGCAAGGGACACAATTCTCTGGAGGTTTTTCAGAAGTGAAGTCGCAATCCTGAATATAAAATGGACAACTTTTACAAATGTATTTTCTAAAAAATTGTTTGCGGAAACCTGAGTCAAAGGCCCCAGCGTCTGAATCAATTGAAAGCTGGGGCCTGGAATTCTCGAGAATACGAACAATATTGTATCCCCGGCAACGCTCAGGTTCTTTTCGATGGGGTTTATAATAATGACATGTTTGCCGGCAAAGCCAGTCCTCTGAGTTTTCCATAACATTCATAATAGCATCAGAGGATCATAAATAATCCTCTTTTACAGAAAATCAGCAGGAACTTTTGCACTTGCAAAGACCTTTGGAGACTTTTTCAACTTTTCTGATCTTCATGGCTTCCTCCTACCGTTTTTTACATCTATACATAAAATAGATTCGGCAGGAATCAGAGTCAATAGATTTTTATTCTAACTTATCAAAATAATTACCATAATTACACATATATTGGAATGGTGCCATGTAGCTTATACATATCATCCCGTCATAACATTTTGTATTACGTTGCCTTGTCGCGTGATATTGAGCGCGTTACAGTTTCTTGAGAAGCTGGTTGGCCGCTGTTAATAGGGGGTCCCAAACCGGTGAAAATGGTGGAGCGTACGCCATATCACACTGGAAAAACTCCTCCACGCTCATACCAGCGTGCAATGCTACCGCCACTGAGTCTATCCTATGAGCTACGCCTTCTTTGCCGACCATGGTTCCGCCAAGAAGTTTACCGCTGATTCTGTCAGCCACAAGATGAACATAAATACTTTGATTCCCCGGATGGGCGTGGGCCCTGGAGCGACTCTTAATCACTTCCTGAACTGGGTCGTAACCTTCACGGGACGCTTCTTCAAAACTTAGACCAGTGCGAGCAACTTCCAAGTCCAAAACTTTAAATACCGCTGTTCCCATTATACCGGGGAGCTCAACTTGTCCGCCAGTAACATTGTCCGCTACCGCCCATCCCGCGCGGTTTGCTCGAAGGGCCAAAGGAATCCACACTCGTTTGCCCGTCAATATGTGGAACGCATCGGCGCAGTCTCCGGCCGCAAAAATGTCTGGGTCCGACGTTTTGAGTTTTCGGTCAACAGCTATAGATTTTTTTGGTCCAAGATCCAACGAGGCTCCAGCCGCTAATTCGGAGTTTGGAGTAACTCCAATGCTTACCAAGACAAGATCCGCCTGAATATCTCCGGATGATGCGCAGACTTTTAATCCTGGGCCATCATCATGCAGAGAATTTACAGCGACCCCGGGGAAACATCTTACTCCTTTGTCGGAAAGTTCCTGTTTGACCAATTCCGCCATCTCTTCAGGCATGAAAGCAAGAAGCCTCGGGCCTGGTTTTATCATCGTGACCTCTGCGCCTAGTGCATGAAAGGCCTCGGCCATCTCAAGTCCGATATACCCCATTCCAATAATCAGGACTTTCTTTACAGTTTTGTTTCCGAGAAATTGCTTTATGGCTCTCCCGTCCTGAAGGGACTTCAGGACCATTACTCCCGGAAGATCTATTCCGGGAATATCAGGACGAATCGCCCTCGCCCCGTTAGCAATAAGCAGCTTGTCGTAACTGATCTCACTTTCGCCATTTCCATGAACTTCACAGACTACCTTCTTATTCTTCCTGTCTATTGAGACGGCCTTGTGTCCAAGCCTAAGGTCAATGCCCTGCTTGCTTCTGAAGACTTCTGCCCTACGAACAATCAGGTCATCCATGACACGCTCAGGTTCCGCAATATTGTAAGGCATTCCACAGGCGGAATATGACACATCCTGTGTAGCTTCCAAGGTTACAACTTCCAGATCAGGCATGTTTCTCTTGGCCTTGGAAGCAGCGCTCATTCCCGCGGCGTCACCCCCTATGACAACAAATTTCATGGCTTTTTCTCCTAGGTGCTTATCGATAATAGTAAATGGGAAACCTGACGTTATGCAATCCAAAATTTATTTAACAAGGTCCTTGAACGCCAGTTTTACGGCTTGTTCCAGCGACATGTTCGGTTCAGCGTTTTCCAGTACTTTGTGGGCAGTTTCCGCCGCAATCTTTTGCTTGTATCCCAAGTTGATGAGTGAAGAGGTCAGATCTTCTTCAAGACTCCTGCTTGGCCGACCAGCAGTCTTCATCTGATCTTTTGGCGAAAGTTTTATAACCTTCTCCTTGAGTTCAACGACGATTCTCTCCGCCGATTTCTTACCTATTCCAGGAATAGAACTTAGTTTAGCCAGGTCTTTCTCGAAAATGGCTTGCCTGAATTGAGGTGGGGAAATTCCTGATAATATTGTCAGAGACGTTTTGGGGCCAATTCCTGACACTGATATTAGCATCTCGAAAAGACTTTTCTCTTCTTCCGTGGCAAAACCGTAAAGTTCCAAAGAATTTTCCCTGAAGGCAGTGTGAATATGCAGTAGGGCCTCTTCACTTTCTGGTAACAGCTCCAAGGTGTTCAGAGATACAAAGACGTTGTAACCCACGCCGTTAACATCGACAATGACTCTATTAACGTCTCTGTGAATAAGGAGCCCTCTCAAACAGGCTATCATTTGGTGGCCCTTTGCGGAATATGAGAGTGCGCATGATAAGTTGCCATTGCCAAAGCGTCAGATTGATCAGATGATTTAATGGAGGAAATGCTTAGAATTTTTTGAATCATGTACATAACCTGGGCCTTATCCGCATGACCATAACCCGTGATCCCCTGCTTGATCTCCAGCGGGCTGTATTCAAATATGTTCATGCCGTGAGACGCGCCTAAGAGCAATATCACCCCTCTTACCTGCCCAAGCTTTATGAGGCTTTGACTATTGACAGAATGAAACAGAGATTCGACTACCATTTCAGTTGGCCGGTGTTGTTTTATTATCTCGTCCAAGGCGTTGTAAATAGTCAGTAATTTTGCCGAGTGTTCCTGCTTTGCAAGCGTTCGCAAAACCCCTCCCGCAATGAAGACCGGACGGGAACCGTCATTACTTACTATTCCATAACCCGTCTTAGCAGTGCCTGGATCAACTCCCAGTATCAGCAAAGTATCTCCTCCGACTGGGACTCTCCACAGCTACATGGAGTGTAGCGCACCGTCAACAAAGTCATAAGACGGGACATGGCCCGCCGATTCCAATGTCTAGCTTCGAGCCGACACATTCATCATTTCCTCTTCCGAGATATCAAAGTTCGCATATACTCTTTCCAGATCATCGTGGTCATCCAGAGCGTCCATCATTTTGAGCATTTGCTCTGCCTTCTTTCCATCAAGCTTGAGTGTGTTCTGAGGTACCATCGTTATCTCGGCAAGTTCAATTTTCCATCCTTTATCTTCTACGGCCTTTCGAACAGGTTCAAAATCCGATGGGTCAACGGCAATCTCAAAAGTGTCTTCCTCAACAGCCACATCCTGGGCTCCATTTTCCAAAGCCAGTTCCATGACCTCATCCTCGGTGAGACCTTCCGCGGAGATTGCAACCATGCCTTTTTTCTGGAACATCCAGTTGACACAACCAGTTTCGCCAAGGTTACCATTGTATTTGTCAAAAATGTGCCGGATCTCCGCGACTGTTCTATTCTTGTTGTCCGTAAGCGCTTCAACCATCACGGCTACTCCGCCCGGACCATATCCTTCGTAAATAATCTCTTCGTAATTCACGCCTTCAATTTCCCCGGTTCCTCTTTTTATCGCCCTCTCGATATTTTCCTTTGGCATGTTGGCGTTGCGCGCCGTATTTAATGCTGTTCTCAAACGAGGGTTACCGTCAGGATCTCCACCACCCATCCGTGCGGCGATGGTTAGTTCTTTGATGAGTTTGGAAAAAACCTTCCCTCTCTTGGCGTCTGCAGCGCCTTTCTTGTGCTTGATGGTACTCCATTTATTGTGCCCTGACATTCGTCCCAACCTCCGATCACGGTTTTTATGTAACTCTTTTCGCTGTTATCTCAATATATTTGAAATCGTTTCCCTCATTGGCCAACTTCTAAAGCTCTTAATACGTTTATTACGGATAATCCATAACTGTTAGGTTCGATTCACTGACTATCATGTACGGCCAAAAGTTTCAATGAAGCGCGTGATTATGACAGGAAATGGGAAATCTTGTGATAGAATTCCACTAGTCATTGATTTCAAGTACTAGAATCAGAACACCATCCAGGCCTACCTAAATGTGAAAAGGTAGAGTTTGCGGAAGAACAATCATGAAAAGTGACAGACTGATATCCGGACACCCAATTTCCGGAACTGAAGAAACCGAAATTGATCTCAGACCGAGGCATCTTAAGGATTACATTGGACAGGAAAGACTTAAGGAGAATCTTTCAGTTTTTATGCAGGCAGCGTCTCAGAGGGATGAATCCCTGGATCACATACTGTTCCACGGTCCCCCTGGTCTAGGAAAAACTACTCTTGCCAACATAATCGCCCATGAAATGGGATCACAAATCAGGACAACTTCAGGCCCTATAATTGAAAAAGCGGGAGATCTGGCCGCAATACTTACAAATCTGGAAAAGGGTGATGTTCTGTTCATCGATGAAATACATCGACTGTCAGCCTCAGTAGAAGAGATTTTGTATCCGGCCATGGAGGATTTTAAGCTAGATATCATAATAGGTCAGGGGCCCAGCGCAAGGACAATAAATCTCGAGCTTTCACCCTTCACTCTTGTGGGAGCCACGACTAGAACAGGGCTACTGTCCAACCCCTTGCGCGACAGGTTCGGCATTATATTTCACCTGGATTTTTACTCTCAGGACGAGCTCAAACAAATCGTCAAGCGTTCGGCAAAGATTCTTAAGACTGAAATTACCGAGGAAGGGGCTTCGGAAATAGCGACCAGATCCAGGGCAACCCCTAGGGTTGCAAACAGACTGGCGAAGAGAGTCAGGGATTTTGCGCAAGTTCGTGGAACTGGAGTGATTGATGTTGACACAGCGCGGCGGGCGTTAGATATGCTGGAGGTGGATTTGTTCGGCCTTGACAACATGGATCGAAAATTTCTGGAGACCATAATTTTCAAATTCGATGGAGGCCCAGTAGGAATCGAAACATTAGCCGCCGCCATAGGAGAAGAGAGCGAAACACTAGAAGACGTTTACGAACCGTACCTTGTGAAAGAAGGTTTTATAGACCGAACCCCGAGGGGTAGAATGGCCACGAGAAGAGCTTATGAGCATTTCAACCTGACCAAGAAAACAGACCAGGAAAGGCTTTTCCCATAGGAGTTTTTGTCTCAAGGCTTCAAAAGGCAGGCTTTACTCAGATTCACATGTCCAACAGAATTCAGATACTCAATGAAAATGTCATCAACCGGATCTCGGCCGGAGAGGTAGTTGAACGGCCGGCGTCAGCGGTGAAAGAACTTGTCGAGAATGCTATAGACGGACAGTCTACATCTATAGAATTGGCTATTCAGGATGGCGGCAAAAAACTCATTAGAGTCAAAGATAACGGGGTAGGGATGGGACGGGACGACGCTTTCCTTTCCCTAGAGCGCCACGCGACCTCTAAGTTGATATCCGAAAAAGATCTGATAGGCATACCGACGATGGGATTTCGCGGAGAAGCCCTGGCGAGCATCGCCTCCGTTTGTAGAATGCGATTAATGACAAGGGATGAATATGAAGAAGTGGGGATAGCCATACACTCGGAAGGTGGCGCACTTACCAGTACCGAACCTTTTGCAATGAACAGAGGGACGGTAATTGAGGTTCGAAACCTTTTTTACAACACCCCCGTTCGTCGAAAATATCTCAAGAGCTCATCTTTCGAATCCGGTCACATTCATGATCTTGTTCTAAAGATGGCCTTGGCAAATCCTTCAATAGGATTCACATTTCTGGATGACGAAAAAACCAGAATTCAGGCTCCGGCCGCCAAATCACTCAAAGAAAGACTCTACGGCTTGTTCTCTGGAGATATTGTTGAGAATCTTGTAGAACTTAATTACGAGTTTGAAGGAGCGTCTTTGTGTGGTTATTTTGCAAAGCCCCCTTACTCAAGGTCCTCTATTCGGCACATCTTCACTTTTGTCAACTCACGGCCCGTTCGAGACAGACTCGTCAACGCCGCAATCATGAGGTCATTTTCCAACATCATCGAACGGGGACGCTTTCCACTGGCGTTAGTATTTATCCAAACTCCCCCGGATGAGGTTGACGTAAATGTCCATCCGCAGAAAGCTGAGGTCAGGTTTCTCAAACCGGGGAACATCTCCAACCTTATTTTTAATGGAGTAAACGAAGCCATTCAGGGGAAACCCGTGGAGAGTAAGCTATTTAGGGGTTGGAGCGATCCATCTTCAACGAATGCTGAAGCTTTCCGTGACCCGTATCAAAGTGAAAACCGGAAGGGATTTAACGAAATTCCGGGCCAGGGCGGATGGTTTGAGTTTCCCAAGGAGTTAGTTCAACCTAAATCCGCGGGTGATTTGATGGTGAGTCGCTCCAAATACTCAGATCTCAGCATTCTCGGTAAATTGCCGAACTCTTTTATATTACTCAATGATGACAACGCCATGATAGTAATGGACCAACACGCGGCTCACGAAAGACTTATATTTAACGAGCTTTGCAATTCGCACAAGACGAAGCATTTTCCCGAATCACAAGATCTTCTTATTCCGGAAGTCATAGAATTTACGGCACTGGAAGCGGAAGCATTCAGGGAAAATTTGGAACTACTTGAAAACTCAGGCTTTGTAATAGAGGAGTTTGGTTCCAATACGTTTGTGGTACGTTCAATTCCTTCGTGGCTTTTGGGAGTGGATCTTAGCGACACTATGAGAGGATTCGTGGACGCTGCTCTAGACACTGCGCTTAAAGCGGACCCCGACGCTCTAAGGAAAAATCTCTTGAGAAGTCTTGCGTGCAAGGCAGCGGTAAAAGAAGCTCCCGGCCTGGAGATGGAGGAAATCAGAGGACTCTTGCGCAGTCTCGACAGGACCGTTGGTCCATCTGAGGTTTGCCCTCACGGGCGACCGATTTTGGTCAGAATTACTTACGATGAACTGCGCCGTCGGATGGGACGCAAATAGCCGGCTTCACCTCCATCCTCAATATAGGGTTATCTTCACTGGTCTGGCAAGGTTGATGAAAATCCCATTAGGGCTTTCTCCCCTAACGGTTGTGCCCACATACATCTTAAGTGTGTCCGCCAACTGAGCTACGGAGGAATTAACTAATCGAACGCATCCATGGGATTGAGCTGATCCCACACTCCAGGGGGAATCTGTTCCGTGTATCCGGTACGCTCCCATGTCCACCATTTTCATTGGCGGAGCCACTGCATCTGTCTCAGTATCGATGTCGTCGTTCACCGGCGGCTTGGATGCCTGAACCTTTGAGAAAAATGGCATCATATGTCCACCATAAACTGATCGGCTTGGCGACTGCCCGTAGGCCCAATCACGATCCTGAGGGGGAATCCAGAGAGGATGATCATCAAAAATTCGCAATATGTAAAATGATCCTTTTGGGGTAGGATATTCAGAGGATCCCAGGCCTGCCTTGCACGAGAACAGCAAGTCTTTTCTTCCTTCATCGCCCAACCCGAAGAGCTTTACGCTGAAACTTGACCTTTCCACCTCTATTTGAAAACGCATATATAAATCTAATGGTTCTCCCACTCTTTTGCCTACTTTATCCAGACTACCTTTAGCGTCAAGCAAACCGGACGAATCGCTAACAATCGAATTCGGACCTATGGAAGCGATTCTAAATCTGTCTTCACGAAGTGGTTTCAAGGAAATCGATCCCGGAGACAGTTCCCCTATTGCGTCAATTTTGCCTGCGGTGATTTCCTGACTCAAAGGCGTAGCCCATTGACTTCCTGTAGCTTGACTCGAGATCCCTATGGAGAGTATTTGATCTGAGAGCCCTGCATGACACCTATCGGTGAAAACCATGAGCAAAGCGACCATAAGAGATAATGTGGCGACAAACTTGAGAGATGGATTAAAGGCGTTCTTTATTGGCCTACGCATTATCGAGCTCCTGAAGTGTGTTTTACTAAAATTGGCATGTTTCATGTCCACGGTGCGTTTCGGCTCGTAATCAGTATTTTTTAAATTACCTCAAATGCGATCTAAGTCAATATCTGAGTTAGTGACATTCTTTGAATTTTGACTTGAATATCATCGCTTACAGTATTAATTTTTAGAAAGTAGGTTGAACAACCTGGAGACTTTCGTCAGGTTAAAGCCGATAAGGAGTCTATATGAAGAAGTTCGTACGATCACCGATCCAACGTCAAGCCCCGGGAGCGCATAAGAGAAAACAATTTGACAGCCTAAACGCGACTGAATTGTACTGCCCAAACTGCAAGACTGCCATGCCCGTGAGGGAAAGACTATTGCTGGTGCTTCCAGAAGGTGACAAATATGAGTATACGTGTGTGCGGTGTGGGGCGTCGCTCGGGGAAAGGATCGCCAAAGAACCCCCTAAACCTTTGCTGATTGTTTGATTGTATTTGCAAACCGACTGCCATGTTCGGGGATTGCGAGTATTGACGAAGCATCCTGTGTGTCTTTTGTTTCAGCTTGCATTAGGAATACGTGGACTCCTGAGAAAATAGTAAAATCCAGGAAGACCAAACACCAGACAAATCATGAATGACAGTATCCTGAACAGCACTGCCGCCATGACAGCTGACGCTGTGTCCAATCCGAGAAGACGCGGCGTCTCCACTATCACAGCGTCAAAAAATCCTATTGATCCCGGAGTAATAGGCACAAGATTGGCCACGGCCCCCAGACTTGAGACTACAAGAGTTGAAGTCAAACCCAATGGCTTTCCAATAGATTCGTAGATGAAGTAGAGTGCCAGTGTCTGGCTCAGATTTATCAACGCCAGGGACACCGCCACTCTAGCAATAAGAAACGAATCATGGGAAAGAGCGATCCACGATTCGTTCAAACGACATAGAAGGCCCATGATCCTGCCGGGATTTTTCTTTTTGAAAACTGGTAGGAAAAAGGCCAGATAGGCGGAACCCGCCAGTATCGAAAACAGCGCAGCCGCCAAAGCGCCCTCGTAAATCTGGAAAGCGCACGCAATGTAAGCGAGCGCAAACAGCCCCATTGTTGAGCTAACCATGGCCACCAGTATTGCTGTGCCCCCGTAAATTACGGCAAACTTGTGATAATCTAAATGTTTGGATCTCTTCAAGTATAACGCGAGAGCGCCCGAGCCGCCTCTCATTGGAATGACCAGATTCCCCAGCATCATTCCATGGGTCACGAAGATGAGTTCGAACAAGCGCAAACGTGTGTCAAACTTTCTCAGGAAAAGATTTATCTGGTAAGAATTCAAGAGGAACCCTGTCCACAAACAGAGCCCTGCCAGGGCCGTTGCCCTGAAAGAGGACTTCCACAGAGCGGAAAATTCTTCCCTATGTATCGAGATGTAATAGCCCACAAAAACGGAAAAAAGAGAAACGACAGTCAGGCCAATTATCCACTGTCGTCGTTTGGACGCCCCGTAGATGGGAAGTTTCAAGTTAACAGACTCTGACTTCAAATTGATCTCTTGATGACATGGCTCCGCACAAAGGTCTAAGCGGCTTCCTCATCATTGGAGTCTTTCTTCTTGAGCCAAAAAGGGGCCATGAGGTTTCTCATTTTTAAGGTCTGCGTCCGAAGCCATTGATCGGATGGCAGTTTTCCACAAACAATTCGACTGCGAACTTCATCAATCATTGGATGTTGAGGGAGTTTTTCCTTGAATTCTTCATAAACCTGAGCAAATTCTTTGAAAGGTGTTTCCATTATGGTCTCCAAATGATGTATTAATTAAGTCATTCTTATGAATATAGACAACAATATATAGCTTTAGTTTCATAATGTTAAAATATAAACTTAATAATTAAGTTTAATATAGCTAAAGCAACATTAAGATTCGCTGAACGTTTTATAGTCTCTATTTTCTGAAAAGGGAAACATTTATAATGAATGCTTGAAAAATGTCCGCCAGCATAGCTTCATTCAGAATTAATGGCCGCCGTCATGTGGTTATTTGTAAGTTACCTGTTCAAACGTAATGGTTTAGAGGCTTTATATATCCAGGAAAGAGAATGGGGCTGGGTGAATGACGCGCATCGTCGGCTCTCGCTCAGATTACATAATCGCTACCTTATCTGTGATAGCGGTCCTGCTTTTTCATAGAATACCGTGTCGTTGCTTCGCACGACGATGACCTCCCCCTGTTGACTAAGATAATGAAGCCGTTTGGCGACTTCACCAGGATTCATTCCCAGTCCCCTCGAAATCCCGTGAACAGTGCATGGACGTCTGCTCAGCAACGCCAGGATTTCTAAGTCATCAGTTTCTTGTCGTTGTGAGGCCGGTAGTTTTGCCTGACTCTGCTCCACAATCAACTCCACCTTTCCGGGGACCAGTTTTTTTAATTCTTCCATTATTTCTTAAATCTTCTTCAATGTCATATTTGGTGTATCCAAAACAGTGACATATCAATTGATCTTCTCCATGCTGAGTGGATTTGTTCAAACTGGTTTTCATTATAACCTTTTGCCAGAGTATAGTTTTTCGAGGTCAGCAGCCGAAACATCCGTTTCACAGGCTGGCCAGCGGAATAGTACTTCTTCAAAAATAATGATTTGTTACACTAGATATTCGAACGTCTGAAAAAGAAATGTAGATCATCTCCATTTGATTTGTTGGCTCTTACGAACAAAACAATGCTTTAGTCGTCTTCCGGTTGCTCCTGCGCCCGGCCTCCTTCAATTACCACAACTCTATCCGAGCATTCTACTACCGACTTCCTGTGTGAGATGAATACCACGGTCATTTTTCCCCGCAGATCTTGCATGGCTTGAATGATCCGTTGCTCATTTTTTGCGTCCAGGTTGCTCGTCGCTTCGTCCAACAACAGCAAGGTAGGCTTACGCAATAGCGCTCTTGCTAGAGAGATTCTCTGCCGTTGCCCTCCCGAGAGTCTCACCCCACGATCCCCAACGATTGTCATAAGCCCCTCGGGCAATGCTTTTACGAAGTCCTCGGCCGAGGCCATTTGCAGAGCGTTCCAGATGTCTTCCTCTGAACTCTCAGGCCAAGCCCACCGCATATTGTCCTTCAACGTCTCATGGAACAATAAACTCTCCTGAGGAACGTAACCTACCGATTTACGCCAGGAATGCAGCACACTTCCTTCCAGTGGCCGCCCGTCAATAAGCACTTGTCCAATATCGGGAGTCAACAAGCCGATCAGCAGATCAGCGAACGTGCTCTTGCCGCCACCGGAAGGCCCAAGAATTACCGTCGTCTGGCGGGCGCGAATAAACAGTTCAATCTGGTCAAGAATAAAGTTTCCGTCTTCCTTGTCATATTTAAAAGAAACGTTTCGAAACTCTACGCCGGATTCCAGTTCGATCGGGTTCACCTGAACGGATATTGCGGGTTCCTCAGCTTCTCGAAATTTCTCTAGCATTTCCAGCACCGCTTTGTAAGCGGGCAACATATTAAGCGTCCCCTGCCATGTCCGCTGCGTCCACGAGAACATGGGCACAAGGCCGGCAAAAAGAAAAAGCATGATCAGCAGCCTGGACACAGGAATTTGAAGTATTTGAACTCCCACGAGAAAAAATACGCTCACGACAACGACTCCACCAATTTCGTAATACATCCCGGTAGAAGAGAGAATCCCGGCGAATCGATTGGCCTGTCGCTCAAGGTTTCCGCTCAATGAGCAGAAGCTCCGAATATGCCTATCTTCGGCTCCAAAACTCTTGGCAACCTTCATTCCAGACAGATGGTCCATCAAAACGCCAAATAAGGCGGCCATAGTCTGACGCCATTCCTCACCAAGCTCATAAGACCTTCGATTGAGCGGCCTGAGGATCAAAAGGAGTAATCCAGAACTGACAATCGCCACACACGTCAGAGGAAAAGACAGCATCATGGCTATGCCAATATGCACAAACACAACGAATATCGTGCTGATCAGCGCAAAAAGGCCGTAAGTTCCGCTATCTATAGTCGCAAGATTTGATGTCATAACATGATTGATGTCTGATCCTCTGATTTGAATGAAACGGAGCCATTGAACCCGAGCCATAGCTCTAAACAGATCATCACGGAGCTTACGCGTGAATGCGTGAGACAGCTTTGAGTTGAGTATAGTGGACCACCGTTGTATCACGGCGTACAACGAGACTATTCCGACATACACGACCAGCACTGCGGGCAAGCTGAGTGGAAGACCGGTGAAACGCCATATCTTTCCGATTATCGCGACAATACCTTCGGGAGCGGAATCGCCGATACCGATCAATTGCAGGAATGGGATCAGCATCAGCAGTCCGACCCCCTGTGTGAGCCCCATAACGATCAAAACCGCAATGGCAAAGTAGGCTTCTTTCCCCGCTTGACGGAACAACTCTCTCAGGTATTCAAGGAATAACTTGTTTTTCGGGGTTAGTTCAAACATTATTTTTACGGAGCTCCAGTAAAATCGGTTGATGACATCGCAAGACTCAGGCGGGGCAGTGGATTCGATTTCGGAGAAATAGCCGTAGCAAATAACGGGGCCAGAAATTGGGGGGATTCGGAGTCATAAGCGATTTTCGGGGTATATTGATTTCAGCGCCTCGATGATCTCTTCCGGGTCCAACCGTTTTGTGTAATCTATATCCACAGCCGCTTTTGTAATTCTCCCGTCTTGAGCTATTACATAGGTAGCGGTTAAAGGCAATTCGAACCGCTTATCCCCATCAGCCTTGGTAAATTCAATCCCAAAACTTGAGTAAACATGCGCTAAGTCCTCGGGTATTGGGAATACTATTCCAAACTCTCTCGCAACTTTGTTCCCTACATCGCTGAGCACTTCAAAACTGAGATCATTCTTTTCCACTGTAGACATGGAATCATCCGGCGTTTGAGCGGATATAGCCACCAGTGACGCTCCCATAGAGTGAACTTCGTTAAGCCTGCGCTGCAATGACCGCAGCTCAATATTGCAATATGGTCACCAACCCCCTCGATAAAAAGATAAAACCACAGGTCCCTGTCGTAACAAGACATCGAGTGAGACTAATCGGCCAACAGCGTTGGACAATTGAAATTTAGGGGCTATATCTCCTTCACTGAGACATGAATCAGTGATCCCGGATTTGGATAGTTGATTTTGAGCCTGGTCCATAATGGCGAGCTTGTCCGGTGGGACCAGTTTACGGTTTGCGGCTTTACGTCTTGATAGTTTTTCGTTTAAAGACATTTCCGGTCCTCGAATATTCGGTTCATTGAAAATGTTACGTCCTGAGTTTAGCGGTTATATAAGTCAACTGGCTCCAGAACACAACCATCCCCTGAGAAATTAGTGGTTGGGTTTCTAAAGAAGGAGTTTTTCGATTTCCACCATGCAACAAAAAAACGGCCTTGACGGCCGTTTTTTTGTTTGGAGTCAATTTGTTACACTATGACACTCTAAACTTGTAAATCTCGTTTGTCTTAGGATCTATGACGTGAACAGCGCATGCAATACATGGGTCAAATGAATGGACCGTGCGCAAGATTTCTAGTGGTTTCTTGGGATCAGCGACCGGAGTCCCTATCAGGGCGTTCTCAACCGCGCTCTTCTGTCCCTTGGAATCAGCCGGGCCGAGATTCCATGTAGATGGAACAACTTGCTGATAATTCTTGATCTTGCCTTTTTCAATGTTGATCCAATGCCCAAGGGACCCTCTTGCGACGTCGTTCAGTCCCGCGCCCTGGCCGTTAACCGTTTCGTCCAGTTTGTAGTCTGTGAAAGTGCGAGTATCGCCTTTCTTAACGTTCTCGATAAGTTCCATGGTCCACTTTTCAGCGATCTTGGCATTCACGAGGCACTTAATTCCCCTAGCTCCAATGCGTCCAAGTGTCGACATAAGAGCTTCAGGACCAACCCCAAGCTTCTTCATGACCATGTCTGTGGTCTCTTTAATTTCCTTGTTACCACCTACATAGGATACCAGACACTGTGCCAGCGGACCAACTTCCATCACCTTGCCGTCATATCTCGGCGCCTTCATCCAAGAGTATTTTCCGTCCTTGGACGTGGTGTCGGGAACAGCTCCCTTGAGAGCGTCGCCCTCCAGAGGCTTTGTCACTCCCACTGTGGGATTCAGAGGAGCTCCGTTCTCATACCAGGCCCTTGTGACGTCTTCAGTGACCTTTGCAGGATCAACCGGTAAGGATTTCAGTTGGCCATCCATGATGATCCCTCTCGGGAAGTAGAAGCTCTCGGGCTCTTTATCGCTCTCGGGGAAGTCACCATAGGCCAAAAAGTTCTTGTTTCCACCGATTTTTGTCCAATCTTTGTAGAAACCGGCCACTGCAAGTAAATCAGGAATATAAACCTGTTCTATGAATGCAATCTGTTCTTTCAACATAAAAAGATACTGGGAGATTCGGTCAGCGTTTAACTGCCCAACAACAGTAACTCCACCAGGCAGATGACCCTGGAGATGTGGGTTCTTCGCTCCCCAGATGGCTGTCATCTGAGCTGCGTGAACCTGCTGACGAAGGTTGTCCAGGTAATGCCCTACCGCCATCAGATTGGCTTCAGCCGGCAGTTTGTACGCTGGATGGCCCCAGTAGGCGTTTGCAAACGGACCTAACTGGCCTGAATCAACGAAAGCTTTGAGCTTTGATTTGAGTCCCTCATAATAGGCTTTTGGCTGGGGACGACCACTCACTGACGCCGATAGGTCGGCGGTCTTGCCGGCGTCGGCCGACAGCGCTGACACAACATCGACCCAGTCAAGGGCGCAAAGCTGATAGAAATGAACCGTATGATCATGCATGTTCTGTGCGGCATGCGTAAGATTACGTATTATCCTCGCATTGGGCGGGATCTTTATTTTTAGGGCGTCCTCAACCGCTCTTACAGAAGCCAGAGAGTGCACCAGTGTGCACACACCGCAGGACCTCTGTGTGAGTAGGTGGGCGTCACGTGGATCACGTCCCTGAAGAATGATTTCAAGTCCCCGAAAAAGAGTGCCGGTGCTCCAGGCGTCCTTGACTTTACCATTCTCTATTTCGACTTCTATGCGTAGGTGACCCTCTATTCTTGGAATTGGGTCAACGACGACTCGTGCCATTTTTCGCTCCTTCTTGTTAGGTTACCTAATTGGTAAATGACTGTTTGGCGGTAATTGCAAACTAATTACTTCTGAACATAGAACGGGGCCATCTTGTCCCAGAAACCCGGCTCGCTACATCCAATGCAGGGGTGACCGGCGCCAATCGGCCAGTTAGTTCCCTGATTCCAGAGTATTATTGGGCAGTTATTGTACGTTTCAGGTCCAGCGCAACCGACTTCGTAAAGGCACCAATTTTTGGCCGCTCCTTCATCTCCAAACTGCTTTACGAATTCTTTGTTCTCGAAATGGCCTCTTCTCGGGCAGTTATCATGAATCAGACAACCGTAGGCGAATAGTGGCCGACCTTTGTCATCCAACGCGGGGAGTTTACCAAGTAACAGATAATGAACGATTGTAGCTACCATGTTGTCCGCGTTCGGAGGACAACCCGCTACGTTAACGGTTTTTAACCCTGTGACCTCTGCCACACTTTTAGCCCCCGTGGGATTGGGTTTGGCGGCCTGAACACCACCATCACAGGCGCAGGCTCCAACACATATAGTCGCCGCGGCGTTCTTGCAAACATGGTTCGCAATTTCAAGAAAAGTCTTTCCGTGTACTTTTCCGTGCACTCCATTGTCCTTTGTAGGAATAGCCCCTTCAGCGATGCAAATATACTTGCCTTTTTGATCCTTGACTGTTTTCTCGAGAATTTCTTCAGCCTGGTCACCAGCGGCCGCCATAATGGTTTCATGATACGCAAGATCAATTACATCGAGAATGATGTCAGCAGCCCAGGGATAGGTTGATCTGATGAAGGATTCCGTACAACCTGTACACTCAGCGAAATGCATCCACACAACCGTGGGTCTCTTTTTCTCCAAGGCCTCGGCGATTCGCGGAGCAAAGGACATGGGGAGGCCCAAGACCGTCGCCATCAAACCGCAGAACTTCATAAAGTCTCGGCGGGAAACACCCTTAAGGGCCAACCTTTCGTTCAAATCGACATGACTGTCCATTATTATCCTCCTTGCATGGACTCTTTGGTGTGACTCTGTATGTAGCGCTATACGAGTCTACGTTGCTGAGGGTCAGCTTCGAACGGCCGAACCGGTTAGCTTTGAGACTCTCTAAATAAAAAACCAGCGCACAGAAGCTTATTGAAAAGAACAAACCTTTATATACATTTTTTAGAATACTATGAAGAAAAACGAAAATCAAGGCCATAAATACAATGAAATTAGAGTGTTACCGATTTTTTTTTAGTGTTATTTCGGTCTGATTACGAGACATTGCGGCTGGCCAAATCATTCATCGCAATAATCCATATCAGTGTTTTCAACATCTAGAGACTTCTCTCGGCGCAATTCAAAGTATAATCTATGTCCTGATTTGAATGGGCTATACTGACGAACCACGCTTCAAACGCTGAGGGTGCAAGATAGATTCTCTGGTCTAACATTTTAGAAAAGAAAGTGTTGAATCTTGATTTGTCGGCTTTGAGCGCCTCTTCATAATTAGTTACAGATTCAGTGTCAAAAAATACAGAAAACAGTGACCCAACACGGTTAACCGTATGTTTTAACGACTTTCTCGACAGGATCTCCACCAATCCCCGGGTAAGACGCGACGATTTCTCTTCCAGGGCGGGATACGGATTGTCTCTTTTCAAAATCCTCAAAGTCGCAAGGCCCGCAGAAACAGCCAAAGGATTTCCCGAAAGCGTTCCGGCCTGATATACCCCACCAACTGGCGCTAAGAATTCCATAATCTTGCGTGGACCGCCGAAAGCCCCCACGGGCAATCCTCCACCAATGATTTTTCCTAGACAGGTCAAGTCCGGAATGACTCCATAAAGCTCCTGAGCCCCTCCCAGAGCCACCCTGAAACCACTGATGACCTCATCAAAAATCAACAAAGAGCCATTATTGGAGCAAATATCCCGAAGTCCCACCAGAAAACCAGCCACCGGCTTTACAACTCCCATGTTTCCGGCAATCGGTTCGACAATTATAGCTGCAATCTGGTCCGGCAAGGACTGAAAACACTCCCTGACGCCTTCCAAGTCGTTGTAGGGGATAACAATGGTTTGCTCGACCAAAGATTTGGGCGCACCCAGGGAATCAGGGATGGAGAAGGTGGCCGCCCCGGACCCTGCCTTGGCCAAAAGACCATCACTGTGGCCGTGATAACAACCTGAAAATTTGACTATTTTTTCCCGGCCCGTGTATCCTCGAGCCAGGCGAATGGCGCTCATGGTAGCTTCTGTGCCTGAACTGACCAGCCGAACCATTTCTATAGAAGGAACCAGCTCGGCTATCAACTCCGCCATATCAATCTCACGCCTTGTAGGCGCCCCAAACGATGTTCCATCGCGCATCGTGATCGAGATGGCGTCCAGAACCTCTGGATTAGCGTGCCCCAAGATTAGTGGGCCCCAAGAACAAACGTAATCAATTAAGTCGTTGCCATCCTCATCTACGATGTGACTGCCTTGGCCTGACTTGATGAAATGAGGACACAACCCCACAGATCGGAAAGCTCTAACTGGAGAATTTACACCTCCTGGAATGTATCCAACCGCCTTTGAGTAAAGTTCTTCTGAAATCTTGTTGATTATCATTAACAATTCTCCGTTTGACATCTGTTATCGGAAAGATGAATCAATCATCAAAGTAAATCATGCTAACCTTCTTGAGTTCTCTCTCGCTGAACAGAATTTCGTATTCTTCCAGGCCGACTTCTTTCGCCATCCTGGCAACTGTTTCCATGCACTCGTCTTTCGAAGATGAATGTATCATGGTGAAAAGATTTCCGCCCATTGCCCCAAAAGGAGGGCGTTCGTAACAATGAGTGACTTGTGGAACATTGGCGAAAGTTTCTCCGATCTCCTCCACCCGATCCGGCGAAACCTTCCAAACAACCATTCCATTGAAGTTAATCCCTGCCTCAATGTGTCTGATCATGGCGCCGATTCTGCGAATTATCCCTGAATCCAACATTCGGTTAATCCGTAAAATAACTTCCGCTTCCGACACATTGAGTTCCCTCCCGATCAACTCGTAAGGCTCTGGGCTTCCAGAAAGATCTCCTTGAAGAGCGGAAAGAATCCCTTTGTCGATTGGTTCAAGCTTAAGACTGGACATTTGATGTCTATACCTTTTAAAATTTGTTTAATTTATACTTCGACGGATCAAATGAGCAAAGAAAAATATACATTGTGTTTTGTGTTTGCGATGGGAGTAGAATCCCACCGCTTTTTGAAACGTGTAGAAACCCGAAAGCGCTGGAAAGTGGGGCACGCCACGTATCGAGAAGTATTTTTTGAGGGTGGAGAGTTTTTGGTGATCCGAAGTGGAATTGGTTTCCAGAAAGCTTTGGCTGCCAGTAAAAACGTCAACTCGTGTCCCGATTACATGCTGAGTGTGGGAACTTGCGGGGCGTTAGTCCACGATCTGACGCCGGGAGACATTGTGCTGGCTAGTGAAACCATTTATTCTGAAGATCCAAGCGTGAGAGTCAAATGCTCGGGGCGCCTTCTAGATGCATCGGAGTCAGTTTGTTCCAAGTTAGGTCTGAATTATCGGATCGCTCCTATAGTTACATCCGATCGAGCTGTATTCTTGAGATCCGAGAGAGAAAAACTGAAATTAAGATGCGGGGCCGCAGCAGTAGACATGGAAAGTCACGCTATCGGAGTAGGGGCGGATTCAATTGGTTCATCATTTGGCGTGATACGGGTGGTGTCTGACGGGATAGACTCTCCACCGCTCCCGGACCGTTCGATTATAAAAAACTGGAGGAATAGGCTACACAAACTTCCTGAAAATATTGGTCCACTATTGGCGTGGTGGAAGTTCCTGAAGTCTTTCAACGCTTCGATCAAAAAACTTGACGGGCCATTGATTGAACTGACCAGGACGATTCACAAATCCAATTTCAGTGATACATCTCAAACTTGGAATAAGCGTCCATGAACAACGAATTGGCGCTGAAAATCACCATCTTAACCTCATGCGTTAGGATTTGCTCGGTTTTATTCGAGACAGCGGCCCAGCAGACTCTACAATCCACATAAGAGCCTTGGAGGCATATAATTAGGAGACAACTTGGTCAATCAAACTATGTTTCCCGACCACAATACGAGGGAACGTCTTTTCGAGTGCACGGTCTATTATGAAGACACCGACTGTATGGGTGTAGTGTATCATGCAAATTATCTGAGATTCCTTGAACGCGCCCGTTCCGAATACGTCGCGAATCGTTTGGGAACTAGCATTGTGGATTATCATAAACGTGGATGTCTGTTCATGGTCCACAAGATTGAAATTGCTTACCATTCTCCGGCAAAACTCGGAGATATTCTTACAATTAGAACCTGGATAGATAAAACCACATCTTTCAGGATTGTCGTAAAACAGATTGTTATCAAAAAAGGCTTTCCTAAGGACTATCTTGTGACTGCCAGTGTGACACTTGTAGCAGTGGGCGCCGATGGACAGCTCATGGATATTCCTCAAGAGTTTCATGGCCTTTAGAGGATTCGGGAACCTTATGAAATCAGGCGTACCTCCAAAATTTGCTGCGGTCATCGTGATGATACTTGTATTTCAACTTTGGCCAACGTTGTCGCGAGCGGGAACCCGAGATGCGGCGTTAGAAAAGGTCTTAACAATTTCAGGCCTCCGCGGTCAAATTCAGAGTATGCCGGCATCGTTTCTCATGACTATTCCTTCCGACATGTTCTCCGACAATCGCGAACGCACACGTTTTTACTCTCGAATCAAAGATGAGGTCACAGCCGAAAGTCTTCTCGAAATTTTCCAGGAAACTTTCACTGAAAATATCGATCAGGAAAATCTCAAACAGGTTTTGCAGTTTTATGAATCAAGCCTGGGCCGAAGGATCGGCCACCTTCAAGGCGAAGCGCTGTCGACAACCGTAATCAAGGGCATTAGGGAAGGTAGGAGAGTTACCGCCAGCCTCAATGAGAATAGGCTAAGGCTTCTGGAGCGGTTAATCGATAGTCTTCAGACAGATAGAAACAACATCGTGTTCCGAAGATTGATCGTCCGGTTGATAGGGGCTACGGTCTGGAACCAAAGTTCCAGTTCAGAGAGCAACCTTAACGCCCGACTAGAGTTCATAGAAAGGTCATTTGAAAATGATTCCTCTTCATTGAGGGAACTCACGGTGAATTGCTTCGCCAATACATTAAAATCGTTGAGTAATTCTGAACTGGAGGCGTTGACTAGATTCCACGAGTCTCAAGAAGGGGAATGGTTCCAGAAAACTGTTTTCAAGGCTTTTGAGAAAGTTATCATAAAAACGGTTGGTTCGATGGAGCAGGCGCTTAGAAATTCAAAAGTTGAGGACCCAAATAGCTGAGCCTCCTGGCTCTTTATAAGCGTTTAAGTCTAAACGTCGATACATAGATGGAAGGAACCCCCCAAGAAAATGAACACCAAATCGATAAAATCTATTAGGTGTTTAATTTGCTTAACGACGCTGCTCTGGTCTTCTGACGCTCCAGCGGTATCTCCCGACGCCTTCATGGTTTATTCGGATCCGTTAGGTCGATATTCTCTCAAATACCCATCCACAATGAAGGTTCAAAACTCGAATCCAAATGAGGCTCTTATCTACCACCCGGACGCTACGTTCAGGATTAGCATAGCAATTGAAAAACGTATAAAGAGAGGGCCCCCTAATGTGGCCGGTTTTCTGGAGGCATTCAAAAAGAATCTCAAGATGGAGACCCGGGAACTTGAAATTTTGAAGGAAGGCAAGGCCTCTAACATAGAAGGAGCTCAAGCTTACCTGAGTTATGCTTTTACGGACAAACGTGGTATCAGACTTGTCCAGTTGTGCCAGTATTACTCGTCTGAGAACTGGTTTCTGCAGTTAATTATCTCAGACAAGCAAGAAGGTTTCAAGAACCTTGAACCTATAATTTCGGAAATTCACAGATCATTTCGGATACTCAAGCCAAGTCTTGAATAGCGATTAAATTTCCTGCTGAGATCACATAAAATGAGCGTCTTTCAGTTAGTATCGGACTTCAAGGCCCAGGGTGATCAACCACAGGCTATTGAAGCTCTGGTGGAAGGGGTGAGTTCCGGGGCTAAACACCAGGTTCTCCTTGGCGTTACCGGATCGGGCAAGACTTTCACCATGGCAAACGTAATAGCTCAGACAGGAAAAACGGCGCTCGTCCTGGCGCCCAATAAAACACTAGCCGCTCAGTTGTACAACGAATTCAAAGAGCTTTTTCCGCAGAACGCCGTAGAATACTTTGTCTCTTATTATGATTATTATCAGCCTGAGGCGTACATACCTGCGTCGGACACATATATTGAGAAAGATTCCAGCATTAATGAGACCATAGATAAAATGAGACACTCCGCCACTCGTTCACTTCTTGAAAGGAAAGATGTGATAATTGTGGCTTCAGTGTCCTGCATTTATGGTTTGGGTTCCCCAGAAGCATATCAGAACATGCTAGTACATTTGATACAAACAGAAGAGACAGATCGAGACGAAATTCTCAAGAAATTGATAGAAATCCAATATTCTCGTAACGACATGGATTTTCACAGAGGCGTGTTCAGAGTGCGAGGGGACATTGTGGAGGTGTTTCCAGCGTATGAAGAGGACATTGCAATCAGGATAGAGTTTTTCGGAGACTTGGTCGAAAACATCTCCGAAATTGATCCACTGAGAGGACAGGTCTTACGTCATCTGGACAGAGTAGCCATCTATCCCGCGAGTCATTATGTTACTGAAAAATCCAGACTTGTCGAATCGGCGGACAAAATCCTTGAAGAAATGAAGGGGCGTGTCGAGTTTTTCAGGTCCGTGGGGAAATTCATAGAAGCTCAGCGAATAGAAGAGCGCACCCGATTCGACGTAGAAATGCTCAAGGAAATGGGTTATTGCAATGGCATAGAAAATTATTCCCGCTATTTGACGGGACGAACGGAAGGCCAGCCTCCCCCTACCCTGCTAGAGTATTTTCCCAAGGATTCCCTGTTTCTAATTGATGAATCTCACGTAAGTGTACCACAGTTGGGGGGTATGTTCAGAGGCGACAGGTCTAGAAAGCAGAACCTTGTAGAATATGGTTTTAGGTTACCGAGCGCCTTGGACAACAGGCCTTTGACATTCGATGAATTCGAACTACTCGTGAATCAGGTTATATACGTCTCCGCCACGCCGGGCCCTTACGAATTGTCAAAGGCGCAATCTCATGTCGTGGAGCAAATCATTAGGCCAACAGGTTTGACTGACCCCGTGATAGAAATTCGTCCCGCATCAGACCAGGTCGATGACCTGCTCCATGAAATTCGTAAAAGAGTGGAAAAAAACCACAGGGTCCTGGTTACAACTCTGACAAAAAAAATGGCCGAAGACCTCACGGATTATTACTCCGGTTTAGGAATCCGAATCCAGTATTTGCACTCCGAAATTCACACCATCGAGAGAATGGAAATAATTCGGGACCTTCGTTTGGGAAAGTTCGACGTGCTAGTAGGAATAAATCTCTTGAGAGAAGGTCTCGACATCCCTGAAGTCGCTCTTGTGGCAATACTTGACGCCGACAAAGAGGGTTTTTTGAGATCTGAAAGATCCCTGATTCAGACGGCCGGACGTGCAGCCAGAAACGTAGATGGAATTGTTATTCTTTATGCTGATCGTGTTACCGAATCAATGAGGAAAACTCTTGAAGAAACCAGCCGAAGACGCATTATTCAAGTGGAATTCAATACAGAGCATAATATTACCCCAGAATCCATCCAGAAAAATATCAGCGACATCCTGTCATCTCTGGCCGAGCGGGACTACGTCACAGTTGAGACTCCCTCTGATAAAAACACTCTGGAAATTAATCCCAACAAGATTCCCGCTTTGATGAAG
This sequence comes from uncultured delta proteobacterium, assembly GCA_963811075.1. Classification (GTDB taxonomy): domain Bacteria; phylum Desulfobacterota; class Desulfomonilia; order Desulfomonilales; family Desulfomonilaceae; genus CAJBEZ01. The sequence continues at coordinate 182,773 of CAWEPY010000007.1, forward strand.
AAACTCAATAAAGAGATGTTTGCCGCCGCCAAAAATCTGGAGTTTGAGAGGGCGGCGGAGATTCGCGATCAGATTAGAGCTATAGAGAGCGCTGCGCTGAAATATGGCGCAGCCTAACTCGCGTTGCGTTCATTAACAAGCGCCGGCCTCTAGAGGTCTAATTCTTCCATTTCCGGTAATTTAGGCAAGTCCCTCAATTCATTGATACCAAACATGCGCAAGAACATTTTCGTAGTGCCATACAACAACGGCCTCCCCGGCGCCTCTTCTCTTCCGATCACTGCAATTAACTCCCTTTCCATAAGATTCTTAACTGGACTCGAGCTTTCAACACCTCGTATTTGCTCAATCTTATTTCTGGTCACCGGTTGGTTGTAAGCTACGATGGCAAGTGTTTCTAGACCGGCCCGACTGAACCTCCAAGGCTTTAGGTCCCTGAGAGCCTGAATCCACGGGGCAATCTCCGGTAGAGAGCGAAATTGATATCCACCTTGGACTCTTATTAGATTAAAACCTCTGTCCCTCTCCAAATATTCACGCTCCAATTCCTCGAGAGTTTTCTTGATCCCATCTCTTGAGGCTTCAGAGAGCGCCTTTCTTATTGAATCAAGGCTCAATGGATCGGGACTGGAGAAAATCAGTCCTTCAATCACGGATTTTAGTTGGCGATGGTCCAATTTCCTCAGTTCCTTCTCAGCTTCCAGCCGTTTATTTATAATCGATAACATGAGATAATGGACTAATTTTTTGCAATATCCAGGGCCTTATTTTCATAGCTAGCGCTTTTGTGCTAGAATTGAAAAATATATCTGGCGCCTGACAAAACTATAACACAAGGACACAAAATGAAATTTGAGGAAGATAATCCCCAGAGAATTACGAGCGCCGAAATCGTAGTGGGAATACCTTCTCTAAATGAAGCCACCACCATTTCCTTTCCTGTTCAGCAGTCGGATCGTGGCTTAATAAAATATTATTCTGGAAAAACATCGGTAATCGTGAATGTGGACAACCATTCCCCGGACAACACACATAAAGCTTTCATGGAAACCAATACGGCCACTCCAAAGATTTATATTTCAACGGATGAGGGTGTTACAGGAAAAGGTAATAACCTGAGGAATCTTTTTCAAAAAGCCCTGGAACTTGAAGCCAAAGCAGTAATAGTGATTGACGCGGATCTCAAGAGCATGTCCCCCATTTGGATCCGGAATCTTGCCGAACCCCTGTTTGATGACTACGACTTTGTCGCGCCGCTCTACATAAGACACAAGTACGATGTCACCGTTACAAATAGCATTGCTTACCCGTTGACCAGAGCATTGTATGGCAGAAGAGTAAGACAGCCAATTGGCGGCGATGTGGGCTTTTCGAATCAGGTAGCGCGGTCTTTTGCGGAGTCACGAATATGGGACGAAGCTATAGCTCATTTTGGGATCGATGTGTGGATGACCACTAATGCGGTTAAGAGCCATGGCTCAATCATTCAGTCCTTTATGGGAAGACCCAAGGTTCATAAAATCAGGGATATTGATTCACAGGTTGGCCTCATATTTGAAGACGTAGTGGGGACTATTTTTGAACTCATGCTGCATTTCGAATCCTTCTGGAAAGAGGTCAAATGGAGTAGGCCTACAGGCGTCTATGGCTTCGGATTGGGGGATATCGAAGTGCCCCCTCCTGTCAATCTGGACACACATGGCTTGTGGGAGAAGTTTGTTTCCGGCGCAAAACAACGATGGGACATCTACTCTACGGTACTCGAGAGGGATAACCTTATAAAGCTTGAAGAGGTAATGGATATTCCCGCCATGGGATTTGAATTTCCTGCAGGCCTTTGGACAAAATTAGTTTATGATTTTGCAGTGGCGTACAAGCATGGGCTACAAAATCGTGGCGAACTGGTAAGGTCCTTGATTCCATTGCATTACGGTAAGACACTGTCATTTGTTTTGGAAACCGAGGCCATGAATAATCAGCAGGTTGAAGAGTACATTGAGGACCAATGTTTGCAGTTCGAGAAGACCAAACCCTATTTGCTGGATCGTTGGGGGTCTTCCTGACGCTCTAAATTTTAAAGCCCAAAGGGGATTAAGACTTTTTTCTAGTCCAGCAAAGGAGCCGACAAATGCCCAAGATACTTATAGTTGATGATGAAGAAGGCATAAGAATGCTCTACTCGATGGAACTTCAGGATGAAGGATATGAGATCATCACTTTGCCCGATGGAAACGGATTACTCGAAGTCCTTGAAAAAGAACGCCCAGACTGCGTGATTATGGACATCAAAATGAAAGAGTTCAGTGGGCTCGATTTGTTACAGCAGATTAGAAAACGCTATTACGATTTACCTGTGATTCTGAACTCAGCGTATTCCAGCTTCAAGGTAGATTTGAAAAGCGTCGCTGCTGATTATTATGTTGTAAAGAGTTCAGATCTAACGGAGCTAAAAGAGAAGTTGCGGTTGGCCCTGGAAGCTAGAATCCCGCAAGACATGTCTGACAGGTCATAGTCGCATTCCCATTCGTCATTGTCGTCGCCAACAAATATCTGGAGCGTTTCTTGTCACTTATAGTGATGGAAAATGTCGGCAAGATCTACCAAACTGGGGCCGTTTCGTTGATCGCTCTGGATAACGTGAGTGTCTCAATAGATCAAGGAGAATTCCTCTCCATAATGGGACCTTCCGGTTCGGGCAAATCCACATTGATGAACATTCTTGGATGCTTGGATGTCCCATCAAGCGGAAAATATTTTCTGGACGGCGATGATGTCTCCGGATTGGACCGAAATCAACAGGCAAAGATTCGGGGTCAAAAAATCGGATTTGTTTTTCAAGGATTTAACCTGCTCCCAAGGATCTCTGCCGTTCAAAATGTCGAACTGCCTCTGATTTATGGCGGCAACCCCATATCGTCAAGGAGAAAACATGCTGTCAAGGCGCTTGAATTGGTAGGTCTTGCTGAACGTTCCACCCATCTTCCTTCGCAGCTATCCGGTGGGCAACAGCAGCGAGTGGCTATAGCGCGTGCCTTGGTAAACGATCCGGGAATAATTTTGGCTGATGAGCCTACGGGCAACTTGGACAGTAAAACGAGCAATGAGATAATGAGCGTATTTAGACTATTAAATAAAGAACACAGAATCACGTTCATTATGGTGACTCATGACCCTGAAGTCGCCCAAGTGACCGACCGAATCATTCATATCCGTGACGGAAAGATAGCGGGGGATCAGTTGAGGAATATTTCGGACATATCATAAAATAGTTTCAAAGGTCTATAATTCAAAGTTACCACACGCCATTTCAGTCGTTGGTTAACGCGATCCTTAGTCAGCCTGCCTTCTAGACCGGAAAAAGTCTGGCAAAAAAGGAGACACAACATGCAAGAGGGACTCTGGAATCCAGGGAAAACGATTTCGCAAACTCAGAATTGGAAATCAGGGGTTTCCTATTCCTGCGACCCGGCGGATTTTAGCTACATGAAAGTCAACGTGCCCTGTCAGGACGCATGTCCGGCTCTCACGAATATCCCCTCTTACATAAGAGCTCTTTACGAAGAAAAGTTCGCCACCTCATACGAAATCAACCGAATGGTGAACCTTTTGCCGGGAACTCTGGGGCGAATTTGCTCCCGACCTTGTGAGTTGAAATGTAGACACGGTGAGGCAGGGTTGGGGGAACCGGTCAATATCTGCCACTTGAAAAGGGCGGCTTCTGATTTGGGGCGCCTCGGCCAGTCGTATATGACTCCTAGGTTCGCTCCTGCAGGCAAAACAGTCGCTATTGTAGGATCCGGGCCCGCCGGTTTAGCGGCGGCTCATGATCTGGCCATGATGGGATTTGACGTAACCATCCTGGAAGCATGTGAGGAACCAGGCGGAATGCTTAGATACGGCATTCCGGAATTCAGACTGCCAAGGATCATCCTCTCTGAAGAAATCGATAACATTCTACGCATAGGAATATCAATGAAAACCGGTGTTAGAGTTGGAGTCGACTTGACCCTTGAGTCAATCATGAGCAATTACGACGCGACGCTCATCGCTGCCGGTTGTTATGAACCAATGGAATTGGAAATACCTGGAGAGGACTTGCTTGGAGTTTATACCGGCCTGAACTTCGTTATGGACGTGGCCAAGGGTTTTGATGTGCGAATCGGTAAAAAAGTCCTGGTAATAGGGGCAGGTTTTACAGCGTTCGATTGTTCACGACTCGCTCTGCGACTGGGAGCAGAGGATGTTACCCTTTGCATTAGAGGGTTGGAAGAAGATCTTCGTGTCACCACCGATGAAATTGTCGAGGCTAAGCGGGAAGGAATAAGAATTCAATCTCTATTACTTTCCAAGGGTGTACACGGTAGCGGCAATGTCAAGGGCGTAGAATTCTTGAGGACGCGGCCTGTTGAGAGATCGTCCGGAAGCCGTAGAACCGTAGAACCGATTTTGGGCAGTGAATTTGTCCTTGAGGCTGACTCTGTCATTCTCGCGATAGGTCAAGCGCCCCAGAGAATACCAGGCCCCGGAAAACAAAATGACAGAGGGGTAATAATCGCTGATTTCAGCAATTTCAGGTCTACAGCCCCGAATCTTTATTTAGCGGGAGACTACCTGACGGGTCCTTCCACTGTAATTGAGTCTATCTCAAGTGGAAGAAGAGCGGCTGGGAAAATTGCCGAAGATCTTTTGGGCAAAGAACTCAAGGAGTGGGTTGTACGCATCAAGGACGCCAAACTTACAGATCGACAGCGTTCCTGGGATCTTATTCCAAGAGTCGAAATTCCCACTGTTCTCCCGGTTGAGGATCGTTTTCAAAGCAAAGGGTTTGTTGAGGTAGAGACTGGATATCTGCCGGAACAGGCCCACGATGAATCCAAGCGATGTTATCTTTGCTATTTGCATTACGAAATAGATGTCAACAAATGTATTTATTGCAGATACTGTATAGACAACGCACCCAGAGATTGTATCAAACTGGTTAACGACATCTTTACTGATGAAACAGGCGCTATCAATGGTTATCTGGAAACCACTCAATGGACCGAAGTGAGCGCCGTCGTGATTGATAATTCCCAATGCGTCCGTTGCGGAGAATGCGTCAGAGTCTGTCCAGTTGATTGTATTTCAGTTTCGAGGATGGATCTGGTGGAGAGGTTTTTGATTGAGGAGACCGAAGCATGAGTCGACAGAGTTTCGTGATCATAGGGAATGGCCCCGCGGCTAACCAGGCTGCAGAAAGTCTTAGGAGCCAAAGTAGCGACTCAAAAATAACAATGTTGAGCAAAGATTCTTTTCGAGGTTATCTTCCTCACTTACTTCCAGATTTTATCTCCGGATCGATTGGAGAAGAAAGTTTGTATTTTAGGCCTCATGCCTATTACAAAGAAAAGAACATCTTCTTGAGACTGGGACAAAAGGCGGTCGGGATTGATTTCTCTAAACGGCGTATCTTTCTGGAGCACAGGGAAGTAATTTCATTCGACGGCCTAATTATAGCTACAGGTGGGAAACCGAGGATCCCTGAATATTATCAGTTGTTCGAAGATCTCATGCTGACATTAAAGACTCCCATGGACGCCAAACTTTGGATATCCAAATTGAAATCCGTGGATTCCATTCTCATGCTAGGTGGAGATTTGACGTCTTTGAGCCTCACTAAAGCTCTTTTGAAGATGGGGAAAACAATTCAATTCATCATTGATAAGGACTCTTTTTGGCCCATTCCATATAGTGATGAGATTTACAAGGCTGTGACCCAACGCTTGGAGTCAAAGGACGTACAAGTAGTTCATTGCAATAAAATCAGACGAGTGACTCAAATTGACGAGAACTTGATCGAAGTTGATACTAATACTTGTACCGTGAGGACTGGGGCAATAGGGGCATTTTTTGGACTGGTCCCGGATGTCAGATTTCTCGTCAGGTCAGGATTGGACATAGATCGGGGTATTCTCGTAGATGAGTTTTTGAAGACAAGGTTCGAAGACGTTTTCGCTGTGGGAGACTGCGCTCAGGTTTACCATCCAGCGCTCAGGAACTATTGGGTTTCCATTGGATACCAAAATGCGGCAACCTTAGGGAAAATAGCGGCGGCGAACCTGCTTGGTTCCCATCTTGAAGCGCTGGTAGCGCCGGAAAGCATCTTGGACGTCGGCGGTGTAAAGGTAAACACATCGTGGTGGACGGAGTTTTAAATGACCGAAGTGGATTTTACCGTTGAAGTTTGTGGAATGGCCGGGGATGGAACAATAGCTGTCGGCGGCTTGATCAACGAAGCAATGTCACTTGGAGGATTCTCAGTCTTAGGATTTGATTCTTATCCGGCGGAAATAAGAGGGTTTGGTCGTTGTGTGACAAACTCCAGGATAGGTTCCAGTGAAATCGTGGCCTTGGGAGAGCAGGCCCATGCCCTGATTTCTCTTAATGACGAACAATCCCGGTCGCGGGTACCGTTTCTTGCTGAAGACTGCATGGTTTTTTTCGATAGCGCGCCCACCACCACAGTCACTGAGGATAAATCTTTACTATCTGTTCTCCCTCCCGGGGCGCAAATATTCGGAATACCCCTTGGAAATTTGGCCGTCAGCGCAGCCGGTTCGGCTCGGGGTCGAAACCTTACGGCCCTAGGAGGATTTGCCGCGGTTTGTGGAATCTCTCCAGACCTTTTTCGTGAAGTTATAGGAAAAAAGTTTGACTCCAAGGGCGATCACATAGTTAGCGTTAACTTGAAGAGCTTTGATGCAGGGTATGAATACTCTAAATCGGTTTTTGCAAACCGTCTTAGGAATATTTTTTCGGACTTTCAATCTAATGCCGCATCTCCAAGGGTCATGTTGTCCGGAAACCAGGCAATTGGCATGGCGGCTATTGACGCCGGCTTAAAGCTGTATTTCGGATATCCTATCACTCCGGCTACTCCCATAATGGAATACCTGGCCAAGTATTTACCCAAACAGGGTGGACGCGTGGTACAGATGGAGGACGAGATTTCGTCCATTGCAGCCGTACTTGGCTGTTTTTACGCCGGGGCCAGGGCCATGACAGCGACAAGTGGCCCCGGTTTCGCTCTTATGACTGAACTGATCACCCACGGTGTCATGGCCGAGATCCCCGCGGTAATCATTGACGCTCAAAGAGGTGGTCCATCTACAGGGTTGCCCACAAAAACAGAGCAGTCCGATCTCCACGCCGCTGTTTTCGGAGGCCCGGGAGACTCAGCGAGGATTGTGATTGCGCCAACTAATGTTTCGGAATGCTACTATTTTGTATTGAAGTCCTTTCAGCTTGCGGAAAAATATCAAACACCGGTTGTCATCCTGACTGATTTCTTTCTGGACAACAGAGTGGAAAACGTCGTTGCTCCTAAGGCTTCTGAGGAACAAAAGACCTGCTCGAATGTTTTTCCTGAACAATCTTCAAAAAATCATTATCAACGATATCATTATTCCTCGTCTGGAATTTCACCGAGAGCCATACCAGGCATGGAGGGATTCAATTTCACGGCCACTGGATTGGAGCACACAGAAAAAGGGATTCCGGATTACTCGCCCGAAACCCATTCCCGTATGACGGAGAAACGCCACCAAAAACTTTTTAGCGCATTGGTTGATCTCAAAGAACCGGAAGAATTTTTGTCCGGCGATAGTCTGGACGTTGGGGTCATTGGCTGGGGATCCACTTTTGGTTCCATAGTCGAAGCGGTCCAGAGATTGAGGAAAAGTGGATTCAGCGTCGGAGCGCTCAAGATCTCGTCAATATTTCCATTGCATTCTGAAATTATCAGGAAATTTATGGCCAAGTCCACAGTCGTCCTTGTTCCTGAGCTAAATTATGAAGGACAACTTGCCAATCTTATAGGCCATCTCGATTCCAAGCCGGTTGAGCGCTTGAACTTAGTCACGGGGACCCCCATGCCAACGTCCGTGATTCAGCAAAGGATACACCAACTGATGGAGGTACTGGTACAATGAAAACTCCTGCTAGAGTCTTGGTAGAGCAGGTTCGCAACATCAGGGAATCCGGTCGGTTTGCAGCGAGGTCAAATGCCCTCCCCACGTGGTGTCCGGGCTGTGGATATTTCGGAATTCATCAAGGGTTGAGCGACTGCATCGCCGAACTCGAACTCTCCCTTCATGATGTGGTCACAGTGTCAGGTATCGGATGCGCAGGACGATATGCTTTCTTCTCAAGCACTTATGGACTCCACATGGTGCATGGCAGGACCCTACCCACCGCAACAGGAATTAAACTTGCCAACCCTCGACTCACCGTGTTCGCAATTGGTGGTGACGGTGATGGACTTGCCATAGGGGCTGCCCATTTCCCTCATATTGCTCGAAGAAATATCGATGTGAATTATCTGCTTTTTGATAATTCGATTTACGGCCTTACAAAGGGCCAACCCTCGCCCACTTCTCCTGTTGGTTCCAAAACCAAGGCCAGTCCTTACGGGACCCTTGACAGTCCATTGAACGCCACTCTAATGGCGTTGACCTATGGGGCCTCATTTGTCGCCAGACTTTTCGCTGGTGACCCGAAAGGAATAACAGAAGCTCTAATAGAAGGTATCAAAAACCCAGGATTTTCGATTTTTCATATATATACATCGTGTGTCACATTTGATAAAACCTTCAAGACTTGGACTAATCTGAAGAAGTGGGTACACCCATTACCCAAGGGTTACGATCCTACGGACATGCGCAAGGCTTTCGATGAAGTCCTGAGTGATGATTTCAGCATGGGAATTATTTACAACAGAGGAGAGCAATTATAGTCCCCTTGACGTTTAGAAGTCACTTGATTTAAAGTTTGTTTTCTTTCCACGCCAATCTCCAGAAGTAGCATGTTCCAATCACATAAAATTTGTATTTCGCGTTTTATACGCGTTATACGGATCCCTCATAAATAAGCGCGCCTAGATACCGCAATCATATTCGCTAAATAAATAGTTGACGCGAAATGCGGCCAAATAAATCAAAAATATTTTGATGTTGGGATCAATAATTTCTTGACTAGGCGCGAATGGGATGATAGGAGCCCTCAACAAGGAAATGAACGCTCCAAAAGACACGGGCAAGAGCGCTCTTAGGCGTTGAGTCTTGGTCTGGTATATGTGGAGATTATACCATTTCCTCTTTCTTGAGTTTTCTATACGAACAAAGTTTTTCGATCTTTTTGGGTTAAGTTAAAGGAGTTAGACATGCCTCAATGCTCGTCCCGCGCCCTTGCAGAGAACCTTTCAGATGTATCGGAGTTCAACAGTAATTACAAATACTTGAAGAAACTAATTCAAAATCTTAAGGTTGAAAACAGCGACTCTATCAAGAAAGAGCTCTTTGGTGATTCGGAACAGGCGAGAACTCTAAATAAGAAGGACATGAAACAACTCTTCAAATTTTTGAGAAAAATTGAGCATCATTACGAAGAACTGTCTAATCCGCCTATTCCTATTGAGTTAGAGAAATCAATACGGAGTCGATCCAGAGAGAAGTGGTTACCGTGGGAATTTGAAGCCATACAGAAGATTGATGATTGGCAAAAAGAGCTAGAGGAGAAAAGGGGAAAAGCCAAATCACTCCTTGAGTTAACTTTGGACAAGGTTCGCCGAGGGGAAAAACTGGATTAAGGTCCTCAACTACTTGGCGCATGTTCATAGAGAATGTCAAACTCCGGTTTGGGTCGAGTCGCTACTCATGAAACGCTTTTGTTCCGTATGGTTACGAGGATCCATTAACATAACCACTGATTGGTGGATTTAATCGATCATCATTTTGAGGTTTTCATTCCATTGTGACAATGCCAAAAAGCTGGTCCATAAATCCATCTTTTTGGCATTGCAGATCATATATCACCCGAGCCGAACGCAAACATTTCTCAATTCCGACATGGACTCTCAAAATGCTTTGGGGAATTTCCTGATTCAATCGAACCAATGGCACGGCTGTTTGCCTAATATTCTTGACTGGGACCGATAGGCGCATTAAGTTTTCTCTCAGAAAATAGACTCCCACACACATCGCCTTTTTTACGCATAGACGCTTGTTCGGGAAGCTTCATGGAAAATCTACCTTTAAATGTTGTAATTGCGGGAGAAGCCGGTCAAGGACTGGTTACTCTGTCCCAAATCCTGACAAAAACCCTGGTTAGAGCCGGATATTACATTGTTGTTACGCAGAGCTATCAGTCACGCATAAGGGGTGGGCACAATTCCTATGCCCTAAGGATTTCTCACAGAGAAGTTGTTGCTCCTACTGAGACCATGGACCTATTGGTAGCGCTGGATCAGAACTCGATCAACCTTTATTTGCCTGAACTATCGGATCATGGGTTCATATTGGTTGATGAGAAGGTTTCTTCCACGGTTCATTCCCAAGTTATTCGAGCTCCTTTGGCGGATCTTGCCGATGACAAATTTAGCAATAGTACCGCACTTGGGATGGTAGCCTCTCTTCTGGGACTTCACAAAGACAGCGTCACAAAAACTTGTAGAGAGTTCTTTGACAAGCATGCCCCTGAAACATCCGATCACAACGCTGAATCCTTAGCGGCCGGTTACGATTGGATTTTGAATCACCCTGTAAAATTCCCAAAGCTGCCTCCATCTACTCTTCCTGAGGGGAGATTGACTCTCAACGGAAATGAAGCCATAGCGCTAGGATCTATAGCCGCCGGGATGAAATTTTTCGCATTCTATCCCATGACACCAGCTACTTCTATCGCTACAACCCTGGCTGGACATGCAGCTCAAATGGAGTTTGTAATTGAACAAGCGGAGGACGAAATATCGGCGGTTAATATGGCGGTTGGCGCTTCGTTCGCCGGCGCCCCGGCTATGGTGGCGACCTCCGGAGGTGGATTCGCTCTCATGACGGAAACCGTGAGCTTAGCTGGCATGACAGAAACTCCTGTTGTAATAGTTGTAGCTCAAAGACCCGGCCCTTCAACCGGATTACCTACTCGGACCGAACAGAGTGATCTGGAATTTGTTTTGCATTCTGGACACGGCGAGTTTCCCAGAGCCATTTTTACGCCGGGAGATGTGGAACAATGCTTCCATCTTACGATAAAGGCTTTTCAAGTAGCTCAAAAGTATAATACCCCTGTTTTTGTACTTACTGACCAGTTTCTAGCTGATTCCTACCGTTCAGTCGGCCCTTTTGACCCAGGGCAATTTTCGCCATTGAATCCTTGCCTCGATTCGAGTGTATCAGCCAATCCTCACTTGACCTATCTCTTAACAGAGTCGGGGATTTCACCACGAATTTTTCCGGGAATGGCGAGCCAATGCGTCAGGGCCTCAAGTTCCTCGGAACTTGTAATCGCTGACAGCGATGAGCACACTCAGGATGGCCACCTTACAGAAGATTTATCGGTTAGGATATCCATGGTTGAAAAGAGATTGAGGAAAATTGACGGCCTCAAGTCTGAAGTTGTGGGGCCAGAATTTATAGGCGCCGCTGGACCAGAAACACTTTTTGTGAGTTGGGGATCCAGCCGTGGCTCGGTAATTGAAGCTGCTGATATTCTTGCTGGAAGGGGATGGAGTGTCGCGACCCTGAACTTTTTACAGGTTTGGCCTCTTGTTCCCGAAAATTTTGTTTCAATTCTTGAAGCGGCGAAAGATATAGTCGCAGTAGAGGGAAATGCGACGGGCCAATTTGCAAGGTTGATCAGAAGAGAGACCGGTTTTCACATAAAAAAAGTCATTCATCGTTTTGACGGTCTCCCAATTACTCCGGAATACATATTGGATAGAATCTGAACAAATGGAGACAAGCGCAACATGGTAAACATAGCGGAATATGGCGACTATGAAACGGCTTGGTGTCCCGGATGTGGAAATCATTCCATTCTATCGGCTCTGAAAAATGCTCTCGTATCCATTGGATTGGAGCCCTATAACGTTCTCTTCATCTCTGGAATTGGTCAGGCCGCTAAGGCGCCCCACTATCTCAATTCGAATCTATTCAATGGTCTCCATGGCCGATCACTACCTGTCGCTACAGGAGCTAAACTGTCCAATACTGAACTTACGGTAATAGTGGAAAGCGGAGACGGTTGCAACTATGGTGAAGGAGGCAATCATTTTCTCGCCGCAATAAGAAGAAATCTGAACATTACGCTTATCGTGCACGATAACCAGGTTTACGGGCTGACCAAAGGCCAGGCGAGTCCCACATCTGAACAGGGATTCGTTACAAAGAATCAGCCGGAAGGTGTTTTCTCGCAACCTTTCAACCCAGTTGAAATAGCTGTTGCAATGAATGCGAGTTTTGTGGCCCGTGGGTTTTCAGGCAAACCAGATCACCTTTCTACTCTTATAAAGTCCGCTATTCAGCATCGTGGTTTCTCCCTCGTAGATGTTCTTCAACCGTGTGTATCTTTTAACAAGGTGAATACTTTCGGATGGTACAACCAACGTTGTTACATCATTGAGGATGACTACGACTCGACCAATCGAGACATGGCCTTAAGAAAAGCTTCTGAGTGGGGCGACAGAATTCCATTAGGAATCATATATCAAAATCTGAGATCATTATTTGAGGACCGATTTCCGTTTCTAAGCAATGGACCACTTGCAAAAAGCCCTGTAGAGGTTGATCGCGTTTCTCAATTGTTCGATTGCTATCGATAGCGGTAATTTGAGTCTTTCCCCACATAGGACTTCTTAATCAATTAGGTTTCCTAATACTTAGTCCTATTTCTATCAATCTTAGGTCAGATATTTTTGGCGCAGTTATGAATTCAAACTCTTATGGATCTTTGGTTCTTGCTGGAGACATCGGAGCAACCAAGACCAATCTGGGAATTTTCGAGACGTCAGGATCCTCCATCAAGCTTCTCAAATTTGCTGGTTTTCCGAGTCAATCATTTGAAACTTTGGGTCAAATCATATCGGCATTCCTGCGTGAAGGACAATATGAAATCGGTTCAGCATGTTTTGGTCTGCCGGGACCTGTAACAGGGAAATCAGTCAGGGCCACAAACCTGGATTGGGAAGTAAACGCCGACAATTTGAACGAACAATTCGGATTAGGCACAGTAACATTGGTTAATGACCTTGTCGCGACATCAATGGCGGTATCTCTGTTGAAAGAAGACGAACTAGAAGTATTAAATCCGGGTGTTCAGGATCCCCTGGGGACCGTGGCTGTCATCGCTCCTGGAACCGGGCTCGGCATGGCTCTTCTAGCAAATTTCAAGGGATCTTTGGTCCCTATATCCTCGGAAGGAGGACACGCGACTTTTGCCCCTAGTGACGCTATCCAAACTGAATTATGGGACTATTTATGGAAACAAGGAGGATATGTGGAAATTGAGAGCGTCGCGTCGGGTCCTGGTCTGGTAACAATTTATGACTGGCTCAGAAAAAAAACCGGCGAGTCATCTGATGATCCAACAAACCTGGGTAAAGGATCGGATAGAGCTGCAGCGATTTCAAAACTCGGGTTGTCGAGGACAAATCACCTTTGTGAAAAAGCCATGGACATATTTGTTTCGATCCTGGGATCCGTGGCCGGAAATATTGCTCTCACCGCCTTGACTACAGGAGGGATATTTCTGGGGGGAGGAATATGTCCAAAGGTTCTTCCTAAATTGCAAGGCGCTATATTCATGAAATATTTCTCTAACAAAGGGAAGTTCAGAAGTCTTCTTGAGACAATACCCGTGACGGTAATCCTCAATGACAAGGCAGCCCTCATTGGCGCAGCTCGCCTAGCAGTTGAGGCAAGGGAGATGAAGTGACCATCACATAGTTTTTTTTGCAAACTGTCGGAGTTGAGGAGTTTATGATTTTGATGGAAAGATCACTCATTCAACAAGCTGCCGAAATCATTTATGCGGCTAGGAAAATAGTCGTCTTTACTGGCGCAGGTATCTCAACCGAGTCCGGAATACCAGATTTCCGATCTCCGGGAGGGGTTTGGTCCCGATACAACCAGGATGACCTGACTTACCAGAAATTCAGATCTCACGAGAAATATCGCAAGCTTTACTGGGCTTATGATCAGGCCCGATATCCTGCAATGCGAGACGCCATCCCTAACGACGCCCATGAGGCCATAGTTGAAATTGAAAAGACCGGAAGGCTCCTAGCCTTGATCACCCAAAATATAGATGGATTGCATCAGAAATGCGGGAGTTCCGTGGAAAAAATCTACGAACTTCATGGTACTGTTATGGAAGTAACGTGCCTGGACTGCAAAACCCGATGGTCAAGAAAAGAAGTTGTTGAAATGATGGAAAGAGAGTGTCTTGAAGTCCCATACTGCGTACACTGCGGGGGACCACTGAAATGCGCCACAATAGCATTCGGTCAAGCTTTACCGGAAAACACGCTAACGGCGTCTTTCAAGCATGCGTCATCATGTGACCTTTTTCTAATAATAGGAACTTCACTGCTCGTTCAACCAGCGGCGGCGCTACCATTACAGGCAAAACAGGCGGGGGCGAAGCTAGTGCTGGTAAACCTGTCTGATACCCCTTGTGATCATCTCATTGACGTAATTATCAAGGGCAAGGCTGCTCAAACGATGCGGAGTGTCATGTCTGAATTCAGAAAACTTTCCAGCCTTTGTTCATAAACCAACAAAAAAACGAGACAGGCCGAAGATAGGACTGTCTCGTGTGAGTTCCTTTCAAAAAACCTACAAAGAATTGCAGATTAACGTTTTGAAAACTGAAAACTGGCTCTTGCCGCTCTTTTGCCGTATTTCTTGCGCTCTTTAACACGCGAATCTCTCGTGAGGAAACCAGCGCTTTTAAGCATTGACCTGAAATTGGAATCTACTTCCAGCAGAGCCTTGCTTATTCCGTGTTTGATAGCTCCGGCCTGTCCTGACAATCCACCGCCGTGAACCGAAACCGTGACATCAAAACGTCCGGCTGTCTGGGTCAACTCAAACGGCTGCATGATGACCATTCTTGAAGTAGGCCTACCAAAATAGCTGTCTATAGGTCGATCGTTGATAACTAGCCTACCGGAACCGGGTTTGAGTAAAACCCTGGCAATAGCGTTTTTTCTCTTTCCGGTCGCGTAAAAGGATTCTTGAGACATCTACTACTCCATATCAAAAGTTGTAGGTTTGTGGCTGTTGGGCCTGATGTGGATGCGAATCGGCAGCGTAAATTTTGAGTTTGCCGAGTTGAGCGCGTCCAAGAGTATTCTTCGGCAGCATACCCCTAACCGCCAGCCGAAACATCTTGTCAGGTTTTTGTTTGAGCAAGGTTTCCGCCTTGATGGTTTTCAGTCCACCAGGATAATTGCTGTGACTGTAGTAGACTTTCTGTTGAAGCTTCTTGCCAGTAAGTTTAACCTTATCCGCATTTATAACTATCACAAAATCCCCGGAATCCATGTGAGAGGCAAACTGCGGTTTATTTTTACCGCGCAGTATGCGAGCGCATTCCACCGCTACTCTCCCCAAGACTCTATCCTTGGCGTCTATGACAACCCATTTTCGTTCCACTTCCCCTTTTTTGGGGGTCCACGTTTTCATGCGACACCTCTCAATAACTATAAACTATGATGTTTACTATTGAAGTGTAAATTTGTCAAGAAATTTGAATATACCTTAGAAATGAAGAATCAAAACGATAATAATTAGCAGTCCCGGACCAAGGCGCCGGTCTCTCTTGCTTCATCTCAAGCGCCACTGCCAATCAGGGGCAGGACCTTGTCTATGGTGAAAAAGACGACGTGACGCATAAGTGGCTCTGTGAACATCGAATAGTCACATCGTCGGCAAATGCCGGCCACCAACTCGTCATTAGTCTCCTCTCGGATCTTCGTGAGGTACAGCCTCTTGCCGGTGTATCCTGGTTTGGATTCGATAAACAGATACGTAGAATGAGGGTTCGTCTGGAGGTTCTCGTAAGTAAGTCTTTCCCGCATGATAAACGCAAGTGTCTTTTCATCAATAAAATGGGGTCTGGCATAAACGGCCGCATTAACTAGTCCGGAAGAATCTGCGGTAGCCAATACACCATAACCCTTTGTATTGTCAAAGTAATCGCTGAGATTCATTTTCACCTCTGTTATAACTTTACGTTAAACATTTTCGCTGCCTAGTGGCGCACAATATTTTTTACACACTTAGAATAATCATCCATGAACGGTCCTGCAAAGGTCACATTTCAGAGCAATTCCAGTGAATTTTCATTAATCAATGTCGATTGACCAGACGACCTAAATAATATCGATCCCCGAATGAAGCTTCGGGAACAATTTGAAATTCCAGATTCCTGGACTCCGCCGCTTCGATAATCAATCTTTTTAATACTGGGTCTTTGTTATCTAAGAAAAGAAATCCAGGTTTTCTTTTTTCGATAAGATGAGCAATCTCATTTCGGGTCGTCGGCCATGCAGATTCTTCCGGCGCGCCGGATCTTAGAGTTTCTACCGTGGATATTCCTGTCAAGTACCTAATTATTCTAGGATTCATTGTCATAATGGACTGTCCATTCTGGTGCGCTTTAAGCCACCGCGCCGCCACGAAGAATGGCTTGTCCCGAAGTGACTCAGCTCCACCTTTTTCCAGAGCCATGCGCGCTTCGGAAATTGTCACCACATTCTGTCCGAGATTCGTCAAACTCAGCAGCATGAATACAGAAATGACCACGCGTTTCATGGTGAATATCTCCTGCCACTTCTTGTCTACCTTCCGGTGTATGAATTCGACAAAGACCGAAACTCCCATGAACATGAATAAAAGAAGCCCGGGGATTAAGAGTATGATGTATCGGCTTCCGGCAGGACTCAGAGTTAATCCCCCAAACTGCACAGCGGTAAGGCACGTCAGGAGTCTCTCACCCCTAGTCCAGGAAACATAGAAACCGATTACGATAAGTCCAACCATCAGGAATTCCAGAACTCCGGTCTTTATCGACACTCCGGCTATCGCAGTGGCGATTTCAGACGCATAATTCACCGTTGCGCTACCAATTATTGACAGTTGAGTTCCGAAAGATCTTCCGGTGACAGCTCTGATATACTCGCCCTCGTTGTAGGATAGCGCATAACTTGATTTGTGAAACTCCCAAGTTAATGGGACTATTAAGGAAACAGCGACGAATGTCAGCGCTTGCAAAATCCTACCAGGTGATGAAATGTCTTTTCGGTAGGAAAAGAGGAATAGCCCGGACGACAGTGGAAGGCCCCATCCGTTTATTCTTACGAGCGCCGGAAGACCACTCAGTAAAGCCCCTATTGTCAGCAAACATTTTTCCTTGCCCTTAACACTGAGAGAAACCACGCTAATCAGACTGATAAGCCCGAGTAGAGCGAAAAAAACGTCGGATGTTTCAAAAGTTGAACTGACTAAAAGCGCGTTATTGAAAGCGAAAAGGCCTCCTAAGACGAAGGCCGGGTCCGGCCCCAACAACTTGAGCATCAAAAAGTAACCCATTAACCCTGTAAGAATTCCAAGAACAGCCATGGCCACGCGGTAACTCAGAAAATCTGAACCGAAGAGTCGGGCGACCATGGCGACAAAGACAGGATACCCTGGTGGCACATATGTGTGTTGCTCACCATTGAATTTGTAACCGTTGCCATGCGCCAGAGATTCGCCTAATTCCAAATATAAAGCACTGTCAGGAGAGGCCTTCCAAGATTCATTTATCACAAGGACAAAACACGAAAGGACGACCCCGATCAGTACACACAGCCTACCCGTGGCGCTGACACCGCGCGTCGCATTGGACAATTCGGGAAACATGCTATAAACTGACAGTTTTTAACCTCTATGCTTAGCTATAATACGTCATATTAACAAGATGTTATAGCTATTATAAACTACATCGCTCAATGTATTAATAAAGTATTTAATCATTTTTAACTGAATCTATATCTAACAAATAATCCTAATACGCCAAAAACTTAACTAAAAAGTATTGACATATAATTGGAAATGGTGTGTAAGACAACTGCGAGCTTGAAGCGTCATTAGCCGCGCAGTGTTTCCGCAACTAGTGACCCGAGTCCAAAAACACGAAAACGGCATCTAAATGGCCGTTCGCGTGTGTTCCACTGGGATGGAAATATAATGAAAAAGAAGCGCCTCTCTCTTATCACATGAGAAAAGCGTGTCAATAAAAAAATGCCCGGTTTCCGTTCAATCTGGAAGCCGAGAATATGGCATTTTCTAGGGCTGCAAACTCCCTATTCCTTTTAGATTTCTGCCACTCAGTGCTTAAAGCTTTATGGGGAAAGCAGTTCATTTAAATCAATTCCGAATTTTCTCGCCAAATACAAATTTAGGAATTCCATTATAGTAGGTTTGAACGGTTGACGGATGAGGAACATTCCCGCCTGTCTCGGGGTTCGTCCACCCTTCTTGACATTGCATTTTTTGCAACAGGCAACCACGTTTGTCCATCGGTTCGATCCTCCTTGAACCTTCGGTATCACGTGATCTACTGTTAACTCAGGCGATTGAAAGGGACTTCCGCAGTATTGACAGGTAAAGCCATCTCTTATCAAGATATTGTTCCGCGAAAATGGCACTTCTCTCCGATAAATTTGTCGAATAAACTTTAATAACCTTATTACAGCAGGCAGGCGAAAAGTTCGGGTGACGCTTCTTACTATCCTGTCCGATTCCTTTAAGACTTCTACTTTACCCCTGAACAGCAACGTCATAGCTCGTCTCCAGGAGATGAGCCCTATGAACTCATAGCTGGCATTCAGCACAATTACCGCATCCTTGGACAACATCTCTTGCAAGCCTCCCATCTGTTGGAAAACTGCCGCTGGTAGCCACGTACGGTTATGATTTTACAGATGGCCACCAAGACTTATTACTCAAGAGTAAAACACCTTGACCTCTGTGGCCCCTAATGGGTTCGCAGTCACGTGCATAGAGCTATTGAACGCAAGCGTTCCTTCAACCTAATTTTATGGCCTATCAGATCTATATCAACCAAGTCACCTTCAATATACATTATCTCGCCAAAAATACTCTTCAACGTAATCTTTCCATTAGCTGGAACCAATGACCCAACACTTTCCATGACCAACTCTTCCTTATCGTCTCGCATGATATACGCATTAGATTCGCACATTCCGTCCACACCTCCAAGAAGGTTTTTAGAGCAATCTTATCCCCATAGTTTTATGGAATCGGCGGGGCATTTGTCTTTACATTCCAGGCACGATATACATTCCTCGGGCGCTTTATCGTAAACACCGAAGCTCGCCTTTTCCTTGCTGGTCTCCATGGGACAAACTTTGTTGCACGCTCCGCAACCAGTGCAATTCGTATTTCGTTCCGGAAACAACAGGGCAAAACGATTAGTAACGGATAGAATTGCCCCAAGGGGGCAAATGACCTTGCAGAAAAACCGTCGGTGCCCCATAGCGGCGACAACTATTAGAAACAATATCACAAGTCGTACGCTCAAAGTCAGCGCATCCGCGGTTCCGTTGATCAAAGCCCACGGCACAGCGGATTGGACAGTGGCCACTGGGCATAATCTACAGAAATATAGAGGGAAACCTGGTGACAAGAAGATGGGAACAGCAACTACTAGACCGGCGAAGATTAGATATTTTATGAAACGCGTCCAACGCGGAATATCGAATTTAACATAAGGAACCTTGTACAAAAGATCCTGTGCAAGCCCAAACGGACAAATCCAACCACACATGAATCGTCCTACAGTCAAGCCGGTAATGGCCACAACCGCTACCACGCTTAACGGAACCAGCCCTAATCCGACAAATTGGCCCAATATGCCAATTGGACAGGAGAACAATGCAGTTGGACAAGAATGACAATTAAGAACAGGGAAACAAATGGTTTGCCATTGAAACAGACCCAAGTTTAATAAAGCCAAGCTGATGACTTGAACTTTTAGTCGGATTTTTTCCACGGACGAGTCTCCCGCTTTGCTGTCGCTTTTCTGATTCGGAGATAAACGTGAACCACGTTCATAATTAGATTCAAGTCGGACAAGGAATTCTACCTTTCAACATTCGAAGGTCAGGATAATTCGATATCAACTTTCCATCCTTGTATCGCTTAATTCCCTCAAAAGTCATCGCCCTGACAACATCCGGCTCGGAAAACCACTGTGATTCTGGGGCAAAACTTTCGGACGCGTTTTCATATCCAGGAATCTTAATGGTTATCCCAACGTTTTTCAGCTTGTCAAATTTCTCAAGATTATCATACACCAGAAACTTCCTGAAAAAACCGCCGTAGACGGCCATAGCCAATCCTAGAATTAGTAAAGCAATCGATATGATTTTTCGAATCATGACCAATCCTAAATTCTAATTTTTCTTAGGCAGACACCTAAACACGGGTGTGGGCCCATGTCAACATACCGGAATTCAGGCTGGAAAAACCATTGTAAAATGGATTATACATTGTGCGACAAACAGCCTGTTGAAAGTTTCGAATTGAAAAACCCTGGAGGAATTCACTTTGATAAAACCGGTTTTATTTGTTCTGTCGGCCCCATCTGGAGCTGGTAAGTCCACATTGATCCATCGCGTCCGACTAGTTTTGCCGGATATTTTTTATTCTGTTTCGTGCACGACACGTTCCCCCAGACAAGGTGAAGTTGATTCGATCGACTATCATTTTGTGAATAAACAGCGGTTCCAACAGATGATCGATAGCCAAGGATTTCTCGAATGGAAACTGGTCCATGGTTCAATGTATGGCACCCCCTTCAAACCTATAGAAGACGCTTTGAAGAATGGGGTCAGATGTATCCTGGATATTGATGTCCAAGGGGCTCTTGAAGCGTTTCAGAAAATCAAGAATTCGATAGGAATTTTTATCAAACCTCCCAACTTAAGTACACTCGAGGAAAGAATTCGTCTTCGTGGTTTAGATTCCGAAGAGTCGATTAAAATCAGAATGGAAAACTCTGGGAAGGAGTTGACGGAGGCTGGAAAATTTCCCTACCAAATAGTGAACGATGACATCGAACGAGCAACTATCGAACTAATTGACATCATACGGAAGGAATCTGAAAATAGCTAGTCCCGGCTGGGTTTAGTCAGGAGACTTGCCCATGACAACTTCGATCGTTCTCGAAATTTGTTTTCTCACTATTTCCATTCGGACAATGTCGCCCGGCTTTGTAGCGCTTACTATCGACGAAAGATGTCGTCCATCTTTTATAGCATTACCGTTAGCGCTCAAGATGAGATCACCTTTGCGAATCCCGGCAAGGAAAGCCGGAGTGGCTCCAAGTACTTCATCAACAAAAACACCGTTACGCTTGCCTAGTCCCAGGGTTCTAGCTCTGTCGTCGTCGATATCATCAACATATACCCCAAGCCATCCCTCACGGTTATTTGGACGGCGGTTCTTCTGCTCTATTAACTGCTGAATGTAATTTGATGGAATGGAAAAACCCATGCCTTTCCCGGAGGCTATTATTGCCGTGTTAACTCCTATAACCTCACCAGCCATGTTAAAAAGAGGCCCTCCTGAGTTTCCTGGATTTATGGAGGCGTCCGTCTGGATGAAGTTATCTTCAGGGCCCAGTCCTAGGAATCTGCCTTTCCCGCTGACAATTCCGAAAGTAACTGTCCTTCCCAGTCCAAAAGGATTTCCAACCGCCAAGACCCACTCTCCCACCTCGACATGAGAGGAATTCCCTATCCTAGCTTCCTCCGGAGTTTCTGAAGAGTCTATTTTGATCAACGCCAAATCGACGCTTGGATGAACAGCCATAACCCTGGCCGGCCAAGATTTTCCTGACGACATGGTCACCGTTATCTTCTGTGCTGAATCGACTACATGGGCGTTTGTAACTATGTGACCTTCTTTATCGCAAAAGAATCCGCTCCCTAAACTGTCCAGCCGTAAGTCTTCATTGACTCTTCCTTGTCCAGTCCTTTGCGCATGTCCATTGTCAAGTTCAGCACGGGAATCAGAGATATTTCCTGGTTCTTCATTTCGTTCGACCGAAATGCTCACAACTGAAGGAGAAAGTTGCTTGATTAAATCAATTAGGTCAGGGCAACCTCCCTTTGAACTTGAAATACTACCGGTTCGGTCCGAGGCATTGACACAAGAATTGAACATGGTTGGGCTTAAGAAACAAAGAACGAGTATTCCAAGCATGTGGATTAGCCTAAGTCCAGTTCTGACCTTTGTTTTCAAATTTCGAGCTTTTCTTTTGTTGACTACCGTTGACTTGCGTACTCGGCTTCGACCAAGCAACCCGGCTCTAGTTATCACAATTTTCCGTAAAATGTATCAACATACTAGTAGAAGAGATCTAATTATTTTCGCGGCTGTTATGGAACTCACTTCTGACTTGTCAATTTCAGGCATTAATTCCACGACATCTATCCCGATGATGTTTAGGGTCGAGAGAAAGCTGATGAATCTCTCCATTAATTGATAAGACCAACCTCCCGGTTCTGGGTTGCCCACGCCTGGGAAACATGACGGATCCAGCACATCGAGATCTAAGCTCAGATATACCGGTCTCCCATCGATTCTCCTGGTCAATGTTTTCCCCCTACCAGACTCAAAGCTGCTTAAAACCTTATGATTCCTTATCCAGAGGAATTCTTCCCGGGTTCCAGATCTAATACCGAGTTGAATCAAATTCTGGGGACCGATTAGTTCTACGGCGCGTCTTATAACGGTGGAGTGATTAATGGTCTGACCTTCATAAGACTCACGCAGGTCAGAATGAGCGTCAAGGTGCAACAGAACAAATTCATTATAACGTTTCTTAAATGCCTGGACGATTGGCAGGGTCACGGTATGTTCCCCCCCCAGCACAAGAGGCGTTCCACCCTGATCCAGTATATTCAGTATTTTATTGTAAATCTCCGACAGTTTAGCCTCTAGATTAGCTCCATCCAGCCTGAGATCCCCCAAGTCAGCGAATGGGTAATCCGAAAGGTCCCTATCTAGCTTGGGGCAGTAAGTCTCGATCGACTCTGATGAGATTCTTATGGACTGAGGCGCAGCGTCGGATCCCCTTTTATAAGTGGATGTAACGTCCAGAGGACACCCCAACATGGCGGGCCTATTCGCAATTACTTCTGACGAAGAGCTACCTAGAAAAACCGGCTGCGACACGCGACATATTCCTCCACTTTTAGTAGGCTACTAAACGTCGCACAAACTGAGGAAGAACAAAGGCCGCCTTTTGGACATCCGATCCATAGTATTGCAGGCCTTCAATAGAATCCTGGGAAAGACAACAAGACGGAGATGAGAAATCCTTCTTATCGACCGAACATATTGTGAATGACCACATTGCTCCAGGGTAACTCGGAATGACACATAAGTAAGGTTGCGCCATTTCGTCGCCAAAAACCAATCTCAAATTGCGAACTGTGCTTCCAAAAACTTCTGACATCATTATCGGACTCTCGGTTTGAAAAGTCGCCGCCCCTCCTTCTTTGAGGGCTTTCTTAACGGACTGATAGAATTCTAGTTCGTATAAAGCCTTTCCCGGACCAACCGGATCCGTAGAATCAATAAGGATGACATCGAATTCAGCAGTGAACTGTTTTACGTACGCGGCTCCATCCGAACAGACTACTCTGACCCTAGGATCAGCAAGGCCCTTTGAAATTTCTGGGAAGAACTCCCTGCAAGTCGAAACAACCTCAGCGTCAATCTCGCACAAAGTTATAGACTTGAGGCTGGGGTATTTGACCAGTTCCGTAATTGTTCCTCCATCTCCCCCTCCGATTACAAGAACCGATTCAACTCCTGAAACCATTGCCATAGTAGGGTGGGTAATCATTTCGTGATACACGAAAGAATCCTTTTCTGTGACCATGAAGCAACCATCTAATGATAGAACTCGTCCCATCGCTGTAGTCTGAAAGACTTCTATTTGTTGGAATTGACTTTGGGACGCGTGAAGCTTTTGGGAATAACGAACGGAGAAAGCCGTCTTATTCTCGAATACTTCTGTAAACCACTCTTTTTTGTTTAGGCACATAATACCACCGCAGCGAAAACCGCTCCCACTCTAGTTACCTCGATACTAGTTGAAATACTTTTTATCTCTAGAATTGATCTTTTACGAATCACTTCCATCCCTTCCCTGACCATATTACGGGCTATTGTCTCACATCTGTTTGGGTCCCCCACATGTGAGAACTCCATGATTAGCCCCGCTTCCAACGGATCTTCGGGAATGCCCACGGCTACTGCGGCTGAAATCTGTTCCCCATGAATGTTAGATGTTCTATCTCCGTATGCAAGCGGAATAAAGGAACCCTTTTTCAAAGGCAATATTTCTATCTCCAAGGCCCCTGGTGGCAAGATGCTGCTCATCTTAATGAGATTTGTGTCACCTACTCCAGCATCCAATAAAGCGGCGTCAAAAGCGTTAAGCTCTGTGGAGGCTTCACCTCTTCCGGCTGTCAGAAAATAACAAGTCGGCATGGGACCAAACATATAAAGATCTCCAGGTCAAAATGATGGCCTAATCTAAATTGTGAATAGTTATTTCGCAACTCTAAAAAGTCTCAGGATCTAAAAGCAGCCGGACATCGGTGGGATTTCATGACTCATCGGAGTCTTTCGGTGGTATGGTGACTCCACATTGTCTCAAAACATCTTCCTTGGTTTTATCCAACTCCTCCCTGATAGCCTCTCTCGCTCCAAGTAGAAACATTTCATTTTTGGACATCCGCGCCTCTATTACCTGCAGCTTGGGAAGCACAAAAAACGCCCCGTACAGAGCCAAGGCAATTAGACCCACCAAGTTGAATACCTGCAATATCCAGATTCCAGGGACCGTCCATCCTCCCTTGTTCTCCAGATCTCTGCCTGTTGAAACTTTTTCTCCGGAAACTGTTCCTGAATCGGAGCGAACTGGTTCCGCTGTTCCGTCAACGGCCTTTAATGATCTGATATCGTGTTCCCGTATACCATGAGAAGTCTGCGAATCCAAACTGGAAATCGTAGACTCCCCTGAGGTCTTGATTGGAATTCTTATGGTTTCTCTTACTTTATCAGCCTGATAAATCTTTATAGTGACTTCTTTCCCATTCAGACCGGTCATGCGAGATGGATCAGGATCAGGAATTAAGACCACAAAAATGCCCGAATCCGCGGCAACCTTGAATTTAGACCATATCTCCCTGGGAACTTTGGTTTGTTCTGGTTTTCGGACAATTTGCGTATAGAGAAGGTCCTTTTCCGGTATCTCCAGCCCAATGGTTTGGTCCAAGCCTGAGCGATTGTCTACGTTGATTATCTCGCCTTTTTTGATATTGTTTTCATTGAAAGTTATTGCAGTCTTATCTACGTTTATGGAAATGTCCCTGCCAACCCCCAGCTTAATGGGACTTTCCTGTTCTGCTCCGCCTTCCCCCGCAACAAGTTTCTGTTCATCCAAATACACTGAAAACAACTCAGAGAACTGCTTACCCACAAAAAGGTTGCGAGAACTCTTGTCGACAAGTTTCAAGCCGATTGATCTTGCAACAGGCTCCTCAAACTTTAGCTTCAGGGGGTCGTACGTAGCTCCGGCGAATGCAATAGGCTTGGTGGGACGATTGTCCGAAGCTATCCATTCTATATTTACAAGGTTAATATTACGTATAAGGGCTGCATTTTTTCGGTTGAGGATCAGTGCAAATGACTTGAATTTTTCATGGGGGTCTATCTTATAAATAACGATTTCTTTATTTCCCATTTCGACTGAGATCTTAGGGGTAAAAATACCTTTAGAATCCTTTAGTCCGTATACGGCTGCAAAGCTGGAGCCGGAAACTAAAGTGAAACATAAGCACAAAGAAACGACCGTCACGAAACTTTGCATTGGCTTCAATAACATATATCGTTTTCCTCAGGCGCTTACTTTTAGAAAAGCATCACCGATTCAACGAAAACAGAAGCTTTTCTAGTGCTTGGCAATTTTATCAGGGGACATCAGGAAAATCAATGAATAAGTTTGGAGCTGAACCGTTGATTCTTCTATAATGGTCTCCAAGTTGGTCTAACGTCTTACACACAGAAATAGTTAGAAAGGTTTCATTTTGATGAACTCTTTATTTGAGAATGTTTCCCACCGATCCAGGGATATTTCCCCGTTTTTGGTAATGGACGTACTTGAAAAGGCCCTTGAAATGTCCAAAGCGGGGAGCGATGTCATTCACCTTGAAGTTGGTGAACCAGATTTTGATACTCCAACGAATGTTGTAGAAGCAGGGATCAGGGCGCTGAGGCAGGGTAAAACCCATTACACGGCAAGCATCGGAATTCCTGAGTTGCGCTGCGCCATATCCGATTATCATAAGCTCATGTACAACGTCGAGGTCAATCCAGCCAACGTGATCATAACATCCGGATCTTCACCCGCCATATTCCTTGCGCTGGCGTCGATCCTTAATCCAGGTGACGAGGTCATTCTTTCAGACCCTCATTATGCATGCTATCCAAATTTCGTTAATTTTCTCGAGGCAGTTCCTGTTTTCGTTCCAGTATATCCTGAGGACAAATTTGAATTGGACCCCAATTCTGTAAAACGTTCTATCACCAACAGGACCAAGGCCATCATGATCAATTCCCCGTCCAATCCTACTGGTACCATTTTAGAACCGGAAACCATGAAAGAATTGGCTGGGATGGGTTTGCCGATCATATCCGACGAAATCTATCACGGACTTGTCTACGAGGGCAAGGAACACAGTATTTTGGAGTTTACCGATAATGCGTTCGTGCTGAATGGTTTTTCAAAATTGTTCGCCATGACTGGATGGCGCCTTGGATATGTGATCAGTAGACCCGAATTTGTGAGACCCATCCAGAAGATGAGTCAGAATTTCTTCATAAGCGCCGCTGACTTCATTCAATACGCAGGGGTTGAAGCTTTGAGGAATTCCTCTGATCAAACCAACCAAATGAAACAGCTATTCAATGAGCGACGACTGGAGATGCTAAGACGCCTGAGGAAAATAGGATTTGAAATTACCCATGATCCTGTTGGAGCTTTTTATATTTTGTGTGACGCTCGGAAATTTTGCGCCAATTCCTACGATTTTGCCTTTGAAATACTTCGTGAGGCTCGCGTGGGAGTTGCGCCTGGGATCGACTTCGGAAAAAACTGTGAAGGTTTCATAAGGTTTTCTTACACCAACTCCATGAAAAACATAAGCGAAGCTCTTGATCGTTTGGAAAGTTTCTTGAAAAAAAGGCGAGAGACCTGATGTTTCTCAGGGTCATTATTTCCAAATGGCAACATACTTCTGGCTTACGAGCGAGCGACAGATGACTCGTAAATACAAGGAACACAGAATCTACGTCGACAATACTCGGATATTCAATCAGGCGGTCTTTTTTTCTCCGGATAATATTCATTACCTCAGAAATGTGCTCCACATGAGACTCGGAGAGATTTTGACTGTCCTCGATGGAAGCTACGGATATGAAGTTGTCCTAGAATTGGGGACGGCCGGCGAGTTGGTCGGGCGAATTCTAAGTTTGCGGGAACCGGTTCAAACTTTTCCAATGACTGTCTGTTTGGCTTTTGGTTGCGTAAGACCCGGCCCTACGGAAGAAATTTTAAGACATGGCACAGAATTGGGAGTCGAACAGTTCTTTCCACTTATTTTGGAACTTTCAAACAGGAAACCTGAAGTTACAAGTTCAAGGTGGTTCAAAATCGCCGAGTCAGCTTGCGCTCAGTCGGGGAGATTGAAGAAACCACGAATCCACGATCCATTAGGATTGTCAACCTTTCTTAAGACTTATTCTTCGACTTCCAAATTCATTCATCTTGCTATGGAAGATAAAGTCCCCCCTCTGTTAAAGGTCTTGGATTCCCTGTCGGCAGATTCAGTAACATTTGTGATAGGACCTGAAGGTGGAATTACCGAACAGGAACAGACGATCTTGGCCGAGTGGCGTTCTGTTCCAGCTTCGTTAGGCTTCACCACGCTTAGGGCTGAAACTGCCGCACTAGTAGCCGTTGGGATAACTATGAACTGGGGATTATGTCGATTTGCGCACTGATATTTGCTCGATCTGACCTCGAGATGGTTATTTAGAAGTGTTGAAACTCCATTTTATATCCAATTTGTCCGCAACCTCGTTGACCACAGATGATGTGCGTGTTATTCTTTTGAAATACCAGGCTTTTCAATTTATAATCTCTTGAGAAATGCTTGGGCAAGGGAACCGCAAAACTTTTGAATCTCATACAGAGGTAATGGATGGCGACGAAGTATATTGCCAACACTAATGATTTCATTGATATTTTGCCGAGACTGCGCCGTACTTTGCTTCCCCCTTTTCCAAACTACAAAATGATATCCACGGTGCTCCCAGAATTTGCGATAACTCTGGATAAATATGGAAAAGCCGGTTTTGGACCGTGGATAGCGTTTACACTCGAAAACCCCGATGAGATATGGGACATTCGTGACTCTTTGAGTGATCCGGATCTTCAGGTGATGCTTTATTTTTGTTTCTTTGGGGAACCCTCTGGGGTCCCGGCTTTTTGTGTCGAGGTCAACTGGGCGGAGGATGGTCTGGAAGTGAATGGCTTCGTCTTATTAACTGAGCCACACATGCTTGAAACACTTCGAACCGGGAATTTACTTTTTAGCGCAAACAGAGAATGGGAAAGGGAAAAACTGGTTCGGAGTCTGAACGACTCAGCGCTGATGAAATATGACGAGGACTCGCTGCAGGAGGCTCACGAGCTTATTGATCAGGCAATTCGGCTTAGTAAAGTGGGCAGAGCCTACCTGTTCAACAATCGCGGACTGATCTGTTGGAAAATGGATCTTACAGATCAAGCGAAAATAGACTTTCTGGCATCTATTGATTTGGATCGAGACAACGGGGACCCATATTTCAACCTTGGCCTCATATATTTGGATGAGTCCGACTATGCCAAAGCCCTGCACTATCTCGGTAAGGCCGTAGAAATTGATCCGGATGACAGCCAGTTTCTTGCAGAATTGGGCCATCTATACCTTGAGATGGATAGAGAAAAAGAGGCTCTAACACTATTTGAACAGGCGTTCCAGAATGATCCGGACGACGCTCAGGTTGATTTTCATCTCGGTCATTATTTTTTGTACAAGAAGCGTCAGCCTCGTCGCGCCGTAAAACATTACAAGCAAGGGTTAGAAAAGGACCCTTCCGATGAATTTGCTCTGGCTGATTTTGCTGTAGCTCACTTGATTCTGGGAAATAGAAAAAAGACCATGCAGATATATAAAATAATTGAGAAAGCCAACGGTTTGGCGCCTTACACGGTTAGCCGCCTGGTTTACCTGAATCTGCAGATGGGATATTATGACACTGCTTTGAAGTATTACGAACGCGCTTTGGTCGACAAAGAGCCGTTTGAGCCTGAATGGCTACATTACAACGCTGCTTTGATCTATGCCCGGACAGGTAGATATAATCAGGCTCTTGAGGTTTTGGATTTGGCTGTTCAGGCTGGAGGCGCAGAGGTAATAGATAAGGCTCTTGGAGATGTCGCTTTGCAACGGCTCAAAAGGACTCCTTTGTTTAGGAAACTTGTTAAACTCTCCAACAAAAGGCACGATGGCTAGTGTTGGTTTTTGAATTTCTGGTTTTTCCTCGTCTTCTGGCTTGTGAAATTATTTAGTTAAAGAACATTTAAGGCCCCTACGTCAAGTTACCAGCCTCAGGACCTTGTGTTAGTAAACCTTGTCAGCTACCATAAGGTCAAATTTGTGTGTGACAGTGTGGTGGCGATAACAAACTTGATTTGATAGTTCAACAGTTTTCCCGGAGGTTTCATGGAAGGTTTTCGGCCGGGACAGAACCCTGTCCCGATCAAAGAAATACAACGCAGCATAGAGGAAATTAGGGACAGGATAAGCCGATTTATGAAAGGCTGGGGACTATGGGTCACCATTCTTGTTGTAATATGCGTTTATCTTGCTTCGGGGTTTTATGTGGTAGGCCCAGGCGAAAAAGGAGTGGTGCTGCTTTTTGGCAAGGAACATTCGATAACAGATTCCGGTTTACGGTATAGGCTTCCAAAGCCATTCATGAACCAGATCGTCGTTGATGTTAGTAAAGTGAGAAGAGCTGAAATAGGCTTTCGAAGCGACGGGACAAGGACCCGGTCCGTTCCGGCCGAGTCGTTGATGCTTACGGGCGACGAAAACATTGTTGATGTCCAACTCTTTGTCCAGTACATGGTTCAAAATCCGGTTAAATTTCTCTTCGGAGCCGAGGCTCCGGAAAATACTCTCCGAGCTTCAGCAGAGGTGGCTTTGAGGGGCGTAGTTGGAGAAAACACCATAGACTACACTATGACAAAGGGAAGAATGGAAATACAAAAAAGGGTTGAAATCTACCTTCAAAAGTTACTCGATGATTACAATACCGGTTTACTCGTGACGCAGGCTCGGCTCCTCGTCGTGGACCCTCCGGCCCAAGTTCAGGAGGCCTTTCATGACGTTGTGAGAGCATGGGAAGATAGAGAACGGCTTATTAAGGAAGCCGACGGATACGCCGAAGATATTATTCCTAAGGCTAGAGGCCTGGCGCAACAGGAAATTAGACAAGCTGAGGCATTTAAGGCCGAGAGAGTTATACGGGCCAGGGGAGACGCTCAAAGGTTTTCTTTTGTGCTTTCCGCATATTCCAAAGCTCCTGAAGTTACCAGGGAAAGGTTGTACCTCGAAGCTATAGAAAAGTTTTTTCCATCGACAAAGAAGTTGGTTACTCAGGGCAATAATTCGAACGTCCTTCCTCTGCTGAATATTACTGAACCCGGAAAAGCCCCGCAGCCAGTGGCCAGCACGGACCAAGAATCAAACACTACGCAAACGAGGAAAGGTCGGTAACAATTATGGTGAAGTTATTGATAATTGTTTTTCTGGCTGCAATTGTGGTGGGCCAGTCCGCATTCTTGGTTCAGCAATGGGAACAGGGGTTAATTCTGGAGTTTGGAAAACCCATCCGTATAATTCAGGAACCAGGACTTTATTTCAAGACCCCCTTCATCCAGGATCTAACATTGTTTGAAAAACGTATTCTGGCTGCAGAAGCCAGACCAGCCGAATATATAACCCTGGACAAGAAAAGATTGACGGTTGACACTGTTTCCAGGTGGAGGATTTCTCAACCACTTTTATTTTACCAAACCGTAAGAAATTATGCTGGAGCCATTGCACGATTAAATGACATAACTTTTGCACGATTACGGCAGGAAATTGGCAATCACAATTTCAAGGAATTTATAAGGGAAGAACGTGAGAGAATCATGAATCAGGTTACAAGCGGCGTAGAGGAGCA
Organism: uncultured delta proteobacterium; assembly: GCA_963811075.1. GTDB lineage: Bacteria > Desulfobacterota > Desulfomonilia > Desulfomonilales > Desulfomonilaceae > CAJBEZ01. Next base: position 214,017 of record CAWEPY010000007.1, read on the forward strand.
GGCCCGGCGTTTTGGGATAGAGGTTATAGACGTGCGAATTAGAAGGGTCGACCTGCCGGAAGAAGTTCAAAACAGCGTCTTCGCCAGGATGAAAGCGGAACGTGAAAGAATAGCAAAGAGATACCGCGCTGAGGGAGACGAACAGGCCAGGGAAATTCGCGCTAGCGCTGATAAAGACAAGGAGATACTTCTGGCGGAAGCGTATGGCAAGGCTCAATCTTTAAAGGGCGAAGGAGAGGCTGAGTCAGCCATGATTTATGCTGAAGCTTACAACAAGGATGTGGATTTCTTTCGATTTGTCAGAACGCTGGAATCTTACAAAACCATTTTCAAAGAAAATACAACGTTCCTTTTGAAACCAGATTCTTCACTTTTACGCTTCCTCGAATCGCCTTATGGGAATTAACCTTGGAAAAAGCTAAAAAGTGTATATTAAAATTGTGAGAGATGCTTGATAACTGTTTCTGTCATTCCATTGACATTGGGTTTCATACGGTCTAATCGTTGATAAATCAAATTGACCTGCGTGTATAATTAGTTTGTCCAAACCGAGCGCAGATCTTCATGCGAATTCACCATCGGGTTATTGTTCCAGAATCCGAAGACTTAAAGGATCTATTAAAAATGAAGGTTTTATTGGTCTATCCAGAGATACCAGATACTTTTTGGAGTTTTAAGCATATCCTGAAATTCATCAGAAAACGAGCGGCGCACGTTCCCCTCGGGCTTCTTACAATAGCCTCAATGCTCCCAAAGGATTGGGATTTGCGGCTGATCGATATGAACGTAGAGCTGCTTATCGATAGCGATCTCGATTGGGCCGACATGGTTTTCATAGGAGCGATGGTAGTTCAGAAGGATTCCGTTAGAGAAGTGGTCAAACGGGCTAAGAACATGAATAAACGTCTCATAGCGGGAGGGCCATTATTTTCGAGTACCCCTGAGGAGTTTCCTGAAATAGACACCCAAATTCTTAATGAAGCGGAAATAACGCTGCCACCATTTCTCAATGATCTTTCGAATGGTTCAGTTAAGAAGATTTACACTTCGGAAGAGAAACCGGACATAACTCAAACCCCATTGCCAAAGTGGGATCTCATCCATATGAACTACTATGCGTCAATGTCTATCCAATATTCGAGAGGTTGTCCGTTCGATTGCGAATTTTGTGATATCGTCAAACTAAATGGACGAAAACCTCGCGTCAAATCCAACGACCAGATGATTCGTGAATTTGATATTCTTTATCAAAAAGGATGGAGAGGACGCTGTTTTATAGTTGATGACAATTTTATCGGGAATAAAGTCAAAGCGAAATCCTTTCTTTTGGAACTCAAGACCTGGCAAGAAAAGAGACGATACCCTTTTTCGCTTTTCACAGAAGCGTCGGTCAATCTGGCCGATGATGAAGAACTGATGGAAATGATGACATCCGCTGGATTTGACTCGGTCTTCTTAGGATTGGAAACCCCGGCCGAAGAATGTCTGGTTGAGTGCGGCAAGCGCCAAAATCAATCAAAGGATCTGGTGGAGGCTGTGAAAATAATCCAAAGACACGGAATGGAAGTCATGGGAGGCTTTATCATCGGCTTTGATAACGATCCTCCAAATATCTTCGAGAAACAGATCAGCTTCATACAAAGCAGTGGAGTGGTAAAAGCCATGATAGGATTGCTCAACGCCATACCGGGCACAAGACTATATCAGAGGTTGAAGGACGAAGGCAGACTATTAGCTGACTGCACCGGCGACAATTGTGACGGATCCCTGAATTTTATTCCGAAGAAGATGGATCCTGAAACCATCAGAGCTGGTTATCAGGCTGTATTGAATCATATATACTCTCCCGCTGAATATTATAAGAGAGTGCTGGAGTTTCTAAAGGAATACAAACCAACCCGCACCAAGCAAATTAACAGACTCGAAATTAGGGCATTCTTCTCATCAATTCTGTATCTCGGTATCCTGGACAAAGGAAAAATCTATTACTGGAAACTTCTGGTCAGAGCTTTTCTTTTCCACCGACGATCCTTCGGCGAAGCCGTTTCGAGCGCTCTCTTTGGTTACCACTTTCGGAAATTGTTGAGCAAATAGCTACAATATTTTCATAGTTATACAAATTTTACTTGTAATCAGGCCTTCACCAGAGGCCTGATTACCTCAATTTAAACCATTATATCATGGGAATCTCTAACAAATAATTCCTCATTCAAACGCATGCGCCACAGTCCATCTTGACCCAATCGGGGAGGGTCATTTATAGTTAGCGTTTTTTGGAACCCCGGAAAACTTATTATCAGTTGGCTTCCCTTTATTTTCAGATGGGCCGATCGAAGTTGAGATTCGCCATCATAAAAATCAGCCTTTCCCTCTCCACTAATGTCGATTATAGTTCCCGCACTTCCTAGCCAATGACCCAAAAACATGGCGTGTTTTGTACTGATTTCGGTCTCATTGCCTGACAAGTAGGAGACTCCTCTCAGCCATGAAAGAACTTCACCGCCAAAGGTTGATAGCGTAACGATAAGAGCTACAAAAATTATGGTTTGGAGGGTTCTCATGGTTACACATCGTCGATATGACACTTTTCACCGGCCGGAAGTGAAAGTCTAAGCTTGAAATTTACAGGAACGCAAAAAGAAGCCCGACGGATATTAAAAAAGGGTATGGCTCCAAAGAAGGAGGATACAGTCTTCCGTCGGGCGATTACATGACTAGCTACTTTAATTTAACTTATGCCATTACAGGTGTCAAGAAATTAGTTCAGCGGAGATTTCTTATTCGGGGGCATGTAAGAACCGTCTGCGAGACCTGCCATATGGAAAGGTTCAAGCCTTGTTTTCATGCTTCCGTTCGCCATCTTGCTCCCTTATTACTGAGTATCTGGTAATTTCCCTCTGGTTTTGCTAAGAATTGTTGATTAAAAAAAGGTTCTTGCGAGGTGCGTCGAAGTTGAAAGAAAACCCTATCATCCTTAAAACCCCCAGGGAAATTGACATTCTGCGTGAAGCCAACCAAATTATCGCCGGAATTCTGGATAAACTTGCCCAAACCGTTGAACCTGGAATTACCACGGGGGAACTCGATAAGATAGCATCTTCCCTAATTAAAGCTTCCGGAGGAAAACCTGCCTTCAAAGGTTACCGTATGAGCAATAGAAAACCCTACCCCGCCTGTATTTGCTCTTCAGTAAATGAGCAGGTCGTTCATGGAATTCCCGGCTCAAGGGTCCTCAAAGAGGGCGACATCGTTGGTGTCGACGTTGGAGTAGTATATAAGGGATTCGTCGGCGATGCGGCCAGAACTTACGCAGTGGGCGCCATTTCCGATGAAGCTCGCCAACTTCTCAAGATTACCGAAGAATCTTTATATCAGGCTATTGAGCAAGCTGTGCCCGGCGCTAGGTTGCAGCAGATTTCTGCGGCAGTCCAGACCCATGTTGAATCCCATGGTTACTCGGTAGTTCGAGATTTTGTCGGTCACGGAGTTGGGCGGAACATGCATGAACCGCCTCAAATCCCGAACTATACCGGAGTAGGATGGAATCCCCGTTTGCAGGTCGGCATGACTTTGGCCATCGAACCCATGGTAAATGAGGGTTCCTGGAGAGTGAAAATGTTGGCGGATGAATGGACAGCGGTAACAGCCGATGGAAAACTGTCCGCTCACTTCGAGCACTCAATTGCCATAACTGCGAATGGCCCGGACATCCTATCAAAAATCTGAGCGCTCGCCTTGTTGTGTAAAAATTTGGAGATGGCGCAGTTCAGGATCGTGTCTCAGGGGAATTCCTAATTGGAGAACAGTATGAAAGATTTCCGATCCATCTTTTCAGGGAAAAAAATCACCGTGATGGGGCTCGGTTTGCTCGGTCGAGGACTCAATGACACTCTCTTTCTATTAAAATGCGGGGCCAGAGTCACCGTAACCGATTTGAAAAGCAGAGAGCAGTTGGCGGCGTCTCTTGAAAAACTCGAGGATTTGCCTGTTGAGATCAGGGTTGGAGGACACGATCCAGCCGATTTTATAAATTGTGACATGATTCTTAGAAACGCTGATGTCCCGAAATCCTCACCTTTCCTGAATCTAGCCAAAGAAAAGGGAATTCCCGTAGAAATGGATGAAAGCCTTTTTTGCAAGAATTTTAGAGGGCTGGTTATTGGAATTACCGGAACGCGAGGAAAAACTACCACTACCGAACTGATCTACAGGATTTTAAGTCAGGCGAAACAAAATGTCTTCTTGGCCGGCAATATAATGGGCTTGGCGACTCTTCCATTACTCGAACACGCGAGCGACGATGACATCGTTGTGCTGGAACTCTCCAGTTGGCAACTCCAGGGTTTCCACGATGCGAGAATCTCTCCCAGGGCATCTGTATTTACAAACATATATCCTGACCATTTGAATCGATACGCTGACATGGAGGAATACATATGGGACAAGAAAGCAATCTATAGGTATCAAAAAGGTGGTGACTTCTGCCTGTTCAACGGAGATCAGGTTGCCACAAAAATTCTTGCTAATGAAGCCCCCGCCGGAAAGGATTTGTTTTCGTTTGTTGACTCCCCATCTGACTTGGCGTTAAGAATTCCTGGCGAGCACAATGTCTCAAACGTAGCCGCGGCTTGGAGGCTATCCACGAGACTTGGAATACCTGATGACATTGTTCGGAGGGCAGTCGAGAGTTTTGAAGGGGTCGAGCACCGTATAGAAACAGTAGGCGCTAAGAACGGGGTAACTTTTATAAATGATTCAACCAGTACGACTCCTATTGCTGGAATCATGGCATTGAACGCAGTCCAAGCCCGACGAATCTTTTTGCTGGCGGGCGGAGCCGATAAGAAATTGGACCTTGAAACCTTCGCTCAGGCGGCCGCCCTAAAGACCCACAAGATAGCCCTGCTGGACGGAACCGCTACGTCCAGGCTACATTCGGACCTGCTATCCTTTGGAGCGGGCAGCAAAATTATTGGGGTTTTTGACGATCTCAGAAAAGCGGTGCTAACCGTTTTTGGTCAGGCAAGCCCAGGAGACGCTATTCTGCTTTCACCTGGTTGCGCTTCATTTGGCATGTTTAACAATGAATTTCACAGGGGAGAGTGCTTCAAGAACATAGTTAAGGAAATCGTTTCCAAATAACTGCCCCCTTAAGCGTTTCGATTGGAATCCAATCATTTTTAAAAAGCCTTAACTTAGGGGGCAAATTCGTAAAATTCACTCTAAACGCCGGCGCCGGCTTCAATACTACATTGTGAAAAGTCAATCGGCTGTTTACAGTTCTTGCAGGTATGGGGTCGATCAAATTCGTCCGAGAAGATTTCCTTCTCTGCGCCACAACTTGGACATTTGCACTTGAATGAAGACAGACTTTTGTTGGCTTCAAATCCTGGACAGTGCGCTGGAGTGGTCATTCGAAACCTCCCAAGGTAGAATTGGCCTGAGCGTTAGCTCAACCATATTATGTAGTATCTAAACCTAATCCACAAGAAGCTTGAACAGAAAAATAACACCATTCAGGAAAACTAGATATTAGATGGCTATTACTCAGTGGATATCCGCAGCAAACTTTGAAATTTCGAGGAAGATTACACGACCCGTGCAAACGTTCTTTGCAAAGGATACTCCACTACCCTTCCAGAATCATCCGGAGCTCTTTGAGTTCCTTCTTGATTTCAATCAATAAGTCCCTGTAGTCTGATTGATTGTCTGAAGATGTGGCGTTTTCCATGCGACTCTCAAGGGCCTTAATTTCTTCTTTAACCCGGCTTGCCTTGGGAACTTTGGCGGCCTTCTTTTCAGCGGCGGCCTGTTTTTTCATTTCCTGAAGCCTTTTTTTAGCCCCAGCAATTGTGAACTTCTCGTCATAAAGCAGATGTTTTATTTCGAGAAGTAACTCTAGATCCCGCTTGTGATAAAGTCTCTGTCTAGCCCTAGTTCTGGTAGGCTTCAAGATTTTGAATTCTGACTCCCAGTACCTTAGAACATAAGGTTCAACATTCAGAATCTCACTCACTTCGCCTATTTTAAAATACTGCTTCTCCGGAATTGCGATGGTCATTGCAAACCCACCCCTCCACATGAGAATCCACCGTACACCGAACCTGGAGACGCCATCTGACCCTAAAAACGAGCCAGAAAACTCAAGTCATCATTCCCTAACGGTAATCCCCAACTCTCTTATCAGAGTTGTGGTTACCTGAGAATGAACCTCCTGGACTTCAGCGTCGGTAAGGGTTCGATCCTCAGACTGATATCGGATCCGGAACGCCATACTCTGACAACCTTCCGGAATCGATTCTCCACGATATAAATCAAATAGGATCACTGAAGTAATGATATCATGCCCTAGGCGTGAAATCAAGAGTTTAATCTGATCTCCTGAACAATTCGTTTCAACTATGATGGATAGATCCCTCTCGATATAAGGGTAGCGAGGAAGCTGCCTAAAAACTCTATCGTTGCGTGCATGAACAAATAGAGGCTCTAGGAATAGGTCAAATATTTGGATTTTCTTACTTAAACCTATTTCTCTGGTCTTGTCCGGAGACATTTCGCCTATAAAACCAATCACATTTCCATTAACTAGTATATCCGAAGACTTGCCTGGATGTAAGAAGGTAGAGGAGGATGGAACAAACTGAGATTTTGAGATGCCTAGGCCATCAAGGACATTCTCTACTGCACCTTTTACATCGAAAAAATCAACTTCTGGTCTAACTTCAAGTTTCCCTGATATATCAACCTGGCCCCTATTGAAATGCCATTCATCAGGATACCTTAAACCGCAGGCCAATCCCGCTATTCTCAAATTCTCCAAAGGAGTTTCTGAACCACTAACAGGAACAAATGTTTTTCCAATTTCGTACAACTTTACATTTTCATTCTTGAAATTAAGATTTCTTTTCAGCGCGCCCATTAACCCCGGCAGTAGAGATCGCCTCATTACCACATAATCCTCTGAAAGAGGATTGAGTAACGCCAGGTCTTCTCCCTCGCAATCACAGAGAAACTGTTCCGAGGCGCCTCTTGAAACAAAGGACATCGTTATAATCTCCGTGAAGCCCGAGGCGTTCATCATGTCTCTGACCTTATCAATACGAGTATATTCGCGCTTCGTGTGGTCGGGTTCCGATCGGTAAACCGGCATAGTGGATGGAATATTCTGGAAGCCATGGACTCGAGCAATTTCTTCAATGTAATCTATTTCCCTATCCAGGTCCCATCTCCAACTAGGCGACACACACTCCAGGTCTCTCTCCGAGTCATCAATGTCTCGAACTTGAATTCCCAGCCTCTGCAAGTTGGACTTCATCTGTGTTCTAGTCAGATCCAAACCTAGAGTGGAGTTTACCTTCTTGGCTCTGACTTTTGTAACGTTGCGTCTTACCGGAGTTGGATAAATGTCCAGTATACCCTTCAAGACCGTTGCGTTGGAAAGCTTTTGGATTAGGGCCGAAACCCTGTTGGCCGCCCACACACATCCATCCGGATCGACACCACGCTCAAATCTAAAGGAAGCTTCAGTGGACATTCCCAGGGCTTTTGCGGTACGCCGAATCCCGAAGCGTTCAAAACATGCGCTCTCAATTACAACCTGATTCGTCAAACTTGTAATTTCTGAATTGAGTCCCCCCATGATTCCCGCTAGAGCAACGGATCTTTTACCATCCTGAATCATCAGGGAATTTTCAGGAAGTCTCCGCTCAGATCCGTCCAGCGTCTTAAAAACCTCAGAAGGATCATTCCTCTTAACTATTATCTTGTGATTCTCAAGAGACAGATAATCGAAAGCATGTAATGGCTGCCCGCATTCCAAGAGCACATAATTGGTGGCGTCAACGACGTTGGAAATAGGCCTGACGCCGCACCTCGTCAGTCTCAGCCTCATTGGAAACGGAGAGGTTCCGACATGAACGTCCTCTATCATTCTCGCAACATAGCGTGGACACAGATCAAAATCTGGGACTTCCACCACCAGCTTGTCCCTGATATCTACAGAAGACTCCTCCAGTTCAAAGTCTTGATTTATTAGGTCGACGCAAGTAAGAGCAGCGACTTCCCTTGCTAATCCGACCATGGAAAGACAATCTCCTCTGTTCGGTGTCACAGACACTTCCATGATCACATCTTCAATCTCAGGAAAGGCGTCAGAGAGGGGAACACCCACAGGAGTATTTTTATCAAAAATCAGAATTCCAGCGGAATCTTCTCCTAGACCCAGTTCTTTCTCTGAACACAACATCCCAGGAGATTCTATCCCTTTTATATTGCGCCGACAGACTGCGATTCCACCAGGAAGGTTGGTCCCATCTGGAGCATATGCGACTATCTGGCCTTGACGGGAATTAGGGGCCCCACAGACCACCTTCTCAACACGATCGCCAAGATCTATTTCTGCAATGTTTAACTTTCCCGACGAGGGATGCTGGGCCAACCTGTCAATTCTTGCTGTAAGGCAAGTTTTTAGATCGATCCCCTCATATTTAAGAGCTTCGACCTCGATTCCTCCCATGGTGAGAATATGAGCCACTTCTTCCGGCCCCATATCAATGTTTACAAACTCTTTCAGCCAGTTTAAGCTGACGAGCATGGCAGTTCACCTCAGATTGATATTAGTTCATTGCGGTTTTATAGTCAGGAAAATCGAGGGGGTCCTGTCTTAAAAATTATGGACGCGATTGACCTTCTCATGTTACCAAAGCTCAAAACTGGTTTAAAAACCTAATATCGTTTTCGTAAAAAAGACGAATGTCGGGTATCCCGTACTTCAGCATGGCAACTCTCTCTATGCCCATGCCGAAGGCAAAACCTGACTGTATTTCAGGATCATAATTTACAAACCCATACAGAGTCGGATCTATCATCCCGGCGCCCAGAATTTCAAGCCATCCTGTGGAAGAGCAAGTTCTGCAACCGGAACCACCACATATTACACATTGAATGTCGACTTCCGCCGACGGCTCTGTGAATGGGAAGAAACTCGGTCGAAAACGCAAACCCAGTTTCTCTCCAAAGTATTCTCGCGTGAAAGCGTAAAGTATCCCCTTAAGGTCCGCAAACGAAACATCTTTATCAACCCACAACCCCTCGATCTGCATAAACATTGGAGAATGAGTAACATCGGCGTCTCGACGATAGACCTTCCCAGGGCATACTATCCTGACGGGAGGTCGGTGTTTCTCCATGGTTCTTATTTGAACTGGAGAAGTATGGGTCCTTAGAAGAAGGTTATCAGAAAAATAGAAAGTGTCCTGCATATCCCGGGCGGGGTGATTTTTGGGCATATTCAAAGCTTCGAAGTTGTAGTAATCTATTTCAACTTCAGGGCCTTCCGCGAGTTGAAACCCGAGACCTGAGAAAACATCCAACAACTCATGAGTAACGCGGTTTAAAATGTGCGAACGCCCCAACGGAAAACGCCTTCCTGGAAGAGTAACATCGAAAGATTCACTCATGACCTGGGAGTGTTCCAGTTCTTCCCGTAAACGCGTTTCTCTACGATCAAACTCAGCCTCAAGTTCCGCTTTGATCTGGTTAGCAAGTTGGCCAAAGGTGGACCGCTCCTCAATTGGAAGATCCTTCAATCCTCTCAGAATTGCTGTCAAATCGCCTTTACGTCCAAGGATCCTCGAGCGTGCGTCGTTGAGAGTCTTTACATCGGCTATCTGACTCAATAGACCGATTGTCGAAGCTCTAAGTGAATTCAACTGTTGTTTCATGTCCTCGGAGTCCTTCCCGAAGAAGCAATCATTTAAAGAGGCTCAGTTTAAATATTACCTGTAAAACCAACAAATCAAAGGTGATAAAAAAACGGTCATTTAGACCGCCTTTTATTGATAATCCTACCGGATGGAAATCAGCGCGCAGGATCTCCTGAAGTTCTCGTATCGAAAGTATCCAGAACTATAGAGCCTGTTCAGCCTTGCGTACTATTCCTGTGAACACCCCTGGGTCGGAAACAGCCAATTCCGCAAGGATCTTTCGGTCCAGATCCAGACCTGATTTTCTTAGACCCTCTATGAATCTGTTATAAGTTAGCCCATTGAGTCTGCAAGCAGCGTTTATTCTTGAAATCCACAAGCTCCTGAATTCTCTCTTTCGAACTTTTCGATCCCTATATGCATAACAAAGAGCTCTTTCGACAGTCTCTTTGGCCTGCTTCAGCGTCCTACTCCTGCCACCTACGTATCCTTTGGCGGCTTTCATTATCTTTTTTCTTCTGGCTCGACTTGCGGGCGAACATCTAACTCTGGGCATAATTAACTCCTTAAACTGTTGGACTCAAAAAATGCTTTTTTAGGTCCAGTAAATTTCTCAAATCTTGGCCTATCATGTATGCGTGACAGAGACGCGCCTCTCCGGGATTAACCGTAAGGCAGCAATCGCCTGATCTGGGCAGCGTCCTCCGGACTAATAAAGCAAGACTGCCTAAGCCCTCTTTTTCTCTTAGTCGTTTTAGAAGTCAGGATATGGCTATGGTAGGCTTTTTTTCTCTTTATTCCGCCACTTTTAAGAACCGTGAACCTTTTTGCCGCTCCACGGCATGATTTCATTTTTGGCATAATTATGACTCCTATGAATTGGCTTCCCCAAAACATCAAATGAGCCCGCATCGCTTCAGCGCGCCATTAAACTCCATAGCTATTCACAACATGAGCCTGATGGCAGCGCGTTATTAACTTTACTTTCCGGGTGGTCAAAAATGTCTGGGATCAGTGAATTTGCCTTGTATACCTCTCGAAGAAATAGCTCTCAAACTATCGCAACCGGGACTGGAACTCCCGGCGCCCGTGTAAGGCGTTAATAAATTTGAAACGCCTTCAAACTTCTCTTTATACCTTATTGAGTCAAAGGAAACAATTTTTTTTGTTGCCTGTTGATTCATTATTTGACATGAGGGCTTGCCGATGATAACAATGCCAACCGAATCTGGTTGACGTCAAGTCTTGAGAGACCTCCCATTAAGCATTCTATCGATTGATGTGTCGTTGACTACTGATAGGCGGGCTAGTAATTGGTAATTTTGCTCTAGTCACGACTTTGGATCAACTATCCAAACAATTTATTAGCTATTTGAATCTTTTGTAGCAACGAATTGTCTTATTGATAAAGGTCCACGGTAATCTCAAGCAGACGCCGTCTTCAATGACTTGCTCATTGTGAAGGCCATAAGGCCCGACGAAGTTCTCACTCAGATTCTAAAAGTCTTGAAAATTTTAGTGTGTGCATTATCTGACTTTTCAAGCCTGCCTTAAACTATGGGCTGGGCCTGTTCAGAGTCGTGGATATAATTTGTGTCATAAGGAGGAACTGTTTTGGAAAGATGTAAGACTTGTGGAAGAGAATATTCTGCAAATCAGACGATGACCTACTCAGTATATGGTTATTGTTCCTGGGAATGTTTGATGAACAAAAAAGGTGGACGACCAGGGAATTCAAACCGGAATCAGAAAAAGTCCAATTTGCATAGAAACTCGGGCCCGAACCGACCCAAATGGGCCTAAGGGCTTTTTCTATCTAGCTCATACTTCAGAGAGTTCACAAAAGACTCAATAATACCGTCGAATTGATGCGTCACTTTCTTCATCGTTGGTAGAAATTGATTTTAGTCTGCAGTCAGTATTTCATGAATGCGCTAGGCCCTACCGTAAAATCCTGAATCGCTCAACTGGTTCTTGCCTTGAATAGGGAGGTGTGAGATCTTTAAGTACTTACAGATTGCCATACCGGCGATTTGGGGTATTAAGAGCGCTCTGCGTGAGCGGTATCTGTTGTTCTGGAGACCTCTAAGATGGACCAAGTCGCGTATCTCAACATCACAAATACTATTGAAAAAACATACAGGCAACTTGCGATTTTAGCCTTGGACCAGAGTATGGGCTACTCATTGGGCAGGGTTTTTTCAGATATAGTGCCAGAGGACAGCATACTGGTAGACATCGACACCGTGAATGAGTTGAAAGAGATGGCTATTAGTGAAGATGATCCTGAAAAACGAGAGCGTATTGAACGCGCTTTAATGGCATGCATGGACCTGACCCTGGAACTCGATACTTCTTCGTTGTCCGACATGCAAAGGTTCTACATGGATAAAGGAAGAATGGTCGTCCAAGGACAAAAGATTCCTGCTCTGGAAATTGTACCGTGGTTGCAGAATCAAAACAACTATCAACTTCGCGAGGAGATGACATCTGAACTGGGTATTTTTTCACGAGCCATACTAAACCCGATTTTCTTGAGTATTCTAGATGTAATCCAGAAGACTGTCTCCGAAAAGTTCGGGTTTTCGGGCTATTCAGAATACGCTCAATTCAAAAGGAATTGTTCATTCAATGACTGGAAAATCATTTTTTCAGAATACCAGTCATCCACGGATAAAGTTTATTTTGAGAAAACTTCGAAATGGGTTGAGGAAAAGCTAGGACATCCTTTGGAAGATCTCAACAGAAGCCACGCTCTACGTTTGATGAGAATCGACGCATATGACAAATATATTCCCGGGTCTTCTCTTAAAGAGATTGTTGGTCGAACCATGAAGGGCCTGGGACTTGATCTAAAGAAGCGAAAAGACATCATAATCGACATAAAAGATGATGCGCGGAGGAATGCCGATGCGATATGCGTGCCCGTAGACATACCTGGAGAGGTTCGTATTCTAGTAAAACCGATTGGCGGCCTTATAGATTTAGAAGCTTTGTTGCATGAAATGGGACACGCCTACTTTGTCAGCGGCTTCTCACTCGAAGCTCCAGTAGAATACAGAAGATTGACGAGGTCTCCGGCCCTGGATGAATCATTCGCTTTTCTTTTTATGCAATTGTTGGAAAACTCCAGATGGCTGACAGACGTAGCCAAATTAGATGTTTCGGATGCGGAAAAACTGACTGAAGAGATCAGGATTAAAAGGCTGCTTTTGATCCGTCTCCACATAGGAAAGTTTTTAGCTGAAAAGGATCTTTTTGAGAGCCTTAATTTTAAGGATTCCAGTTTTTACTGCTCGCGGATGAACCGCGCCACGGGATTCAAATACGAACCGGATGGATACCTTTTAGATATGGAACCTGAGTTTTATTCCGCGGAATATGTTTGGGGATGGGCGGGGGCGGAAATTCTCAGACACTTCTTGGAAAATTCTTTCGGGGAAAACTGGTATCAAGTTCCAGATGCGGGTTTTTTTCTGGAAAAAATATCCCGTGACGGACGTAGGAATTCACTTAAACAGGCCTTATTCAAATTCTGTGGATCAGAGCTTACAATTCCTTCGTTTTGAGAAAAGCGGCGGTCAGCTACTTGACGGAATCCTGCGCCATGTTGGTTTTACAAACTGTATCCATTTCTTGGTAGTGTCATAAATAATTGGAGGATCTCGTTGGACCAAATGGGGACAGTTTCCACTCAGTCCATACAACTTGAAGGATTAAGACTGCAATCCGGGATCTATTTGAGTCCTTTAACAGTCGCTTATGAAACGTATGGTGAGTTGAACGAGCGAAGAGACAATGCGGTTCTCGTCCTGCATGCTCTTTCGGGCGACGCCCACTCAGCTGGATTGGACGCCGATGGGAGAGTTGGCTGGTGGGACGGCATGATAGGACCGGGTAAAGGGATTGACACCAGAAAATATTTTGTGATCTGCTCCAACTGTCTTGGCGGCTGCAAGGGAACTACGGGACCGACAAGCGTCAACCCTGCTACAGGCAAACCGTATGGGCGATCCTTCCCGCAGATTACTATAAGGGACATGGTCAATGTCCAAGTCATGCTAATAGACAAACTTGCAATCCCAAAGCTGCATGCGGTTATAGGTGGATCAATGGGTGGTATGCAGGCTCTTGAATGGGCATGCGGCCACGGAGATAGACTGAAGTCGGCGCTCGTAATTGCGGCTACAGCTCGTCTCTCCCCCCAGGGCATTGCGTTCAACTGGGTTAGTAGAAATGCCATATATTGTGATCCGGCCACCCCAGTGAAATCTGATGACTCGAATAGTGGTTTTTACAAACCGGGGCGTGGCCTTGCCGTGGCACGAATGATTGGACACATCACATATCTCTCGGAAGAAACGATGCAGGCCAAATTTGGACGAAAAAGAAAATTGCGTGACATGGATGGAACAACTTACAGCCTCGGCGAAAACCAGGGGCTTGGCGGAGAATTTGAAATCGAATCCTATCTTCAGCACAAAGGTAGTTCCTTCATGGCAAGGTTTGACGAAGATTCATACATAATCATAACCAAGGCTATTGATTATTTTGATCTTGTTAGGGAATATGGGGATTTAGCTACCGCTTTCAAGGACATAGCCGCAAAAATGTTGATAGTCTCATTTACTTCAGACTGGCTTTATCCTACATCGATGTCGCTCGATATAGTTCGAGCCTTACAGGCTTCGAAGAAACATGTTTCATTTGTAGAAATGGATTTGCCATACGGACACGACTCTTTTCTGGTTCCTCAGGGAATGCCCAATATGACGAGAATTGTGAGAGGTTTCTTAAAGGGTGTCTGAACAGTCGCAAGAGATTCGAACTCCTTTCCATGAGTTCGAGGCCGGCTTCAACATCATCATTGACCTAATAACTCCCGGCACAAGGGTCCTTGACCTCGGATGCGGTTCAGGAACTTTATTAGCACGGTTACGTGATGAAAAAGACGTTGAAGGCTGTGGAGTCGAACTCGACCAGGAAAAGGTGATGCGCTGCACCGAAAGAGGTATCAGGGTAATGACCCTTGATTTGGATCATGGTCTTGAAGGGTTTCCTGATTTAAGCTATGAATACGTGGTTTTGAGTCGAACCGTCCAGCAGCTGGCCAGACCAGAACATCTCGTTCGTGAAATGTTGCGGGTGGGATCCAAATCCATAATTGCGTTCCCCAACTTTGGCCAATGGAAAATAAGGCTGGAGTATCTGCTCACAGGTAGGACACCACTAGTACGGACCTTTCCGCTTCCCTGGTACAGCTCACCAGACATACACAGGATAACAATCGATGATTTCAGGCACTTCATCAGTGACATCGGCGGGAAAATTGAAAGAGAATTTTTCATCATTAAGGACGAGCCTAAGCCATCAATCTTCTTGCCAAATCTTCGGGCTGATTGGGGTTGTGTTCAGATCTCGGCTCAGCATTCCAACGGCTGATACGGATCGTATTTGAACAGGTAATTTCAAATACCGACATGGCGCAGGCCCATCAATACACTATGTAAGATTGTCCTTGACCTAAAACATATTCCTGAAATAGAATAAGGAGTTTATGTGAAAAGCAGGTCTGAAGACCCGCCCGACTGCTAGGATTTTGTCATGATTAATTTGATCAAGGGCTTTCATGATATCCTGCCTGATCAATCCCTGAAGTGGGCTTTTATAGTCAACAAAGCTAGGAACTGTTTGGAACGGTTTGGATTTCGTGAAATCGTCACTCCAATCATGGAAAAAACAGAGCTTTTTCAGCGAGGGATCGGTCGGACAACCGACATAGTCGAAAAAGAAATGTACACGTTTCAAGACATCGGCTCTGATTCACTTAGTTTGCGACCTGAAGCGACCGCCGGAATATTGAGGGCGGTTGTTGAACATTCGATGCTTAGACGTGAGCCGGTTCTGAAACTCTTCACCATCGGTCCCATGTTTAGGCGCGAAAGACCATCCAAGGGAAGATTTCGGCAGTTTTTTCAGATCAACGCTGAAAGCATGGGCGATGATTCTCCACTGACGGACGCAGAGACGATTCTCGCCTCTCACACTCTCATCGAGGACATAGGCGTCGGCAATTTTTCCCTGGAAATTAACTCGGTGGGTTGCAAAAATTGCCGACATCTCTATCGTTCAGCTCTTGTAAAATACTTGGCGCCTTCTCTGAATAGGCTTTGTCCGGACTGTCAAAGGCGAATTGAGACCAATCCTCTAAGGATTCTCGATTGCAAGGAACCCGAATGTGTCGCCGTAAGCAGGGATGCGCCTCTCATAACAGAATTCCTGGATTCTTCCTGCAGGGATCATTTTGAAAAGGTCAAACTGGCCCTGACTTCCATCGGTGTCCCGTTCCGATTGGAACCACGCTTGGTTAGAGGGCTAGACTATTATACCAGGACCGCTTTCGAATTCGTCCATTCCCAGTTGGGACGTACCAAGGCCCTTGGAGGTGGAGGACGCTATGATTCACTGATCAGCGAACTGGGAGGGCCCGATGTTTCCGGCATCGGTTTTGGACTTGGTATCGAACGCCTTGCCATGAATCTTCCGGACGACCATCCTGCTTTCCTCAGGAATACTGATATCTTCGTCGCCATTATAGGGGCTGGCCCTCTAAATCTCGGATTCGAGCTTGTCAGTCGATTGAGAAGAAGCGGGTTCTCGGTTGAAGCAAGGTATTCCGGCATGAGTCTTAAGGCCCAGATGAAAGTCGCGGATCGTTTGAGCGCTGGATGGGTGGTAATGATCGGGGATGACGAATTGGCCCAGGGCAAGGCCACAATGAGAGACATGACAACCAAGCGACAGTTTCTGGTGGAACTGGATGACATAGAACGTGTTGTTCGGGGAGAAAAATCTTGAAGTTACAAGCGTTGGACGGATGGGAGCGCTCTCATCTTTCCGGGGAATTAAACGAAACGGATGTCCATAAAAGAGTCCTCCTCATCGGATGGATTCTAAGACGTAGAGATCATGGTGGCGTAATATTTATTGATTTGAGAGACAGACGCGGGTTGGTTCAGTTGGTGTTTAATCCCGAATTCTCCAATCAATCCCATGCGCTCGCCCACCATCTGAGACCGGAATGGGTCATCGCTATTAAAGGAGAAGTGAGGTTACGTCCCGATGAATCCATTAACCTGGAACTCGTTACGGGCAAAATTGAAATCTTCGTCGAGGAACTGAAAATCCTGAATTCTTCTGAACCACCTCCTTTTCCTCTGGATGAAGAAACCAATCCTTCGGATTCTGTCAGGTACAAATATCGGTACCTGGACCTGCGAAAAACGTACGGGGCAAGACACAATCTCGTTTTTAGGCATCGCCTTTTTTCCCAAATTCGCAATTTCCTCAACAGTCAGGATTTTGTAGAAATTGAAACACCGTGTTTGACTACTAGCACGCCTGAAGGCGCCAGAGACTACCTGGTTCCAAGCAGGCTTACTCTCGGGAGTTTTTACGCTCTGCCTCAATCTCCCCAGCTCTTCAAACAACTTCTTATGGTCGCTGGATTTGAGCGTTACTATCAGATCGTACGATGCTTCAGGGACGAAGACCTCAGGGCCGATCGACAGCCCGAATTTACCCAGTTGGACATCGAAACATCTTTCATGGAAGAAGACAGTCTGTTTTCCGTGATGGAAATAATGATCAAAGGTATTCTTGCAGACCTGTTGGGCGTCGAGCTTTCGATTCCACTTACCAGGATTCCCTACACGGAGGCCATGGCAAGATACGGACTTGATAAGCCCGATGTCCGGTTTGATCTACATTTGACTGATATCACTGCGGCGGTTAGAGCGACTCAGTTCGGAGTTTTCAGAAACGCGATAGATGGCGGCGGAATAGTCAAAGCCCTCAAGATTGATGATGGGGCAAAGCTCTCTAGAAAAGAGCTTGACGACTTGAGAGACTTTGCGGCGATTTACGGAGGCAAGGGCGTCGCTTATACAAGAATCAAGGATGGAGGTGAGTGGCAATCCCCCATAGCCAAGTTTCTCTCCAATGAGGAACGATCTGAAATCAACAGACTTGTGTGCGCTGAACCGGGCAACGTAGTTCTATTTGGAGCGGATTCTTCAAAAATAGTTAACGATGTTCTTGGCAATCTGCGCAATCAACTTGCGGAGAAACTTAACCTGGTTCCGGAGGGGGAATTTAAATTCGTTTGGATAACCGAATTCCCAATGTTTGAATACGATGCCGAGGACAAACGGTTCAAGGCCATGCATCATCCTTTCACGTCTCCTATGCAGGAGGATCTGGATCTCCTTGAGAAAGACCCGGAATCGGTGCGTTCCAGGGCTTATGACCTGGTTCTGAACGGCTCTGAGATTGGTGGCGGCAGCATGCGAATATACCGAAGCGATATCCAGGAGCGTGTTTTCAGGGCCCTGGGCATAGACGCCGAACAGGCCAATCAGAAATTTGGGTTTTTGCTTGAAGCTTTGAGATTTGGCGCCCCTCCGCATGGAGGCATAGCTTTCGGCATGGATAGGCTTACAGCCATTCTTACGGGATCAGAATCCATTCGCGATGTAATCGCTTTTCCCAAGACTCAAAGGGCCACTTGTCCACTCACAGGAGCGCCTACCCCTGTCAGTCCCGATCAACTTAAAGAATTGGGCTTGGCCATTGTAAAAGGCAAAAACTAGTGCCAAATTATAAAAGGGGTCGTTTGTAGAATCCAGGTTTGAGTGACTAAGACTAGCAAATTCCTAAGCAAACGATCTTTCAAAATTTCCAGCGTGTTTAAGGAGTTCAATCATGGCTACATGGGACCCCAAAAAAGGTGTTTTATATCACGAGTATAACAAATTCTATAAAGAACGGTTTCTTCGAGAGGTCGAGCAACCCAATCTCCTAAGAAACATTTTCCCATACACGGAAGTTCCCAAGGTCGATTTTGATTCTGCGATGATTCCCATAAATCCCGCTAGAAACTTCCTTATGACCGATACGACATTCAGGGACGGTCAGCAGGCCAGACCTCCTTTTTCGGTTGAACAGATATCCAGACTTTTTGACTTTCTGCACAGATTGTCAGGGCCAAGGGGCATAATTCGACAGTCGGAATTTTTTCTTTATACCAAGAAAGATAGAGAAGCGGTCGAGGTTTGCAAGAGCAAGGGCTATCAATATCCACAGATAACCGGCTGGATCAGGGCCCAGAAAAAAGATTTGGCTCAGGTTCGCGCTGTGGGGCTTACTGAAACCGGCATTCTGACCTCGGTTTCGGACTATCATATATTTCTGAAAATGGGACTTGATAGACGCAAGGCGGTTGAGAAATACCTGGACATGGTCAGGACGACCATTGAAAAAGGAATAGCTCCCAGGTGCCATTTCGAAGACGTGACTCGAGCCGACATCTACGGGTTTTGTGTGCCATTCGCTCAGAAGATTATGGAAATCAGGGAAGAGTCAGGAATCGACATCAAGATTCGGCTATGCGACACGATGGGTTACGGAGTTACGTTCCCAGGCGCCGCTCTGCCACGTAGCGTTCCGAAGCTGATACGAGCCATGATTGATGACGCCAATGTTCCCGAAGATCTCCTGGAATGGCATGGACACAATGATTTTCATAAGGGACTCGTTAACGCTGTGTCGGCCTGGCTATACGGTTGTTCCGTGGTAAACGGGACTCTTCTCGGCATAGGGGAACGCACAGGTAATACGCCTCTGGAAGCGCTTGTAATTGATTACATGTCTTTGAGGGGACATGCCGATGGCATGGATCCCAGAGTCATAACCGAGATCGCCGAGTATTTTGAACTGGAACTGGGCAATAAGGTCCCTGATAATTATCCGCTCGTCGGAAAATCGTTCAACGCCACCAGCGCAGGCGTCCATGCGGACGGCGCACTGAAGAATGAAGAAATTTACAACATATTCGATACCACAAAGATACTAGGGAGACCCCCACTGGTTAATATAACCGACAAGTCCGGACTGGCGGGTATTGCTCACTGGATTAACACGAAACTCACCATCCCTAGGGAAGAATGGGTTGACAAGACTCATCCGGCAATATCGAGAATTTATGATGTCGTCATGCAGCAGTACGAAAATGGACGGGTAACGTCTATGTCGGATAAAGAAATAATGGCCCTGGTCAAGAAACATCTTCCGGAGCTATTCATTTCCGATTGGGATCGAATGAAACTTATCGCTCGTGAGATGGCCTATAAGATCGTCGACAGGTTCCTGGATTCCGCTCAAATGAAAGCGCTGAACGCAAAAACCATGGAAGAGGCCATGCACGGGTTCCTGAAAAAATACCCATTTATTCAGTACTGCTACTCAGTTAATATGGAAGGCGCCAAGATAACCGCCAATGTGACTGATATCACAGACAAGTCGAAGTTTGGGGAATTCAAGGACAACGAAGACTTCTCCGACAGATCATGGTTCATCATGCCTGTCAAGGACGGCAAGATACATGTGCTCGGGCCATTTACATCGAAGATCACAGGGGCCCTTTGCATAACTGTTTCAGGACCTCTGAGAGATAAAAACAGCAAAATGATTGGTGTTTTCGGCGCGGACATTCGTCTTGAAGAACTCCTAAAGGTTGAACGGGAACTCATGGAAGAACACGGGCTCGAATTCACAGAAAAGGACATTAAAACACTAACCAAGAAATACCGTGATTAATTCCCGAATAAGGCGCCCCAAAGATATTTCCAAAGAAATCCGTTAATACGAAAAAAGCCTCTTGGCGCTGACACCACGGGGGCTTAATTTTTTTTGGATTTTTACGCCTGACAAACACCACCACAAAGGAGACCCGCCCAAAATCCAAAAGATATCCCGGATTCAAACACAATCACACCTCCCATCTTCATGCCATTTCAAATAATATATTATAACTGTTATTCTAAATGTATATAATTGACAACTAATGTATTTTATTATATATGACGCACAACTAATCTTATAATAAAAAGATTTAGTATGTAGATTATTGCTGTATAGATGAGACAGTCCTTTGAATACGAATCAACACATGGTGTAACACATTGGGAGACATTACCCTGAAACACCGTTTGGCCGATATCCCACCGACTTGTTTGATCGTCGTGATCTTGAACCTTGCGATATTTCTTGGGACCTTCCCTGAAATTGCGAACGCCCAAACGGATACACCTCCTTACAAGCAGTGGCACAAGATTCAGGAGAACTGGCGGGAACTTTCCGAGTTGCTTAAACCATCCAGACCCTTCCTGGAGCCTGGACCTTTCATGGACGATTCCCCTGAGGTCAAGACAGCCCAGTTTACATACGGAATGCTTGATGGGATCCTGCCGGCGGTCCCCAACCTTCAGGCCGGCTATCTCTACAGTTTTGGCAAAGATTATTCCCTTGGCCGATTCGT
Organism: uncultured delta proteobacterium; assembly: GCA_963811075.1. Classification (GTDB taxonomy): domain Bacteria; phylum Desulfobacterota; class Desulfomonilia; order Desulfomonilales; family Desulfomonilaceae; genus CAJBEZ01. The sequence continues at coordinate 235,098 of CAWEPY010000007.1, forward strand.
GGGAGATCTATTTGCCCCGTGGCGTTTAAAATGGTCAGACACGTTCTTTGGTCAGGCTCATGTTGAATTTCAGGACTTCTGGCAGATCCCGGACGGCGCTCCGCAGCATAGGGTTGATCTATCCTTCGGCGGTGGCTATAGGAAATTGATCGGCCCAAAGATCATGGTGGGTTTTAACGCATTCTATGATTCTACCCGTATCCTTGGAGACTGGTGGTCAGCAGCCGGAGTAGGGGCTGAGATGGCGGCTGTATTGTCCAACAGGGATATTCTGGATCTTAACTACAACTATTACGGTAACCTGTTCAGAGGTCCCAACTATGTTGACGGAGAGCTTATCAAGGGACCTCCAAATATGGATTTCGAAGGCGGCTACACTACCTCCTTGTTCGAAAGGACCCCGGACATTCGGTTCAAGATCAACGCATACAATTTTGATACCCGTCAAAGCGCCTACGGACTTAGAGGCGGCGTTGATATAATGCCGTGGAACGGTACTGTGATTATGAGATATGAAATCGGGCGCGATCAGCTTTATGGCTCATATCAAACCGTTGGAGGGTTCATAAATATTCCTTTGAACTTCGAGAAACTCCTTTCGTGGGACAGGCCTTTCGTAAAGGCTGGGGGTGCTGTAGAAAACCTGCCCCCGGGAAATCATCATCAGCCCTTCCCTTCCCCTGGCATTGTAATGCCTTCACCGGCAACACCGGACCAGGATTATCTGAAGAGGCTCATGGAGCAACCGGTTCGCCGCCAATTTGCATCTCACGCGGTTTCTGTAGAGTCAATTGATGGTGGTGGCACTCCCCCTCCAAGGACTTTCGTCGCTTCGGGAGACGCTGAAGTGGTTTTCACTCTTTATCCCAAATATACAGCGGCGATGCTTAACAACATAAAACCTTCCACCATACAGGTGTCTGCGTCGGTGACATCAAGGGGGTCCATAGACATCACAAACATGCAGCTTTATGTAAAAGATTCAGGTATTGTGTGGTCACTTTCGATGCCTGACTGGACCGTGGCAATGGGCCGCAATTACGTTTACAATCTCACCCCGGCCAATATAGACGCCCTGTGGACTGTCCTTTCACAGGCTTTTGACCGTTCGATAGCGGAAGTCAGGTTCAATCAATTGACAGGGGCAAACCTTCAGAACCTAAACATTTCTCTTACAATAACGCAGGCGGCAATCACCAAAAAGTCTTCGGACAATTGATGCTACGGACACCCGTCTGAGACTCTTTTTATAATATGAGCGTTCCATGTTTCTGGTTTGGAATATTTGTCAGCAATAGTCGCTAATGGTTCCGGCAATGCCCGTAAAAGAGTTATAACCAGGAGATTATTAAGAAGTGACGTTGGCCGAGAGAATTCACCTCTCCACGGGAACATATTTATTAAGCTGGACAAAGAAAAGACCTGCTTCAATAACTGGTTCGCCCGTACACTCTCGCCATGCCTCAGAGTAAATTTGTAACTGCGGGTAATACTTCTCCACAACTCTCTGAAACGTGTCTTCCTTGACGATGTCTGTCTTGTAATCGACAAGAATCCACCCGTCATTCTCTTTGAATATAAGATCGATGGTTCCCCTGAAAATCGTAGGCAAGAGGTCCCCGCTCTCCATTCCAATTTCTTTCAAAACCTGAAAGGGAACCTCAAACAGTCTGCTTTCACTCTTTTGAACCCTGAGCCAGAGGTCCGATTGCATGACCATTCTGACCGTGGCTTCCGCCAACTCTCCATATTTCACCGTAAAATCGTAGTCACTCTGCGCAGCATTGATCGCCTGTTTCAGATCAGCCCCCGGATTTTCCATGGCAAGTTGCAGCAAGCTGTGGATGAGTGCGCCCCATTCGACTCCGTGCTCGCCATCGTAGCTCATCTCACCAGGGTCAGCGGCCAGTTTGTTGTCCTCTGTTGGAGATTCAACGCCCGCAGTCATGACAAGCGCTTTACCAAGAGCGAATTCCTTCGCTCGCTTGGCGCCGTAAGTTGGTTTAGACACCTTGGTTATTCTTGATTCAATATCTTTCTTCGCCTGGTTAACCTCTTCCGAGGTGACTTCAATCAGGCCTTTTTGCGGGTTTTGAGTTTGAGAAAAGTCATAGATTTCGCGATCGGAAGAAAGATGTCGATGAAACGGGCGCCACGGACTCGCGCCTCTACCAGATTCTCTTTTTGTAATGATGAGAGCGGCTCCCGCACGAGTGGCAGCGACGTAACGCAGTCTCAACGACTCGGCCTTCAGAAATTTGGACTCTCTATTTGTGAATTCGTCCCAATTGGCTGGGTGCGCCAGAAACTGTCGTTTGCGGTTGGTTTTCTTCCCGTACACGCCAAAATAGCCCTTCACACAATTCCCTGATCGGTCGATGTGAAGTTCCACGTCATGATCCGATTCGCCGTAGGGACATGCCAGAAAGACCACCGGGGCTTCCAGACCCTTAACTTTATGGAGATTCATGATTCGCACTGCTGGTCGTTCGCGGGAACTCGCCGAAATCCCATCATGAGAGGTAGTTTCCTGGGCAAGCAGTCCGAGTTGTTCCACTACCTGCGCTGTGGTCCAGGTGTCATGCTGAAACGCACGCAGTATTTCAATAGCCTTGGAGAAACTTCCAGCCTGGACGTCTCCCCCTGGCCGAATGGCAGAAAGCGCAATTAACCCCAGATCGGCCACAATTCTCTCGAATGCGGCAATTGGAGGCATCTTGGAAAGCCAGAGACTGTAAGATCGCATACTGGAAAAGGCGTCCCTAAACTGGCTGGCGTACTGGGCATTCAGCTGCTCCGGAACTTCGGAATGAAATGAAAAATGGCCCCCGGCCTTTTTAAACTCGTACAACGCTACGTCACTCATACCAAAAAGTTCCCCACGAAGAACCGCCAACAGCGCCACAGGATTATCCGCATGAGTCAGCGCATTAACACATGAGTAGAGCATCTTCAATTCTCTAACCTCATTGAGAGCGCTACCACCGGTGACACGGGTCGGAATGCCGTATTCTTCCAGCTTTCCGGCGTAGAAACTCAGCAAACTTTTGTTCCTGTTTATGATGAGGAAGTCCGAAGGATCTGGTTTGGCGGTCTTACCCTGCTCAATCTCCTGCTTGACCCGTGGAATCGTAATATTGGGATCATCGAGGGCCTGTCGGATTATGCGGGCTATGCGGTCTGCTTCGTAATTCAATACCTTTTCTTTGTTATCGCAGTCCTTCGGAATGGTAAGGGAATAAATCCCTTTGAGCGTTCCGTCCGTCGCATCCCTTCGCGCTGGATCGAGTCCAACGTAACGGGGAGACTCAGGCGAGTCTGTTTTGTAAAACCGGACTACTGCGCCTGATAGCTCTGATGAGGTTGCATCGTTCGGCTCAAACACGCTGTTTACCCATGAGATGACGCTGTCCACGGTCCGGAAGTTTGATGAAAGCTCTATCACGCTGCCCCTTTGCGAGTTACCTTTCTGTATAGCCACCTTCACGTCATTGTAGGTAACGATGTCAGCTCTCCGGAACCGATATATTGATTGTTTGGGATCTCCGACCACAAAGAGCGATCCTGGTCTTGGGGCAGCCTGCCTCCAATCGTTTTCCTCTAAGTTCGCCGTTGTCAGCAAGAGTATCACTTCGGCCTGGATTGGATCGGTGTCCTGAAATTCATCCACAAGAAGGTGAGTAAAACGGTTTCGAAAATATGATCGGACGTGACGATGGTCTCTGAGAAGCTTGGCGGCCCGCATGAGGAGGTCCGTGTAATTTAATTGGCTGCGGGAGGCCCTCATCTCATCATAGACGAGCAGCGCCTGCGCCATTACCGTTAGAATGGGACTATAACGCCACTCTCGCCATCGTCTCAACGCCGGCTCCACGACATCCGATCGAAACTGTTTCCACCTTGATTGTTCGGTCTTAGCGTCTTCTTTGGTGAAAAAGCCATTTTGGGTCCAACTGGTTTGAGTGATTTTGGAATCCACATCGAAATTTTCAAGCGCCACCGCAACATCCGCAGGTCGCTGCAATGACCCGTAGTGAGACACAATTCTTGGCAAACGCAAGTATTTAGGAATCAAATTGTCGCTGCCCCACTCGTCAGGAAGTCTCGCCGCAAGTGATTGCATGTGTGAAACATATTGAAAAATCTGTTCCCTAACAGGATCAAATAACTTAAAGTCAGGTTCTTCCTCCGGAACAGGCCAGACGGATACATCGGGATAATCGGCAAAACGAACAAAGGTTTCTTCCAGGTCCTTGAGCCGCAAAGCTAGTTCATCCAACCCGGACAGGATTCCGCCGCTGTCCTGGGCGAGAAGCCTGGAAGTATATTCCAGCCATGCCTCCTTTCGAAGAATCGAGTCCGCGTCGCCATCAAGCTCTTCGAATGTCGGATCGATTCCCGCCTCAACGGGACGCTCACGGAGAAGGCGTCCGCAAAACGAGTGGATAGTGCCGATGAAACACTGTTCCACGTTTTGCAAAGCTCTCTCAAGGTTGTTTCTGGCTGGACCGTTCTCCGAAAGAACACATTCTTCCAGCTTAATCCGAAATCGTAATTTAAGCTCCGCCGCAGCCTTACGAGTAAACGTGACCGCAGCCATGGTCCTGATATTTCTGCACTTGCGTGTTCGCAGAAGTTCAACCATACGTTGGACCATGCTGGATGTCTTGCCGGTACCCGCAGCCGCCTCCACGAGCAGGTTGCGGTCCAACGCCTTTAAAATTAATTGACGTGTGGCCTGATCCTTAAGCGTAGTCGCATTTGCGGCGTTGCTGTCAGTCATTGTGGTCCTTTCCTTAAAGGATGGCGATCATGAACGCAGCTTTCTGAATGGCTCCATGCTGCCGTTGGCGGGGTTCTCCATTTTGAGCTTCGTAGCTTGCATAGCCTCCTCGATGTCGCCAAAAACCATCCCGTAATCTGTGAAAGTCACATCAGACACATCGGTTGTAAACGGAAAGCACCCTGACCTAAGCATTTCCACAAGTTCCGCAATGACTTCCTTTCCGGCATTCAACTGACCGGCGTCCCAGTAAATGCGCTCTCCATGCTCGCGTAAGCTTGGGAAAAAATAGCCGAAAGTGGCCACGGCGCAATTGGGTGAGCATTTCTCTTTAAGACGATTCTCCGATAAAGCCAGGTAAATGGCGCTTTGAATCCTCCGACCCTGGCGAAAAGGTTTGTTTCGATCGTATCCCCATGCTGAACCGGTCTTGTAATCCCATACGGAAAAAACATTGTTGGAGTTCAATAACTGATCAATACGGTCTATCCGGCCTCGAGTCCTGATGGACCTTCCGTTCGGCAGGTTGATCGTGACTGGGTCTGGTGTATCAAGAGGTGTTGGATCCGCATCCTGAGGCAAACCAATCGCCGCTTCAAAGCAGAAAGGAGCGCTCGACCGGCATAGAACCGCCTCTTCGTGAAGGAAGATTGACGTGGTGGCGCAAAACTCCTGGACGGTTGCGTTGAACAACTCCTCGTTGGGCGGAGGAATCATGTCCCTGTAAGTCGCCACATGCCGGTCAAGGATGCTGGACATCAGCTTGGCGTCACGGTCCACATAAGGCAGTAGGTTGTCTTTTTTCAGCGTCGCCATGAATTCCCGAAATACCGAGTGGAGGAGAGTCCCTTTCTGAAGAGGATCCAACCATACTGATGGATCGACTTTGTATTCTTCGGGTATTTCCACTTCGAGTACGTAACGGAAAAAATACTCCAAGGGACACGAGCCCAGTTTTTCCAACCGACTCGATGAGAGTACCGATCCATTGGGAGCGGTTGGGTCCAGATCAACCCCTGCCTGGGGCACGTAGCCATCATATTCCGTGAAAAGGTCGCTCTGCCTTTTTGACCGAGCCGTCATTCCCTGTCCCAAGTGTGGAAAACTCTTTGCAACAAGCTCTTGCGGTTCGATGATTTCTTTATCTCCACAGGCTCGCCAGAGCCACCATTCAGAAACATTCGAGCATTGTTCAGAATTTTGGGCGGCAAAGGATATTGGATCGCGAACCCACTTGAGGAAAGCGTCCTGGTCACCGTCGTGCTTTCCAGAGAGGATCCTGAATGCAGACATCAGGACCGATCCGGGAAACATCTCCCTATCATCATCCAGACTCCGGCAACAGTAGGATAGAGTGACACATCCCCCAAGACGTGAAAGCAGTCTTGCGAAATCCTCAATTTTTTTGGTGGCGCGGCCAGAGGATGTAGGGAGATTTGACGAAATCTTCTGACGTTCCCCGTCCAGGAGTAGCGGATCCTGCAGGCCGGCCCCTGGGAACCTCGAATCGTCCAGTCCTAATATGAATGTGTTCTTCCGCCCGGAATGGCCTCCATCCCGAATCGTGGCAACGTGAACGCATCCGGGTCTCGGTCCCCTACCAGCTACGCTCAAGACTCTCGGCAGTTCAGAAAGCCATTTCCATACATCAAATCCCTGATAATCGCGATCCTGATCGATAATGGACATCAACTCATCGATTTCGACCAGCAAGCGTCCCTTGCTATACTCATCCAACTCGTTTACACATCTGCAACAGTTTCCGAGAAACCAGGATGCCGTTTCGAGGATTTTCCTCTGGCTGGCGTCTCTCGATACACCCCTATTAAGGAGCTTTTGGACGAGGCCTCGTACCTCACGAAGACATTCTATTCTCTTGCTATGCCTGTCGGCGCCTTGATGAACATCGTCTTCATCGGTTTCATCTTCCGGGAGCGGCTGTTCAAAGGTTTGAATCTTGGCGTCAATAGCATTCAGGTATCTACGGGCCCCAACTCCGATGGGGAGACTTTTGAGCGCAGCGGCAAACAGTGAAAAGCTGAAGCCGTATTCTTCCGCCTTGTCCATCTTGAGTAAGCCATCCTGAATCATCCTGACAAGTGTCCACTGTGTGTAATCGTTCCTGATCCATGATTGCCATGCGGTAAGCGCTCGACCCGGTCTACTGTAACTCGCCGGGATACCTTTGGCAAATGTCGCCGGAATCGATTCAGTCTCATCAGATTTGAGGGTCCAGGCCAGTTCATAGATCAAAGGGACGTAAATAGCCCCGTCAGTATGTAGAATCTCAACCTCATCGTAGGGGATGGATTTCTCGGAGCATCTACGAAAAACCTCCCGAACCTCATTTACTTCGCCGACGGCCCTGTAAATGAAAGCGGTATCATCGGCCTTCGGTGGAGGACAAGCCCCCGGCGTCAAAATTGCTCTCAGTAGGCCTCTGTCCGTAGGATTGTCTTCCGGGATTGTTCCCATGGTGTCCTCGGAGAGACATCTCAGATTGGTTTCAGGAAAAGAGTTCAAAAATCTTTTCTCAAGCTTTGAAGCTGAATCCCAGAGAGTTTGGGGCGCTAAAACCATGGTGTCCAGGGGTATTGCGCCTGGATTGTCCTCCAGCGTCCTGGACGCCATCTCCAGGATGTCAGCGAAATCCACACGCCTTTGCTTTTCTAACTCTTCCTCGTATTGACCGAGAATTTTCTGAGTCTCCAGAGCTTTTTCCTTAACCTCGAAGACATCGTGTGACAGATCTACCGCCTTGATTCCGGAGAGACGCATGTCGTTAATGGTTGATACGAACGCCTGAATAAGTCCCGGGCTTGGCTCCAATGCAGTGAAGTATCCCCTGCCAACTTCCTTGAGATTCGAGAAAATTGATGAAATGAGCAATTCTGCTCGAAGTCGACCAATAAAAGTTTTGCCTGTTTGATCGAGTTCATGCGTCACCATGTCTATCGCTGCACGATGCAGGGTCTTCACCCTGACGTTCAATACCGGTTGCCCTGAGCGGGTAACCGTATCGAGCCACTGAAAGCCGATCCGCAGTGAAGGGGCCAACAACCATTTCTCGTTTATCCGGTAATTCTTGCAGATGTTCGCCAATTCAGTATTGAAAAGGTTCATGTTGAGTGCGGGCATTCTTTCATCCTTGGTGAACTGGACTTGATAGCAGAGAATTGGGGGACAAAGTTACCTCAAGAGGCAACAGTTGCAAATTTTGGAGCAGTTCAGAATTACGGCTCTCTATTTATCAAATCCAGCCTTTTAGATCCTTTGAATCTCTTTGAGCAAAGTCTCGATACGAACTCTCCCAGCCTCCTGAAATTCGGGTTTGACTTCCAGAGTCATTGTCCCCTCATAACCCACGCTCAGTAGCGACTCAATTATTGCCCTAAAATCAACATTGCCGGCGCCTATCGGCAAATGTAGATCATCAGCCTGCGATTGGCCACCACGGTTGTCGTGCAAATGCACATGACGGATCAGTTTTCCAAATTTCTCTATAATCGAGATTGACTTGTTTACCGAACCATTAAGATTCGCATGTCCAACATCAAGCGTCAGTCCGAGATCCGAAACTTCATTTATAACGGGGGCAAAATCTTCAGTGGTTTCTGAGAGATTCTCCAGATTGATGGCGACAGAGTTCTTTCGAGCATATTCAACTATTTCCTTTAGCGCCTGTATCTTCTCAGTCAATACAAGACTACTTACTCGTCTCCCGTCCACCAGGAGATGGATATTCAATGACCGGATAGACATTCGGTTCAGAGTGTCAATGGTAGCGATAAGGTTCGGAATATAGCGATTCCAAAGAACTCCGGCGTCATTCGGATTGCCTTCAAGCGGTCCGTGAGCCATAAGGAAAAACTTACCCATGCCACCGTTTATCACTCCGGACTCCCACCACATTCTCCTAGCCCCGGCATTCGCCATGGCAATTTCTCCGAAATCGAATCCGGTCCGCCTCAGCCTGGCGATGTCATCAAGAGATCTTACGGGAGCGCCGTAAAACATACGGACAAGACCTTTCAGTTGATTAATTTCCAAACATCGAGAGGTGTTTTCTTTTTATTTTGTCTTGCGAAAAAGGACTATCCTGTTGGTATTGGTACCGGATTTCATGTTTTGAATACCCCAGATATTAGCGGTCTTAGTGAACTCCTGAGAATTGACCAATATGCCATTACACTCGAAACCTGCGCTATTCCCCAAAGGCACGACATGTTCATCTAGACTGACTGTTCGATTTTTAACTTCACCAACCTCAAAGGCAACCCATCCATTTGGTTTGGTTACCCGATATAATTCATGAAAAACTGAGCCCATGGCCGTAGACCACTCTTCAACTGTTTTTGCCATGGTAATTTGTTTGGATATTTCATCCCCGTCCAGACAATTGAACCAGCATCTCAACCAATTATCCTTTGAATACTGCACAATATTGAGGAAAGGAGGAGATGTAACCGTCAACTGAACTGAATCTCCAGCAATCTCCGGGGTATATGCGGCGCTCCGATTGATAAATAACCCGGACCTCCCGGCGGGGTTAATATTAGCTTTCTGTGGAGAAGTCAGGTTACGCAGTAGGCTATTTGTTTTTCGTAGAATTATTTCCTTGGTGTCGCGGTATTCCGGGATTTGACAACGAACTTCATTAATCTTTTTCTGGCTTTTCGGGGAAGCCGCCTGATTAGGAGGCAGCGTGTAGACGGAAAAGAATCCTGTTGAATGTCCTGTAAGCCTATTTGTCGCTACCATCGCAATCCAACGGTCGATCCCGTCTTCATTGCCGCTTTCTTTCCGTTCCCAAAGGTATTTCCTGATGGATAGCATCTCTGACAATGTCCTCTCGTGAAAAAACATAGACAGATCCATTTCAGATTCGAGGGTATTGTCGAAATCTAATCTGGACAGTCTCTCGGCGACATCCCCAATGGTGGGTGGGGTAAAACGGGGCCTTGTCAATATCTCGCTCAAAGGGTTGACATCGTTGGAAACGATTTTACGCCCGAGTAACCCCGCCTCAATCACTGTGGTGCCACGCCCACTGAATGGATCATAAATACTGTCCCCGACCTCGGATAGCAATTCGATAAAAAATCTCGGCAATTGCGGCTTGAAACACGCACGATAAGATATCTCATGGATTGAGGAAGCCTGTCTTTGCCTAGATGTCCAGAATTCATTGACGTATTTTGTTACAGGGCTCCCGTCTATCAGGATAGTTTCTATTTTAGTGGCGTGGTCGGCGGCGCTAAAAAGCGAACAATCTACGTCATCTTCTTTATAAGTGAAATCCTGAAGATATGCCGCGACCTCATTGCGCAAATCCATATAATGTCCCTCAGTTGTGTTCCCGCTCTAACAGATTTTGAAAGGCCAAACTAATTGGCCTAAGGATATATCTACATGCAGCTCTATTAGCAAGTGTAGATCTTTAAAGAAAACAAAGATCCTAAACCAACAAAAGGAATGAAACTACCCGTCCAAGTTTTTGCATCCGGCCATTGAGTTCACTGTGAATCTCCTCTGATATTCATTTGGTCTCAAACCAGTGAGTCTGACAAATATTTTCCTGAAGAATGGAATGTCCTCGTAACCAACCAGATAAGTAATTTCACTGAAAGTCTGTGTACCCTGCTCCAACAGGAGTTTGGCTCTTTCCACCCGAACTTTCTGTAAGTAACCTAGTGGAGTTACTCCGAGCGACTGCTTAAAGCGGCGTTCCATGGATCGACGGCTCAAACCAAATTCCTGCGCCAACCACTCGTAGTCAATTGGTTCGGTGTTATGTTGATCTATCCATTCCTGGATTCTGACAACTAAAAGGTCACCATGGTCCTTCCGAAAAAGCAAACGCTCATAGGGAGCCTGTGATACTCTATTCATGTCAAGAACCATGCTCTTTGCGGACTCTACGGCCGCTTGTCGACCGCAAAATTTTCCCACCAGATACAGGGAAAGATCCAGGCCGGCATTCACACCAGCCGAACAATATAGGCGACCGTGATCAATGTACATTTGGTCCTGGCTTAATTTCACCTTTGGATATCTCTTGCGAAACATGTCTGCAAAACCCCAATGGAGAGTGGCGGATTTACCATCAAGAAGTCCGGTTTCCGCCAGCAAAAAGACGCCAGTGCAAATACTGGCGACATGGGCGCCGCGATCGTAATGATAGCGTATCCAGGGTACGAGTTCTGGGTTCTTTTCAAGAATTTCCTGAATATAGGTAGCCGAGGAAATAACAATCAGATCGGTCTGCTCAACGTCCTCAATGCTGTAATGGGGTTGGATATAGACACTATTCACGGATCTTATCGGCTGTCCGTCCGCTGAGGCGATTTTTACGTCAAAAAACGGGGTTTGGGTTGTTTCCGTCACGCGATTCCAGAGCCGACCGGCCTGATTCAATATATCCATGGGGCCAAAAATGGTTGTTGCCATGGTGTTGTAAGGCGCAAGAATAGTAACTTTTTTCATCGGTTCCCGCCAGACTGAAGAAATTGGCGATATCGCCTATTATAATGTCGATTATGCCACTTTTTTTCCTCAACGCAATAGTTATGATCAACCTATCTGACCCATCGAAAGCGCCCGGAAATTTAGCCCAAGCGGATTAAATTATTGCAAGAGAGGAGAGAGAGAAAACGCATGACTAATGAAAGAATTAAAGAGTCTATAGCCCCCTGCGGTCTATGTTGTGAAACTTGTTTTGCGCATGTGGATGGAGAAATACGAAGATACAGCCAGAAGCTTAGAGAGAAACTGGGAAATTTTCACACCAACGCCAAAAAATTTGAGACGCTTCTGGATAACCCAATTTTCCCCAAATATCCCACTTTCAAGGAGATGCTGGACTATTTTGCCGGGGAAAATTGTAAGGGATGCCGCAACGAACAGTGTAAGTTATTTAAGGGCTGTGGAGTGCGCCGGTGTCATCAGGAAAAGCAGATTGATTTTTGCTACCAGTGTAAACAGTTTCCCTGCGAGAAAACAAATTTTGATCCCGGCCTGTATAAAGGATGGGTGATGATAAATGATAAAGATCAGGGCAGTGGGTATAGAAGAATATTGTAAGACTGCGAGAGGCCGATCCAGATATCCATAGAATTAATACACATGTGAAGGATTTGGTTCATATAGATTTGCTGCCCGATTTTTATTCCGGGACTGAACAGCGCCGGTGATCTCGGTGATGATTAACGTCTCGTTAACCAGAGAGTCGCTGGGGTAAGGCGGTGAATTCTGGGAAAGGTTACGATTGACCAGGGGCCGTATGGTGAAGTATGTTCAGAAAAACTTAACAGAGTCATCTTTATCAAAGTGACGACGGTTTTGCTGCTGTTGGGTCCTGATAAATGTCAAGAAGGCAAGCAAGAAGCTGTAGAATCAGACCAGCGAGTGTAAACAGTCATTCAAATCGCCTGTAAACCTGAGGCACATCACATGGCTAAAAGTTATTATTTTATCAGCGACTTGCACATCGGGGGCGATGAGGCGCTGGGCGTCTGCGATTATGAGACGGAGCTAGTGGCGTTTCTGCAACAGCTGACGGGTCTGGAAGAAGAAGCCGAACTTGTTATTGTAGGCGATATCTTCGGCTTGTGGGAATTTACCAATATCAAGAGTTCGGAGAAACTGCAGGCATTGATGCGTCAGTTTCCGAACATTTTTGAAGCGTTCCGGGAAGCCGGGGAGAAGATCAAGATAACCCTTCTGCCCGGTAATCACGACTATGAAATCGCCTGTTATCCCGAATTCGTGGAGATCTTCAAGGATTTCAATATCGATCTTGAACAGAGACCGGCAATAACCCGGGAGTTGTGCGGCAAGAAGTTCTGGATAGAACATGGCAACCAATATGATGACTTCAACCACATGCCCGATTTCGGCAACCCGTACGCTCTGCCGGTGGGATATTTTATCACCAGCGGGATGGTAAGCGGGGCCGGCAAACATTCCGAATACGGACGGCACAATTGGCTCAAGGATATCCAGTCGGTGTATCCCACGGAAGAGATCCCGTACTGGGTGATCTCGAATTACTTTTACAGGGAAATGAGCGACTGGCTGCGCTGGCTGATCTTACCATTTTTGCTACTGTCCGGGTTGACGACCTTCGTCCTGGCGGGGGCTGCCCTGGAGTGGCTGGGTATAACCCAGACCAATATTTTCCTTTTCAACGGCCTGTTTACCTCTCTGGGCTACCTCGGGAATCTGGTGCAGATCGTGCTGATCATTAACGCCATCGTCTTGTCCGTGCTGGGCGTGCTTTTCGTGCCACTGAGCTTTATCCTGCGAGACATTAAGAAAACTCTGAAACGATTTCGCCTTATGACGCAACCGCAGGATCTCAGCACAGGGAAGGAACAGAGCTATCTGGACGCAGCCCAGGATGTCTTTGAGCGCGATCCCGACACGGTCATCTTCATCTATGGCCACACCCACGTCCCATCACTGCGGCGACTCGGAAACAGGGTGGTGCTCAACACCGGCACATGGCTGAAAAGGCTGGTGAGAGTGCCGCTCCGCTTTGGTTATCTACCTGATATCTATGTCCCTTTTTATTTTCTGGATTATTTTAAACTTAGCGACCTAGATGGCGCCATCGCCATCGACTTTCAACGGGTTGACAAGGCTCAACCCCAGGAATTGGATCTCTTACAGCGTCTCCTGATATCCAGGAAACGCCGCGAGACGGAAGAACCCATACCGGAGCGAACCATCCTAGAGGTCTGACCCTGTTATGGAATAAAGTGTGTTGATTAGCGCTAAAGGCATGGGAGGATAGTCGCTCTTAGACTAGTCGAAGAGGGAACCCATGTTTTTGCCGAGGTTTCTCCCCTTTTACTTGATGTGCGACGAAGACTTTGCCCACCATAGTTTCATCAATGATTGAATTTAATGCAAAGCTGCGGTCCTTCGCTTAAGATTTTCGGTTCATCAGAGCTTTGTATTGCATCTGATCTTCATACATACGGAGGAATATCTCGTGCTTGGCATCGTGATACCTCGTTGCGGCTCCTTGGCAGGGATCGATCACTGTGTCGGCGGCGCTCATTTTATTCATCGCTTCGGTCAGCGTGGCGCAGTCTCCGGCGGCAACGGCCCCAAGCATGGCCGAGCCAAGGAGCACGGCCTCGGGTTCTTTGGGGAGAACGATTTTTCGTCCGGTTATGTCGGCGTGCTCGCGCAGGAAGATCGGATTCTTGGCGCCGCCACCGGTGGTGAGCACGGTCTCAATCTCGTAGCCGCTCTCGGTCATGGCGTCCAGGATGTGGCGGGTACCGTGCGCCACCGCTTGGACTGTAGCCAGGTAAAGCAGGGCGAGGTCTTCGAGGCTGTCACTAAGCCTTAGCCCCGAGATCATCCCGCGGGCGTGAGGATTGGCTCTAGGGGAGCGGTTGCCATGGAAATCCGGTTGCATGTGTAGTTCCTTGGTGAGTTTGGCGGGAAACTCCGTTCCAGCGGTGAGCTTGTCGAGAACCTCCGCAAGGATTTCATAAACGGTCATCCCGCGTCTTTTCGCATCTTGCTCGAGTTCAAGACTACGAACGTGACTGAAGATGATGTGATCGATGAGCGCTCCAGTGGCGGATTGGCCGCCCTCGGTGAGCCATAACCCGGGGATCATCGCCGAATAGAACGGCCCCCAGACTCCATTGACGAATCGGGGTTCTTTAGAAACCGCCATGTGACAACTTGATGTGCCACCAATTAGGGCCAACCGCTTTTCGAGCTCAACCTCACCGCCTCCAGTGAACCTCGCTCCCAGCATTCCAACGCCACCGGCGTGGGCGTCGATGATCGACACCGCAACTGGGGTCCCCGGCTTGAGACCAAAATCAGCCGCCGAGCTTTCGGTAAGGCCCTGAGCGATGGACTCGCCCATGGGTCGGATGCAAGTTCCGATGCGCCGGTAGCCTTCCGAGACCAGTTCACCCAGCCCGATAGACCGCCAGTAGATGTCGTCCCATCTCCCTACGCTGCCCGGTGTCGTAGGCTCCAGATGACTCTGGTAGGTCCATTTGCACACGGTCGTGCATAGCGAGCGGGTTTCGTCGCCAGTAGCGCGGTAGGTCAGGAAATCAGCCAGGTCGAAAAAGCGACGGGTTCGTTTCCAGCAATCGGGAAGGTTCTCTCTAAGCCAACTGAGTTTGGGTGACTCCATCTCAGGGGAGATAATCCCGCCCACGTACCGAAGGACGGCGTGTCCCCCG
Organism: uncultured delta proteobacterium; assembly: GCA_963811075.1. Taxonomy (GTDB): domain Bacteria; phylum Desulfobacterota; class Desulfomonilia; order Desulfomonilales; family Desulfomonilaceae; genus CAJBEZ01. The sequence goes on from CAWEPY010000007.1 coordinate 250,107, forward strand.
CTGTTGATGCGGGCCGCCTGATCGAGTGCCCTGTGGTCCATCCAAACAATGACGTTCTGTTCGTCGTTACCGGTGGGACTCACCGAAACGGGCCGATCGCTCTCGTCCAGGGCCACCAGGGAGCATGTTGCGTCGAAGCCAATCCCTCGTACGTTTGCTGCGTCTATGTCAGCCTCTGTTACAGCTTGACGTACCATTGACGCGCTAGCGCGCCAAATGTCGTCCGACGATTGCTCCACAAAATCGGCCTCCGGCTTCCACATTTTGATGGGATGCGAACTCTGCCCGAGCATCTTGCCGGTTACGTCAAACACTCCCGCCCGCGCACTCCCTGTTCCCACGTCGATGCCGATGTAGAGGCGACGGTCCTGCGTCATATCATGCACTCCTTCCCAAAAAGCGAACTCTGAATCCGAGCATTTGCGAGAGTGCGGCCATCTCATCGAGAATGTCGCCGTACGCCACGGCGATGTGGTTGCTCAAATAGTGGGCCATAAGTGTATCTCGCGAGATACCGAGATCGGCCGCCATAAACGGCCACTGACGAGTGGTTCCGCACCACCACTGTTCGCGTATTTCCTCTGGTAATGTGACAACTTCTCCTCGCCCGATGTCCATCCATAACTCGTCGTCTTTGAGATAGGCCCTGGCCCAGGTAATGTCGCCCGGCCGCGCTTCACCGGCGAATGTACCGCCGGGGATTGGGAAGTACTCGGCGGGTTGCCGGTACGAGTGAACGCCCCGGAGCGTATCGGGGGCGCCGCTCATGGCGTACCCTCCGCACGAGCCCGAGTTGAGAAGCACCCACAAAAAACGTCCCTGATATTCAGCGCCCCAGCGCACATCGTGGAACATTACTCCTTGGTGCAGGCCCTTCACCTTGAGGAGCCGCTTCATCAGCTCCATGGGGATGAGGTTGCCTTGATCTCCCTCCGTGGCGGTGATGATCACGTCTCCGTCGCTCTCCGGGCGGCAAACGGAATTGAGCAGCCCTTCGGCGAAATCCGATGGCGGCCGCAGCGGCGTCAAACCGAGTTGATACTGCCAACCCACGCAGTCAGCTTTGAATTCGCTCACCAGGTCCAGCACGGTCAGGTAGTCGCGCAGTTGTTCCCGCGTGGCGTTTTCGTCGAAGTCGTCCGCCCCGTCTTCGCCCCAGTGGAACTTAACGCCGCTTTCCTTTACGAAGGCCAAGGCCTCGTTCAATCGCCTCTCGGAGATATAACCGCCCCGGTCGATGATCCAGGCTTGGTCGACTTTGTGTTCCGAGAATCCAATTGGGGCCAGGCGGCGCGGGCCAAAGTAGCCGTTGATCATACCCATGGACGTATCCCCGAGTATCAGGGCCAGAATTCTTCGTTTCCTGATATCCTCAGCGACTCGCCTCGAACGAGCGTGCGCCTCTTTGGATATGGGAACCGAATAGCAGATCTGGTCGGTGGAGTATCCGATGCGACCGGTGCTGAGCCACTCGCCCAAACGATCCATAAACGCGTCGTCTGCGGTCCAATCTAACGCCTCGCTCCACACACGAGAGAATTTACGGCCCAGGCTTTCCAGGCAGGCTCCAGTGTTGAGTAGACCAACAAGCCCCGGCCAACGCCCTGAGAAATTACTCGCCAGTAGCAACGGGCTGTCTTTGCCGACTACGCCGTCTGTCGTATGCGGCCCGTAGCACCAGTGCACGAAGACCCCGACGAGAGGGTCATCGACCGGGCCGAGCTTCTCTATGGCTTCGTGGGGCCGAGTGAGAAAACCTTCTATACGATAGCTGGTACGGCCGAGTCTTTTCAGCGCCCTCTCCAGTTGGACCGTGGCCTCTTCGGCGTTTAGCCGTGCCAGATCGTTGGGTTTGGAGCGGTAATCGCCGGGCCAGAATACGCCTATTTTGTTTCTGGACATTTCTTCTCCTTAATACGACGCGTGTCGTATTATTTATTAGGCCGCTTCGCCCGCTTTGCGGCGGGTGAACTGGTCCAAGGCTACAGCAAAGACGATCACCACGCCGATCACAATTAACTGAGCGTTCGTCGAGACGCCCACGAGGGTGCACCCGTTACGCAGGAAGCTGATGAGCAATGTGCCGACTATGGTTCCCGTTACGGTTCCGCTACCTCCGGAGAGACTGGCGCCGCCGATGACCACGGCGGCGATGACATCGAGTTCAACGCCCACGCCGGCGGTGGGTTGCGCCGACACAGTCCGGCTCATGGCGATCATCGCTCCCAGCCCAGTCAGCAGGCCTCCGAGGGTGTAAACGCCCATCAGACTTCGGTCGACTCTCACGCCGGCGTGGTGCGCAGCTTCTACGTTCGAACCGATGGCGTAGGTATGACGACCGAACCGGGTGAACCGCAGGATGGCTCCCGCCAGGGCGGTGACGGCCAAGAACAGAACCACCGAAATCGGTATCCCGAAGAGGGCGCCTTCGCCCAGATAGCGGTAGGACGACACGTTGATCGGCTGTCCGTCGTACATGACCAGCGCTATTCCACGGTATAGACTCATCGTGCCTAAGGTGGCAATGAACGGTTGTAGCTTCAGCTTGGTGATCAACAATCCCGAGACCACACCACCCACCGCGCCGGCCATCAGCCCGGCTACGGTTCCCAGGGCCATCGTCCCCACAGAGGGTTCCGTTCCACCAAGCCAAATCATAGTTCCGGCGGCGCACATGCCGCACAAGGCGAGGAGGGAGCCCACAGAAAGATCAATGCCGCCGGAAATGATGACGAATGTCATTCCAATGGCGACGATACCGTAGACCGATGAGCGGCGAAGCACGTTAAGGAAATTATCGAGGGTCAAAAAGCTGTCAGGCTGCCAGAGCGACAAGATGGCGATGACTAGGATAAGGCTCCCGAACGGTAGCAGTTCTCGAAGGAGTTTGTTCATGGGCAAACCTTGTCTACGGCGGCGAGTTGCATCACGCCCTCCTGTGTGGTTTCTGAGGTGACGAGGTCGGCGACGAGGCGGTTCCGGCGCATCACCAGAATTCGGTCGGTGATTCCGAAGAGTTCTCGCAGATCCGAAGAGATGATGAGAATAGCCTTACCCTCCGCCGCCATCCGTCCGATAAGCTCGTAGATGTCGACCTTGGCGGCGATATCGATACCACGAGTGGGCTCGTCCAGCACCCATAGTCGTGAGTCTGCAATTAGAGCGCGACCGAGCAGAAGCTTCTGTTGATTGCCGCCCGACAGAGCTCTCACCGGCGCTCCTGGCCCGGACCACTTAAGAGAGAGCTTTTGGGCTGTTTCTTCAGCGATTTCGTTTTCGCGGCGGAGGCGCAGGATATGTTTCATGCCTAGTACGGCGAGGCAGGGTAGCGTCATATTCCACCCCGCTGGGAGTTCTAGGCATAGCCCTGTGCGTTTTCGATCTTCTGTGACGTACATGATTCCGCAGGAGAGCGCATCGGCCGGAGTTCCTATTTTGACGCTTTTCCCGTCGAGCTTGACGCTGCCGTGGATTGAGGGGTCCAAACCGCACAGGACACGGGCAAGCGCAGTGCGACCTGCGCCCACAAGCCCAGCGACGCCGACTATCTCTCCCGAGCGCAAATCGAAACTGATGTTTTCCACAGCCTGGGACGAAAGTTCCGACACGCTCAGAGCCGTGGACCCAAGTTCGACCTTTATTTTGGGAAAGTATTCGCTCAGTTCACGCCCGACCATCTGTGTAACTATATCAGGAATATTTAGGCCCTTTATGGGGCCGGAGCGCACGGCTCGTCCGTCGCGGAGAACGGTGATGTATTCCGCTATCTCAACAACCTCTTCGAGCCGATGAGAGATGTAGATGATTGTTGTCCCCGCCCGGCTAAGTTTCTTGACCATTTCGAGAAGCACGGCAACTTCGTGCTCTCCACACGAGGAAGTTGGTTCGTCCATCACGAGAATCTCGGCGTTACGCGCAGTGGCCTTCAGCACTTCAACAATTTGGCAAGCGCTCGCTGAAAGGCTCTTCACTTTTTGATCGGGATCCGCATAGAATCCATATCTTTCGGCCAGGACACGGGTGTCCTCAAGCATTCGTTTTTTACAGTAGGAGCCGGGCAGCGCGCCGCGAGGCTCGATACCGAGCCACACGTTCTCTGCGATGGTGAGATCCGGGGCAAGGCTGAGTTCTTGGTAGATCATCGCGACCCCCGCAGCTAGGGAGTCGGAAGGACGCTTCCACGCGCAGGTTTTACCCTTGCGCACGATGGTTCCAGCATCGGGTTGATAAACTCCCGCGAGGATCTTCATCAAAGTGGATTTACCCGCGCCGTTTTCGCCAACCAAAGCGTGAACCGTCCCCTGCTGGACGCATAGCGTGACATCTTCCAGGGCCTTAATGGGGCCAAAGCTCTTACTAATCCCCTGCATCTCTAGGGCGAACGGGGACGACTCGACTTGCGACTTTAGCGCCATTAACCTTCGATTCCGATGAGCGCTCGAATTTCGGGCGAGTTCAAACGATCCTTGGTAACGAGTTCCACTCCGGTGTCGATTCTAGTCTTGACGCTCTTGCCCTGGATCGCCGCTATGGCGCTGCTTACCCCATTGTATCCCATGGCTTGAGGATTCTGGACTACTAGCGCGTCGATGCGCCCGGCCTCGAGACCTTTGAGTAGGGCGTCAGCAGCGTCAAAACCGATCATCTTAACGCCGTCGGCCCGTCCCTGGCTCTCAAGCGCTCTCAGTACGCCTCGGGAAGTGGACTCGTTGCTGGCGAAGACACCATTGAGTTCTTTGTGGCGGGTGAGCACATCCTCGGCGGCGGAGAGCGCCGTTTCTACTGTGTCCATGCCGTAGCGGCTTTCAACCAACTCGATCTCGGGAAACCCATTCTTCAGCGTTTCGATGAAACCGTTTTCACGAGCGGTGGTGGACGCTGATCCAGCCATGTACTTGATGACGGCCACTTTGCCCCTGCCGCCGAGGAGCTTCGCCATGCGCTTAGCAGCGAGGGCGCCGCCGGCATAGTTATCGGTGGCCACGAAGGTGACCCGCTTGTTGGTTTCGATGTCCGAGTCGATGATGACAACCGGTATCCTGGCTGCCGCCGCACGTTCGACCACAGGGACTAGAGCGCTAGCGTCCGTGGGCGCCAGCACGATGCCGGCCACCTTTTTTACGATAAAGTCTTCGACGATTTGGATCTGTTTTTCACGATCACCCTCACGATCCGGACCCGCCCAGAGGATCTCCACATCGTGCTCTTTGGCGGCCTTTTGGGCGCCGGCGAGAACCGAGTTCCAGAACGAATGAGTTGTCCCTTTGGGGATAACTGCGACAGGTCCCAGTCCCTTGGTTTCTTTGGTGGAAGTCCCGGCTTTGGAGGGGCCCGATTGGGGCGAGGTATTGCCCCCCTTCTTAAGAAACAGTCCAGCGCCTAGGGCTGCGGCTGCGACCATCAGAAACACCAGAATCAGGACGTTCTTGTTCAAAACTACTCCTTCTGAGCGCTCAATAGTGGCCAGATGGAACCCTCTGTCAGGCGCTTTTTCCCTTCGATGATATCCAGATCTTCTTTCTGTGTTCCAACAGGAACCACCATCATAAATTCTCAGACAAACGACTTCATGGAAGTCCAATACTTAAGATCAAATTGCTTTAACTCTTTTCTTAATGCATGTAAATTATTATCATATTCCCTGTTGTCTAAATCACATCTGTTTGAACTTTTTTCTTTATCTTTTCTCTTCATTATAAACTGCCATCCTTCCGGCTAACAGCTAAATGAATAGTAGCTTCCGGGCTGTACAGAGACAGGATGGCCCAGTCTGGGTCCCCCTTGTTAAACACTTTGATATGGGCTCCAACTAATTTAATCTCCAGAAAAGCTAAGAATCGAGTCATGCCGATTTTTATATGTAATAACATATATTTGCAACATAAAATTAATAGTGTTTAACAAAGCTTATTGATAACTCATTAATATGACTGTTATAACATACTTTTCCAAATGGTACGCTATTACGCGAAGATCCCAAATAATTGACCTTGTCGTTTACTATCCGGGATTATAAGAATAATATGGTTAAAGTTGGTAAGATTCCTCGAAATAGGAGATAATTCCCTTATGGATGCCTACACCAACCCTGATTGGTTTCGGTCGGTTTTGCTGACCATTGATGTTCAACGAGACTTCACCGTTCCTGGCGCTCCATTTCTTATCCCCGGAACATCAGAAATTGTACCGACCCTTCAGCGTTTACTCAATGCTTACCGATGCGCCAGCTTACCAATTATTCACGTAATAAGGCTCTATCTTGCAGACGGATCTAATGTCGATCTCTGCCGACGCGAGAGCGTAGAAGGTGGAGCAAGGATGGCTATACCCAATACTGAAGGCTCACAAATTGTCAAAGAACTGCTTTTGTCGCCTTCCATCAATCTGGATACGGAAACTTTACTTCGAGGAAAGCTCCAAACGGTCGGAGATAAAGAGTGGATAATGTATAAGGCGAGATGGGGAGCATTCTACAAGACCCGACTTGAGGAACACCTCCACGAACTGGGGGTCAATACGGTTGTATTTTCGGGATGCAATTTTCCGAACTGCCCTCGAACCAGCATCTACGAGGCGAGTGAAAGGGACTTCCGGGTTGTTCTGGTAAGAGACGCCATTTCAGGACTCTACGAACGTGGTATTGGGGAACTCCAAAACATTGGTGTGACCATCCTGACAACGGATGAGTGCGTTGAGACATTGAGGGCATTGTGACACTTGGTACGTCATTTATAATGTTTCTGTCGGCATAATTTGACAAACAACAGAAATTGTCTTTTTACCCCAACACTGTATTTCGGGACTACTGGTGAAGCTCTTTTATTACAGATGATTAAACACCAAGAAACAACTTTGCGAGTGGCTCTATGCTCAATAAATTCCGTGACCCGATAAGTGGACTGACACATCTCGTTGCGGCCCTGGGCGCAGTCATCGGTCTGGTGATCCTCTTGATCATTGGGCACGACGATTCCGCCAAGGCTATTTCACTGGCGATCTATGGCCTTAGTCTGGTCCTGATGTTAGCCGCCAGCGCTACCTATCATCTGGTGAAGGGTCCTCCCCAAGTAATTAAAGTCCTTAGAAAGGTTGATCACTCAGCCATCTATCTGTTGATTGCGGGCAGCTACACGCCTATTTGTATCCACTTCTTTCGGGGGTTCTGGCAATGGGGTTTCGTAGGGATTATCTGGGGCATGGCGATTATCGGCATTGCAATCAAAATCTTCATTATAAATGCGCCCCGCTGGGTCACAGCCGGGATTTACCTACTTATGGGCTGGATGTCCATAGTCGCCATTCCGGAGATGATGGCGACTATGCCTGCGTCTGCGCTGATTTGGCTTGTTCTAGGTGGGCTTTCTTTTACGCTGGGAGCGGTTGTCTATATCAGCAAGAAGCCTGATTTCTATCCCAAGGTTCTAGGCTTCCATGAAGTGTGGCACATTTTTGTGATTATAGGATGCGCCTGTCACTTCATTGTCATCGCCTACTTCATAGCGCCGAGTTCCCGAGCGGCCCTATAATGAGAACTTAACCGACTCATAACTTCCCAGCTCTTATAACCTGTTAAGGATGATGGCCTTATTGTCTACTCTAAAACCAAACATGGATGCCGACAAAATCAGACTCTTCGGCTTAATTGGAGCCTCCATTGTAACTATCGCGCTGTGGCAAGTCCCCGGCGGCAATTACATTCTCTATCCTTTTACTATTCTTGCTACATGGTTTCACGAAATGGCCCATGGGTTGATGGCCTTCGCAATGGGCGGCAAATTTCAAAGGCTCATCATTTTTTCGAACGGCTCTGGAATGGCGTATTATTCAGGGCCATTGTTTCTCGAACCTATTAGTACAGTTCTGGTGGCCGCTGCTGGGCCGATGGGACCACCACTGGCTGGAGCGGGGTTGATAATGGCTTCCCGGAATCCAAAAGCTTCTTCAATAATTTTGAAATCCTTAGGTTTTTTCCTCTTCTTTTCAGCGCTGGCCTGGGTTAGATCACTTTTCGGATTTGTCGCTGTCGTCACAATGGGAGCCATAGTGCTTGGAATCTCTTTCATGAAATCGCAAGGAATACGGAATTTCGCAGTCCAATTTATTGGTGTCCAGGCATGTGTCGCCACTTACTTTCAAATCGATTATCTCTTCAGCTACTCGGCTGGACCGATGGGAATCTCTGATACCGGCCGGATTCAGCAGATCCTTTTCCTGCCTTACTGGTTCTGGGGCGCATTGATGGCCGTAGGGTCACTTTTGATTCTAATAGCGAGCCTGCGATTCGCTTATCGATCTTAGGCAATTGCTATTGATACTCTTGACGCTTTAGAGTTGAGATTGAGTCAAATCATCACCTGTGATTTGAGTCGGGCCCCTCTCTGATCGGGTCAACCTTATCGCCGTCGGAAACCCTGTTCCTGACATTTATGGTTACCAGTTCACCTTCCTTTACACCGGAGCTTAGCCTTAAAACTTTTCCGTTACTGTCATAAATCGTGATGGGGCGAAAACTTATCGTATTATCAAGAGTGACAGTTCCGACAAAATTCTTGCCTCCTCGAATCAATAGCGCTTCCACGGGGACTTCGACATATTGCCGTGTTTGAGCCCATAGAGTGACCCGGACCGAACTCCCAGCGAGGATTTGGTTTTCATGATTGTCAACGTCGATTTCTACCAGAAGGGTACGGGTCTTTGGGTCAAGTTCCCCGCTGGTTCTTGTAACCGACCCTTTTATCTTGGTATCAGGTCTAGCCGAGTCTGTAATTTCGGCGACATCTCCATCACGTATTAGACCGGCAACGCTCTGGTCCGCATAAACATAAACCCGCAACCTGTCAATCTGCGCCAGTGACACTATTGGTAGAGCCGAGGTCTGCGCAGTGGCGGCGTTTTGGACCAGGGCCCCGGGATCTGCGTATCTGGCGGTCACTATACCTGTAAATGGAGATGAAATCACCAGATATGCCTTTTGCGCTTTTAGCGAGGCCGCGTTATTTTCCGAGACCTTGGCAATGGTCTCTGAGCGTTCGACGTCCTGCAAAGACATAGCGCCGTTCACAAAAAGGCCCCTCGCCCTGAGGGCGTCGGCCTGTTTATTTTTTGCGTCTGCCAGGGCAGCGTCATATTGTCTGTCAAGTTCAGGGGATTCAATCACGGCCAGAACTTGTCCCTCGGTCACCTTGTCGCCTTTATCGACATTTATTTTTTGCAAAAAACCGCTGACTTTGGAATAAAGGGTTACCGAGGTGTATGGACGAGCCTCTCCCATCAACGAAATAGGTCTGGTGTTTGGACCGAGTTTCACGGGAACAAGTCGAACGCGATATCCCCCTTTCAAGTTATCAAGTCTTGCGCTTCGTTCATCGGCCAGATACCTGCTATCGGCCTTCCAGAGACCGATAACAAGCGTCAGGGCGGCGCCAACTATGAGGACGCCCCCAATAAAGAATAGCTTGCCGGTTTTTCCCTTGAATCCAGTGTTGCCGTCGACCATTAGATTTCGCCTGACCATACTTCTCCTCGTTCTTCAACGAGGAACTTTTTCTCAAGCACGTCTTTCGTCGGAAGGCCCTTACGCAGCAGTGAGTAGATCACTGGCACTATAAAGAGGGTCGCTACTGTGGCCACGATCAGCCCTCCAATCACCGCTTTCCCCAGCGGCGCATTTTGCTCGCCGGCTTCGCCAAAACTCAGAGCCATGGGGAGCATGCCCAGGATCATTGCCAGGGCAGTCATCAGGACCGGCCTTAAGCGAGTTTTTCCAGCCTCCAACGCAGCTTGCATGGGAGAAGCATTACTCTCAATACGGAAATCGTTGGCAAAACTCACGAGCAGTATTGAATTCGCAGTCGCCACTCCTACCGCCATTATCGAACCCATGAGGGATTCAACATTGATAGTGGTCCCTGTTAGGGCCAACATCCATAGAATACCTACCAGGGCCCCGGGTACGGCCATAATTATAATAAAAGGGTCCAGCCAGGATTGGAACAAAACTACCATTAAAAGATATACGAACAATATGGCGAGAAGCAAACCCATGCCGAGACTCGTAAACGATTTTTCCATGACCTCGTACTGGCCTCGAAGCGCAATGCGTGTACCTGGCGGGAGAGGGCCCAGTTCAGAGATTTTTGTTTTTATTTCTCTCGCTACAGACCCCAAGTCCCTGCCTTCGACATTCGCGTCGACGTTGAGTACCCTTTGGACCGTATAATGACTGAGGTTTTCAAAGCTCACCCTGTGGGTTATTGACGCCACGTTCGCCAGCGTCTGCGCTGGGATCGTGGGGATGGCCATTGGAGACCCATCTCCGGATTGTGTAACAAGGTTTCCTGATGAAAGAGGCGGTGTCAACGGTATTGAGCCCAGGCTTTCTATCGAATCAACCAGAGATGTCGGGATACGGACCGCAACGAAGTAATTTACGTTATTTGCCGGATTTAGATAAAAAGAAGGGGAAACGAGAACACTTGAAGATAGTGAAGTCAGCAGACTACTTGAAACATCCCGCTCGGTCATCCCCAGTTTCGCCGCCAGCGTCCTGTCAACATCCACCTGTAAGGCAGGGTAGTCAAGGACCTGTTTGATATGAACATCAGCAACCCCTGTTATTTGTGACATGGCCAGGCGTATTTTTTTCGCATATTCGTAAGATTTAGCCAGATCCAGGCCCTCTATCTGGACATCAATCGGAGAAGGAACTCCAAAATTCAATACTTGCGTCACAATGTCCGCCGGCTGAAAATAGAAAGACGAGTCGGGGAACTCGTGGGACAGAATTTTTCTCAACTTTTTAATGTAATTGACTGTCGGCTGATGGCCCTCCTTGAGCGCTATCAGAATGTCTGCGTCCATGCCGCCCACATTGTCAGTCTGGACAAAACCGAGGTTGAACGAAATCGGCACCCCGATCATAGCGTTTATTGTGCTTAAGTCTTTTGGAGGGATCACGTCGCGAATACGATTCTCTATTTGAGTAACGATACGTTCTGTTTGTTCTATGCGAGTCCCGGATGGGGCACGAAAATGAAGCTTCATGAGTCCGGCGTCAACTGAAGGGAAAAAATCAGTCCCTATGATCGGGACCAACCCAAAGCTTATCACAACAAATAACCCGGCAATTACAAGGACATAAAATCTGTGGCGCATCACTTTTTCAAGGGCGCCGGCATAACCTGATTGAAGTTTGTCGAACCAACGGGTCCTCAAACTGTTCAATTTACTGATGACAAGCGCAAAACCGTTTGGAGCCTTCGGGTCTACCTTATTTTCAAATGTTTCGTCGGGCTCTCCGGACATCAGCATTCTGGCAAGAGTCGGAACCAGAGTCCTGGAAAGCACATAGGACGCTATCATGGCAATCACGACAGCCAGCGCAAGTGGCGTAAAGAGATATTTTGCAGGACCGTAAAGTAATACTACCGGGAAGAACACCACACATACAGCCAGGGTAGCCACGATGGCTGGTACGGCCACCTGTCGCGCCCCATCAAGGATTGCCACTGTCAGCGGCTTTCCCAGTTTACGGTTTCGGTGAATGTTTTCCACCTCCACAGTGGCGTCGTCAACCAGCATTCCAACAGCCAATGCAAGTCCGCCAAGGGTCATTATGTTAATGCTGTGTCCTGTTAGAAAGAGGCCTACTATAGACGTCAGGATGGCAAGTGGGATGGATATCACCACAATTATCATGCTGCGAAAGCTCCCCAGAAAAACAAGAATCATCAGTGACACCAAAATTGAAGCGAGAATTATCTCATGAACCACACCCCTGATTGCGGTCCGCACAAAGATCGATTGATCGAAGTCTATTTTTATCTCCAACCCATCAGGCGCGACCGCTTTTATAAGTGGCAGCACGTCATTTGTAGCGTTCACGACGGCAAGTGTCGACGCCTCGACGTGCTTTAGGATCGCCAGATATGTGGCCCTTCTCCCGTCCACCCGAACAATGTTTGTCTGTTCCGCAAAGCTGTCTGAGACTTTCGCCACATCGCCCAAGTACACGACAGCGTTTCCGATAATCTTGATCGGGAACCGGTTGAATTCCTCCAGCAATGTGGGGCTTGAATTTATCAGGACATTGTATTCCAGATTACCGATTTTGGCCGTGCCCGCGGGCAGAATAACATTCGAGGCCTGGAGGGCGGTTACAACATCGGCTGGGGATAAACCCCTTGAAGCCAGCGCTGTAGGGTCTATATCAATTATGATTTGTCGCGATTTTCCACCGAATGGGGCAGGAGTCGACAGGCCGGGTATTGTGAACAACCTCAATCTTATGAAGTTCAGCCCGAAGTCAAATACCTTTTCTTCCGAGAGTGTGTCGCTGGAAACGGTTAATTGAGCTACAGGAACATTGGACGCGTTGAATTGAATGATGTTGGGTGGTTGGAGGCCGGGCGGGGCAATCCTCAAAAGACTTCCGGATACCGCGGAAATCTGAGCTATTGCGGCTCCAATCTCGGTCCCCGGGTAAAAATAGAGCTTGAGAACACCAATGCCAGGGATGGACTGCGACTCGATCCGCTCAATCCCATTTACAGTAGTCGAATAAGCCCGCTCGCTGATAAGCACTATCCGTCTTTCAACATCTTCAGGCGAAAGGCCGGGATAATTCCAGACCACTGCTACGACGGGGATGTCAATCGCCGGAAAAATGTCAACCATCATTCGACTTAAAGATAACATCCCCATGACGAATATCAGCATCGACATTACCGCTACAGTGTAGGGCCGTCGCAGCGCCAGGCGAACTATCCACATGTTCGGGTCTCCGAATCAATCCATTCGATGGGCCATTCCTGGTAGCCTGTCATCTACTCCGGGACGAACAGGAAAGAGTATTTTGTAGTTTATTAAATTAATCAAAAAAACGTAAGTCCCCTGTTCTGCCGGAATAGCCTGGTGGGCACTGGTAGATTTCCTTTAGGGGATTTTCATGATCGATCAGAAGGAGAGGAACAAGATTGTTTGAGATTTTGCTGGAAGTCTCTCGTGACATTATTTTAATATCATAATATACAGGCTCTTGAGTATCCGGTTAAGATGCAGAAAGGAAACGCATTATGAAGCAAGGGACATTACACAAAGCCATGTTTTGGACACTGGTCGCACTGACGCTGGTTTTTACCCCACTGGAACTGGTTGACGCATGCACTCGCGTTGTTTATCTGGGACCAGAAGCCACGATCATCACCGGTCGGTCAATGGACTGGGTTGAAAACACAGGAACCGACCTCTGGGTGTTTCCAAAAGGAATGAAACGCGACGGAGCGAGCGGCCCAACCTCGATCACGTGGACATCGAAGTATGGTAGCGTGATATCCTCTTTCTACGGAGTCAGCACTGTCGATGGCATGAATGACAAGGGGCTGGTGACAAACGTTCTTTATCTGGCCGAATCTGAATATGGCAAGCCGGATGGCAAGCGTCCGACAATTTCGATTGCCGCATGGGCGCAGTATGTCCTCGATAATTACGCGACTGTCGCTGAAACTGTAAACGCCCTGAAGGATGACCCGTTCGTGGTTATTGCCCCGACACTGCCCAATGGCAGGGCAGGGAACGGGCATCTGGCGATTTCCGATCCAACCGGCGATTCGGCTATCTTCGAATACATCGCCGGCAAGCTGGTCATTCATAACGGGAAGAAATATCAGGTGATGACAAACTCTCCTGTTTATGATCAGCAACTGGCGCTTAACAAATACTGGGAGGAGATCGGCGGCACGACATTTCTGCCGGGAACGAGCCGGGCTTCGGATCGCTTTGCCCGAGCGTTCTTTTTTGTCAACGCTGTTCCAAAGACCGCTAACATGGACCAGGCCGTTGCAAGCGTCTTTGGGGTAATTCGCGGCGTGTCGGTGCCACTCGGCATCACTACACCGGGTCAGCCGAACATTGCTTCGACGTACTGGCGCACATTTGCTGATCACAAAAACAATGTTTACTTTTTCGATTCAGCGACCAGCCCAACAGTCTTCTGGGTACCTTTGGGCGAGTTGGATCTGAAGGAAGGCGCTCCTGTGAAGAAGCTCCCCTTGGTTGGAGGCAAGACTTATTCCGGTAGCGCAGCGAGTAAGTTCGAACCGGCTGAGCCGTTCGCGTTTCTCCCGGCTCCAGTTAAATAACCTTAGGCCTGGTTCAGCATTTTTTGTGCAGGAGAATGTTCATGACTACAAAGACGAAGCTGACTATTGCAGGTATCGTGATTGCGGCGATCTTTCTTTTCGGCCTGTATGTGTACTTCAATCTCCCATCGGTGCAGCAAAGGATCAGCCACACTACGTCCGAAGCTATTGGCCTTAATCGTACCATAACCCTGTACACCAACGATGGGAAACCTATCAAATCGTGGAAAGGTCGAGTGCAGGTGGAACTGGAAGGTGGGGCCGCCCGATTCATTACGGACCACAAGACGATCATAATATCAGGGACCTACATCATAGAGGAAAATTGACACCCTTTCAGCCTGAGTGGCGAACGCTTCTTCGCGGGAAAAAACATGATATTCCGGAAAGGACTCGGAAATCCATGGAGCTAAACCAAAGTTTTTCCCGGCGCGAGTTTCTTCTGGTCAGCGGAATCATGGTTGTGGCGGTATCCGGGCTGGACGCTTGGGGTTCCAAAGAAGCGCCTCTCATCATTATGGATCAGGCGAAAGGTCTGATAATCGCTGACCCCACCAAATGCGTCGGCTGCAGGCGATGCGAGTTGGCCTGCAGTGAATTCAATGACGGAAAGGCTTCTCCAACTATTGCGAGGATCAAGATTAGTCGAAACCTCAATTTTGGGCCAAAGGGCCTTTATGCCGGGAAACGAGGGATGGGTACATGGGGAAATGGATTGGTGATTCAGGATCTCTGCAAACAATGCCCCCATCCTGTGCCTTGCGCAAATGCCTGTCCAAATGACGCAATCGTTTTGGCGCCATCGACAAATGCCCGCGTTGTGGATCCCAATAAGTGTGTTGGCTGCAAAATGTGTCTGAAGGCATGTCCTTGGGAAATGATGTCCTTTGATTCAGATACGAATAAGGCTACCAAGTGTTTCCTTTGCGATGGAAATCCCAAATGTGTCGAGGCCTGTCCAGCAGAGGCTCTGAGCTACGTTACGTGGCGCGACCTGACGGATAAGGCGCCGCAGAGGGTAGCGCCAATAGCCATAGTAGCCCCAGACAAAGCTCAGTCTTGCAACGATTGCCATAAGAAATGACTCACAGGAGTTAAGACAAATGGCCAAGTACGGAGGATGGGCAGGCAAGGTTCTGCGGGTTGATTTGTCAACCGGGAGAATCGCGACTGAAGATACCATTGAGAAATATAAAGATTATATAGGGGGAACTGGAATAGGATACAAAGTGTTGTGGGATGAAGTTCCAACAGGAACAAAACCCTTCGACACAGCTAATAAGATAGTTTTCGGCGTAGGCCCGTTGGCAGGAACAGGCGCCCCCTGCAATGGAAGGACCGCCGTGACAACTCTGTGGCCTACCTGTTGGCCAAAGCCGCTCGTCGCAAGTGGCCACATGGGTGGACACTTTGCCGCTGAACTCAAGTATGCAGGGTTTGACGCCATTATCATCGAAGGCAAGGCTGATCGTCCGGTTTGGCTCCAGGTTGTTGATGGAACGGCGAAAATTAAAGACGCCGGTCATATTTGGGGCCAGGGGATTCGCAGAGCCACCTTTGAAATCAATGGGCAGATGGGACCGGACGCTTCTGTGGCTGCTATTGGCCAAGCGGGTGAGAATTTGGTTCCGATGTCGGTGGTGATAAATTCCTATTCCCACTCCGCCGGTGGCATAGGCGCGGTAATGGGCTCCAAGAATCTGAAGGCTATTGGTGTCCGCGGGACAGGTTGCGTCAGGATTGCCGGAGACAAAGGGGAATGGGAGAAGTTAGTCAAATTGCATCTTTCTCTCCTTGGCGCCGTAAATCAGCATGTGGTCCCAAACAGTCCCCAGCCGTGGGCAGAGTACTACAGCGCCTCGCGTTGGGTTGGCTCGAGGGGTCGAAAATGGGGCTCTGCGGATCCCAATATCGACACAGGGGTTTGCGATCCCCACAACCTTAACAGAATCGCTTACCGGTCTAACAACGCCGTTTTTTTTCTTGGAGATAAGGCCTGGCAGTACACCGTGAGAGGGAATGGCTGTTCCAGTTGCCCCATCCGTTGCCATACGATACTCAAAGTGCCTTCGGTCTCCTCGAAATACGGCATTCCAGAGGTGGGACAGAATACATGCGTCGGTTTACTTTTTGGCAGAAGCTTCTTCAAAACATTTCCCGACGGCCCCCAAGGCCAGACGGCGATTGAAGCGTGTATGGTGGGAATGCACCTGGCCGATGATCTTGGGATTTGGGAGAACTACGGCCAGATGCAACGTGATTTCCAGCAACTGTACTACAGCGGAGTCATGAAGGATAAAGTTGGCGACAGCGAATACAAAGGCTATTCGTGGGATAAATATGAGAGAGGAGACCCGGGTTTCCTCTTTGAACTCCTGCCGAGAATAGCCTATAAACGAGGAGAGTTGGCCACGGCGCTCGGACTCGGGACAGGTCATCTCCTGGAGCGGTGGGGTATCCAGGAGCAAGATTGGCGACAGGACCCAAACATAGCCTACTGGAAGATGGGACACCCCAAACACCATTCAGCCGAAGACGCCGGCCAATGTGGTGTCATCATTAACACCCAATATAACCGTGACGCCCAGTGCCATTCCCACAGTAATTTTACTCGCAATGGATTGCCCATAAAGGTTCAAAAGCGTCTGGCTTCAGAGATTTGGGGTTCCCCGGATGCGATAGACGCAGTGGCGGATTACTCGCCGATGAACCCCTATAAGGCCAGGATGGCCAAGTGGTCGATCCTACGAAAAGAATTGCATGACTCCCTTTCACTCTGCAACTGGATGGGGCCATGGATCGCTTCGCCACTCAAGGAACGCAATTATAGCGGCGATGACTCAATTGAATCGTTACTCTACAGCCTGGCGACCGGCGACAAGAAATCCAGAGAAGAACTCGATGAAATTGCTGAGCGGATTTTCACGCTTCACAGAGCTTTGACCATTCGCGATATGGAGACCAAAGATATGCGGACCCAGCACGACACTATACCCGATTGGGTGTTCACTGATCCCGCCGGTAAGAAGTGTTTCACGCCGGGAACCAATCGTATGGACGAAGAAGATATGAAATTGGCAATGGACATGTACTACGAAGCGATGGGTTGGGATAAAAAAAGCGGGTCTCCGACCAATGCGGCTTACCAAAGACTCGGCCTTAGAGATGTGGCGGACGCATTGAAGAACAGGGGACTTATCCCGTAGGGGGAATCAAATGAACCAGGGGGAAGAGATTCGCCTGACGATAACAAAGATTATTCGTGAAACGAGTGAAAAGGAACAACTCATAAACTTCGATGAGTTGTTAGCTGATTTGGAGGGGCAAGGCTTCCTGAATCAGGAGGACCCTGATTCGATAGCTGATTTTCAAGGTATCCTCGGGCGGGTGGTTGAGGAAAATGAGGATATCAATGAACTTTCCCCAAGGAATCGTCCGCCTCACTATTATTCGTCACGGAGCTTGAGCGAAACATACGCAGGAATCCTGGTTCGAAAAGAAGAAAATTCGCTCGTGGCCGAAGTAGTTCGAGAAAATTCCGCAACCTATCCAAGGCCGGTTCCACTGTCCATTTTCAGAGAACCGCCCTTTGACCTAACACAGGAAGCGATTCTAGATTGCCTGGCAGGAATGGGAAAACCGGGAAACTATCAGGACATTGCCCAGACAACCACATCCATCGGAACCGTATTTCTGTATTCCAATCTACATTTGGATCCAATTTACGCATCCACACTTGCTGAGTGGATAGACGTAGGTCAGGCGAACAATCCTTGATGACAAGGTCTGGGCGCATGATATCTCATCAGGGATCAAAACGCCCAGACACTGCTCAAAAACTTAAGAATTCGGTTCTTTGCTATCCGCTTTCTTTTTATCCTCCGGCTCGTTGAGCCTCACCATAAGCCACTGCTGAGTCTTGTCTTTCCCAAAGTGGACTAATGCCTCGGTCTGATCCTGAGTCAAATTGTATATGCCTGTTTCCATGATGATGTCGGTATTCTTACCGTCGGAGAACGTCCAGGCCGCTCGCTGGCTTTTCTTGTCCACCATTCCCTTGACCGGGCGAGCCGTGTCTGTGGTCGTATTGTAAAACGTTCCCGCTATCTCTCCGTCCTTGTTGAGGGCCAGTTGCAGGACCATATTGGAATGAGCGGCATTGCCCTGGCTGAGCGCAAATACACCCAGAGGCAACCAGTCCTCGGTTTGCGTATCAGTTACAGCGGGAGCGGCGGAGGCCAAATTACCCGCCTGCTGGTAATATTCTTCGGCCGTAGCGGTTTTTTGTCCGCTAACGTAGACATCGTCTCCTTCGTAATAAACGGTGTCTCCATAATCATAGTAGATGGGTTCGCCATATCCGGCAAAAGCAGCGCCGGCTACAAGGCCGGTTACGGCCGCCCAGGTTGCCGGGCGCCACCAGTGATGCCATCCATAGTTGTTGTTCCAGTATGCGTGAGCTGCGTTTGGATGATCTTTCCACCACTGAGGAGTAAACGCATGATCGTAGCGGTTTTGGAGATTATTTCTAATCTGGTCGCTCACGGGCCTGGATGGAAGCTGGGTAGGCCTATCCAGACCACCGGGTCGATCGCCGGCTCCAGGTCGCTCCGCCAAACCCGGTCTGTCGCCAACGCCGGGCCGGTCCGCTATTCCCGGTCTGTCCTTGCTACCGGGGTCTCGTCCTTCAAGCAGTCTTCGGGCGCCTTCAACTCCGAGAGCCCCTGCAGCCGCTCCTGCCCCTATTTTCGCTATGTCTGACCCGATGCCGGGTTTCTGCCCTTGGGGTAAATTCAGAAATTGCTGAACCTGTCCTTGAGTTGGCCTATTCATTCTATCGCCGGGAGCGCCTCCAGGCCTAACGCCTTGACCTGGGCCAGTTCCGGGTCGCTCGGCGACCTGACGCTTAGGCGGGCCACTAGGTCGGTTTGCCGACGAAGACGGCTTGGAGGAAACCGCCTGACGGTTCGCAGGCCTGCTGGGTTGGTGAACCGCTTGCCTTGACGATGACGAATGACTCATGGACGGGCTTCTATTGGCAGCTCCACCGCCGTGAAAAGAGGCTCCACCTCCACCACCTCCACGTCCTCCTCCACCACCGAAACCTCTTGCCATTATTTCCTGAGTCGACAACCCACAAATGAAGAGAATGGCTATCCCTATAATTGATGTTTTTCTCATTGGTTCACCTCGTTTCCTTGCTGGTCCGCGTGGAAGATGCGACAGACTGCTTGCGTACAACGAACACTTCCTCGATGTTTGGAATCAGCTCTTCTCCTATCTGGCGTCCGATCGATTGAAAGGTGAAAGTATTATTGTCGATAAAGGTATAAATATTTATCGCTGAGGCTTTTTCGCCATTACTCAAAACGCTTGATGACTCAACGATCCATTGATTGCCCTTCCTGGACCAGGTAGCCTGACCGAATCCCCCCTGTGAATCAAACATCCACGATCTAATGGTTTTTCCGACTGGGTCCCACCCGATTATTTGAGATCCCTGTAGATCTACCCTACCCTCAACATAAACTGTGAAAGACCCGGTGATGAAACTTTTATTCTTGCTCCATTGATAAGTGGTGTCCAGTGTGGCGTTCTCGTCCTTGTCAATCCATTCCCCAATGAGCCACTCCAAATCTTTAAGGTGTTCATAACCAACTGAGCATTCTTCCTCTTTAACGCTGGTCAGCTTCCACATTTCACGTCTTTTTACATACTCAGCCACGTAGAGGCTCTCTTCCCGAGTCTGACCCGGACGGGTGACAGTTGCCTTACCGAACTCTACAGCCCTGTTGGCGGACGGGAATCGTATGGAAGATGAAGATGCCTCTATTTTCAGATCTTTGTTCTCTTCAAAGAACTTCTTCAAAAAAGCTTCTATCTTCTTGCGTCCTTTTAAACGATCTCCAGAAGGGCTCACATATTCCGCATCATCGCTCCAGAACGAGGCCACGGCGGCAGCGTCTCCCCTGTTGAACGCCTCGACGTACGATTGAACAGCCATACGGATGGCGGCCTCGTCAGTCGGCGGTTTCTGCTGTTCCTGCCCGGGCGATTCTGTGATGGAGACTACAAGAATTGCTCCAATCAATAAAAGTGTCGTAATTACACGACTCTTGACTAATACCATTTGGATCCTCCATTACTCGGTTGGTTTATCCTTCCAGAAATAAAATTACCTCATCCTTTCATATGTTGAATGCCGGTGTTCGATTCTCGCCCCTTTGGACAGAACCCTTCTCATACCGATTCGCGTTTGAACCGGTAACTATGCAAACCCGCCATGTTGGTGGCCCTTCACTGCGAGCGACGCGATGCCGTCAAATCTTCGTTCAGGCCCACCGTCATGGCGAAATGTTACTTATTCGTAAGCGAAATGGTATCAGGGCCTGGACTGATCCTCACGATTTGTATAAAATTGTCAAACTGGTGAACTACCGATGAAATATCCGTCCTCTATAGGCCAATCAATTGTCTTGAGATATCTATCGCCAGTGTTCATTTCCGAGATTTCTGAATCCCCATTCGGATTACTCTTTCTTGATAGCGTAGAGCGTCGTCGCCCAGATTTTTTCTCTCAAGACCACTATTCAATGATTCTACAATGTCAGAGACGGATTTTCAATGCTATGGAGTCACGGATATCAAAGGGAGGCGCAGAACGATGAAAGGGAAATTCACTTCCATCTCGTTGGTATTCATCATGGCTTTCTCATTAAATGCGGGAGCCGAATCTCCGGCGACTTTATGGCCAGCATTGGACATGTTGCGATCCAAGGAATTCGTCGATCTGACTCATGCGTTTCATCCGGGAATCCCTCAGTGGCCAGGTTTTGACAATGAAGTCAGGGTCACTACTTACCATTACGACGAGGGAATAGGAACGAAGGGCAAAGGCTTTCTCGCCCATAAATACGAGATACCTGGGCAGTGGGGGACTCATGTGAACCCGCCGGCGCATTTTGCAAGGGGAAAAAGATTTCTCGACGAAATCTCTGTTAAGGAAATGATTCTCCCTCTTGTCGTCATCGATGTGAGCGCTAAGGTAGCGTCCAATCCGGACTACCAGATCTCCATGGATGATGTCAGGGCCTGGGAAGCGAAACACGGTCCAATACCGAAGGACGCCTTTGTGGCCATGAGGACCGACTGGTCAAAGAAATGGCCAAACGGAGAAGCGATGCGTAACCAGGACGACAAAGGCGTTGCCCATTACCCAGGCTGGAGCAAGGATGTCCTTGCTTACCTGTACGAAGAGCGCAATATTACAGCGTCAGGCCACGAAACCACCGACACGGATCCTGGTATCGCCACCAGCAAAGGAGACTATTCCCTTGAATCTTACATTCTTTTACGGGACAAGTTTCAGATCGAGCTTCTGGCCGGGCTGGACAAAGTTCCAGAATATGGGGCTATTGTAGTGGTGGCGTTTCCAAAGCCAAAAAAGGGTTCCGGTTTTCCGGCGAGGGTATTTGCTATTTTACCGTAGTAGGGCGCTGCAAAACCCTGATCAGTAAATTAAAGTTCAGATGTTTGATAATATGGCTGAATCATCGACAGGACCATCGTCTCGAGAAGAATATGGCCTGAAAGTGGAATACTTCGCGTCAAAAAAGGCGGTGATCATCCCAATCGGGCCATTACGCTGCTTGCCGATGATGATTTCAGCCTCACCTTTTTTGGGATTGTCCTCACTCTTGTTATAAACTTCGTCCCTGTAAATGAAAATGATTACGTCGGCATCCTGTTCAATAGCGCCGGATTCTCTCAAGTCCGCGAGCTGGGGGCGCTTGTTGGGACGTTCTTCAACCTTTCTGTTCAACTGTGACAGGGCAATGACCGGAATATTGAGTTCTTTAGCCAATGCTTTTAAAGACCTGGAGATTTCCGATATCTCCTTCTCTCTGGAATCACCCCTCCCCGGCCCCTTCATAAGTTGTAGATAGTCTACAATAATTAACCCGAGATCCGTTTCCTTTTTTAGCCGTCGGGCCTTGGCCCGAATTTCCAGTGTGCTTATCGCTGGCGTGTCATCCACGTATAGAGGTGAATCCGAGATGTTTCCCACCGCCAGAGTCAACCTCCCCCAGTCCTCTGGAGTAAGATAACCGGTCCTGAGACTTTTTAGATTTACCTTGGCCTTTGCGCAGAGTATTCTGAGAGCGATCTGCTCCTTGCTCATTTCGAGGGAAAAAATTGCTGTCGGACGCCCATATTCGGTCGCTGCGTTCATCCCCACATTTAGGGCAAAGGAAGTCTTCCCCATCGATGGCCGTCCAGCCACAATAATGAGGTCCGAGTTCTGGAAACCGGCGGTCATAGCGTCTAAGTCCTTAAAACCTGACGCCACCCCTGTTATGTTTTCTTTTCGCTCGTACAGTCTCTCAATTGTCTCGAAGCTGCTTTTCATGAGTTCCGAGATGTGGCTGAAAGCCGTACCAATGCGAGACTCACCCACCTTGAAAAGGATCTGCTCCGCTTCGTCCAGAAATTCTCCCACGTCCGGCTGGTCTTCGTAACACCGCGTGGATATTTCGGTTGCGGCCGATATCAACTGTCTCAGAATCGCCTTTTCTTTGACTACCTTTGTGTAATGAAGAATGTTTGCGGCGCTTGGCACGGCATCGATCAGCTCCATCAGGAAAACGGCTCCACCGACGTTTTCAAAAACGCCTTTTTCCTTCAGTCCCGAGGTCAGAGTAATAAGATCAACAGGTTCGTTCTTGTTAAAAAGATCAAAAATAGCTCTAAAAATGTTTCGGTGAGCTTCCCGGTAGAAATCATCCGGGGTGAGTATAGCAAGGACTTTGGGGAGAGCTTCGTTATCGATGAGGAGCCCCCCCAGTATGGCTCGTTCGCCTTCAAGGAACTGGGGGGGAATCCTAATTTGCGCGTTACTGTCCTGCGCCATCCTTCGACGGTACCTCCGGGTCCACTACAATCTTAATTGTAGCAGTCACTTCGGGATGGACTTTTATGGTCGCTTTGTATTCCCCAAGACGCTTGATTGGCTCAGAGAGCGACACTTTCCTTCGATCAAATTCGTATCCCTTGGACGCAAGGGCCTCCGCAACGTCAGCGTTGGTTACTGAACCAAACAAACGAGCGTCCTGATCTCTCGACTTTCTGACAAAAATCAACTCAACCAAAGAAAGTTCACTCGCCTGAATCTCCGCTGCGCCTCTGGCTTTTGCGAGTTTCCTTTGTTTGGCTTCAATCAGTCCCTTGTAAAAGTTCAGATTTTTCTGAGTAGCCAGGCAAGCCAGTTTACGCGGCAATAGGTAATTCCTCGCATAACCGTCTTTCACTTTCACGGTCTGACCCACAAGGCCCAATTCTTCAATATGATCAAGTAATATGACATCCATGGCAATCACTACTCCGTATTGTGTAAATCTATACTAGCGTCTGGGCACCGTGAAGGGCAAAAGCGCTATGTTTCTGGCTCTCTTAATTGCTGTGGTCAATTGTCTCTGATGTTTGGCGCAATTTCCAGAGATCCTCCTCGGAACAATTTTACCACGTTCAGTAATGAAGATCCTGAGAAGATTCGGATCCTTGTAATCCATGCGCAAGCCCGAGTCCGCGCAGAACCTGCAGACCTTGCTCCTTGGGAATGGACGACGTCTCTGCGGCTTGTTATTCATTGTCCTTCCTCCTTGGTGGAGCTTTCTGCAGACTCAGTCTGAGTCGGGGGGGTGTCGTTCTCCTCATGCATTTCGTCAGTCTGAGGGTCAGGTTCGGCTTTTTCGGGCGTTTCAACCGCTTCAGAAATCTCGTCAGCCTGTGCAGAGGCTTGCGCTTCTTCGGCTTCCTTTTCAGCCTTTGCCTTGAACGCCTCCAGATCAACGTCGTCATCAAGCTTGACACTCAAATATTTCATGACATCTTCAGTAATCTTGAACTGTCGCTCAAGTTCGTTGATGAGCTTTGGGCCGCTGACAAAATCAAACAGGATGTAGCGGCCTTTATCTTTCTTGCGAACCAGATACGCCAGTTTCTTGGTTCCCCAGTCTTCGATCTTGATGATTTCTCCGGCATGATCTTTGATGATTCCGCTGAATTTCTCCTTTAAGGCTTTAACGTCGTCATCAAGCATGTCGGGATCGAGGACTATCAGTGCCTCATACCTTCTCATAAACTCTCCTTTCGGCTATCAAGCCCTTGACAGGGCAAGGAGCTATAAAAATGAATTTTTTATATTACATCAGCTGGCAGGATAGCGCAAACTTTTTCGCATCGGAATGCCGGATCCCGATACTTCTTCGAGGACGCCCCATCAATTCCCTGTAGCTTATCAGCGCTTGGTCATTTCCTTGCAATCGACACATCGCCATACATTTTCCCTGACGAAGAAAAACACAAACCCCACCCCGATCAGGATTGATCCAATATAGTACATCGCAGGCAGGGCAAACCTCATAAACCATGGAGCCTGATAGAAGTTTGTAAAAAAACCATATCCGGCCATCAAGAGAACGCCCAGAATTATGAGGACTATCCCTGCGGGCACAGACAGAACTCTTCGCGATGATTTCCTCATCACACCACCACAAACTCCACACAATTTGACTCGGCTTGACATCTATAATTCCTGCCGGTTAGGCCGCATATTTGGCTTTAAAATCAGAAGAGACGCTGAAGAAACCAAGCGACATTCCATTGAGGGGCAATCTTCGGTATGACAAAAAAGAAGTGTCTTCGGTCCTCGTTGAGATGTTTTTGGAGGAGGACAAAGGGGGCCATGAGGCCCCCCGTAAACATTAACCACCAATCAACTTGGCGTACGGGTTAGCAAAGAGCAGAAGCAACGCTATGACTAGCGCGTAAATTGTCAGAGATTCGATCATAGCCAGGCCGATGATCATGGTAGTCGTGATTTTGCCACCGGCTTCGGGATTTCTTGATGTGCCTTCGCACGCGCCGCCAATTGCGGTTCCCATGCCGATTCCGCTACCAATAGCGCCCAGTCCGATAGCGAGACCAGCCGCGAGAACTGTCCACTGAGCAATACCGGCGCCCGCTGCGGACACTTCAGCCGCAAAGGCCAGACCGGCGCAAAGGCTTAGTGCGATTGTCATCAAACCAGCGATAACTAACTTTTTCATCAAATAAAAACCTCCACATTATTTGGAATATCAGTGAGCTTCTTCCAGTGACCCGGATATGTACATCATGGTCAGCATGATAAACACGAGAGTCTGTATGAAAGAAGTGAACACTTGCAGAAACATCATAGGTAACGGAACGAGGTAAGGCACCAACATGGTAAGGATTATTATGGCAAGATCCTCACCCATTATGTTTCCAAAAAGTCGAAAGCTCAGTGAGAGTATCCGGCTGAGGTGTCCTATTATCTCGATAGGGAGCATCAGAGGAATCAACCATGGCACCGGTCCAAGAAAATGTTTAATGTAATGCGTGCCGTGATGCTTAAGGCCAACAATATGTGTGGTAAAAAACGCTATTAGAGCCAAGGACAGTGTGGTGTTCAAGTTGTTGGTCGAAGACTGGAACCACGGGAGTATCCCAATGAGGTTGCACGTCAGAATAAACAGCCCTAGAGTAGCTATAAGCGGGAAGTAGGGACGCCCTCGTTCACCCATGGTCTGAACAACTATGTCATCGAGGGTTGAAATAACGACTTCCCAAAAGTTCTGGCCACCCTTTGGAACCATTTCCAATTTGTTTTTTACAAGAATGGCGGCTATGACAAGAATGATCATTACCACCCAGGTGTTGAGAACATTGTTGATATCCGCGTGTTCGATACTGTGCTTTTCAAAGAACTCGCCCATCGAATGCAATAAAGGATTCGCTATGGCGTCAGTAAACACAGGCGGGTGAATGCTGGCTGACATTTATTAGACCTCCTTCGGCCTTCGATTAGATATATATATTAAGGTTAACATGACAAAAAGACCTGCAGGTACCACAGATAGCCCTGTCACCAGTCCTATCGGATCAACCTTGGTAAATCTTACCAAAACAAACAGGCACAAGCCAAGAAAAATCAGTCTCAAATAGAAACCACCCAGTAGAGCCACAATAGACCGGCCTTTGTTCTGGAAATCCGATTTTCTTGTTTTCCATGCGGAAGCCCACGCGTTCAACAGAACCAGCGCCCCACCAGAAACAAATCCGAGGGTGAACTGACCGGAAGCGCACAAGGAACTCGTAACCAACCCAACTACGAAAACAATCCCTGAAAGGAACAACCAAATCCTCGGGATTTTTTCAAAGTCCATTCTTCGGCCCCGAATATTCTGACCGACGCTGCTTTCTAAGCTCTATCATGACATTTCGGCCCGCAGCCGCTATTCCAAAGAAAAAAAATATAATGCTTAAATATGGAGACGTGTCGAACTTACCGTCCAACCAGTATCCGATACCAAACCCGATCAGGATTGCGAATGGTATCGACGACCCTAATTGTAATCCATCTCCGACGAGTTTCCAGGTGGTCTGTACATTTTTCACTAGAGTTATCTTGGTTAGCAGAGAAATGCGGTCTTTGTCAACAAAGTTATGATTCCATCGGCTGAAAAACAACTCATCCCAATACATCCAATCGGCTTCAGCCTTCCGGTAATCAGCAATTATCCGATAATCCGGAAGGGCTACGCAAAACACATTATCGGCGGCGGCCAGGTTGACGCTTTTTACAACCGGTGGTAAGCTCTGTGACATTATCGCTTCATCCGGGTTTCGATCTTCTTCCTTCTAAACATTGGGCAAAACCAATTTCAGGTCAGGGTTGCTTTCAGTTCAATGAGTTTATCAGACAAATACAAGCTTGGAGTTACAGGGAAGATAGTTGAGGCGTTTCTAACTTCAAAGCTTCCCATTGTATTCATCATAGCGTCTTTAATGGCCGGTGTGGCGGCTCTCATCGCAACCCCTAGAGAAGAAGAACCCCAGATAGTCGTCCCTGTTGTTGAGGTAATGATCAATTTTCCTGGAGCTTCGGCAGCGGAAGTCCAAAATCTCGTAACCATAAACCTCGAACGTAAACTCTGGGAAATCGACGGAGTTGAATACATATATTCCACCTCCCGGCCCGGAGGAGCAGTTGTAACTGCCCGATTCTATGTTGGCCAGGAACGGGAAAACAGTATCCTCAAAGTGTACAGCAAGATCATGGCGTACGCTCCGGATGCGCCTCCAGGCGTTACGGGATGGGTTGTGCGTCCCATAGAAATTGATGATGTGCCTATTGTGACTTTTGCAATGTATAGCGCTATCTACTCGGACTATGAGCTGAAGAGGGTCGCCAATGAAATTGCGCACAGGATTCAGAGCATACCTGACACAGGAAAAACATATATCGCAGGGGGAAGAGAAAGACAAATCAGGGTCCTGATTAAACCCGAGACGCTAGCCGCAAGAAATGTCGCGGTTTTGGATCTTGTCAACGCACTAAAAGGCGCTGACATAAACTTGCGCGCCGGCGCCATGGACATACTCAACCGGGAGATAATAGTGGACGCTGGGACTTTCCTGAAATCGGCAAGTGATGTCCGGGATCTGATAATAGGGGTTTACCAGGACAAACCTGTTTATTTTCGGGACGTGGCCGAAATCTTTGACGGCCCTGAGGAGGTAAGCGCTTACACGAGATTAACCTTCGGAGTCGGAGTTTCTTCTGATCATGAGACAAAAGATATTCCGAACATCACCCCTGGAAAGTCATACAATCAGGTCACGATAGCCGTGGCCAAGCGAAAAGGGACGAATGCGGTCAAGGTCGCCGAGGGTCTTATTGACAGATTCGAAGAATTGAAGAAGACAGTGCTGCCATCAGATATTGGCGTTCTGGTTACTCGGAATTACGGCAAGACCGCTGATGACAAGGTCAACGAACTGGTCAAGCACCTGCTGATTGCGATAGTCAGCATCGTAGTGTTGCTCAGCCTTATGCTCGGCTGGCGTGAGGCCCTGATCGTCGCTCTGGCGGTTCCCATGACCCTGTCGGTAACCTTGCTTGCCAACTATCTTTTTGGCTACACAATCAACCGGGTCACGCTGTTCGCCTTGATACTTTCTCTTGGTCTACTCGTAGATGACCCGATTGTGGATGTCGAGAACATACACAGGCACTTCAAACTCCGAACTCATCCCCCTCTGGACGCAACATTGCTGGCCGTGGATGAAGTGCGTCCACCTACAATTCTTGCTACCCTGGCGGTTATTGCCTCGTTTTTACCAATGTTTTTCATAACAGGCATGATGGGGCCATACATGAGACCCATGGCCATAAATGTGCCTGTGGCAATGCTGATGTCTCTGATCATAGCCTTCACTGTGACACCCTGGGCAACCTATCACGCTCTACGAAAAGAATATGACAGGGAATCGGATGCGTATGATTTTAAATCCGGGGCAATTTATAGGACCTACAGAAGAATAACGCTTCCTTTCCTGGAAAGCAGAAGAAAAAGCTATCTCTTGATCGCAACAACAGTATTGGCGCTGGTGGGGTCTGTGTCCCTGGTTGCGCTGAATCTCGTTCCCGTTAAAATGCTGCCTTTCGACAACAAAAATGAGTTTCTAATCCTTGTGGATATGCCCGAGGGAACTACTCTTGAAACTACCGACAAAGTTGTCCGGGACCTCGAATATTATCTGGCCACTGTCAACGAAGTTCGGGACGTTGAGTCCTTTGTGGGCATAGGCTCCCCAATAGACTTCAACGGAATGGTAAGGCAGTATTATCTGCGTAAAGGCAGTAACCTGGCTGACGTCAGGGTCAACCTGATAGATAAGGAAGAGAGAAGCTACCAGTCTCACGGTATTGCGCTGCGGATAAGACCGGCGATAGATGAAATAGCCCAGCGGTGGAACGCGAACGTAAAACTGGTCGAAGTTCCGCCCGGCCCACCGGTGTTTTCTACCATTGTCGCTGAAGTTTACGGACCTCCCCAGGCCTCGTATGAGGATGTTGTGGTGCAGGCGAAGCGAATTAGAAAACTTATGGAAAACACTGGCCATGTTGTCGATGTCGACGACTCGGTTACATCTCCCCAGATCCAGTACAATTTTATTGTTGATCGAACAAAGGCCGGACAGCATCATCTGACACAGGATGAAATAGCAAGGTCGGCGAGAATTCTGTTAGGCGGCGAATCTCCAGCCATAGCGCATTCAGATAAAGAAAGAAATCCACTTGAAATAAATCTTCGGCTTCCCCGGGAATCACGATCTAGGCTGCAGGACATGGGTCCGATCAAGCTGAGAGGTTCCGATGGGTCCATGACTCCATTCGCCGAGTTAGGAACGATTCAGGAAACTGTTTTGGATAAGACAATTTTCCGTAAGAATCTTCACCAGGTAGTTTTTGTTACGGGCGAAACCGCTGGATTGAGTCCGGTCAACGCGATTCTGGAACTGCAGTCCGCCTTAAAACAACTGGATCTTCCAAAGGGTTACGAAGTGAATTGGGCGGGAGAAGGCGAGTGGAAAATAACACTCGACGTTTTCCGTGACCTAGGCCTAGCTTTTCTTGTAGCTTTGGCGCTGATCTACGTGCTTCTAGTCCAACAAACGGAATCGTTCTTAGTGCCATTGGTGATCATGGTGGCGATTCCACTGACACTGATAGGGATTATGCCGGGATTCGCAATCCTAAACCTGCTTAAGGCTCAACAGATAGGACCTTATTCTGATTCAATTTTCTTTACAGCGACAGCGATGATAGGCATGATAGCCTTAGCTGGAATAGTAGTTCGCAACTCGATAATCCTGATAGATTTTATCCACGTCAAGGTGGGACAAGGTGTTGACCTCAAAGAGGCGATAATTGATTCAGGGGCGGTAAGATTCACACCAATACTGTTGACCGCCGGAGCCGCTATCTTCGGAGCCTGGGTAATTACTCTTGACCCGGTATTTTCAGGACTGGCGTGGTCTTTTATTTTTGGAGCCTTCGCGTCAACCATATTCTCTTTGATCATAGTTCCGGTAATATATTTCATGATCTATGGAAATCGCCGGACGATCGATTCTCAGACCGCCTCTACCAAGATTAATTCGTAACAAAATTTTGATCTAACAGTGCTTTAGTATGATAAACATGAATCCAGGAAATGTATAAGGCATCAAATAAACAGTAGCTCGAAATGAGCTTTTAGAAATAAAACAGAAAGGCTCCAAAAATGATTAATAAAAACATACAGAACGCCATTAATGACCAGATAAACGCAGAAACCTATTCGTCATATCTATACCTCTCCATGTCGGCATATTTTAATTCAATCAATCTCCCCGGTTTTGCAAACTGGATGAAGTGCCAGGCGCAAGAGGAACTCATACATGCCATGAAGTTCTTTGATTTCGTGAATGAACGAGGTGGAGATGTAACTCTCAAAGCTATCGATGGTCCTCCAATATCATGGGATTCGCCCGCTCACGCGTTTGAAGAGGCCTACAAGCATGAACAAAAGGTTACATCGTTGATCAATGCGCTCGTCGACCTTGCCATCGCTGAGAGAGACCACGCTTCATCGAGTTTCCTTCAATGGTTTGTCAATGAACAGGTTGAAGAAGAAGCGTCCGCCAATGATGTGGTTCAAAGGTTAAAGTTAGCGGGGGACAAAGGCGGAGGGCTGTTCATGATAGACAGGGAACTTGCTACGAGGACATTCGTTTATCCTACGACGACGCAGACAGCTTAGAAGAATTTGACACTAACAAATGTCTTAGCTAAGTCAGATGGTTATTAGCTAGGATAAAAAGCCCAATCTATAGTTTGAGGAGGAACTGATGAGTCACCATGACAATAAGGCGCTGTCCATGTTATCCGCAGCTCTTGAAAAAGAACAAAAGGGCCAGGAATTTTACAAACAGGCCTCTGAAAAATGTGTAAACCCTCTTGGCCGGGAAATATTCAGAACACTTATGGCTGATGAAGGCTCACATATAAAAAGGATCAAGGAAATTTTTGAAGCTCTGTCCAAGGGACAAAAATGGGACACTCACTGGAAAGAGTACAAAGTCCAAAATGATGACCTTGCCAATCTGTTTCGCAAGAGGATTGAGACCGTTGGATCCAGGGTGGACGGGGACAACTCGGACATTGAAGCTCTATCCATAGGCGTGGACATGGAACAGGGCGCCATAACGTTTTATGAGGACCAGCTTGAGAAAGCCACCGACCCCTTGGAAAAAGAATTCGTAGGTCTCATGATAAGCGAAGAGCGTGGACACTTCACAGCTTTGAAAGACCTCAAGATGTACCTCGAAAATCCCGAATCCTGGTTCGAGGAAAAGGAACGCGGATTACTCGATGGATGATTTGTTGTATTTGACGAATATAGCGAGGCCTCGACATTAAATTGAAATCGGATCGGGAAAAGTGGGATCGCCGATACTCTAAGGAGACATCGGATTCACTTTCTCCTGATCCGCTGTTGCTTGAGTTTAGAGGATTGTTCAGTTCGGGTCGCGCCCTAGATCTGGCTTGTGGACTTGGATCAACCTCCGTGTTCCTTGCCCGATGCGGTTACTGGGTTGACGCGTTTGACACCAGCCTGGTCGCTTTGCAAAATCTGATGAAACGATCCACACGTGAGAATCTATCCATCGGAGTCGCCGTTGTAGACTTAGACTATTATCCCCTTCCAGCAAATACCTACGATGTTGTGACTGTCTTCTATTTCTTTTCTCGAAACCTTCTCACTTCAATCAGGGCTGCGTTGAAACCCGGTGGCGTACTAGTTTATTCAACGTTCAATTACCATCACATGAACGAACGCCCCAATTTCTGCAGTGATTATCTGGTTCCTCTTGGAGGAATGGGCCATTTCTTTCCTGATCTTCAGGTAATTGCAGACAGGGAATCATCCGGAGAAAATCCTGCAATAAGCCAGTTTATAGGAACAAATTCCGGGCGATGAGGTGTGTCCATAATACGCCATTTTAATATCCGCATCAATTATAATATATTGATCCATGCAGTTATATATTTTTTCATTCTTCATCTTTATCCATCTTTAATGTATAGTCTTTGTTCTAAAATATATCTCATAAGAGGCATCAAATCATGGCTGTGAATGATTTTGTAATGTTGAAACGTGCTGGACGTTCCTTTAGTATAGTGTCACTAGTATCCTGGATGGTGTTTGTTACTGTAAACGTCATCTTCCTTGCGGTTCCGCATGCTGGGAAAACGCAAGGGTTTCCAAAGAGTTTTTCACTCATGGAAGCCGCTCAGAAAGGAAACAAGAAAGAGGTTGAGAAACTGCTTGCTCAGGGCGCCAACGTAGACTTTCAGGATGAATACGGTGATTCAGCTCTTCTTTCAGCGTCCAGAAGAGGATTTGTCGAGATAGTCAAGATTTTGTTGGATGCAGGCGCCCAGGTCAACCTGATTGACTCGGATGGTGGCACCCCTCTTATCGAGTCGTCCAAAATGGGTCATGCGGATGTGGTGAAGTTATTGTTATCTCGAGGCGCTGATGTTTCCGCAAAGGACAAAGATAATGAAACAGCCATTTCCTACGCCACTCAAAATGATTTGAAGGAGATAACGGAAATTTTGATCAAACATGGCGCTCAGTAACGATTGATCCAAATGCTATATTTAATATGGTTGGGGTTTAATTCGTTCAGTAAATATTCCAGAGGAAAAAATGGAAGCAAAAGAAGCTGAAAGAGTGAGAGTTGATGAAGATCGAAGATGGCGACTGGTCAACCGCACCATGCGTCTTCATGGTCACCAACCTGACGCCTTGATTGAAACCCTTCACGCGGTTCAGGAATCGTTTGGCTTTCTGGATTTGGACTCTTTGAAATACGTTGCGGATTCGTTACATTTACCTCTTAGTCTGGTCTATGGCGTCGCGACTTTTTACCACTTTTTCACTCTTAAGCCCCCAGGGGAGCATACCTGCGTAATTTGCCTCGGCACGGCGTGTTACATCGCAGGATCATCAAACATGCTAAAGGCTGTCGAGAAAGAGGTTGGAATAAAGCCTGGGGAAACCACTTCAGACGGAAAACTCTCCCTTTTGACGGCCCGTTGTATGGGATCCTGTGGGCTGGCCCCGGCTGTAGTCTTTGATGGAGCCATCCATGGCAAGATGTCTTCCACCGCCGTACTCCAGAACATCAGGAGGCTCCTGAATCATGACGATTGAAGAGCTACAGGAAATTGGAAAAATTGAGAAAGAAAAGCAGGATGGTTTTAAACACCGAATCCATGTTTGTGTGGCCGCCGGCTGTCTTTCCTGCCAAAGTGGTCAGGTAAAAGAGGCCCTCGAAAAGGAAGTTTCCAGAAGGGGGCAGGAAAGTTGGACTTCGGTCAAAGGAGTCGGATGTCTGGGGCTTTGCACTGCGGGCCCAATGGTTGCCATTGAGCCAGATGGAATCCTGTATCAGGGCGTTTCGGTTTCCGATGCGTCCGACATCTTGGAAGCCTTGGGGGGAACACTCCTCAGCCGATTGGATTGTTCCGCCCACATGCCCTTTTTCACTAAACAGAAAAAGATAGTCCTTGAAAACTGCGGCAGAATTGATCCGGAAAGCATCGAGGATTACATCGCTGAGGGAGGATATGAAGGACTGTACAACGCTCTTAGGATAATGACTCCGACGGGAGTCATCGAACAGATGTCCAAAGGTGGCCTTAGAGGGCGCGGGGGAGCCGGGTTCCCCACAGGTTTGAAATGGACTGCGGTGTCCAAGACTAAAAGTAACATCAAGTTTGTTGTTTGTAACGCTGATGAAGGAGATCCAGGAGCTTTCATGGATAGAAGCGTCCTTGAAAGTGACCCTCACCGAGTACTCGAAGGAATGGCTATAGCAGGGTTTGCTGTCGGAGCGAATTACGGTTTCATTTACGTTCGGGCAGAATACCCGCTGGCAGTGAAAAGAGTAAGAACCGCAATAGCCAGGGCCGAACGACTTGGACTTCTTGGACGAAACATTTTTAACACCACGTTCAATTTTGACATTACGGTTCGTTTAGGCGCCGGAGCTTTTGTCTGCGGTGAGGAAACAGCATTAATAGCAAGTATAGAAGGCCGGAGAGGAAGCCCGAGACCCAGACCGCCGTTCCCATCAGAATTGGGCCTTTGGGGTTATCCAACACTGATCAACAATGTTGAAACCTTCGCAAATGTTCCCCCGATCATTCGAAAAGGTGGAGATTGGTTTGCCGCCACAGGGACAGATAAGAGCAAGGGAACCAAAGTGTTTGCTCTTGCCGGCAGAGTTAACAACACGGGATTAATCGAAGCTCCTATGGGAACGAAGTTGCGAGAAATCGTGTTTGATATTGGTGGGGGAATCCTTGAAGGGCGTAAATTCAAAGCTGTTCAGACAGGGGGACCATCTGGCGGTTGCATTCCGGAGCAGTTTTTGGACATGAGCGTGGATTACGAATCCCTGGCCAAGGTTGGCTCGATCATGGGATCTGGAGGCCTCATCGTAATGGACGAGACTTCCTGCATGGTTGACGTGGCTAAATTCTTCATAGAGTTCTGCATGAGCGAGTCATGTGGGAAATGTGTACCATGTAGAGTGGGAACAGTTCAGATCTATAATGTGCTAAAAAGAATCACCGAGGGAAAAGGTAAGCCGACCGACATCGGATTACTGGAAGAACTTTGTGACCTTGTGAAAAACACCAGTCTTTGCGGTCTGGGTCAGACCGCCCCTAATCCTGTTTTAAGCACGTTGAATTACTTCATGGATGAGTACAGGGCGCACATTGACGACAAAGTTTGCCCAGCAGGAACATGCCACATCAATCCTACGGAGGAATCACAATGAGATACCCCTCCTTCTTACAGAGAATAGCGGATAGAGCAGATGTTCAGCCGGTCAGGGTACTTACATTTTCAATTAATGGCGTTACGGTAAGCGCCAGAGAAGATGAAACAATTCTGACTGTAGCCAGACAAAACGGTATTTCAATTCCCACATTGTGTCACCTTGACGGTCTATCGGAAAGGGGCGCATGCAGACTCTGCATAGTTGAAATCAAAGGGTCTCCCAAACTTAGCCCTGCCTGTGTGACTCTACCCCGACAGGACATGGAGGTCATCACACACTCAGATAGAGTCATGGACTATCGAAGAAAAATACTTGAACTGCTCTTCACTGAGAGAAATCACGTCTGTTCAGTTTGCGTGTCAAATGGTCATTGCGACCTTCAAGCGCTCACCGTTGAACTGGGCATGACTCATGTGCATTATGACTATCTCCATCCCCAACAGATGGTGGACGCTTCGCACGAGCGATTTTCAGTCGATCACAACAGGTGTGTTCTCTGTCAAAGATGTGTAAGAGTTTGCGATGAGATTGAGGGAGCGCATACGTGGGACGTCATGGGAAGGGGTCATCTGGCAAAAGTGATCACAGATCTCAATGAGCCATGGGGAGAATCCACAACATGCACCGGTTGTGGAAAATGTGTCCAGGTGTGTCCTACCGGAGCACTTTCAGAGAAGGGAAAATCAGTAGCGGAAATGACTAAAAAGAGACTGTTTTTACCGTATCTCAAGTTGATGCGGGGAGAGGAAGAGAGATGAGCCGGTTAAAAATAGCTACTACCTGGCTTGATGGGTGCTCTGGGTGCCATATGTCATTTCTCGATATCGATGAAAAACTGCTTGAACTTTCAGACAAAATAGAACTCGTGTATAGTCCTCTGGTTGACATGAAGACAATTCCAGAAGGTATCGATCTGGCCTTGATCGAGGGCGCTGTCAGCTCTGAATCGGACAAAACTGAATTACTAAAATTAAGGGCTAATTGTAAGATTTTGATTTCTTTTGGCGATTGCGCCGTGACCGCCAATGTTCCTGGGATGCGGAATCATTTCACTGTAAATGACACTCTTTCCAGGGCGTATGTCGAAAATTCCGACTCTGGAAAATGTTTGCCATCAGTATCCGTGCCTAAACTGATTGAATTTGCCAGACCGGTCCACGAGTATGTTCTTGTGGATTTTTTTCTCCCGGGCTGCCCCCCTCCTGCAGATGTAATCTTTTCAACCCTCTGTGAATTGCTCGAAGGAAAAACGCCGTCGCCTATTACAAAAACACGTTTTGGAGCCTGATCTTCTGGAGTGCGAAACATGACGCGAACGATTGAAATTAAGCCAGTCACACGAATAGAGGGACATGGGAAGATAACGATTACTCTTGATGAATCCGGCTCTGTAACAGACGCCAAATTACATGTGACGCAGTTTCGCGGATTTGAAAAATTCTGTGAAGGGCGTCCATTCTATGAAATGCCATCACTGGTCGAACGGATCTGTGGAATCTGCCCTGTGAGTCATTCACTCGCGTCGGCCAAAGCCTGTGATTCAATTTTGGGGGTCAGAATTCCGAAGCCCGCCAAAAAACTTCGTCGACTATTGAATTGTGGAGAATTTATTGAATCCCACGCATTGAGTTTTTTTCATCTTTCCGGACCTGATTTGGCAATGGGTTTTGATTCCGATCCTGCCGAAAGAAATATCTTTGGACTTGCGAAAAAAGCGCCTTCAATAGCGATGGATGGGATTCGGCTCCGTAAAATAGGTCAGCAAATTATTGAATTCTGCACGGGAAAACGCATCCATCCAGCATGGGTGGTCCCTGGAGGCGTGAATAAACCCCTGACCGAAGAAATTCGTGATTCCCTCCTTGCGATTGTGCCTGAAGGCTATTCGATTATTCGTAGAACTTTGGACTGGTTCAAGGGGTCGCTAGAGAATTATAGAGAAGAGATCAGGAGTTTCGGAAACTTTCCGACGTTGTTTGTGGGCCTCGTCAACGACGATGGAAATCTTGATCACGTGGAAGGGAATTTGCGTTTCATAGATTCCAGGGGTTCGATAATTCTGGATCAAGCCAACTGTGAAAATTATCACGACTATATCTGTGAGAAAACCGAGGATTGGTCTTATCTCAAATCCCCTTATTTCAAATCTCTTGGTTATCCGGACGGGATTTACCGGTCAGGTCCCGCCGCGCGATTAAACGTCTGCAATGGTTGCGGAACTTCACAGGCGGATCAGGAATGGGCGGAATTCCGTGAACTTGAAAGAGGCCCGGTTCTGAGTTCTTTTTATAACCACTACGCAAGGTTGGTGGAGATCCTCTATTGTTTGGAAATTCTCGAAGGTCTCTTGAATGATCCGGATATCCTGAGTCCGCATGTCAGGTCTTTTGCCAGAAACAATGAGTTCGAAGGAATTGGCGTAGTTGAAGCGCCAAGAGGACTGTTGATCCACCACTATCGTGTCAATGACCAGGGATTAATAACATGGGCAAACATGATCGTGGCAACAGGAAACAATAATCTGGCCATGAACAGGGGCATCCTGCAGGTCGCGAGGCGTTTTATCAACGGCGACAAAATCTCGGATCACTCCCTAAACAGAATCGAAGGCCTGATTCGTGCTTTTGATCCATGTTTGAGTTGTTCAACTCATGCGATATCAGGTCCAGGCCTAAAGGTCGAACTCCTGAATCACGAGGGAATCGTTGTCGACAAGACTGTTTTCTGAGATCTCGGACTCTGGAGACACATACTAATTCATGAGAGCATGGATAATATTAGTTACACTGGCAATTGTCTTCCCGGCCACCACAATTTCAGCCGTCGTCCACGGACAATCCAATCCTGACGAACGAACCTATTCCGACGGTGGTTTCGGCGCCAGGAATTCGCTTTTGATGGCTCCCGCTTATCAAGATGAAGGGTTTTCCTGTCCGTTGCTTCCAGGCTGTCCTTTAGGCCCTTCCGTTCCACTCCCCCCGGTTCCCCTGTCTACGGAACCATCAAGACAGGGCGAAATTGTTTCCAACCCAAGCAACCTAGCTGAAGGCTCAGGCAAGTACAAAGGTATGATACTGATACCAGCGGGACCTTTTGAAATGGGGAGTCCGGACGGATTCGGCAGGCCGGATGAAAGGCCGTGGCACACGGTGTATCTTGCCGATTTTTACATATCGAAACATGAGGTCACCAATGCGGAATTCTGTAAGTTCCTCAACAAGCAGGGGGAGATTTCCAGCGATGGGCTCCCAAGTGTTAGAATCGACGACGCAAGTTCCCCGATAATTAAGGTGAACGGAGCGTTTCAACCTCGGCCCGGTTACGCAGACAGGCCCGTTACCCATGTTTCCTGGTTCGGGGCTTCTGACTACGCCCAATGGGCCGGCGGTCGCTTGCCTACTTCGGCGCAATGGGAAAAAGCTGCTCTTTACACGACAATTGCGGCCTCAAAAGACGACGTGGTTCTTTCAACCGAAGAACAATCCAGTCCGGTTTATACATCTGATTCAGGGGCCTTTGGGATTACAGGTATGTTTGGTAGCGTTTGGGAATGGTGTTCAGATTGGTATAGTAGAGATTATTACGCTTTGAGTCCTTCACAGAACCCTCTTGGACCATCATTGGGTCAGGAGAAAGTCATAAGAAGTGGGTCATGGGCCTCTTCTGTTTCATCAAGAAGGATTCAGAATGTTCACAGGGCTGTGCCAAGAGGTTATTATCGAACAGTAGGTTTCCGGATTGTCAAGGACTGAGTCTTCGGGGAATGAGTTATTTCTAGACATCAAGAAGATATTCCAGGCTGTTGGACACATCTCCAAAAAATTATTTGAACTCAATTTGATGACAAAGATTTGGAAGATCAGAACTGTGCCTCACTTGGTAAGAAAGGAGCTTGTCGCCTTGTTGGCGGGGTACGCTGTTCTAATTTTATTCTCTGCATTCTTCGACGCTCCAATGGGAGGTGCAGCCAACCCCAGTGGTGTCCCTGTCGAAAACGTCAAGGCGCCTTGGATTTTTGTTGGCATTCAGGAAATGTTGAAGACGCTTTCCCCTGAATTGGCCGGTTTGATTATCCCTCTTGTTACTTTTTTGCTTGTGTCCGCCATACCGTTCCTCCATGTGCGCAGGTCAATAGAATTCATGATGTTTTCCCTAATTCTTGGAATGGCCTCCTTGTTGACGTTGTGGGGATATGTAAGTTGAGCGACGGCCGAAAATCTCTTTACGGAGTCTTGGTTCTTTCTGCGCTAATATTCGTTGTCGCGTTCCTCATGGTATTCCACCGTAATGAGAATCCGGAGTGGAAACAATACCAGTTGAGGGGAGTCGCATTAGGTATTTCTCTTCTCAACCACGAATTGGAAAACGAACAGGGAGTTGAAAAGAGAAAGGAGCTTGAAGCCAAGATAGCGGAGTTCAAGAACTTCCAACCTCGGATAATTGAGACAAAACCTTTTTCCGGGAAATTACCGGGCGAGTTCTGCTCAACTTGCCATTACGGGATTGAGGATACCTCACTATCCCATCCAAACTCAGTCTTTGGCTGTGTTATATGCCACGGGGGGACAGGAACTGATCTGACCGTCAAAGGAGCTCACCGGAATCTTATAGGAGGAGCCAACCCTTCTCGTCTTGACCTAGCCATGCAAAGTTGTGGCGGAAGTTCGCTGACACCAGGAATGTGTCACTCTGACAAAGCCTCCCCAATATTGGACAGGGTTCGAAACACTCCACGTTCGATCATGGCTACTAACGCCGGCATTATTGGCATATTGCGATTCCAGTGGGGGGTAGCGAATATGGGAGAGGAACGTTTTGCAATAAAGGCTGTTTCTGATGGGAAACATTCTTTGGAGGAAGTTGGCCCTGAGCACGGGGCAGAAAATACTATTCACCTTGCGGAGAGCCACTTCCGTAAATTTTGCTCAACCTGCCATCTATGGGGAAAACAGCCGGAAGAAAAAATGGGCCGACTCGAAGGTTGCGCAGCATGCCATGCGGATTATGATCACACCGGCCGTTACCAGGGAGGAGATCCGACAGTCAATAGATACGAGACAGGCCATGCGGCCTACCATTCCATAAGCTCCAGGATCTCGGATGATCGCTGTCGTGCTTGTCATAATAGGAGCGCGCGAATTGGGCTCAACTATCACGGCGAAATGGAGAGCGCCCAATACGGCACTCCGTTCATGAGAGGCTTTCTCAACGAACAGACCTTGTCTGATGACAGGTTCGTGCTAAACTTAGTTCCTGACATACATTTCGAAAAAAAAATGGGCTGCATTGACTGCCACACAGGCCAGGAAACCATGGGCGATGGGAAAATTTACGCTCGCATGAAAGACCAACTGGAGATAACCTGCGAAGACTGCCATGGTGGATACACCCAAACCCCAAGAGAGACCAAAGTGGATTTTAACGACCCTCTGACTGTTGCGCTTATTCGCAGCGTAAAATTCTTAAAGCTGTCTGAAGAAGATTCGATACTCAGGACTTCCAAAGACAGGCCCTTGCCCCACATCAGGAGGACTGCCAAAGGCTTGATACTAACCAGCAAGCTCTCGGGGAAGGAAAGCGTCATAAATGTTGTTACAGGGGACAAGAAAGGCCATAACATCAAGGGGCATGAGCGGCTCGAATGTGACTCATGCCACAGCGCTTGGAGTCCCCAATGTTATGGATGCCATCAAATACTAAACTTAGGTCTGGAAGGAAAAGACCACCTGACAGGAAAAACCAGCAGAGGCGCTTGGGCTGAAGGGAGATCATTTTTCAGGTTTGAAAGGAACATACTTGGAATAAACTCAAAGGGCCGTGTGGGAATTCTTGTACCGGGCTGTCAAGTCTGGAACACCGTAGTGAATGAGCAGGAAAAGGTTGTGGAGCCATACAATTCCATGATCATGCCTTTGAAAAACGGTATGAACTCTATAGCAATCGGCCCTACTCACCCACACACCACAAGAAAAGAAGTACCCCGATGTATTGACTGCCATCTGGATTCCAAATCCTTGGGAATGGGAGAAGGCACAATTACTTGGAACCCTAGAAATAAATCCGTGACAGTATCTCCAAATTATGATTCCTTTCGAAGTGGATTGCAGATCCGATTCCCCCTGGACGGCGTTATAGATGAAAGCGGCGAACAGAATCAGGGTTCATCCCACTCGTTAAGTAGAGGCTTCAATGAGCAAGAGCTGAAACGCATTCTCGGAATAGCGCCATGTTTGCCATGCCATGACCGGTATGACGATCCGGTATGGACAAAACCCGGGCCTTACAGGAAAACACCGCTATGTAAGGAACCGCCCCCGATGGCAAACTATCGGGAGCGGCCTAAGGAAACAACTGTTCCAAATTAGTATTGAGGTCCCCAACGAAACATCCTGGCGCCGTAGATGGCGCTGTTGCCCAAGTCTTCTTCAATTCTCAACAGTTGGTTATATTTCGCAATTCTGTCAGACCTTGACGCTGAGCCGGTTTTTATCTGACCAGTGCCTAAAGCCACAACAAAGTCCGCTATCGTAGTGTCCTCGGTTTCTCCGCTCCTGTGAGAAACAATAGATGTGTAACCATTCGCCGAAGCCAGATTGACCGCGTCGATCGTCTCTGTCAAAGTCCCAATCTGATTGAGTTTAATCAAGATCGAATTAGCTATTCCATTTTCAATTCCTCTTGCAAGCAATTCGACATTGGTTACGAAGATGTCATCGCCGACTACCTGGATCTTCGATCCGAGTCTGTCTGTAAGCACTTTCCATCCTGCCCAGTCATTTTCATCCAAACCATCTTCCAAGGAAATTATGGGATAACGTTCAATAAGGTCTTCGTAGAAATCAACCATTTCGTCTGACGACTTAATCTTACCCTCGCCTTTTAAATCATAAATCCCATCTCTGAAGAATGAACTTGCGGCTGCGTCTAAAGCGATGCAGACATTTCCTCCAGGAACGTACCCAGCTTCTTCAATAGCCTGGACGATGACCTTCAAGGCCTCTTCGTTAGAATTCAGATTTGGAGCGAATCCACCCTCATCTCCAACTGAGGTATTGAGCCCCATGCTCTTGAGGACTTTCTTAAGAGTATGAAAGATTTCCGCTCCCATTCTCAGCCCTTCGCTAAAACATTCCGCTCCAACCGGCATGATCATGAACTCTTGAATATCCACATTGTTGTCAGCGTGAGCGCCGCCATTAAGAATATTCATCATGGGGATAGGAAGTCGTCTGGCGTCTATTCCACCAATATACCGGTACAGCGGCAATCCCAGTTCCACTGCACAGGCTTTGGCTGCCGCCAGGCTGACTCCAAGAATTGCGTTTGCTCCTAAATTGCGCTTGTTTTCGGACCCATCCAAATCTATCAGCATACGATCGAGGCCCGGCTGGTCCGATGCGTTCATCCCAAGGATGGCCGGCCTAATTTCATTCATAACGTTTTCAACCGCCTTGAGTACACCCTTCCCCTGAAATCTTTCGGAATCGCCATCACGAAGCTCCATAGCCTCATTCTCTCCGGTTGAGGCTCCCGAGGGAACCGCAGCGCTACCAAATGCGCCCTCCTCTAAAATCACGTCAACTTCGACGGTGGGATTACCTCTGGAATCTAGAATCTCTCTAGCTTTTACGTCGGCAATATCAAATCTCATTGAATAAACCTCCTTGGTCGTACAATCAAAACTTGTCAGGGAATAAATTGCCTGTCGAGGCCACTAGTGTTACTATTGTAGCATAACACTTCTTTAAAAGTTTACTACTCTATGGGAATACTACGCTTGAGTGGGTTTCATTTTAAAGGGGGCCTTTCTGGTGAAAATTTCTAAAATTCTTGTAATAGGCGGCGCCGGATATGTAGGTTCGCATTTCTGTCTATTTGCCTCGAACATTGGCATAAGGGTAACGGTGATGGACAATTTGTCAAAAGGTCACAGATCGGCGTTACGCTGCTCGGAATTTGTCCAGGCCGACTTGCTCGACTATGAATCGTTATTGACCCACTTATCGCATAACCGGTACGACATGATATTCCACTTTGCGGCTAGCTGTCTTGTCGGAGAATCTGTTCAGTATCCAGCCCTATATTACAGAAATAATCTGCTGGCTGCGTTCAACATGGCTGAAGCTATGCGACATTCAGGACACGACAGGATAGTTTTCTCTTCCTCATGCGCAGTTTATGGATACCCACAGAGATTGCCAATAGACGAAAACCATCCCAAAAATCCTATTTCTCCTTATGGACGGACGAAACTGGCCATTGAGTGGATGCTTGAAGATTACAACGTAGCTTACGGTATCAGGTCAGCCCAGTTGAGATATTTCAACGCGGCCGGATGTGAGCCTGATTTTGGCCTCGGTGAAGACCACAGACCGGAGTCTCATCTGATTCCGAATGTGGTCAAATTTGCGTTAAACCTCTCAGATGGGTTGACAATATTCGGGACAGACTATCCGACTCCCGATGGTACCTGCGTTAGAGATTATATTCATGTGACTGACCTGGCCGACGCCCACATCAAGGCCTCCAAAAAACTTGATGAATTACCGCTTATAAGGCTCAATCTGGGTACAGGCCATGGTTTTTCCAACATGGAGATTGTCGACGGCGTTCAAAGAATTGCGGGTGTGAACATATCTCCTGAATTTGGGCCACGAAGGCCGGGCGACCCGGCGGAGTTGGTGGCTGACGCGTTAATGGCAAAAAAGACTCTGGACTGGACGCCGACCCGCTCGGACCTGGATTCAATGGTAGCCGAAGTAATACGATGGTTTTCTTTTAATCCGAAAGGATACTCCAACTAGTTTCAAGGGCTTAATATGTCAACAATAATGGTTACCGGAGCCGCTGGTTTTATCGGTTTTTATGTAGCTCAGGCTTTACTGGATCAAGGCGAAACGGTAGTAGGCCTTGATGACTTCAATTCTTATTATGACCCTCGCCTCAAGATCGCCAGAGAGG
Organism: uncultured delta proteobacterium; assembly: GCA_963811075.1. Classification (GTDB taxonomy): domain Bacteria; phylum Desulfobacterota; class Desulfomonilia; order Desulfomonilales; family Desulfomonilaceae; genus CAJBEZ01. The sequence continues at coordinate 293,981 of CAWEPY010000007.1, forward strand.
ACATCCTAAAAAGACACTCCAACTTTGTCTCAATCAACGTGGATATCTCAGACCTGGGTCCAATTGAAACCATATTCAGAAATTACAGTCCCTCCGTTGTCTGTCATCTGGCGGCCCAGGCCGGTGTCAGGTATTCTCTCAGGAATCCCTACGCTTATCAGAAATCTAATATAGAAGGGTTCGTGAATCTGATTGAACAGTCAAAGCAGCATTCAGTGGACAGATTTGTGTACGCCTCCAGCTCCAGCGTCTATGGTGGAAACACCAAACTCCCGTACAGTGAAGATGATCCCGTTGAAACTCCAGTCAGTCTCTACGCAGCGACCAAGAGGTCGAATGAACTCATAGCCTACACTTACACTCACCTATGGGACATGCAAACGATCGGCCTGAGATTTTTTACGGTTTATGGGCCGTGGGGCAGACCTGACATGGCTTATTGGAGTTTTCTAGAGGCTATGCAATACGGGGAGCCCATCAAGGTCTTTAATTACGGTAGGAACAGAAGGGATTTCACTTACATTGATGATGTCACGACAGGTGTTTTGGCCGCATTGACGGTCGACAAACTCGACAAATATGAAATCATTAATCTGGGGAACAATCAACCTGTTGAACTCATGGATTTTATAAACTCGCTTGAAGATCTGAGCGGACTCAAGGCAATTAAGGAAATGGTACCCGCACAACCTGGAGATGTTGTGGCGACTTTCGCCAGTATTGATAGAGCATCCAGGAAACTTGGATTCAAACCTTCAACTCCGTTAAAGGATGGGCTCCGTCAGTTCATCAGATGGTATGAAGATCGGTCATCACTCGTTAAATCAGTCAGGGACTTTAGGCTTTCACAGTCTGGAGAATAAAGAATGCGCCAAGAAACCTGGAATGGCCTTTTTATAAGGCTTCTTCCATGAATTTCAACACACCGGCTTATTGAAAGGTTGTTGTTCTGTGAAAAAACTATTTAATCCATCTTCGGTGGTTGTATTCGGAGTATCTACCGATCTCAGAAATCTCGGGAAAGAAATAGCCCGAAACCTATTTGAATTCAGATATAACGGGGTCATCCATCTTGTAGGAATCGATGAGGGTATATTGTTTGGCCGAAGGATACACAAGTCACTCGATGAAATTGACGAACCGATTGATTTGGCCATTATCCTGACCCCGGCCCGTACGGTGCCGGAAATACTTGAGCAGTGCGGCAAAAAAGGGATCACGCGAGCAGTAATAGAAAGTGGTGGTTTCGGTGAGTTTGGCGGAAAAGGATCTGAATGGAGCCAATCTCTCAGAGACATTGCCGCCCGATACGGAATGAGGTTCATAGGACCAAATTGCATTGGTATTATCAACGCCTCGAATGGTTTGGCGACTCCTTTTCCGAGACTCCTCAATACATTCAGGGTTGGGGATGTTGGGATCATTGCCCAAAGTGGCGGAGTGGGTTTGTCTTTTCTGAACATGTTTGACAGCGAACAGTTAGGTTTCAGCAAGTTCGCGTCCATAGGCAACAAACTGAACATAGATGAAAATGATTTACTTGAGTATTACATCGAGGATCCTGACACATCCATAATTTGCATGTATCTGGAATCCATCCGCGACGGGAAGCGATTCACGGAAATTGCGAAAAAATCATCCAAGCCCATAGTTGTACACAAGGCCAATATTGGTGGACAAAGCCGGACCATCGCTCAGTCGCACACTGACGCTCTGGCCAATGACGACATGGTCGTGGACGCAGCCTTGACACAGTCCGGCATGATACGTTTTCGTGACATGCATAGTTATGTAGACTTTGTGAAGATTTTGAAGATCCCCGAGATGAAGGGGCGAAACCTCGCTATTATCTCCAGGTCCGGTGGTCACGCGGTAATTGCCGCGGATGCGGCTTATACTTACGGGTTTGAGCTTCCGCCTTTCAACGAGGATTTCCTCGACCAGATCCGGCAAAGACTTAGGGCCAATGTAATCAAACTGGCCAATCCACTGGATCTTGGCGATCTTTTTGACTTTGATGTTTATGTCAAAATAGTAGAGCACACTCTCCAACAACCAAATGTAGATGGGATTCTTCTGCTTCAAACCTATTTCGCTGTAGTTGAGGGGGAGGCCTCCCGCAAATTTCTTCGTTCAGCCGCCGCTTTGTCCCAGCAATATAAAAAACCCGTCGCTCTATGTGTTTCCACAGAACAAGTCGAGATTTCAAGACTCTTGAAAGAATTTGACTTCCCTATTTTTATTTCCCCGGAACGGGCGGTCAGCGCCCTCGATACAGCGATAAAATTTCAGAGACGGCGCGAACTAATAAGACTGGAAAGCTCCGAACCACCAAAATCCCTGGAAATCGACAATCCGGCCATATCAGGAATTCTGAAGAGATGCGTTTCCGAAGGACGTTCGCCTCTGTTACATGAGGCCCTTGACATATTGAGACTCTCAAAGCTCAATGTCCCAAACTATTCCCTCATCATGCCAAATCACAACGCCCTAACTAATCTTCCAGATTTCCCAGGACCTTACGCGGTTAAAGTCATCGCCCGCGAAATATCGCACAAGTCTGACAGACAGGGTGTTGTCCTGGGACTTCAGGACTTGAACCAGTTGCGGAGCGCGATTGATGAAATGTGGGGGCGATTTATCCAGGACCCAAACATTGGCCTCTACGGATGCATGATTCAACAGATGGCGCACAGGGAAGCGGCAACCTACGAACTTATCGTGGGAGGAAAACGCGATCCCCATTTCGGTCCATTAGTGCTTGTGGGTTATGGAGGGATCTTGGTAGAGGTGTTTGCTAAGGCCTCTCTTAGGATGGCGCCGCCATCTGCAAGAGAAATCGATGAAATGATCGACGAGTTGCCTGGTTCTGAGATCTTTAGGGGTGTTAGAGGTAGGGCGCCAATAGATAGAGATAGCCTAAAAACAGTGATTTCAGTTGTTTCTAGTCTAATGCTCGAATTTCCAGTCATAGAACAGATAGATATCAATCCCGTATGGACGTCGCACTCCGGGGCTATAGCCCTGGACTCAAGGATCTTTCTTAAAGTTTAGGGTCATTTTTCGCAGCAACCTATTTAAATACTCAGGAATATTGCATGACACACAGAATAGATGTTTGTTTGAAGCAGGCGATGACGGACCCTGCCGGGAGGCGCATTGCAGCCAGAATCGAGTCGGATCTCGGATTCAAACTAGATGAACTCAGGGTCGCTGACAGCTTTATAATCGACATGGACCTTGAACGATCGGAACTGGAACTTCTGGCTAAAGAAGTCTTTGTTGATCCGGTGATTCAGAAAGCCGCTATCGATGAACCCTTAAACCTTCCTTTTGACTGGATTGTTGAAGTCGGATACCGGCCGGGCGTCACGGACAATGTAGGTCGCACCGCCAGAGAAGCGGTTGAACGAACTCTGAACATAAGTAAAAGATCCGGAGGCGGTGTATACAGTCGAAAAATCTATTTCTTCAGGGGTCAACTCGAACGAGATCAGATTTCGGCGATTGCCAGGGATCTCTTGGCCAATGATCTCATCCAGACTTCCCAGGTTTTTTCGCCGACGGACCATCGCTACTCAATCGTAGCTCCGGTCGTAACATCCAAGGCTGAAATCAAAGTCAGAGAAATCGATCTGGACCAATCTGATAAGGAATTGTTGCGCATAAGTCAGAGCGGTGTGTTGGCGCTCAATGTCGAAGAAATGAAGGCGATTCAGGCATTTTTTAGAGACGATTCCTATATTGAGCGGAGGAAAAAATATCGACTGTCCCCAAAGATCACTGACTGCGAACTGGAAGTGCTTGCCCAAACATGGTCTGAACACTGCAAGCACAAGATTTTTAATGCGATTATCGACTACGAGGAAGACGGCAAAGAATTTCAGATTAATAGTCTGTTCAAATCCTATGTCCAGAGAGCGACTGAAGATATTCGAAAGAAGCTCGGGCAACGCGACTATTGCCTCTCGGTGTTCAAGGACAACGCCGGAGTAATAAAGCTTGATGACGACTGGAACCTTGTTGTCAAAGTCGAGACTCACAATTCCCCGTCCGCTCTAGACCCATACGGTGGCGCCCTTACGGGAATAGTCGGGGTGAACCGAGACCCGTTCGGCACAGGCCTCGGATGTCGCCTGATTTTTAATACGGATGTGTTCTGTTTTGCCCCGCCAGACTACAGTGGATCGATACCACCTCGTCTTCTCCATCCAAAGAGAGTCTTCGAGGGGGTTAGAGAAGGAGTCGAACATGGAGGCAACAAGAGCGGCATACCGACAGTGAACGGCGCGGTGGTCTTTGACGAACGCTACCTTGGGAAACCTTTGGTATATTGTGGAACAGGCGGATTGATGCCTTCAAAAATTAATGGCAAACCGGCTCACGTCAAGAAAGCCAATCCTGGCGACCGAATTGTAATGACTGGCGGTAGAATCGGCAAAGATGGTATTCACGGAGCTACATTTTCATCCGAGGAGTTGCACGAAGGTTCACCTGCCACAGCCGTTCAAATTGGAGACCCAATAACTCAGAAACGGATGACGGATTTTCTTCTTGTGGCAAGAGACAGAGGGCTCTACAGTTCCATCACTGACAACGGAGCCGGTGGCTTGTCTTCGTCCGTGGGTGAAATGGCCCAGGAATCGGGTGGCGCTCGACTACTTCTCGACAGGGCCCCATTAAAATATCCTGGATTGCAGCCTTGGGAAATCCTTCTGTCTGAGGCTCAGGAGAGAATGACAGTGGCTGTGCCTCCGGAGAAACTGGGGGAATTCCTGAATCTTGCTGAAAAGTTGGACGTTGAGGCCACGGATCTCGGGGAATTCACTGATGACGGCTTATTTACGGTGCTGTGGAAAGACTCAACCGTGGTTCTTCTCCCACTGGATTTCCTGCACGATGGCGTTCCCCAGATGCGTCTTAAAGCAACGTGGAAAATGCCGCAGTTAGCCGAGCCTGTATTTAAATGTCCCTCAAATCTGAACAACGAGTTGCTCGGGCTAATGTCGCGCTGGAACATCTGTTCCAAGGAACGGTTGATCCGGCAATACGACCATGAGGTTCAGGCCGGCTCCGTGGTCAAACCTCTCGTGGGCGTTGAGAATGACGGTCCCTCTGACGCCGCTGTACAGCGACCCATGCTTGACAGGTATGTTGGAGTGGCTATTGGTTGTGGAATTGCCCCCAGGTATTCCGATATTGACACTTACTGGATGATGGCCGCGGTAATTGACGAGGCTGTAAGAAATATCGTCTCCGTAGGGGCGAATCCAGATCACATGGCGGGTCTTGACAATTTCTGCTGGTGTGACCCCGTCAAATCAGAAAAGACCCCTGATGGTGAATACAAACTGGCTCAGCTCGTCCGCGCCAATAAGGCGCTGTACGATTTCTGCGTCGCCTATCAAGCGCCTTGCATTTCCGGTAAAGACAGCATGAAGAACGACTATTCGATCGGCGGGTCTAAGATTTCTATTCCTCCGACGGTTCTTTTTACCGCAGTGGGTGTAGTCCCGGATGTTAGACAAGCTGTGACTGCCGACTTCAAAAAACCCGGAGACCTTATATACGTGCTTGGTGTGACCAGGGATGAAATCGGGGCGTCGGAATACTTGGCATCGAAAGGCTTTATAGGATCCAACGTGCCAAAAGTATTGGACCCTGAAAAGGCGATAAAGTCATACAGGGCGCTATATCAGGCAGTTCGCCGGGGGCTGGCGCAATCGATTCACGACCTTTCGGATGGTGGACTTGGCGTGGCCCTGGCCGAAAGTTCATTCGCTGGAGGCTTGGGCGCAAGAATTGACCTGGGAAAATTGTCGTATCAAGGGGTTGAACGTGATGACTTTGTTCTCTTTTCCGAGACGCCGTGTCGTTTCCTGATCAGCGTAAAGCCTGCCAATAGAGAATTTTTCGAAAAATGCATGGACGGCTTTGAGTTATCTCGGATTGGCGAAACCAGTTCTGATTTCAATTTGTTGGTTAAAGGACTGAGCGGATCGACTATTGTCGACATTGATGTCCGGGAACTAAAAAAA
>CAWEPY010000008.1:0-61054 GCA_963811075.1 uncultured delta proteobacterium
AGTAATAAAGCTGAACGGTGGAAGAAGCACCACGATGGGTGGCGAAGTACCCAAGGGAATACTGGTAGCCAAAGATGGAATGTCCTATCTCGAGATAATACTGGGGCAGATGAAGGCCATTAGGGATAGATGGGCCATAGACATCCCACTTGTACTGATGAACAGCTTCTTTACTCAAGCGCCTACCATGGAAGTAGTAGACCAACTTGGAGCAAGGGTCAGGACTATCGAACAGAAGCAGGTTCCTCGGCTGCTGAGAGACTCTCTGGCCCCTCTTGAGACCGGAACGGACGATGACTGGGCGCCACCTGGGCACGGTGACGTCTATGAAAGCCTGGCCGAATCGGGACTGCTCGATGAACTTCTGTCTGAAGGATATCAATGGGCTTTCATATCAAATGTCGATAACTTGGCGGCAAACTTGGAACCCTGGATCCTCGGGCTTATCCGGAAGCATGACGCGGGCTTTCTGATGGAGGTCACTGATCGAACCAATGAAGACCGCAAGGGAGGGACGCTCGTAGTTCGAAAAGGAAGGCTCGAGCTATTGGAAATAGCGCAGGTAGACCCTGCGTCCAGCCTGGAGTTCATGGATATAGACCGTTTTAGGGTCTTTAACACCAACAACGTATGGATAGATTTGATAGCCTTGAGAACGATTCTTGATCAAAAGTTGCTGAATCTTCCGATAATGCAGAATCACAAAAAAATACGAGGCGCAAACATCGTCCAGCTTGAGACTGCTATGGGAAGCGCTATAGGTTCTTTCCCAAGGGCCAGGGGCCTGAAAGTCAACCGAGATCGTTTTTTTCCGACTAAAAAAGTGGAAGATTTGTTTGTGTTGCAATCAGACGTGTGTTTGCTCGACTCAATGTACAGGCTAAAGAGAAATTCGTCTCGGCCCGCTTCGCTTTCTCCTGTTCCGGCGGTTTCTTTTGGTCCGGATTTTCTTGATACTCCTCTTAAAATGCCTGAAAGGTTTGAAGATTCCACGACTATTTCTCTGCTGAACGCCGAATCCCTAAAAGTATCTGGACCGGTATTCTTCGAACGTGATGTGAAAATAGAGGGCAATGTCTCGATTGAGGTCCCACCTGGTAAGACTTTCAAGATTGAGAGGGGCGCCAAACTCAAAACAGGCAAGTATTCCTAACCCGTTACCCTTTTAAAACGAATAGGGGGGTAAACTCAACTTATAGAGCGCTTTTTATATCATTTTTGGCTTTATGGCCGCCCAGACCAATGATGTCCGAGTCACAAAAACCAGCTTGCCTAAGAGGGCTTATGATGTCGTTGAATAGGTCCGGGAGCCATGATTTCACTATTCTCATCGAGAAGTCTGATGGCTCAACAGTGAAGGGGCCCATGTGAGCGGGGATGACAACAGTGTCCCCCTGCTCCAGGGGTTGGTCGTCCCAAGAATTACCCCTGACGATCTTTCCCGATCCCGATATCACGTTGAATATCCAAAACGCCCCACGATCGGACTCCATTTCGATTTTTGCTCTAATGTCCCACATGCACGCCGCAAAGTGACGACAGGCGCAAAGGAAGCGACAATCGCCTCCACCATGATTTACCACCAGGGGCGAAATATGATACTGGGGAGTATGGGTGAAGTCGAGCACCTGAAGCGCCTTTTCAATGTGAAGGTCCCGGAATTTCCCGGACTCGTCCGGACGGTCCCAATCATAAATTCTATATGTTATGTCAGAATTCTGTTGTATTTCCAATATGGTGAGACCTGGTCCTAGAGCGTGAATGGACCCCGGGGGTATATAAAAGACTTGGCCAGGTTCAGGGTGAACCACGTTCATTATGTCGTGGAATTTATGATCTGCGATACTGGCTGTTATGTCCTGTTTCGTCAGGCCTTCTTTCCAACCCACGATGATGAAGGATCCAGGTTTGGACTCCAGAACAACCCACATTTCTTCTTTCCCGTTTGAATTCTCGTGCTTCAGCGCATACTCATCATCAGGGTGTACCTGTACCGAAAGCGCCTGAGACGGGAATAGATACTTAATGAGCAGGGGGAATGGTCGATTGACATACTCCTTTAGGCGGTCACCCAATAGGGCCTGCTGAAATTCATGAACCATTTCGGACAGTGACCATAGCCTGTATTTTCCGTTTGTTATGACACTTCCATTATCGCCGTCGTAGGTTTCCCACAATTCTCCAATCCTGGGAAGGTCATCAATTTCCCTTTTCATGGCCCAACGGATTGAATTGCTTCCCCATACTTTCATCAGGAAAATTCTGCTTAATAGAAGAGGATACAGTTTGTATTGGGTTTCCATCTGAAATTCCTAACAATTGTGACTTAAAATATTTTCAGTATACTACCGACAAGATACGCCAGGGTTCAATATTTATCCAGAAAGAATATGATTTCAAGATGTCTTTGTCTTGTGTGTTTCAATGTTGACAGGGCGCCGGTTCAAGACTAACCTGTCGAGTATATCTAAATCAATTATGAGGAGGAGCTCCGTCATGAGATGGACACTGAGGCTGATTCTATGCTGCGTCATGGGGTTGCTTATGGCGTCGCTGTGCTTGGCCGATCTCGATGAGATCAAAGCAAGCGGATATTTGAGACACCTTGGCGTCCCGTACGCGAATTTTGTCACTGGTGACGGTGAGGGACTGGACACCGAGATCCTAAAGCTATACGCCAATAGTATCGGAGTGAAATACCAGTATGTTAAGACGGATTGGGACAATGTTATAGGTGATTTGTCCGGCAAAAAGGTTACCGTAAAAGGTGGTAAGCCGGAGGTGATTGCAAATGTTCCCATCAAAGGGGACATCATAGGAAATGGACTGACAGTCATACCGTGGCGTCAGGAGATCATTGACTATTCAACCCCGTATTTTCCTAACGTGATTTGGGTTGTCGCCAGAGCCGATTCTCCGCTTCACCCGATCAAACCCACCAAGGACCTGAAAAAGGATGTGGAAGAGACCCGGTTGCTTTTGAAGGACAGAGATGTTCTTGGTATAAAGAATACCTGTGTGGATCTGAGCCTTTACAATCTCCAAGACGTGCGGCCTGTTTACAAGGAAGGCGTCACTTTGAATGATCTGGCCGCCGTTTTAGTCAAAGGCGACGCTGAGATATCCATTTTGGACGTTCCTGATTCTCTGGTTGCTCTGAGCAAATTCCCTGGAAGGATAAAAATTCTAGGCGCCATTACTGAAAAGCAGAACATGGGATTTGGCATTTCCAAGGATTCGCCGAAACTAAAGGAGTCGTTTGACCAATTCCTGGCGGAATTAAAAACCAGCGGGAAGTTAAGTGAGTTACTTTTAACCTACTATCCAGGAATAGAAAATTATTTTCCAGAAGTTACAGCGCGTTGAGCGATAAATTGAGGTAACCTTTTGAGGGAGACAGTAGACGAGGAAAACGTCTTTAAAGGAAGGATCATAGCTTTTGTTGTGGTGCTTACACTTCTCTTTGCAGCCAATGGATATGTTTTATACCGTCTTTTCATAACTTCTCAATCCCTGGTTGAAGCTCGAAAAGAAACATTTGTTAAGGAGTTCAAAGGTACTGCCGATGTTTTGGACGAATATCTCGGCCAACGAATGGCGAACCTTAACACGCTTACAAATAACCTTGTGATATCTACCTACTATCACAATCAGGCGCTGGGGATGTCGAGGGAATACGGCCTCACTGTGTCCCTGAATGACATGCTTGATCAGTTCAGGAGATTACAGGACGCAACTGTTGAAGATGGTCAGTTGGCTTTCTCCTGGATAGCCTACTTTGATCGGGGCGCCAATGACATCATCGTGAAGACCGGACCTTTGGTAGGAGTGGATGATTTTCCCAGCCTGGTTTCCACATTCGACGACGCTCATTCCGGATCGCTGATAGCGGTGAAAGGTACAGGCGACAAAGGCGAGTGTTCGCTTCTCCTTTATGGGCCTGTCCGGTACAGGGGGGTGGTCAAGGGATATGTGATTATGAAACTGGCGGGTCAGCCTCTCCAAAAAAAACTCGCTAACGCTCACGAGGGGCTGGATGATTTTTCAGCTATTATAAGTCCGGCTGGAAAAGCTTTGGTAGGTCCAGACTCTCTTCTCAAAACCGATGTAAAGTCTTTACTTGGGTTGCCGGCTGCATTGCCTGATTATAGTTTGCATGAATCCGTGAAACCTACACACAATTCCATGCCGAGCCTTATGGTTGCTTTGAGAAAGATTTCCGCAGGCAACCTCTACCTGGTGACCGCTGTCCCAAGGTCCCATTACTTTGCGGGACATTCCCCGTTCCTTTGGATAATAGTTGTAATCAGTCTCATGGGTAGTCTGACACTGATGGTGGTTCTGATTCTGAAGGGATTCAGCGATAGGCAGACCATGTTCAGGAAACTCCATGAAGCTCACAATACGCTTGAGACGAGGGTCCAGGAGAGAACGGAAGAGCTGGCGGCGAAGAACAAAGAACTGTACGATGAGGTCGTTGAACGCAAGAGGGCCGAAGAATCTTTGCGTCAGAGTGAAGAACGTTACCGGCAGTTTGTGGAAAAGGCCTCAGATATTATTTATCGAACTGACATGACCGGTGTTTTCACATACATTAACGCTGTTGGAACGAGGGTAACCGGTTTTTCTGAGAATGAGATCCTGGGTAGAGATTATCTCAGCGCAATTCTTCCCGAATATCGAGACATGGCAAAGCGTCTTTACGAAGATCAGGCCAGGAAAAGAATACCTAACACATACTTTGAGGCGCCAATCAGAACGGCCGGCGGAGAGATAGTCTGGATAGGTCAAAATGTCCAGTTACTTCTCGATGGGAAGAAAATAGTTGGTTTTCAAGCCATAGCCAGGGACATCTCCGACTTAAAGATGGCGATGGACAAGCTGCAAAACTCTAACGCGTTTCAAAGAAAAATATTGAAAACTGCGGCTACAGCCATTTTTGTAATTGATGACAATAGAAAAATCATTAGTATCAACGATGAATTTTCCCGAATCACAGGGCTAAGTGAAGATGAGGTGGTGGGGAAGGCGTGCTCTACGTTCTGTGATGAGCCATGCCTTACGATGTGCGGCCTTTTCGAGGATTATCCGACGGAACCCATATTGAGAAGGCAGTGTAAAATTCGATTAAAAAATCAAAGGATATTAACCGTACTCAAGAATGCCGATCTAATTCGAGACGACAGGGGAAATGTGACTGGGGGCATCGAGTCATTCATAGATATCACTGAACTGATAAGCGCAATGGAAAAAGCTGAGGCTGCAAGTGTCGCCAAGAGCGAATTCCTGGCGAACATGAGCCACGAAATCAGAACACCGATGAATGGGATCATAGGAATGACAGAGGTGGTCTTGAACACTCCTGTTACTAATGAACAACGGGAATATCTTCAGGCTGTTCTGTCGTCGGCTGATTCCATGATGATGATTATCAACGATATTTTAGACTTTTCAAAGATTGAGGCTGGGAAATTTGAACTTAATTTCCTGGACTTCAACATTCGTGAGCAGCTCGAAGAGGTCGTGAACGCTCTTGCCGTTCGTCCTCAGAGGGAAAAAGATCTCGAAGTTTCGTGTCATGTGAGGCCGGAGGTTCCTCAGATGCTGGTAGGGGACCCCGCCAGACTGAGGCAAATTCTTACTAATTTGATCGGTAATGCGATCAAGTTCACGCCAAAGGGATTTGTCACTTTGACTGTGAGCGCCATCAGCCAGTCCCAGGATGAGGCGATTTTGAAATTCTCCATTTCAGACACGGGCATAGGGATTCCTGATGAGAAAATAGACAAAATATTCCAGCCATTTGAACAGGTTGACGCTTCAACTACTCGCCGGTACGGCGGGACCGGGCTTGGACTGGCCATAGTTTCACGCCTCATCGAACTGATGAATGGAGAAGTCTGGGTGGAAAGTGAACTGGGTAAGGGAAGCGTTTTTCATTTCACAGCCATGTTGAGTCCATCCAAGAAAAAGACGGTGAGAAAACCAGCCGATGAATTGGCGGGGCTGAAAGATCTTCGTGCCTTGATTGTTGATGATAACCCAACCAACAGACTCATCCTGACCGAAACCCTTTCCCACTGGGAGATGATTCCCTTCGAGGCCAAAGACGCACATGAGGCCATTGCAATTTTGGAGAGATCCAGGGATGAAAACGCTTCATTTGATCTGATGCTGTTAGATGTGCAAATGCCTGGAATGGACGGATACCAGTTTCTGGATCACCTCTGTACAGACCCTGGTCTTTATCAGGGGCCCACGATAATTATGACTTCATCCCACGCTTCCGATGATGGAGACCGGTGTAAGGAATTGAATGTGGCCGGTTACCTGACAAAACCAGTTAAGCGCTCGCAATTGCTGCATGAAATAAGTGTGGCGCTGGGAGACCAGGATACTGTGAAATCGCGTTTTGTCAGGACGGAAGAGGCCGTTCTGGACTCTGAACCCGAACGCAGTCTGAGAATTCTTTTAGCCGAGGATAACCCAGTCAATCAGAAACTCATGATTCTAATACTAAAGAAAATCGGGCACTCAGTCGTCCCTGTCTCCAATGGGAAAAAGGCAGTGGACGCCGCAACGACGGAGCAATTCGATCTAATCCTGATGGATGTTCAAATGCCGGAAATGGATGGTTTAGAAGCAACGGCCATGATCCGGGGACACCAGAAAATCACAGGAACGTTCACGCCCATAGTAGCGCTAACCGCTCACGCTCTCAAAGGGGACAGGGAAAAGTGCATATCAGCGGGGATGGATGATTACATCACCAAGCCGATACAATCCAGAGAACTATTGAGAATCATTAGTTCCGTGGCTGATTACAAGGGAAGTTGGGCCTGCGAAAATGAAGAAGATTCCTAGCGAATTAAGAGAGATTTTTTTGAATTCAAGACCCAATCGGCACAAATCCAGATGAGGCCATTCCAGGAAATAATATGGAAAAACATGATCTTCAGCAGGTTATCGATCGATGTGGTAAAGACTACGTCTCCAAAAGGCTCCAGATTCAAGTCGAGCATTCGGCCCGAGCTTTGGGGCCCGGTCTAGGAAGATTTCACTTTGAGAACCTCGAATGGGCTTTAGATGCCTTTGGTTGGTTTGTCAAACTCTTCAGAGGATGGGATAGGGGGTTTGCGAACATTAAAGACCACAAAATAGTTTTCAACCGAGTCGTTGCAAAGGATCTTCCTGAAGCCCTCAATGGGTTTAAGATCCTGCATTTGTCTGATCTGCATCTAGATGTTTTCGAGGGAATGGGCGCTCATATTGGCAGGCTGTGTTCGACTTTGAATTGCGATGTGGCCTTGATCACAGGGGACTACAGATTCCACACCCATGGAAATTATTATCCTGTATTTAGGGAGATCGAAACTCTTGCCAAGAATCTGAACTGTGAACACGGATGCTATGGAATCCTGGGAAACCACGATTTCCTGGAGTTTGTTCCCAAACTGGAAGCTCATGGAGTTCGTATGCTCTTGAACGAGTCGGAATGTATAGAAAAGGATGGGGAGAAGGTCTGTGTAGTAGGACTGGATGATGCGCACTTTTATGGACTTCATGACTATGAGAAGGGATTTGCTGAGGTCCCGGACGGCGCTGTGAAGATACTTATGATTCATTCCCCGGAAACCCTTGAACAAGCTTATAGCCATGGTGTGGACTTTGTAGTCACCGGTCACACGCACGGCGGCCAACTGTGCCTGCCGGGGGGGAAAGCGTTATGGCTCAATGCGAGTTGCAAGAAAAAATATTGCAGGGGACCTTGGGAATACAAGGGAATGCCGGGTTACACCTCACTCGGAACCGGAAGTTCAGGGCTTCCACTACGGTTCAACTGTCCGCCGGAAATCGTGGTTCATTATCTGGTGAGTGGGGCATGACAAGCAAAATGATCTCTAATCAAAATGATTGTTGTCCGTAAGCAAAGTGGCATGAGAAAACTGAGCCGTTGGCTTCAATTCATGATTACGGATAACGCTCCGTCAAGTATTTTTTAGTCTTCCTCTCAAGAGTTTTTCCTTCAAGACCCTGAAAAGGAAAACGCAATTGCCTATTAAATAACGTTTCCATAGACGACCGGGTTCCTGAAGCATCCTGTAAAGCCATTCAAAGCCAATTTCTCTCATCCACAATGGAGCGCGGGGAAGTCGGCCGGAATAGAAATCAAAAAGTCCACCAACACCTATAGCGACCCGGGTTCCTGTTTCTCCAAGACGCCGGTTGATCCAAACGTCCTGCCTGGGCGCTCCGAAGGCTACCAGAAGTAAATGAGCGCCGGAGTCTCTTATGCTTTCAATAACTTTATTTTCGTCATTCGGATCGAAATATCCGTGGTGATATCCCGCTAACTGAACTCCCGGGTGATGCCCGCTAATCCAGTCCACGAGTCCTTGAACTACCTCAGCCCTCGCCCCCAACAAAAATAATTTTACGTCAGTGCCGGAAAGACGCTCACACAGGATGGGGAACATATCAGTTCCATTGACATTTTGAGCTATATCCTGAGACAGGATTTTGCCCGCCAGCTTAAGACCGACTCCATCCGCCAGGCAAAGATCGGCGTTAGTAAGGACTTTAAGGTAGTCGCTATCTTTATAGGCAATGTTTGCGCAATCCGCGTTGACGAAGCAGACCTGTTTAGCCCCTGGCTCGCTGAGCCATTTCAGAATGGTGTCTACGGCCTGTTCCATAGTAAGGTTATCTATTGGGATGCCCAGGATTCTCAGCTCTTTATCAGAGGAACCGACTGCGTCGCCAAGTAATATCGCTGGAATGGCTCTTAGGAGAATTCCAATGTCGCTGAATAGTCCCTGATTATCGATGTACTCCAGATCAACAGCGACCTCTGTCCCATAATCGATGTTAGCCCGCCGGCGTATCCACCAGAGAGAAACGAGTCCAGGCCTCACGTCATGACGCCTACGCATCCCCCTATCGAGAAGATTCACATCTTCGGGGGACATTGGGCGAGGCCCCACAAATGACATGTCTCCTTTGATTACGTTAATTAGAATGGGCAGGTTGGTCAAATGAAGTTTCTTGACAAGATCCCCCCCTCGTCCATTGTCGACTTTGAAGGAGAGTTCGTCATAAATTATGAGCCCTTTTCCATATCTTGGGATACGATAAAATGAAAACCGCGAAAATATGAACTCCAGCATCAGGATAGGGGAGAGAATCGCAACGGTGGATAATGATAATAGTACGTCAAAACAGCGTTTCGGGAGGGGGTTAAGTTTCACTTTAATGAACCATAATATTGAGCGAAAATATCTTCTGAGTTTTCTTCGAGCGGCTCCAAAACGGGAATAATGACTGTTAAATTTCTAGACTTCTCTGTCTGGGTTTTGTCTGCTATCATCTGTCATAGACCTTATACTGTTCCGACCAAAAACTTATCAGTTCGATCAACCAGTCTGGACAGTTCGTTGAAAGGAAAAAATATTGCAAATTCATACTCAACGAGAAACACCTGATTCATACGCATTATACAAAGCCGCTGTTTCAATTCGAATTCTTCCGGACACAAGGTAGGCGACTTATTACGGATTCCGCTGAATCTTCAATGGGATCGGTTCCGCGAACCAGGATGTCGGCAAAGTGTCTTGTGGGAAGCACAAATTTGCGGGTCATGGGTTCGACCGTTGTTTGATATTGATCTATAACAGATTGCCGCGTCCGTCCTCTTTCCCTTACGTCTCTGTCAAGTCTTCTGGCTAGCGATTCAGCGTCTGTAAGAAATACAAAAACCTTGGTATTTAATAATTGACGAATTTCCTCCCAATATAATACGAAAAGCCCTTCGACTATGATGATGTGGCCTGGAGTGACCTGGATTGAATGAGGGGCTCTCGTGTGCGTGGAATAATCGTATACCGGCCTAAAAATGTCGTTTCCCGCAGCAAGTAATTCGAGGTCACGGCGGAGCAAATCCATTTCCAATGCCTCAGGCACATCGAAATTACACTTCTCTCTTTCGGAAGGCGTTAACGCTGAGAGGTCGCGGTAATACCAATCACAAGATATTATAGAAATGATTTTGCCCGTTAGCCTGTCCCTTATCCTCTTTGCCAGGCTGGATTTTCCAGAGCAAGTGGCGCCTGATATGCCTATGATGTGCGGGCTGCAACTGTTCAAGTGTTCTCCTCGTGAACCTGGTATATGACCTCGAGGGTCTTTTGGGCTGCGTTGGCCCAACTGAACAGACCGCTTCTTTCAATACCTTTTTGAACCAATTTCATGCGAAGTTCATCATTCTCCAGTATTTCTTGCATAACTCTACAAATATCATCCTCGTCGTAAGGATCAAATAGTAGCGCTGCGTCTCCAGCCACTTCCGGCATAGAAGACACATTGGAACAAACCACCGGTGTCCCGCACGCCATCGCTTCGAGAATCGGCATTCCGAAGCCCTCATACAGAGATGGGAAGACAAAAAGATCCGCAGCGCCATAAAGTGACGGGAGGTCTGATCCATCCACAAATCCAATAAATGAAATGTCCTCAGTGTATGCGGATCGGGCCGCCGTGTCATAAACTTCTTCCGCTCGTCCCCACGGAGTGCCTGCAATAACCAGCTGATGAGGGATTCTGGTTTTGGCCTTCAACTGACTGAAGGCGTTGATCAGGCGAACATGGTTCTTGCCCGGATGTTCTATTCTCGACACATAAAGAATGTATGGAGACCGAATGGCGTACTTAGCCTGAAGTCTCTCAAGAGTCGAATTCCCGGGCTGCGGGAAATAAACTTCCAAGTCTACTCCATTTGGAGTCACAACGACTTTTTCCTCAGGGATTCCGCAAAAGCTAACAATATCTCTCTTGCTGTTTTCGCTGACTGTTAGCACCATGTTGAGCCTACGAATCAAAACTGGGGTATATCTCTTTATAAAAAACATCCTCGCTTTGTCGTATTTGTCTTCTACATGAGTGCTCGAGAAGTCGTGCACCGTTCCAACTGATGGACATGGAAGCCAGAACGGGGCCCTTCTGTTAGCCGCCGGTAGAAACAACACATCGTAGTCCCGCTTTTGGCAAAGACGGGGTAGGCAGACCAAGTGCCATGCGAGATTGATTAGTGGATTATGCAATTTTTTACCGAAACAGATCGGCGCCATTTTGTCGCCGGGTGGGACAAATAACGATTTCTCATCATCGTACACTATGACTTCGAATTCCGGCCCATTTGGAATCAAGGCCAACTGCTGAAGAAGCTTGATGATATACTGGCTCAACCCGGATTTTCCACCATCTGCGCCGAATGTGTCTATCCCTACCCGCATGAGATGTTCCTTTCCTTTTCTGGTTTGGGATGTTTCATTCAAAGATCTCCCAAAGATGGAAATCCGGCACAATGTCCACCCCAGCAAAATACTTTAACAGATAAAGAAACACAAACAACAACAACAGGAAGGGTAACGACACGAGTAGAGCAAAAAGTATTCCTCCGAGCCAGGAAGCTTTTTTCCACCTCATGTGTTCCTCACGTTCCATTACCGCTCTTTTGTCTCGCCCAATAAGGAGAACAAAGAAATATCTCGCGAAGTACAGAGGAATAATTCCTCGAATGTCGATGGGACGAATCTTTTCTGGATTTCTAATCGCCGCAATTATTGCTGTGACCTGAGTTGTGCTAAGAGTGTCTCTTATCTTGGGGTCTATACGACGAATTATGTTGTCGGTAAATGGATCAACTTCAATTCTTGGTTTCATATATTTCAACCCATTCTATGAACAGAGTTTCTCGACCATGATTACGACTGACCCATCAAATGTAATGTTATTTGATCCAGATAATCTTGAAACGAGAATTTGTTCTCAAAATTGGTAAAGGCCATTCGTCCCATCCGCCGGCAGGTTTCCAAATCGCTGAGAAGCCTGGTCAGCGCCTTTGCCAGGGCTTCTATATCCTGTTCAGGAGCCAACAAGCCCGTGACTTCATGTTCCAACCAATCCGGGATTCCACCGACATTAAAGGCGACAACCGGCCGTCCATGACTCATGGCCTCGAGTCCTATCATGCCGAAGGGTTCGGGCCACCTGGAAGGAACCGCCACAATCCTGGCCTTGGAGTAAAATTCACCAAGCGATTCGTTAGCTATCCAACCCTTAAAGTGAACACGATCTTCAAGATTCAAATTTCGACACAGTTCCCTGAGATGTGGTTCAGAATTTCCGATGCCTATGACCAGGGCTCTGAAGTCCATTGATACCCGTGCTAGCGCCTGAAGCAACAGATCAACGCCTTTGCCTTTGATCAACTGACCAACAAAGAGGATTACCGGCTCTTCGGGAACCTGAGAAGGCGTAGAGTATTTCATGTCCACATTAGGAGGGACAATGTGAACCTTTTCCTGGGGAAAGCCATTTTGAAGGAGCTCATCTCGCATAAAACGGCTACCGACGAGAAGGCGGTCAAGCTTATAATTGGCTCGCATCTCATGCAGTTTCGTGGAAATACTGTCAAATTTCGGTATTGGCCCGGAGTGCGAGTCTCTGGACAGGAAGGCCAGGTCCAAATAACAGCGCCAGCCTGCTTTTTTTTTGCAGATTCTACTGTTGTGAAAGAAATATTTATGTCTTCTGGGACAGCAAAGGTCGTGATCATGGATCATTCTGACCGTTCTCAATTTGTTTAGGTAAGGCAGGCAGAAATCTACATGTGAAAACTTGTGCAGGTATAGGACATCCGGAGAGAACTTCTCCACTACCTTCTCGAAGGGGTGAGCGCCCTGTTTTCCTTTTTCAACGCAAATTTCATCGCATTTCGAGGCCCCATCAAAAAAACTCTCATAGGCCGAAAGATCGGAGCCTAAACTGTCCCCGTGAGCCAGGAAACATTGGTGACCTTTCAGGTGGAGTCCCCTGGCCGTGACGGCGATGTTTTGCTCAACACCTCCGAAATAACCGCACTTTTCATTTACGAAAAGGATTCTCACTGAGGGCCTCCTCATAAATTTTTACAAGACGGGATGTAACAGAGTCCCAACTGTATTGGGACGCTGCCTTTTCCCGTCCGGCCTCGGCCATTTTCGACGCTGTTTCAGGGTGATCAATCATTATTCTGAAAGCTTCAACAAAAGATTCCTCCTTGTTTGACTCGAACAAAAGGCCGTCTTGCCGTGGAACTACAAAAGAAGGAATGCCTCCCACTCGGCTGGCTATTACCGGGACACCTGACGCCCAGGCTTCCAGTATAACTATTCCAAAAGGCTCGTGAACGGACGGAAGCGCAAAAATATCTGCCGCGTGAAAGGCGTCGGTCAAAGCCCGGCTACCGGCGTCCAACCCCGGAATTACCGTTACGGCATTTTTCAGTCCGCGTTTCTCGATGAAATCTAAAATACGATCATTATACTCTTGATTGGTTACCGGGCCTATGATGAGACAATGCGTTTTGGGATTGATATTCATCAATTCCGGAAGAGCATGCAAAATAAAAAGTTGATTTTTTTGGGGATCAATACGGCCCATGGTTAGAATAACATAGGCGTCCGAGGGGATACCGAACTTGTGTCGGAACGCTTTTCCATCACCGTGAGAAAAGCGTTCGGGGTCGACGCCATTTGGAAGATGAATGACTTTCTTGTTTGGGTAACGGGACTGTGTTTGAACTTTTTCTTCTTCACCAACACAAATTATAGCAGCCGCATCGTCCGGCACACTTCTCGACCCGACCCACCAACCCAATAATTTTCCCCATTCAAGAGCATTGCTGGTAGGTTCGGTCCAGGTCGCCGCCTCCTCCGCCGGGACATCAAATAGCCCCCCATGCAAAGAAAGCACATAGGGTATCTTACGCTTTTGCGCAACGTATCTTCCAATTCCTCCAAGTCTTTTCGCTGTGTGCAAATGGATCAGGTCCAGTTTGGGTTCTTTCATGAGCGCTTTCATGATTGAAAAAGAAAAAAGATTTCCGCCTTTAAGATCTAGTAACCCTTTGGATTCCTTACTAAGTCCGAAATATGGGTAAAAGTAAGGCTTCCTTAATATCTGCACACCTTCGATTACTTCCTGATTCTCTTTTGCCAGTGCGTTGGGGCAAAGTATGTGGGAGGTGTGTCCCATTCTCATTAGGCGCTTACAGGTCTCCAAGATTACGGTTTCCGTTCCTCCCCAGTGACTTTTAACGAAACGTCTAGGCACGTGTGTAATGTTCATGACTTACAGATCCATTTCACTACGATTTTGACAGCTAAACTTTTCATGTCCACTTCAAGTATAGTGGATCGATATAATTGACGATAAAACCCACCACAGGCGTGCCGGTACCCCGCATACGTTCCACAGACTTCTTCAAAACTGAAGAAACGCATGATCGACTTCTTACGACAAAGATCATTGCGTCGCAACACTGAGCTATCAGTTCGGCGTCTACTAAGGTTCCAACTGGAGGCCCATCTACGATTATGAAGCTGAAATTTTCCGAAAGGGTCTCCATAAGCTCTCTCATTCGCATGGAACTCAGGAGATCAGGGGACACTGCGGCCTCCAGCCTTGGAATACATTCCACTCCCGCAAGGACGGTAGGCCATATCATTTCCTCAGGACTTAGAACGTCATAAGACAACCATTCTCCCAATCCCTTGAGAGGCTTGTCATGCTCGGCGATCATGTATCTGAGATCCACTTCGCTTTCCATGGAGCGAATCTGAGCGTCCATTACCAGCACACGTTCGTCCTGACGTCCCATGCAGGCGGCCAGGTTGGCGGCAAACATTGTTTTGCCTTCCCATCTTTCGGCGCTCGTAATCATTATGCGCACCCCGCTCTTGGGATAATGTCGACGAACATTTAGTGATATCAATCGGAAAGTTTCTATTAATGGGAAGTCGTCCATATCTGGGAAAACCCCTGCTTGATCTTTCATGTCCGGTATAGTTCCCAAAACCGGTCTCGAAAATTTGCTTTGGACTTCGCTTCCCGATTTGATAGTTTTATCGTTGAGTTCTGAAATCACTATAACAACAAAACCAATTACGGTACCGAGAAAAGCTATAGCCCCGAAGAAAATCTTTTTGTTGGACTTGATGCTCTGCAAAGGAATCGGCGCCTCGGATACCAACAGAAACCCCGAATCATTGGACTCATAATCCTTGAGTAATTTTGCCAGAGACGCTTCCAGTTCCGACTTTTGCGCATCCCATGTGGATACTTCCTTGGTAAGGGCTGTGTATTGCTTCTGAAGCCCTGAAAGAACATCCAACTTTGCCTTGACACGGATAATCTGGTTGTTCACAAATTCAACCTTCTTAGACAGGGAAAGCTGCTGAAGTTCCATATCAAGAAGTTTGACTTGAAGGCTGCTCATGAGTTCCTGAGTAGGGCTTTTGAAATTCTCCTTCTCAGGAATTACCTCTCCTTCCAGGACCTTCAACTGTCTTTTCCATTCCTGAATTTCTTCCGTGTCGACAGCGTCGATTTCTTTAGCCTCAAACTCAGCCTTGGCCTTTTCAAAGTCCTGCTTGGCTATCAATCCCTTGTCCAGAAGTTCTTTGGCTCTCAAATAGGCAAGTTCATCTTTGCTCATCTCGACGGTGTTCTTACGCTTTACTTTATCGTCGTGTATTGCCCTGCGAAGTCTCTCTATGCGAATATTTAGATCCGCCAGACTCTTTCCCGCTTTTGAGACTGACTGCTCTTCGATGACTTTTGCCTTGAGGCTTTCGATCCTCTCCTGTATATTTAGCTTCTGGGTTTCAAGCGTGTCCTCCTCATTTTTGGAATTGGAAAGCAGCGTCTCCATCGAGGCTATCTGGTCCACGTTCCATTGAATCTCCTTGTTTAAATCCACTATTTTGTTATCCGATATAAACGTCTGAAGTTTTAGATCAGCATCCTTGAGATGGCGGTTTACAACTTCAAGCTTAGTTTCAATACCGTCAATTTCATTTTTTACGTCTGCTCTCATCAGCGCGACCTGGTTGGCGATGAATACTTCACGCATAGTGTTGGCAATTTTCGCTACATCTTTTGCCGTTGACCACTGGGCGGTAATGATTATGAGAGAGGTCCTCTTTTCGACTTTTACTTGGATCAACCCGGCCAGTTTCTGAGGCGCAAGGCCAAGTTTGAGTTTTTCGCTGACTGCTCTGAGGTTGGAGGGAATTTTGATCATTGTCGCCCGGTTGCTTACTGATGGACTACGGCCGCTATCTTCTTTTTTGTCAGCTTCTTTGTAGAAAATTATTGTTTCCGTTTCAAAAGTCTCTTTGCCCAATAGCTTGGCCGCTACTGCGCCGAGAATCAAAGAAAACACCAGAGCGATGACAACAATCTTCCATCTCAGGATCAGTCCAACAAGTAAAGTCAGAGGATCAAACGGAAGCCCTGAAGATGAAGGTGTTTGTTCAGATGGAGTTGTCACTGCAATCCCGATGTTGCGATTAAAGTTAGGGCTTTGTTGTCCGGCCCGTTGGTTTGCGGCGTGTTATGGCACGTCGTATCTTGTCCATGAAGTAGGCCCGTTCTTCCCCATCAAAGCCTGTTAACCAAAAAATAGAGCCGAAAAAGACCATTCCAATGGTTTGGAGAATAGCCACCTCCACGAGGTTGGTCAAGTTAACGAAATTCAGCACTCCAACAAACAGTCCTGTCATGGCCAAAGCTGGGATTACACTCGGGAACAACGTAGCCCTGTAAAAATCCCAAAGGGACTTGCCATGCATTCTGGATGCGTAAATCTGTATAAACCCGATGTAGATCGGTACTGACGCGATGAAAGTAGCCATGGAAACGCCCGCTATTCCTAAAGGGCCAATCAGGATAACCGACAGAACAAGGTTGACGACCTGACCGGCCACAATGCAAATTGCCGTGTACTTTTGATGCCCGCCCATGGCGAGAAGGTTTACGGTATTGCCATGGATTATTGCGACCATCGCTGCCGCCACCAGCCATCGGCAAACAGGGACCGCCAAATTGAAACTCGGTCCTGTCCATGCCACGATTAAAGGTTCGGCAAGAATGGCCAACCCAAGGAGCAGGGGTGTGGCGAATGCGATTGTAAGCTTACTACCCCTGTAGAGAGCCGCTTTTACATTTGACTGGTCATTGGCTCCGTGAAGTTCGGCAAATACAGGAGATAAGGCCCGAGTCAAATGTGAACAAAACATGGATGCTTTTTCTGATAGTCTCATCCCAATGGAATAGATTGCAACCATTTCCAGTGGAAGAAAAAGCTTAATCACCATCGTGTCGGATCGGGTGGCTATCATCCCGGCTATTTGGGTCAGCGAAAAATATATTGAAAACGAGGATAGTTTTCTCATTAATGATTGCTGAAAATGTTTGGGGTTAAGGGTGAACTCGGGCATGACCCTTCTCACGTGAATCATCATCGCAAACATTGGGGCCAGTCCGGTGATTGCATTCAGTAGAGCCAGGACGCGAATGTCTGGGATCAAAGGGAGAAAGATCAGGACGGAAATCAGATAAAGCAAGCTTGAAAAAACCTTGTATCCGTTGGCCACATTCAACTTCTGGAAACCTACCAGAACCCCCCTGAACATACCGAGAGGAAGATAGAATGCCGACCGTATGCCCAAAATTACCAGAACAGCGTTGGCCATTTCCAGTTGATCGGCCGGAATTTGAAAAAGCTTGTTAAAGAACAGAAGGCTTACCAGAACTCCGGTTCCCACCACACCACCCAGGAACGCATAGATCCAGAAAAGAGTGCAGACAATATTCTTCAGACTCTTGTAGTCATCCTTGCCTCTAGCGTCAGCGACATATTTTATGACCGAAGCCGCAAAACCGAGATCAGCGAGTTCAAATATGGCCAGAAACGCCCAAATCAATGACCACAACCCGAAACTCTCTTTCCCCAATATATGAATGATAAAGGGGATGAGAACAAGAAAGGCCACTGTGTCGACTATATCCCTGCCATAACTGGAAACTGTGTTCATGAGGATATAGCGGGACCTGTTCTTCTTCGCTGGGTCAGTGCCGCCTGATCTCCGTCGCTCCTCCTGTTTTTGTTCTGACAATTTCGACTCCTTATTTTCTTTCTTGGGCCTGTTTCGCGACATTCCCGGCGCCGACCATGAGGCCCGTCAAAACGCAAAAAAGGAAAAACACCTGCGTCTGGCGGAAAATCCATTCCAGCAAACCCTGAAGGTGCAATGTAGAAAAACCTATGAACAGGCCGAGTAAGACGGCCTGATAATAATTGTCCCGAGTTCGAAAGAGGAGAACCAAATTATGAAGATAGTATCTGCCCAGAAACATAATGAAGATTATCATTCCAGGCCAGCCTGTTTCAGCAGCGAAAAGGTAGTAGATATGATGAGCTGTCCCCAGGCGACTCTCTCCCTTCTTGCTTTCCCTGAACTCGTCTTCGTCTTTGACCTCATCTCGCTCTTCTGCGTAGACATACCAATAATAATCCGTGTTGGCCAAAGTCCATGAATAGGAGTTCAAACCCATTCCGAACAATTTGTCGGCAGCCATGGCGCGCGCCGCATTGTTGAAATATACCCGAGTCATCTCTGAGGCCTCAGGGGCCTTCTGAAATCTTTCAATGATTTTGGGCGCGGCAAAAACACCCATTATGGCTACCATCATCAATCCGACGAGAGCGATGCCAATTTTTTTGCCGGTAGGTTTAAGAATAATGGAAAAGAAAGTAACCCCGCCTAGAGCGGCTCCGGCTATTATGAGGGCAGCCCTTGATTTTGTAAAAACGATACATATCAACCCGCCCAGTATTGCAATCGCCGCCCATTTGGTTTTGCTTTTTGGGAATTCACCGGCAAGCAGAATGGCCAGAGTCATGGGAATTATTAAGTCAATATACATAGCCAGGCTGTTGGGATGAGGAAACGCTCCCAATGATCTGTTAACGACTTTTTTGGTAACATATTTGTCGAACAGGACAATCCATGTCTGAAGAATCACTGCGGCCATTACACCGTAAACAACAGCCTCAATATCCTTTCTGTCGCGCACGAGGTTTACAACAACCCAGAACAGTAGGTAACCTCGAATAAGTTTGTGTATCGTGAACAAACCATAGTAGGCAACAGGGGAACCTATCAAGGAAACGAGTGAGACTAATATGAGGAGTTGCCAGAGGATCGTGTTGTATGGCCACCAGATGATTTTGTCTTTCGAACCCCCAAAAACAATCCACAGGAAAAAGCCAAAAAGAATAAGGTCAGTAATGGTGACGCCGAATCCACGATCAACCCCCCGGTAAGGAACAAAGAAAATCTCCATATACAGGGGTTTCTTGACGTAACAGGTGGCGAAAGCCATGATAGAGAGTAGGGGCCTGCGAAGGTTGGGTTTGGAATAGAGCAATGCGAGGACAGAGGGGACCCCTATCAGGAATGTTAGAATGCCTAATAGGGACGCTACGGTCATGGCATTATGGTCTCTGGCGCAGAATGCCTTGCAAAAGTCAAAAGCCCGCGAACACCCTGCATAAAATCAACGGGGTTTCTCGACGTCAGCTTGAGCATGAGCCAGCGTCGGCGATGATATTCATAGTAAAAGCGCTTGACTGACTGTGAGAAGTCCAATTTCCCCATGCCCAGATTAAAGCCTTCAAGAAGCTCGGTCTTGAAACTCTTAGGCAGCATCATGTTCGCCAGAGCAAAACGTAAGTTACAAATGTCATTCAGGGGATGACTCAGTGAATTGGCGTTTGCAAAATCGATCAGTCCCAAACGTTCGCCCTTGACATGAATGTTTTTGAAAACCAGATCTCCGTGGATGAACGAGGGCTCAACATTGCTTCTCTCAAATTCTTTAGCAATTTCAATGGAATCTTCTGACATCCGTTTGAAGAATGTGGCCCCCAAAATTGGCATCTTGTGGAGTCGGTTCGAACAATAGTCAAAATATTCAAAAATGAACGGGGAAGTCTTTTCAGCGGGCTTTCGGGTTTTGTCATATATGGTTCTTATCACTCTGCCAAGTATCCGTATCAACCGGGTTGACTGATCGCGGATAACATCATACTTTCTAGCCCTATACAAAACGTCGCTGAATGCGTCCCCTTCTATGAAGCCTATGCAAAGAAGGTTTTTGTCCTCTCTCAAAAGAGGTTCACCGGAATCCATCAGATCAGAATCATTTTGAGCCAGTTCGTGATAAAAAGTCAGGGCGTCAGCCTCAATCTTTACAAGACTGGAGTCCTCGCCTTTGTATTTCTTGACGATGCGACGCCCATGTGGAGTGTCTGCAACATAAATGACGCAGTACTTGTTCTCTTTGATGAGATCCAAAGACTTCAGGTCAATGTCCAGATCAATTGAATACTGTCTACGATCGTTATCGTTCATCTAATTAAACCTGTCCCATACCCGAAGGTAACTTGTCGTTTCTTGAGCCCAATTCGTTGCATGTTTGCTTGTTAGGCCAAGAAGAACCGGTAGTTGGCGGTAAAGAGCCTCTCTGGGATAACGAAGACTCAAACGCCGGAACTGAAGGTTCCTGGCCACGTTCCTGGGAATCAATCGGATTGTATGTTCATTCTTTTCTCTTATCCCACGCCAGTCTACATATTCGTCTAGAGAAGACCATTGGCGTCCTGTACTAACGGTTTCAACGTCCAGGAATACGGTTCCCCACAACTTCGCGATAGCGTTGATGTCACCTTCTGTCTTATCCCCTGCAGGCAGATGGTCCGGTCTAAATTTGAATTCAAGGGCCTGTTTGTAGAGAGAGTCCAACCCGAAGGCCGCAACCCCGGGTTCGTCTTGTTCAAGTCTTTCCAGCAGAATGTCTCTTCCTCGATAAGCCGTAGTGAATCTTTTGTAAGCGATCAGAAGGGAATCTCCAAGCGCTAGGGCGCATTTGTAATAGTTGCGTCTAACAAAGTCCTCGTCTGGAGAATCCTCTATGCCGCGTATTACTCTTAGTGACCATAGTAGGCCCGTTCCCCTGTTGAGAAGGAGCTTGCTTCCCTCAATAGCGGGAAGAGCTTGGCGAAGTGAACTCGGCGCATGTTTGGTTAGTATGTCTGAAGGACCTTTAATTACTATGTGTCCATTTAATAGGTCGTACCACACCAACCAGGAAGGCCATCGCTCAATATCGTCAAGGGTAAGCGGACGACTAAAGTCTACGTGAATAGTCAACTCTGAAGCAAAAGACCTTGAAATGGTATTGAGAATATCCCAGGGGACTTTCAACTTGCTTCGTACCACTGGAACGAAATCAATGTCATTGTATGGCATCTCCCTGCCGTCTCTGATAACCATGCCGCCTTCTCCCCTGCCGTAACCGCCGCCGATAATGAGAGCCAGCAGGTTGTCGCCCATTGCCTGTTCCATTTCATCGGCTATCCGTATCATTGTCTCATGCATCCATCTGTTGAATTCAGGGGACCCTTCCGGAGAGTACACAGGGATCATGGTTTTTTCTCCTTTATGGCTGCGTTGAAGCCGCTTCGTCTTCCAATCATCTGGGAAAAACGTAATATAGGAGAAAACATGGCCGTGGCCAGGATTCCCTTGGAAGCGCAATATTTCCAGTCGTTAATAATCTGTCTGACATAGGGGAGCATGGAATAACGCACTAATGACATCTCCCATTTTGTCCAGTCAAATATGACGGCTTCGGCTTTTCCCTCCCCGTAATGTCGCCGGTAGAACTGCTTCAGTGAATAATTGTGGGAATGCATTACAACGGATTCAGACGCATATTTGATAGTGTAACCTCTTTGTCTTGCCTTCCATGTCCAGTCAATATCTTCCGAATATTTGAGTGTTTCGCTGAATCGCTGAGATTCCCAAGCCGATCGTGATATTGCCGATGACGCCATGGAAAAACAGTGTCGCCAGTATTTTTGTCTCGATCCATCCCCATAAGTGTCTTCCGTATCTTTTGCAAAGAGAGGGAGGCAATCTGGACGAGGTATCTGTCTACCAAAAACCGCAGCGATACCAGCTTCCTGATTGAAGCCCGCTAAAAGTTTCGCGAGCCAGTTTTTGTCCTGTGGAGTACAATCTGAATTAAGAAATGCCACAAAATCACCCTGGGATAGCTCCATCCCCAAATTAAGGACCTTACCCGGCACATAGGTCCCCTTCGGAATATTAATGATTCGACCCGAATATTTCTTAAGTTCTTCGAGGGTGCCATCTTCGGATTCATTGTCCAGGCAGATAAGTTCGAACGGGAGATCCTGTTGGTACAGTTTCTCCAGTGTTTCGGCAATTATGGGCATGTCGTTATGTGAACGCATGACCACGTAGGGTGTCGTCATGACTCAGATACCTTGTTTTCTGGAATCGGCTGCGTTGTTGACCCCCAAAGTTAACGGTCGCATGGACTCACAAATAAACTGAACGCAATTAGAAAAAGCGCATCCACTCTAATCAGAAAGAACGCACAGCCTCCTCGGATGTATTAAAAACGTTGAGGAACCGATGAACCCTGACCAGTTCAAACAGGTTTCTAACCTGAATCGTGACGTTGGAAAGCTTCAACTGACTATCAGAAGAACTGAGGTTGTTCACGCAAGAAAGGAGCCCTCCGATTCCAGAACTGTCGACAAATTTGATTTTCCCCATGTCAAGAACAACCTTTGAGCCAGGTTTCAAAATCTTTGCCATTTCAGATTTAAAATCCTGAACGTTGTTGGCGCTCAACATCTCCTCGCAGACCTGAGCGACTGTAACGTCTCCGACTTGCTCTAATTTAATTTCCATTTCATGCTCTGAACGCTGCCTTCCGACGATGCGCTTTACTCAACAATCAGTGCAAGCGGTTGGTTTCAAAAGCTGTTTCCTATTTTCCATCTTATCATGAGTGGAGCGGAAATCAAATTCTTATTGTTGGCAAGAAGTTATGAAAGTTTTCTGTCTACCTTTTTCTGACCGGACTCTGAGCGACAAGGTTGAATACTGCCGCTGCTACGGCCATATCAACGATGGTGAACTCCGACATGGGAACTAGCTCATGAGCGTCAATATAGCGTCGTAATATGGGATAGGGATCCTTTGTCGCATTGGATTGAGGATGGCTGTTTTTATCTTCCTGGCTTGCAATGTAGTAGGGTTGATTATTTGGCAGGTGCGCCGACGCCCCGAATATTGGCAACCCGGGGACGGGGTCTTCTTCTCCGTCATACAAAGATGGAAGATGGAGAGGGTCTCTCGGATAGCGGTATCCGAGTCCGGTTATGAAGGACATGGAGAGAGGATTGGCTCCCAGTTGGGTGTCTAGATTGGCCAGAGCGGCCACCCAGTATTTGCGTTCTTTGTCCAGCGTCCATGCCTGGAGCAAAAGGAAAGCGTACTGCGAACTCTGGGTAAATTCCCCCCAACCAATCCAGTCCGGCACATCGAGTCTAGCTCCATTTCTGTAAGGATTATAGTGAGTTAATTTGAGTGTGCTGTCGGCTTTAGCTATTAGGCCCTCATGGATTTTCCTTTTTATTTCAGTGTTGGCGCCGGGCCAGTGCGCCCTCAAATATGCCCAGTAGGCGCTTCGATAGAAATGCCTCCATGCGTTCCATCCCCATGAATGTTCCTGAGTATTTATCCACCAGTTTTCGAAATAGTCCCTGTAATCATCTTTCCCCGTAGCCCGGTAAAGTTCGGCGGCGGCCCACAGTCTGTTGTCGATATCTTCCGTGTCGCGATATTCTCCTGTGGTGTTTCCCGGCGGGTTACGAAATCCTCCTTTGGGTGTTTCTTCCGGATGCTGTTTCAGAAAGTCCCAGGCTTTCAGGGCCCTCTCCATGTAAAAGTCAGACGCTTCCCTGTCGTACGGTTTCCAGAGCCGTGATGCGGAGGCGAACACAGCGGCCGCTAAAGCTGTGTCATGAGTAGTTTTTTCAAAGAAATTTCGAGGTACTCCTTCATCCTGAGGCATGCCCTTTACCCATTTCTGCGAAGTCAGTTTGTGGTAGACTCCTCCATCTGGCCCCTGCATACGTGCCATCCAATCGACTTCCCATCTGGTTTCGTCGAGCAGATCAGGGGCGCCGTTTCCACTCTCCGGGATATTCCAGGTCCCGTCGGAGAATTTTGCGGGTTCCATGTCGTACCCGGTGAACAGATACCATAAAGCCGCTGCGGCTGTCGGCAAGTACTTACCGTAATCCCCCGCGTCATGCCACCCTCCGTGTCCATCCTCCATCGTTCCAGGTTTTTCTCCACTGTAAAGGGGCGTTTCGGGTAGCGATGGATGAAAAGCAGCGTCAATTTTACGCCCGTTGAGATCATACTCATGGTCTATCGGCCGGGTGAATCGCTTTTCAGAATAGGGTTCCAACAAAGGGATCCCACATCGTTGATAATAGAATGCGTGAGCGGTTGTGTAGGCGGCGTGATTGAGAGCGTCGTTTCCAATCATGAAAGGGTCTGAAACTCCTATTCCTGGGATATACGCTCTATAGGTCCCCGGTGTCACAATTTTTGAGAAATCGAAGGAATATACGTCTTCACCGGAAAGATACCAGTTAGCTGCTTCGATTTTTAGAGGGACGGTTATTGTAGGTTTATTGGCCGGTAATTCCTCAATCGTGGCTTGTGGCGGCGGGTCGGGCAATCTCAATGCGCCGTGAGACATTGAGAAAACTCCGAAGAGATTGTCATTCGATGAGATGAGTTCTTTTTTAGGTTTGTTTTCCCCTGAGAGGGAAACAATGGATCCCTGTCCACCCACTGCCCATAGTTCGCGTCCATGCCGGCGTGTTAATCCATAGAGTGGCAGGGTAGTTCCACTTTGCAATGCCACGAATTTACATTCCCCGTTGTCGGCTTTGTTCCAAAGCAGTCCGCTGTCCCCGGAAATCCAGACCCCGCCACTCGGGTCGGTAACAACTGAACGTAATGTAACCGAAGTTTGTGGAACTGAGGAGCAAGGTTTCCACTGGTTGGAATCGCGGAACAGCACTATGCCGTTATCTCCGACGGCCCAAAGCATATTTTTGTGGCTACCGTTGATTGACCGGAGATTCAATTGTGTAGAACTTGGTTCTTCAGTCCATTGCCCACCATCCCACTTCAGGATTGTGCCGTGGTCCCCAACGGCCCAGGCCACGTCTTGCGGGCCCGCCCAAACACTCCTTAACGTGTCCGTGGTAGGAGAGTATGTCTCAAGCCATTCTCCCGATTTATAACGGAGAATTATCCCGCCTGCGCCGACTGCCCAGCCTGTTCCCGTGGGGCTAAAACAGATGGCCATCAGGTCATTTGATGTCGGCGAATCAATACGCCTCCATGCAGACCCATTCCAATGAAGGATGACACCCAAATCTCCAACGGCGAAAATATCGTCGTCCCTCAATCCTGAAACTCCCCGTAAAGGGCTGTTCACTGGAACTCCAACTTGTTTTGGAGTAGTCCGTCCATCCCAGTAAAGTGCGCTGCCTTTGTCTCCCACCGCCCAGGCTCCTCCCCCCATGTCTCCTAAGTATCCACCTACATAACCAATTTTTGGCCCCTCTGGTAAATAACCCTCCTGGTTTACCTTGATGTTGGGGTTTAGGATTTGCCTGTCCGTATAATCTAAAAAGAACTCATTAGGAGACATGATATTCCCAAATTCATCAGATAAACCCTTGACGCTCACTGAATAAGTTGAGTTGTTTTGGAATGGATTTGGCAATCGGATATATACGGAAAACCTTTTTTGAGCAACTCCGCTCGGACTGAATGAATGGACTCGGTATGAGAAACCAGCGTCCACAGGATGAACCGGGGTAGAATAAAGGGAATCATTTGCGCTGGATATTGAATAGTTTCTCAGGTCCTTGACGGTTTTTTCCTGACACCGTTTGCTGAAGGTCAGCTTAAGGACGGTATTGCTCTCGGGAAATGGCCGCAATTGCCCTTCTGTGATAAGAGTGGGTGGTAGTGTCTGTCTAAGTGTTATTTTGTCAACGTAGTAGACACGGCCCTCGCTATCCGCATTCCAAGCAAGGCTTTCAACGTTTCCCAGGTCCCATTCTTTTGACACGAGTTGTGACAGAGGAATGGTCACCTGTCTGAAAGTATTATCGATAGTTCCACCTGAGATATATTTTAGGATGGGTACCTTCAGTGAGGTCCGGTTCCATGTTCGGAGCTCAAATGTGGGGTTTCCAGGATTGGAACTGGGGCTTCGGAAATAGAACTCGATAGTCGAGTAAGGTGTGAAGTCCTTGCGGTTTTTACCATCACAGAAGAGTATTAATTCAGGCGCATGCCATTGGTCGGGTGAAAGCTTGAGAGCGTTATCTTTGTCAACCCCCTGTAAGTTTTCCGGAACTATGTTAACGGAGACATTTCTCAGGATATTTCCCTGAGATAAATTATCTCTCCCTTTCCAGAGGCGCCGGCTACGTCTGTAATAGGGATTCCAAGACACAAAGCCAAGACACAGAGCGCCGATATCAAAGCTCTCATGCAAATTAATCCTATCAATCCTGAGCTGTTACGTGTCCTTATGTAAAAAAGCTACAAACACAGTTGCGATTGGTAAGAACACGACAGTCGGCTAAAATACTTTCAGCCGAGAGGTTGTTTTAATCTGATTTCCTTCAGACATTTCCTGAGTTGTTGGACCACTATGGTTGATCCCGGTTCCTTTAGGATGGTCAAATGGTTTCCTGGAGCCGTGTATAATCTAACGTCGGGGCATATCTTGAGCCAGAGTTCTTCCACATCTGGAATATATCCTTCCTCGAGTTCTTCCCCACGAAACATTCTGACGGGACAGGATGAAATACCAATCATTTTGTGTATGGACATCTCCGATTAACGTTTTCTCTTGGCATGACACATCTCAAAATGTAAGGATGATCATCAAATGGAAAATTTGTCCAGATATTTTGGAGACATGTGTTGCCCTGATTTCCGCTTGGAGAATTTCGTTGTACACGTCTGGCGAGTCTTTCTTCCAAAACTTGGACCATACGAAGACCAGTTGGAATCTGTTATTTCCGCTGAAGAAAGGGCATGGGCGCAAAGATTTAAATTACAGGACATTAGGTCATCGTTAATATTACGGAGGGGTTTCCTGCGGACTCTTATTCAGAACTATACCGGAATTAAAGCCGACAGAGTGGAATTTTGTCATTCAGCCTGGGGTAAACCCAGTCTTTCTAAGGGCATGGGAATTGACAATTTTGAATTTAACGTGGCTCATTCCAGGGATAGTATGATCTTGGCCTTCGGCAAAGATTTGAGTGTGGGGGTTGATCTTGAATACGTCGACAAAAATTACCCGGTTATAAAAATTGCTACGAGATTCTTTACGCCCCTGGAATCGGCGGCCCTTATAGAAGCCGATTCCGATAGACTTGTTAGCCTTTTCTTTGAGATATGGGTAAGAAAAGAGGCGTTTCTTAAAGCCATCGGCCGAGGCTTGTCTTTACCTCTCGACAGTTTCGAAGTTCCACTCAATACTGCCGGCGCTTGTGCCGAAGAACCTCCAATGAGGAGCGCCACCATAGAAAAGGATGGAAATTTATGGTTCTTCTCCGATATAACTTTCAACACGGTCTACAAGGCTTGTCTTGCGACATCTCCCCCTCCGTCAGCTATTCGTATCTTTGATTGGCCACCCAAATAGGTATCCAAGAATTGTGGCCCAGTCCTGAAATCCCCTGAATTCCAGTTGATATGCTATTTAATTCAGTAGCAGGCATATTTTGCTCTCCTGATTATGACAAGAACATTCGTTTCGCTAACAGGTTACGCCCAAACTTAGACCCGATAAACAGCTTGACCTTAGATGAATAAATAACCTATAATAGTAATTATACTATATCTATGTGATTAAAAGTTATTGTTCTTTGAAAGCTGTCACTTCGAGTGAGTTGACGGTTTTTCAATACAACTATTTGTATTAACATGATGTTAGTGGATAACTAGCTTTCATCATTAAGGAACTTCCCTGTAATAGCGGATGTGTTCAAGAAGGTTAGGTGTTTATCTGTAAGTCGGTTGTTCAAAAGTAATATGGCATAAACAGGGCAATAGTCTGAATAATAAAGCGGATTCCGCTTGTACTCATTGTTTAGGCCTAGCTAGGTTTTCGGAGAAAATATTGGGTTTGCGTATAATCAAAGGGCTCAAGGTTTTTTTCCTGATTATTGTGATCCCGGCCGTTCTGTCTTCCTGCAAGACAACTTTCTGGAAGCCTGCGCTGGACTACGCTTTCCCTCCTAAGCCGGCGACGGTTCAGCAGAAGGGAGTTAATGAGCCCCATCCAGTCGGGGCTAGTCCAAACAGCGACATATCTCTTGCCAACGCCCCTCCAAACAGCCTCATAGAAGTTACACTGACACAGGCGGTCCTTGTTGGACTGTCGAACAACAAATCATTCCAGGTTCAAAGGCTAAAGCCTTCAATCACGGGCACATCTGAACAAGTGGAGCGATCGGCTTTCGACCCTACGATCAGGTCCACTTTGGAAAAGTCTCGGCAAAGGTCCGACTATTATACTGTTACTAAGGAATTCAAGGCTTCAGCCGGGGTTGCGCAGTTTCTTCCTACCGGAACCACGGTGGATTTTGAAACAGGCACGGAATGGAACCCCAATTTTCCTCTTACTGACCGGTTCCGGTTCCGGCTGCGGCTAAAGACCCGGCAAAGAGTGACTGGAGCGCCTATAGCAAACTCAGCATAACTCAGGCGTTGCTGCGTGGCGGCGGATTGGAGGCGAATCTCGCCAACCTGAGAAAGACTCGTCTCGATACGGCGATATCACAATATGAACTAATGGGCATAGCGCAGACACTTACGGCGGAAATTGAAAAATCCTATTGGGATTATTTTCTGGCTCTGGGGAAAGTCCACATTTACGGGAAAGCCGTCGGGCTTGCCAAAAAAATGGTCAAAGAGACCAGGGAAAGGATAACTGCGGGTCAGAAGGCGGAGAGTGAAATCTTTTTCTTGCAGGCCGAGGCCGCAACTCAGGAACAATCGCTGATAGACGCCAAGAGCGCACAAGAAAAGACCCGAATTACTCTACTCAGACTTATGAGCCCTCCCAGCATGGATTTGTGGAACCGTCACTTGAGGTTGCTGACCAAGCCCAAGATTCCTGAAGATTCAGTGGAAGAACTCCAGGAGCATGTCCAGGTTGCTATGAGTTACAGGCCTGACATCAACCAGGCCAGACTCGAACAGCAAAAAGGACAGCTCGAAATCGTCAAGACCAAGAATGGTCTACTCCCCAAGCTGGACCTATTTATAATGCTTGGCCGAACGGGGTACTCAGAAACCTTTAGCCGGTTCCGTATATGATTACTCGGCCGGCTACGGAGGAGCGGATGTTATTGGTCGTCTGAAGCTGGAAATTCCCGTATTCAATCGCAGGGCCGAGGCTGAACACACAAAATCTGTGATACAGTTGGCGCAACAACGCGAGGCGGTGGACAACCTCTTACAACTTGCACAGCAGGATGTTCTCCTGGCGTATGTAGAAATTCACAGGGCTAAGGATCAGATGGCGGCGGCCTCTACGTTCCCTGAAGTTTCAATTTGAGAAGCTGGAGGCTCAAACTGAGAAATACCGGCTCGGGGTTGGAAGCGCTTTCCAGGTGGCGCAAGCCCAGAGAGACATCGTTTCGAGCCAGATATCAGCTCTGCAGGCGCGTATAGAGTATCTTAAAGGCTTGACACAGTTCTATGTGGCTGAAGGCTCCTTGCTTGCGCGACGAGGAATTGGCTATCTCCCTGTGGCAAAGTAACGGCGAGTAGCCGGAATTCAGAGTATTCGACAAGAAAAAGGCGAATTCTCTGATAAAATGCTAAACTGTACAGATCATTTTTCATATAACGGGGATTACGGGTGATACGGAAACGACGAATGAATCGAGGTGGGTAGTGAAAAAAATTGCGATATTCATGTTTATAGACGCTATGGGTTGGGAAATTGTCAAGGACAGAAGCTTTCTCAAGGACCTGCTTCCGCACAGATACAGGGTAGGGATGCAGTTCGGGTATTCTTCCACGGCGATCCCGACTATTTTGACCGGAGAAAAACCTACGGTTCACAAACACCTTAGTTTCTACTATTACGCTCCAGAAAAATCACCCTTCAAGATGATGAAATACCTCGGACTTGGTATGCTGCCTTCCTCAATCGCCGATCGATGGAGAGTGCGGCATATTCTCTCTAAGGTGGTTGCCAGGTATTACGGGTTCACCGGTTATTTTGAGATGTACGCTATGCCCTTCTCCAGGATTCATTTATTCGATTACATAGAAAAGACCGACATATTTGTTCCGGGCGGGCTGAGCCCGGTGAAGAACCTTGCGGACACGCTTGAAGAAAATCGGATTTCGTATCACATTTCCAACTGGAGGCTTCAGGAGAGTCAAAATATTGAGGCCTTTACAAAAGATGTTCAGAAGGGGGAAATAAACTTTGCCTTTCTTTATACCGCAGCTATGGACGGCCTCCTTCATAGAGTGACCAAGAATGGGGCCGAAATTGATGTCAAGATGAAATGGTATGAGGATAATATCCGCAATCTGATGAAGGAAGCGCAGTCGAATTATCAGGATATATGCTTTACAGTTTTTTCGGACCACGGCATGACCACTTTGGCTGGTGTGGTAGATATGAAACGGGAAGTAGAAAAACTGGGGTTGATTTTTGGGAAGGACTACGCCGCAGTGTATGATTCCACCATGGTGAGACTGTGGTTCCTGAATGATTCGGCAAGAGACATTATACTTGAGGCCTTGAGTAGGGCGCCGCACTCCCATATTCTGGATGACATGGAACTCAAGAAATACAGCATCGATTTCCATGATCACATGTATGGAGATACGATCCTGCTGATGGACCCAGGATGGCAAATCGCTCCATGCGATATGGGCTTGAAAGCCCTTCCAGGCATGCACGGTTTCGCTCCAGAGCATGAGGATTCATACGCCGCTCTCTTGAGTTCCGATCCTGTTGACATTCAACTTGGTTGCGTGGATGACTATTTCCGTTTGATGAGAGAAAAAATGGACTGGGCTCAAAAGTAAGTTTGACCTTTAGGGTTGGCTTGGTTCTACAAGAATGTAATCAGATGATATGTTTAAAGGGTTAATCCAGCTTAACACTAAGCCCAGGGATCTTTTTTGTAAGTTCAAGAACGTTTTTCCCATCCGGTTCAGTTCGATAGTCCAGCGCATCCACAAACTGCCGGATGAACCACAATCCCATGCCCCCTTCCGGCGGGGTTTCGAGGTCGGGAGTGGGAACAGAGTCTGGATCGAAACTTAGTCCCCAATCTTCGAAACGAAACCTTAACGTCTCCTCTGCAATCTCCACGATTATGCGTAAACTTCCTCTGTTTGTGGACTGGTAGGTATGTTCTACAATATTGACAAGAGCTTCATTAAAAATTAGCTCAGCCGAGTAGAGCAGGCGCTCATTCTCAGCGAAAGGCGACAACTGCCCCAGAAGCGTTCGGACAAACTGAACTGATGGCCTTATTATGAGTTCATTCGCTTCTGTTTGGATGTCGATGGATAGTGTTTCCATTATTTTATGTGGCCCCGCGTGACACGCACGATAGACGCATAAATCCCTCCCGTGGGTCAATGAGCATGAACAAACCCATGTCGTGTTCCCAAACCAACCAAATATCTCAACAGCATGTAAGTTCCCGCCCTTTGCGCCTGAAAACGCTTTCCTAAGAGAAAGACTTCACTGCCCCTTCGACATCATCAAATATCTCGAAGATTCGATGAAGTCTGGTGAGTTCGAATAGAGTCTGGACCTGAGCCGAGGGACGGGAGATTTTCATGTCGCCTTTGTTTTTTGCGATAGTTCTAAGGGAGGCCACAAGAGACCCACACCCGGCGCTATCTATAAATCGGGTTTTGCCCATATCGATGAGAATCTTGAGTTTACCGTCTTCTGCAAGTTTCTTGACCGCATCCTTGACTTTTGGCGCTTCCAATGCGTCAAGTCTTTCCTCAGTCACAACAACCCATATTCCGTCTTTTTCTTCAATGATCATGACAACCGCTCCAAATTGCAAAAACAGGATTAGAATCTTTCAAACAAGTTACAATATTTGTCAATCAAATCTAGGGAATATTTTTTTAAGTCAGGACTGGTCGAAAACAATCGATTAAGCTTGCAGCTAACCCCTGTGAAAAATGAGATTTCTTAGCGATTTCAACAAAACTTGCAAATCTTGTCTGAATGACTGTTTGGCGGCAAAAAGATTTTCGGCTATAATCTTTTCCTCATCCAGACTGTCGTTCATTAGCTCGGCGTCTACCGGGGTAAAGAGACCCGCAGGTGAACTGAACCTAGGTATAGTCCAATCCTCTGTGTACGTCAACACGATACTTTCCTCAAGGGGACGCACCCCCACCAAAGCGAGTCTTCCTCCAGCCACGTCTATAAGTCCCGGTAATTTTGAAACAAGGCCCTTTGAATCATTGAAGGTAAGAAATTCCACATTCCTGCCTCTGGTGAGGCCCGCCGCTCCAGACGAAGAATCCCATTGAAAAAAACTACTCCGGTCGAAGAAGGGCTTGCCGGAAATCATGCGAAAAATGCCCTTGATCAACCAGATTGGACAAGTTAGCAGAAGCAAAAAGATTGCGATGCCTTTGTTGAAAAGTTGAACAGTCCAAGGCGCCAGGATCTTTTCTCTTACGCTTGAAACAAGGAATGGATCGGTGACAGCCACCCAAGTCCCTAACCTCATATTCATTACATTGTTATCCGCTACGATGACAAAATTCATGGTCGTCTGCGTTCCCACGTAGACATGATTCAGAATTAGGGAGTAGCTAACATGAGCTTCCTTGTCTATAATTACGCCGCTTCCAATAACAGCGTAGGGCCCGACCCCGGCTTTTGATCTGACAGAACCAAAATCACCGATGAGTGTGGGACCTACAGTTACGGAAGTTGCGTCCACCACAGAGTGGTGACCAACCAATACGTTTTTGTCTCGCGGGGCATTATTTGCATCGGTAAGAACCGGGAATAGTCCGTCTAAACAGGCCATGTTGGTTGACCACAGACGACGAGCGGAATTTATGGGTATCCATGAACCGGAGAATATCATCAGCTTATCTTCGGCGTCGGTATCAAAGGGGGAGTCAATTATGACAATGCCTGAATCGACAGGCTCCCGAAGGGTGTGAGACTCAACCGGCGCCCCTCCTTGCTCCAACTCTAAAACAGCTCTCAATCGGCTGGCGCACAACAGTCGCGTTACCTTCATTTCATGAGATTGATGAAAACTCAGCAAATCAGCGATATTGAAATTGACACAATGCTCGACCGGCAGAACCATAATCTGGCCTTCAAGCTTCTCTGCCAGCCGGGAAACGGTTTCCAGGCTCGAGCAGGCGTCCTTAAACGTCCAAACCCTGATTGACGCTCCCCAACGCTTGCCATCACCGACAAAAGCCTTTATGGCCACTGGGTGATCGACAACAGCTATGTCGATATCTTTGAAACCGGCAGAGACGCACATTTCAATTTGGCGTTGAAGTAATGGAATATTGAGTACTGGCAGGAGCGCCACGGGTTGAAACTGAGTCAACGGACCGAATGGTGTCCCGGATTCAAAGCAGGTGAGAATGACTTTCATATGGGGCCATCCACGACTCAGTAGGCTCCTCTACCGGAAAGCACGGCAGGGATTGTCTTGAGGAGCAAGATGATATCCCCTTTTAATGATTGACTCTCAAGGTATTGAACGTCCAGGCGCACCTGACCTTCGAAGTCAATGTCGCTGCGGCCGGCAACCTGCCACAGGCAGGTAAGCCCAGGCGTCATGTCTAGTCTCCGACGGTCCGACAGTTCATATTCCGCGACTTCGCGCGGCACCGGCGGCCGGGGGCCTACCAACGACATGTCGCCCTTGAGAACATTCAGGAGTTGAGGCAACTCGTCTATACTCAGTTTTCTTATAACCCTACCCACTCGAGTGATTCTGGGGTCCTTCTTCATTTTGAACATAACGCCGCCCGACTCGTTCTGATCCAGAAGTGTATCCTTCATCTTGTCGGCGTTAACTACCATCGAACGGAACTTGTACATTCGAAAGATTTTGCCCCACTTTCCAACTCGGTCCTGACCGTAAAAAATGGGTCCACGGTCTTCCATCTTTATGAGTAATGCGGTTACGAGAAATACTGGTGAGAGAAGCAACAGTCCGACGGCGGATCCAATAATGTCCATCACGCGTTTAAGAGCTCTAGCGCTTTCTAAAACGACGATCCACAGGCTTTTTTTGGCAAAGAAATATGC
This sequence comes from uncultured delta proteobacterium, assembly GCA_963811075.1. Lineage (GTDB taxonomy): Bacteria > Desulfobacterota > Desulfomonilia > Desulfomonilales > Desulfomonilaceae > CAJBEZ01. The sequence goes on from CAWEPY010000008.1 coordinate 34,189, forward strand.
CCATTGCCTCCATCCGGAGACGCGGAGCCCTCCTTTGGCGTACTTTGCGTAAAGCTTTTCAAGGAGCTCTTCATCCAGGTCAAACTTCTGCCCGTCCCTGGCCATGGTTTCCTAAAACCTCTCAATGCGCACAAAATCCAATCAAATTAGAGCGTAATAAGCAAGCCTCATGTGCTTGAGGCGATTATAAATCGCCTGTTTTGGAACAACAAAAAAACGTCATTTCGTTCATCTTTTACAGGTATACGGAACTGTTGTCAAACAATCTCTAGCAAAATGTTTGCCTACTATTGTCCAATCTTGTACAATGGATTCCCCCAGACGCTGGTAGCTTCAAAACAATAGAAGGGATGGCCTAATATGGATGAAGGAAAAAACAGGGAAAAAACAAGGGGCGACAGAACTTGCTCGGAAAACGCTCGTTCCAGCTTCACGAAGTTTGGGTTGGCTCAAGGGGTCCTAGACCATCTCCACTGTCAGCAGGTAAGGCTGCCTGAATCAGCTACGACAAATGACTGGTACATGTCCCTGGCGCATGCGGTGCGCGACCGATTGGCTGAGCGCTGCATAAACACGGACAGGGCCATAATTGTACAACCAAATTTGAAAATTGTCTGTTATCTGTCGGCCGAGTTCCTAATGGGTCCGCAACTGGGCAACGCTATTCTGAGTCTAGGCATTACGGATGAAGCTCGCGAGGCGATGTTCACACTTGGACAGGACCTTGACGAAGTTCTAGACAAAGAACTTGAACCCGGGTTGGGCAATGGCGGTCTGGGGCGCCTCGCCGCCTGCTACATGGATTCCCTTGCAACCTTGGATATTCCGGCGTTTGGATTTGGGATCAGGTACGAATTTGGAATCTTTGATCAGGAGATCAAGGACGGATGGCAGAGGGAGAGAACGGATAAATGGCTCAGGCATGGAAACCCATGGGAGATCAGCAGACCGGAACTGGAATTTGACGTCAAGATCGGAGGTCACACAGAAACCTACTATGACGAGGAAGGGCATTACAGGGTAAACTGGAAACCCGCTTTGGTGGTGAAAGGCGTTGCCTGCGATACGCCGGTCCCGGGATACCTTGCCAACACTGTAAACCTCCTTCGTTTGTGGAAGGCCGAAGCCTGCGAATCATTCGATTTCCAGGCATTCAATGTTGGCGATTACTACCGGGCGGTGGATGAAAAGGTACTCTCTGAAACCATAACCAAAGTTCTATACCCAAATGACGAGCCCTATCAGGGCAAACAGCTTCGCTTATCCCAACAGTATTTTTTTGTGGCTTGCACACTTCAGAATCTCGTTAGTCTTTGTCATGCTCTCGACACACCTCTGGAAGAATTTCACAGAAATTTTGCAATCCAGCTTAACGATACCCACCCTTCAATCGCCGTGGCTGAGCTCATGAGGATATTTTTGGATGACCACAATATGGATTGGGACACATCCTGGGAGATCGTCCAGAAAACTTTTGCCTACACAAACCACACATTGTTGCCCGAAGCTCTTGAGAAATGGCCCCTTCCACTTTTTAAGAGCCTTTTGCCCCGGCATCTTGAAATAATTTATGAAATGAATCATCGGTTTCTGCGTGAAGTAAGGAAAAGATATCCTGGTGACGATTCCCGGTTGGCGAGACTATCATTGATTGATGAAACCGGCGAAAAGTATGTGAGAATGGCTAATCTGGCCTGTCTCGGCGGGCATGCCATAAACGGGGTCGCCGCCCTTCACACGGAACTGCTCAAACAGGATACCCTCCGCGACTTCTACGAGTTGTGGCCCGAGAAATTCCACAACATCACAAATGGGGTCACGCCAAGACGTTGGGTGGCGCTGAGCAATCCTTCCCTGGCGTCACTGATCTCAAGCCGGATAGGCGACGATTGGGTCAGACGAACTGATGGCAACTTAAAGAAACTGGAGGAGCATGCCGATGACCCGGTTTTTCTAAACGCATGGAGGGAAGTCAAGCTCCAAAACAAGACAAGAATGGCTGCTTTTGTAAAGGAGCGAATCGGAATAACGCTCAACCCGGAATCTATGTTCGATGTTCAGGTAAAACGCATCCATGAATATAAACGCCAGGACCTCAATGTCCTTAACATAGTGACTTTATATGACCGGCTCAAAAAGAATCCGGGACTTGATCTGGTTCCAAGGACATTCATCTTTGGAGGTAAAGCCGCTCCATCTTACTTTATGGCAAAACTTATCATAAAACTTATCAACAACGTGGCGTCAGTCGTCAATAACGATCCGGATGTGGCCGACAAGATCAAAGTAGCCTTCATTCCCAACTTCAATGTAAAAAATGGTCACCAGATATATCCAGCGGCGGAACTGTCGGAACAGATTTCCACCGCAGGCAAGGAAGCCTCCGGCACAGGAAACATGAAATTCGCCATGAATGGAGCCCTTACCATTGGCACATTGGACGGGGCCAACATAGAGATCATGGAAGAAGTCGGTGAGTCGAATTTTTTCCTATTTGGTTTGAATGCGACCGAGGTGCAAAAGTTAAAGTCCGAGGGCTACAACCCAAGAGACTATTACGATCGTAATGAAAATCTCAGAAGCGCTATCGGATTGATAGGTTCAGGTTATTTTTCGGATGGAGATACGAGTCTATTTAGGCCCTTTATAGATTCACTGCTTTACCATGACGAATATATGGTATTTGCCGACTACCAGTCTTATGTGGACTGCCAGGACAGAATATCCCAGATATATCTTGATAAGAACCGCTGGACGAAAATGTCGGTCCTCAATGCAGCCCGTATGGGAAAATTTTCGTCGGATCGGGCAGTTGAAGAATACTGCAACCTGATATGGGGAGCGGGCCCCATCGACTGGCGCGATTAGAAACTATCCGAATCCGTACATAGACTTTCGCTGCTATGAACAGATCGTTAAGTCATTCTATGGTGGTTATGCGCATGCGATTTTCTTTTCTAACCAAACTTCTCCGGGAGATCCAACCGATTTCTCAAAAGGAGGAACCGCAATGAAAATCGTTCGAGACCCTTTTCTCATAATTGTTGTATTTGTGGCCATCATTCTGATCACTTTTGCGCCATTAACCGGTTCGGCCAACTCAGATGAAAGCATCGAGCAGGAGCGTACTCTGTGCATCGAAGAGTGCAAGCGCACCTATTGGCCGCAGGGCATAGAAGCCTGGAGATCTTACTACAAGTGCATTGACGACTGCGAAAAGACTTACTGGAAACAGTGGAACAAGGACATGAAACAACTCGAGACAAAATGATCCTCTGTGGTTTGCCTACAACTTCATGAGGCGATGTGGCTGTTATTGACTTGATCAGATCAGGGGTTATATTCAGAGGGCACGTTAAAAAACTGCCCGTTTTTTTGTGCGGTTTAGAGGTCGGATCTCAGAAAGGTCCGGCCTCTATTCTTATTAGACTCTGGAACATTTAGCTAGTCCAAGACCCGATGGCGGATGTGCTGGGGCTATCACTGGCTTCTGCAACGTATTCAGCGCTATGCGTTTTTATTTTACTTGTAATAGTTTCCTGTTACTAGTATACACTCAACGGTTTGGTAACGAATTGACGGCGTAACGAGCGAGGAGAGAAATATAGATTGGGAAAATATAAACAATAATAAATACAAACGATCAAGAACCATAAGAAAATTATTGATGAACAATGAATTTTTTGCATAACAAGCGAAACATAATTAAACTATTCATGAAATCAGATTAATAATTTTAAAATAGAAAATTCATCTATTCCTAACAATCCAATGTAAAAATGAGAAACATGGGAGGGAATTTGTGAGAACTATGTTCCATGTACCCGTCCCTGCGGTGTGCAAGGATGCGTGTAAGCCTATAATAAACGTTTTGAAGACAACAAGGACAATATGAAAAGTCAGTTAACGGATTTAGAGAAAAAGTTTTTATTCGATTGTGAGTCAAATTGCGGTAGGGACTTCCCCAAGTGTGGGAACATTAATTGTAATCATCATCATCGAATGAACCAAACATTGCAAAAATGGAGGAATTATAATGAAACGATTGCCACGAAACGCTAAAGTGACCAACCTGACTATAGCCGAACATAATATACTTAAGATATGTATGAGTAAATATTGCCTTTATAACATGGAAGATTGCCCATGCAATAGTAGCTCGGATTCATCCAGATATTGCGAGTATTACAGCCGGATGGTTAAAGTTTACGCCAAAATTCGTCAGCCGGAGTTATTCATGAGCATTGATAAAGTGGCTTAGAAACCAGCCTCGGAATCGTCTTTTCCGCAAGCTTTGAGCACCGATTTTTATAATATGGTAATGTAACATTTTATGGAGAGAAATGTCGTAATTTCTACAATACATTTTTGGGAGCGGCATGACACGGATATTCTTGATTAAAGGCGCCCGGACATTGGCAAGCCTGTTTCTCTTTATTGTTCTGGCTTTGATTCCCTGGCAAAGCAGTTACGCCGCAGAGCATGAAATCAGGGCAATATTAAAGCAACCCTTCCGCATAGTGCTGGCGGCTTCAATTGGGAGCACCGGATATAGCTGGTCCGCCCGGTTTGATGAGGGTTTTCTCAAACTCGAGAAATCCTGGTATGAAAAGCCGGAGTCCACACTCATGGGAGCGCCCGGCAAACAAGTCTTCGTATTCGTTCCATTGAAACAGGGAAACACTAAAATAGAAATGCAGTTAAAAAGACCGTGGGAATCTTCCGAGCTAAAAACTGAAGTTCATGAAATTTCAATATTGCCCAAGTAGAAAATCGCTGACATGCTTGTAATCTACTTAAAAGGGAAAAGAACCGTTTCATCATACGAATTATACAGTATGAAAGACTGTTGAAAGACCTGCACGATTTGGCGGTTATTGCGCTGAGAGTCGCGCCGAAGAACCGATCAGTCAGGTTAATTTTCAAACCATCAGTCGACAGGGTCCTGCGCCGTTTGCCTCAATTGGACTAAGCGATCAACTGCGGCGCCTATTTCAGCCCACCCCGGGTCTTGAGTCCGTAGGCCCGAACAAAGTGTAAGTTAATGAAATGAGAATCATCGACAATAACATCCTGTTTTCCGCCACGGATCTTTGCAATTTTCTTGAATGCGAACACCTGGCCTCTCTGGACAAAATAAATCTTACAAGTCCACTTCCCCAGACGCCGGATGGCGACGATGCAAAACTTTTTCAGGACAAAGGTTTTGAACACGAACAATCCTATCAGCAAAAACTATCGGAAAGTGGCATTAAACTGGCAGACTTATCTGAGATTCGAGGAAGCCCTCAGGACAGGGCCTCGGCCACGCTTGAAGCCATGAAGACAGGGGCCGACATAATCTTCCAGGGAACCTTGCTAAGAAATAACCTCTATGGTCATCCCGATTTCCTGAGAAAGGTCAACTCTCCTTCAAATCTGGGCCCATTTAGTTATGAGGTTATGGATACCAAGCTGGCCAGGAAACCCGAGACATATTTCATTATCCAGCTAAGTTTTTATTCAGACCTTCTGACGACATTACAGGGTGTTCGGCCCCGGATGATGAGCGTAGTGTTGGGCGATGAGACCGAACTCAACTTCAGGTTCGACCAGTTCAGACAATACTACCAGACCTTAAAAGAACGTTTGCTCGACCGGATGATTCACGATGCCGACACATATCCTGAAATCAATGAACACTGTAGTATGTGCCGTTGGCGTGGCTTGTGCGAAGAAAAGTGGCTTCAAGACGATCACCTTAATCAGGTCGCCAATATTACGAAAATCCAGATAAAGAAATTACGTTCATACGGTATTAACACTTTGGCGCAACTCGCAGAACATGATGATCGTGTCAAAATAAAAAACATGGTTGCAGATACCCTGGTAAAGCTTCGTCATCAGGCTGAGTTACAACTCAAGAAACGAAATACCGGGAAAAATCAATTCGAACTGCTTCCACTCGAGCCCTACGGGTTACGAGGCTTTTATCGTTTACCAAAACCTGACCCCGGCGATCTCTTCTTTGACATGGAAGGCGATCCGCTTGAGTTAAACGGCCTTGAATACCTTTTCGGCGTCTATTATCGCGATGGCGATGAGCCGAAGTTCCAGAAGTTTTGGGCTCACAGTCGCACTGAAGAAAGAAAAGCCTTCGAAGCGTTCATGGATTTTGTGGCTCAGCGGTTAAGAAAATATCCGTCCGCCCATATTTACCACTACGCCAGCTATGAAGAATCCGCCCTCAAGCGTCTCATGTGTTTACACGGGACAAAAGAAACCCAGGTGGATGATCTGCTCCGACAGCACAAACTGGTTGACCTTTACAAGGTAGTGAGGGAAAGCATTCGTGTCTCTGAACCAAAATACTCAATAAAAAATATCGAAACGTTTTATGCCGAAAAGCGTGAGGCTGATGTAAAAAACGCCATGTCCAGCATCGTCTCCTACGAGAATTGGCTGCAAACAGCGGATGAAAAGATTCTTGATGACATAGCCAAATATAACCAGGAGGATTGCCGTTCCACTTATCAGCTCAGGGAATGGTTGCTTACCTTGCGGCCGCAGGATTTGCCATGGATGAATCAGGCCCAGCAGGGCAATGATAAAAAAGCCCGCTCAAAATCCGAACGTCAGATTGCATTGGAAGCGAAACTTGAGTCATATCGTCTCGCATTACTTGAAGACCCCAAGATTGATTCGGAAGAAGTCTCTCTTCGAGAGTTGGTTTTCTACCTTCTGGATTTCCATCGACGATGTGAAAAGCCGGCGTGGTGGGCAATCTTCTCAAGGATGGAAATGACGGATGAAGATCTTATCGACGACCCGGAATGTATCGGTGGCATGACTCTGGACAAGGGGCGAAAAAAGATAGACCCAAGCGCAGGAGGGGTTGTCTATCAATACCCTGAACAGGAATTCAAACTTGGGGAAGGGGACAAATGTGTTTACACCGGAGATTTCAAGAATGAATTCAAGATAGTTCGTATTGATGAAAACGAACGACTCGTCCAGGTTGAATCTGATTCTGGGGCCACACTACCGGAAAGACTTTCTGTCTCAACAGGCGGTCCGATCAGGACCGGTTCATTGACCAAAGCCGTATTCAAATTTGCGGACAGCATAATTAGTCGGGACAAGCGTTATGCAGCCCTTGAGGCCATTCTCAACAGGGGCACCCCGGTGATAAAAAACCATTCAGCGGGTCAACCGGTCGTTCATCCTGAAATCTGTGACCTCAAAGAAATTATTGAAGCTGTGGCCGGTCTACAGGACAGCTATCTGTTCATTCAAGGCCCTCCGGGGACGGGCAAGACCTACACGGGATCTCATATAATAGCTGAATTGATCAGAATAGGTTTCAGGGTAGGTGTGTCGTCGAACAGTCACAAGGCGATCAACAATCTCCTGAAACATGTGGAAACGCGAGCCGAAGCAATTGGACTGCAATTCCATGGCCTTAAAAAATCCACAGATAACAAAAACACCTGGTTCAAAGGCAAATTCATTGAGGATGTTACGAGTAACAAGGAAATCTACGAGTCTAAAGCCAATCTGGTAGCGGGCACAGCGTGGCTTTTCGCCGGGATGGATCAGAACCTGGATTACCTGTTTGTCGACGAAGCGGGCCAGGTTTCGCTCGCGAATCTAGTGGCAATTGGAGTATCCACGAAAAACATTGTCCTGTTGGGCGATCAAATGCAGCTAGGTCAACCGATTCAGGGTGTCCATCCTGGAAGATCGGGTGAATCAACCCTGGAATATCTGCTTTACGGTGAGGTCACAATCAAGCCTGACAGAGGCGTGTTTCTCGATACTACCTGGAGAATGCATGAGGATGTTTGTCGGTTAATTTCAGAGGCGGTTTATGATTCCAGATTAAAGCCTGAAAAGCGCAATCAGAATCAGCGCATTCTCCTGAATTCAAATGCCCACAGTTGTCTCAAACCGTCCGGGGTCAGTTTTGTTCCGATTGAACATGATGGCTGTTCACAGAAAAGCCTCGAAGAAGCCGATCTGATCAAGGAAATCCTTGAAAGTCTTATTCAACAATCTTACCGGGATCGTGACGGAAACGAACACCGTATGACGCTAGAAAACATAATGATTGTAGCGCCGTACAACATGCAGGTAAATCTTCTAGAACGTGTTTTGCCGAAAGAGGCGAGAGTCGGCACTGTGGACAAGTTCCAGGGGCAGGAATCCGAGGTCGTGATCATCTCAATGACCACTTCCAGCGGCGAATATTTGCCTCGCCGCATCGAATTTCTTTACAGCAAGAACCGCTTCAATGTGGCCATTTCGCGTGCTCGAACGTTGGCGATACTCGTAGTTAATCCGTCGTTGCTCAGCATCAAATGCAACACGATAGATCAGATGGGGTTGGTTAATACTCTTTGCTGGGCTCGGAATTATTCGAACGGTGTTGGGGGAGGGTCAAAGTAAAACTTAAACAGAAGCCATTATGTTTTGGAACACAAATTCACTAGATTATACCAGTTAGCCGTCTATTTGTAGGCGTCAGGGGGAAAACACAATTGCGTCGATCCTAAAGGACAACCATGTCAAACAGGGACACACGTTCCAAGAAATATGTCAATTTTTGATTTTTTTGTGAAAAGTGAACGGTGGCCGTGCTAAAATCCCGCCGTCTGGAGGAGCCGCACATGACATTTAACAAATGGCTGGACAAGTTTATGGAGGAGAACGCCATCGATACCGAGCAAATCCTGACAGTGGCCGGACCTAGCGGAGAAAACCGCATCCCCATTGCTCGTGTAATCGAGGCGATTAAGTCCTCGCCTATTCACGAACAAGACGAAATTAAGGAAATGTTTGTCAAAACCGGCAAAGATAATGTGAAACTTTTTATGACTTACATTTATTATATGGCAAATATCATGGCGGTATAGGGGCAGGCACCTAATATAACAACAGAAACTAATAAGGGTTTGGATGTTCGTTCATTAGGTACGGTCCGCAGTGAAAATTCTGTTGATCTTTGGCCCCCCGGTTAACAAAGACGACTATTGGATACGCTTTCACAATCAAACATGAAGAGGAGCTCGATAGTGGCGCAACATTCCCTGACTGACCAATTGGTAATCCTTTATAATAAAATCTTTCCATGGCGATTTCGCTTTCGTTATGGGGCCCCATTGATTCGCTCCCTGATGAAACTGAAAGATAACAGCGTATTAATAAATGGAGTCAGGGTGTTTCTCAATCCGAATGACAAGACGGCAACAGAGTTGTTTTTGGTTCACGCCACCGCTGGTGAGTGGATCTGGGAATCATACGAAATATCACTGTTCCTTGAATGCCTCAAAGAGAATAAGGGTTCATTGGCAGTAGACATGGGGGCGAATTACGGGGCTTACTCACTTTCAGCCTGCCCCTTGGTCCGTGACGGGTCAGTAAGAAGTATCATAGCCGTTGAGCCGAACAACGAGACATATTCCTGCCTGGAAAAGTCAGCGGAGTTCAATGGATTCAGTCCCTACATCCACCTTATAAATGCGGCTGTGACTCATGACCACAATTCCGCGTGTCTCTTCTGCCCGCATGACACTTTTTCGGCCATGAGCAAGACTACTACAATCGTCGACGATGCGAAACTTCCGGAACACTCTTCATCCTATAAAGTTCGCGGAATCACCCTTGATGCTCTCTTACCGGAATTGGGCCTCACTGATATTGACTCGCTGGTTGTCAAGATCGATGTAGAGGGCTGCGAGCCGGACGCCTTTCAAGGTATGAAGAACACTCTCGACTCTGCAAAAGGATATCAGGTCTTCTTCGAACTACATCCTACAGCGCTTAGTTCACTTGGTCGGGATCCAAAGGAATTTGCTCGATTCCTGTTTGGCCTGGGATTCGATGTAATGGCCGAGGTCGATCAGCACAAGAAATTAGCCAGGAGGGTTGGTAATCTGGACGAATTCATGTCCATCGTTGAAGAATGTCTTACTACGACCGAAATGTGGAAAGACTACACAAATATCTTCATTTCGAAGGGATTAAAGGTTCCGCTCAGGATCGTTTAGCCTTATCGCTCGGCAAAGAGGGGATCCCTTAAAACGTCTAGGAGTATTATGTGACCCCTGTTCCAACTGCGCGGAACTCAAATTCATTCCAACCATGACTATCCACAATACTAAAAAAACAAAAAACTTTATGTTGAAACATTTTCAAATTCGAATCCCACGAACGCAGAAATCCAAAAGCATGGTTCTGTTCATTACTACAAATATTTGTGGTCACTCTTTAGTATTATCTGTTTTGGATTCAATTATTTCGTCAAGCATTTCTTGTAAACGTTTCTTTTTGTCTGGGACTTGTTTCCTGAGTTCTTTCGCTAATTCCTTGAACTCCTCTGTTTCTGTGACAGAATGTCTTTTCTTTTTCTTCTTTATCATTTTAAAAGGGTCTAACGGATAGGGACAGATGAGAGTGACTTTTAAGCTCAAGCCGCTTGTTCATGATTCAGCCCTCTGTTGGGGTAAGGTTCCCCAATAAACTTCATAAGGGGTTCTTCTGTCAAGGTATTGGGAGTCAGTTGCTCAATATGCAATATTTATATTGCTTATCTGTCACCGATGATGTATTCTACATCTGAAGCTTAACTTGTATTGCTCCAGTTGTCCTATCATAGATGGTCACGGGTGTTATGCGAGAATTAAGATCGTAGAACGTGGTACCCGTGCCGTGGATAGTTCCGAATTATCCAGTCGATTTATCCCCGATCACAAAAGCCCCGTTATTTATCAACCTACATGCGTTTTCACATAGTTGTGTCGCGCGTTTTTGCAAAAGGAGCTACAAAATGAGTTTTAACATTTATGTTGGTAATCTTTCCTTCGATGCTAGCGAAGGAGAACTGAGGACTCTGTTCGGAGAGTATGGCGCAGTGGATACCGTCAAGATCATTTCTGACCAGTTTACTGGTAGATCTCGCGGTTTTGGTTTTGTTGAGATGCAGGACCGTGAAGAGGGTTTGCGAGCAGTCAAGGAACTGGATTCCAGGGAACTGGGTGGACGAGCCCTAAAGATAAACGAAGCAAAGCCTAAAGCCTCCGGCGGCGGTGGCCGTAGAGATGACAGAGGCGGCGGTTCTCGCTGGTAGAACCTTCGCGAGAAAAATAGATCATTAAGATAATCACACAGGGGCTTGCTTCGGCAAGCTCCTGTTTTTTATTGTTACAAGCCCAACACCATCACGTCCTCGTAGACATTGTAAACAGCCTGGTTCGGATTTTTGATTCCAAATGAAAGTTGCTATTTAGCTATTCAACCTGCCTAAGGTCCTTGTCTGATATATTCACAAATAAATAGCTATTAAATATATAAGTTAAATCAATAATATGACGTTATCACATGCCGTATAATATAAAAATAGATAATTTAAATTATAAAAAAGCTTGACAACATATTAATAAAATGGTTGTTTCCTTGCCAGCGACAAACCAAACCTAATCCTTCCTTTGGCCCGTTACCCGACGGGTCAAACTTTTTATGGAGTGTGAACTTCAAAATCATCAGTCTTGGGAGAGCCTGAAATCATTTTCTCAGCGATCTCTTGCGCCTCGATTACCAAGTCCTGCCGTTCCGCCACTGACCCGGCTGGTCTCGGACCATTCATCCTCAATAAAAAGTTGTTGGCAAATCCGTAACGTTTCAACCAGGCTTCGTATCTTGAGTAAACATCTGTGTACATGTTGAGGTTCGTTTGACCCTGGGCCAATATGAATACGGATGATTTCCCTGACGTCAACCTGCTGGAAAAATCGGCGCTCAAAAATGAATATGTCCTGTCGAAAAAAGACTTAAACTGACCGGAAACTTCCCCAAAGTAGTTTGGAGTAGCCAGAACGACCCCATCGGCTTCGTGTATGGCTTCCAGAACCTGCGTCAGATCATCCTTGAGGACACAATGATCCAGCTTGGTCTTGCACGTTTCACATGCCTGACATCCTTTGTATTGAAGTTTGTTTAAAACAAATTCCTGAGTTTCCGCGCCTAATTCACCGGCACGTTCCATAATTTTTCTGGCCAAAGCGGTACTATTACTCTTTGCCCGTGGGCTACCCAGAATGGCGAGAACTTTCATTATCAGGACTCCTTTTCCAATGCAAAAAATGGCTGTTTGGAATCCGACACTCGCTACTATATTATAGCGTGGAAACTTAGTCCCTTAATTCTTAGGAAAGTGACAATTGTGTTAGGGGGACATAAAATTCTGTACACTGCGAACCGTTCTGTGGTTTAGGCTTTCATAGTAAGCGGCCATTATCCTGACGCTGGATAGGCCGTCACAAATAGAGTGAGTTAGATTGAATTTGATCTGCTTGCGATCCACAGGCTCGTCATGAACTGATCCATCAGCATATGTTCATCTGTAGACTCGTAAATGAGATTCTGATGAGCCACATCTAAAACCTGAAATAGAGTCGATAGATCATGATCCGCAACCTTTGATATAAATTCGATAAGGGTTTGTCGTTCAGCCATAATTGTGATTCCTCCCTAAAGATTCAGGATCAAGCGTCGCAATCCGTATTAATTTACGACGCAATCAATAATTCATGTCCGAGCGCATCCTAATAGATGTCGCCTTTAATGTTGATTAAGGTCTATCAAGAAATGTGCCATATCCATGTCATAAACAAGTCAATAGAGTTCAAATAGTTGATATGACCAAAGTTAAGACGGTATTATTTGAGAGGCGTCGACGCTAACAGGATAGCGTCAAGTCACTGCTAAATTGAGTCTTGAATTTTTAATGCTACATTTATGTAGGCAATAGTATTACATTTTGGTATGACAAAATGTCGGTCAAACCATCGAAAGAAAATCCAATTCATCTTGACCGCTGAACCCACTTGGTTATCTCTTCTACTAACAGCAGGTATTAAGGCCAAGCCCAGGACCACGCTCCATTCCGTCAAGCCGAGAGGGCGTGTGTTAAAAATAGGATTCAGAAATGGCGCAACAACGGTTACTAAAAGAAGCGCCATAGAGACCAATACGGCCACCACCATGTAGCGATTGGAAAACAAACCTATCTGAAAGACAGAGAGACGGTCCGAGCGAACGGTAAAAGCACGGAACAATTCGCACATGGACAGAGTGACAAAAGCCATGGTTTCGGCCGTAGCAACCTCAACACCACTCCAGTTGTATTTGAAAAGAAAGAAAAGAGGATTGGCTCCGGATGGAATAGCGCCAGACGACTGTAAATGCCAAATCAGACCCAACAAGAAAGCTGTGAGTGTTGCCCCACTTTGGGCAAAGGTCTGAATCAGTATGCCTGTACGCATAGGACCATGAATGATCGGTTCGGTTTTGGGCCGAGGCGGATGCCGCATCACGTCAGGCTCTCCCTTTTCCTTGGCCAAGGCTAGCGCCGGGGCTCCGTCAGTCACCAGGTTAAGCCATAGAAGCTGAATAGCGCTTAGAGGGCTAGGAAAACCAAACAGGGTAGGCAGAAATATGATCATGATCTCCGCCACATTTGACGACAGAAGGAAAAAAACAAACCTCCTGATGTTGGCGTAAATGATACGACCCTGTTCCACAGCAGCTACGATGCTGACATAGTTGTCATCCGTAAGCACCATATCCGCGGTTTCCTTGGCTACGTCAGAGCCGGTAATACCCATGGCGATCCCAATATCCGCTCGCTTGAGAGCGGGAGCGTCGTTCACGCCGTCCCCGGTCATGGCCACGACCTCGCCGCGTTGTTTTAGACCATCCACGATTCGCACTTTGTGTTCGGGATTGACGCGAGCGAAAATATCCGTCACGCCAAGAGCCTCGATCAGCTTGAGTTTGTCCAGACGATCAAGCGCTTGGCCGTTAAGGACTTGAGTGTTGTTTTGGACAAGACCTATATCTTTTCCTATCGCTGCGGCAGTATCGGGGTAGTCACCAGTAATCATGATAGTTCGTATCCCGGCCTCGCGCGCCGAGGCAATAGCCGGAAGAACCTCGGGCCGCGCCGGATCTATGATGCCGACCAGGCCCAAGAATACAAGGTTGCTCTCCACTTCGGCAGGAATACTCACGTCAGGGGCGGAATCTGAGACCCGGTATGAAACAGCGATGACACGAAGCGCCTGGCGAGCCATCTGTCTGTTGGCATTCGCAATACGTTCGAGATGCTCATCAGTCAGGCGTTCAGTTTCTCCTGTCATTCGCTGGTAATGAGCGCACAATCCCATGATGACATCTGGGGCGCCCTTACAAGCAGTTACGTATATGTTTTCGTTCTGAACAGTGTCCTTGAGGAAGGGAAGGGCGCATGGAGCGTTATCAACCTTGACCACATGGTGTATCGTGGACATACATTTTCTCTCGGACTCGAAAGGAATTTCAAGTATTCTTGGATATAGTCTCTCGAGTTTTGTCTTGCTGCCCCCAGCTTTTTCCGCGGCTACTACAAGTGCGCCTTCAGTAGGGTCTCCAACCATCCGGAAGGATGCAGCTTCTTTCTTGTCGGAAAGCTCAAGATATGCGTCTGTGGCAAGGGCCCCTGAATAAAGGGTTGACAAGGCCCCGGGATATTGCGCCAAATCTATCATTTTGCCTTCAAGGCGGAATTGGCCGCTTGGTTCATATCCTTCTCCTGTGATTTCAAACTGATGTTCATCACTCCATAAGCGGACAGCGGTCATCTGATTTTGGGTGAGTGTGCCAGTTTTGTCTGAGCAGATGACGCTGACCGATCCCAAGGTCTCGACGGCGGCCAACCTTCGCATCAGAGCGTGCCTTCTAACCATCTCTCTCATTCCCAAAGCGAGAGTTATAGTCACCACAGCAGGAAGACCTTCGGGTACGGCCGCGATTGCGAGACTGACGGCAATGATAAAAAGCTCTGACAATACACTGGAGTATTTACTCAGGTAGACGAGAAGTCCTCCGTCCGGTCCAGTGATAAGCCCGAGGTTGGTCTGATTCAAGACCGCCACTAAGAATACCAGCGAACAGATCACCATGCAGGCGTATCCGAGTTGTTTGCCGAGTTGATCAAGCCTCTGCTGCAACGGTGTGGGCTCTGCTTCCAGCGAACTAAGCATCTCGGCGATCATACCCATCTGTGTTTGCATTCCTGTGGCCACTACTATTCCACGGCCACGTCCGTACGAAATAAGAGTCCCCATGAAGGCCGCATTTCGGCGATCTCCAAGGGGGATATCCTTTTCCAGAACAACATCCGCTCGTTTATCTACGGGGACGGATTCGCCGGTGAGCGCCGCCTCTTCTATCCGCAGATTAACTGTTTCAATGAGACGCAGATCCGCAGGCACATAATTGCCTGCCTCCATGATCACAACATCGCCAGGCACGAGCTCCCGGCTGGGAATAGTGACCCTCGCGCCGTCACGGACCACGTTAGAGTTGGGAGCCGTCATTTTTTTCAGCGCAGCCAGAGCCTCCTCTGCCTTCGATTCCTGGATGACTCCAATGATTGCATTGAGTATTACTATCGCCATTATGACCGAAGCCTCGAGGTAATCTCCCAAAAATGAGGAGACAAGACTTGCGACTATCAGCATCATGACCACGAAATTCTCAAATTGCCCTAACAATAGACGCCAGAAGGGAGGACGAGGGGCTTCCTGAAGCTCGTTGTAACCGGATTCCGCAAGTCGGCGAGCAGCTTCTTTATTACTAAGGCCCGTGTCGAGATCAACGCCAAATCTCCGAGCTGTTTCTTCGGCTGACAGGGTGTGCCAGGCTTGTTGCAAGCCTGTGTCCAGTTTGTTCCATACGGTCCAACCTCCAGTTAGCTAATATAGGTGTTCGATTTCCTATATTATGAAATCGGATTCCGGTAAAATTAATCAGGAAGCCGGAGTCAATATGGCTCTGAACTATGAACGTTTACTTCGGATTGCCCACCTGGTTCGTCATAACCACCATGTTGGAAAAAATCTAACCTAGTTAATTAGTGGTTTTTTCCGAGGTCTTTTGATATCATATTTTAAGGTCGATTTTAAATTCATTTTTGCGATCGTTTCTTTTCTAGGCTTTTGTTGGATTGTGTGAATGATATAATCAAAAAGTTTTGGATCAGGTCAACCTGTTCAATTGTTTCTTGCTTGAGTTAGTTGCGTACTTCAGCCTACGAAGATTGATTTAGCGGAGTCTTCTCCATGTCAAAAAGAATGTTGATGCTGGCTATATTGGGATTTATGGCCTTAGCCGGCAGCGTCTTATTGTCAAATTACATGAACAAGGACCGGGTTGTCATAAAGGCCGTCATGGAAGGAAACCATCAAGAGACCAAGCGTCTTCTCCAGCAAGGATGCGATGTCAACATACGAGCCGAAAACGGCACGACCGCTCTCATGGTGGCAGCCAGCAAGGGCGACAAGGAAATGACCAGATTGCTCCTGGAACACGGGGCGGATGTAAATGATCACTGCGATAAGGGTGTAACGGCCTTAATGGACGCAGTGTCTCAGGGGCGTTTGGATATTATCGAAATTCTACTTGCGGCAAAGGCGGACCCTAATATTAGAGACCAATCCGGAATGAATCCAATCTCCAAGGCCGCAGATGAAGGCAACTCCGATGCCATTGCTCTCCTTGTTCGGTATGGCGCCAAATTGGATGAAAAGGACCCCAACGGGTTCACAGAATTGACTCGGGCAAGTCGTGTCGGGAAAATTGAGGCTGTTAAAGCGCTCCTTGCAAACAAAGCAAACCCTAACGCCGTTGACAACACCGGATTCACGCCGTTAATGCATGCCACTGTTGAAGGATTTGAGCCGGTAGCCCGATTGCTCGTAGAACATGGCGCAGATGTTAACGCTACGGACAAGGCAGGGGGGACGGCGCTAATGATCGCCTCTCATGAAGGTAAAACGGGTATTGTTAAACTGCTTGCTCAAAATGGAGCGGAAATCAACGCCAGGGAAAAATTCGGCAAGACTTCCCTGGCAATAGCCAGATCTAAAGGCCACGCTGAAGTTGTCGATATTCTTCAGTCATACGGCGCCGGAGAATAAAAGCCTCAAATCGAGCCGGACCCCGATGACAATTATGCCTGAAAGCTCCTGCGTAAATAATGTATACTTACGATTTACAGAGTGATAATATTTTAGGAAAATTCAATACTTCATTGTCATCCGTTTACTCCGAGGAGGTTTCTTATGTCTAACGCTGAAACACCCACCGGCAACCCTGGAGTAGTAGGTCTGGCCGGCTTTGGACTCACCACGATGGTTCTTCAGTTTCACAATGTTGGCTGGTGTGGGGTTGGCCCGGTTGTGGCGCTCGCGTTTATTTTTGGTGGGTTGGCTCAAATGGTAGCTGGTTTCCAGGAATTCAAATGCGGTAACAATTTCGGGTACAGCGCATTCGTGGCCTACGGGTCTTTCTGGATCGCTCTAGGCATAATCTTCATGCTGAATTTCTTCAATATTTATCATTCAGGCACCACTGACGTTGGTTGGTTTCTTGTCGGGTGGACGCTCTACACGTTTATCATGTGGATACCGTCGATGCGAATTCATTCCGCCATGGCCACGACATTCACGCTTCTTCTGATAGGTTTTATACTTTTGGACTTGGCGCATTTCGGCTTTCCGGAGATGACCAAGATCGCCGGATACGAACTAATGCTATGCGCCCTTTCCGCATGGTATATGATGGCTCATGTCATTTTCTTGCAGGTATTTGGTAGAGACATACTCCCGGTAGGAAAACCCTGGATAAAGTGATGATCATAAGTGTTCAAGATGAGGATTTCGGAGAGATCTTGAATCAGGTTGATGACTGAAGGAGGACAAGATGACGAAAATTTTACATAACAGCTATCATAACGGTAATTCTGTGTTTTGCGGCGGTCGTTGGCGCTCAGCAAGCAGCGACAAAAGAGGAGTGCGTCGTTAAATCTCATGAGGCGGCGGCCCTGATCACGGCTAAAGGGCTGGATGAGGCCATCAAGCAGATCAATGATCCCAAAGGCCCTTTCGTATGGAAAGACAGTTATGTTTTTTTGATGAACCTCGAAGGCAAAATGTTAGCTCACCCCATGCAGCCGGAATTGACAAAACTTCCCCACTGTCTGCTTTTAACCGATCCCACGGACAAGGCGCTGTTTGTCAGTTTTGTAAATCTGGCCAAGACGGTCGGCCACGGATGGGTAGAGTACATGTGGCCCAGACCCGGTCAAAAGTGGCCGTCCAAGAAAATCACATATATCTACCGAGTCCCGAACACTGATCTTTTTGTGGGAGCTGGAGTTTACGTTGGCGGTATGATGTACTGAAAGATATTTTCTAATTGTGGCTCAACCCACGGCGCCAACTATAAACATGCGCAAATTTAATTTACACAGGGCGCAGCGGAAGTTGAAGTCAGAATTGGAAAAACGCACTTTCACAAGAGGGGGACAGGGAAAACCTTCCCCCAAGAAGATCATCCCCGACAAAGTTTCTATGCCGTAACCGTCTTGTTTGCTTTCCTGGCGGCGAGCGCAATGAAGATGTAAGACCATCCGTTTGTGATAAGTTCTACGGCGATGAACAGGCCGATGACGAAGAGACCGGACAGTGGCCACTGGGCCAGAATCATTCCTCCCAAAAGGATTGAGATGACGGCTCCAAGCATTGGAACAAACCAGCCTCCCGTAGCCCGCATCTGGATGGCCATGGCGCCGCGGACGATGCCCACGAATACTAGCACCACCCCCAAAATCCAGGTCAGAAGCATCTTAGCCGCAAAGGGGTCCTGAATGACAAAGACGCCTCCGACCACATACAGCGCCGCAATCAGAACGTGGTAAGCAACTCCTTTCCATCCCCTGCATTTAAGCGCTTCGATCAACTGCGCCACGCCTCCGATGATGATAAGTATTCCGAAGAATAGTGTGCCGGCCATCGAAAGGGTAAAAAGTCTTCCCAGACCTACGACACCCAAGATGACAAAAAAGACTCCAAGACAAAAGAGCCACACCCAGTTATTCTTTAGATCGCCGAAAAGGGCTTCCGAAGCATTTGCCGCTGATGCGGCGGATTGAGCTGACATTACAAACTCCTGTTTTTTTCGGTTGATTACTGCTCCAGGATTGGCTACAGATTAGGTATCTTATTAGAGTCATAGTATTCTGGCAAGTCCACAATGTAAGTACAACTATCTTAAGTGAGTTTCACTATTATATTGCTAACTTATTTTCGGTCAATTAGAATTAGCTTAGCTTTCGACTTACATATTTTGATATAAAAGGGCTTGCTCTGACAAAGTTCCCAACATGAATAGTAAACCAAACAGGCTTTGATATTTTAACAACACGTGTAATTATAGAAATTTATTTTGGAATTGTTTAACAAAATACGTCTTGCCGGTGAACCTGAAGGTTGTGGCGATAGGCGCCATTATAAGTTGATATGGCCCATTTTAATGTCATAGGTTGCGGGTCATCCAAGAAACGAGGAGGACGAGGGCGGATGACGATGCTTACGAAATGCCCGACAGGGATCGAAGGATTCGATGAGATCACAGGTGGGGGACTGGGTCCTAAGCGAAAGATTCAAGCACGCTTCTCAACGACGCAGGATTTCCCTGAAATTGGTTGAATCTTCTGAACAGTCTCTGCTTGAGTTCACTCAAGGTTTTGAAGAATCGGTTGTGAGTGGTCTTTCTTCTGGTTTCTTTTCGGGTTGTGTGGAAATCAGGTGACGATCACCAACTCACCGTCCTTCAACTCAGTTAGATAGACCCTTATCGGTTTCTTTGCGGGTCCCGAAAGGTTATTGCCCAGATAATCGAACGTGGAGTGATTTACACTGCAACAGCGTAGGACAGGTTTCCCCACAACAGGATCCAATTTCCGTCCGAAGTGTGTACATTTATTTGAAAAGCTGCGGTAAACTCCTTCGTTGTCGCAAACCACCAGAACGGGGTCTTTCAGTCCGTTACCTTTGAGACAAACCGCCCCTCCGTGTCGCTGCAATGCCGGGACCCGATCAATTTTTATCGTGACCACATTCGCATCTAATTGCCAATGTTCCGGATCCAAGACCTTTGTCTCTGAAATACCAGCGATAGACCTGAGAAAATCCCCTATAACAGACATGTCAAAGCCTCCTCTTCCATAAGATGGTAAAAATATCACAAAAGGTAAAATCTAAATAGTCCGCGGTCGCTGTGTTTTCATAATTTCGTAGACAATCTTTTTCTAAAAATCGGACGGTTTTTAAATTTTTCTAATTGAAGCGATACTAATCATTATGGTATATTGTTAGTGTAGATGGAAAACATGATATCTCCGAGAGGAGCTAACATTATGAGAGTTGGCAGACCAGAAGTAGGATTTCCCGGCATTCGAAAGTTGACCGACATTGAATGTCGAGTCACAGGTCTGGAGCCCAAGACCTTTGTTATGCATGAGACAGGCGATGGACTTAGTTTTTGGGATGTGAAAACTGATGGGTCACTTGCGCGCGTCAGAGTTGATAGAGAAACAAGCTTCAAGCTCCTGCGCCTCTGGGACTGAGTCGCTACTTAAAACAAATCGCTCTATTTTAGTTGTAATTAAAATGCATGGTTTCAGAGCACACGCAAGGTTTTGTACCGCGTGTAGTGATTGAGTCGTCGACCTCTGCCCCTTTTGGGAGAAAGCCCGCAAGATTATTTGTTGCGGGCTTTCTCTGTTCTCAGCGGTTCAAGAAGTGATTTCGGGTGGGCCATACTCTGGATGCTTTTTTTAAGTCGCTATTTGTTTTTCTTGATGTTCCGCAAGATCTTTTCAGGGGTTATCGGCAAGTCCATGCAACGATATCCGGTTGCATGGTAAACCGCATCAGATATAGCAGGGGCCGTGGGAGACGCCAGGCCCTCTCCAGCCTCTTTTGCGCCCATGGGACCCTCCGGTTCATAGGTTTCAACATGGAACAGTTCACTGGGAGGCATGTCTGACGCTGTCGGCATTTTGTAATCGACAAAATTTGTGTTCAGAGTTTTACCGCCATCCATTACAAATTGTTCGGAAAGGGCATATCCAAGTCCCATTTGAATGGACCCAGCAAGCTGTCCCTCGACACTCCTCGGGTTTATAACCGTTCCGCAATCATGAGCAGTCCACATGTGTTTGACTTCTACGAGGCCGGTCTCCTTGTCCACGTACACTTCCGCCACTTGGGCCCCAAAACCGAAAGCCGGAGTCACCAGGCCTTTCCCCCGAGGGGTGTATGAACCACGCGCCACTAAAGGCTCTCCTCTGTTCGCCTTTTGAACCATGGCTACGGCCTCTCCAAAGGTCAGACCATAATCCGGCCTGGATTTTGATTGCACGCGGCCGTTTACGCATTCAATATCGTGAATGACGTTTAGATTGAAACGAGCGGACACAGCTCCAAATAGCGGTTCTTTTATCTTTTTGGCGGCGTCTATCACTGCATTGCCCGCCATAAGGGTCACCCTGCTGCCCCATGATCCCAGGTCAGCCTGCGGAGTCATAGATGTGTCCGCGGATGTCATACGTATGTCCCCCATCTTCAGGCCCAGTTCTTCAGCCAGGATCTGTTTCAGGACGGTATCAGACCCCTGTCCTATATCTGAAGCCATTGTAAGAAGATGCGCTGTGCCGTCAGAGAACACACGAACTTCGGCGGCGGAAAACGGATATTGAGTGTTGAACCAGTTAAAGACGCCGCCTGATATGAAACTGTAACAGCCTATTCCAATACCTCTCCCCGCTGGAAGGCTTTTACGTTTTTCCTTCCAGTCGCTCATTTCAGCCACGGCCTTGATACAATCGATGAACCCGGAACTTGAGATTGTGGCCACATCCGGAATTTCGTCTCCGCTAACCTGAGCGTTCTTTAGCCTCAAATCTATGGGGTCTATTCCTAACTCTTCCGCCGCCATATTCATCTGAATTTCTGTGGCGTATAGTGATTGTGGAGCGCCAAAACCTCTCATGGCGCTTGCCGGGGGTTTGTTGGTATATATATGTTCTCCATTAAACCTGTAGTTTGGATAGCGGTAAAGCATGGCGCCAAAATTGCCGCACAGAAAGGTGGCCGTGGGCCCCATTGCATTGTAGGCTCCACCGTCGAGCTGGATTTTCAGGTCTTTGGCGACCAGTGTTCCATCCTTCCTGAATCCTACCTTTGAGTAAATCTTCATAGGATGCCGACGTCTACCGGTGATGAACTCTTCTTCTCTGGTAAGTGTAAATTTTACGGGACAACCGGTCTGTCTGGCCAAAAACGCCGCGCAAAATTCCCATGCTCGCAGCTCCATCTTTCCGCCAAACCCGCCCCCGACGAAAGGTTTGATGACC
This sequence comes from uncultured delta proteobacterium, assembly GCA_963811075.1. Lineage (GTDB taxonomy): Bacteria > Desulfobacterota > Desulfomonilia > Desulfomonilales > Desulfomonilaceae > CAJBEZ01. The sequence goes on from CAWEPY010000008.1 coordinate 56,468, forward strand.
CTGATGTCGTTTTCTCTCATGTTCAGAGTGGAAGCGAGCAAGCACTGAACAATGTACGGGACTTGCGTTGACGTCCAAAGCGTGATCCTACCATCCAGATCAACCTGGGCGAGGGCCGAACACGGTTCAAGGTAGGCATGACTGACCGAGTGTGTGTTGAAAACGTCTTCTCTGACGTAATCAGATTCTGCAAATCCTTTTTCAACGTCACCGTATTTGATTTTTCGATTCACGCTAATATTGGTCGGGCAGTAATCGTGAATTACGGGAGCGCCGGGTTTAATAGACGAATCAACATCGAACACAGCCGGCAATTCTTCGTATTCGACTTCGATGAGTTCCAGCGCTTCTTCCGCAGTGTCCCTGTCAATTGCCGCGACGGCCGCGACCTCGTCCCCGATAAATCTTACCTTGTCAACCGCCAGAGGGTATTCGTCCTGAGTATCTGGGAAAAGCCTCCAGTTTCCATATTTGATTTTTGGGGTATCCTCTCCCGTGATGACGGCTTTGACGCCCGGAAGTCCCAAAGCCTTGCTGGTGTCTATATGCTTGATTCGAGCGTGAGCCAGGGGACTCCGTAAGATTTGCCCATGAAGCATTCCCGGCAGTTTCATGTCGTCAGTATAAAGGGCCTTTCCTCTGGCTTTAACCTCGGCGTCCGTTCTAGGCACGTCCTGTCCCACAATTTTAAATCTTGATTCCATTCTCATTCCTTTGTGTCGGAGTTAACGCTTTATCGCGCGACCGTAAGCCTCTTCTACAGCCCTCTGCGTCAGTCCAGCCACCATCTGTTTCCTGAATTCCAAGCTTGCCCTCACATCGGAGATAGGTCTGGATTCATCTGCCGAGATGCGAGCCGCCTCTCTTAGAAATTCCTGACTCCAAACCTTTTCCTTTAGAAAAGCCTCAGCGCTCAAGGCTCTCATGGGAACAGGCGCTACTGCGCCCAGAGCGATGCGGACTTCTCTACAGACAGTGTCTTCAATGATTATCATGGCCCCAACGGAGACTGCCGCTATATCTACTCCACATCGAGCGGATATCCTTTGATAGGATGCGCCCGACTTTGCGGGAGGCGTGGGGACGAAGATAGAGGTCATTATCTCTTCAGGATTCATTGCGGTGAGTCCCGGCCCCCTGAAGAAATCGTCCAGGGCTATGCGTCTCTCTTCTTTCAAACTTGCAGCCGTTATCACAGCCCCGAGCGCCATAAGTGGTGGGGCGTTCTCAGCGGAGGGAGCCGCGTTGCAAAGATTCCCGCCAATCGTTCCCATGTTACGGACCTGAACGTTAGCCATCACCCGAGCGGCTCGGGCAATTGCGGGATAATACCGCAATATATCGGGGTGGGAAGCCACATCAGAAAGTTTGGCTCCAGCGCCAATCGTGAGACCCTTGCTTAAGTCGAAACCTATTCCATTCAAACTGGAAATTCTTTCCAACGCGATAACTGCGCCAGGTTTTAATCGACCGTTTCGCATTTTAACCAGGACGTCCGTTCCTCCCGCCAGAAACGCAGGCCCTTTCTCGCCATTCCGCAAGCAGGCGCAATGCCTCCTCAAGGGTCTCCGGCTCAAAAAATTCAAACTTTGGCAATCTCATTGTTCTTCCTTCTCAGCGGCATTATCCCTCATCTTGTCCGCAGCCAAAGATATGGCTTCCACTATCTGATTGTACCCAGTGCATCTACAAAGATTACCCGATAAGGCGGACTTAATTTCCGTCTCGCTAGGTGAAAGTGTCTGATTTAGAAGATTCAACGCCGACATTTCCATACCTGCGGTGCAAAAACCGCACTGGATCCCGCCTGTCTGAATGAGCGCCTCCTGAATAGGGTGAAGCTCTTCGCCGGAGGGGGCAAGACCTTCAACCGTCATGACGCTCTTGCCATTCACCGAAACCGCCAGTGTAAGGCAGGAACTGATGGACCTGCCGTCCAGTAGAACTGTGCAGGCCCCACAGTCGCCGGTTCCGCAACCCAGCTTGGTCCCTGTAAGATTGAGATCTTCGCGGATGACTTCATTCAGTGTGCGCCATGGATCAACTGACAGCGAATATTCATCCCCGTTTACTTTGAAATTGATATGATGTTTCATAATTGTAGCCTCCAAAAAGTTTCCGGTTGGAGCGTGTGATTAAAGAGTCGAAGTAATTAATAATCTCTGAATTTCGTTTGCGCCCTCATAGATTTGGGTTATTTTTGCGTCCCGCATAAATCGCTCCACCGGATATTCACTCATGTATCCATATCCCCCGAGTATTTGCACGGCCTCTGTTGTTGTCCACATCGCGACATCCGAACAGAAACGCTTTTGACATTGAAGAATATCTTATTATCTCGGGACTAAGTCTAGAGAGATCTTTTTTCGCGTGAGCCTGTAACAGATCGCAAGTCTTATAAAGGAGCTGTCTGCCGGCGGCTATTTTCATCGCCATGTCCGCCAGTTTAACCGCTATCGCTTGATGTTTAATAATAGGCTTCCCGAATGACTCCCTTTCCTTTGCGTATTGAGTGGCGTATTCAAACGCTCCTTCAGCTATGCCAATGGCCTGAGCGGCGACAGCCGGTCTGGTGAAATCCAGGGTCTTCATCATGATGTGGAAACCGTCTCCTTCTTCTCCCAATCTGTTTTCAACGGGAATTTCGACGTTATCAAAAACAAGTTCTCGAGTGTCGGAAGATCGGATTCCCATCTTGTTTTCCTTTTTACCTACAGAAAACCCAGGACATCCTTTTTCAACAATAAAAACACTTGCGGCTTTATGGGACTTTGCCTCCGGGTTGGTGACGGCGTAAACAGTCAGAATATCGGCAACGCCACCATTGGTAATAAACATTTTCGAGCCATTCAATATGTATTTGTCACCCTTGCGCACCGCCCTTGTCTTCAATGCCGCCACATCGGACCCACCTCTTGCTTCCGTTAGGGCAAACGCCGCTAACTTTTCTCCTGTCGAGAGAGGCTCGAGATATTTTACCTTCTGCTCATGATTTCCTGCAAGGATAATGGGTAGGCCCCCCAATTCCTGAGTGGAGGGAATCATTGCGGTGGCGGCGTCCACCTTAGCAAACTCTTCTATTACAATGCACAGCGAAATAAGCCCTGCTTCCATGCCTCCGTATTCAGAAGGAAAGTCAATTCCCAATAAGCCGTTTTCCTTCATCAGTTCCACCATCTCGTATGCGAATTCCCCATCAATATCTCTCTTTGAAGCCCCTGGGGCAACCTTCTCCTTGGCTAATCTTTGTACCGTCCGCCTCAGCATTTTTTCTTCTTCATTGAAACCGTAACGTTCCAGGTTCTCCATTTGGTCCTCTCAAAATTCGGTGGTTTGATTCGCCAGAATGATCGCCTACTCGTACTGGGTGCGCAGGATCATATTGGAAGTCAGGATTAACGTATCAGTCTTTGTGTCAATTTCCCATCAACAGATTCGGAAGAAAAACAACGATTTGTGGAAAAAGGAATAACAGAATGGCGCATCCTAGCAAGCTCAGCAGGAAAGGCAAACAGCCTCTGTATATAATGCCCATAGGAACTCCTGTGATACTTTTTACCACAAACACACAAATAGCCACAGGCGGAATAATGACACCGATCATTACGGTTATGGCAATCATGATTCCGAACCACATTGGATCGTAGCCAAGTTTTACGACCGCCGGAAAAAAGATGGGAGTGGCAAGAATCATAAACGCAAGATCATCTATAAACGAACCGCCTATAAGGTAGACGGCTATAATAATTACCATAATAAAGGAAGGATGAAAGGGAAGACTTGTGATCCAATCAGCCGTAACAAAAGGTATTTCGGTTACCGCCAAGAAATGGCCGAGGACCGTAAAACCGGCAATAAGCATAAGAACCATACACGCCGTTCGCAATGATTCATCAATAGATTTGAGAAACCCCCTCAACGTTAGCTCCCGTCTCGCAGCCGCAAGAGCCAAAACGGCAAAAGTCCCCATACTTCCGGCCTCGGTAGGCGAGAACCAGCCCCACATAATCCCCCCAATAACAACAATAAATATGATCGCCACCCACATGAACTCAGGTAAAGCCTTGACTCTCTCGCCCCAGCCCACTCTTTCCGCCCTGGGAGCAATCTCGGGTTTTAGAGTGACCCATCCGTAAATCACGAACATGAAAAAGGTTGAAATGAGAAGACCAGGGATGATGCCTGCCAGGAACATCTTGCCAATGGATTCTTCAACGATCATAGAATAGATTATGAGAACAATACTGGGGGGGATAAGCATTCCTAATGTTCCCACTGATGCGACAACCCCAGTAGACAACTTCTTGTCGTATCCATAACGGTCCATTTCCGGGATGGCGATTCCGGCGAACGTGGCCGCAGTCGCCAGCGTCGACCCACACATTGCCTTGAATAATGTGGCCCCCACTACAGTAGTCATGGCTATACCACCTGGAATATGCCCCACAAATTTGTGAGTAGCCATGTACAGTCGTTTTGCTATATTGGAATTTGAAGCTACCTGTCCCATCAAAACAAAAAGAGGTATGACAGTGAATCCATAGGATGAAAAGGTGTCGAAAAAATCTTTTACAAGCAGATTTGACG